>FCOD02000006.1 GCA_001544655.2 Caballeronia turbans
TGAGTCCCGTGCAATACAGAACTCAGGCCTTGGCTACCCGCTAGACTTTAACCGTCCAACTTCGCGGGGTCAGTTCAAACCCGCGCCGTTTTTACTTCCAAAGACCCCTTCGATCAATCCACTTCGATTGCTTCCGGATTCGGATTGCGCGGCGGCGCCGAGTTTTCGTCGAACGTGAGCTGTACCTTGTCGTCCGCATCGACATCCACCGTCACGCGGCCACCGTTGAGCAGCTTGCCGAACAGCAGTTCATCGGCCAGTGCACGACGGATCGTGTCCTGAATCAGACGCTGCATCGGGCGAGCGCCCATCAGCGGATCGAAACCGTGCTTCGCGAGATGCTTGCGCAATGCATCGGTAAAGACCGCATCGACCTTCTTCTCGTGCAATTGATCTTCCAGTTGCATGAGGAACTTGTCGACCACGCGCAGGATGATTTCCTCGTCCAGCGAGCGGAAGCTGATGATCGCGTCCAGACGGTTACGGAACTCCGGCGTGAACATGCGCTTGATGTCGGCCATTTCGTCGCCCGATTCGCGGCGCGACGTGAAACCGATCACCGACTTGCCCATCGTCTCGGCACCCGCGTTCGTCGTCATGATGATGATGACGTTGCGGAAGTCCGCCTTGCGGCCGTTGTTATCCGTCAGCGTGCCGTGATCCATCACCTGCAGCAGCACGTTGTAGATATCCGGATGCGCCTTCTCGATTTCGTCGAGCAGCAGCACGCAGTGCGGCTTCTTCGTGACGGCTTCGGTCAGAAGACCACCCTGATCGAACCCGACATAGCCCGGCGGCGCACCGATCAGACGGCTGACCGCATGGCGCTCCATATATTCCGACATGTCGAAGCGCAGCAGCTCGATGCCAAGCGTGAACGCCAGTTGCTTCGCGACCTCGGTCTTGCCGACGCCCGTCGGCCCGGAGAAAAGGAACGCGCCGATCGGCTTGTCCGTTTTGCCGAGTCCCGCGCGCGCCATCTTGATCGATGCCGACAGCGCATCGATGGCCGGATCCTGGCCGAACACGACGGCCTTCAGATCGCGATCGAGCGTCTGGAGCTTGCTGCGATCGTCCTGCGAAACGCTCTGCGCCGGCACGCGCGCGATCTTCGAGATGATCTCCTCGATCTCGCTCTTGCCGATGGTCTTCTTCTGCTTCGACTTCGGCAGGATGCGTTGCGCCGCGCCCGCTTCGTCGATCACGTCGATGGCCTTGTCCGGCAGATGACGATCCGTGATGAAGCGCGCCGACAGCTCCGCCGCCGCGGACAACGCACCCGACGAATACTTCACGCCGTGATGCTCTTCGAAACGCGTCTTGAGGCCGCGCAGAATTGCCACGGTCTGCTCGACGGTCGGCTCGGTGACATCCACCTTCTGGAAACGACGCGACAACGCCGCGTCCTTCTCGAAGATGCCGCGATATTCCGTAAACGTAGTTGCACCGATGCACTTCAACTGACCCGACGACAACGCCGGCTTCAGCAGGTTCGACGCATCGAGCGTGCCGCCCGAAGCCGCGCCCGCGCCGATCAGCGTATGAATTTCGTCGATGAACAGAATGGCGTGCGGACGCTCCTTCAGTTCCTTGAGCACCGTCTTCAGACGTTGTTCGAAATCGCCGCGATACTTCGTGCCCGCGAGCAGCGCACCCATGTCGAGCGAATACACCTGCGCGTCAGCGAGAATGTCCGGCACTTCGCCGCGCGTGATGCGCCAGGCGAGCCCTTCTGCGATCGCAGTTTTGCCCACGCCGGCTTCACCCACGAGCAGAGGATTGTTCTTGCGACGGCGGCACAACACCTGCACCACGCGCTCGACTTCCAGTTCGCGGCCGATCAGCGGATCGATCTTGCCATCCTTCGCGAGCTGATTGAGGTTTTGCGTGAACTGCGCAAGCGGCGTTTCCTTTTGCGCAGCGGCGTCTTCCGACTCCGGATTGGCTTCGCTGTTCGTCTTCGCGGCGTCGCCGCTGTTCGTCTTCGCGATGCCGTGCGAAATGAAATTCACGACATCGAGACGCGTGACGCCCTGCTGCTGCAGGTAGTACACCGCGTGCGAGTCCTTCTCGCCGAAGATCGCCACCAGCACGTTCGCGCCGGTCACTTCCTTCTTGCCGTTCGAGGTCGATTGCACGTGCATGATCGCGCGCTGGATCACGCGCTGGAAACCAAGCGTCGGCTGAGTATCGACGTCGTCCGTCCCCGGCACGGTCGGCGTGTTGTCATGAATGAAATTGCGCAGGTTCTGACGCAAATCTTCAATGTTGGCTGCGCAGGCGCGCAACACTTCAGCCGCGGTCGGATTGTCCAACAGGGCGAGCAGCAGATGCTCGACCGTTATGAACTCGTGCCGCGCCTGACGTGCTTCCATAAACGCCATGTGCAGACTGACTTCCAGTTCCTGGGCAATCATGCTTCCTCCATCACGCACTGCAGCGGGTGTCCCGCTTGCCGTGCATGGCTAACGACTTGCTCAACTTTGGTCGACGCGATATCCCGCGTGTAGACCCCACAAACTCCCCTGCCTTCGCGATGAACCTTCAGCATGATCTGCGTCGCAGTCTCACGATCTTTATTGAAGTATTCCTGCACGATCATCACGACGAATTCCATCGGCGTGAAGTCGTCATTCAGCAGCACCACCTTGTACATGGCCGGCTTCTTGAGCTTCTGCTCCTGCCGCTCCAGTACCGTGCCATCCTGCTTGTTGGGATTGATCGCCATACACCCATTCTAAACAACACGGACGTCCTTGCAATTGCCGCTCCAGCACCGACCGCCCGGTCGGAATGCAACGCTGAAAACTGCATTCGCACAGCTATCGTCCATTCAATCCTGCCGCTGCCCAACGCTTCGGCGCGGCCCGCTTGCCCCTCGTCGAAACGAGTATCGCACAGCTTCAAAAAAAACAAACCGAGCAGGCGCCGCGGGCCGCCGGGTAACACACACGTGAGTCGATTATGCGACTTTTCAAGATGGCGTGCTTGGACGGCAGCACACACGCAAAGCAGGAATTACCCTACGAATGTGCTCTTTGCAACGAGCTTAACGGCCATCCCAAAAATTCCTTGACACCCGATTTAAGAGATTTAACAATCAAACTGGCACTTTTTTCCGGGGGCCAACCACGGACGAAAAAAGAGGCCGAGGTGAGCTTGTGAGGAGGGGGCGGTTCACAATGTGGGGTGGCCGTCGAGCTTTTCGAGCGTGCTCTGGGTGCGACAAGAGTTAGAGGGGAAGTACGAATGTCTACTGGTACGGTCAAGTGGTTCAACGACGCGAAAGGCTACGGATTCATCACGCCCGATGAAGGCGGCGAGGATCTGTTTGCACATTTCTCGGCGATTCAAATGAACGGTTTCAAGACGCTCAAAGAAGGCCAGAAGGTCAGCTTCGAGATCGTCCAGGGACCGAAGGGCAAGCAGGCTTCGAACATCCAGGACGCTGCCTGACCGTTCGATCGAACTTTGCCTCGTGAAACCCGGCCTCCGAGCCGGGTTTTTTTTCGTTCGGCGCTTCTCAAATATATGAAGCGCTGGCGCCCAGTCAAAAACCCCGCAAGGCGCAAGCCTTCCGGGGTTTTACTTAACACATCGAACTGAGGTGAGTCCTCACATATTCTCGATCATCACCTGTCCGAAGCCTGAACACGATACCTGCGTCGCACCTTCCATCAGGCGCGCGAAGTCGTACGTGACGCGCTTCGAAAGAATCGATTGCTCCATCGACGAAATGATGCGGTCCGCGGCCTCGAACCAGCCGAGGTGGCGCAGCATCATTTCAGCCGAGAGAATTTCCGAACCTGGATTCACATAGTCCTTGCCCGCGTACTTCGGCGCCGTGCCGTGCGTCGCTTCGAACATTGCGACGGAATCGGACATGTTCGCGCCCGGCGCGATGCCGATGCCGCCCACCTGTGCCGCGAGCGCGTCCGAGACGTAATCGCCGTTCAGGTTGAGCGTCGCGATCACGTCGTATTCGGCCGGACGCAGCAGGATTTGCTGCAGGAACGCATCGGCGATCACATCCTTCACGACGATGTCATTGCCCGATTTCGGATTCTTCACCTTCATCCACGGACCGCCGTCGATCAGTTCCGCGTTGAACTCCTTCTGCGCGAGCGCATAACCGTAGTCGCGGAACGCGCCTTCGGTGAACTTCATGATATTGCCCTTGTGCACCAGCGTCACCGAGCGACGGTCGTTGTCGATCGCGTATTGAATCGCCTTGCGCACGAGCCGCTCCGTGCCCTCGCGCGACACCGGCTTGATTCCGAGCCCCGACGAATCCGGGAAACGGATCTTCGTCACGCCCATTTCCTCGCGCAGGAACTTGATGACCTTCTTCGCCTCGGCCGAATCCGCCGGCCATTCGATACCCGCGTAGATGTCCTCGGAATTCTCGCGGAAGATCACCATGTCGATCTTCTCCGGCTCGCGCACCGGCGAGGGCACGCCCTTGAAATAGCGCACCGGCCGCAGACACACATACAGATCGAGCTGTTGACGAAGCGCAACGTTCAGTGAACGGATGCCGCCGCCGACGGGCGTCGTGAGCGGCCCTTTGATCGACACGATGTAGTCCTTCACCACATCGAGGGTCTCGTCGGGCAGCCACACATCGGGGCCGTAGACGCGCGTCGCCTTTTCGCCCGCGAAGATTTCCATCCATTGAATCTTGCGCTTGCCGTCGTAGGCCTTTTCCACCGCCGCATCGACGACCTTGATCATCACCGGCGTGATGTCGACGCCCGTGCCGTCGCCCTCGATGTACGGGATGATCGGCTGATCGGGGACGTTGAGCGAGAAATCCGCGTTGACGGTGATCTTGTCACCGTCCGCCGGAACCTTGATGTGCTGATACGGCATGGTCGACTCCAAATAAGGCCGGACTTGAGTGGAAGCAAACAAACTGGAAAGAGAACGATGCGATGCAGCATGCGGGGGCGACGCACAGCCCCCAATGTTCGTCATTACATCATTCTAACCATGCTGGCCCGCCCCGGCGCGCCCGACGGGGCCTGGCGCATGCATTAAGATGCCGCATCCGATCACCCCGCGCGCCGCCTTGCATGTCACTCATCGCCCTGAACAAGCCCTTCGGCACCATCTGCCAGTTTTCCGCGCACGAAACGCGCGCATCGCTCGGCGACTGGGTCAAGACGCCGGGCGTGTATCCCGCGGGCAGACTCGACGCGGACAGCGAAGGGCTGCTCCTGCTCACCGATGACGGCGCACTGCAAGCCCGCATCGCAGAGCCGCGTCACAAGCTCGTGAAGCGGTATTGGGCGCAGGTCGAAGGCGCACCCGACGCAGCCGCGCTCGCGCGTCTCGCGAAAGGCGTCGATCTCGGCGACTATGTGACGCGTCCCTGCCGCACCGCATTCGTCGGTGCACACGACATCGACGCACTCTGGCCGCGCACGCCGCCGATCCGCTTTCGCGCCGCCATCCCGACGACGTGGATCGAGCTGGCCATCACCGAAGGCAAGAACCGGCAGGTCAGACGCATGACGGCGGCGGCCGGTTATCCGACCTTGCGGCTCGTGCGCGTGGCGATCGGCGCGCTCGATGTCTTCGCGCTGGGCATCGCCCCCGGCGAGACCGCGGACGTTGCGCCAGACGCGCCGTGGCAACGCGTTCGTTGAATCGCATTCAACTATCTCGCAAATAAGCGCCTTTGCATCGTTCAGTGCGATGCGCTTAAACGCAGTGTCATGAAGATCGAGTAGCGCAAATCTCGAAACGAATATTTTTTGTTCTGCTGCGCATTTCTCCGTAAATCGCGTCAACCGACTCCGCGCGCGACGCGTTAAGGGCGTCAGATGCCGCAGAAAGCTATCCGGCATGAGCGAAAACTGATTACAACAACCTGTGTGCTCCAGGGAGTTTGAAAGGTTCAAGCGTTCACAGTCGTATCGAGATTAATTTATCGACTCGACTGTCAACCGAAAGGTAGATGGCTCGTTTACTGACATGACTCAATGACCGGGTCGTTTGGTTAATTAACTCAAGCTGAGGATTCACAGATGAACAAACTGATCGCTGCTCTCGTCGCTGGCCTGTTCGCAACCGCTGCATTCGCACAAGAAGCTTCGGCACCGGCCGCTGCTGCTCCGGCTGCTGCTGCTTCGTCGGCTCACAAGTCGTCGCACAAGAAGTCGCACAAGTCGTCGCACAAGTCGCACAAGAAGGCAGCCGCTTCGGCGCCGGAAGCCGCTTCGGCAGCTCAGTAAGTTCGTTGTAAAACGGCGGTATAGCGAAGTCAAAAACGAGCATTACCGTCGTCTTTACGGCGTTGAAGGGCAGATGGCCGCAAGGCGTCTGCCCTTTTGTTTTGTGCCTGCGCATCAAGTAACATGCGCGGGGCCGCCGGCTTTCCGGCACAACGTTTGTCTTGAAAGGAGCATCGTCGTGAATCTGTTGTTGCGTGCCTTGGTGTCACCATTCAGTTCGACGGCTTCGGCCCGGCGCGCGCGCATCGCCGCCACGATTCGAGCATGCGTGATCGCATTGATGCTGCCATTCGCAGCCGTCCCGCTCGCGCAGGCACAGACAATGCCCCCCGGCGCCAAGCAGCCGTCCGACTTTCCGCGCGCGAAGCTCACCGCGGGCATGTACGTGATCGATGCCGCCGTCGCCGCGAACGATGCCGATCGCGAGCAAGGCCTCATGTATCGCACGAAGCTCGCACCGAACGAAGGCATGCTCTTCGTTTTCAATGAAAACGCCGTGCATTGCTTCTGGATGAAGAACACGCTGATTCCGCTGTCGATCGCGTTCATTCGCGCGGACGGCACGATCACCGACATCGACGAAATGCAGGCCGAGACCGAGAACAATCACTGCCCGCGCAATAACGGCGTGTATGCGCTCGAAATGCCCAAAGGCTGGTTCGCCGCGAAGGGCATCAAGCCCGGCATGCAGCTCAAGGGCCTGCCGCGCGCGCAATAGCCCGCAATAAGTCCGCAACAAGCCCTTTTCGCCCGACCAGGAAACCGGCGTCGTCGCACGACACGCCGGTTTTTTTGCGTCCGGAAAGTCCCCTCCGCCGAGCTGGCAGGATTCCTGCAAAGAGCTTGCCGACGCGCTATCCTAAAAAGATTCAGCGCGACGCATCTCACCACTTCAGGTCGCGCCGAAGGTCGCCGCACGGCGACCAGGGTCGACACATCCACAGGAGGTTCACGTGCCCCGCAAGACTCCCATCGAGCGCTATCGGAACATTGGCATTAGCGCTCACATCGATGCCGGCAAGACGACGACTACCGAGCGCATCCTTTTCTACACCGGCGTGACGCACAAGATCGGCGAGGTTCACGACGGCGCGGCCACGATGGACTGGATGGAGCAGGAGCAGGAACGCGGCATCACGATCACCTCCGCAGCGACGACGGCCTTCTGGAAAGGCATGGCCGGCAATTACCCGGAACACCGGATCAACATTATCGACACACCGGGACACGTCGATTTCACGATCGAGGTCGAGCGTTCGATGCGCGTGCTCGACGGCGCGTGCATGGTCTACGACTCGGTCGGCGGCGTGCAGCCGCAGTCGGAAACCGTGTGGCGTCAGGCGAACAAGTACAAGGTCCCGCGCATCGCGTTCGTGAACAAGATGGACCGCGTCGGCGCGGACTTCTTCCGCGTGCAGCGGCAGATCGGCGAGCGCCTCAAAGGGGTTGCGGTGCCGATCCAGATTCCGATCGGCGCGGAAGAGCATTTTCAGGGTGTCGTCGATCTGGTGAAGATGAAGGCGATCGTCTGGGACGACGATAGCCAGGGCATCAAGTTCACCTACGAGGAGATTCCCGACAACCTCAAGGAACTCGCGCACGAATGGCGCGGAAAGATGGTCGAGGCGGCCGCCGAGTCGAGCGAGGAGCTGCTCGAAAAGTATCTCGACGACCACGAGAGCCTGACCGAGGAAGAAATCAAGGCGGCGCTACGCAAGCGCACCATCGCGAACGAAATCGTGCCGATGCTGTGCGGCAGCGCGTTCAAGAACAAGGGCGTGCAGGCGATGCTCGACGCGGTGATCGACTACCTGCCCTCGCCCGTCGATGTCCCCGCGATTCTCGGCCACACGGAAGACGACAAGGAAGCGGAACGCCATCCGAGCGATGACGAGCCGTTCTCCGCGCTTGCGTTCAAGATCATGACGGACCCGTTCGTCGGCCAGTTGATCTTCTTCCGCACCTACTCGGGCGTCGTGAATTCGGGCGACACCGTCTACAACCCGGTGAAGGAAAAGAAGGAGCGCCTCGGCCGCATCCTGCAGATGCACGCGAACGAGCGCAAGGAAATCAAGGAAGTGCGCGCGGGCGACATCGCGGCGGCGGTCGGTCTCAAGGAAGCGACGACCGGCGATACGCTGTGCGATCCGAATCACATCATCATCCTGGAACGCATGATCTTCCCCGAACCGGTGATCTCGCAGGCCGTCGAGCCGAAGACCAAGGTCGATCAGGAGAAGATGGGCATCGCGCTGAATCGTCTCGCACAGGAAGATCCGTCGTTCCGCGTGACGAGCGACGAGGAATCCGGCCAGACGATCATCTCCGGCATGGGCGAGCTGCACCTCGAAATTCTCGTCGACCGGATGAAGCGCGAATTCGGCGTCGAGGCGACCGTCGGCAAGCCGCAGGTCGCGTATCGCGAGACGGTGCGCAACAAGGTCGAGGACGTCGAGGGCAAGTTCGTCAAGCAGTCGGGCGGGCGCGGCCAGTACGGTCACGCGGTGATCGCGCTGGAGCCGGACCCGGGCAAGGGCTACGAGTTCGTCGACCAGATCAAGGGCGGCGTGATTCCGCGCGAGTTCATTCCGGCCGTGGACAAGGGCATTCAGGAGACGCTCAAGGCGGGCGTGCTCGCGGGCTATCCGGTGGTCGACGTGAAGGTGCGGCTGACCTTCGGTTCGTACCACGACGTCGATTCGAACGAAAACGCGTTCCGCATGGCCGGCTCGATGGCCTTCAAGGAAGCAATGCGCCGCGCCAAGCCCGTGCTGCTCGAACCGATGATGGCCGTCGAAGTGGAAACGCCCGAAGAGTTCATGGGCAACGTGATGGGCGATCTCTCCGGCCGGCGCGGGATGGTGCAGGGCATGGAAGACATCGCGGGCGGCGGCGGCAAGCTGGTGCGCGCGGAAGTGCCGCTTGCCGAGATGTTCGGCTACTCGACGTCGCTGCGTTCGCTGACGCAAGGCCGCGCGACCTATACGATGGAGTTCAAGCACTACGCGGAGACGCCGTCGAACGTGTCGGAGGCCATCATCAACGCGAAAGCGAAATAATCGCGATCGAACCGTGTAGTATCGGAAGTCCGTTGCTCGCTCTGTTGGTGGCGGCAACGGACTTTTCCTTATCCGCAGACGATAAACCGTACCGACATGAGCGACGCACATCAGCACATCGATTGGCGCGAACACGGCGTCAAGGTCATCAAGGGCGATCAGCTCGACACCAACACTCCGCAGACGCCGGGCATGAACCGCGCGGCTGCCATCAACGCGGCGCGCGTCGGCGCGCAGAAGATCTGGGCCGGCACGGTCACGATCCATCCGAATGCGAAGACCGGCGCGCATCACCATGGCGCGCTCGAGAGCGTCATTTATGTCGTGCGCGGCCAGGCGCGCATGCGCTGGGGCGAGCATCTCGAATTCACCGCCGAGGCCGGTCCCGGCGATTTCATTTTCGTGCCGCCCTACGTGCCGCATCAGGAAATCAACGCCAGCACCGACGATCCGCTCGAATGCGTGCTCGTGCGCAGCGACAATGAAGCGGTGGTGGTGAATCTCAACATCGATGCCGTGGAAAAGCCCGAGGAAGTCTATTGGGTCGATCCGATTCACAAGCATCCACACGATCACTGAAGCGGGCGCAGAGACGCGCGATGCAGCCTCGGCGCGCGCCTTGCTACCTCCCGAAGACGCGGCGGCGCTTTTCGGCGCGGCTAACCTGATCGCTTGCGCGGCGCAGCCCGGGCGAGCGCGACAACGACAACATCCGCACACGATGAAAAAACCTTCGACCGACGCGCATTTCCTCGACCTCGCCCGCCCGCATGCGGGCGAACTGGGCAATCACGCGATCGACGAGTTCATGGCCGGGCGCCTCACGCGCCGCGAGCTGCTGCGTCATGCGAGCATGCTCGGCATCGCGCTGTCGGCGGGCGGCCTCCTCGGCATGCCGGGCGCGCGTGCGCAAGGCGCGGGCAAGCCCGGCGGCACGATCCGCGTCGCGCATCTGATGCCCGCGGGCGCCGTCGATCCGCTCACCGTGACCGACGCCGCCGGTCTCGCGCTCATCAATCAGACGGGCGAATTCCTGATCGACGACGACAGCGAACATCTGACGCTCAAGCCCGCGCTCGCGCTGTCGTGGTCGTCGAATGCGAAAGGCGACGTGTGGACCTTCAAGCTGCGCCAGAACGTGAAGTTCCACGACGGCCAGCCGATGACCGCGAAGGACGTCGTCGCCACGTTCAATCGCCTGTCCGATCCGGGCGCGGGCTCAGCGGCGCTGTCGGTGTTGAAGGGCGTGCTGTCGAAGGATTCGGCGAAGGCCATCGACGATCACACCGTCGAATTCCATCTCGATGCGCCCAACGGCAATTTCCCGTATTACGTTTCCTCGGATACGTATAACGCGGTGATCCTGCCGGCCAATTTCACCGGGCCCTACGAGAAGACCTTCATGGGCACGGGCGCGCTGAAGCTCGAGAAATACACGCCGAAGGTCGGTGCGTCTTTCGTGCGCAATCCCGACTACTGGGGCGAGAAATCGCTGCCCGATCGCGTGACCTTCTCCTTCTACGCCGACCAGCAGGCGCAACTCCTCGCGATGCAAGGCCGCCAGGCCGACGTGATGGGCGACTTCACCGTGCAGGGCGGCGTCTCGATTCTGACGAATCCGCAGTTCAAGGTGCTCGGCACGAAGTCGAGCTCGCATCGCCAGATTCACATGCGCTGCGACATGTCGCCGTTCAAGGACAAGCGCGTGCGTCAGGCGCTCGCGCTCGCGATCGACCGCGAGATCATCGTGAAGGGGCTCTTTCGCGGCCGCGCGACCGTCGGCAACGACAGCCCCTTCGCGCCGGTCTTTCCGTCGAGCGATCTCGCGGTGCCGCAGCGCAGGATCGACATCGCTCAAGCGAAGAAACTGATGAGCGAAGCCGGCGTCGCGAACGGCTTCGACGTCACGCTCACGACCGAGAAGTACATGGAGATTCCCGATCTCGCGGTCGTCGTGCAGAACGCGGCGAAGGCGATCGGCATTCGCATCCAGCTGAAGGTGGAGAGCCAGGACCTGTATTACGGCTCGGGCACGTTCGGCAAGTCGGACTGGCTGGATTCGCCGCTCGGCATCACCGATTACGGGCATCGCGGCGTGCCGAACGTGTTCCTCAACGCGCCGTTGACGAGCGGCGGCACCTGGAACGCCGCGCACTTCAGGAATCCGCAATACGACCAGCTCGTCGCGCAGTTCGTCGCGGCGCTCGATGTCGCGTCGCAGAAGAAGTTGTCCGGCAAGATCCAGCGCCTGCTGCTCGATGAAACGCCGGTCGTGATCCCCTACTTCTACGACCAGCTGATCGTCACGCGCGCCAACGTCTCGGGCGTGCGCTTCAACGCGATCTCGCAGATGTGGTTCGACCGCGCGACGGTATCCGCGTAAATGAGCACGATCACGCCGACGGCGCACGTAGCCGACTTCGCCAAAATGAAACGCATCGTGCGCTTCATCGGCGTGCGGCTGCTGCTCGCGCTCGTCACGCTCTGGCTTTTGTCGATGATCGTCTTCGCCGGCGGTCAGCTCCTGCCGGGCGATGTCGGCCGCGCGATCCTCGGCCCGCTCGCCGATGCGCGCGCCGTCGCGGCGCTTAATCATCAACTGGGCGTCGACCGGCCGCTTTTCACGCAGTATTCGAGCTGGATCGGCCACTTCCTGCGCGGCGACATGGGCGAGTCATATGCGTTTCGCGCGCCGGTCGCGCCGTTCATCGGCAATGCGCTGTGGAACTCGGCGAAGCTCGGCGCGCTCGCGTTCGTCGTCGTGGTGCCGCTCGGCATCGCGGGCGGCGTCTACGCGGCGTTGCACGCGGGGCGCTGGATCGACAGAGTCATCAGCATCGGCGGACTGACGGCGACGGTCGTGCCGGAGTTCGTCTCGTCGATCGTGCTGATCCTGATCTTCGGCGTGTGGCTGCAATGGCTGCCGATCGAAGCGACCGCGCCCGCCGACGCCGGCGTTTTCACGCAACTGGCGCATCTGGTCCTGCCGGTGCTGCCGCTCGTCTTCGTGTTCTTCGGCTATATCGCGCGTATGGCGCGCGCGGGCACCGTCGAGGCGCTCGACGCCGATTACACGCGCACCGCGATTCTCAAAGGCCTGCCGCAGCGCGTCGTGATTCTTCGCCACGTGCTGCGCAATGCGCTCCTGCCGACCGTGACCGTCGCCGCGACGCAGCTCGGCTACATGATCGGCGGCCTCGTCGTCGTGGAGACGCTGTTCCACTATCAGGGCATCGGCTCGCTGATCTATACCGCCGCGCGAGGCAAGGACTTTCCGATGCTCGAAGCGGGCGTGCTGACCATCGGCGTGATCTATACGGCGGCGAATCTCATCGCGGACGCGCTCTACATCGTGCTCAACCCGCGTCTGCGTAACGCCGATTCGAGCGGAGACGCCCGATGAGCACGACCGTCGCGCCGCAAACGCCAGTCAGGCCGCGCCGCTTCGAAGCGCTCGGCGCGCTGATGCGCTCGGCCACCTTCGATATCGGCGTGCTGATCCTGCTCTTCTGGGTGCTGTGCGCGCTCTTCGGCCATTGGCTCGTGCCGCACGATCCCTACGCATCCGACCCGCTCAACTCGCTCGTCGCCCCTTCCGGCGATCACTGGTTCGGCACGGATCAGCTCGGCCGCGACGTGTTCGCGCGCGTGATCGTCGGCTCGCGCGACATCCTGACCATCGCGCCGCTCGCCACCTTGCTCGGCACCGCGGCGGGCACGGCGATCGGGCTCGTCGTCGGCTATTTCGACGGCTGGGTCGATGCCGTCGTCGGCCGCGTGATCGATGCGCTGCTGGCGCTGCCGCTCGTGATCGTCGCGCTGCTCGCGCTGGCCGCCGTCGGCGCGAGCAACACGACGGTGATTCTCGTCATCGGCCTGACGTTCGCGCCGATCACCGCGCGCACCGTGCGCGCAGCGGTCCTGAGCGAGCGCCATCTGGACTACGTGCTCGCGGCGCAACTGCGCGGCGAGAACGCGCTCTACATCATGTTCGCGGAGATCCTGCCGAATGTGCTGCCGCCGATCATCGTCGAGGCGACCGTGCGACTCGGCTACGCGATCTTCGCCGTCGCCACGCTCTCGTTCCTGGGTTTCGGCATCCAGCCGCCCTCGGCCGACTGGGGCCTCGCGCTGTCCGAAAGCTACACGCTGATGGCGGGCGGCGCGTGGTGGACCGTCGTTTTCGACGCCGCCGCGATCGCCTCGCTCGTGATCGCGGTGAATCTCGTCGCCGATGCCGTGCAAGGAGTGCTGGACCGATGAACGGACCGCCGCCATCGGCTTTCCCAACCTTCGGCGCCGCGAAAGGCGACCAGGCCGACGCGCTCACGATCGTCGGCCTCACCGTCGCGTATCGTTCGCGCGGCCGCGAGCGCGAGGTCCTGCAGGACGTGACATTGCGCGTGAAACGCGGCGAGGCGTATGGGCTCGTCGGCGAATCGGGCTGCGGCAAGTCGACCGCCGCGCTCGCGGTGCTGCGCTACCTGCCGCGCAACGGGCGCGTGAAGGCGGGCCGCATATCGATCGCGGGGCGCGACGTCGCATCGCTGAACGCGGACGCGCTGCGCGGCATGCGCGCCAATGCCGTGTCGATGGTCTATCAGGATCCGGGGCGCGCGCTGAATCCGTCGCTCACGATCGCGCGGCAAGTCTCCGAGGCGTTCGAAGTCACGGGCGCATCCGCCGACGAAGCGCTGTCGCGCACCGCCGAGATGCTGAGGCGCGTGCGCATCGCCTCGCCCGAGCGCGTGATGGAGAGTTATCCGCATCAGTTGTCGGGCGGGATGCAGCAGCGCGTGGTCATCGCGATGGCGCTCGCGTGCAACCCCGAACTGCTGATTCTCGACGAGCCGACGACCGGGCTCGATGCCACCGTCGAAGCCGAAGTGCTCGATCTCATCGCGCAGTTGCGCGCGGAGCTCGGCACGGCCGTGCTCTTCATCAGCCACAACCTCGCGGTGATCGGGCGCATGTGCGATCGCGTCGGCGTGTTGTATGCGGGCAAGCTCGTCGAGGAAGGCACGACCGCCGACGTGTTCGCGAAGCCCCGGCATCCATACACCGTCGGCCTGCTGCGCTGCCTGCCGCGTGAGGCGCTCGCCAAGGCAAGCGGGCGGCTCGATACGATTCCCGGCTCGCTGCCGTTGCCGGGATCGATCGCGCAAGGCTGCATCTTCGCGCCGCGCTGCAAGCTCGCCGACGAGCGCTGTCTCAGGGACGCGCCGCCGCCCTATCGCATCGCGTCGGCGCACGGCGATCAGATGGCGCGCTGCCACTATCACGAACGCGCGCACATGCTGCCGCGCTCGACCGAGGAAGCGCCGGCGCATGTCGCAAACGGCGAGGATCAGCCGCTCGCGCTGTCCGCGCGCAATCTCTCGAAGACCTTCCGTGTCGGCGATGAAGAAGTGCGCGCCGTGCACGACGTCTCGCTCGATCTCGTGCAAGGGGAGACGCTCGGACTCGTCGGCGAATCGGGCAGCGGCAAGACGACGCTCGCGAAGCTCCTGCTCGGACTCGTGTCGCCGGATAAAGGCGCGTCGCTCGAACTCGAGGGCGCGTTCCTGCCCGAGCGCGTGACCAAGCGCAGCGACGCGCAGGTGAAGTCCCTGCAGATCGTTTTCCAGAATCCGGATTCCGCGCTGAACCGCGCGCATTCGGTGCGGCGGCTGATCGCGCGTTCGCTGTCGAAGCTCGCGTCGCTGCATGGCGAGGCAAAGGAACAGCGCCTGCATACGCTGACGGAAGCCGTGCGCCTGCCGGCGCGCTATCTCGGCTCACGCACGCGGCAATTGTCGGGCGGACTGAAGCAGCGCGTCGCGATCGCGCGCGCGTTCGCGGGCGATCCGCGCGTCGTGGTCTGCGACGAGCCGACGTCCGCGCTGGACGTCTCCGTGCAGGCCGCGATCCTCAATCTGCTCGCGGACCTGCAGCGCGAGCGGCGCGTGAGCTACGTATTCATCTCGCACGATCTGCATGTCGTGCGTTATCTGTCGGACCGCATCGCGGTGCTGTATCTCGGGCGCATCATGGAGATCGGGCGCGCGGCCGCGGTCTTCGACGGACCGCAGCATCCGTACACCGAAGCATTGCTGTCGTCGATGCCGTCGATCGACGGGACGCACGCGAAGCGCATCCGGCTGTCGGGCGAGTTGCCGAGCGCGGCGAATCCGCCTTCGGGCTGCGTGTTTCATACGCGCTGCCCGCGCAAGATCGGCGCGATCTGCGAGACAGAAACGCCGCCGTGCCGCGATGCGGACGACGGGCACGCGATCCATTGCCACATTCCCGTCGACGAATTGCGAATCCTGCAGCGTCAAGAGCGATAAGCGCGGCAAAGCGCTCATTCGTCGGAACCAAAGCGGCTTCCCGCGTCTCTCATCGGTTCGATGTTCAACGATAACGAGGATTCAACCGATGAAACCCGCCCTTTCCGCCGCGCTCTGTGCGCTCACCTTCGGCGTCGCGATGGCCGCACAGGCGCAGACCGCGCCGCAGGCACCGACACCCGGCGCCGCCGATCCGAGCTTCTCCGCCTACGCGCTCGTTCAGCAGTGCGCCGCGAAAGCCGACAACACGGCGCAGGGCCAATGCGTGGGCGCGGTGCGCGGCATCGTGCGCGGTTATCAATATGGCGTGCTGTTCCTGTCGCAGCGCGCTTCGCTGCCGGTCAGCGAGACGCAGCGCATCTCGCTGTGCCTGACGGATACGACGGTGTCGTCGATCGTCGATGACTTCATCTCGGACGCGAAGCAGGTCAACGAAGCGGATCTCCGGCGCACGCCCGCCGAAGTCGCCGTGCTCGGCTCGGTGCACGCGCATCATGCGTGCACCTGATCGCGCGCGGCATCAGAGCATTTCCAGCGAGCGCTTCGACTTCGGCGGCTTGAACTGCTGATCGATGTCGGCGAGTTCGTCGGCGGACAAATGAAGGTCGAGCGCGGCGCGATTCTCCCGGACGTGCGCGAGGTCCGCCGCCTTTGGAATCGCAAACACCTGCGGCTGTTGCAGCACCCACGCGAGCGCGACCTGAAACGCCGACACGCCGCGCGCCGCCGCGATCTTTTCGAGCGCGCCGCCACGCGGCAGGCGCGCGTGATCGACCGGGCTATATGCCATCGCGGGCATGCGGCGCTCGAGCAGCCACGGCAGCAGGTCGAATTCCGGCCCGCGCCGCGCGACGTTGTACAAGATCTGATCGGTTGCGCAGGCGTCGCCGCCGTCGATCGAAAAGAGCTCGTCGAGGTCGTCGGTGTCGAAGTTGCTCACGCCCCAATGCCGAATCTTGCCGTCGCGCTTCAGTTTCTCGAAGCCTGCGACCACGCCTTCCAGATCCTCGCCGCCGCGCCAGTGCAACAGATACAGATCGATGCGATCGGTCTTCAGACGCTTCAGGCTGCGTTCACATGCGGCCTGCACGCCGCGCTCGCTGCCGTTATGCGGATATACCTTGCTGACGATGAACAGCTCGTCGCGCCGGTCGCCGAGCGCCTCCGCGACGAGCTTCTCGCTTTCGCCGTCGCCGTACATTTCGGCGGTATCGATGAGCGTCATGCCGAGTTCGACGCCTTCGCGCAGCGCGGCGATCTCGCTCTTGCGCGCGTTCGCGCGCTCGCCCATTTCCCAGGTGCCCTGACCGAGCTTCGGGATCGCTTCGCCCGTTGGAAGCGTGACTGTCGACGCACTGGATTGAGCCATGAAAAAGCCTCCTTGTGTGTCTGCCGATTATGGCGCAAGGAGCACGCCCGTCATGTCACACGAGTCCGACACGAGCGGCTGGAGCGCGATGAGCGAGCGGTCACGCCGCAGGCGGCGCACGCTGGAATTGTCCTCGACGCGCTTCTCCAGTTCGCCGATGGAAACCGCGGCCGCCGTCACTCTGAACGCGCGGCCGCCGCTCGCCGAGCCTGGACCACACGCGCCGCGCTTCGTCGCGCAGCATAGTCACCTGCAGCCGCGCGGTGTCGGCGGCAGGCAGGCCGGTTGATGGCCTCCGGTGCCGCGCCGATCGCGGCGGACTCCGTTGCGCCGCCCGCGAGCAGGCCCGCATCCAGCTTGAGGACGATGACAGCGCCCAGCACGAGCGCGACCACGACGACGATATCGACGATCAACGGCGCGCGTCGTAATCGACAGCCGCGCCCGATGTTCGCGAAGAACCGCAGGCCGCCCGTGAAACCGGGCGTAAAAATGAATAGCGCAAATACGATGTTCTTGAGATTCGCGAATTACACGCGCCGGTTTGCCGAGAAATCGACGCAACGCTAAGCATGCCGCAGACGCCGCGAGTTGAATGGCCCAACTTCACGAAGCCGATGAGATAGCCGATTGCGAGACTTCAAAACAGAAAAATTGTGCGGCAAGCGGGTTCCATATCACGGCACCTTCAATATTTTTTGATCAGAATGGCGCACTTCTCGTTAAGTGAATCGAATAGGCTTCCGGTGTAATCTTTCAGTAAGACTCTTTATCAAAATACAAAATCAATAACCAAAATCTTTCAACGGGGCTTTCTGATATATCAATCCCCCGTTCGCAGTTGTGCCAGCAGGAAATTCGATGATTTAAGAAAACACTACATATATCATAAAAAATTCTGCGAAAAGTGAATCCGATCTGCCGAAAAGCCTTATATATAACGGCTCTGGAAAGGATCGTTCCAGATTAAAGAACGACGCCCCGGGTTCGATAACCGCTTCCCAAAACAAAGTCGGCCGCTCGTAAAAAAAATCCCTTTCCCTGCAAAACTTTCTGATTTTAATATTGCAATCTTGTCTGCCTGTCAATATTATCAGATTCATAGGCCGTCAATCGCTGGACACGCGCATGTGATATGCGCGTAGATCCGGCTCCACGTAGTACACCGCGAGGCACTCACGATGAACCAGATTCATGCAATGCGCGTCTTCGTGCGCGTGGCGGACACAGAAAGTTTTCGCCGCGCCGCGCAACAACTAGACGTCTCGAACGCGCTGGTCACTCGGGCTATTGCCATGCTCGAAGCGCATTTGAGGACCCGCCTAATTAACCGCACGACCCGCAATCTTTCCCTCACCGAAGCCGGCACGCGTTACCTGGAAGGCTGCCGCGCGTTGCTCGAAGAACTGGACCATCTGGAATCGACCGTCACCCACACGGAGGGCGAGCCGAGCGGCACGCTGCGCGTCGTCGCCTCTAGCGCGCTCTCGCTGCTCACGCTCACGCCGCTCATCGACGGCTTTCGAAAGGTCTATCCCAAGGTCAATGTGCGCCTGACTCTCGCCGAGCGGCACGTCGATCTTGTCGAGGACGGATACGACGTCGGCATTGTCACGGCTTTCATGGTGTCGAGCACGGCGCTCATCGAGCGGCCCGTCGGCACCAACTCGCTCGTGCCGGTCGCGACGCCGGCATTCGTCGCCGAGCATGGCATGCCCACCTCGCCCACCGACTTGCACGCACTGCCTTCCGTGGGACTGCCGAACGAGATGCGCAGCCAGACGTGGCACTTCCGGCATCGTCTCGGCGACGCGGATCAGATCACGCTCGCGCCCGTGTACACGGTCAACAATGGGCTGATGGTGCGTCTCGCCACGCTCAAGAGCATGGGCTTCTCGATCCTTCCCGAAGGCATCGTGCGCGCGGATCTCGAAGAAGGCACGCTCGTTCGCCTGCTGGACGGCTATTCGATCGACGACCCCGACATGAAGATATCGATCGTGTATCCGGGAAGGCAGTATCTGCCGGCGAAAACGCGCTTTTTCATCGACTACGCGCTCGACTATCTGGGTCGGGAATTCGCCGCCAGAGGCATGCGTTCCGAGGAGACCCTGCGCCCGCCGATGCAGTCGGTCATGCCCTTGCAAACGATGCGGGGCGCCTCGGCGACCGCGAACTGAAGACCTCTCGAACAAAAGGGCCGGATGGCGTCTGAGCCGTCCGCCCATTGGCGCCGCGAACCGAACATCATTGCCCGGTTCGCGCAGCGCTCAAGTCTCCCCGTACTCCGCACTTGACGCATCCGGCGCCGCGCACATCTCGCGCAGCAATGCCGCCTCGCGCTCGTGCACCTCCACCGGCATGCACAAGGCGCCGGCGTGAGCGAGATAGCGCGCGCGATGCTGCCCGTTGCGAAACGCAACGACCCCTTCCCGATGCACGCCCAGCAGTCCGAGCAAGCCCGGCGAGCGGCGCACGCTGATCGTAACGTAGGGCATTTCGGGTACGCGCGGATTGTCCGGGTCCAGGAACTCGCGGATGCCGCGCACCTTGCCCGCGTGCCAGTCATCGACGGCCTTGAGCACGTAATCGGTGTCGTCGCGATCGGCGCACTCGAGGAGTCTTCGGACGTCGACGAGCACGACCTGATGGCGCGAGCCGAAGTCGTTGAACACCCGTTTCAGGCGCACGAAGTCGTACTGCGGATGGCCCTGGAGCCTGACGATCCAGACCGCTTCTGCGGCGGTCGGCGCAACCATCGTGTCCATGTTCGGCATATGAAGGAGACCGCGGCGCGCGCGCCCCGTGCGCGCGTGTTTCGCTGGCATGCGGCCCGAGCGCAAGCCACTAAACATGCCGCGCGAGCCAAATAAACTTTTACACCCTAGACGCGATTCATGAAAGCGGCATGACGGGCACGTGGCGTGCTTTTGTTGCCAGAATCGAACACATCCACGTAGCCTGACAACACGCACGGCAAGCGGCTGTCGGCACGCATCCCTCAACGATCAGTGAACACTTCTTCCGATCTCATCGTCGCGCGGCCCGAAGGTCTCTTCTGTGTGCCGGGCAACTTCCATATCGACCCTTGGCGGCCTGTCGAACGCGCGGTCATCACGCACGCGCACGCCGATCACGCGCGCTTCGGCCATGCGCATTATCTGGCTGCGCAACCGGGCGTCGGCGTGTTGTTGTCGAGGCTGCCGGGCATCGACGTGCAAGGGCTCGCCTATGGCGAAGCGGTCGTCGTGAACGGTGTGCGCGTGTCGCTGCATCCCGCGGGGCACGTGCTCGGCTCGGCGCAGGTGCGCGTCGAATACAAGGGGCGCGTGTGGGTTGCGTCCGGCGACTACAAGGTCGAGCCCGATCCGACCTGCGCGCCTTTCGAGCCCGTGCGCTGCGATACGTTCATCACCGAATCGACGTTCGGCCTGCCCATCTACCGATGGGACAGCGCGCACGAGATCTTCGACGGCATCGATTCATGGTGGCGGCACAACGCGGCACAAGGGCGCGCATCGGTGCTCTTCTGCTATTCGTTCGGCAAGGCGCAGCGCGTGCTCGCGGGCGTCGATGCGGCCATCGGCCCGATCTTCTGCCACGGCGCGGTCGAGCCGCTCAATCGCGCATACGCGCAAGCGGGCGTCGCGCTGCCGCAGACGCGCCTCGTCAGCGAAATCGCCGCGAAGGACAAGGCTGCCTTCAAGGGCGCGCTGATCGTCGCGCCGCCGTCCGCGCAAGGCAGCACGTGGATGCGCCGCTTCGGCGATTACAGCGATGCCTTCGCATCCGGCTGGATGCGCCTGCGCGGCACGCGGCGGCGCAAGGGCGTCGATCGCGGCTTCGTGCTCTCGGATCACGCCGACTGGCCCGGCCTGCAACTCGCGATCGGCGCGACGGGCGCGCAACGCGTGATCGTCACGCATGGCCAGATCGAGCCGATGGTGCGCTGGCTCTGCGAACAAGGGCTGGACGCGGGCGCCTTCAAGACCGAATACGGCGACGATGCCATCGAAGCCGATACGGCAGAGCCCGAGAGCGCCGCCTCATGAAGCGCTTCGCGACGCTCTACGCCGCGCTCGACGCGACGACATCGACCAACGAAAAGCTCGAAGCGCTGATTGCGTATTTCTCGGGCGCGGAGCCGGAAGACGCGGCGTGGGCGTCGTACTTTCTCGCGGGCGGCAAGCCGCGCCAGTCGGTGCCGACGCGCCTTCTCACCGAGTTCGCGCGCGAACGCGCGGGCTTGCCGGAGTGGCTTTTCGAGGAGTCCTATCAGGCGGTCGGTGATCTCGCGGAAACGATCGCGCACGTGCTGCCGCCCGCCTCGGGCGAATCGTCGCTCGGGCTCGCGCAGTGGATCGAGGAACGCGTGCTGACCTTGCGCGGCGCGAATCCGCCGGAGCTGCGCGACCGGCTTCTGAGCTACTGGGACGAGCTGAACTGGAGCGAGCGCTTTCTGCTGACGAAGCTGATCGGCGGCGGCTTTCGTGTGGGCGTCGCGCGGCAGCTCGTCGTGCGCGCGCTCGCGCAGGTCGCGGGTGTCGATCACAAGCGCATCGCGCAACGCATGGTCGGCTGGACCGATTCCCGGCAGGCGCCGGGCGCGGCCCGCTATCTGCGGCTGATCGCGCCGGCCGCCGAAGGCGACGACGTCGACACGCCGCACGAAAGCGATATCGGCCTGCCCTATCCGTTCTTCCTCGCGCATCCTTTGCAGGCGGACCCGGCGACGCTCGGTTCGCCCAACGACTGGATCGTCGAATGGAAATGGGACGGCATACGCGCGCAGCTCGTGAAGCGCGCGGGCCGCGTGTGGATCTGGTCGCGCGGCGAGGATCTCGTCACGGAGCGTTTTCCCGAGCTCGCGTCGCTCGGTGCGGCGCTGCCCGACGGCACCGTGATCGACGGCGAGATTCTCGCGTGGGAGCCGGGCGCGAACGCGCCACTGCCCTTTGCGCGCCTGCAACCGCGCATCACGCGCAAGTCGCTCACCAAAAAGGTGCTCGCCGACTCACCCGCCGCGCTGCTCGCCTACGATCTCCTCGAGACCGATGGCCGGGATCTGCGCATGGAGGCCCTGCATGAACGGCGCACTCGTCTGGATGCGCTCGCTCACTCGCTCTCCACATCGCTCGCGGTCGACTTGCTGCGCGTATCGCCGACGGTGGTCGCATCGGACTGGCCCGCGCTCGCCGCATTGCGCGACGAGAGCCGCGCGCGCGGCGTAGAAGGATTGATGCTGAAGGAACGCGCGTCGATGTACGGCGTCGGGCGCACGAAGGCGTCGGGCACGTGGTGGAAGTGGAAGATCGA
The DNA here is from genome assembly GCA_001544655.2 of Caballeronia turbans. Taxonomy (GTDB): domain Bacteria; phylum Pseudomonadota; class Gammaproteobacteria; order Burkholderiales; family Burkholderiaceae; genus Caballeronia; species Caballeronia turbans. The sequence continues at coordinate 22,313 of FCOD02000006.1, forward strand.
TCCGTATTCGATCGATGCCGTGCTGCTCTACGCGCAGCGCGGCCACGGACGGCGCGCGAGTCTCTACACGGATTTCACCTTCGCCGTGTGGGACGAAGCCGATGGCGTGCGCACGCTCGTGCCCTTCGCGAAGGCCTATTCCGGGCTGACCGACGAAGAAATGCGCCAGGTCGATGCGATCGTGCGCAAGACGACCATCGAGAAATTCGGGCCGGTGCGCAGCGTCACGCCGACGCTCGTCTTCGAGATCGGCTTCGAAGGAATACAGGCGAGCCCGCGCCACAAATCGGGCATCGCCGTGCGCTTTCCGCGCATGTTGCGCTGGCGCACCGACAAGAAGATCGAAGACGCCGATACGCTCGACATGCTGAAGGGCTTCCTGAACGAGGCGACGGCATGAGCGCGCCGGAGGCATCGGACGAGGACAAGGGCGAGCTTGAAGAAAGGCGACGCGCGCCGCGTCCCCGCCGCGTGCCGCGCACGCGTGCGGCGCAGGCGAAGCTCGACGCGGCAGCCGAGATTTTCACGCCCGCGCCTTTCGCCTACGACGAGAACGAAGCCGTCAGGCCGATCGACGAGCGCATCGCGCATTGGTTCGACGACCGCGGCTGGCAGCCGTTCGAGTTCCAGCGCGAAGCGTGGCGCGAGATCGCGCGCGGCGCGAGCGGCCTGCTGCATGCGACGACCGGCGCGGGCAAGACCTGGGCCGTGTGGCTCGGCGCGCTCGCCGCGTATGCCCACGCGCCGCCGAAGCCGAACGCATTGCCGGCGCCGCTGACCGTCCTCTGGATCACGCCGATGCGCGCGCTCGCCGCCGACAGCGCCCGCGCGCTGCAAAGCGCGGTGAGCGCGCTGTCCGTGCCGTGGACGGTCGGCCTGCGCACCGGCGACACGTCGTCGACGGAACGCGCGCGCCAGAATCGCCGCATGCCCTCCGCGCTCGTGACGACGCCCGAAAGCCTCACGCTGATGCTCACGCGCGCCAATGCGCAGGAGGAACTGAAGCACCTGCGCATGATCGTCGTCGATGAATGGCACGAGTTGCTCGGCAACAAACGCGGCACGCAGACGCAACTCGCGATCGCGCGGCTCGCGCGCTGGCGGCCGGAATTGCAGATCTGGGGCCTGTCCGCCACGCTCGGCAACCTCGCGCTCGCGCACGATGCGTTGCTGCATCCCGTGAAAACGCCGCGCGTCGTCGTGCGCGGCGCGCAGCCGAAGACGCTCGTCGTCGATACGCTGATACCGGAGACGATCGAGCGCTTTCCGTGGGGCGGGCATCTCGGCGTGCGGCAGGTCGGCCCCGTCGCCGATGAAATCGATCACGCGCAGAGCTCGCTCGTATTCACCAATACGCGCTCGCAATCGGAGATCTGGTATCGCGCGCTGCTCGACCTGCGGCCGGAGTGGGCGGGCCTGCTCGCGCTGCATCACGGCTCGCTCGACAAGGAGGTGCGCGATTGGGTGGAACTCGGCCTGAAGAACGGGCAACTGAAGGCGGTCGTGTGCACGTCGAGCCTCGATCTGGGCGTCGATTTTCTGCCGGTCGATCGCGTGTTCCAGATTGGCTCGCCGAAGGGCGTCGCGCGGCTCATGCAGCGCGCGGGGCGCTCCGGCCACGCGCCGGGCCGCGTCTCGCGCGTGACGATCGTGCCGACGCATGCGCTCGAACTCGTCGAAGCAGCGGCGGCGCGCTGGGCGATTCAGGAGCATCGCATCGAAGGCCGCGACATGCCGTTGAAGCCGCTCGACGTGCTGGTGCAGCATCTCGTGACGGTGGCGATCGGCGGCGGCTTCACGCCCGCCGACATGCTCGACGAAGTCCGCACCGCGTATGCGTATCGCGATCTGAAGGCGCACGAGTTCGACTGGGCGCTCGCGTTCGTGGAGCGCGGCGGCACGTCGCTCAAGGCGTATCCGGACTTTCATCGCGTCGTGAAGGGCGATGACGGCGTCTATCGCGTGCCGCGCGAGGATCTCGTGCGCCGGCATCGCAACAACGTCGGAACGATCGTTGCAAACGCAACCATCAACGTGGCGTATATGACGGGCGGGCGCATCGGCGCGATGGAGGAATCGTTCATCTCGCGCCTGAAGCCCGGCGACGTCTTCACCTTCGGCGGACGCGCGCTCGAACTCGTGCGCGTGCGCGACATGACCGCCTATGTGAAACGCGCGAGCTCGTCGCGCGGCGCGATGCCGCAATGGGCCGGCAGCAAAATGCCGCTCTCGTCCGAACTCGCGGACGCCGCGCTCGTGATGCTCGCGCGCGCCAGCGACGGCATCTACGACGAGCCCGAAATGCGCGCAGTCAAGCCGCTGCTCGACCTGCAGGCGAAGTGGTCCGCGCTGCCGGGGCCGGGCGTGCTCGTCGTCGAACTGGTGCGCTCGCGCGAAGGTCATCACTTCTTCTGCTATCCGTTCGCGGGCCGCATGGCGCATATCGGTCTGGGATCGCTGTTCGGCTGGCGGGCGTCACGCGACCAGCCCGGCACGTTCTCCATTTCGATGAACGACTACGGCTTCGAGTTGCTGTCGGCGCGGCCGTTCGACTGGGAAACGCTCATCGCGCAAGGCCTCTTTTCGCCGCAGAATCTGGAGCACGACATCCTGGCGAGTCTCAACGCCTCCGAACTGTCGGCGCGGCGTTTTCGCGAGATAGCGCGCGTGTCGGGGCTGATTTATCAAGGCCATCCGGGGCAGCAAAAAAGCGCGCGGCAGTTGCAGGCGTCGAGCGGACTGTTCTACGAGGTCTTCCGCAAGCACGACAGCGAGAATCTGCTGCTCGCGCAGGCGGATCAGGAAGTGATGCTGCAGGAGCTCGAGCTGGGCCGCATCCGCGCCGCGTTGCAGCGCATGAGCGCGAGCCGCCTCGTGCTCACGCGTCCGAAGAAGCCGACGCCTTTCGCGTTCCCGCTGATCGTCGCGCGGCTGCGCGAGAAGGTGAGCACGGAGAAGCTGTCGGATCGCGTCGAGCGCATGCTCGCGGATCTGGAGAAGGCGGCGCTGCGTCCCTGATGCTTTTCGTGCTGGCGGCGCGGCGAATTCGAACTTCGTCGAAAGAGGGAGTGCAATGAGCACGGCGATGCAGAACGCGCTGAAGCCCGTTCCGGCACAACTCATCGACATCACGTTGAGCAGGTCGGTCAATCCGCTGAGGCAATCGCTGTTTGATTTCCGGCCAGGCCATGTCATCCCTATTCTGCCGGCGGGGAGCTCGTCCGTGAACGGATGCCCGGTCAGCTACACTTGGCGGCTGGAAGTCGACGACGTGTCGATCACGCGATTCGCCGCCGTGAACGGCAACCCTCCGGCACGCGCATCGAGACCGAACCCGCGTATGAAGTGCGGGCCGAAGGCGACGCCTCTTTCTCATCGACGCATCACGCGCGGGAATGCGGCGCATCGGTAAGCAAGGTACTCGGCGAAGCGCTTCGCGCGGCGCCGGTCCTGCGGGCAGACGCCGGCATCTGAACATCAATCCACGCTCAATTTAATGGCAGTCGAAGCCCTGACCATCGACCTGGACGGCCACGCGCTCGTTTTATCGGCAGACCGCGCGGCCTTCGATCCGCTCCTGAACACGCTGTTCATCGCGGACGCGCATTTCGGCAAGGACGCGGTGTTCCGCGCGCGCGGCATTCCGGTGCCCGTCGGCACGACCGGCGAAAGTCTGGCGCGGCTCGATGCGCTCGTCGCGGCGCATCGGCCGGAATCGATCGTTTTTCTCGGCGATTTGCTGCACGCCCGCGAATCCCACGCCGATGAGACGCTCGACGCGCTGGCCGCGTGGCGCGCGAAGCATCGCGAGCTGGAACTCGTGCTGGTCGAAGGCAATCACGACAAACATGCGGGCGCGCTGCCCGCCATGTTCGGCGTCGATGTCGTAAAGGAACCGCACGTGCTCGGGCCGTGGGCGCTTTGCCATCATCCGCAGACGGTCGATGGCGCTTACGCGCTCGCCGGACACGAGCATCCTGTATACCGGCTCGCGACGCGCGTCGACAGCGTGCGCCTGCCCTGCTTTCGCTTCGGACCGCGCGCGGGCGTGCTGCCCGCGTTCGGCGCGTTCACGGGCGGCTTCGAGGTGAACGGCGCAGTGCGCGCCGAAGCGCTGTACGTGATCGCCGGCGAGCGCGTGTTTCCGCTCAGTGATAGGTCGTCGTCGACGATTGCAGCTTCGTGAGCTTGCCGCGCTGGAAGCCGTACCAGCCGAGATTCGACTGCATCACCACTTCCTCGCCCTGCCAGAACACGCGCCTGACCGTCATGCGCTGACTCACGCGCTGCACGAGCGGCGGATTGCGGCGGAAATCGTAGAGCACCGGGCCGGTGTCGGACTGCACGAGCATGCGCGTGACCGTGGCGCTTCCGCCGGACGTTTCATCGAAATGCGCAATGCGCTTGGCATCGAAGCGATCGAACACCTGTGTGTCGATGAGCGCGGCCATGCCGGATTCGTCGCGCAGGAAATGCAGCGCGCCCGCCTTCGTTGCGATGGGGCCGGCGGCGTCGCTCTGGGCATGCGCGAGCGCGCCGAGCAGCAACGTGGATGCGAGTGCGAAGCGAATATAGATTTTTGACAGTGACATCTTCGTGTTCGGTAGTTGATGCGTTCTTGTTGCTGCGTTTTTCCAACACTCTCCGGCATCTGCGACACGCAAGGATTGCACGGCCGCACGCGTGTTACCGGAAACATCTGACGCATGGCGGCGTTGCATCCGAAAGACCCGTGCGCCGCCGGCGCGTGCAGAAGAATATCCGTTCAGACGAGGCGTGGCTCGGGCCGGTCGGTATCAGGGTTTATACCAGCATCGAAAATGACCTTTCGGTACAATTCGAGCCTTCAACTCCGCCTCGGCGCCTGCATCGCTCACTCCGACGATGCGCCCAGACGTGACACCTCGTCCGCCTCCACCATGCCTCTGCCTCTTTTCGCTCTCGCCATTGCCGCGTTCGGCATCGGCACGACCGAATTCGTCATCATGGGACTGTTGCCCAACGTCGCGCGCGATCTCGCGGTGTCGATTCCGGCGGCCGGCATGCTCGTGTCGGGCTACGCGCTCGGCGTCACGGTCGGCGCGCCGATTCTGGCGGTGGTCACCGCAAAGATGCCGCGCAAGAAGGCGCTGATGAGCCTGATCGGCGTGTTCATCGTCGGCAACCTGCTGTGCGCGCTGGCGCCGAACTACTGGGTGCTGATGGGCGCGCGCATCGTCACCGCTTTCTGCCACGGCGCGTTCTTCGGCATCGGCTCGGTCGTCGCCGCCGATCTCGTCGCGCCGAACCGCCGCGCGCAGGCCATCGCGCTGATGTTCACCGGACTCACGCTCGCCAACGTGCTCGGCGTGCCGCTCGGCACCGCGCTCGGCCAGGCTGCCGGCTGGCGCTCGACCTTCTGGGTCGTCACGCTGATCGGCGTCGCCGCGGCGGGCGCGCTCGCTGTGTGCCTGCCCAAGCACATCGAGATGCGCGACACCAGCATCCTGCGCGAATTCGACGTGCTCAAGAACCCGCAAGTGCTGATGGTCCTCGGCATCAGCGTGCTCGCGTCGGCCAGTTTGTTCTCGGTGTTCACGTATATCACGCCGATCCTCGAAGACATAACCGGCTTTTCGCCGCACGCGGTCACCTACGTGCTGCTGCTTTTCGGCCTCGGTCTCACGGTCGGCAGCACGCTCGGCGGGAAGCTCGCGGACTGGAAGCTGCTGCGCTCGCTGCTGACGTTCCTTTTGTCGATCGTCGTGATCCTGACGATCTTCGCCGGCACGATGCACGAGCCTATCCCGGCGATGATCACGATCTTCTTCTGGGGCGTGCTCGCGTTTGCGATCGTGCCGCCGCTGCAAATGCTGATCGTGAATCGCGCGAGCGATGCGCCGAATCTCGCATCGACGCTGAATCAGGGCGCGTTCAATCTCGGCAACGCGACGGGCGCGTGGCTCGGCGGCTGCGTGATCAGCGCGGGCGCGCCGCTCACGTCGCTGCCGTGGGTCGGCATTCTGATGGCGGTGAGCGCGTTCGGCCTCACGCTGCTGTCGGCGACGCTCGACAAGCGCGCGCGCCGTCTCTCGATCGGACAAGCCGCCTGATTTCCGGCGCGCGGTACGTTGCATGAAGGGCATTCTCTCGCGTGACTTTCTCGCGCTGATCCTGAGCGTCGCGGTCGTCGGCCTCGGGCTGGGCGCGACGCTGCCGTTGACCGCGCTCGCGCTCACGCAGGCGGGCTACGGCACCGGCATCGTCGGGCTGATGACGGCGATGCAGGCGGGCGGCGGTCTCGCCGTCGCGCCGCTCGCGAGCCGCGTCGCCGCACGGTGCGGTGCGCGCGAGACGATCGTGGGCACGGTGATCGTCGCGGCGCTCTCCACCATCGCGATGCAGTTCACCGTCGATCTCTGGCTGTGGGCCGTGCTGCGCTTGCTGTGCGGCGCCGCGTTGATGCTGCTCTTCACGATCGGCGAGGCGTGGGTCACGCAACTCGCCGACGATTCGACGCGCGGGCGCGTCGTCGCGATCTACGCGACCAACTTCACGCTCTTCCAGATGACGGGCCCGGTGCTCGTCAGCGTGATCGGCGGTCTGCCGTCGATGCGCTTCGCGATCTGCGGCGCGATCTTTCTGCTGGCGTTGCCCGCGCTCGCGTCGATACGCGGCACGCCGCACACGCTCGCATCCGGCGACGGCGAACATGGCGACTGGCGGCAAGTGCTGCCGCGCATGCCCGCGCTCGTGATCGGCACGGGCTTTTTCGCCCTTTTCGACACGCTCGCGCTCTCGCTGATGCCGCTCTTCGCCATGTCGCACGGCATCGACGAGGAAGTCGGCGTGCTATTCGCCTCGGCCATCCTGTTCGGCGACACGACGATGCAATTTCCCATCGGCTGGCTCGCCGATCGCATCGGGCGCGCGAAGGTGCATGCGGGCGCGGGCGTGGTCGTAGTGCTGCTGTTGCCGTTGCTGCCGTGGGCGATGCCGCACCCGTGGATCTGCTGGCCGCTGCTCTTCGTGGTCGGCGCGGCGGCGGGCAGCATCTACACGCTCTCGATCGTCGCGTGCGGCGAGCGCTTCCGCGGCCCGATGCTCGTGTCGGCGACGGCGATCGTCGGCGCGTCGTGGAGCGTGGCGAGTTTCGGCGGACCGATGATCGCGGGGACGCTGATGCAGCGCGTCGGCGCGGATGCGTTGATCGGCGTGTTGACGGTGGCGGCGGGTTCGTTTCTGGTGGCGGCGTGGTGGGAGCGGCGTGCGTCGTCCGCGCGGGTATCGGAGTGAACGTCGTACATGTCGATCGACGGGCGGCTGCTTCGGCGCCTCCGGCTGCTTGAACTGCTCTACCTTTTTCGTACCGCAGGGTCATTTTTGATGCGAGCTTTTCTCTGCACGCGTGCAGTGGTTCGCGAGCTAGCGAATAAGCAACTCTACGGTATCCAAATCAACTTTAACTTGGAACAGCTGAGTCCAACGAGAACGCAATCCCCGCCCGCTTCCATTTTTCGACCGCTTATATCAGACACTTTCGTCCAATCGTTTAGCAACACGAATTGATACACAAATCCTGTCGGTTGCACGTTAGCCTTCAAACCCCAAGGCTCCTCGCTCCGAGTCGTCGGCCTGCTTAGGTTCCCGGAGGGCCGCCGGCGCCCAACCCCATTCCCAATGGGTGCACGCGCTTCGTGAAGTTGAGCACTGCTTTCGACCCGCTACGGCGGGTCTTTTTTGTTCTGGCTATACGTTCTTGGCACGAAGGAGGAATCGTTGAATCGCAGAGACGAATACTTTGAAAGACGCGAGCGCGCTTTTCAAGGACAACATCAGCCCTACTTTCTCGAGATAAGAAGCGCGCCGAGTTCGGCCACGGCGGATGTCTTCAGCATTGAGGGCGAGGAAGCCATCGGAGAGGAGAGCCGCTACACGATTCAGTTCACGCATACGTCGCACGATCTGTCCCAGCGCGAATATCTGGGCAAGCGCGGCTCCCTTCTCGTGCAGCCGCCGCACGATGCGATACGGCAACTCAAGCCCGATCCGGCACGTCACAAATTTGGCGTGATCACAGGCTTCTCCAAACTCTCGACTTCAAAGAACCAGAGCGTCTACGAAGTCGTACTGGAATCGCGCCTCGCGCTGCTTCGCAACACGCCGAAAGTGCGCTTTTTCTTCGACAAGAGCGAGCCGGAGGTCATGCAACAACTCCTGAAGGAGCACGGCTTCAACAAGATTTGGGCGCGCGTGGAGATGAATCTGTATCGGACGTATCGAAAGCGTCGCATCATCACGCAGTGGCACGAATCCGACCTGTCGTTTTTGAAGCGCCTCTGCGAACGCACCGGCATCTGGTTCGTCTGCGAGGAAGGCGAAGATTGCGAACTCGTTCGCTTCGGCGATGACCTTACGCATTATCGGCGCGATACCGAACACGAGAATCGTCCGTTCGAACTGCCGTTCCGCCCCGAGGCCGGAATGGAAACGCAGGGTACCGAGTCGGTGAAGTCGCTGGAAATGCATGCGGTCAGCATTCCGACGACCTATCACGTCCGTAGCTACAACTACCGGCAGGCACCCTATCCGATCGAGGCGACCGAACAGATTTTCGCCAAGGATGACGACACCAGCACTTACGGCGAAGCGTCGAAGGCTAATCTGGCGATCGAAACCAAGGAGGACGCGCAGCGCGAAGCACTGTTGCGCCGTGAGGCGGCAGAGGCCGCGCGAATCGAATACCGGGGCACTAGCGATGCGTTGGATGTGACGCCCGGCACCGTCCTCGCGTTCACTAACCACACGCTCGCCGATGCGAAGTATGGGCTGCTGATCGTGAGCATGAAATGCAGCGCTTCACGCAAGCAAGGGTACAAGGTCGAGTTCACCGCGGTTCCTTCCGACCGGCTGTATCGGATGCCTTTGCGCGAATCGGAATGGCCGCGCATCGAAGGCACGATTACCGGGACGATCGCGTCGACACCCGGATTTAGCGGTCCGTATATCGACGAACATGGTGAGTACATCGTCCAGTTCCACGATGACCGGGAGCGACGCGTGGCGGGTCTGAACAGTTGCTTGTTGCGGCTTGCGAAGCCCTTTGCAGGCAAGTGGCAGACCGGTTTTCACATGCCCTATCTGCCGGGTTCTGAGGTTGCCATCGCATTCTTCGCGGGCAATCCAGACCTCCCATACATACTCCATGCGCTCCATAACTCGCTGGACACCGATCCGGTTCATCAGGAACACAAGTGGCGCACGCGCAACGTCGTCATTCACACGGTTCGCAACAACACGATTCAGGTCGAGGACCGCGAGAATCAAGAACATATCAAGATCGCCACTGAGCCGGGTAAGTCACAACTGAACCTTGGTCATGCGGTCAGCAGTGGAGACCAACTTCGAGGACTCGGTTTCGAGCTGCGCAGCGATGCGAAAGGGGCACTGAGGGCCGGTCAGGGTCTGTTGATCTCGACCGAACCGCAGAACAAGGCGCAAGGACAGATCACGGATACGAGCGGCGCGACGGCTCTATTCGAGCGCACGCAAGCGCAAGCTGATGCGTTGGCGCAGGGTGCGGTTGCATCCAAGGCCGAAGTTGCAGACCTGAAGGCCGAGAATCAATGGCTCAAGGACGAACTCGCGGACATCAAGAAGCAGGTCATTGCGCTTTCGGCGCCTCACGGCATCGGACTGGCGACGCCCGATCGCGTGATGATCGGCGCAGGCAAGGACGTGAGCGTTGTAACCTCTCGCGGGTTCAATGTCAGCGCCTTCGAGAACGTCGCGATCGCCGCGCGCGAAGTGCTTTCGTTGTTTGCGAACACGATGGGTATTCGCATGTTCGCCGGGAAAGGACCGATCGAGATTCAGGCTCAGTCCGATGTGCTCGCGCTCGCCGCGCAGAAGGATGTCATCGTGACGAGCGCGAACGGCGCCGTGCATGTGCGGGCAGACAAGGAGCTTGTACTCGAATGCGGCGGCGCGTATGTCGAATTGAAGGACGGGACTATCACGCTTGGTAGCGCCAAGCCGCTGCAGCTCAAGCTTCCGGGTCTGAGGAAGTCTGCGGCGGAAATCATGCATTTGGCCGGTCCAGCGTTCGCGCCCGTGGTGGTGCCGTTCAGGACGAGTTGCGACGCGTGGCTGTACTCCGACAGCTTCGCGGAGAAGACGACGCCGTCGGGATCGAAGCAAGTGAACTGGGAGCGGCCGCAGAGTGCCAGCGCGGTTCCCGCTGCTCTCGCATCGCAGGCAATGCCCGACCCCGTTGCGTCAGATCCGGTGCCGGCCGGTGCCAGTGCGACCGATCAACCATCAACGGACGCACCCGAGGCGGATCACGATTCGAAGCATGAGTTGAAGCGATCGCCAAAGCCAAGGGACCAGGACCCAGAACCGGAGCCTATCAAAATTGGCAAACCTGTCTGGTGCGATTGGAAATTGAAAAATATGAAGAAGGAGTGTACGGCCTCGACCGAAACTAAGACGTATAAGGCGCTGACGAAGTTCAAAACCCCTTGGCTTGACAAAAGACAGAATCAGATCATGGGCGGAGGGAGTTTCCCGACGGCTTTCGAACTCAATTACGATGCAGAGAACCAAATCCTAACTGCGGTCGTTCGAATCAAGATCATTCCCGTCGACCTGGTACAGGCCGACTCAAGCGGGAACGCCTTGCTCGACGCAGCAGGAAAGATGCAGTCAGTTGCATACCATCACGATTTTCATTGGCCTGGGATTGCTAACGGTGTTGATAGCCCGATTTCCGGTGGCTTGCTGATGAAATACCGTGACGGGACAGGTCCAAATTTCGATATAACGACGAAGAGTCGCGCGGTTGAAAACACGCTAAATACTCATGGGAGTCTACTCATTCTTGACGGTTGCTCAAAAGGTGCACCGTTGGTCAACAAATCTGATTTTACGGAAGAGAACGTCACTATCCCCGCGCGAAGCTCAGTCATCTTCAAATTCCTAGCAGCGCCGAACGTGAAGCTTAGAGCAGGTATCTATGAATTCCACGTTCAGGTTTTCATGGATATCGGTGGATTCGGTCCGGTTGGAACGATGGGCAAAGCCGATTTTCACTCCGACTACAAGAATCCGTACCGCGTAACCTTCGACCGCGACTACCCCTCCACACCGCAAGAGTGGAAAGACTTCGAATCCCGAAAAGCCAAGGAAGTGTCGTTCCTTATGCCCGGCGCGACGGTTGCCGAATCCGGCTACTACCGCGCAACGTCGATCACCGGCACACGCGATCAGTTCGTGAAGAAGTTCGAGCAAGGCACGGCCGCGCCCGATCTCGATTTCCAACGCTGGGACCGCTGGGAATGGGAGACGGACCTCGCCCGCGCGACTATCTGCAAACCCGGTGAAACGTGCCCGCGCGAGGGCCGTTGGGTACTGCGCGCGAAAGACTTCTCGTACAACAGCAAGGGAGACATTACCTATTCACAGTATGAGCAACGTTTCCGAATCGGCGAGCAGCTTCCCGCCGTTGATATTGCCGATGTCGCCGGGCCGAGACTGTTCTGGGAATGGATGAGCGCGTAACGCGCGGCCGATCGTGTCCACGCCGGGGCATCCCGCCCCGGCTTGCTCTCTATTCTTGAAGATCGAACATGAAAAATCCAGTATGCAAGGGCCACCCGGCTTCACATGGCGGAGTCGTCAAGACCGCTTCATCCTCGTTCGACATCCACGGGCGCATGGTCGCGCTCGAGCACGATATCGTGTCCTGTCCGCTGCATGGAGATAATCCCATCATCGAGCACGGTGAAGGCTACGAGGAAGACGGGCGCAAGTGGGTCGCCGATGGATGATTGACCCAATGCGGCAACGTTGTCCGCGCCACCACGAAGGGGATGGACATCGCATGAGTACAAGGCGCATTCCAGACGTTCCCGAATACAAGCACATCGAACCGCCCTCCATCTGGATAGCGGTGTTGGCCTTCGTCGTGGTATTCGTAGCGGGTTTCATCGTCACGATCCTGAACTGGAAACAAGGCGAGTCGATCGTATCGGCTAATTTTTCGGCTTTGCACTGGGCCTCCCGTTTCTGGTCTGGGGTGCGTTCTGCGGCTTGCTCTATCTACCCTCCGAGGACTGGCATGCCCGCGTAGACCTATGGAATTTTCTCTGTAAAGACAACTTCAACAATTGGCGCGCGTGGTCACAGTGGAAGGTGTTGAGCTTGCAGGCCGCAGGGGATGTCATCGAAGCGCATTTGGCAGTCTTTCGCGGAGTGCTGCAAAAGCTTGAAATGGCACACGAACATATCGCCCTGTCTCGCTACGCGTTGAAGGACGTGCCGAGCATTCTTGATGAATGGATGGAGAATCAGAAGGTTCGCTATCACTACGGATATCGTGGGCGGAAGATCATGCCGGACCTATGCTTGATGCTGGCGTGTCAGCTTAACGAGGACGGCGCGTTCCCGGTATCGGAGGTGGCGGTCGGGATTTTGTTCGGCTCGTGGCAGATGCTGGGAGACACGAAGCCAAGCCCAAGGCGCGCCTGTTCCGCCCCATTCCCACGACCACCGACGAAATCGCCGCTGCCCTCAAGACTTTACAGACCGCCCAGCCGGTGCTCGGGTCTCTAATGCTTCTGATTGAAGGCGCGGTGATCGCGTCGGATGCCGGGGTCGTCTGGACCTGTAGTGCTTTAGGCGCGGGCGCCACGTTGATGTTTGTGGCGCTTCCAGCAGGGACGGTGTACAAGCATCGGCGACTCTGTCGAGAGTTTTACGAGCGTGCGCGGGGATAAGCGCGGCGCGCTGCCTGTTGAGCGCTGAAAGCCTGCGGCGTGCGCGCTTTATCCTTGGCTCGTTGGCGTCCTCCTGATGTCTCCGTTCGCCAGGTTCGTGGGCCTCGATGATGCTCCGGTTCCATCTCAACGACGAACCGTCCGAAATCTCGAAGCCACCTCTGACCCCGGCCGCTCGTTCGTCAACCACGCGCCGCCAGAACCTGCCCGGCACAAGCGCCGAAGCCAACCCGGTACCCCTCCCCCTGACACCATCCCCGCAAGATGACTTCATCGCCGTCCTGCAGGAACACGCGCTCGCCGCCCTCTTCCAGCTGCAGCGGCCGCTGGCCATTCCACGTGCTTTCGAGCAGACTGCCGCACGACTCCGGCGTGGGTCCGCTGATCGTGCCGGAACCCATCAGATCGCCGACGCGCGTATTGCAGCCGCCGACCGTGTGATGCGCGAGCTGCTGCGCCATCGACCAGTACATCAGCCTGAAGTTGGTGCGCGAAATGGTCGTGGCCGTGCGGGCGCCTTCAGCGCGCAGCGTGACTTCCAGTTCGATGTCGAACGCGTGATCGCCTTCATGACGCAGATAGGCAAGCGGCGCCGGCTCCTGCCGCGGCGTCGCGGTGCGGAACGGCTCGAGCGCATCGAGCGTGACGATCCACGGCGAGATGGTCGTCGCGAAGCCCTTCGAATTGAACGGGCCGAGCGGCACGTATTCCCATTGCTGAATATCGCGCGCACTCCAGTCGTTCAGCAGCACCATGCCGAAGATGTGCGCCTCGGCGTCCTCACACGCGATCGGCTCGCCGAGCGTATTGCCGCGTCCGATGATGAAGCCCGTCTCCAGCTCGATATCCAGCTTGCGGCACGCGCCGTAGACCGGGCGATCTTCATTCGGCAGCTTGATCTGTCCGTTCGGGCGGCGCACCGGCGTGCCGCTCACGACCACCGACGACGCGCGCCCGTTATAGCCGATCGGCATCTCCGACCAGTTCGGCAGCAGCGCGTTCTTCGGATCGCGGAACATCGAGCCGACATTGGTCGCGTGCTCCTTCGACGAATAGAAGTCCGTGTAGCCGGGAATCTCCAGCGGCAGATGCAGCGTCGCGCCGGCGCGCGGCACGAGCGCCTGGCGGCGCAGCGATTCGTCGTCGCGCAGTGTCGCGTCGCCCTGCGCGAGCAAGGCGCAGAGCGCAATGCGCACGTCGCGCCATGTCTCACGTCCGAGCGCGATGAAGTCGTTCAGGCGGGGCTTGTCGAACGTGCCTTGCGCTTTGAGGAGACCCGCCCGTTCGAGCGCGGCCAGATCGACGATCCACTCGCCGATCGCGACGCCCGCGCGCGGTTGCGCATTCACCGCGTCGCTGAAAATACCGAACGGCAGGTTCTGGATCGGGAAGTCGCTCGCGGGATCGTTCGCGGATTCGATCCAGCTCTTCAGGGCAGGCGCAAGTGTGGCCTTCAGCGCGTCGTTCATCGTTGCTCCGGATTGAAGTGTTTCGTGAGGCCTTGCCAGCACTCGTAGTAGTTCGCCTGCAGTTGCGCGGTGTCGAGCGCGAACTGCGTCGGCTTGATGAGGGTGCGCGTCTCGAACATGAAAGCCATCGTGGCGTCGACCTTCGCGGGCTTCGAGGTATCGCTGTTCGATGCCTTCTCGAACGTTCCGGCATCCGGCCCGTGTCCCGACATGCAGTTGTGCAGGCTCGCACCGCCCGGCACGAAGCCTTCGGCCTTCGCGTCGTAGACGCCATGCACGAGGCCCATGAACTCGCTCGCGACATTGCGATGGAACCAGGGCGGCCGGAACGTATCCTCGGCCGCGAGCCAGCGCGGCGGGAAGATCACGAAGTCGATCGTATCGACGCCCGGCGTGTCGCTCGGCGATTGCAGCACGAGGAAGATCGACGGATCGGGATGGTCGTAGCTGATCGAGCCAATCGTGTTGAAATGGCGCAAGTCGTACTTGTACGGCGCGTAGTTGCCGTGCCACGCGACGACATCGAGCGGCGAATGACCGATATCCGCGCGCCACAGCACGCCGTTCATCTTCGTGACGAGCTCGAACTTGCCCTCGCGGTCTTCATAGGCCGCCTGCGGCGTGAGAAAGTCGCGCGGATTCGCGAGCCCGTTCGAGCCGATCGGACCGAGATCGGGCAACTGAAAGAGCGCGCCGAAGTTCTCGCAGATATAGCCGCGCGCCGCGCCTTCGGGCAGCGCAACCGAGAAGCGCACGCCGCGCGGAATCACCGCGATCTCGTACGGCTCGACGTCGAGCTTGCCGAGCTCCGTCGAAATCGCGAGGCGCCCTTGCTGCGGCACGATCAGCAGCTCGCCGTCGCTGTTGTAGAAGAAACGGTCCTGCATCGACCGGTTCGCGGCGTAGAGATGAATCGCGCAGCCGGTCATCGATTCGGCGGCGCCGTTGCCCGCCATCGTCACCCATCCGTCGATGAAATCGGTCGGCGCGGCGGGCATCGGCAGCGGGTCCCAGCGAAGCTGGTTGGGCGGCGTCGGCGGCACATCGGGCGAACCCGCGCCGAAATTGCCGACGAGCTTCGCGCGCATCGTGTCGGCGGGAATACGGGTGAACGGCTTGTGCACGGCACCCGGCCGGATGCGATAGAGCCACGAGCGGCGATTGTGGGCGCGCGGCGCCGTGAACGCCGTGCCCGAAAGCTGTTCGGCATACAAGCCGTAGGCCACGCGCTGAGGCGAATTGCGGCCGACGGGCAGCGCGCCCGGCAGCGCCTCGGTGGCGAAATCGTTGGCGAAGCCGGATTGATAGTGCTGATTCGCGTCCGTGTGCGTCTCGAACGTTGGCATGGTCGAAATCCTCGGCGAAAAAATGCGACGGTCAGGCGGCGACGGCGAGCGCGGCACGCTGTCGCGATGTTTTACGCATGGTAAAACCAATTACGATTAGTGAAATTGCTCGTATACCCTTAATCGACGCCCTTACTCCGGCATATCAATATGTGAATTTGGTGCTGGACGCGGTGCTGCGCGCTGATACCATCGACCCTTCCGACGACAATCGCCCGGTACGGCACGCCTCACAATACGAATGCTCCATCCATGATCGCCCCGTCCTTGCCTGAACTCGTCGCCCGCGCCGCGGAACATCCGTTTCTCGGCGCGCATGTCGCGCTCGGCGAGAACGAGCACGCCGGGCAGGCCATCGCGCGGTACGGCGATCTGTGCATTTCGAGCGCCTACGAGCCGATCTTCGATGTCGGCACGCATAGCTTCCCGCAGACATTGAGCGCATCGCCGGAGAGCGCCGAGCGTTTCGGCGATGAACTCGGCGTGCAGGCGTTGACGTTGATTCAGGGCGATGCGCCGCACGATCCGTTCGGCCAACTGGAAAACGATCGCGAACTGGTCGCGCTCGACCGCCTATCGCGCGCGGTGCACGCGTTCAATTTCTTCGGGCCGCATCGGCCGGGGCTTCTGTTTTTGCGCGTGCACGAGCGGCTGTTGAAGAGCGTGAAGTACGACCACGGGCTGCACTTTTCTTCCGTGCTGACGGAGTTCGGCATGACGCCGTCGCGTGTGGTGATCGAATTGCCGGCTGCCGCCGTCGCGCACAAGACGTTTCTTGGTTATCTCACCAAGAGCTATCAGCGTTACGGGTTCAAGGTCGCGGGGAATCTGCCCAATGCCGGGCAGATCATGGCGGTGTCGGATATGGCACGGCTCGATTTCATCAAGATGGATGCGGCGCAGGCTTTACGCGATTCCGTAGTGAAGCATCTCGTGGCGTATGCGCATCGGCTGAAGATTCCGCTCATCTTCTCCAATGTCCGCGACGAAGCGCAGTTCAACGCATTGCAGCAGTTCGACGTGCACTTCGTGCAGGGACCGGTGTTCGATTCGCATCCGGTGCACGGCCGGTGAATCGCGGCGGGCCCCGGACGCTCATTCGCCTCATTCGACCCGCAAACGGTGCATCAGCGGCTTCAACGCGGGATAGAGATCGAGATAGACGCCGAAGCGATCCGCATAGACCCGCTGCCGCTCCTTGTCCGGCTGCGCACGTTCGACGAGCGTGACCCATCCGCCTTCCGCCGTTTCCCGCGACACCAGCCCCGCGCCCAGCGCCGCCAGCAGCGCGGCGCCCATCGCGGCTTCGACGTCCTGCTCGATCGACAATACCGGATAGCCGGTCACATCGGCGATGATCTGCATCCACAGATCCGAATGCGCCGCGCCGCCGACGACGATCAACCGGTCATCGAGCGACTGCGCCCCGCGCCGCCCCGCTTCCATGTTGTGCTTCAACGCGAACGCGACGCCTTCGAGCACCGCGCGATAAAGCGTCGCGCGCGTATGAAACAGGTTGAGCCCGACGAACGTCCCGCTCGCGCGCGCGTCCCAGACGGGGCTGCGCTCGCCCATCAGATACGGTAGAAACACGACGCCATCCGAACCCGCCGCAACCTTCGACGCCGCATCTTCCAGCAGCCGATGCGGGTCGCCATGCGGCATCGTCTTCGCCGCGGCGATTTCGGCCTGGCAGAACTGATCGCGATACCACGCGACGCACTGCCCCGCGGTGCTCGCGCCGCCGAACACATAGAGATCGTGCTTGCCGTTGTAGACATGCGGCATCGACACGAGTCCGTGACTCGCATCGACGGTCTGGTTGATGTAGCCCCAGCACATGCTCGTGCCGATCATCGCGACGTGATGACCCGCCTTCGTGACGCCCGCCGCGAAGGTCGCGACCGCCGCATCGACGCCGCCCGCGACGATCGGCGTGCCTGCGGCAAGCCCCAGTTTGTCGGCCCACTGCGGCAACAATCCGCCCACCGCTTCCGACGATTCGACGAGCCGCTGCGGCATCATCGAAGCGGGAATGCCCAGCATGTCGAGCGCCTCGCGCGACCACGCGCGCTTCGCCACGTCGTACACGCCGCCGATATTCCCCGCCGAACTGTGGTCGACGGCGAGCTCGCCAGTCAGTCGCTGGATCACGAATGCATTGGGCGGCAGAAAATAGCGCGTCTTGTTCCATACGTCGGGCTGATGGCGGCGCAGCCAGAGCATCTTCGTGAAACCGTAATAGCTGTCGACGCCGTTGCCCGTGATCGTTTCCAGCCGCTTCATGTCGACGTTCGCGCGCACCCAGTCGACTTCCGCCGTCGCGCGCCGATCCATCCAGATGAGGCACGGGTAGAGCGGTTCCATGTGCTCGTCGACGGGAATGCCCGAGCCGCCGTAAAGACTGCTCACGCAGAGCGACTTCACATCGCTCGAAGCGACGCCCTTCTCGCGCGCCTTCGCGACGACCGCCGCGATGCACTCCGTCACGGCCTCGAACCATACCGAAGGCCATTGCTCCGCCCACAACGGTTTGGGCGTATCCGGATGGTAAGCGCTCGAATGCTGCGCGACGATCGCGCCGCTGGTTTCGACGAGCAGCGCCTTCGTGCTCTGCGTGCCGATGTCGATGCCGATCACATAATTCATGTCCGTCTCCCGCGTTCTGTTTTTGCGCCTATCGTTAAAGGCAATTGGCTCACGCACCTTCGTTCATTGGCCGTCAGCTTGCCTATACGGGTTATTCCCGATGCGTACCCGTCGATGGAATTTGTGCGCCGCAGCGCCGTCCGGAGCGCGCGTCGGCGATGGATGTGCCGTTCGCGCGACGCGCGGTTTGCGCGGCGTCGCACGAACTATCGCGCCTTGACTTTAGTCCGGGCGAATACGATCATTCGATCAACGACAGAGCAAATGCTCACTTCAGCGCCTTGAGCGCCTTGAGCGCTTTGAGCGCCTCGCGCGCCATCGCGACCCGCCGTCCGCGAAGAACGGGCGCGCATCCCAATCAGAGGAAGAGACGACATGACTAGCGAAGCCAACGTGATCCTGCACATCGGCGCCGGGTCTTTTCATCGCGCGCATCAGGCGTGGTATCTGCACCGACTGAACGAAACGGGCGATACGAGCTGGTCGCTCGCCGTCGGCAATATTCGCGGCGACATGAATGCCGTGCTCGAAGCGCTCGCCGCGCAGCATGGGGCGTACACGCTCGAGACCGTCACGCCTAAGGGCGAGCGCGAATACGAGACCATCCGCTCGATCAGGAAGGTCGTGCCGTGGTCGGCCGATCTGAACGAACTGATCGCGACGGGCGCCGATCCGGCTTGCAAGATCGTGTCGTTCACCGTCACGGAAGGCGGCTACTACCTCGACGAGCACGACAAGCTCGACACCGCCAACACCGATCTCGCCGCCGATCTGAAAGGCGCGAAGACGACCATCTACGGCGCGCTCGCCGCCATCCTCGATGCGCGCATGAAAAACGGCGCGGGCAAGGTGTCGCTGCAGAATTGCGACAACCTGCGCAGCAACGGCGACCGATTCAAGGCGGGCATGCTGGAATTCCTGGAGCGGCGCGGCGAGACCGCGCTGCGCGACTGGATGATCGCGAACACGTCGTGCCCGAACGCGATGGTCGATCGCATCACGCCGCGTCCGACGCCCGATGTCGCCGAGCGCGTGAAGGCCGCGACCGGCTTCGACGACAAAGCGCCCGTGATGGGCGAGAAGTTCATCCAGTGGGTGATCGAGGACAACTTCGTCGCCGGGCGGCCCGCGTGGGAGAAGGTCGGCGCGGAGATGGTCGAATCGGTGCATCCGTACGAGGAAGCGAAGATCCGCATCCTGAATGCGAGCCATAGCTGCATTGCGTGGGCGGGCACGCTCGTCGGGCTGCAATACATCCACGAAGGCACGCAGGACCTGGAAATTCGCGCGCTCGCGGACGCCTACGTCACCGACGACGTCATCCCCTGCCTCACGCCCAGTCCGATCGATCTCGCGAAGTATCGCGATGTCGTGCTCGATCGTTTCAGCAATCCCTATATCAGGGACACGAACCAGCGCGTCGCGGCGGACGGCTTCTCGAAGCTGCCGGGCTTCATCGCGCCGACGCTCTCCGAATGTTTCGCACGCAACGTCGATCCCGATTCGACCGCCATCCTGCCCGCGCTCTTCTTCCGCTTTCTCGAACGCTGGCACGAAGGCAAGCTGCCTTACACGTATCAGGACGGGGTGATGGACCCATCGGCCGCGCATGCCTTCTTCACGGCCACCGATCCGGTCAAGGCGTTCACGGCAGACAAGCTCCTGTGGGGCAGCATGGCGCAGACCGAAGGTCTCGAGCGCGTGATGCGCAACGCGATTTCGAAGGTCGATGCGTGGCTCGCCAATCGCCCATAAGCCCGATGTTATCGCCGCCCTAAACGCGAGTTGAAACCAGCGCCGCGCCGCTCGGGTAATGTGCCCATGGCGCGGCGCGCTGCGTGGCGTTAAATTAGCGCCTCCCGCTGCATCGGCGTCACGCCTGTTTTTGGCCGGGTTCGATCCCGGCGACGACAAAGGGTCCGTTCATGTACTTAGGCATCGACCTCGGCACCTCCGAAGTGAAAGTTCTGCTGCTCGCGAGCGACGGCAGCGTCATCGGCACGGCGGGCACGCCGTTTACCGTATCGCGTCCGAAGCCGCGCTGGTCGGAGCAGAATCCGCTCGACTGGTGGGAAGGCACGCGCGCCGCGCTCTTCAAGCTGCGCGACAAATTCCCGGATGAATTCGCGCAGGTGCGCGGCATCGGCCTCTCGGGTCAGATGCACGGTGCGGTGCTGCTCGATTCATACGACAACGTGCTGCGCCCCGCCATCCTGTGGAACGACATGCGCAGCGACAAGGAGTGCGCCGAACTCTACGAGCGCGCGCCGAACCTGCACGAAATCGCCGGCAATCTGGCGATGCCCGGCTTCACTGCGCCGAAGCTCCTCTGGGTCGCGCACAACGAACCCGAAATCTTCAAGCAGACCGCGTGCGTGCTCTTGCCGAAGGATTATCTGCGCATGCATCTGACGGGCACGAAGGTCTCCGATCCATCGGATGCCGCGGGCACGCTCTGGCTCGATGTCGCACGGCGCGACTGGTCCGACGAGTTGCTCGCGGCATGCAGCATGTCGCGCCAGCAGATGCCGTCGCTTGCCGAGGGCAGCGAGCCGTCAGGGATGTTGCGGCGTGAGCTCGCGCGCGAATTCGGGCTGGGCGACCACGTGGTCGTCGCGGCGGGCGGCGGCGACAATGCCGCGAGCGCGGTAGGCATCGGCGCGACCGATCCGGGCGATGGCTTTCTCTCGCTCGGCACATCGGGCGTGCTGTGCGTGATCGGCGATCGCTTCCGGCCGAATCCGGCGTCGGCGGTGCATGCGTTCTGCCACGCGATTCCGGATCGCTGGCATCAGATGAGCGTGGTGTTGTCGGCGGCGAGCTGTTTGCGCTGGGTGTGCAAACTGACATCGACGGACGAGCCGACCTTGCTCGCGGAAATCGAAGCCTTGCCCGCCGACGTGTTGCCTTCCGCGCCGTTGTTCCTGCCGTATCTGAGCGGCGAGCGCACGCCGCACAACGATCCGTACGCGCAGGGTGTGTTTTTCGGCATGACGCACGCGACCGATCGCGCGCTGCTCGGTTACTCGGTGCTCGAAGGCGTGACGCTCTCGCTGACCGACGGTCTCGACGCGCTGGAATCCGCGGGCACGCAGGCGCGCGCGTTGTCGATGTTAGGCGGCGGTGCGCGCAGCGCGTACTGGGCGCAGATGTTCGCCGATGCCTTCGATACCCCGACGCGCACGCACGGCGGCGGCGAGACCGGCGCGGCGCTGGGCGCGGCACGGCTTGGCTGGCTTGCGGCGGGCGGCGACCCGGCGACGGTGCTCGCCAAGCCCGAGATCAAGCAGGAATTTACGCCGGACGCGGGGCGGCATGAGATGCTTCGGCAGCGTCTGAAGGGGTTTCGGGAGTTGTATCAGCATGTGAGACCGTTGTTTGATCCGGCGCGGCCGAGGTTGGCTTGATTTTGTGGTGCTCGTGGGCTTCTATGGAATTTGTTGTCGTGGTCGTTGTTGGCGCTTTTTTTTTCGGCGGATCCCGTTTTCTTTTTGGTTTATTAGCGTTGCCCCTATGCGGGGCAGCAGTCACTTTCTTTGCTGCTGCAAAGAAAGTAACCAAAGAAAGCAGCTCGAGACGCCCGCGGTCACACGCAGTTTGGCCACGCTTGCCAGGTGATCGTGGGCTGCCTAAGTGTCGCCCTCAAAGGTTAAACCGGGCTTGGATCGCGCACGGTCCGCCACCTCGCGTCGCATGGCGGAGCGGTTCAGCACCAAACGGCTCCAGCCCGCTTCGCGGCCGACCGGTCAATCGGGTCTGCCCGAACTTTCTTTACTAACGCCTCCATCTCACTGCAAGTGCAGACCGATGTTGTCCCTTGCAAACCCAGCGGCAGCGCGTAGCGCTGTGCCGGCGCTATTTGGTGCTGAACCAGCGTCTTTTGAGTACTAGCTTGTCAGACCGTGCGCGATCCAAGCCCGGTCGGGCCTGTGAGGGCGACACTTAGGCAGCCCACGATCACCTGGCAAGCATGGCCAAACTGCGTGTGACCGCGGGCGTGTGGAGCTGCTTTCTTTGGTTACTTTCTTTGCAGCAGCAAAGAAAGTGACTGCCGCCCCGCATAGGGGCAGCGCTAATAAACCAACACGAATACGGGATCCGGCAACACCCCAAAAAAACCCCAAAAACACCCCTAAAAAAAGCAACAAAGCAAAAAACGAAACCACCAGTGCCCAAGTCCACTGAAAAACTCGACCTCGCGACGCGCGCAGCGTGGCTCTATTACGTCGCCGGCAACACCCAGAACGAGATCGCCGAAAAGCTCCAGATCTCGCGACCGGTGGCGCAGCGACTCGTCGCCTTCGCCGTCGAAAAGAACCTGATCCGCGTGCGCGTCGATCATCGCATCGCCGATTGCCTGTCGCTCGCGAAGGCGCTCAGCGACCGCTACGGTCTCGCGATGTGCGAAGTCGTGCCCATCGACGGCGACGCGCCCGAGCAAGTCGACCGCAAGCTCGCCGTCGCGGGCGCGCAGGTGATGGAGCGCTATCTGCTCGAAGAGAAACCGCTCGTCGTGTCGATCGGCAGCGGGCGCACGCTGAAGGCCTGCGTCGCTCAGATCGGGCAGATCGACCGGCCGCAGCATCGCTTCGTTTCGATGGTCGGCGCAATAGCACAGGACGGTTCATCGAATCGTTATGACGTCGCGCAGCAGCTATCGGAGAAGACCGGCGGCAAGCACTTCATGTTGCCCGCGCCGCTCATGGCCGACAGCGAAGCCGAGCGCGCGCAGTGGGTGAGTCACCGGCTGTATCGCATCGTCAGCGAACTCGCGAAGCAGGCGGACGTGGCGTTCGTCGGCATCGGCAACGTGGGCGTGAATTGTCCGCTGCACCAGGACGGTTTCATCACGCGCGCGGAAGTCGACGAGATGATGTCGGCGGGCGCCGTGGCCGAATGGCTCGGCCTGCCGATCGATGCAAACGGCAAGCGCGTGACCTCGAAAACCGGGGCGCGCGTGACGAGCCTCAAGCTCGATGCACCGCCCAAACGCCCGACGATCGGTTTCGCGGGCGGCGAGCGCAAGCGCGAGGCGCTCATCGCCGCGTTGAAAGGGAAATGGCTGTCGGGGCTTGTCACGGACGAGTTGTGCGCGAAAGCCGCGCTCGACGCGTGAGCGTCAGAAGTCGATTTCCGCTTCCACGTCCTGCCCGACTTCCAGCGCGACGCCCTCGCCTTCCAGGATGATCGCGTTCTTGCCGAAGGTGAGCGCGCCGTCGAACTGATCGCTGCCGCGATACGCGCTCATCGTGTCGAGCGGCTCGTGCGGCCACGATGGATCGTGCGCGCCCGTGCCCTGATCGATCGATGGAATCGGACAGCGCGTGCAGAGCTTCACGAGCCGTAGCCGCACAGCGCGTCCCGGCACGCGAACGTGCATGTCGCCGATGAAATCCTCTTCGTACGCATCGAGCCCGCCGATCACGAGATTCGGGCGGAAGCGATTCGCCGCGATGCCCGGCGCGCCCTTGATGGACAGGCGTGCGTTGAGATCGTCGAGCGATGCCTGGCCGACGACGAGCAGCGGAAACTGATCCGCGAAGCGCGTGTGCGTGCTGTGCGGCGCGGTCCATTCGTCGCTGACGTCGCGACGCGAGGACGGCGCGAAACGCACGAGACGCGCGGACGTGTCCATGAATTCGCTGAACCATCGCGCAGCGTCCTCGCCGGTGTCGAGCGCATCGACGGTATCGCGCCAGACGGTCGCGCGTATCGCCCGCGCATCGGTGAGCGCTTCGGCGCAGAGCGGCGTGCGAAGCGTCGGCATGCCGGGCGCGTCGATGACGAGATCGTCGCCATCGAATGCGGTCCTGATCAGCGCCATGCGCGGATGTGTGCGTTGCGTGAACATCGCGCCCGCCGGATCGGTCACCATCCAGTGACGGTCGTATTCGAGACCCGTGTCGAGGAGCGTCGCGCGGGGCAGCGAAATGCCGGCGCAGGACTTGACGGGATAGACGAAGAGTTCGTTCAGGACGGGCATGGCGATATCGTGTGGGACGGGCGCGGGCCAACGCGGGTGGCTGGTCGAAAACGAGATTATCGCGCGTATGCGGGTCGTGCAAAAAACAACGGCGCCGCTCTGCCGAACGGCGCCGCTCATGCGATCAGCGGAATTTCAGGCCGCTGTCGCGTGCTCCCGCAGCCACGAATCCACGACCCTGCGCGTGTACGCCTGCCCTTCCGCGTTGAACAGATGGCAATGATCCGGCGCCGTACCGAGCTTCAGCTTCTCGCCGCGCGCGTGCTTCTCGAGCGGCGGAATGCGCGAGATCAGCCCATCCGGCGCGACGTCCGTTTCGGCATAGAGATACGCGGCGTCGCCGAGCGTTTCGACCGTCATCGCCGAAGCGGAAACGCCGTAATCGCCGGAGTCGGGCGCGTTCGGCTGCAAGTGCTCGGGACGAATGCCGACGGTCACCGCATCGCCCGGCTTCGCATTGCCGGGCAGCACGCCGACGAGCTGCGTCTCGCCCGTCGCGTATTTCACGAGCACGCCGTCGTTCTGGATCTGCGCGACCGTGCCCGACAGGAAGTTCATCTTCGGCGAGCCGATGAAGCCCGCGACGAAGCGGTTCGCCGGCGCGTGATACAGCGTGTTCGGCGTGCCGACCTGCTCGATGTTCCCCGCCGACAGCACGACGATCTTGTCCGCGAGCGTCATCGCCTCGACCTGATCGTGCGTCACGTAGATCATCGTCGTCTTGAGGTCGTCGTGCAGGCGCGCGAATTCAAGGCGCATCTTCACGCGCAACGCGGCATCGAGGTTCGAGAGCGGCTCGTCGAACAGGAACACCTTCGGCTTGCGCGTGATCGCGCGCCCGATCGCCACGCGCTGACGCTGGCCGCCCGACAACTGCTTCGGCTTGCGATCGAGCAGATGGTCGATATGGAGAATCTTCGCGGCGTTCTTCACGGCGGCATCGATCGCGGGCTTCTTCTCGCCCGCGAGCTTGAGGCCGAACGCCATGTTGTCGTAAAGCGTCATGTGCGGATACAGCGCGTACGACTGGAACACCATGGCGATGCCGCGCTTCGCGGGCGCCAGTTCATTCACGCGCGCGTTGTCGATCATGAGGTCGCCGCCGCTGATGTCCTCCAGACCCGCGATCATGCGCATCAACGTCGACTTGCCGCAGCCCGACGGGCCGACGAACACGACGAACTCGCCGTCGTTGATATCGAGGTTGATGTTGCGCATCACCTCGGTTTCTTCATAACGCTTGCTGATATTGCGCAGTGTCAGGCTAGCCATGATGTGTGTCTCCAGTCTTCATTAGCGATGCGTCACGCGCTTTCCGCTATCTGATTTCGAACGTCGCGTTCTGCAGCCATTGCTCGACGAGCGCAGGCAATCGCGTCATGTCGTCGAATACCTTCTGCGCCCCCGCCCTTTCGAGCGCGCCGATCTGCCCTTCGGTCGCATGTCCGCCGCCGATGAAGCCGAGCACTGGCATGCCCGCCGCCTTCGCCGCCGTCACGCCGGTCACGCTGTCCTCGACGACGAGGCAGCGCAGCGGATCGATGCGCATCGCGCGCGCCGCCGCCAGATAGACGTCGGGCGCGGGCTTCGGATTCGCGACCATGTCCGCGCAAAAACGCCGCTCGCCGAAAAAGCGCAGCAGGCCCGTGCGTTTGAGCACGGCATCGACATAGGTCGAAAAGCTGTTGCTCGCGCACGCCTTCATGAATGGCACGGCCGCGAGCGCCTCGGCGATGCCGGGCACCGCCGGCGCCTCGATGGCCGCGACTTCGACGGCATGCCGGATCGCGACGACCTGATCGTGCGTCAGCGTGCGGTTCACCGTATCGGCGGCGCTCGCGAGCACCGCCTCGATGCGCAACCCGAGCAGCGGCATCACGACCGGCTCGACATCGACGCCCGGCCACAGCGCCTGCAACTCGGTGACGAGCATGCGCGCGGCCACCGCTTCGCTGTCGATCAGCACGCCGTCGCAATCGCAGATCAACAGGCGGTCTTCGAGATTGGCCTCGTGGGATGGAGTGAGGTTCACGCTCGCATCCTCACTTCACCGCGCCAAACGTGAGGCCGCGCACCAGCTGCTTCTGCGAGACCCAGCCGACGATCAGGATCGGCGCGACCGCGAGCAGCGAAGCCGCCGAGAGCTTCGCCCAGAAGAGGCCCTCCGGACTCGAGTACGACGCGATGAACACCGTCAGCGGCGCCGCGTTCGAGCTCGACAGGTTGATGCTCCAGAATGCCTCGTTCCACGACAGGATGATGAGCAGCAGACCCGTCGATGCGAGACCGGGCAGCGCCATCGGCATCAGCAGGTAGACGATTTCCTGCCACGTCGTCGCGCCGTCGATGCGGCCTGCTTCGAGAATGTCCTTCGGCACTTCGTTGAAGTACGTGTAGGCCATCCACACGGCGATCGGCAGGTTGATCAACGTGTACACGATGATGAGCCCGGACACGCTATCGAGCAGGCCCGTGTTCTTCCACAAGAGGTAGATCGGCACGAGCACGCCGACCGACGGCATCATCTTCGTGGACAACATCCACAGGAGGACCGACTGCGTTTTCCGGGTCGGGAAGAACGCCATCGCGTACGCGCACGGCACGGCGAGGATCAGGCAGAGCAACGTGACGCCCACCGAGATCAGCACCGAATTCCACGCGAAGCCGAAGTAGTTGCTGCGCGCAAACACTTCACGGAAGCTCTCCAGCGTCGGCGTGAAGAACAGCGACGACGAGTACGCCTGCTGCTCCGTCTTGAACGCGGTGATCGTCATCCAGAAGATCGGAAAGAACAGCAGGATGGACACGATCCACGCGACGATGCCGGGCACCACATTCTTGGCGTGACCGAGCGCGGTGGTCCGCGGCGCGCCCGTAACCGTTTGAGTGCTCATGACTCGTACTCCCCTTTGAGGTTCTTCGCGAGCATTCTCACGAGGAAGAACGCGACGATGTTGGCGAGAATGACCGCGAGAATGCCGCCCGCCGATGCGAGACCGACATCGAACTGCTGCAGGCCGAGTGCGTAGATCAGGTACGACAGGTTGGTCGTCGCGGTGCCGGGGCCGCCGCCCGTCGTCGTGTAGATTTCCGCGAAGATCGACAGCAGGAAGATGGTTTCCATCATCACGACCACGGCGACCGCGCGCTTCAGGTGCGGCAGCGTGATGAAGAAGAACATCGCGAACGGACCCGCGCCGTCGATGCGCGCCGCTTCCTTCTGTTCCTGATCGAGCGACTGGATCGCCGTGAAGAGAATCAGGAACGCGAAAGGCAGCCATTGCCACGCGACGATCACGATGACCGCGAACAGCGGATAGTCGGCGAACCAGTCGATCGGCTGCATGCCCATCGAGCGCATCAGGCTCGCGATGAGGCCGTACACCGGATGCAGAATCATGTTCTTCCAGATGAGCGCGGAGACCGTCGGCATCACGAAGAACGGCGCGATCACGAGCAGACGCGCGATGCCCTGTCCGAAGAACTTGCGATCGAACAGCACGGCGAGCAGCACGCCGCCCACGACCGTGATGACGAGCACCGAAATGATCAGCGTCAGCGTATGGCCGATGGATGGGCCGAACGCCGGATCGGTGACGAGGAACTCGAAATTGTCGAAGCCCGCGAAGCCTTTGACATCGGGGTTCAGCAGGTTGTAGCGCGAGAACGAAAACCAGATCGTCATCGCGAGCGGAATGGCCATCCACAGAAAGAGCAATCCGGTCGATGGCGCGATCAGCCATCGCACCGACTTTGCGCGCCGCTTGTCGCGCTCGGCGGCGGACTCCTCCAGATGATGATCGGTGATGGGGGGATTCAGTTGACTCATCGTGTCACCTCTCGATGATGATGCCGGCGGGCCGCATCAGGCGACGCGGCCCGTGTACCGCGGAAGATTACTTCTGATAGCCCGCCTGCTTCACGGCGCGATCCGCGGCGGCGTTCGCCGCCTTCAGCGCGTTGTCGACGCTCGTCTGACCCGCGACGACGCCCGCGATCGACTGGCCGACCACCGTGCCGAAGGACTGGAACTCCGGAATGCCGACGAACTGGATGCCGCTATACGGCACCTTGTGCAGCGTCGCGTCGTTCGGGTCCGCGGTTTCGATCGCCTTCAGCACGAAGTCGCCGAACGGCGCGGCCTGCTTGTACTCGGGGCGCGCGTAGGTCGACTTGCGCGTGCCCGGCGGTACCGACGCCCAGCCTTCGTCCTTGCCGACCATCTCGATGTATTCCTTCGACGTCGCCCATGCGGCGAATTTCTTCGCGGCGTCCTGCTGCTTCGACGTCTTCGGGATCGCGAGCGACCACGACCACAGCCAGTGCGAGCCCTTCGGCGTGACGGCAATCGGCGCCGCCGCGAAGCCGATCTTGTCCGACACCTGCGACTGCGACTTGTTGTAGAGCATGCCGGCGGCGACCGTCGCGTCGATCCACATCGCGCACTTGCCGGACGACATCAGCGTGAGGTTCTCGTTGAAGCCGTTCGAGCTCGCTCCCGGCGGGCCGTCGCTCTTCAGCAGATCAGCGTAGAAGCCGACTGCCTTCTTCCACTCGGGCGTGTCGAGCTGCGCCTGCCACTTCTCGTTGAACCATTCGCCGCCGAAGGTGTTCACGACCGTCGACACGAACGCCATGTTCTCGCCCCAGCCCGCCTTGCCGCGCAGGCAGATGCCGTACTGGCCCTTGGACTTGTCGGTGAGCTTGTCGGCGAACTGCTTGATCTGGTCATAGGTCGGCTGGTCGGGCATCTTGAGGCCGGCCGCCTGGAACAGATCCTTGCGGTAATACGTCATCGAGCTTTCGACGTAGAACGGCAGCGCATAAAGCACGCCGCCGGACGAGAGGCCGTCGCGCGCGGTTTTCACGACGTCGTCGAGATCGTAGTTGGCGGGCAGGCCGGTCATCGGCGAGAGCCAGCCGCGCTTGCCCCATTGCGGCGCCTCATACG
Source organism: Caballeronia turbans (assembly GCA_001544655.2). GTDB lineage: Bacteria > Pseudomonadota > Gammaproteobacteria > Burkholderiales > Burkholderiaceae > Caballeronia > Caballeronia turbans. The sequence continues at coordinate 51,469 of FCOD02000006.1, forward strand.
TGCCGATGGTGATCACGTCGAACTGGCCGCTGTTGGTCGTGATGTCGGTCGTCGCGCGCTGACGCAGCACGTTCTCTTCGAGGATCACCCATTTCAGCTGGATGTCCGGATTGGCCTTCTCGAAGGCCGGGGCGAGCTTCTTCAACTCGATCATGTCCGGGTTGTTCAACGTCGCGATCGTGATGGTCGACGCGGCATGCGCCGACAGCGGCACGAGCGCGGCGGCGGCCAGCGCGGCCGACAGCGCCCCGGTCACGAACGGGGCGCGACGTGCGCGCGGTTGTGCTCGAACGATACGTTGGGTGCGTTTCATTGGGTTCGTCTCCTTTTTGTTTGCACGGACACGGCGGACAGTCTCATGCATGACCGCAAGCGCCGTGTATGCCGCTGCCTGCTTTTGAGGGTGCGCGATCGGGGATCGCGTGGTTGCCGGGTTGATCCTTTGCCGCGCCTGCCTCCGTCGTCGTAGAGGTTCGGTTTTCACGCGCACGCATTCGCCGCGACGCCGTTTCACTATAGACGGTGCCTGCCGCGCTGCAAGCCGCATGGCGTGCGGGCGTGGAGCGCGTCAACTCATCCAGTTGCCGCCGTCGACGTTGATTGTCTGAGCGGTGATGTAATCCGAATCCGATGACGCCAGAAAGAGCGCCGCCCCTGTGAGGTCCGCGGGCACGCCCATGCGCCCGAGCGGCACTTCCTCGCCGACGAGCCGCTTCTTCTCGCCAAGCGGCCGGTTCTCGTAGCGCGCGAAGAGCGCGTCGACTTCGTTCCACATCGGGGTATCGACGACGCCCGGCGCGATGCCGTTCACGTTGATGCGTTCCCTGGCGAGCGCGAGCGCCGCCGACTGCGTATAGCTGATCACCGCCGCCTTGGTCGCGCAGTAATGCGACACGAGCGCCTCGCCGCGCCGTCCGGCTTGCGATGACATATTGATGATCTTGCCGCCACGCCCCTGCTCGACCATGCACTTGGCGACCGCCTGCATCAGAAAGAACATGCCTTTGACGTTGACCGCGAACAGGCGGTCGTACACGTCCCAGGATTCATCGAGGATCGGGCGCATGTCGAAGAGCGCCGCGTTATTGAAGAGAATGTCGATGCCTCCAAAACGCTCGACCGTGCGCGCCACGATGCGCGCGATCTCTTCACGCTGCGTGACGTCGGCCTTGAGCGCGAGCATGCGCGCGCCGACGTCCGCGAAGCGCTGCGCCATGTCGTGTTCGTCTTTCACGTCGACGGCGACGACCTGCGCACCTTCCTCCAGATAGCGCCGCGCGACCGCTTCGCCGATGCCGCTCGCGGCACCCGTAATGACCGCGACCTTGTCTGTCAGTCTCACCGATGTCTCCGATTCCTTCGATCGCCGTTCGTGTGAGCGAACGCTCTGCGAATGAACAATTGCTCTTTGTTTGATCGAATGATCGGCGTTGCACGCGGTCGTGTCAAGGCGTCGGCACAGGTTTCGATGTTGCGTCGCGCAAACGTGGGAAAGGTCGGGAAAACCCGTGTAGCAACGGGTCGGAGAGCCAAGCGCGGTATCACGCGGGCGGCACTACAGACGGTTCAGCACAATTCTAGTTCTCGCATGTCAACGCGATACGTTATATCATTTCCAAATCGTCCGACGAGCGGCACGCCCGCTCACGGTTCAACCCCTTGCACGGGTCGCGTCCCGACGCGGCCGAGATGACATGACCGCATCCGTCGAAACCATGCTGGCCCGCGCCGAAGCGCTCAGCGTCGAGCGCGGCGTCGCGCTCACGCCGCTGCGCCGCCAGGTCTACGAACTCGTGCTGAAGGCGCACAAGCCGATCGGCGCCTACGACCTCATCGACGTGATGGAGCCGCAGCGCGGCGCGCGCGTGCCGCCGACCACCGTCTATCGCGCGCTGGAATTTCTCGTCGAGAACGGCTTCGTGCATCGCATCGAGTCGAAGAACGCGTTCATCGCGTGCTGCGACGCGGGCAAGCCGCACGAAAGCCAGTTCCTCATCTGCGACGAATGCGGCGCGACGCTCGAAATCCAGGGCCGCGAGCTCGCTTCGTCGCTGTCCGCGAGCCCGCCGGCGCACGGCTTTCAGGTGCATCACCAGGTCGTGGAATTGAGCGGGCTGTGCGCCGATTGCCAGCGCAAACATCGCGACGCCTGATTCGCTTCGCTCGAGAACGACTCATCCAGAAAGGAAATCGATGAAATTCGCGCACATCCTGACCTGCTTCGCCATCGCACTCGGCTTGTGCAATACGGCATCCGCGCAGACCGCGCGCGTGCCGGTCGTCGCGGCGGAGAACTTCTACGGCGACGTCATCCGGCAGCTCGGCGGCGATCACGTGCAGGTGACGAGCATCCTCAGCAATCCGGACGAAGACCCGCATCTCTTCGAAGCGAGCCCGAAAACCGCGCGCGCATTGCAGCACGCGGCCCTCGTCGTCTATAACGGCGCGGACTACGATCCGTGGATGGACAAGTTGCTCGCCGTATCGAAGAGCAACGACAAGCGCACGGTGATCGTCGTGGCGAAGCTCGTCGGCAGGAAGGCCGGTGACAATCCGCACCTCTGGTACGACCCGGCGACGATGCCCGCCGTCGCGAAGGCAGTGAGCGCATATCTCGTGAGCGCCGACCCGTCGCACAAAAGCGATTACGACGCGCGCCTCGCGGCCTTCCTCGGTTCGATGAAGCCGATCGACTCGACCGTCGCGCAGTTGAAGACGCACTACAAGGGCGTGCCCGTCACCGCGACCGAGCCGGTGTTCGGCTACATGGCCGATGCCATCGGCTTCGAGATGCGCAACCTGCGCTTTCAAATGGCATCGATGAACGAGACCGAGCCGAGCGCCGCCGATATCGCCGCGTTCGAAAAGGATCTGCGCGAGCGCCGGGTGCACGTGCTCATCTACAACAGCCAGGCCACGGGCGCGCTGACGAAGCGCATGCTCAACATCGCAAAGGATGCACATGTGCCGAGCATCAGCGTGACCGAAACCCTGCCCGCAAAAGAGACCTATCAGCAATGGATGCAGTCGCAACTCGACACGCTGTCGGGCGCGCTGCAAGGATGGCAGCGATGACCGCCGCCGCAACCACGCAAGCCGCGCTCGAAGTCGATCGCGTGACCCTCGCGCTCGGCGGGCGCGAGATTCTCAACGACGCGAGCTTCACGGTCCGCAACGGCGAGTTCATCGGCGTGCTCGGGCCGAACGGCGCAGGCAAGACCACGCTGATGCGCGCGCTGCTTGGCCTCGTGCCGCTAAAAAGCGGGTCGATCCGTGTGAACGGCGAAACGGTCGTGCGCGGCAATGCATCCATTGGTTACATGCCGCAGATTCGCACCGGACTCGCCAACCGGCGCGTGCTGGGCCGCGATTTCGTCGCGATGGCCGCCGACGGGCATCACTGGGGCCTGCCGCATCGCAACGCGCGCATTCGCGCCGATGTCGAGCGCGTGCTCGAACTCGTCGGCGCGCATCAACTGGCTTCGCGTCCGTTGTCGGAACTGTCGGGCGGCGAGCGCCAGCGTCTGCTGCTCGCGCAGTGTCTGCTCGGCAATCCGCGGCTCCTGCTGCTCGACGAGCCGCTCATCAGTCTCGATCCGCGTCATCAGACGGGCGTCGTCGAACTCGTGCGGCGCGTTCAGCGCGAACTGAACATCACCGTGCTGTTCTCGGCGCACGAGCTCAATCCGCTGCTGAATTCACTCGACCGCGTGCTCTATCTCGGCAGCGGGCGCGCCGCGCTCGGCACCGTCGACGAAGTCATCTCGAGGCCCGTGTTGTCGCGCCTGTACGGTTCGCCCATCGACGTGATGCGCGTGAACGGCCGCATCTTCGTGATGTCGGGCGATGTCGAGATCGACAAGCTCGATCACGCTCATGAAGAAGGCGGGGAGCATGAGCACGAACACGAGCATGACCATGCGCACGGTCACGGCCACAGCCACGCCAAATAGAAAAAGCACAATGTTCGAATACGACTTCATGGTGAATGCGTTCGCGGCGTCGGGGATGGTCGCGGTGCTGTCGGGAATCGTCGGGTACTTTCTCGTGTTGCGCGGGCAGACCTTCGCGGGTCACGCGCTGTCGCACGTCGGCTTCACCGGCGCGACGGGCGCGGTGCTGCTCGGCATGCCGCCGCTCTGGGGGATGGTGGGCTTCACGCTCGCGGCCGGCGTCGGCATGGGCGCGCTCGGCGAACGCCTCTCGGGCCGCGATGTGGCGATCGGCGTGATTCTTTCGCTATCGCTCGGCTTCGGCCTGTTGTTTCTGCACTTCTTCACCGCGTATGCGACGCAGGCCACGGCGCTGCTTTTCGGCAACGTGCTTGGCGTGAGCCATGAGACGCTCGTCGTGCTGGCGGGTCTCGCCATCGTGAGTCTGGGCGCGCTCGGCTTCATCATGCGGCCTTTGCTGTTTGCGTCCTTGCAGCCGGAGCTTGCGGAAGCCAAGGGTGTGTCGTTGCGGCTCGTTTCCGTGCTGTTTCTGGCGATCACCGCGCTCGCGGTTGCGGCGTGCACGCAGATCGTGGGCGTGCTGCTCGTGTTCGCGTTGATGGTCGGGCCGGCGGCCGCGGCGCAGAACGTGACGACGCGGTTATCGTCGGGGCTGGTGCTCGCGGCATTGTTTGCGCTCGGGCAGGCGTGGGTCGGGCTTACTCTCGCCTACTACACCGACTGGCCGACGAGCTTCTGGATCACGATGCTCGCCGCAATCGTGCATGGCGGCAGTCTGCTTGCGCGGCGCGGGAATTGAGGGTTTGGGTTTGGGTTTGGGTTTGCTTTTGGTTTTGTTTTCGCTGGATCCCGTTAGGGTATCGGTCTATTAGCACTGCCCCTGTGCTAATAAACCAACAAGAAAACGGGATCCGCCGAAAAAAAATCAACGACACAAAACCCGCGCATGATGCGCGACATGCCCCCCGACGAACGTCGAAATGAAGAAATACCCATGATCGTAGCCTTCATGACGCCGCACCGTCACCCGGTGCCCCGCTTCCTGTGCATTGCGCTCCAACACATCAGGATGTAACTGCTCGGCAAGAAACTGATCCGCCATTCCCTGATCGACAAGAATCCCGCCTTCGAACCGCGACGCCGCATCGCCCTTGATGAGTTCGCTCGCATCGTATTGCTTCCACGCTTCGCGATCATCGCCGAGATAGCCGGAAAACGCCTTCACGCCCCACGGGCACTGCGACGGCGCCGCGATCGGCGCGAACGCCGACACCGACCTGTATAGGTCAGGATTGCGCAACGCGAGCACGAGCGCCCCGTGACCGCCCATCGAATGCCCGAAGATGCCGATGCGATCCTCCCGCACCGGCAACGCCGAAAGCACCGTCTCACGCAATTCCTGCGTCACATACGAGTACATGCGATAACGCCGCGCCCACGGCTCGCGCGTCGCATCGACATAAAAGCCCGCGCCGACGCCGAAATCCCATGCGTCTTTCTCGCCGGGAATATCCGCGCCGCGCGGACTCGTATCCGGCGCGATCAGCGCAATGCCGTGTTCCGCCGCATAACGCTGCGCGCCCGCCTTGATCGGGAACGTCTCTTCGGTGCAAGTGAGGCCGGCGAGATAAAACAACGCGGGCACCTTGTGCGATGCGGCCTCTTTCGGCAGAAAGACGGAGAAACGCATCGGCAGGCCGATCGTCTGCGATTCGTGCCGATAGATGCGCTGCACGCCCTCGAAGCAACGATGTTCTTCCACGAGTTCCAGCATGGCGTTTTCCCCGCTCAGTAGATGACGACAGAACGAATCGACTCGCCCTTCTTCATCAGGTCGAAGCCATCGTTGATCTGCTCCAGCTTGAGATGATGCGTGATCAGATCGTCGATGTTGATCTTGCCTTCCATATACCAGTCGACGATCTTCGGCACGTCCGTGCGCCCGCGCGCGCCGCCGAACGCCGAGCCTTTCCATTCGCGGCCGGTGACGAGCTGGAACGGGCGCGTGCCGATCTCCTCGCCCGCCGCCGCCACGCCAATGATGAACGACTGTCCCCAGCCCTTGTGCGTGCATTCCAGCGCCTGACGCATCAGCTTCACATTGCCGACGCACTCGAACGAATAATCCGCGCCGCCATCGGTAAGCTGCACGATATGGTCGACGACGTTCTCGACTTCCTTCGGGTTGATGAAGTGGGTCATGCCGAACTTCTTCGCGAGTTCGACACGGCCCGGATTGATATCGACGCCGATGATCTTGTCCGCGCCGACCATCTTCGCGCCCTGAATCACGTTCAGGCCGATACCGCCGAGACCGAACACGACGACATTCGCGCCCGCCTCGACTTTCGCCGAATAGACGACCGCGCCGACGCCCGTCGTCACGCCGCAGCCGATGTAGCAGATCTTGTCGAACGGCGCGTCTTCGCGCACTTTCGCGACCGCGATCTCAGGCACGACGATGTAATTCGAGAACGTCGATGTGCCCATGTAATGGAACAAGGGCTTGCCATCGAGCGAGAAACGCGAAGTCGCATCCGGCATCAGCCCTTTGCCCTGCGTCGCGCGAATCGCCTGGCAGAGATTCGTCTTGCGCGACAGACAGAACTTGCACTGGCGACACTCCGGCGTATACAGCGGAATGACGTGATCGCCCTTTTTCAACGTGCCGACGCCCGGCCCGACATCCACGATCACACCCGCGCCCTCATGCCCGAGAATCGCCGGAAAGATGCCTTCCGGATCGGCGCCCGACAGCGTGTAGTAATCGGTGTGACAGATGCCCGTTGCCTTGACTTCGATCAGGACTTCACCCGCGCGCGGTCCTTCGAGATCGACTTCCTCGATCGTCAACGGCTTGCCGGCTTCCCATGCGATTGCTGCTTTCGTTTTCATCGTTCTGCTCCTTGGGTTTCGATAATCTGGATTTTGTCTCAGCGCACGACGTTCAGGACTTCGTAGCATGCACCCATCGTGTGATAGTCGACCTTTCCGGCCGGACTCTTCTCGTCGCTGTACTGGCGGTTGTCGCGCGTGAGAATGCGGTACCACGCGCCCCATTTGTGATCGACGAAATGCTCCCAGCTATAGGCCCACAGGCGGTCGTAATCGTTCAAGTAACGCGCGGCGAGCGCGGCGTCGCCGTCGCGTTGCGCGCGATCCGCCAGCAGCGCGGCCGCCGCGATCGATTCCGCCTGGACCCAGAAGTATTTGTCCTCGTCGTAGAACTTGCCGTCTGGATCGAAGCCGTACACCATCCCCCCGTGCTCGTGATCCCACGACAGTTCCAGCGCGCGGTCGAACAACTCTCGCGCACGCGTCACGTGCCACGCCTGCGGGCGATGACGCTCGAGGATCAGCAGCAGCTTCGCCCATTCGGTCTGATGCCCCGGCTGAAAACCCCACGGCCTGAAGATGTTGCTGCGGTCTCCCTTGTTGTAATTCCAGTCGATCGACCAGTCCGGCTTGTAGTGTTCCCAGACGAGGCCGCCCGCGAGCGCGGCCTGACGGTTCACCATGTTGTCGGCAAGCAGGGCCGCGCGGTCTAGATAGCGCGCTTCGCCCGTCGCTTCGAACGCGGCGAGCAGCGCCTCGCAGGCGTGCATGTTCGCGTTCTGGCCGCGATAGTCGGACACCTGCCAGTCGGCGGTCGCTTCGTCCTTGTAGAGGCCGTGCTCTGCATCCCAGAAGCGCGTTTCCATCAGGTTCCAGGTTTCGTCGAGCCATGCGCGCGCCTCGTCGAATCCCGCTTCGACCGCCTTCGCATACGCGAGCACGACGAACGCGAGGCCGTAGCAATGGTTGGTCGCATCGGTGACGTCGCGTCCGCTCAGCGTCCACGCATAGCCGCCCGTCTGCGGATTGCGATGAAACTCGCGCAGATATTCGATGCCATGCGCCACGCCGCCGCGATATTCATCGAGACCGAAGTGCTTGTACGCCATCGCATAGTTGAAGACGAAGCGCGTGCTCGACACGAGATGACGCGAGGCGCGGTCGTAGATCGTGCCGTCGTTCTTGTAGTAGTGAAAGAATCCGCCCGCAGGGTCCATGCAGTGCGGGTGATAGAAGGTCATCGTGCGCAACGCATGATCGAGCAGAAACGCGCGCGCGCGGAAATCGGGATGTGACGGCGAAGGTGCGGACATGGCTGAGTTCGATGTTGTCTTGACGAAGCGCGCTTCAGTTACCGCTCATATGAAGCGACGCTTCATGATCCCCGATGCGGATGGCATCGGGGTCGAAGCTACGAAAGTTTAAGCGGACTCGCGCCCGACCGTGAACCAGTCTTCGGCACGCTTGTACAGATCGATGAAACGCGCGAGCCGTGCGTCGAGCGAAGCGTTCGCCCGCGGCGTCGCGACGAGCGTCGCGGCGGGTGCGAGCGATGCGAGATCGTCGATGCGCCAATGGCCCGCCGCGATGCCGCCGAGGATCGCCGCGCCGCGCGTCGCCGCGTTCGGGCAATCGACTGCGTGCAGCTCGACGCGCAATGCGTCGGCAAGCAACTGCCGCCAGCGCGCATCGACGGAGCCGCCGCCCGCGAGCAGCATCGAATCGAGCGGTGCGCCGTTCGCCCCGGAGTGTCGCCGAACGGCGTCCAGCCCGGCACGCAAGGCGAATGCCACGCCTTCGAACGCGGCGTGCATCATGGTGCCGCGCGTGTCGTCGAGGCCGAGTCCGAGCCAGCCGCCGCGCGCGTCGGGGTTCATCCACGGGGAACGTTCGCCGCTCAGATACGGCAGAAAGCTCACGGATGCGCTGGCGTTCGCAGCGAACGCGTCGTCGTAGGCTTGCGGCCACGACGGATAGCCGAGCCAGCCGCGCACCGCTTCGAGCGCGACGCCGACGTTCTGCATCGCCGCCATGCGATACCACGCCCCGGTCGCCGCACGATACGTGTGCAGGCCATGCACGGGCGCGGGCGCGTCGGCGCACATCACGACGATCTGGCCGCCGGTGCCGGTGGTGAGAAGCGCGTCGCCGTCGGACGATAGCCCGCTGCCGAGCGCGGCGCACGGCGTATCGCCCGCGCCGACGGCCATCGGGATGCCCGCGCGCAAGCCGAGCGCGGCCGCCGCTTCGCCCGACAACACGCCGCCAATGTCATGCGATGCCGCCAGCGGCGCGAACCATGTGCGCGGCAAACCGAGCGCGTCGATGAGCGCATCGTCCCATTCGCCCGATGGCGCGGCGAGCGCGGTCGCGCAGGCATCGGACGCATCGGTGACGAAACTCGCAGGCGCGGCGCCGCCGAGCTTCACGCGCAGCCAGTCCTTCGGCTGCAACGCCCAGCGCGTGCCGCCCGCGATCTCCGGTTCGTGCGACACGAGCCAGCGCAGCAGCGGCCCCGCCATGCCGGGCGCGACCGGATTGGGCTGCGGTCCGCGCCATGCATCGAGCAGATCGCGGGCGCGCGTGTCGGGCCACAGCATCGCGGCGCGCAGCGCGTGGCCATCGGCGCCGGTCGGCACGACGCCGTGCATCTGCCCGGAAAAGCCGACTGCGCTCACCGCTTCGCGCTCGTCAGCGGGCAGGCGCGACGCGGCGCCGACGAGCGCGGAGTACCACGCATCGACCGTGGTCTCGGCCCAGCCGGGCTGCGCGCTGGTCACCGCATACGCCGCGCTCGACGATGCGGTTTCGCGCCCGTTTTCGTCGACGATGGCGAGTTTCAAGGAGCCCGTGCCGAGGTCGATGCCTAAAAAACGCATGGGATGTCGAGTCCGAAAAGACGTCAGGGAAAACGCGTAAAACGCGGGTAAACCCCACGATTACGCGATGAACACGAAAAACGGACTATACGCGCGGCGTGATGAACATCATAACGAGCAGTCGAGGAAAGCGACCTTTCGTCACGCGACGGATTTCCTGCGATGTGCGCCAAAGCCCCTGTGACAAGGGCTTGCGCCTCTTCGCGCCACCGGTGGCGCGCGAAACCCATATCGACGCGCGAACGCGATGTATAGCGCCGGGCGGTCTTGTTCATGCGTTGCGATGCACTTAACTTGGAGGCCATTCAAATGAAGGCGATATAGGAGAGAGACATGGCTTCAAGTTCGGTGAACCCGTCCGTGCATCCGTGCGACGAACGGCTGCCCGCCGGTCAGCTTCTGACGCTCGGCATACAGCACGTTCTCGTGATGTACGCGGGCGCGGTCGCGGTGCCCCTGATTCTCGGCGCGGCGATGGGACTGCCGAAAGACCAGGTCGCGTTTCTCATCAGCGCGGATTTGTTCTCGTGCGGCGTCGCCACGCTGATTCAGACGCTCGGGCTGTGGATCTTCGGCATTCGCCTGCCCGTCATCATGGGCTGCACGTTCGCGGCCGTCGGCCCGATGGTCGCGATCGGCACCAATCCCTCGCTCGGCATTCTCGACGTATTCGGCGCGACCATCGCGGCGGGCGTGATCGGCATATTCCTCGCGCCGATGATCGGCAAGCTGTTGCGGTTCTTCCCGCCGGTCGTGGTCGGCACCGTGATCGCGGTAATCGGTCTCTCGCTGATGGGCGTCGGCATCAACTGGGCGGCGGGCGGCGTCGGCAATCCCGAATACGGCAATCCGGTGTTTCTGCTGCTGTCGCTCGTCGTGCTTTCGCTGATCCTGCTCATCAACAAGTTCGCGCGCGGTTTCATCGCGAATATTTCGGTGCTGCTCGGGATCGTTGCGGGCTTCGTCATCGCCGCGATGCTCGGCCGCGTGAACATGGATGGCGTCGCGCACGCACCGTGGGTCGGCATCGTGCTGCCGTTCCACTTCGGCATGCCGCACTTCGATGCGCTCTCGGTCGCGACGATGGTCATCGTCATGTTCGTCACGTTCATCGAATCGACGGGCATGTTCCTCGCGGTCGGCGATCTCGTCGAGCGTCCGGTCGATCAGAAGGCGCTCGTGCGCGGCCTGCGTGTCGATGGGCTCGGCACGCTGATCGGCGGCATCTTCAATTCGTTTCCGCACACTTCGTTTTCGCAGAACGTCGGGCTGATCGGCGTGACGGGCGTGAAGAGCCGCTTCGTCTGCGCGACGGGCGGCGTGATTCTCGTCGTGCTCGGTCTGTTCCCGAAGATGGCGCAGGTGGTGGCGTCAGTGCCGCCGTTCGTGCTCGGCGGCGCGGGCATCGTCATGTTCGGCATGGTCGCGGCCAACGGCATCAAGACGCTCTCGCGCGTAGACTTCTCGAAGAACCAGCACAATCTGTTCATCGTCGCGGTGAGCGTCGGGATGGGCATGGTGCCGGTCGTCGCGCCGAAGTTCTTCACGCAACTGCCGCACGCGCTGGAGCCGATTCTCCACAGCGGCATCTTGCTGGCATCGGTGTCGGCGGTCGTGTTGAACATCGTGTTCAACGGCGTGCGCAAGGAACGCGATGCGCGGCGTGATGCGCGTGAAGCCGCGCATGAGTTCGAAGGCGCGGTGCATGCGGGGGATGCGCGTTGAAGATGGCGTAACCCTGGAAGTGATTGCTGGATGTTTGCGTTGGGCGCCGCGGTGAGAGTCGCGGCGTTTTTTTTTGTTTTTGTTGTTCGCCGGATCCCGTATTGGTGTTGGTTTATTAGCACTGCCCCTATGCGGGGCAGCAGTCACTTTCTTTGCTGCTGCAAAGAAAGTAACCAAAGAAAGCAGCTCCACACGCCCGCGGTCACACGCAGTTTGGCCATGCTTGCCAGCCCATCGTGGGCTGCCTAAGTGTCGCCCTCGTAGGTCCAACCGCGCTTGGATCGCGCACGGTCTGACAAGCTAGTTGTTCAAACGCGCTGGTTCAGCACGAAACAGCGCCGGCACAGCGCTACGCGCTGCCGCTGGGTTTGCAAAGGACAACATCGGTCTGCACTTGCAGTGAGATGGAGGCGTTAGTAAAGAAAGTTCGGGCAGACCCGATTGACCGGTCGGCCGCGAAGCGGGCTGGAGCCGTTTGGTGCTGAACCGCTCCGCCATGCGACGCGAGGTGGCGGACCGTGCGCGATCCAAGCCCGGTTTAACCTTTGAGGGCGACACTTAGGCAGCCCACGATCACCTGGCAAGCGTGGCCAAACTGCGTGTGACCGCGGGCGTCTCGAGCTGCTTTCTTTGGTTACTTTCTTTGCAGCAGCAAAGAAAGTGACTGCCGCCCCGCACAGGGGCAGCGCTAATAAACCAACACGAACACAGGCCATTCATGAAAGCCCAAGGCGCAGCCTTCACCTTACGAGGCCCTGCCCCCCCGTCCGCTCGATCCACCCGCCTCCCAGCGCCTGATACAGCGCCACGAGATTCGCCAATCGCTGCGTTCTCGCCGCGATCAACGTCTGCTGCGCCGCGTACAGGTCCTGCTGCGCGGTCAACACGCCGAGATAACTATCCACGCCCTGCCGGTACCGCAACGTCGACAGATCCAGCCGACGCTGCTGCGCGGCCGTATCGCGCTCGAGCGCCCCGATCTGCTGATCATAGGTGCCGCGCGCAGCGAGCCCATCCGCCACGTCGCGGAATGCCGACTGAATCGCCTTCTCGTATTGCGCGATCTCGATCTTCTTCCCGATGTTCGCGGCATCCAGATTCGCCAGATTCTGCCCGCCGTCGAAGATCGGCAACGTGATGGTCGGCGCAAAACTCCATGCCGCCGAGCCCGCCTTGAACAGGCCGCCGAGCGTCGGGCTCAACGTGCCGAAACTGCCGGTGAGCGAAATGCTCGGGAAGAACGCCGCACGCGCCGCGCCGATATTCGCATTCGCCGCCAGCAGGTTCTGCTCGGCCTCCATGATGTCCGGCCGGCGCAGCAGCAGATCCGACGGCAAGCCCGCCGGAATATCCGTGAGCAGGTTCTGTCCGTCGAGCGGCATGCCGCCGGGCAGATCGTCCGGCATCGGCTCGCCGAGCAGCAGCACGAGCGCATTCACCGCCTGCGCTCGCGCGCGCTCCTGCGCCTGAAGATTCGCCGCCGCGCTTTCCATCACCGTGCGCGACTGGCTCAGATCGAGCTCGGATGTCACGCCGTTATCGAACTGGAGCTTCACGATGCCGTAGGAATCGCTCGCGCTCTTGAGCGTCTGGCGTGTCACGGCGAGCAGGTCATCGGCTTGCAGCACTTGCAGATACTGTGTCGCCACCTGCGACACCAGCGATATTTCCGCGGCTTTGCGCGCATATGCCGTCGCGAAATACTTCGCGAGCGCCGTTCCTTCAGGCTCTGCACGCGGCCGAACAGGTCGATTTCCCACGACGCGTTCAAGCCCACGTCATACGTGTTCGAAATGGTCTGGTTGAAGAACGACAGATCCGCCGGCGTGCGCGACTTCGTCTGGGACGCCTGCGCGCCGAGCGTCGGGAACAGCCCGGCGCGCGTGATGCGGTATTGCGCCTGCGCAGCCTGCACGTTAAGCAGCGCAACGCGCAGATCGCGATTGTTCTTCAATGCGATATCGATGAGCCGTTGCAGCCTTGCATCGACGAAAAAGTCACGCCAGCCGATATCCGCCGCGGCCACCCCGTTCGCGCTGCGCGTACCGCCGCTCGCCGCGCGCGGCTGCGTCGCGTAGACGCCGTCCGCGGGAAAGCTCGCCGATGCGGGCATCGCGGGGCGCTCGTACGTCGGTGCCAGCGTGCAGCCTGTCGCCAGCGCGGCGACGGCCATTGCAATCAGGGAAAGTCTACGCATGTCAGTGTCCTTCGTTGCCCGGTTGCGCGCGCCGCTGCGCTTCGTATCGCGCGAGCGCGGCATCCGTGTCTTCCTTGTCGCCGCCGAAACGCGAGCGCACGACGACGAAGAACATCGGCACCATGAAAATGGCGAGGAAAGTCGCGGTCACCATGCCGCCGATCACACCCGTGCCGATCGCGTGCTGGCTACCCGAACCGGCGCCGTTGCTGATCGCGAGCGGCATCGTGCCGAGAATGAACGCGAGCGAGGTCATCAGAATGGGGCGCAGGCGCAGGCGCGCGGCTTCGAGTGCCGCCTCGACCGGCCCCATCTTTTGCGAGAGCTGGAGATCGCGCGCGAACTCGACGATCAGAATCGCGTTCTTCGCCGACAGACCCACCGTGGTGAGCAGGCCCACCTGGAAGAACACGTCGTTCTCCAGTCCGCGCAACGACACGGCGAGCAGCGCGCCGATCACGCCGAGCGGCACGACCATGATCACGGAGAACGGAATCGACCAGCTCTCGTACAGCGCCGCGAGACACAGGAACACGACGAGAATCGAGATGCCGTAGAGCATCGGCGCCTGCGAACCCGACTGGATCTGCTGATACGACAGTCCCGTCCATTCGAAGCCGATGCCCGCGGGGAGCTTGGCGGCGAGCGCTTCCATCGCGGCCATCGCCTGTCCGGTGGATTTGCCCGGAGCCGCGACACCCTGTATTTCGATCGACGACTGGCCGTTGTAACGCTCGAGCTTGGGCGAGCCGTAGCTCCACTCGGTCGTCGCGAACGACGAGAACGGCACCATCGAGCCGGACGCATTGCGCACGTACCAGCTGTTGATGTTCTCCGGCGACATGCGGAACGGGGCATCGCTCTGCATGTAGACCTTCTTGATGCGGCTGTCGGTATCGAGGAAGTTGTTCACGTACCGCGATGCCCACGCGATCGAGAACGTCTGGTCGATCATCGACGGGTCGACGCCCTGCGCGAGCGCCTTCTGCCGGTCGATGCTCACCTTGAACTGCGGCGCGTCGTCGAGGCCGTTCGGCCGCACCTGGGCGAGCGCCGGATCTTTCGCGGCCATGCCGAGCAACATGCCGCGCGCCTGCATGAGCTTTTCGTGCCCGAGACCGGCGCGGTCCTGAAGCTCGAAGTCGAAGCCCGACGCCGTGCCCAGTTCCGGAATGGATGGCGGGTTCACCGGAAAGACGAGCGCGTTCTTGTAACCGGCGAACGCGCCGAACGTGCGGCCCACGAGCGCCTGAATTTTTTCGTTGGCGCCCGTGCGCTGATTGAAGTCCTTCAGCCGCACGAAGACGAGGCCGGAGTTCTGGCCGTGGCCCGCGAAGCTGAAGCCGTTCACTGTAAATACCGATTCGACGGTCGAGCTTTCCTTCTTCCGCAGATAACCGGCGACATCGTCGAGCGCGCGCTGTGTCATTTCCTGCGTGGCGCCGGCGGGCGTGGCCACCAGCACGAACATCGTGCCCTGGTCTTCATCCGGCAGGAACGCCTTCGGCAGGCGCGCGAACAGCATGCCGACCGCCACGACGACCACGAGATATATGATGAGCCAGCGCCCCGAGCGCCTGATGACATGCGCCACGGCGCCGTGATACTTCGCCTGGCTCTTCGCGAACGTGCGGTTGAACCAGCCGAGAAAGCCCGTCTTTTTCTCCTCGTGTCCTTGCGGGTGCGGCTTCAGCATGGTCGCGCACAGCGCCGGGGTGAGCACCATCGCGGTGAGGACCGAGAGGCCCATCGCGGAGACGATCGTCAGCGAGAACTGGCGATAGATCGCGCCGACCGAGCCGCCCGAGAACGCGACCGGCACGAACACGGCCGCCAGCACGAGCGCCACGCCGACGAGCGCGCCGGTAATCTGGCTCATCGCCTTCTTCGTGGCTTCCTTCGGCGGCAAGCCCTCTTCCGTCATCACGCGCTCGACGTTCTCCACGACCACGATCGCATCGTCGACGAGCAAGCCGATCGCGAGCACGAGGCCGAACATCGACAGCGTGTTGATCGAGAAGCCCGCGGCCGCCATGATCCCGAACGTGCCGAGCAGCACCACCGGTACGGCGATAGTCGGAATCAGCGTTGCGCGCAGGTTCTGCAGGAACAGGTACATCACGAGGAACACCAGCACGATGGCCTCGATGAGTGTCTTCACGACGTCGGAGATGGACTGCTTCACGAACGGCGTGGTGTCGTACGGGTACTTCACGACGAGACCATGCGGGAAGAACTTCGAGAGCTGATCGATCTTCGCGCGCACGGCGTTGGCGGTGGCGAGCGCGTTCGCGCCGGTCGCGAGCTGAATGCCGAAGCCCGCCGCCGGACGGCCGTTGTACTGCGTCTCGAAGTTGTAGCTCTCGCCGCCCAGACCGACGCGCGCCACGTCGCGGATGCGCACCTGCGAGCCGTCCCGGTTCACTTTCAGGAGCACGTTGCCGAACTGCTCGGGCGTGCGCAGGAGTGTCGCTTCGGTGATGGTCGCCTGCATCGACTGGCCCGGCACGGCGGGCACGCCGCCCAGTTGCCCGCCCGCGACCTGCACGTTCTGCGACTGCAGCGCGTTCTGCACGTCCACCGGCATGAGGCCGTATTGCGCGAGCTTGTTCGGATCGAGCCAGATCCGCATGGCGTACTGCGAGCCGAACAGCGTCACGGTGCCGACGCCGTTCAGACGGCTGATCGGATCCTGCACGTGCGAGGCCACGTAGTTCGCGAGGTCGTCGCGGTTCATGCTTCCGTCTTCGGACACGAACGCCAGCACGAGCAGGAAGCTGCTGCTCGACTTGGTGACGCTGGTGCCCAGTTGCTGCACGATGGCCGGCAGATTGGGCGTGGCCAGTTGCAGCTTGTTCTGCACCTGCACCTGCGCGATGTCGGCGTTGGTGCCCGCCGCGAAGGTCAGCGTGACGGTGGCGGTGCCGCTGTCGTCCGAGGCGGAGGACAGATAGAGCAGGTGGTCAAGGCCGCTCATCTGCTGCTCGATCACCTGCGTGACCGTGTTTTCGACGGTCTGCGCCGACGCGCCCGGATACGTCGCTGCGATCTGAATGGACGGCGGCGCGATGGTCGGATACTGCGCGACCGGCAGCGTCGCCACCGACGCGATGCCCGCCAGCATCAGGATGATCGCGATCACCCACGCGAAAATGGGGCGGTCGATGAAGAACTTGGCCATGAAGCGTGTCTCCCGTCCTCAACCGCCGGCGGCGCCGGACGCGGGCGCGGCGGCCGTCGCATCGGCGGGCGCTTCGGGCAGGTGCGCGGGCACCGCCTTCACTTCCGTGCCCGGACGCGCCTTGTCGATGCCCTCGACGATCACGCGGTCGCCGGGATTCAAGCCGCTGTTTACCACCCAGTTCTGGCCGTGCGTGCCGGATGTCACGAGCGGACGCATCGCGACCTTGTTGTCCTTGTCGACGACCATCGCGAGCGCGGTGCCCTTCTGGTCATGCGTGACGCCCTGCACCGGCACGACGAGCGCGTTCGGATTCACGCCTTCCTCGACGCGCGCCCGCACGAACATGCCCGGCAGCAGCACGCGGTCCTTGTTCGGGAATACCGCGCGCACGGTGACCGAGCCGGTCGTGGGGTCCACGGTCACATCGCTGAATTGCAGCCTGCCCTGCTCGGAGTAGACGCGGCCGTCTTCCAGAATCAGCGTGACCTTCGCGGCGTTCGGGCCGTTCGTCGCAAGGCGACCTTCCTGGATCTGGCGGCGCAGCTTGAGGCCGTCGAGGCTCGATTGCGTGAGATCGACGTACATCGGATCGAGCTGCTGAACCGTCACCATCAGCGTCGCCTGCGCTGCCTGGACATAGGCGCCGGGCGTGACCTGAGAAATGCCTGTTTGTCCCGAGATCGGCGACGTGACCTCGGTATGGCCGAGGTTGATCTGCGCGGTGTCGATCGCGGCCTTCACGGCGGCGACATCGGCTTCGGCCTGCCCGAGCGCGGCCACGGCGTTGTCGTAGTCCTGCTTGCTGACCGCGTTCGACGCGACGAGCACCTTGTAGCGCTCGGCCTGCGCGGACGTCGACACGAGGTTCGCCTGGGCCTTCGCATACGACGCCTTCGCGTTGTTCAGTTGTGCGATGTACGGTGCCGGATCGATCTTGTAAAGCCGCTGCCCCGCCCTCACGACGCTGCCTTCGGTGAATTCGCGGCGCAGCACGATGCCGTCGACGCGCGCGCGCACCTGGGCGTCGAGGAAAGCGCTCGTGCGGCCCGTCAGTTCCGCGACGACCGGCACCGCGGCCGGCGCGAGCGTGACGACGCCGACTTCCGGCGTGTGCGGCGCCATCGCGGGAGGCTTCTCCCCGCAACCGGCCGCAAGCAGGGCGGCCGTCGTGATACCGATGAGGCGGTATGGAATCCGTTTGAGACGCATGGGACGCAGGCCTCTTTGTTGGCTGAAGATGAAAGGCGAGCGCGTCCTCGCGTTCATGGCGGGCCGCGCACGCGACGTGTTCTCGTGCGATGCGAAAGTCGCGGATCGCGGCGCCCGGTGTGCCCGGGCGCCGGAAAAGCCGATCGCTTCCCGAACAGACGATGTTTTCAGGATGACTAAATTGTCACGTCGCTCGTTTGCGCCCGATGGCAACCGATCTTGATGTATCTCAAACGGAAACGCGGCGTCGCGACTGTGACGAGCCGCCGATTATAGTTATCGATCGCGATCGATCAGACTCAATCAAACCGCCGTTCTGTCACAAATTGATAACAGCCAGAACAAATCTGCGGAATACGCGGAGAAATTGAGACATCGCTGAAAGCGCAATGAAAAAGCCCGGCGCTTGGCCGGGCTTCGCTTGCATCGCGTCGATCACGTCAGGCGGTTCAGCCCGCCGCGGGAGCCGAGGCCGGCTGCGGCGGCGTGCCCTGCGAGCCGTAATCGACAGGCGCGTCCGCCGGGCGCGGCGCTTCGCCGGAGCGCTCGATCCATCCGCCGCCCATGAACTGATACAGATCGACGAGGTTGGTCAGGCGGTTCAGCCGCGCCGTGATCAGCAACTGCTGCGCCTCGTACAGCGCCGTCTGCGCGGTCAGCACCGCGAGATAGCTGTCCACACCGTTGCGATAACGCAGGTCCGACAACTCCAGACGCCGGCTCTGCGAAGTCACGAAGCGCTCGAGCGACTTGATCTGCTCGTCGAAGGTGCCGCGCGCGGCGAGGCCGTCCGCGACTTCGCGAAACGCGGTCTGGATCGCCTTCTCGTAGTTGGCGATCTCGATGCGCTTCTGCACGTTCGCGAGATCGAGATTGGCCTTGTTCTGGCCGCCCTCGAAGATCGGCACCGTGATCTGCGGCGCGAACGACCACGCGGCCGAGCCCGGCTTGAAGAGTCCGCCGAGCGTCGGCGACAGCGTGCCGAAGCTGCCCGTCAGCGAAACGCGCGGGAAGAACGCCGCCCGCGCCGCGCCGATGTTCGCGTTGGCCGCGAGCAGCGACTGCTCCGCCGCCGCGATATCGGGACGGCGCGTCAGGAGATCCGACGGCAGGCCCGCCGGAATGTCGGACAGCAGGTTCTGCGTGTCGAGCGGCATGCCGGCCGGCAGATCCGCAGGCAGCGGTTCGCCCACGAGCAGCACCAGCGCGTTTTCCGCCTGCGCGCGCAAACGCGATTGGGTCTGCAGGTTCGCCTGCGCCTCTTCGACGACGCCTTCCGACTGACGCAAGTCCAGCTCGGTGCCGGTGCCGTTGTCGTACTGCAGCTTCGTGATGCGGAACGATTCCTGCGCCGTCTTCAGCGTGTTCTGCGTGACGGTGAGCTGATCGTCGTAGGCGAGCATCGTCAGATACTGGTCCGCCACCGACGACACGAGCGCGATTTCCGCCGCCTTGCGCGATTCGGCCGTCGACAGATATTGCGCGAGCGCCTGATCCTTCAGGCTGCGGATTCGCCCGAAGAAGTCGATTTCCCACGACGCGTTCAGGCCGACCGAATACGTGTTCGAGATCGTCTGGTTGAAGAACGACAGATTCTTCGGCGTGCGCTGCTTGCTCTGCGACGCGGCGCCTTCGAGCGCCGGGAAGAGCCCGGCGCGCGTGATCTGATACTGCGCGCGCGCCGCATCGACGTTGAGCACCGAGACGCGCAGGTCGCGATTGTTCTTTAGCGCGAGCTCGACGATTCTCTTCAGGCGTGGATCGGCGAAGAAATCGCGCCAGCCGATCTCGGGCGCGCTCTGCCCATTCGCGGTGCGGCCATTGCTCGCCGACGACGACGCGTCCGGCTGGTGCGCGTACACGCCGCCTTCCGGAAACGTCTGCGCGACGGGCGCCGCGGGCTGTTCGTATTTCGGCTGGAGCGTGCAGCCCGCGGCGAATACCGCCACGGCGGCCGCGATCAAGGAATGTTTAAGCATTTCAATGTCCTTCCTTATCGGAGCCGTTCTGCGAGCCGCCATGCGGACCTTCGACATCACCCGATGTACCCGGCGACGGCACGTCCTTGCTCTTGCTGAATTTCGAGATCACGACGAAGAACATCGGGATCATGAAAATGGCGAGGAAGGTCGCGGTCAACATGCCGCCGATCACGCCGGTGCCGATTGCATGCTGGCTTGCCGAGCCCGCGCCGTTGCTGATCGCGAGCGGCATCACGCCGAGAATGAACGCGAGCGACGTCATCAGAATCGGGCGCAACCGCAGGCGCGCCGCTTCCATCGCCGCTGCCACCGTCGACATGCCCTGCATGCGCAACTCACGCGCGAATTCCACGATCAGAATCGCGTTCTTCGCCGAAAGGCCCACCGTCGTCAAGAGGCCGACCTGGAAGAACACGTCGTTTTCCAGGCCGCGCAGCGTCGCTGCGAGCAGCGCCCCGAGCACGCCGAGCGGCACGACCATGATGACCGAGAACGGAATCGACCAGCTTTCGTACAGCGCCGCGAGACACAGGAACACGACGAGGATCGAGATGCCGTACAGGATCGGCGCCTGCGAGCCCGACTGACGCTCCTGATACGACAGACCCGTCCATTCGTAGCCGATGCCCGCCGGCAGCTTCGCCGCGATCGCTTCCATCGCCGTCATCGCCTGGCCGGTCGACTTGCCCGGCGCGGCCGCGCCCTGGATTTCCATCGCCGAAATACCGTTGTAACGCTCGAGCTTCGGCGAACCATAGGTCCAGTTGCCGGTCGCGAACGCCCCGAACGGCACCATCGTTCCGGCGCCATTGCGCACGTACCACTTGTTGATGTCGTCCGGATTCATGCGGAACGGTCCGTCGCCCTGCACGTACACCTTCTTGATCCGGTTATCGACGTCGAGGAAGTTGTTCACGTACTGCGACGCCCATGCGATCGAGAACGTCTGGTCGATGTCCGACACCGCGACGCCGAGCGCATTGGCCTTCTCGCGGTCGATGTTCACCTTGAACTGCGGCGTGTCGTTCAGGCCGTTCGGGCGCACCTGCGCGAGCGTCGGGTCCTTCGCCGCCATGCCGAGCAGCATGTTGCGCGCTTCCATCAGTTTCGCGTGGCCGACGCCCGCGCGGTCCTGCAGCTCGAAGTCGAAGCCCGCCGCCGTGCCGAGTTCAGGAATCGATGGCGGATTGACCGGGAAGATCATCGCGTCCTTGTAGGGCGCGAAGTGCATGAACATCCGCCCGACGAGCGCCTGCACCTTCTGGTCGCTATGCTGGCGGTCCGCGTAGTCCTTCATCCGCACGAACACGAGACCGGAGTTCTGGCCGCGGCCCGCGAACGAGAAGCCGTTCACCGTGAACACCGATTCGACGATCGCCTTCTCGTCCTTCAGCAGATAGTCCTGCACGTCCTTCAGCACATGCGCCGTGTATTCCTGCGTGGAACCGGCCGGCGCCTGCACGAGCACGAACATCGTGCCCTGGTCTTCATCGGGCAGGAACGACTTCGGCAGACGAAGGAACAGCATGCCCACCGCGACGATCACGACGATATAGATGATCAGCCAGCGTCCCGAGCGACGGATCACGTGCTGCACGCCGCTGTGATACTTCTCCTGGCTCTTGTTGAAGGTGCGGTTGAACCAGCCGAAAAAGCCCGTCTTCTCGGGCTGATGCCCTTCCGGATGCGGCTTCAGGATCGTCGCGCACAGCGCCGGCGTGAGAATCAGCGCGACCATCACGGACAGCACCATCGCCGCGACGATCGTCAGCGAGAACTGCCGGTAGATGGCGCCGACCGAGCCGCCCGAGAACGCCACCGGCACGAACACCGCCGACAGCACGAGCGCCACGCCGATCAGTGCGCCGGTGATCTGGCCCATCGCCTTGCGGGTCGCGTCGCGTGGGGACAAGTGCTCCTCGGACATCACCCGTTCGACGTTTTCCACGACCACGATCGCATCGTCCACGAGCAGGCCGATCGCCAGCACGAGGCCGAACATCGACAGCACGTTGATCGAGAAGCCCACCGCCGACATGATCGCGAACGTACCGAGCAGAACGACCGGCACCGCGATCGTCGGGATGATCGTCGCCCGCAGGTTCTGCAGGAACAGATACATCACGAGGAACACGAGCACGATGCCTTCGATCAGCGTCTTGACCACTTCCTCGATCGACAGGCGCACGAACGGCGTCGTGTCGTACGGATACTTCACGACGAGGCCGTGCGGAAAGTACTTCGACAGGTCGTCGATCTTCTGCCGCACGAGCTTCGCCGTCTGCAGCGCGTTCGCGCCCGTCGCGAGCTGGATACCGAAGCCGGCCGTCGGCTGTCCGTTGTACTTCGTATCGAAGTTGTAGTTTTCGCCGCCGAGGTCGATCTTCGCCACATCCTTCAGGCGCACTTGCGAGCCGTCCTGATTCACCTTCAGCAGGATGTTGCCGAACTGCTCCGGCGTGCGCAGCAGCGTCGCTTCCGTGATGGTCGCCTGGAGCATCTGCCCCGCGACCGCCGGCGTGCCGCCGAGACCGCCCGCCGCCACCTGCACGTTCTGGTTGTTGATGGCGTTCTTCACGTCCACCGGCGTGAGCGAGTAGTTCGTGAGCTTGGTCGCATCGAGCCAGACGCGCATCGCGTACTGCGAGCCGAACAGCGTCGTGGTGCCGACGCCGTTGATACGCGAGAGCGGGTCCGCCACGTTCGACGCCACGTAGTTCGCGAGGTCGTACTTGCTCATGCTGCCGTCTTCGGACACGAACGCAAGCACGAGCAGGAAGCTCGAGCTCGACTTCGTGACCTTGGTGCCGAGCTGCTGCACGACCTGCGGCAGAAGCGGCGTGGCGAGCTGCAGCTTGTTCTGCACCTGCACCTGCGCGATGTCGGGGTTCGTGCCCGCCGCGAACGTCAGCGTGACCGTGGCCGTGCCGGAGTCATCGGATGTGGACGACAGGTACAGCAAGTGGTCGAGACCGGTCATCTGCTGCTCGATCACCTGCGTCACCGTGTTTTCGACGGTGCTCGCCGATGCGCCCGGATACGTCGCGCTGATCTGGATCGCAGGCGGCGCGATCGTCGGATACTGCGCGACCGGCAGCGTGAAGATCGACGCCATCCCCGCGAGCATCAGGATGATCGCGATCACCCACGCGAAGATCGGTCGATCGATAAAAAACTTTGCCATGTAACAGGCTCCCTTTTATTACGCGCCCGAAGCGGCCGATGCGGCCTGCGCACCACTGGCGCCGCTTCCGTTCGCCGGGGCGGCGGCGCCTTGCGCGCCGGATGCGCCCGGTGCCTGCGCTGCCTGCGCGTCGGATGCCGGATAGGGGAATTTCGCGTCGACCGGCTTCACCTGCATGCCGGGCTTCGCTTTCTCCACGCCGTTCACGATCACGCGATCGCCCGCGTTCAGGCCGCTGTCGACCACCCAGTTGTTGCCGAAAGTGGCGCTCGTGACGAGCTGACGCAGCTCGACCTTGTCGTCCTTGTTGACGACGAGCGCGGTCGGCGTGCCCTTCTGGTCATGCGTGACGCCGATCTGCGGCACGACGAGTGCGTGGTCGTTCGTGCCTTCCTGGATGCGGGCACGCACGAACATGCCCGGCAGGAGCACGCGGTCCTTGTTCTGGAAGATCGCTCGCACGGTCACCGAACCGGTGCTCTGGTCGACGCTCACGTCGGAGAACTGCAGCTTGCCCTGTTCGGTGTAAGTGCGGCCGTCTTCGAGCACGAGTGTGACCTTCGCGGCGTGGATGCCTTCGGTCTGCAGGCGGCCTTCCTGAATCTGCCTGCGCAACTGGAGGCCCTCGACGCTCGATTGCGTCAGATCGACATAGATCGGATCGAGTTGCTGCACGGTCGTGAGCAGCGTCGCGGCGCTCGCCTGCACATACGCGCCCGGCGTGACCTGCGACAAGCCGGTGCGGCCGGTGATCGGCGAAACGACGTCGGTATAGCCGAGGTTGATTTGCGCGGTATCGACCGATGCCTTGCCCGCGGCGACATCCGCCACGGCCTGGCCTTGCGCGGCGACGGCGTTGTCGTAGTCCTGCTTCGACACCGCGTTGGCCGCGACGAGAATCTTGTAGCGCGCCACGAGCGCGTTCTGCGACGCGACGTTCGCCTGCGCCTTCGCCAGCGTCGCCTTCGCGTTGTTCAGCGCGGCGATGTACGGCGCCGGATCGATCTTGTAGAGCCGCTGGCCGGCCTTGACCTCGGAGCCTTCCGTGAATTCACGGCGCAGCACGATGCCATCCACCCGGGCGCGCACTTGCGCGACGAGGTAGGCATTGGTGCGGCCCGGCAAATCGACGACGACCGGCACGCTCGTGGGCTGCACGGTGACGATGCCCACTTCGGGCGTTTGCGGCGGAGGCGCTGATTGTTTTTGCCCGCACGCTGCCAGAAACACGGCAGCCGTCGCGGCGGTGATTAAGCGGAGTGGAACCCGTTCGACGCGCATGGAGCGACCTCTGTCTAAGACTGAGAGTGAAATAGGTGCGCGGCGGCCTTCCCCGGGCAATGCCGCGCACGAGCGTCCCTGAGGACGCTGCCAATAATCAAAACCTGTCCGACGAATGAGCGGCGCCGTGGCCAGTGGCCGGCGTTTCATGCCCGTGCGCGACGCTGTGAAGCGCCGCCTGTGGCCCAAGGACGGCCGGAACGGGGCAATGGAAACGAAGCTTAATTCGAAATCTGATCGTCGGCTGAATTTGTGAATATTGGTAAACGGGTGGTATTGTATATACATTCGTGGATGAATGTAAAAAACTGTACGTGTTTATCCCCATTGGAGTTGAGAAAAAATCGCTCAGGGGAATCGATTACGGTCGACCAATCTTCGACAAGGGCGCGCGGGCGCGCCCCTTCAACGGCAGAAAGCAGGAGCAGACGGCCCGAAAGGCCGCACGATATGGTCAGACGAACCAAGGAAGAAGCGCAGGCAACGCGCAACCGGGTGCTCGACGCGGCCGAGCGCGTCTTTTACGAAAAAGGCGTATCACGTACGACGCTGGCGGACATCGCGCAGGCGGCGGGCGTCACGCGCGGCGCGATCTACTGGCATTTCGCCAACAAGGGCGATCTCTTCAACGCGATGTTCGACCGCAGCCTGCTGCCGCTCGACGAACTCGTGGAAACCACGCTCGACGGCAAGGAAGAGGATCCGCTCGAGCGCCTTCGGGAGCTTTTCGTCTGGTGCATGCGCAACATCACGACCGACGAGCAGCGCCGGCGCGTCTTCGACATCCTCTTCATGAAATGCGAGTTCGTCGAGGAAATGGGCCCGGTGCGCGAGCGGCATCAGAACAACATGCGCGACGGCATGGAGCGCATCGAGCGTGCGCTGCGCAACGCCGTCGAAAAGAAGCAGCTTCCCGCAACGCTCGATACGAACCGCGCAACTACGATGCTTCACTGCCTCTTCACCGGCATCCTGCACGATTCGCTGATGCTGCCGGATATCGTCCATCCGGAGCGCGACGCCGAAGCGCTCATCGACGCGTGCTTCGACGCCCTGCGCTGCAGCCCGGCCCTGCTCTTACCGGCCAGCGCCTGAATTCGCGGCGCGCGCCCGCTGGTTCGACGCGTAGATGTTGTCGCGCGCGGGCGCGTCGCCGCTCTCCAATGCCCTGATCCAGTCGTCCGTGCCGAGAACGGCGGCGAAACGCGATTGCATCACCACCGTGAACACGCGGTGGATCTCCTCCGCAGTCGCACGGCCCGCGCTGTTTTCGTAGGGCACGGCGCCCGTTGCATCCGCGAGAAATTCCACGGCAAGGCCGGCATGCACCGCGTGCTTGACGGTCGAATCGTCACAGTTGTGCGTCATGTAGCCCGCGATCGCGATCGTGTCGATGTCGTGAGCCGTCAGCCAGTCGGCGAGACCGGTGCCGGCGAATGCGCTCGGCAGCGATTTCTCGATGTAATGCGCGCGCGGCCGCGACGCCACCGTTTCGTGCAGCTCGGCCATTGCTGAGCCGCGCGCGAAGATCGGCGCGCCCGGCGGCGCGAAATTCTGCACGACGACGACCGGCACGCCGTGCTTCCCGGCGGCGTCCATCGCGCGCGCGATATTCGCGAGCGACACGTTCACATCGGGATATTCGATCAACAGGTTGCCGTCGATGTACTCGTTCTGCACATCGATGACGATCAGGGCGCGGCGCGGCATGGTCAGCTCCTTCGTGGATGGTCGAAGCATTGTCGCCGCGCCCGCGCGGTATCCAGAAGTGGCCCGATCGCCAACTTTCATCGGAATCGGGCCAAAATGTCGAGATCGACGTTTCGCCGGAGCCGCGCCATGACCCGCCATTCGATCGCCGTCGTCGCGTTCGACCGCATCAGCCCGTTTCATCTTGCGGTGCCTTGCATCGTGTTCGGCGAGGAGCGCAGCGGCATCGGCGTGCCGTCGTTCGACTTTCGTGTCTGCGCCGCCGAACCGGACGCGCTCGCAACCTCCGCCGGCTTTACGATCGCGGCCCGGCATTCGCTCGACGCCCTCGCCGGCGCCGATGTGATCATCGTGCCGTCGTGGCGCGATCCGGACGAGATGCCACCCGAAGCGCTCCTCGACGCGCTTCGCGCGGCGCATGCACGCGGCGCGCAAGTCGTCGGGCTGTGCCTCGGCTCGTATGTGCTCGCGGCGGCGGGCCTGCTCGACGGCCGCGCGGCCACGACGCACTGGGCGTGGGCCGACGATTTCGCGCGCCGCTATCCCAGGGTCCGGCTCGATCCGAATGTGCTCTATATCGACGACGAAAACATCACGACTTCAGCCGGCACCGCGGCCGGACTCGATTGCTGCCTGCACGTGCTGCGCAAGCTGGCCGGCTCGCACGCGGCGAATCAGGTCGCGCGGCGGCTCGTCGTGCCGCCGCATCGGCAGGGATCGCAGGCGCAATTCATCGACGAGCCGGTTCCCGAGCGCCCGAACGGCGAAAAGCTCGCCGGTCTGCTCGACTGGCTGCGCGCCAATCTCCAAACCGAACATTCACTCGATGCGCTCGCCGCGCGCATGGCGATGAGCCGCCGCAACTTCACGCGGCGCTTTCGCGAAACGACGGGCGCGACGGTGAGCACGTGGCTCGTCGGGCAACGCGTCGCGCTCGCGCAGCGCTTGCTCGAAGGCACGGATCTTCCGATCGATCGCATCGCGGAACAGAGCGGCTTTCGCACCGGCGCGACGCTGCGCCAGCAATTCGCGCAGACGCTGAAGACGTCGCCGTCGGCTTATCGACGGGCGTTTCGCGGCGTGTAACCGTCATTTGAGCGCGATATGCTGTGCGAGGTAGGCAAACAGCGCGACGCACACGAGCATCGCCGCCCACGCCCAGACGGGCAAGCCGAGCGGATGCGGATCGTGGGAGTGATCGCGCTCGTGATGCACGAAACCATGCCCGTTCAGCCGATGCCGCAGCACGCCGCTCGCGTGGGCATCGGCGGACGGCCCGCGCATCGCGCCCGAGCGACGCGAAAACGCCGCCGACATCGCGCTCGGCCGCAAGAAGACGTGCCGGCGCTCGGTGCGCTCGCCCGCGGCGCGCATCGACGGCAACGCGTGCTTCGCGCGCACCACTTCGCAGAACTCGGCGAAGAAATCATCGGCGCCTTCGCGCAGCGCGTTTTCGATCTGGCGGGCAGGCAAGCCGGCGAGCGGGCCCGATACCGTCGCCCAGACGGTGTATTCGATCCAGGTAGCGGCGCCGTCGTCGTCCGGGTTCAACGCGACCGCGATCTGCCCGCGCAAGGAGCCGACGCCTTCGCCGCGCGCCTTGAAGCTCAGCGTGCGGGCGTACACGGCATCGTCGGATTCGGTGGTTTCGGTGGTATCGCCTGGCGCGCGCGCCGCCTGACGCGTGCGCCCGGCGGCATGAGCGCGGATCTGGTAGCGCGCCCGCAGCGCGCCGAGCGGCACGATCAGCGTGAGGACATACTCGCCGCCGGGCGTGCGTGTGAACGATTCGCAATTGTCGAGGCTCGCGCGCAGCAGCGCGAGATCGCCCAAGGCTTCCCGGACATGCGCCGGGTCGAGCGGAACGCACAGGGCATCGGTGACTTCCATTCGAGCCTCCGCGAAAAGGATCGCATGCGTTCGTTATGGCCGAGCCGGCCTCGGCTGTCTGTTCGGATGCGCGCCTATGACGTTTCGTCGATACGATCGACGCGCGAACCGTAAAACGCGAGATAGCCCTTGATCTTTACGGCGGCGTCGAGCGGCGCTTCGTAGCTCCACGCGGCGTTCTCGACCGGGCCGTCCTCGGTCAGCAGGTGATAGTGCGTGGCCTCGCCCTTGCTCGGGCAATGCGTGGTGTGGATGGAGCGTTCCAGGCGCGCCATGTTTACGTCGGCGCGCGGGAAGTAGTGAACTTTCTCCACACCCGGCTCGATGAGCGTGAGGGACGCGTGCGTATCGGCGTAGGTCACGCCCTGATGGATCACGCGGCAGCGCCGTCCATTCAGCGTGATCTCGATGTGATGCGCCGTCTGGTGTCCGTCGTTCAGTTCCGTGCCCATCGTGCTGCCCCTCCCGCGTGAGAACCGACATCCCAAGAAAAAAGCCACGAGTCATCGAGACACCCGTGGCTTAATTATGAGACAAACTTCCGATACTGCGTGAGCGCTTTCGATGCCCGGGCGTATCCCCTTTCGACGCTCGCGCTTACTGAATGTTCCAGTGGAACGCCGCCTTGGCCTTGCCCGGTCCGGCAACGGTCACCGCCTGCTTTTTCTCCTGGTCCTTGTACTTCGCGTAGACCGTATAGCTGCCCGGCGGAAGTTTGACGAGCATGTACGGCCCCATCGACTCGGTGGAAAGCGTCTCGCCGCCCTTGCCGTCGACGATGCGAACCTGCACGCCCGAGAGATAGTCGGCGGTCGGGCCCGTGAAGCGCAGCGACAACGGCCAGTGCGCCTGTTCGCGCAACAATGCCCGCGATTCGTCGAGTCCCACGCCGCCCGATGTGTAGGAGACGTCGCCTTGCTGCTGGATCTGCGGCAGACCGCCGCCGTTGGTATTGCCGGCGCTCGACGTGTCGCTCGTCGTGCCACCCGCCGCTCCGCCCGCTTGCTGCGCCCAGGCGCCGCCCGTCATGCCGGCGCTCATCGCCGCAACGAGAACTGCGGCCGCCAGCTTGCCCGTGGTCTTGCTCGTCATGTTTCTGCTCCTTTGTCCGGTGCCGCCGCGCCCGGGAGCCGGCGGCGTCACGCCCGATGCGTCGATGTCACGCGATGGGGCACCAGGCAACCGCAGAGCATGGTTCGTGCCCGCATCGCGCAAGCCGACGGCCGCGCGTCAGCCGAGATCGACCGGCACGAAGATCTGGGCATCGTCACGCTGGATCAGAAGCGCGATGCTGTCGCCCGCGTGCTGGACCATCGACTTCAATTGCTGCACCGACGTGACCGGCTGGCCGTTCACGGCGAGAATCACATCGCCCGGCTGAATGCCCGCGTTCGCCGCCGCGCCGTTCGACTGCTGCACGAGCAGGCCGCGCGAAAGCGAATCGTTCTGCCGCTCTTCCGGCGTGAGCGGGCGCACCGCGACGCCGAGGCGCGCGTCCTGCGCCGACGCGCTGTCGGCGCCGCCGGTGTTCGCGCTCGCGGTCTTCGCATCCTTCAGCGCGCCGATTGTCACGGAAAGATCCTTCGCGCTCTTGTCGCGCCACACCGTCACTTTCGCGGACGTACCCGGCGAGAGGCCCGCGACCTGCGACGGCAGCGAAGTGGAATCCGTCACCGGCACGCCGTTGAGCGCGGTGATCACGTCGCCCGGCTGCAGCCCTCCCTTCGCGGCCGGTCCTCCCGGCTCGACCGAACTCACGAGCGCGCCTTGCGGCGACTTCATGCCGAACGAATTCGCGAGCGTCTGGTTCATGCCCTGCACCGTCACGCCGAGACGGCCGCGATCCACGTGTCCCGTCTTGATGAGCGCGTCCTTGACCTTGATTGCCTCATTGATCGGGATAGCGAACGAAAGCCCCTGGAAGCCGCCCGTTTGCGAATAGATCATCGAGTTGATGCCGATCACCTCGCCTTGCAGGTTGAAAAGCGGGCCGCCCGAATTGCCCGGATTCACCGGCACGTCGGTCTGGATGAACGGTGTGTAGTTTTCGTTGGGCAACGCGCGCGACTTCGCGCTGATGATGCCCGAGGTCACGGTGTTGTCGAATCCGTATGGCGAGCCGATCGCGACGACCCACTGGCCGACCTTGCTGCCGTTAGGATCGCCGATTTTCACCACCGGCAGGTCCTTCGCGTCGATCTTCAGCACGGCGACATCCGACTGCTTGTCCGCGCCGATGACCTTCGCGCGATATTCGCGCTTGTCCGTGAGCTTCACGGTGACGACATTCGCGTTGTCGACCACGTGTGCGTTCGTCAGGATGTAACCGTCGCTGCTCACGATGAAGCCCGAACCAAGACCTTCGCTCGGACGATCCGCACCGGGACCGCCGTCGCCGCCGCCGAAGCCGGGCATGCCGCCGAAGCGCTTGAAGAACTGATAGAAGGGATCGTCGGGGTCCATCGGCAGTTGACTCTGGCCGCGGCGATTCGACGTCTGCTTGACGACGTGCTTCGCGCTGATATTCACCACGGCCGGACCGTATGTCTCGACGAGGCCGGAGAAATCGGGAATGCCTGTTTTTGCCGCGGCTTCGGCGGGCATCAGCGCGGCTGCGGCGGGCGAGATGACCTGCGGCGCCGGGACGTTGTTGTGCCCAGCCACGTAGCCCGCCGACAAGGCAACGGCAACGGCCGCTGCGACGGCGCTGCGGGTGAGGATCTTCGCTTTCATCGTGTGCTCCTGACGAGGGGATGTGCGCTTGAGAAGCGCGCTATGTCGATGGAGCAAGATTACGGGGTGTCGCTTAAACCTTTCTTAAAAACGTAAAGGGGCGTCTGTTTCCGCGAACAGACGCCCCTGGTAGTGCGGCTTGCTTATACTGCACTGGGTCGAACTCATTGCATTACTTTCTGACACATTCAACTTAGTCGACTGCTGCTCGTTGTTTCAAGAACGGTCAACCAACGACCGCGGCATCAGAACGTCACAGTGACCTTGAGCCCGCCCGCTTCCGACTCCCCGAGCGACACCGCCGCGCCATGCTGAACCGCGATGCGGCGCACGATCGCGAGCCCGAGACCGCTGCCCGCGACATCCGTGCGTGCGCGATTCGCGCCCTCGCCGACGCGATAGAACCGGTCGAACACTCTTTCGCGTTCTTCTTGCGGAATGCCCGGCCCGGTGTCGGAGATTTCGACGACCGGACGTCCGTCGCGCACCTTCAGGCAGACATCCACGCGACCGCCTTTGGGCGTGTACTTCGTCGCGTTGTCGATGAGATTGTTGAACATCACGCGCAGCGAATCGGCATCGCCCTTCACGATCGCCGGCTCGCTCACTTCGATGCCGAGATCGACGCCGCGCTCCTGCGCGACCAGCACATAACCGCGCACGCAGCCTTCCAGCAGTTCGCGCAGATCGACTTGCGTCTCGACACCCTTGCCGTCCGGCTCCGATCGCGCGAGAGCCAGCAATTGTTCCGCAAGCCGCGTGGCGCGCGCGATGCCTTCATGCAGATCCCCGAGCGCCTCGCGGCGCGTTTCGTCGTCCTGCGCACGCGCGACGAGCTGCGCCTGGATCTGCACCGCCGCGAGCGGCGTGCGCAGTTCGTGCGCGGCGTCGGCGACGAAGGCCTTTTGCGTATCGAGCGCAGCCGACAGCCGCGAAAGCAGCGCATTCAGCGCGCGCACGACCGGCCGCACTTCCTGCGGCAGACGTTGATCGGAGAGCGGATCGAGCGCTTCGGGATGACGTGTGTCGAGCGCGCGCGTCACGCGCTGCAAGGGCGCGAGGCCGAGTCCCACGATCACCCAGATCGCAAGCCCGAGCAGCGGCAGCAGCAGCACGAGCGGCCACAGCGTGCGCCACGCGACGCCCGCCGCGACACGATTGCGGATCGACAGCGGCTGGGCGAGCTGCACGACGTTGTCGCCGACGATCGCGCTATACACGCGCCATTCGCCGCGCGGCGTCATTTCGGTGGAAAAGCCGAGCTCCGCGTGGGGCGCGAGCGGCACGCGCGGATGCGAGTAGTACATCAGCACGCCGTTGCGATTCCAGATCTGGATGACGACGCCCTCGTCGCTCTCGCTGCGCGAACTCAGCACCGACGAAAACGGCTCCGAAGGCAGCGCGGCCGCGATCTGCTGCAACTGGTAGTCGAAGAGTTCGTTGGCTTCCGCGAGCGCCTGCCGATAGATGAGCCATCCTGCAAACCCCACGCCGACGATGACGAGCGCGAGCAGCCAGATCAGCAATTGCCGGCGGATCGACCGCATCAGGCGTCCTTCGCGACCATGTAACCGAGGCCACGCACGTTGCGGATGAGATCGGCGCCGAGCTTCTTTCTCAGCGAATGGATATACACCTCGACGGTATTGCTGCCGATCTCCTCGCCCCAGCCATAGATCTTTTCCTCGAGCTGGCTTTTCGACAGCACCGCGCCGGGCCGCGCCATCAGCGCTTCGAGGAGCGCGAACTCGCGCGCCGACAGCGACACGGGCGCGCCCGCGAGCGTCACCTGATGACCGACCGGATCGAGCGTCAAATCACCGTGGCGCACGAGCGATTCGCCCCGCCCCGCGTGCCGGCGGATGAGCGCACGCATGCGCGCGCCGAGCTCGTCGAGATCGAAGGGCTTGACGAGGTAATCGTCCGCGCCGGCATCGAGTCCCTTCACGCGATCCGCAATCGCGTCGCGCGCCGTGACGATCAGCACCGGCAGGGCGTTGGCCCGCGCGCGCAAAGTTTTCAGCACATCGAGGCCGTCCCGTTTGGGTAGACCGAGGTCGAGCAGCATGAGGTCATAGGACTCGCCCGCGACGGCGGTGAGCGCAGCCTCGCCGTCCTGTACCCAGTCGACTGCGAAGCCGTCCGCGCGCAGCGCCTTGCGTACGCCTTCGGCAATCATCCGGTCATCTTCGACAAGCAGGATTCGCATGGCACATGTCTGTTCGTGGTTACATGGGCAGCCTCGTAGCCGCGACCCATTGTAGCCGCGCGGGCTTGCCACAGGCTTAAACGGGACTTAACCGCGCCGATCGTCCACGTTCGGAAGACAACGGCGTGCCGCGCCCGACGCCCATCGCCCGACGAAGATTTTCAGCCCGTACGATTTCCGCAAGCCAGCTTGTCTACAATAGCCGCTTCCCGCGCGGCGCACCCCTGCCCGGCCACGCGCCGCCGCCTGCCATCCAGTCCAAGAACAACGCTCGTCCATGCCGTCTGCATTTCGCTTCCTGCCCAGCCGTCTCTCTTCGTTCGCGCTCGCCGCAACCTTCGCCTGCGCAGCGCTCGGCCATATGCCCTACGCCGAGGCGCGCGGCGGCTCGAAGTCCGAATCGCAGGCGCAATCGCCGGAGCGCGCGGCGATCGGTGGAACCCGGTCGAAGCACGCGGCGAAAAACGAAGCGAAGCGCGCGAAGGCCGAGCGCGAGCGTGCCGAGAAGGCGAGCGTGCCCGCCGGACCGCTGCCCGCATCGGTGATGACGGCGCTCGCGCACGCGCACGTACCGCTTTCGTCGATGAGCGTCGTCGTGCAGCGCGTCGGCGCGCCGTTGCCTCTCGTCTCGGTCAACGCGAGCCAGCCGATGCTGCCCGCCTCGACGATGAAGCTCGTCACCACATACGCCGGCCTCTCGATGCTCGGCCCGGACTATCGCTGGAAGACGACCGCGTATGCCGACGGCGACGTCGATGCTCAGGGCGTCCTGCACGGCAATCTGTACATCCAGGGTACTGGCGATCCAAAGCTCGTGCCGGAGGAGCTGATCGATCTCGTCGAGCAGGTGCGCAAGAACGGCATCACGGGCATCGATGGCGCGCTCGTGCTCGACAAGCGCTACTTCGACGCTTCCACGCGCGATCTGCCCGCCTTCGACAACGATGACACCGCGCCCTACAACGTCGGCCCGGACCCGCTGCTGTACGCATTCAAGTCGCTGTCCTTCACGCTGACGCCGAGCCCCGACGGACAAGTCTCCATCGACGTGCTGCCGCAACTCGCGCAATTGCAGATCGACAACGAACTGCGCGTCACGCGCGGCGCCTGCACCGGCTCGCTCCAGGCGGCGTCGCCGAGCGTCGCGCAGACACAGGGCGGCTTCGTGCAGGCATCGTTCATCGGCGACTATCCGTTGCGTTGCGGCTCGCGCACGATCAACGTCGCGGCGCTCGATCACTCGACGTTCTTCGCGGGCGGCTTTCTCGCACTGTGGAAGCAGGCGGGCGGCACGTTCCAGGGCACGACGCGCGAAGGCCCGACGCCGTCGAACGCGCGGCTCGTCGGCACGCATCGCAGTCCGGTGCTGTCGGACGTCGTGCGCGACATCAACAAGTTCAGCAACAACGTGATGGCGCGCAACCTGTTCCTCACGATCGGCGCGGCGCAATCGAAGCCGCCGGCGACGACCGCGAAATCCTCCGCGGCGATCCAGGCGTTCCTGAAGCGCAGCGCCCTGCCGATGAGCGGCCTCACGCTCGACAACGGCTCGGGCCTTTCGCGCGACGAGCACATCTCGGCGAGCTCGCTCGCCGACCTGCTGATGGCGGCCAACGCGAGTCCGGTCGCGCAGGTGTTCGTCGAATCGCTGCCCGTCGCGGGCGTCGACGGCACGATGCGCAACCGCCTCACCAACGCGGGCGCGCTCGGCAACGCGCACATCAAGACCGGCACGCTGCGCGACGTACGGGCGATCGCGGGCTATGTCGGCGCGGCGAACGGCGAGAGCTATGTCGTCGTGAGCTTCATCAATGATCCGCGCGCCGAAGCCGCGCGCGCCGCGCACGATGCGCTGCTCGAATGGGTCTACGAAGGCGTGCGCAGGCCGGGCGCGGCGGATTGAACGGCTCGGCCATCGGCTGAATACGGCGCTCGCGGGCACGGAAAGCCGGCGGGACCGAAGATTTCTTCTACGAAGTGACGTCCGGTAACGTGCGCGCGGCGTGTACGCTGTCGGGCACGCCGCTGGCCCGGTGCAGGTGTGCACCGGAGCGGGCGGGCGGCATCGCTTAAACTCGCAGGTACGCGGCAGGCGGACCGCAACAAGGTCAGGCGCCGCAATCGAACTAGAAAACACCGAAGAAGGGAGACGAGGTCCATGAACAAGCAACGCTCGACGCGCGCCGCACTGGTGCGCTTTGCCCAAGTCGCGACGGCCAGCGCGGCCTTCGCTCTGCTCGCCGCGTGCGGTGGCGGCGGCGATGACAACAATTCCACGCCGGCGGGCGGCGTGAAACTGCAGGTGGTGTCGTTCGGCGACAGTCTTTCCGACGTCGGCACCTATTCGCCGGTCGCGGCGGCGAACTTCGGCGGCGGCCGGTTCACGACGAATCCGGGTCAGGTCTGGGTGCAGAATGTCGCGCAGTATTACGGCGATACGCTCACGCCGGCGATGACGGGCGGCTTCGGCACGCCGCCTGCCACGCAAGCGGGTCTCGGCTACGCGCAAGGTGGCGCGCTCGTGACGAATCCGATCGGGATCAATCACGTGTCGACCGATCCCGCGAATTACACGGGCGCGCTCACGGTGCCGATCGTTCAGCAGGTGCAGAACTATCTCAGCGCACACGGCAGCTTCAATTCGAACCAGCTCGTGATTGTGAACGGCGGCGGCAACGACATCCTCTATAACTTCCAGCGGGCCGTGGCCGGCGCGATCACGCCGGCACAGGCGAGCGCAGCGATCGGCAAGGCGGCGATCGACCTCGCCGGTCTGATCGGCAAGGTCGTGCAGAGCGGCGCGACGCACGTACTGGTGTCGAACGTGCCGGACATCGGCGCCACGCCGCAGGGCATGATGAGCTCGGCGGCCAATCGCGCGTTGCTCACACAGGCATCGCTCGGCTTCAATCAGGCGCTTGCGGCAGCGCTTACGCAGTCGGGACTGATGCCGAAGGTGATTTATCTGGACATCGTGCCGGTGCTCGCCAATGTCACGGCGAATTATCAGCAGCTTGGATTCGCGGTTTCGAACACCGGGACGGCCTGTAACCTGCAGGCGATGGCGGCGGCGGCGCAGAAGTTCGGCGAGCCCAATCCGCAAGCGTTCGCCACCTCGCTGTTCTGCTCGCCGGAGACGCTGACCGTCGCGGGCGCGGACCAGACGTACATGTACGCAGACACCGTGCATCCGACGACGCATCTGGGCGCGCTCTATGCGCAGGCGGCGGAGCAGGCGATTGCGAAGTCGGGGTTGGGGAAGTAAGCGGGTTCTTTCGGTTGCGAATGGAAAACCGCCCGGCGAGAGATCGCCGGGCGGTTTTGTTTTGAGGCTTGGAAGAGGTGTGCGCGGGCGCGGAGGAAACATCACGCCACCGCCGAGGCGATCTTCTGAAAGGTGTATCTCCGCACACGCGGAGGAAACTGGCAGAACTCGGGTATGGGTTCGCCTATCGGGGGTCTATCTCCGCACACGCGGAGGAAACGCGCCCATCGCCATCATCGATCCGGCATATGGGGGTCTATCTCCGCACACGCGGAGGAAACTACAAAGCTCAGACCCAGTACCTCGATCCTCAGGGTCTATCTCCGCACACGCGGAGGAAACCCTGTCCGCTCGTCGATACAGTCGTCTGTGAAGGGTCTATCTCCGCACACGCGGAGGAAACGGCCAATCCTATCTTGATCCCGTCTACGACCAGGGTCTATCTCCGCACACGCGGAGGAAACTTTTTTGGAGGTCCATTGCAGTTGACTGACCACGGTCTATCTCCGCACACGCGGAGGAAACAAAGTCGTCGCGGTCATGGCTCAGGCCATCCACGGTCTATCTCCGCACACGCGGAGGAAACGGGCCGAACAGATCGTGCGGCGGCGGATGCAGGTGTCTATCTCCGCACACGCGGAGGAAACGCGAGGATTGCGCACAGCTCTTCCTGGATCATGGGTCTATCTCCGCACACGCGGAGGAAACTTGTGCTCTACGCTTGCGACTCGCCGCGCAATGGGTCTATCTCCGCACACGCGGAGGAAACGACGGCTTGCCGCTCACGCTGTCATGGTCGGACGGTCTATCTCCGCACACGCGGAGGAAACTAGATCCATCGCCGAGCCATCGCTCATCGCGAGGGTCTATCTCCGCACACGCGGAGGAAACTTTGTTTCCATCACGCGATGGTAGTACCCGAACGGTCTATCTCCGCACACGCGGAGGAAACCTCAGACTCGCGCATAGCGCCTACGGCGGCCCGGGTCTATCTCCGCACACGCGGAGGAAACCGCGGGTCCGAATCGATGACGAGGATGGGATCGGGTCTATCTCCGCACACGCGGAGGAAACCCTAGATGATAACCGCTTGATCCAAAACCGAAATCCCCGCAACCCATCTTCACAAATGAGGCCCCCGCGCGCCCTCACTCCTCCCGCTCGAACGCCGCCGCCGCCCTCCCAAGCCGATCATTCACCGCGATCCACTCGACCGTATCCGGCAGTTTCTCGATGAGAATCCGCTCGACATCCGCCCGATCCAGCGCACGCAACAAACCATACAAATCGCGCGCGTAACTCTGCGGATTTTCCGGCGCGGCCGCGAAATGCACATGCGCCGCATGCGCCCATTCCCCCGCGCTTGACGCCCTCGCGACCAGCGCGATCTTCCTTCCGCTCACCCGATCGTGAGCCGCGAGCAACGGCTCGATCGACGCGAACGGCAA
The DNA here is from genome assembly GCA_001544655.2 of Caballeronia turbans. Classification (GTDB taxonomy): domain Bacteria; phylum Pseudomonadota; class Gammaproteobacteria; order Burkholderiales; family Burkholderiaceae; genus Caballeronia; species Caballeronia turbans. The sequence continues at coordinate 89,153 of FCOD02000006.1, forward strand.
CAACGCAAGCGGCGTGCGCGGCGCGTAATGCGCCTTCAACGTCCCGGAAGCGCGCGGCGCCGTGGCATCCGCCCCATCCGGCAACCTCGGCGCAGTACCGATCACATCCGCGATCTGCTGCGGACTCACATGTCCCGGCCGCAGCAGCGCCGGAAACCCGCGCGACAAATCCAGAATCGTCGATTCGATGCCGACGTCCGCCGCGCCGCCATCGAGCACGTGCACCGCGCTGCCGAACTCGTCGCGCACGTGCTGCGCGGTCGTCGGACTGACATGACCAAACCGGTTGGCCGATGGCCCCGCGACGCCGCCCTGCTTCCCCGTGCCGATCCGCCGCGCGTGGAACGCCGACAACAGTTGCTGCGCCACCGGATGCGACGGACATCGCACGCCCACCGAATCCTGGCCGCCGCTGACCGCCGCCGGAATATGGGCCGCGCGCTTGAGGATCAACGTCAAAGGCCCCGGCCAGAACGCATCGATGAGCTTCTGCGCATCTGCGGGCAACTCCCGCACCCAGTAGCCCGGATCGGCTTCGGGCGCGAGATGCACGATCACCGGATGATTCGCCGGACGGCCCTTCGCCGCATAAATACGCGCGATGGCGTCCGGATTCTCGGCGTCGCCGCCGAGCCCGTAGACCGTCTCGGTCGGAAACGCGACGAGTTCGCCCGCATCGAGCAAAGCCGCGGCTTCAGCGATCTGCGCGGCGCTCGGAAAGTGAATGGTCATTGCCTGCTGCTTCGGTAAGTCTCAATCGAGCGGGATATGCAGCATCCGCGCGCAGTCACGCGCCGCCGTGCGCGCTTCCTCGAGCGTCGCCGCCGTGAAATTGATGTGGCCCATCTTGCGGCCCCGGCGCGCCTCTTCCTTGCCGTAGAGATGCAGCCGCGCGGCCGGCATCGCCGCAACCTCCGTCCATGCGGGCGCTCGCGCCTTGTCGCCATCGAACCAGATATCGCCGAGCAGGTTCAGCATCGCGGCGGGCGAATGCTGGCGCGTATCGCCGAGCGGCATGCCGGTCATCGCGCGGACCTGTTGCTCGAACTGGCTCGTCGCGCAGGCATCGACCGTGTAGTGGCCGGAATTGTGCGGACGCGGCGCCATTTCGTTGGCGATCAGCGTGCCATCTTCCAGCACGAAGAATTCGACGCACAGCACGCCGACATAACCGAGCTTCGCGGCAATGGTCAGCGCGGCGTCCTGCGCCTGCGCGACAAGCGATGCCGAAGCATCGGGCGCAGGCACGACCGTCTTCGCGAGAATGCCGTTCACATGCACGTTCTGCGCGAGCGGAAACACGGCCGACTTGCCGTCGCCGCCGCGCGCGATCAGCACGGACACTTCGTACTTGAGCGGCATGCGCTTCTCGAGCACGCACGGCACGCCCGACAGCGACGCATACGCGTTGCGCACGTCCGCGACATTGCGCACGCTGACCTGCCCCTTGCCGTCGTAGCCGAGACGCGCGGTCTTGAGAATGCCCGGCAGCACCGCCGCGATCTTCTCGTCGGGCAACGCGGCGAGCGCCTGCGGCGATTCGATCACGACATGCGGCGCGACCGGCACGCCCGATGCCGCAATGAAGCGCTTCTCCGCGACGCGGTCCTGCGCGATCGCCACGCAGCTCGCAGCCGGGCTGACGAACGTGCACGACGCGAGAAATTCGAGGCTCGCGGAAGGCACGTTCTCGAATTCCGTCGATACCGCCGCGCACAGGCGGCCGAGTTCGGTGAGCGCCGCGCGGTCGTCATAGGCGGCGCGGATGTGGCGATCCGCGACAGCGCCCGCGGGGCTCGTCTCGTCCGGATCGAGGACGGCGACGCGATAGCCCATCGATTGCGCGGCGAAGCAGAACATGCGGCCGAGCTGGCCACCGCCGACCATGCCGAGCCATGCGCCCGGCAGGATGGGGGAGATCGGAGAATTGTGTGGGTTCATCGTGGGGCTTGGGTGGCTGGCTGTGGGCATCAGCGATTGCGCGACGCGCGGTCCGCGCGCGGGGTCATCAAAGCGGCGGCAGCGCCATGTCCCGCGCCGCCTGATTCTGCTTCACACGGAAAGCGGCGAGCGCGTCGGCGTATGCGGCATCGGTGACGCTCAGCATCGATACGGCGAACAGCGCCGCGTTCGCCGCGCCCGCCTCGCCGATGGCGAAGGTCGCGACCGGCACGCCCTTGGGCATCTGCACGATCGAATGCAGCGAATCGACGCCCTTCAGATATTTGCTCGCCACCGGCACGCCGAGCACCGGCACGGTGGTCTTCGCGGCCAGCATGCCCGGCAGATGCGCCGCGCCGCCCGCGCCCGCGATGATCGCACGCACGCCGCGCTCACGCGCGCTTTCCGCGTAGGCGAACATCTCGTCCGGCATGCGATGCGCCGAGACCACTTTCGCCTCGTACGGCACGCCGAATTCCTGAAGCATCGCGACGGCGTGCTTCATCACGTCCCAGTCGGAGCTGGAACCCATCAACACGCCGACGAGCGGCGCTTCGTGTGTGTGCCCTTTTGCCAGATCCGGGGCCTTCACTTCGCTCATTCCAATTTCCCAGAGATATGCCCGCGCCGCTCTTTTCGTGAGCGGCGCGCGTGCCGAACCTTAAGACAGCGTCTTGCCAGTGAGACGCTGCAACGCTTCCTGATACTTTTCCGACGTCTTGGCGATCACCTCGTCCGGCAGCGCCGGCGCGGGCGGCTCTTTTTTCCACGGCTGCGTTTCGAGCCAGTCGCGCACGAACTGCTTGTCGAAGGACGGCGGATTCGTGCCGACCTGATAGCCATCGGCGGGCCAGAAGCGCGACGAATCGGCCGTCAGGACTTCGTCCATCAGATACAGCTCACCCTTGTTGTCGAGGCCGAACTCGAACTTCGTATCCGCGATGATGATGCCGCGCGTGGCCGCGTATTCGGCCGCTTCCTTGTACAACTGGATGGAGATGCGCTTGATCGTCGCCGACAGTTCGGTGCCGATGCGGCGCTCCATCTCATCGTAGGTGATGTTTTCGTCGTGATGACCCATTTCGGCTTTCGCCGCCGGCGTGAAAATCGGCTCGGGCAGCTTCTGCGCATTCTGCAGCCCCGGCGGCAACTCGACGCCGCACACCGCGCCCGTCGCCTGATAGTCCTTCCAGCCGCTGCCCGCGAGATAGCCGCGCACGACCGCTTCGACGAGGATCGGCTCGAGGCGCTTCACGACGACCGCGCGGCCCTTCACCTGCTCGACCTCGTCGGGCGCGACGACAGTCGAAGGATCGATGCCCGTGTTGTGATTCGGCACGATATGACCGAGCTTCTCGAACCAGAAATCGGCCATCGTGTTCAGCACGCGGCCCTTGTTCGGAATCGGCTCGCCCATGACGACATCGAATGCGGAAAGGCGGTCGGTCGTTACGATCAGGAGCTTGTCCTGACCGACTGCGTAGTTGTCGCGGACCTTGCCGCGGCCGAGCAGCGGCAGCGATCTGATCGTGGATTCGTATAGCGTGGACATCGTCATGTACCGGAAAGGGTGCTGAAATGGTTAACGCCGCGCTTCGGCATCCAGCGCGGCGAGAGAAAAAAAGCGAACGGGCTCCGAACCCGGAACCCGTTGATTTTACTTTACAAATAACGCCTGGCTCAGATCAGGCTTATTTCGCGCTCACTTGACGATCTGCGCGAGGGCGCCCGACTTGTACTTCTCGGCGATCTTGTCGAGCGAAACCGGCTTGATCTTGCCCGCCATGCCTTCGCAGCCGAACTGCATGTAGCGCTGGCGGCAGATTTCCTTCGCCGCTTCGCGCGCGGGCTTCAAATAGTCGCGCGGATCGAACTTCGACGGATTTTCGAACAGATAGCGGCGAATCGCGCCGGTGATCGCGAGGCGCAAATCGGTATCGATGTTCACCTTGCGCACGCCGTGCTTGATGCCTTCCTGAATCTCTTCGACCGGCACGCCGTAGGTTTCCTTCATGTCGCCGCCGAATTCGCGGATCTCGGCCAGCAATTCCTGCGGCACGGACGACGAACCGTGCATCACCAGGTGCGTGTTCGGAATGCGCTGGTGGATTTCCCGGATGCGGTCGATGGCGAGAATGTCGCCCGTCGGCTTCTTCGAAAACTTGTACGCGCCGTGCGACGTGCCGATCGCAATCGCCAGGGCATCGCACTGCGTCTGCTTCACGAAGTCGGCGGCCTGCTCGACGTCGGTCAGAAGCTGCTCGCGCGTCATCGTGCCTTCGGCGCCGTGGCCGTCTTCCTTGTCGCCCTTCATGGTTTCGAGCGAACCGAGCACGCCCAGCTCGGCTTCGACGGTGACGCCGATCGAATGCGAAAACTCCACGACCTGCTTCGACACCGCGACGTTGTATTCGTACGAAGCGACCGTCTTGCCGTCGGCTTCGAGCGAACCGTCCATCATCACGCTCGTGAAGCCGGAGCGGATTGCGGCCATGCACACGGCCGGCGACTGGCCGTGATCCTGATGCATCACGACCGGAATATGCGGATACGACTCGACGGCCGCTTCGATCAGATGGCGCAGGAACGCTTCGCCCGCGTACTTACGCGCGCCGGCGGACGCCTGCATGATGACGGGCGCGTTCACTTCGTTCGCGGCCGACATGATCGCCTGCACTTGTTCCAGATTGTTGACGTTGAATGCCGGGAGGCCGTAACCGTGTTCGGCTGCGTGATCCAGCAGTTGACGCATTGATACGAGAGGCATTGTGGTGAGACTCCATGATGTGAAACGAATTCTGCAGCGCGCTCGATTCCGCTCTCGGGCGGTTTTCGGCTTGATCGTCGCCTCGACTGACGCATTGCTCCGCGTCGTCTTGCGCGCTTGATTGGGCGCCCGCCGCTGCTGGACGGCGGGCGCTCCGGACCTGCGGCAATCGCGCGGCGTTTGACCGCGCAGATTTCTCAAAAATGCTTAGAAGTGGTCGCCCACACGCACGATCTTGAGCGTGTTGGTGCCGCCCGCCTGACCCATCGGCTCGCCGACGGTCAGCACGACCATGTCGCCGCGCGCCGCATAGCCCTTCGACACGACCACTTCGAGCGCCTGATTCAGCGCGGTGTCGCGATCCATGTTGGTGTCGACGTGCAGGGGCGTCACGTTGCGGTACAGCGACATCGTGCGCTCGCTCGACACGCGCGGCGTCAGCGCGAAGATCGGCACGTGCGTCCAGTGACGCGACATCCACAGCGCCGTCGAGCCGGATTCGGTCAACGCGACCACGGCCTTCGCGCCGAGATGAAAGGCGGTGAAGAGCGCGCCCATCGCGATCGACTGGTCGATGCGCGTGAACGTGCGGTCGAGGAAATCGCGGTCGAGCTGCGACTCTTCCGACTTCTCCGCCTCGACACACACGGCCGCCATCGTCTCGATGGTCGTCACCGGATACTTGCCGGCTGCCGTTTCGGCGGAGAGCATCACGGCGTCGGTGCCGTCGAGCACGGCGTTCGCGACGTCCGACACTTCCGCGCGCGTCGGCACGGGCGCGTGGATCATCGATTCCATCATTTGCGTGGCGGTGATCACGAGCTTGTTCGACTCGCGCGCCATGCGGATCATGCGCTTTTGCAGCGCCGGCACCGCCGCGTTGCCCACTTCCACAGCGAGATCGCCGCGCGCGACCATGATGCCGTCCGATGCGTCGAGAATGCCCTGCAATGCCGGAATCGCTTCGGCGCGCTCGATCTTCGCGATCATCTTCGGCTTGATGCCATACGGCGCGCCCGCGATGTTCGCGAGTTGACGCGCCATTTCCATGTCCGTCGCATTTTTCGGGAACGACACCGCGACGAAGTCCGCGCCGAGCGACATCGCCGTCTTGATGTCCTCCATGTCCTTCTCGGTCAGCGCGGGCGCGGTGAGACCGCCGCCCTGGCGGTTGATGCCCTTGTTGTTCGAGAGCTCGCCGCCGACTTTGACCGTCGTGTGAATTTCCTCGCCGATCACGCGCGTCACGTCGAGCACGATGAGGCCGTCGTTGAGCAGCAGCACGTCGCCTGCGCGCAGGTCGCGCGGCAGATCCTTGTAGTCGAGGCCGACGCGCTCGTTATTGCCGAGCGTGCAGTTGGCGTCGAGGATGAACGGGTTGCCCGCGACGAGCATCGTCTTGTTGTTCTCGAACTTGCCGACGCGGATCTTCGGGCCTTGCAGGTCCGCCATGATCGCGACTTCGCGGCCCACCTGACGCGCCGCCTCGCGGACGATTTCAGCGCGCTGGCGATGGTCGTCGGCGGTGCCGTGCGAAAAATTGAAACGTACGACGTCGAGACCCGCCTGCAGCATTTGCAGCAGGATGTCCGGGCTAGTGGAAGCCGGGCCGATGGTGGCAACAATCTTTGTAGCGCGATGCATGGAATTCCTCGTCTCAGTAGGATCGCCCGTAACTACGCTGCGAGCACGTTGCGCTTGCAGTGAGGTGTTGCTCACCGGTTGCGCGCGCGCGCCGGTTCGTGCCGGCGTCGCTTTGTCGATTTCCTTCAGGGCATGGGCGGGCATGCCGCCAATGATGACCGGAGGCGGGGGCGGCACTGCGGCCGCGGCTTCGCCTTCGGATGCTGCCTGATCTGTTTGCGCCGCTTGCGCGATCGCCAGCGCTGCTTCAGGGGCGGCATCGGGCGCGCCGCTGTCGATCACGTCCTGCGTCACATCGTCTTGCGCGCCGCCGGCTGCTTGCGCGCCCTTCTTACCTGCTTTCGCCGGATTGCCTCGGGCCGCCAACGCCTCAGGCCCGCGACTCGAGCACTTCCACCGCGGGCAGCTTCTTGCCTTCCAGGAACTCCAGGAACGCGCCGCCGCCGGTCGAGATGTAGCTCACTTTGTCGTGGATGTTGTACTTCGCGATGGCCGCGAGCGTGTCGCCGCCGCCCGCGATCGAGAACGCCGACGAATTGGCGATCGCCTGCGCGAGCGTCTTCGTGCCGTTGCCGAACTGGTCGAACTCGAACACGCCGACCGGGCCGTTCCAGACGATCGTGCCGGCGGTTTCGAGCTGCGCCGCGAGCGCCTTCGCCGTATCCGGGCCGATGTCGAGGATCAGGTCGTCGTCGGCGACATCCGCGACGGGCTTGATCTGCGCCTTCGCGGTCGGGGCGAATTCCTTGGCCGTCACGACGTCGCTCGGAATCGGCACCGATGCGCCGCGCGTGCGCGCCTGCTCGATGATTTCCTTCGCTTCGTCGACGAGATCGGCCTCCGCGAGCGACTTGCCGATCTTGAGGCCCGACGCCAGCATGAACGTGTTCGCGATGCCGCCACCGACGATCAGTTGATCGACCTTCTCGGCGAGCGACTTCAGAATGGTGAGCTTGGTCGACACCTTCGAGCCCGCGACGATCGCGACGAGCGGTCGCTTCGGGTTGCCGAGCGCCTTGCCGAGCGCGTCGAGCTCGGCGGCGAGCAGCGGGCCCGCGCATGCCACCGGCGCGTACTTCGCGATGCCGTGCGTCGTGGCTTCGGCGCGGTGCGCGGTGCCGAACGCGTCATTCACGTAGACGTCGCAGAGCTTCGCCATTTTCTGCGCGAGGCCGTCGTCGTTCTTCTTCTCGCCCTTGTTGCAGCGGCAGTTTTCGAGCAGCACGACGTTGCCCGGCTGCACCTGGACGCCGTCGACCCAATCGGCGACGAGCGGCACGTCGCGGCCGAGCAGCTCCGACAGACGCTTCGCGACCGGGGCCAGCGAGTCTTCCGGCTTGAACTGGCCTTCGGTCGGGCGGCCCAGATGGGACGTGACCATCACGGCCGCGCCCGCGTCGAGGGCGGCCTTGATTGCCGGGACAGAGGCGCGCACGCGCGTGTCTTCGGTGATGTTGCCGTCATCGTCTTGCGGCACGTTGAGATCCGCGCGGATGAACACACGCTTGCCGGAGACTTTGCCTTCGGCGATCAGATCGGTGAAACGCAGTACTTTCGTCATGGGAGTCAACGTAGGTAAAGAAGCGGTTCGGGCGGGGACGGCCGTCGGGGCGGCCGGTTCGTGGAGTCGCCGCGCGCGGGCCGCCGGGCAGGACGGCTCGCGCGCGGATCAGGCTGGAGGCGAAGGGCGCGCGGTGAAGCCGAACGCGCGTGCAAGAAGCGGGAGAAAGGGATCGGACAGATGAATCCGGAGAGGCGCGCGAGCGGCGCTCGGGCGCGTGCACGCAGCCGGGAGCGGCGGGTTGGACAGCGGGTTGGACCATCCTGGCGCGGTGACTGCCGGAGACACTTTCGACCTCGCTCACTCGGGAAAGACCATCATTTTAACCGATCGCCCTGTCCGCTTTTAGCGGGCAATCGTTGATGACGCGTATTTGGCGCCGACGCATGCGACCCGGGCGTGGCGCGTTCACGCCGCGAGCCGCAGCAGCGTGAACACGAGCATGCCGACGGCGATCGTGCCCATCATGCCGCGCCGCCACAGGTAGTACGCGAGTCCGGCCGCCGACGCCCATAGCGCATGATTCGACAGCGCGAGCGAAATGCCCGCCGACGTCTCCAGCAGGTCGGGCACGACGACGCCCGCCAGCGCCGCGGCCGGCGCGTAGCGCAGCACGCGCTGCACGCGCGGCGGCAGCACCATGCGTTCGCCGCCGGCCAGAAACAGTGCCCGCGTCACCGCGGTGACGAGGCCCATGCCGACAATCGCGAGCCAGACATGCAGGGCGCTCATCGGAGTGGCCTCGTGGCGGCGGGTTTGTCGGCTTTCTTTTCGTCGGTGGCCTGCTTAGGGCCGGTGCGCTCCGCTATCACGTCCGCGAGCGTGCCCGCGAACAGCGCCGCGAATACCGCGAGCGGCAAGCCGAAGCGATACGGCAGATCGAACGCCAGCAGCGCGACCACGCTGGCGACGGCGACGGCCGCGAGCGTCGAGCGCGTGGCGATCGCAGAAACGATGAGCGGAATCAGCGCGAGCGTGCCCGCGAGCTCGAGGCCCCAGTTATCCGGAATCAGGCTCGCGAGCAGAATGCCGATCACCGACGAACTCTGCCAGGACAGCCAGCTCGACACCGCCAGTCCCCAGAAGAACGCCTCCTTGCCGGGCTGCCAGCCGACCGGAAAATTTCGCTTCGAGAACATCAGATAGATGATGTCGCCGTTGAAATAGCCGAGCAGCAAACGCCGCTTGAGCGGCAAGTAGGAGAAATGCGGCGCGAGGCCCGCGCTGAAGATGACGAAGCGCAGGTTGACCATCGCGGCGGTCAGGAGAATCGTCCAGAGCGGCAGCTTGGCGGCGAAGAGCGGCAGCACCGCGAGCTGCGACGAGCCCGCGTACACCGCGAACGACATGCCGAGCGCCTGCGGCACGGTGAGTACGGACTTCGTCATCGCGACGCCGGTCACGAGGCCCCAGGAGAACGTCGCCAGGACGGCGGGAGAGAAGGTGCGCACGCCCTCGAAAAACGCGCGGCGATTCGTGTCGGACAGCCGGTCGAGCATGAGCAAATGCGAGGCGAACAAGACAACCCGTGATGCCATTGCGCGGCCTCGATCGAATGCGCGATGGATCGGGAAAAACCGGGAAAATCGGGAATGGTGAGCTTCGCCGTTTCAGCCCGCGGTTTTTCAGCGGACGGCGAAAGGCAAATTATAGCGGCGTGAAAGGCGTGCCAAGGTCGGTTTCGTCGTGAAAAGACGCTAAAATGACGGTCTTTCGCCGCCTTTGCGCCCTCGACACGCGACTTCCCCTACGGAATCCGAGCAAGAAAGCGCGCCGGGCGCCGCCGCCCCTTCAGAACGCGGGCGGCCTGCCGAAACCCACTTGAACCGAGACAGCTAGGAGAACCGTATGTCAATGGCCGACCGCGACGGCAAGATCTGGATGGATGGCAAGCTGATCGACTGGCGTGATGCCAAGATCCACGTTCTGACCCACACGTTGCACTACGGCATGGGCGTTTTCGAAGGCGTGCGCGCGTACAAGACCGCGCAGGGCACGGCGATCTTCCGCCTGAAGGAACACACGAAGCGCCTGCTGAACTCCGCGAAGATTTTCCAGATGGAGGTCCCGTTCGACGCTGCCACGCTCGAAGCCGCGCAACTGGAAGTCGTCAAGGCGAACAATCTGGAAAGCTGCTACATCCGCCCGATCATCTGGGTCGGCTCGGAAAAGCTCGGCGTGTCGGCCAAGGGCAACACGATTCACGTGGCCATCGCCGCCTGGCCGTGGGGCGCGTATCTCGGTGAAGACGGACTCGCGAAGGGTATTCGCGTGAAGACGTCGTCGTTCACGCGCCATCACGTGAACGTGTCGATGGTCCGCGCGAAGGCATCCGGCTGGTACGTGAACTCGATTCTCGCGAATCAGGAAGCCGTCGCCGACGGCTACGACGAAGCCCTGCTGCTCGACGTGGACGGGTACGTGTCCGAGGGCTCCGGCGAGAACTTCTTCCTCGTGAACAACGGCAAGATCTACACGCCCGATCTCGCCTCGTGCCTCGACGGCATCACGCGCGATACCGTCATCACGCTCGCGCGCGATTTCGGCATCCCGGTGATCGAAAAGCGCATCACCCGCGACGAGGTGTACACCTGCGACGAAGCGTTCTTCACCGGCACCGCCGCCGAAGTCACGCCGATCCGCGAGCTCGACAACCGCACGATCGGCTCCGGCAAGCGCGGTCCGATCACGGAGAAGCTGCAAAGCGCGTTCTTCGACGTCGTCGGCGGCAAGAACGAGAAATACGCGAGCTGGCTCGCGAAGGTTTAACCGACCTCATGCGACGCGGCGAGCCTGACACTCGCCGCTAGCAGGACATCTGACAAGAGATAGCAATGAGCGACCTGAAGGAAATGCCGCTGGTGGAATTGTCGGCGAAAGATCTGCCCGCCTTCTGCCCGAACCCGAAGATGCAGCGCTGGAGCACGCATCCGCGCGTGTTCATCGACGTGACGCACGGCGAAGCGCGCTGCCCGTACTGCGGCACGCGCTACAAGCTGAAAGACGGCGAAGTGCTCAAGGGCGGTCACTGAAAACGCGCCGGGCGCCGCCGCCCTGTTTCCGCGCCGTAGCAAAAGGCGCACATCAGACCCACGACAATCGACGGCTCGCCCCAAGGCGGCGGGCCGCGTTCATTTTGAGATCGGATAACGACAGATGCGCCGTGCGCTGGTTATAGCACCGAACTGGATCGGTGACGCATTGATGGCGCAGCCGCTCTTTACGCTCTTGCGCAAACTGCATCCGCGCATCGCGATCGATGCCGTCGCGCCGGGCTGGGTCGCGCCCGTGCTCGAGCGCATGCCCGAGATCCGCGACGTCTACGCGACGGATCTCGCCCACGGCAAGCTGCAACTGCTGCGCCGCTGGCAGCTCGCGAGCGATTTGCGCGATGTCGGCTACGACGCCGCCTACGTGCTGCCCAACTCCGTCAAATCCGCGCTGATTCCGTGGATGGCTGGCATCAATTTGCGTATCGGCTACACGGGCGAGAGCCGCTACGGGCTCTTGAACGTGCGTCACGCGAATCCGCCGAAGACCGAGCGTCCGCCGATGACCGCGCATTACGCCGCGCTCGCCTACGCGCCGGGCGCGAAGCTGCCGTTCGTCGACAAATTCGCCCAGCCCGATGCCGCCGGAGAGCCCGAGGCGCAGACGCTTCCCGTGCCGCGTCTCGAATTCGATCCGAACGAAGCCGCGCGCGTCTCGACGCGCTTCAATCTCGACACGCGGGCGCCGCTCGTCGTGTTCTGCCCGGGCGCGGAGTACGGGCCCGCCAAGCGCTGGCCGCCGGAGCATTTCGCGTCGCTCGCGCAATTCATCGCGCAGTCGTTCCCGTATGCGCGCATCATCGCGCTCGGCTCGAAGAAGGATGCGCCGATCGCGCAGGCCATCGCGGAGCGTGCGCCGATGGTGCGCAACCTGTGCGGCCAGACGTCGCTCGGCGAAGCGTGCGCGCTCATTTCACGGGCGAGCGCGGTCGTCACCAACGATTCCGGCCTCATGCACGTCGCGGCCGCGTCGCGCCGGCCGCTCGTCGCGGTCTACGGCTCGACCGATCCGCGCCACACGCCGCCCTTGTCCGATCTCGCAAAGGTACAATGGCTGCATCTTGAATGCAGTCCGTGCTTTGCCCGCGAGTGTCCGCTCGGCCATCTGAACTGCTTGCGCGAACTCTCGGCCGAACAGGTCTTCGGCGATTTGCGCGGGATGCTGCTCGCGCATCGTTGATGTTGCGCTCACGCGTCGAAAACGCGTGTCCAACTCGACGGTTTCCAGCCGTGTGTGCGGGTGCGGACACGCGAATGTCTCCGAACGGGGGCATGCTTTGACCAATGACCGATGCAGCGCGCCGTTCCGTCGCCTGCCGCCATCAGCGGCTTCGCGCGGCGCCGAGCACCGAATGCCAGAGACCCACGAGCCATGCCACGTTTCGCCCGCCTCTTCGAAGCCGCAGCCGATACTCTCAACGCTTACTATCAGGCGGTCGCGGACAACAGCATCGACAGTGTCATGTCGTTGTGGATCGACGAGGAGTTCGCCACCTGCGTCTGCGCGGACGGCACGCATCTGCACGGGCTGGAAAGCATCCGCGCCGGTCTCGGCAAGCAATTCGAAACGCAGGCGGTGACCATCGAGCCGCTCGATATCCGCGTGTACGACAGCTTAGGCACGGTGGTCTATGCGATCGCCGAGGCGCACCAGCAGGCCGCGCCCGCGAGCGTACCGCGCATGATCTACACGACCTACGTGATGGTTCACGAGCGCGGCGAGTGGCGCATCGCGCACATTCACGCGAGCGAGATGCCGCCGGATACGGCGGGCCAGTTCGCGGCCAGGCTGCGTCACGGCCAGGGGCCGCTGCACTGAAGGTAGATTTGAAGCGCTGAAGAAGACGTCTGTCGGGGAGGGGCCATGAAGCGCGATCCGTTGATGAAACACGATTCGTCATTCGTGGACAAAGCGCCTGCCGTCGCGCTGAAGGCAACCGCGCGCGTTCCGGGGCTGCCGGGCTCGGAATGGCTGTACAACGCGCCGCGCTGGCTGCCGACGAGCCACGCACAGACCATCGTCCCTGCCCTGTTCGGTCGAAAACCCGATGTGGGCTATCGGCGCGAGCGCTGGAACACGCCCGATGGCGATTTCATCGATCTCGACTTCCTCGCGCACGAAACCGGCGACGAACCCGCCGCGAATGCCCCGCTCTTCGTGCTCTTTCACGGCCTCGAAGGCAATTCAGATTCGCACTACGCGCGCACGATGATGGCCGCCGCCCGCGCGCGCGGCTGGCGTGGTGTCGTGCCGCATTTTCGCAGTTGCAGCGGCCCGCTCAACCTGCTGCCGCGCTTCTACCATCTCGCGGATAGCGCAGAAGTCGACTGGATCCTGCGTCGGCTCGCGCAGACGCATCCCGGGCCGGTCGTCGCGGCGGGCGTCTCGCTCGGCGGCAATGTGCTTTTGCACTGGCTATGCCAAAGCGGCAAGGATGCGTCGATCGTCAGCGCGGCCGCGGCCATCTCCGCGCCGCTCGACGTCCACGCCGGCGGCCTCGCGATCTCGCAGGGCTTCGGCATGGTCTATACGCGCAGCTTCCTGAAATCGCTCAAGAAGAAGGCGCTCGCGAAGCTCGGCCAGTATCCTGGTCTTTACGATCGCAACGCCGTGCTCGCGGCGCGCACGCTGTACGAGTTCGACAACGTCGTCACGGCGCCGCTGCACGGCTTTCGCGACACCGATCACTATTGGTCGACGGCGACCACCCGCGCGCATCTGAAGCACATCGAAGTGCCCGCGCTGCTGCTGAACGCGCGCAACGATCCGTTCCTGCCCGAGTTCGCGCTGCCCTCGCTTGCTGAAGTGTCCGAGCGAGTCACGCTCGACCAGCCGAACCACGGCGGGCACGTCGGCTTCATGACGGGGCCGTTTCCCGGCCGGATCGACTGGCTGTCGCTGCGTGTGTTCGGCTATCTGGAGAACTTCGTTTCGTGAACGATCATGGATGAAATCGTCAAACAGGCGCTCGCCAAATGGCCCAACGTTCCGCACTGCACGGGCTGGCTGCTGCTCGACCGACGCGGCCAGTGGCGCATGCGCGACGACGCCGCCCAGGCTGCCGGCGAACTCGGGACGCCGATCCGGCATGAAGCGCTGCTGGGCTTCATCAACCGCAACTACGAAAGCGATGCAGACGGCCAGTGGTTCTTCCAGAACGGTCCGCAGCGCGTCTATGTGGAACTGGCCTACACGCCGTGGATCGTGCGCCTGCACGCGGCGGACGGCGTATTACGCCTGACGGATCAGGCCGGCGCGGCATTCGAGCCGGCGCAGGCGTACATCGACGACGAAGGCGGCATCCTCTTTTCCGACGACGCATCGCCGGCGCGCGTGGCCGCCATGCACGACCACGATCTCGAACTGTTCGCGAATCACGCGTCGCTCGACGATGCGGGCAAGGGCGGCATTTTCCATTGGCGCGATGGCGTCGATCTGCCCGTGCAGCCGATCGCACGCGCCGACGTCGCGACGCGTTTCGGCTTCGTCGCGAGTCCGGCAAACCGCGCCGCCGCGAAGAAAGACTGACCTAGCCGTTCTTCTCCAGCTCGCGCTCTTCCCTGTAGCGCATTTCAAAATCGCGCAGGCGCGCGGAAATCGTTGAAAGATCGTAGAAGCTCGCGGTCTTCACATCGCGCGCTTCCTTCAGTTGCCGGATCGCGGATAGCCACGCGCCGTCCAGCGCGAACTTCTCCGCCATCGCCTGATGTTGTTGCAGCGGATCGTTCAGACCCGCGCTCGCCTGCGCGAGATAGAACCACCAGTCGGGCCGCGTCGGCTCGGCGCGCGTTTCGCGGCGTGCGAGCGTCTGCGCTTCGGCGAAGCGGCGTGCGGAAAGCAGCGTCTGCAGATGCACGTCGATGGCCGCGTGGGACGCCGGCCAGCGTTTCTGCGCGATGTCCGCGAGGCGGATCGCGTCGTCGTTGCGGCCCGCGCGGCGGGCGATGTCAGCGGCGAGCACGTCGAGGCTCGGCGTGCTGCGTAATGCTTGCGGCGCGGGCTGCGGTTTTGGCGCCGGTGCCGTTCGGCCTTCGACGTGAACCGGCGCCAGCGCAATGTCGCTGCTCGCGCGAGGCGCCGTCGCCGGCGTCGAATCGGGCTGCGGTGCGTGGCCGAGATTCAGCGCCGCGCGTGCGTGATCGAGCGGCGTTGCGGTCATCGAAGGATCGGCGTTGCGCAGCGACTGCGCGCCGCCCTTTCGCGAAGGCACGGGCGGCGCGGTCGCGGCCACGTCCTGCGGCGCATGCGCGCGATCCTCCTGCTGAACCTGCGCCGATGCCGCCGCCGCGCTCGCCTCCTCGCCCTCGAACAGCTGGCGTGCTTTGGCGAGTGCGTCGTTGGCCGCATCGAAATTGCCCATCAACGATTGCGCGAGTGCAATTCCATACCAGTTCGATGCCGGATTGAGCGCCGTCTGATCCTCGATTTCCGATTTGAGCCGGCTCGCGACCTCGCGATAATCGCTCGCGTAATTCACCTGCAGCGCGCGCGCGCGGGCACGCACGAACGCATATTCCGCCGATTGGCGTGGCTGCCGGTACGGCACGCGCCGCGCGCGGCCTTCCATGTCGGCGATGCGATCGGTCGTGAGCGGATGCGTGCGCACGTAGGGCGGCACGCCGTTATCGGCCATCGACGCGCGGTCGAGGCGCTCGAAGAACGCCACCATCGCGTATGGATCGTATCCGGCGGCGGCGAGCATCTGGAACCCGACGCGATCGGCCTCGTGCTCGGCCGCGCGCGAGAAGCGCAGTTGATTGTCGACGGCGAACGCCTGTCCGCCCATCGCGATGCCCATGCCCAGATCTCCGCTGTGCGCGAGCAGCCCCGCGAGCATGCCGGCGACCATCGCCGCGAGCGCCGCGTAGGTGCTCTTTTCCTGCGTGCCGAGCATGCGCGCGATGTGGCGCTGAAGCACATGCCCCATTTCGTGGCCGATCACCGACGCCAGTTCCGACTCGGTCTGCGTCGCGGCGACCAAGCCCGTATTCACGCCGATGAAGCCGCCCGGCATCGAGAATGCGTTGATCTGCGGATCGCGCACGGCAAAAAGATCGAAATCCGGCCGATAGCCGCCGAGATACTGTGTCGCTGCGGCCGCGGAGAGCTTCGAGGAGATCGAATCGAGGTAATCCCGCAGCAGCCAGTCGTCGAGATAGTCGGGATCGGCGCGCACTTCACGCATCATCCGCTCGCCGACCTTGCGCTCGGCCTGTGGGGTGAGCGAGCCGCCAGAGCCATCGCCGAGATCCGGAAGCTGCACCGACGAGAGCGGTGCGCGCAGGCCCGACATCGTGCCCGGACGATTCGCGAAACGGCTTTCCGCGCCGCCGTATACGCCGAACACGCCATCCGCGACATTGGCTGGCACGTCGCTGACAGTGCTTTCCTGCGATGAACGCAGTTGCGAGGCCGCGAGCGTGCCGGTCGAACTCGCGGAAGGCGCACTCGATTGCGCCAGCGCCGCGGGCGGCATGGCGAGGGCAACACACAGCAGGGAGATGAGCACGCGGCTCGGACGTGTCGGATGCATGGCGCGAAACGGTCGAAGCGCCGATGGTCGGCTCGAAAACTGAAACGAGCTTATCGTATCAAGTGTTGCGCGGGGGGCGTCCCGCGTCGGCCCTGCGTCGCGCCGGAGCGCGACCTTTCGCGAAAAACCGCGCGAAATCACGCTGGTATGATAGGCGCCCATTCGAAGGAGACGCTATGTCCGGACTCACCCATTTCGATGCCGCCGGCGAGGCGCACATGGTCGATGTCGGCGCAAAGAACGAAACGCGGCGGGTCGCCGTGGCGCGCGGCTCGATCGCGATGCTCGACGGCACGCTCGCGCTGATCCGCGAAGGCCGCGCGAAAAAAGGCGACGTGCTCGGCGTCGCGCGCATCGCCGCGATTCAGGGGGCGAAGCGCACGGCCGATCTGATCCCGCTGTGTCATCCGTTGGCGCTGACGCGCGTCGCGGTGGATTTCACGATCGACGAGGCGCTGCCCGGCGTGCATTGCGAAGTGCGTGTGGAGACGGTCGGACGCACGGGTGTGGAGATGGAAGCGCTGACCGCCGTGCAGGTCGGGCTCCTGACCATTTACGACATGTGCAAGGCGGTGGATCGGGGGATGACCATCACGAACGTGCGCGTGATGGAGAAGCACGGAGGAAAATCCGGCGATTGGGTGGCGGACGATCACACATCGCCGACACCCTGATCCGCCTCACTCCTCGTCGTCGTCCGCCGAAGACTCCTGACTCTGCGCCGGCACCCCATACAGCTTCACCAGATCCGCCCTGAAGGAAGCGAGCGGCTTGCCCGCCTCGTCGACCAGATCGTAGACGGCGGCAAGTTGCTTCGGCCAGTCGTGTAACTGAGTGGCGAAGATCTTCAGGCGCGCCATCGTGTCGAGCGCTTCGGCGCGCTGTCCGGCAAGCGCCTGCAGCACCGCGTATCGGCGCAACACCGTCTCGCCCGGCAGCAGCGCGATTGCCTTCCGATGCGCGGCGAGCTTCTCCTCGACGTTCTGCGCGTTGATCGGCAACAGCGTCGCCGCACCGTATTCGCCCCACGCCGTGAACAGGAACGACGGATTGTCCCGATATTGCTCCGCCGGCCGCGATCCGTAATAGAGCACTTCGGCGCGGTTGTAGTCACGCATCGTCGGATAGAGCGCTGCGAGCCCGCCGAGCACGAGCACGACGTACACGCCATACGACAGCGGACGCGCGACGAGGCGCAGCGGCCGCGTCTCCAGCAGCCCGATGACGAGCATCGCCGGCATGAGAAAGAACATGTACTGCTGCGGATACTCGACGAGCGCGTGCATCATCAGCACGCCGAGCAGCGACAGGGCGAAAATGCGCGCCGGCGTCTGCGGCGCGCGCAGCACGCGAATCAGCCAGAACACGATGCCCGCGACGAGAATCGCCATCCCGAGCGCGCCCGTTTTTGCGAGCAGGTCGATGAAGATGTCGTGCGCATTATTCGCAACCTCGACACCGCCGAGATCGCGGACGAGATCGAACTGATAGCGCGGAAACTCGCCCCAGCCGACGCCCAGCAACGGATGCGTCTTGAACATCGTCCAGCCGTATTTCCAGAGCGCGAGGCGCGGCGCGATCTGACTGGCTTCCTGCATGCGCTCCGCCGCCGATTGCGCAAGACCGAAGTCGTAGCGCACGTTCGCCCAGCGCACCGCCGCGTTCACGGCGAAGAAGACGATTGCAAGCAGAATCGGGACGATCCACGCACGCACATCACGCCGGCCCGGGCCGTCGAAACCCTCCGACGCAACCGGACGCCCGATAACGAACGCCATCCAGAATCCGGCGACGACGATCACCGCCGTTTGCAGCCACGGACCGCGCGACACCGTGAGCGCGAGCCCGAGTGAGTAAGCCGCCGACAGAATCAGCCACAACACGATCGGCAGCCGCCGCGCCTGCACGAAATACAACGCCGCCGCCAGCGCGAACGCGATCACGGTCGCGAGGTGATTCGCCTGCGCCATATTGCCGAAGGGGCGCCTTTCGACCATCACGTTGTACGCGACCACGAATGGCGTGAACTTCACTTCGAGATGCAGCAACTGCACGATCTGGCAGAAGACTGCGAACAGTCCGCCGACCATCAGCGCCGCCGCGCCGATTCTCAGCGTCTTCTCGGCAAGCCCTGCCCGCACGAGTCCGAAGCCCGTATGCACCGCGACGAACGATGCAAGCAGATACGCGCCGCCGAGCCAGTTCATCGATGGCTGAGCGACCGGCAACAACAGCGTCTGCGCGACGAGCAGCACGCCGAACGCGAGCGGCATCAGCGCGACGACCGGCGACGCGAACGGCACCTTTGGCTCCGATACGCGCACGAGCAGCGCAACCGTCGCGCCGAGCGCCAGATAGAGCGCGAGCGCGCTGTATTCAGCGTAGAAAGTCGGAATCGGATACGTATGGTTGACGACCGCGAAAGGAATCGTCAACGCAAGACACAGGACAGCAAAACAAAGAAAGCGTGCGTAGTGGGAAGGCATGAGGGCAAGGAACGTCGGCAACCGGCGCACTATACAAAACTTTGCCCCCGCTGTCCGTCGAACGGCCGGAATTGCAACGAAATCGCTGCTTATCGTGCAAAAACGACGTCGCAAAGACGCGGCGGCGCCGTAAATCCTGCCGCCGCGCTTACCTCTCGTGCCGAACTTTCGCACCGCTTACGCGCGGCACTCCGGCGGTGCGAGGTTCGCCCGGAGCGTCGGCGCCTGCGCCGGCAACGGACCGGCGCCCGGCGCGGGCAGCGACGAGTCCGTCTTTGCGGCCGCGAAGCATTCCCATGTCACCGAGCCTGCCTGCACGACGCCGCGGCTCAACGCGACGCGCGCGGTCGGGGTATCGGCGTTATCGGGCGTCGAGGGTACGAGCACGAGCGTGTTCGAACCCGCGGGCGCGACGCGCGTCGTGTAGGCGATCGTAATCTGCCCGGTGTCGCTGTCGACGTGAATGGACTCGACGTTGCGCGTGCCCGGCGGCGACGAAAACCCGCCCGCGAGATCCGCGCCGCTCGCCGCGTTCTCAGCGACCGCGAGCCGCGCGGCCGCCGCGAGCGTGATGCCCTCGCCCACGCGGCTTCGCGCCAGATAATCCTGGTAAGCGGGTATCGCATACGCCGCGACCACGCCGACGATCGCGAGCACGATCATCAGTTCGATCAACGTGAAGCCGCGCGTCAGCACTTCTTGCGCGCGCCTCCCGAAACACCCTGCGCGCCGTTCGCACGGCGCGCCCAAACTACAAGCCATCGTCGTCATTGCTGCTCCAAGAAAACAAGAAAGCGCCCTGCCGCGCGATGCGGTCAGGACGCTTCGATCGTATTGAGGGAGCGCAACGGGCGACAGTCGGCCGAACGGCCTAGGCAATTTCGCGGACGTGTGCTCAGCCAGCCGCGCGATTGCCCTCGGCGAGCGCGCGGCGCTTGAGCAGCCAGCCCAGCGCAAGGACGAACAACGCGCCGGCGGCGCGTGCCGTATAGCCGGCGAGTTCGGTGTTGAGCGCGGGCCATCGGTCGATGAACGGATCGTCGATGATGAGCCCGCCCGCGATCCATCCGAGCAGGCCCGCTCCGAGCAGCACGACGACCGGGAAGCGGTCGAGCAGCTTCAACACCAGCGTGCTGCCCCACACGATGAGCGGAATGCTCACGATCAGCCCGAAGATCACCAATGCGAGCCGATGACGCGGATCGGCGGCTTCGGCCGCGCCGGCGATCGCGATCACGTTGTCGAGGCTCATCACGGCATCCGCGATGATGATCGTCTTCACCGCCGCCCACAGACGGTCCGATGCGGTGATCTGATGCTCGTCGTGATCCGGCTGCATCAACTTCACGCCGATCCACAAAAGCAGCATGCCGCCCACGAACTTGAGGAACGGAACGTCGAGCAACATCACGGCGAACGCAATCAGCACGACGCGCAGGATGATCGCGCCGAGCGTACCGAGCACGATGCCGCGCGTGCGCTGCTGATCGGGGAGGTTGCGGCAAGCGAGCGCGATCACGACGGCGTTATCGCCGCCGAGCAGAATGTCGATCACGATGATCTGAACGACCGCGCCCCAATGAAGCGTTGAGAAGAATTCGAGCATGTAGCAAAGAGAAAGCAGGCGCCGAAATGAAAAAGCGAGGAAGCAACGCTCCCTCGCTTTTGATCGGCTTTATACGAAAGGAATCAGTAAGAGTACCAAACCCTCGCGTAATTTGCCCGCTCGATGTCAGAGAACCGACTTCAGCAGACGCGCCATCTCCGACGGATTCTTCGTGACCTTGATGCCGCACGCGTCCATGATTTCCAGCTTGGCGTCCGCCGTGTCCGCCCCGCCCGAGATCAGCGCGCCAGCGTGGCCCATGCGCTTGCCCGGGGGCGCCGTCACGCCCGCGATGAAGCCGACGACCGGCTTCTTCATGTTGTCTTTGATCCAGTAAGCGGCATTCGCTTCGTCCGGACCGCCGATCTCGCCGATCATGATGACGGCGTCCGTCTCCGGATCGTCGTTGAACATCTTCATCACGTCGATGTGCTTGAGACCGTTGATCGGATCGCCGCCGATACCGACCGCCGACGACTGGCCGAGGCCGAGCGCCGTCAACTGACCGACCGCTTCATACGTCAGCGTGCCCGAACGCGACACCACGCCGATGCGGCCCTTCTTGTGGATGTGACCCGGCATGATGCCGATCTTCAGCTCGTCCGGCGTGATCGTGCCGGGGCAGTTCGGTCCGAGCAGCAGCGTCTTGCGGTTTTCGCGGCGCATGCGGTCCTTGATTTCGAGCATGTCGCGAACCGGAATGCCTTCCGTGATGCAGATCGCGAGATCGAGATCGGCCTCGACGGCTTCCCAGATCGCAGCGGCTGCGCCTGCGGGCGGCACGTAGATCACCGAAACGGTGGCGCCCGTTTCAGCCTTCGCTTCCTTGACGGACGCATAGATAGGAATGCCTTCGAAGTCCTCTCCGGCCTTCTTCGGGTTCACGCCCGCGACGTACGCTTCGCGGCCGTTCGCGTATTCGCGGCACGCCCGCGTGTGGAACTGGCCGGTCTTGCCGGTGATGCCCTGCGTGATGACCTTCGTGTCTTTGTTGATCAGAATCGACATGTAGTGACCTCTGTTCGTTTGGCGTCGCTCAGGCTCGCGCCCGGCGCCGCCATTCGTATCTGGTGGAACGCTCTCTTAGGCTCGGTAAGCGAAAACGCGCTTACTTGCCTTCGGCTGCCGCGACGACCTTCTGCGCGGCTTCTTCCATGCTGTCCGCCGAGATGATCGGCAAGCCCGAATCAGCCAGCATCTTCTTGCCGAGGTCTTCGTTCGTGCCCTTCATGCGCACGACGAGCGGCACTTGCAGATGCACTGCCTTCGACGCCGCGATCACGCCTTCCGCGATCACGTCGCAGCGCATGATGCCGCCGAAGATGTTCACGAGAATCGCCTTCAGGTTCGGATTCTTCAGCATCAGCTTGAACGCTTCGGTCACCTTCTCCGTCGTCGCGCCGCCGCCGACGTCGAGGAAGTTGGCCGGCTCGCCGCCGAACAGCTTGATGGTGTCCATCGTCGCCATCGCCAGACCCGCGCCGTTCACGAGGCAGCCGATGTTGCCGTCGAGCGAGATGTACGCAAGGTCGAACTTCGACGCTTCGACTTCAGCCGGATCTTCTTCGTCCAGATCGCGGTACGCGACGATTTCCGGGTGACGGAAGAGCGCATTCGAATCGAAGTTGAACTTGGCGTCGAGCGCGATGACCTTGCCTTCGCCGGTCACGATCAGCGGGTTGATTTCCGCGAGCGATGCATCGGTTTCGTAGAACGCCTTGTACAGGCCTTGCAGGATCGCGCGCGCTTGCGGGATCGATGCGTCGGGGATGCCGATCTTGCGTGCGAGGTCATCCGCGTCTGCGTCCTGCAGACCCGTCGACGGCTCGACGGCGAACTTGTGCAGCAGCTCGGGCGTCTTTTCCGCGACTTCTTCGATGTCCATGCCGCCTTCGCTCGACGCCATCACGACGACCTTCTGCGAAACGCGGTCGAGCACGAGGCCGACGTACAGTTCCTTCTTGATGTCCGCGCCTTCTTCGATCAGGAGGCGATTCACCTTCTGGCCTTCGGGGCCGGTCTGGTGGGTGACGAGCTGCATGCCGAGGATCTGGTTCGCGTACTCGCGGACCTGCTCGATCGACTTCGCGACCTTCACGCCGCCGCCCTTACCGCGGCCGCCGGCGTGAATCTGCGCCTTGACGACCCAAACCGGGCCGCCCAGCTCTTCCGCGGCCTTGACCGCATCATCCACCGAGAACACGGGTTTGCCGCGCGGGACCGCGACGCCGAATTTCCGCAGGATTTCCTTACCCTGGTACTCGTGAATCTTCATGCGTGATTCCTTCAGTCTGAGAGTTGGAGTGAACTTCTATGTGTTTGAACCGCTGATCTTCTTCGATTCTTGTTTGAATTCCGTGCGTACGCGCAAGCGCAGCCTGCGCGCTACGAGGCGGACTTTGTCTCCGGCCTGTCCTGTACCGTTGTGCCGGTATCCGTTTGCCCGGCGGGTGCGTGACCGAACCAGCGCGGGTAATACTCCTTGACTGCGGGACCGTCGAAGCGCAATGCGTGGCATCGGCCGAGCTGAAACGGCGGCTCGTCCCGCGCTGCGGTCGTGGAGGAATGAACTGCGTCGGATTGATTGAACGGATTGCCGTTCTCGATCTTCCAGACGTCGCCGGCGAATGCCTGAATGGCTGCGGTCGGCAAAACGCCGCACAATTCGGTGAGATGCGTGCAGCCGGCCGCGCCGCGCAGCAGCTTGTTGGCTTCGCGGCGAAAACTTTGGAGGAGATTGAGCCCGATGAGCTTGCGATAAACCGGATTGGACTCGGCGCACAGACCGCCATAGGGCGACCAGTCCGACGATGCTTCGACGTCGACGATGGTGAGCTTGCGGTCGATGGTGATGCGCAGCCAGAGTTCATGGATCGGCAGGCCGTGTGGCCGGACGCCCGTCGCGAGGCGAAAGTCGCGCGGCTTCTCATCGGTTAGACAGGCTTCGATATCCCACAGGCCATCGTCACGCTCGAACGCTTCCAGCCGAATCGCGCGACGATGGCGCAATTGTCGGGGAGCGGGAGGCGAGAGAGGCATGCTGAAAGTGAGCCGGTACGGGGAAAACCGTGGAATTTTAGCATATTGGGTATTTGGAGCCGGGCATACGCGTGACGAATGAAACGCGCGTGCGGTTCGCAGGAGATGGACGGCGCTCAGTCGTCGACGATCTCTTCGCTCCAGTCTTCCTCGCCGCCTTTCAGGATCTTGCCGATCGTGCCGCTCGAAAAACCCCGCGCGGCCAGGAAACGGGCCTGCTTGGCGCGCTCGGCAGGCGTCTCGGGCGGCATGCCGTATTTCTTCTCCCAAACGGCCCGGGCGCGCGCGGTCTCGGATTGCGCGAGCTTGTCGGCGGTTTCGCTGATGAGCGCATCGCCGACGGCGTGACGCTTCAACTCGTCGATGATCCTGCTGCCGCCCATGCGCGACGCCCGCCGATGCACGACGCTTTCGACAAAGCGCTCATTCGACAGCCAGCCGTCGCGCTCGAGGCCGTCGAGAAGGGATTCGAGCGAATCGGCCTCGTCGACGTACGGGCGCAGTTTGCGCGACAACTCCGCGCGGCTGTATTCGCGCCGCGAGAGAAACGCGAGCGCGCGCCCCTTCAGGGAGCGTTGCGGGCGTTTGGAATTGCCGACTTCGGTAGCCGAAGTCTTTCGAGTGCGCTGACTGGAGCGGCTGTAGACCGGCTCGGCCGATTCGGCGTGCGGTCCTTCGCAAGGCACGCACTGTTCGAAGGGCTCGAAAGGATCGGCGTCTTCGAACGGATCCGTGAAGGGAATGGGCTCGGGTTCGGACGGTTTGCTTGCAGGCTCGGCGGGCTGCGGCGCGCGATCAGTGGGACGCGCCTTCGGCTGCTCGGTTGCCTGTTTCAGCAGAGCGCGCGCTTGCGCCAGACGCGCCGCGCGATCACTCTGGTCCGCGCCACTTTCACCGTCTTTAGCGCGGTCAAAAACGCGACGCGCCGACGCGAATGACTTCGCGTCGGCGCGCTGCTTGTTACTGCGTTTGAAGCCGCTGGACTTCGACGATGCACCCCGTCGCTCGCTGCTTCGTTCGTAGCGATCGGCGGATTCGGAACCGTTATCGGTTCCGTCATCCGCCGTGTCAGCCTTCGCTCCGAACCGACGCTTCTGCATCGCCCTTCAGGCCCGATGCTTACTCGTCGTCGGCCGTTGCGGCGCCTGCGACAACAGCCTCGCCCAACGCGGCCACACCCAGCGATTCGCGGATCTTGTTCTCGATCTCGCGTGCGATGTCCGGATTCTCGCGCAGGAATTCACGCGCGTTGTCCTTGCCCTGACCGATGCGATCGCCGTTGTAGCTGTACCAGGCGCCAGCCTTGTCGACCAGCTTCGCCTGCACGCCGAGATCGATGATTTCGCCCTGACGCGAAATGCCTTCGCCGTACAGGATGTCGAAAATGGCTTCGCGGAACGGCGGCGACACCTTGTTCTTCACGACCTTCACGCGCGTCTCGTTACCGATGACTTCGTCGTTCTTTTTGATCGAGCCGATACGGCGGATATCCAGACGCACCGACGAATAGAACTTGAGCGCGTTACCGCCCGTAGTGGTTTCCGGGTTGCCGAACATCACGCCGATCTTCATGCGAATCTGGTTGATGAAGATCACGAGGCAGTTCGTGCGCTTGATCGTACCGGTGAGTTTGCGCAGCGCCTGCGACATCAGACGCGCTTGCAGACCCGGAAGCGAATCGCCCATTTCGCCTTCGATTTCCGCCTTCGGCACGAGTGCCGCGACCGAGTCGATGACGATCATGTCGATGGAGCCGGAGCGCACCAGCGCATCCGCGATTTCCAGCGCCTGCTCGCCCGTGTCCGGCTGCGAGATCAGCAGATCCTGCGCGTTCACGCCGAGCTTTTGCGCGTATTGCACGTCCAGCGCGTGTTCCGCGTCGATGAACGCCGCCGTGCCGCCGAGCTTCTGCATCTCCGCGATCACCTGCAGCGTGAGCGTCGTTTTACCCGAGGACTCCGGGCCGTAGATTTCCACGACACGGCCGCGCGGCAGACCGCCGACGCCGAGCGCGATGTCCAGTCCGAGCGAACCGGTGGAGACCACCTGAATGTCTTCGACCGCCTCACCTGCGCCGAGCCGCATGATCGACCCTTTGCCGAATTGCTTTTCGATCTGCGAGAGCGCGGCGGCCAGGGCTTTGCTCTTTTCCGCAGTCATTCCAGCCGGGCCTTTCTTGCTTTCTTCCATGAATCGTCCTTTGCTATGATGAACGGCGTCTGAGGCAGTGTTCACGGGCTTTTCCGCTGCTCGATCGAGCATACGAAACCGCGCTTCCACTCACGCAGACACTGTATAAAAAAACAGTAGTTTTTGCAAGCACAGATCGGCGTGACGCAACTTTTTTCCACGCCGCGCGAGACGCGCAAAGACTATGAAACACCTGGAGACCGCCGCGCCGGGCGACACACGGTGCCGGCAATGCCGATGCGCTTCATCGCGCATGCACGGCGTAAAAAAGGCGCACACGACGATGCGAATCCTCATTGCCGAAGACGACAGCATACTCGCGGACGGCCTCGTCCGATCACTCCGCCAATCGGGATACGCCGTCGACCATGTGAAGCATGGCGTCGAGGCGGACACCGCTCTTTCCTTGCAGACGTTCGACCTGCTGATACTCGATCTGGGCCTGCCGCTCATGCCCGGTCTCGAAGTCCTGCGCCGCCTGCGCGCGCGCAACTCGCAGATGCCCGTGCTGATTCTGACCGCCGCCGACAGCGTCGATGAACGCGTCAAGGGCCTCGATCTCGGCGCGGACGACTATATGGCCAAGCCTTTCGCGCTGAACGAGCTCGAAGCGCGCGTGCGCGCGCTCACACGGCGCGGCGCGGGCGGCGGCCCGACGGTCGTGAAGCACGGCTCGCTTTCTTTCGATCAGGTCGGACGAATTGCGACGATCGGCGATCAGGTCATCGATCTGTCCGCGCGCGAGCTCGGTGTGCTCGAAGTGTTATTGCAAAGAACCGGCCGGCTCGTGTCGAAGGAACAGCTCGTCAATCATCTGTGCGAGTGGGGCGAGGAAGTCAGCAATAACGCGATCGAGGTCTATGTGCATCGGCTTAGAAAAAAGATCGAGCCGAGCGGCGCGAAGATCATTACGGTACGCGGCCTGGGTTACACGCTCGAGAAAGCGGGCGCGGCGACACCTGGCGCAAGCGGCACGAGCGGCACAAGCGGTACGAGCGGTACCAGCGGCACACACGGCGCGAACGGCGCGGGCCCGCAACCGTCGGGCGTCGCCACCGGCCATCACTATAAGTAGAGTGCATGGCGTCGCCCGTTTCCACCGAACCGCCCGAGTCGAAAAGCCAGGCACAGGCGAACGCCGACGATTCCGACGCCCTGCGCGACGCGCGCTACGCCAATCCCTTCGCGCCGCCCGACGAACTCGAGCCCGACAACGAGACGCATCCGCGCTCGCTCTTCGGTGAAATTCTCGACTGGATGCTCGCGCCGCTTCTGCTGCTCTGGCCGATGAGCATCGCGGTGACGTATCTCGTCGCAAAATCGATCGCGAACGGGCCGTTCGACCGCGCGCTCGAAGCCGACGCCTACGTGCTCGCGCGCCAGATTCAGCCGGTCAATGGCGTCGCCGAATTGCGCCTGCCCGATGCGACGCGCGATTTCCTGCGCGCCGATAACGTCGACAGCGTGTTTTTCCAGGTGCTCGGCACGCGCGGCGAGCTGGTCGGCGGCGACCGCGACATGCCCTTGCCGCATGACGACGATCGTCCGCAGCCGGGCATCGTCGAGTTTCGCGACGACGTGCTGCGCGGCAACGACATTCGCGTCGCCTATACGACCGTCTATCTGCCCGGACTCGCGCCCGGACGCGATCCTGACAGCGCGCAGCCGGTGCTCGTGCAGGTGGCCGAAACGCTCGACAAGCGCAGCCAGCTCGCCAACGACATCATCAAGGGCGTGATCCTGCCGCAGTTCGTGATCCTGCCGCTCGCCATCATCCTCGTATGGTTCGGACTGTCGCGCGGGCTCGCGCCGCTGCATGCGTTGCAGTCGAACATCCGCGCACGCCGCCCCGACGATCTCTCGCCGCTTCAGGCGGGCAGCGCGCCGCCGGAGATCGCGCCGCTCGTCGCGTCGTTCAACGATCTGCTCACGCGCCTCGAGCAGAACATGGAGTTCCAGAAGCGCTTCATCGCCGATGCCGCGCACCAGATGAAGACGCCGCTCGCGGGCCTGCGCATGCAGGCGGAACTGGCGATGCGCCAGGACGTGTCGACGGAAGTGCAGCGCTCGCTCGAACAGATTGCCATGAGCTCCGAGCACGCGGCGCGCCTCGTGACGCAACTGCTCGCGCTCGCACGCGCCGAGAATCGCGCGACGGGGCAGATATTCACCCCCGTCGTGCTGACGGACCTCGCGCGGCTCGCCGTGCGCGACTGGGTGCAAGCCGCGCTCGCCAAGCGCATGGACCTCGGTTATGAGGAGCCGCCGTTTCCGGTCGAAGTGGAAGGCAACGTCGTGATGTTGCGGGAGATGCTGTCGAACCTGATCGACAACGCGATCCGCTACACACCGGCGGACGGGCGCATCACCGTGCGCGTGCGGATCGACGACCACGATCTCGATCTCGTTCATCTCGAAGTGGAAGACACGGGCCTCGGCATTCCGGTAGCGGAGCGCGAGCGCGTGGTCGAGCGCTTCTATCGGATACTCGGGCGCGA
The DNA here is from genome assembly GCA_001544655.2 of Caballeronia turbans. Lineage (GTDB taxonomy): Bacteria > Pseudomonadota > Gammaproteobacteria > Burkholderiales > Burkholderiaceae > Caballeronia > Caballeronia turbans. The sequence continues at coordinate 117,469 of FCOD02000006.1, forward strand.
GGGCGACGGCAGCGGACTCGGCCTTGCGATCGTCAAGGAGATCGCGACGATGCATGGCGGCACGCTCGCCATCGAGGATCACGTCTATCAGGAAAGCCCGAGGCTCGCCGGAACGCTTGTAAGGGTCACTCTTCCGCGGGTTTTTCCTGCCCGGGACAAACCCTGAGCGCAAGCGTCGCATAGCCGTTCTGCGCACGTGAGAAGAACGAAGTTAGAAGAAATTAAACGACCGTTCGAATAACATGCCCGACAATGGCGTACAGATACTCGTTCAGTCTTTGTGTGGCGCGTCATCCACCGCGTCAGAACGCCGTAAGTTTTCGTTCCAATAATCGTTGCACCGGAGCCGCCTAATCGCGGACCGATGTATTCGAAAATCAAATCAGGAGACGATACATGGCTACGGTTGAGGGGCGCGTGTCACACGCACCGATGACGGCGGAGGAGAAGAAAGTCATCTTCGCCTCATCGCTCGGCACGGTGTTCGAATGGTATGACTTCTATCTGGCGGGCTCGCTCGCCGTCTATATCAGCAAGACTTTCTTCTCTGGCGTCAATCCGACGGCCGGCTTCATCTTTACTTTGCTGGGCTTCGCCGCGGGCTTCGCGGTGCGTCCCTTCGGCGCGATCGTGTTCGGCCGTCTCGGCGACATGGTCGGGCGCAAGTACACGTTCCTCGTGACCATTGTGATCATGGGTCTGTCGACGTTTCTGATCGGCTTCCTGCCGGGATACGCGACGATCGGCATCGCGGCGCCGGTCATCTTCATCGCGATGCGGCTGTTGCAAGGTCTCGCGCTCGGCGGCGAGTACGGCGGCGCGGCGACGTATGTTGCGGAGCACGCGCCATCGAACAAGCGCGGCGCGTGGACGGCGTGGATCCAGACGACGGCGACGCTCGGCCTCTTCATCTCGCTGATCGTGATTCTCGCGGTGCGCACGATCATGGGCGAAGAGCAGTTCGGCGCGTGGGGCTGGCGCATTCCGTTCCTCGTGTCGATCCTGCTGCTCGCCGTGTCCGTGTGGATTCGGATGAAGCTGCACGAGTCGCCCGTGTTCGAGCGCATCAAGGCGGAAGGCAAGACCTCGAAGGCGCCGCTCACGGAAGCGTTCGGCGAGTGGAAAAACCTGAAGATCGTGTTGCTCGCGCTCTTCGGTCTGACGGCGGGCCAGGCGGTCGTGTGGTACACGGGCCAGTTCTATTCGCTCTTCTTCCTTACGCAGACGCTCAAGGTCGATGGCACCAGCGCGAACATCATGGTCGCGATTGCGCTCCTGATCGGCACGCCGTTCTTCGTGTTCTTCGGTTCGCTCTCGGACCGCATCGGGCGCAAGCCGATCATCATGGCCGGCTGTCTGATCGCCGCATTGAGCTTCTTCCCGCTCTTCAAGGCGCTCGCGCACTATACGAACCCGACGCTCGAAGCCGCGACGCAGAAATCGCCGATCGTCGTCATCGCCAATCCGGACGAGTGCTCGTTCCAGTTCAACCCGGTCGGCACGTCGAAGTTCACGACGTCGTGCGACATTGCGAAGAGCGCGCTGTCCAAGGCGGGCTTGAACTATGAGAACGTGGCGGCGCCCGCGGGCACGCTCGCGCAGATCAAGGTCGGCGAGACGGTGGTGAACACGTACGACGGCAAAGCCGCCGATGCCAAGGCGCAAGGCGCGGCCTTCGACAAGACGCTGGCGGGCACGCTGAAGAGCGCGGGCTATCCGGCGAAGGCCGATCCGGCGCTGATCAACTGGCCGATGGCGATCGTGGTTCTGACGATCCTCGTGATCTTCGTGACGATGGTGTATGGACCGATCGCGGCGATGCTGGTCGAGATGTTCCCGGCGCGGATCCGCTATACGTCGATGTCGCTGCCGTATCACATCGGCAATGGCTGGTTCGGCGGCTTCCTGCCGGCGACGGCCTTCGCGATCGTCGCGGCCCGTGGCGACATCTACTCGGGCCTGTGGTATCCGATCGTGATCGCGCTTGCGACCTTCGTGATCGGCATGCTGTTCGTGAAGGACACGCGCAAGTCGAATGTCTATCACGAGGATTGATTGTGGCTTCACCTGCCCTTCCATACGGTTCTTAAGAATTTGCGTGGAAGGGCTTGACAGTCTGTACGACGCTCGCCATAATCTCGTCTTCTTTCGGCGAATTAGCTCAGTCGGTTAGAGCGACGGAATCATAATCCGCAGGTCCGGGGTTCGAGTCCCTGATTCGCCACCAGCTTCAAGAAAAAGCCGCTGTCTCAAAAGGACAGCGGCTTTTTGCTTTTCTCCTCACGCGCCCGTTCCGCAACGCGCTCATGCTTAAATAGCGCATCCGCTTCCTCAAGCATTCAGAACGTGCCCACCTTCGACCAACTCGCCGCGACCATCCGCGACCGTTTCCCCGATCTGAGCCCGCAATTCCAGGCCGGCGCCGCATTCCTTCTCGACTATCCCGATGAGGTCGCCGTCCTCTCGATGCGCAAGGTCGCCGAACGCGCGAAGGTGCAGCCCGCCGCGATGGTCCGTCTTTCGCAACAACTCGGCTTTCCCGGCTGGAACGAGCTGCGCGAAATCTTCGTGAGCCGCGTACGTACGCGTCCCGAACCGCTGACGACGCGCGCCCGCTCGCTGGTCAAAAGCGGCGCCGACAATCACCTGAGCCGCGATCTCGCAGAAGCGCAATCGCACAACCTCGATCTCACGCTCGCGCAAAACGCCGAGCGCGTCGTCGATGCAGCGAAGACTTTGAAGAAAGCGCCGCATGTCCACGTCGCGGGCTTTCGGTCGTGCTATCCCGTCGCGTTCAGCCTGCTCTATGGATATCGCCTGTTCCGCCCGTCCGTGAGCCTCGTCAGCGGCGAAGCCGGCACGCTCGAAATGCAGTTGCGCGGCATCGAGAAACGGCATGCGGTGGTCGTCGTCAGCTTCGCGCCGTATTCCGTCGAAGCGGTGCGCGTCGCGCAAGCGGCAATCGAGCGCGGCGCGAAACTCATTGCGCTCACGGACAGTGCCGTATCGCCCATCGCGTTGAATGCGGATCACACGCTGATCTTCTCGCACGAATCGCCATCATTTTTTCCGTCGCTCGTCGCGGCATCGGCGCTGGCGGAAATGCTCGTCGCGCAACTGCTCGCCCTCGAAGGCAAGGACGCCGTCGCGAATCTGGAGCAGGCCGAAGCCGCGCTGCACTCGCAAGGCGCCTACGCGGCGAGCTAGCCGAACGACGGCATCATCGTGGGCTGAGTGCGTCATTGACAACATATGTTGTTATTTGGTTAGAATGACACATCGCGTGTTGTGAACGCACTCAACAGGCAGAAACCATGACCACGGTATTTCATCGCGCGCCGCGCGCCAAACTTCCCGTCGCCGTGCGCGGCGACGGCATCGAGATCGTCGATTCGACCGGCAAGCGCTATATCGACGCATGCGGCGGCGCGGCCGTCTCGTGTCTCGGTCACAGCCATCCGCGCGTGATCGACGCCATCCAGCGCCAGGTGCAGCAATTGCCCTACGCGCACACGTCGTTCTTCACGACGGAGCCGGCCGAAGCGCTCGCGGACCGGCTCGTCGAAGCCGCGCCAAAGCATCTCGGTCACGTCTATTTCGTCTCCGGCGGTTCGGAAGCGATGGAAGCCGCGCTCAAACTCGCGCGCCAGTATTTCGTCGAGAAACGGCAGCCGCAACGGCGGCATTTCATCGCGCGCCGGCAGAGCTATCACGGCAACACGCTCGGCGCGCTGGCCATCGGCGGCAACGCGTGGCGGCGCGAGCCGTTCCTGCCGATCCTGATCGAGGCGCATCACGTCACACCCTGCTTCGCGTATCGCGAGCAGCAGGCGGGCGAAAGCGATGAAGCCTTTGCGCAACGCCTGGCCGACGAGCTCGAAGCGAAGATCCTCGAACTCGGCGCGGAATCGGTGGCGGCGTTCGTCGCGGAAACGGTCGTCGGTGCGACGGCGGGCGCGGTGCCGCCGGTGCGTGAGTACTTCCGCAAGATCCGCGCGGTCTGTGACAAATACGGTGTGCTGCTGATCCTGGACGAAGTGATGTCCGGCATGGGCCGCACCGGCTATCTGTTCGCGTGCGAGGAAGACGGCGTGTCGCCCGATATTCTCGCGATCGCGAAGGGTCTCGGCGCGGGTTATCAGCCGATCGGCGCGACACTCGTCAGCAACGAGATCTTTGACACGATCGTCGGCGGCTCGGGCTTCTTCCAGCACGGGCATACGTATATCGGTCACGCGACGGCGTGCGCGGCGGCGCTCGAGGTGCAGAAGGTCATCGCCGAAGACAAGCTGCTCGACAACGTGATGGCGCGCGGCGAACAACTGCGCGCACTGCTGCGCGAACGGCAGGCGAATCACCCGTTCATCGGCGATGTGCGCGGGCGCGGTCTCTTTACCGGCGTGGAACTGGTGCAGGATCGCGCAAGCAAGACGCCGTTCGACCCGAAACACAAACTGCACGCCGTCATCAAGAGCGAGGCGATGAAGCGCGGCCTCATGGTCTATCCGATGGGCGGTACCGTCGATGGCCGGATCGGCGATCACGTGCTTATCGCGCCGCCGTTCATCACGACGAGCGAACAGATCGAGACGATTGTCGAGCGTCTTTCCGACGCCATCGACGGTGCGCTTTGCGCTATCGCATGAGAACAAACATGAGCAAACGACTTCCCGACTTCCAGCCCGCGACCGCATCCGACGAGCAGAAAGCCGTCTTGCACGACATCCTGAGCGGCCCGCGCGGCAATCTCAACGGCCCGTTTCTCGGCTGGATCTTCAGTCCCGAACTCGCGCAGAACGCGCAGAAACTCGGCGCGTTCTGCCGCTACAAGACGGGCCTGCCGCTGCGTCTTTCGGAACTCGCGATTCTGGTGACCGCGGCGCGCTGGCGCTCGCAGGCGGAATGGCACATTCATCATCCAATCGCGCTCGATGCCGGCCTGCCCGCCGATATCGCCGAAGCCCTGCGCACCGGTGAGACACCAACTTTCGCCGACGCCGACGACGAACTCATCTTCGATTTCGCCACCGAACTTTACGAAACGAAGCGCGTGAGCGATGCGACGTACGAGGCCGCCGTCGCGCGCTTCGGTCATACGGTCGTGGTGAATCTCGTCGGCTTGCTGGGCTATTACGCGCTCGTCGCGATGACGCTCAACGCCTTCGGCATGCGCGCCGAAGGGCAGACCGACCTGCCCTTCGCCGAGTAAGCCGCGCCGGTCACATCGTCATTCGAACGCCTTGTCGTTCGGCTGCGCGTAGAGCTTCTGCATCGTCTCGCTCATCGGAAAATCGAAGTTGATGTTCTTCGGCGGGACGGGCTTCATGAACCACTTGTCGTACATCGTCCTGATCTCGGGGCCCTTCATCACCTGGCTCATTGCGTCATCGACGAGCTTTTTGAATTCGGGATCGTCCTTGCGCATCATGAAGCCGTACGCCTCCGACGACTGCGGCGTGCCGACGAGCACCCAGTCCGAAGGCTTCGAGGTCAGCGAGCGCGTGCCCGCGAGCAGCACGTCGTCCATCATGTAGGCGACCGCGCGGCCCGTTTCGAGCGTCGCGCGCCCTTCGCCGTAATCCTTCGCGCTGATGATGCTCATGTTCATCTTCTTCTCTTCGTTCATCTTGCGAAGAATGCGCTCGGACGTCGTGCCCTGATTCGTCACGACGGTCTTGCCCGCGAGATCGGGAAAATCCTTGATGCCCGAATCCTTCTTCGTGAGCAGGCGCGTCGTCGCGATGAAGAAGGTGTCGGAAAACGCGACCTGATTCTGCCGCGACGTGAGATTGGTCGTCACGCCGCATTCGAGATCGACCGTGCCGTTCTGCACGAGCGAGATACGGTTCTGCGACGTCACCGGAATGAAGCGCACGCGCAAATCCGGATGCTTCGTCTTCGCCTTCACCGCGTCGATCACCTTGTTGCACAAGTCCTGCGAAAACCCGACGACATCGTTGTTCGCATCGACATACGAGAACGGCACCGACGTTTCACGATGGCCGATCGCGATCAGGTTGACGCTCTGGATCTTGGCGAGCGTCGGCTGTCCGTTCTGGCCGTAGCTCGGCCCCGTAAAGAGCGATAGCGCGGAGAGCACGACAGACGATGCAAGCAGCGACGTGGATTTCATGACGACCTCGTTTTCTCGTGTGGAATGATACATATGTTGCCATTAACAATATTTATGCAACATATGTATTCGCCCTAGGCCGACGTAAAACCGTCCGCGATGCGACGTTTGCTTACAAATGTCACAGCAATCGCGTGCACCGTCTGCGTCGCACGGCGTTATAGCTGGCAGGCATCTACAGGAGTCGCTGCCATGAACGCCGTTCCCGAGATTCAAACGAAGCCGTCCCGCATTCATCCGCTCGTCGCGGCAGCCGCCGTGTCGATCATCCTCGCGTGCGGCACCGGCGTCGCCGCGATGACGGGCCTTCTGCCGTCGTCCAAAGCGACTGCCACGACGGTCACGGCTTCGCCGCTCGTCGATGCCCAGACCGCCCGGCCCGCAGCCGCCGAGCAGGCGTCGCCGGCGGCGGCTCGGCAACCCGCATCGCTGCCGCGCGCGGTGCGCGGACATCATCCGACGCCTGTGCGCAAGCCCGCGCCGGCTCAGGAAAGCGCGGCTTACGCGCCGAACCCCGCGCCCGCCTACGATCCCTATGCCGGCGAAGTGACCGCCGTCAGCGCCGTCCAGACCGCGCAGCCGACGACCGGCATCGGCGCGATTGGCGGCGCTGTGGTCGGCGGGCTCGCGGGCACGCAGATCGGCAACGGCCGGGGACGCACGGCGGCGACGATCATCGGCGCGATCGGCGGCGGGCTCGCGGGCAACCAGATCGAACACGTGGTTCACAAGGCGACGACTTATCAGGTGCAGGTCCGCATGAACGACGGCAGCGTGCGCAGCTTCACCTACGAAGCGGCGCCGGGCGTGGCGGTCGGCCAGAAAGTGCACGTGTCCGGCGAAACGCTGACGCCCGCCTGAGCAAGCGGCGCGCGCCTTAAGAAACAGCTAATTTTCCGGTGCGATGATGCTTCCCACGTCCAGCGCATCCAGCGATACAGCGTCCCGGCGCGACAGACCGCCCCGGCCCGCGAACACCTCTTTCGGGAGTACTGCCGTGAAGAAGAAATCGACGAACATGAAATCCGCCCGTCCCGCGATGTCGCCGCTGCTGCGCGCGTTGACATACAGCCGCGCGGCGCGCGAACCGATGATCGACGCGATGCTGCTGCATTGCTATGCGGCGCTCGACGCGTTTCATCGGGGGCACGGCTCGCAGCCGCTTTTCATGACGCTGTGCCGTCACATGCTGGTTGCCGAGGAGTTGTGTCAGCTCGGCCACGCGCCGGAATTCGAAGACGACATCACGCTCGCGCACGAGGCGCTGGTCGAACTGGATGCGCGTCATTCGGCCAACGCCGTCTGGACGCTCGACGCCGGCGAACACGCGCGTCTGTGCACGGCGCTCGCCGTGTTCTCGGCGCAACTGGAGGACGCGACGCTCGAGCACATTGCGCAAGCCGAAGCGCGCATGGTCACGCAATCGCTCGTCGCGGCGAACATGCGCTCGGGCATCGGGCGCGCACACGCGGTCTCGTCAGCCGGCTGAACATCGAGCCGGGCTCAGTGCTTTCCCTCAATGGGCTTATCAATTGCGGATGTGTTTGCGAGCGTACATTCTTAGGAATGGCCTTTCGCAATACTTATTCCAGCGCACGGGGGGAAGTAGTAAAACGCGCCGAGAGACCGACGAACAGGATGGGCGGCACTCAACCGGGTGGCGGGTGAAAGCAAAGCGCGACAAAAAAACCAAAGCGCGAGTTTTTGCCAACGACGCGGCGAGTCGCAGGCGAAGAAGGCCAGCGCCCCGACAAAGAAGCTCAAAAGCCGGCAGCCGCCGGCTTTTCTTTTGCTGTGGCCGGGGCGTCGCACGATTTCGGATGCCTGCCACGACCCGCGCGTAACATGAGACGGCGCGCGTTCACGCGCTTTTCATTGTTGCGAGCGGAGACAGACGATGAGCGCCTATCCGAAGGACCGCACGGCTCTGCTGTTCGTGGACCCCTACAACGACTTTCTCGCCGAAGGTGGCAAGCTCTGGCCGCGCGTCGCGCAGACGCGCAATGCGGCGCATCTGCATGAAAACCTGAAGCGCGTGACCTCGGCCGTGCGCGCGCTCGGGCTACCGGTGTTCATCGTGCCGCATCGCCGCTTCGAGCCGGGCGACGTCGATAGGTGGGCGCATCCGTCGCCGTATCTGCAGACGGCGGCGAAATCGCTCGTGTTCGGCAAAGGGACGTGGGGTGGCGAGTGGTTTCCCGACTTCGCGCCGCATCCTGGCGACACGATCGTCAAGGAGCACTGGATGAGCAGCGGCTTCGCCAACACCGACCTCGATTTCCTGCTGAAACAGCGCGGCGTATCGCACGTAATTCTGATCGGGCTCGTCGCGAACACATGCATCGAGGCGACGGGACGCTTCGCCGCCGAACTCGGCTATCACGTAACGCTCGTGCGCGACGCGACCGCCGCTTTCTCCGATGAAGCGCTGCACGCCGCGCATGAAATCAACGCGCGCACCTACGCGCACGCACTGCTGACGACGGACGAACTGGTGACGGCTCTGAACGGCGCTTGACGAAGGATCAGGGAAAGGCGGTCAGCAAGGTCCGCGCGCAATCGACACACCAGTGGCGCGACACCTTCTCAGGAAGCGCGTCCCACACGTGGCCATGGGCGCATTGCCAGCGCAGCGGCGTCGCGGCATCCACATAGCGGCGCGAGAGCAACGCGCCGCCGCGCACCTGCGCCACGTCGCGCAGGCGCTTCGTTTCCAGTTCGAGCCGTTCGGCCGCGCATTTCATGCAGCGCACGTTCTGCGCGACGCCCAGCGCCTTGTCCCAACGATGGCCGCGGTCGCACTCCCAGCGAGCGATCGCCTGCTCGTCGGCGTCGTGCCGCATCTGATCGCGATAACGCGACGCCTCCTCCAGCAGGCGAAGGCGCGTCTCGCAGATAGCGGAATCGCTTATCGATCTCATGCTCGGGCGTCAGCGCTGACCACCGCGAATCGCTTCGGAGCGCGAGGTCGTCACGACGATGCCGTCAGGCCCGAAATGCGCGTTGAACATCGCGTCCTGATTCACGCCGTCTTCCAGCCAGTGCCAGCTCCAGACGCGCTCCTTCTTCAGGCGGTACTCGGCGATCTCGGTCGGCTTGCCGAGCAATCTGCGCACTTCATCTATCGTCATGCCGGGCCGCACCTTCGCGAAATTTTCCGCGGTCAGCACTTGCGTCACGGAGACGAAGAGGCCGTTCGCATCGAGATCGACCATGTACGTATTGGTTCCCGCCGGACCGCGCGGATACTCGAGACGCTTGCTTCCGTCGGTAAAGGTGCGCTCGGTCTCCGGCTCGCCCATTTGTTCGCGGATCTGCGCCTCGGTCGTGACGCCGGGCTGCAGGTTCTTGAGCAGCAGGTTATCCGGCTTCACTGCATTGAAGAACGCCTTGAGCTTGTTCAACCCTTCCTCGCTCTGCTGTTGATCGCATCCGGTAAGCAGCGATGTCAACGAAGCCGCGGCCAGCGCGGCGATCACGATCTTTTTCACCTTCCTTCCCCTTCCTGCACGCACCGCATCAGCCGCCCGCCGCGCTGAGCAGCGGCACCGGGTCGACTGCGGCACCCGACTTTCTCACTTCGAAATGCAAGGTCGGCGCGCCGCCCGGCCCGGTGCCCATGTCCGCGATGGTGGCGCCCTGCTTGACGGTGTCGCCTTCCTTCACGAGCAGCTTTTCGTTGTATGCGTAGGCGGTCAGATAGTCGTTGCCATGCCTGACGATGATCATGCGCCCGTAGGAACGCAAGCCGCTGCCCGCGTACACCACCTTGCCCGACGCCGCCGCCTTCACGGGCTGTCCGACCTTGCCCTCGATATCGATGCCCTTGTTGCCGCTCACGCCGAACTTGCGCACGACTTCGCCGTGGGCCGGCCAGACGAACGTGCCCTTGGGCGCGGTCGCGGTGACTGCCGATGGACGCTCCTCGTTCGCTGCGACGGGCTTGTCGGCCGAGGGCTTCTGCGCCGCCGATTTCTCGGGCGTCGGCAAAAGCGGAGGCTGCGCCGTCTTCGATGTAGCCGCCGATGTGCTCGCCGTCGTCGAATCCGGCACCGATGCGCCAGGCGGCGCGACACGCAGCACCTGCCCGACGTTCACCTGCTTGCTTTCCGGCAGCGCGTTCCACCTGGCCAGATCGGCGGGCTTCTGCTTGAAGGTGCGCGAAATGGCATAGAGCGTGTCGCCCGGCTTCACGCGATAAAAGCCCGGCTCGACCGGCGCGGCAATGGCCGGCCCGAGCGGCACGACCGGTGCGGGCGTCACGCCCGGAGACGTGCCTTGCACGACCGGCGGCGCGCTCAACGCCGAATTTTCGATGATCGGCGCGGGCGTGCGCGGCGTCGACGTGCAGCCCGCCAGTCCTGCCGCCATCGCCGCCACGAGCGCCATGCCCGCGATCGCCCCGCGCGAGTCGGATCTGAAATCTTCCTTGTGCCCCACCAGCTTTCCCATGCTTGTCGTCTTGAACTTTTTCAACTCGCCGGCCGCGTTCGTCCGCGGCGTTTTGATTACGCGCAGACGCTTATCGCTACGCCGTACACCGCCGTTCCACCGCATCGGAGAATGCCACAGCCGGACGCCAACGCGATGAATGCCAGCGCGATCAATACTCCGGACACCGCGCGCACCCGCTCGCCCCACACAAATCTCAAATTCTGAAAAAACACGATTCCGCCAGCATAAAACATTACAGAAACAAATTCGCCTCAGTGACCTAAACGACACACCTCGTTAAACAGTCGACAAATCCTTTGGCATTCTAAATTTTTGACGTAAACCGCCGCACCCACGCGTCGTCTGCCGTACGGCACATCGCGGGCTGGCCGCCTTGACAATCTTTGACGGTTGACGGACCCCCGCCACGGTCATTTCCGATACATTGCCCGCGCCCGGATGCAGGTTTTGCCTGCGTCCCGCAACTCTCAATTCGACAGGAGCCTCACCCCATGCAAATCATGCAACACGGCATCATCCTCAGTCTGATCATCGGCGGCGTGGCCGGCTGGCTCGCCGGTCTCATCATGAACGGCAGCGGCTTCGGCGTGATCGTGGACATCCTCGTCGGTATCGTCGGCGGCGTGATCGGCGGATGGATCTTCGGCACGCTCGGCCTCTCGTTCGGCGGCGGCATCCTCGGCACACTGCTTACGGCCGTGATCGGCGCGGTGGTGCTGCTTTTCATCATCCGCCTGTTCCGCCGCGCCTGACGCGGCTGCGCAGCGCCCGCGAGGCCGGCGTTCGGCGGCCTCGCGGGCCGCCCCTATCTCAAGCCTTCGAATTGCGGCGGCTCATCTTCCAGAGCGCGCCGATCGCGATCGGCACGATCGCGGCACCGATTCCCACCAGCACGATCACGTTCAGATACTGCTTGATGAACGGAATGTTGCCGAAGAAAAAACCGAGCAGCACCAGCAACAGCACCCAGACGAGCGCGCCCAGAATATTGAACAACTGAAAGCGCGCGTGACTCATCGACGATACCCCCGCGACGAACGGCGCGAAGGTCCGTACCACCGGCACGAAACGCGCGATCACGATCGTCTTGCCGCCGTGCCTCTCATAGAAGTTATGCGTCTTCTGCAACGCGGCCCGGTCGAGAAAGCGCTCCAGCACGGGAATGTTCGTGTCGAAGACTTTCGGTCCGATGGCGCGGCCGATCCAGTAATTCACCGTGTTGCCGGTCACCGCCGCGATGAGCAGCAACGCGATCAGCGCGAGGAGATCCATCTCGTGCGACGCGGCGAAGGCTCCGCCGATGAACAGCAGCGAATCGCCCGGCAAGAACGGGAACACGACGAGTCCGGTTTCGCAGAACACGATCAGGAACAGCACCGCGTAGACCCAGGCGCCGTAATTCTGGATGAAGACACCGAGCGACTTGTCGATGTGAAGAATGAGTCCCAGGAATTGCAGCAACGTGTCCAAAAATCTTTCCTCGAAAAGTTGCGCCGGCGCCGGAAAAGCGGCGCATCGGCATCGAAAGCGGGAGTCGCGCCATGATACCGAAGTGGTACATCGAGCCGGTTAAAAAAACCGTATCCAGGCGTCATTGTGCGGCGCGTTGGCGGGCATGGACGGATGCGCCCGGTCGAGCCAGAGGCGAAACGGGCGAAACGTTGCGAATCGTTATAATTTCGGCATGTCCGACCTCAACGAACCCTCCGCTGGCGATTTGACCGCCGACAGCGTGCGCCGTTCGCGCGCGATCGCCCCGCTGCCCGACCAGCTCATCAGCCAGATCGCCGCGGGCGAGGTGGTGGAACGGCCGGCGTCGGTCGTCAAGGAACTGCTGGAAAACGCGCTCGACGCGGGCGCGACGACCTTGCGCATCACGCTCGACGAAGGCGGCGTGAAACGCATCGTGGTCGCCGACGACGGCTGCGGCATTCCGCCGAACGAACTTCCCCTCGCGCTGATGCGCCACGCCACGAGCAAGATCCGCTCGCTCGCCGAGCTCGAAGCCGTCGCAACACTGGGGTTCCGCGGAGAGGCGATCGCGTCGATCGCATCAGTGGCCGAGCTGTTCATCACGAGCCGCACGGAAAGCTGCCCGCACGCCACGCGCATCGACGCGCAGACCGGCGCGATCTCGCCGGCGGCCGGCACCGTCGGCACGACGATGGAAGTGCGCGAGCTGTACTTCAACACGCCCGCGCGCCGCAAGTTCCTGAAGAGCGAGCAGACCGAGCTCGGACATTGCCTCGACGTGATCCGCCGCACCGCGCTCGCGCGGCCCGACGTCGCGATTTCGGTGATGCATAACGGCAAGGCCGTGGAGCACTGGAACGCGAGCGATCCGCAAACGCGCGTCGCGAAGATTCTCGGCGAGGTGTTCGAAACCGCGCATCTGCCGCTCGACGAACGCGCCGGGCCGCTCGCCGTCTACGGCTGCGCGGGCCTGCCCACCGCGAGCCGCGGCCGCGCCGACCAGCAGTATTTCTTCGTGAACGGCCGCTTCGTGCGCGACAAGCTGCTCACGCACGCGGTGCGCGCCGCGTATGAAGACGTGTTGCACGGAAATCGCTATCCGGCGTACGTGCTGTTTCTCGATCTGCCGCCCGAATCCGTCGATGTGAACGTGCATCCGTCGAAGATCGAGGTACGCTTTCGCGATTCGCGCTCGATCCACCAATATGTCTTCCATGCCGTGCAGCGCGCGCTCGCCCGGCATGCGGGCGCTTCGCCGGAGACGACATCGGGCGGCCACGCGGCGCAGTTGCAGCCGACCGGCCCGGCGTCGTTCAGTGCGAAGCCATTTGCCGGTGCGCCCGACACACTGCATCTCAAAAGCGAGAACGGCACGAACTGGATGCGCCAGTCGCGCATGACGCAGGGCACGCTGCCGGTCGCGCAGCCGCTCGCGCTGTATGACGCGCTGTTCGGGCGCAAGGACACCGGCGCGGGCACGCCGAACGCGACGACTTCCATCGACACGCCTTACCCGAGCGCGGACGAGCGGCCCGCGGCGCCGGTCATGGCAAACGACAGCGCACTCGATCACGCCGGCGAACAGCCGCTCGGATTCGCCGTCGGCCAGATTCACGGCATCTACGTGCTGGCGCAAAACGCGCGCGGCCTCGTGATCGTCGACATGCACGCCGCGCACGAGCGCATTCTCTATGAGCAGTTCAAGCACGCGCTCGCCGACCGGGCGATCGCGGTGCAGCCGCTTTTGATTCCCGTGTCGATGACGGCCGAACCGGTCGAGATCGGCACCGTCGAGGAAGAGCGCGACACGCTCGATGCGCTCGGTTTCGATCTCGCGGTGCTGTCGCCGACATCGATCGCGATCCGCGCCGTGCCCGCGCTGCTGAAGGACGCCGATCTGCAATCGCTCGCACGCGCCGTCCTTGCCGACCTGCACGCCTACGGCGGATCGCGCGTGCTCACCGAGCGTCAACACGAATTGCTGGGCACGCTCGCGTGTCACAACGCGGTGCGCGCGAATCGCCGGCTCACGCTCGACGAGATGAACGCGCTCCTGCGCCAGATGGAAGCGACCGAGCGCGCCGATCAATGCAATCACGGCCGGCCGACGTGGTATCAGCTCACGCTCGCCGATCTCGACCGCCTTTTCATGCGCGGACAATGAGCGATACCGCTTTGCGTGTGGCGTGTCTGCTCGGGCCGACGGCCTCGGGGAAAACGGCGGCGGCGCTCGCGTTCGCGGCGCGGCATCCGGTCGAGATCGTCAGTGTGGATTCGGCGCTCGTCTATCGCGAGATGGACATCGGCACGGCCAAGCCGAGCGCTGAGGAGCGCGCGGCGGCGCCGCATCATCTGATCGACATCATCGATCCTGCCGAGAGCTATTCCGCCGCGCAGTTTCGCGCGGATGCGCTGCGGCTGGTCGGCGAGATCATCGCGCGGGGCAATGTGCCGTTGCTGGTCGGCGGCACGATGCTGTACTACAAGGCGCTGACGCAAGGCCTGAACGATCTCCCCACCGCCGACGCCGACGTGCGCGCGACGCTCGACGCCGACGCCGCACGCGACGGCTGGCCCGCACTGCACGCGCGGCTCGCGGCGGTCGATCCGAAAACGGCCGCGCGGCTCGCACCGAACGACTCGCAGCGTATCCAGCGCGCGCTCGAAATCTTCATGCTGACGGGACAACCGATGTCCACGCTCCTCGCCGCACCGCGTACCCAGCACGTGGATGCGCCGTATCGCTTCGTGCCGGTCGCGCTGGAGCCGTCGGATCGCGCGGTGCTGCATGCACGCATCGCCGCGCGCTTCGATGCGATGCTCGCGCACGGTTTCATCGACGAAGTGAAGCGGCTGCGCGAGCGCGGCGATCTCGATCTGTCGATGCCGTCGATGCGCTGCGTCGGTTATCGGCAAGCGTGGGAATACCTCGACGGCGCAACGCGCTACGACGAGATGCGCGACAAGGGCATCTTTGCGACGCGGCAGTTATGCAAGCGGCAGTTGACGTGGTTGAGAGCGATGCCGGAGCGCGTCGTGGTGGATTGCTGCGCGGGGGATGCGACCGAGCGGGCAATGGAAGCACTCGTTCGCGTTCCGAAAGTCTGAAAAAGCAGACTGAAATATTGCGTGTAATCGTTTCAAAAAGCTAGCATCTTCCAATCCGCCTGATAGTGCAAAAAATGCACTATCAGGCGGAAACGCTACACGGCTCAAACCGAATTCCTTCGCGTCGATCTTTCGAAAGTTCTATTCGACGGAACCATGCAAGACTTAAGAAAAAGAGCGCCGGCCGTCCCATATATGACGTCAAAACGCTCGGCGGGTACCAAATCTCGAGACCAGCAGGCGGGGGCGCTGACAGCGGCCGATTCCTGACTGCCGATGACATGTATGTCGAGTATCAAGGTAAAGTTTATCTAGGCGACCTAATCTCTTCCGGAACGCGTTTGACCGCACCCGTTTCCGAATCCTCGACAACATTCCACTATCATCTGACGGCTCCGCGCCCGGCCTTCAACAAAATCGCCGCCGCGTTCCTCACAAGACAACTTGGATCTACTCCCGAGCATGACGTTATGTACATTCCTGGTAGTTGTTATTCAGACGATGTATTTAGATGGGGATTCGGCATACCAAAGTCGCTGCGGCTATTGAACCAATTGATAGGCCAAGGCAACCGTAACCGCCCCACCCAAAAAACAAAAACCCTCGCGCAAAGCGAGGGTTTTTGCCTTCAAATCAGCCCAATCGCGCGGCGCTCATACCACCACCGTCTGCGCCTCCCCTTCCTTGCTCTCGCGCACGACGCCAATCTTCCACACCTGCTCGCCCGCAGCCGACAGCAAACCGGTAGCCGCATCGGCATCTTCCGCCGCGACGATCACCGCCATCCCGATGCCGCAATTGAACACGCGATGCATCTCCGCATCCGCGACGCCGCCGTGCTTCCGCAGCCAAGCGAAGAGCGGCGGCAGCGGCCACGCGCGATGATCCAGCTCGGCCGTGAGCCCTTCGCGCAGCACGCGCGGAATGTTTTCGACGAGACCGCCGCCCGTGATATGCGCCATGCCCTTCACGGTCACGCTTTGCATCGTCGAAAGCAGCGGCTTCACGTAGATGCGCGTCGGCGCCATCAGCGCGTCGGCAAGCGAGCGGCCGTCGAAGTCGGCGTTCAGATCGGGATTCGCGCGCTCGATGATCTTGCGCACCAGCGAATAACCGTTCGAATGAATCCCGCTCGAAGCCAGCCCGAGCACCACGTCGCCCGGCTTGATCGTGCTGCCGTCGATGATCTTGCTCTTTTCCACCGCGCCGACCGCGAAGCCCGCGAGGTCGTATTCGCCATCGGGATACATGCCCGGCATTTCCGCCGTCTCGCCGCCGATCAGCGCGCAGCCCGCCAGTTCGCAACCCGTCGCGATGCCCTTCACGACGTCGGCGGCGGTGTCCACGTCGAGCTTGCCGCACGCGAAGTAATCGAGGAAGAAGAGCGGCTCGGCGCCCTGCACGAGGATGTCGTTCACGCTCATCGCGACGAGATCCTGGCCGACGGTGTCATGACGGTTCAGCGTGAACGCGAGGCGCAGCTTCGTGCCTACGCCGTCCGTGCCCGACACGAGCACCGGCTCCTTGTACTTCTTCGGCACTTCGAAGAGCGCGCCGAATCCGCCGATGCCGCCCAGCACGCCGTCGCGCAAGGTTTTCTTGGCAAACGGCTTGATCCGGTCGACGAGCGCGTCGCCCGCGTCGATGTCCACGCCCGCGTCGCGATACGACAAACCTTGGGCGTCTGGAGCGGATTTCGGTTGATTCATGGGGAGGGAAGCAAGAAGGTCGGTAAAATGCGATTTTACCCGATGATGACCCGACGACGGTCGGCAGGCCGGATTTTCCCGCGTTCGCCAGAAATCGCGAAGGCGCTCTTTTCGAGATCGAAGCCGGTCTGAAAAGCGCCCGAGCCACGGCCGCACAGGGCGCTCCGCTGCGGCTTTGCGCGTACACCCGTGGCTCATCCGGCAGTTTTCAAGATATGCCCGACTCAAGGCCCGACGACACCGATCTCCCGTGCAACGCCAACTGACGCTCGATCTGGGCACGCCGCCGCCCGCCACCTTCGACAATTTTTTCGCCGCCGGCAATCACGAACTGATCGCGCGGTTGCGCGAGCTCGAAGGCGCACTCGCGGCCGGGCCGGTCGCCGACCGCACGTTCTACGTGTGGGGCGAGCCGGGCAGCGGCCGCAGCCATCTGCTGCAGGCGCTCACGCACGAGGCGAACGGCCATGCGCGCTACCTGAGCCCGCAAAGCGCGCTCAACGCGTTCGGCTTCGATCCGCGCGTGACGCTTTACGCCGTCGACGATTGCGACCGCCTGTCCGCCGCGCAGCAGATCGCCCTCTTCAATCTCTTCAACGAAGTGCGCGCGTATCCGTCGAGCGCGCTCGTCGCCACCGGCAACGACGCGCCGCTCGCGCTCACCGTGCGCGAAGATCTGCGCACACGGCTCGGCTGGGGCCTCGTGTTCCATCTGCAGCCGCTTTCCGACGAAGCGAAGGCGTCGGTGCTGAAGCACGCGGCGCGCGAACGCGGCATCGTGCTCGCCGAGGACGTGCCCGGCTATCTGCTCACGCACTTCAGGCGCGACATGCCGAGCCTCATGGCCCTGCTCGACGAGCTCGACCGCTTCTCGCTGGAGCAAAAGCGCGCGGTGACGCGCCCGCTCCTGCGCACGATGCTCCAGCAAACGGGCCGCGCCGCGCCGCTCGTTCCCGTGTCGGCGCAAGAACGGCCGTCCGGCGCGCCGTCCGATCTCCCCGGCGATCCGCTCGACCCCGATCCCCGCGCGGCCGCGCCGGACAACGCCCCGACCCGCTTCAAGTAAAATGCGCACCCATGAACCTCGCCCTCTTTGATCTCGACCACACGCTCATTCCCACCGACAGCGACCATGAATGGGGCCGCTTCATGGTGAAGCTCGGCATCGTCGACGGGGAATCCTTCGCGCGTCAGAACGACGCCTTCTACGCCGATTACAAGGCGGGCGTGCTCGACATCAACGCGTATCTGCACGCGATGCTCGCGCCGCTCGCGAAATACTCGCGCGAGCAGCTCACCGACTGGCACGCGCAGTTCATGCGCGAGGTGATCAATCCGCGCATCGTGCCGGCCGCCGTCACGCTGGTGCGCGAGCATCAGGACAACGGCGACCTTTGCTGTCTCGTCACGGCGACCAACGCGTTCATCACCGCGCCGATCGCGGAAGCCTTCGGCATCGAAACGTTGATCGCATGCGAAGTGGAAACCGTGGACGACCATCCGCACGGCGCGCTCACCGGCCGGCCGACCGGCACGCCGAGCTATCGCGAAGGCAAGATCGTGCGGGTCGAGCAATGGCTCGCATCGATCGGCAAGACGCTGTCCGACTTCAGGCACAGCTATTTCTACAGCGACTCGCACAATGACATCCCGCTGCTGGAGCGCGTCACCGATCCAGTCGCGACCAACCCCGACGACACCCTGCGCGCGCATGCGCAAGCCAAAGGCTGGCGCATCCTGAACCTGTTCGACACACGTGATTAAAAAACTCATCCGCAAGCTGTTCGGGCAAGAAAGCGCCGACTCCAACGAAAGCGCAGCGAACGACACGACGGCGGCTTCGCCCGACGCCAAGCCCGCTCGCAAGAGCACGCGCAAGAAAGCCGCCGCGCCCGTGAAGCGCGACCCGAATGTGCCGGTGATCCTGTCGTCGGACATTCACGGCATCGATCCGTCGCTGATCTCGAAGAACGCGGTCCGCGTGACCGACGGCTTGCAGCACGCGGGGCATCGCGCGTTCATCGTCGGCGGCGCGGTGCGCGATCTGCTGCTCGGCGTCGCGCCGAAAGACTTCGACGTCGCGACCGACGCCACACCCGATCAGGTGCAGAAGCTCTTTCGCCGCGCGCGCATCATCGGGCGGCGCTTTCAGATCGTGCACGTGCAGTTCGGGCAGGAGATCATCGAGACATCGACGTTTCGCGCGTTGATGGACGCCCCGCCCGAGCCGGTGTCGGAGCCGCCGCGCCGCCTTAAACGCGGCGAGCTCGATGGCCGCACGCATGCCGTCGATGCGAGCGGCCGCGTGTTGCGCGACAACGTCTGGGGCGAGCAGCACGAAGACGCCACGCGCCGCGACTTCACTATCAACGCGATGTACTACGATCCGGCCACGCAAACCGTGCTGGACTATCACGACGGCATGGCCGATATCCGCGCGCGCCTGTTGCGCATGATCGGCGATCCGGCCACGCGTTATCGCGAAGATCCGGTGCGCATGCTGCGCGTCGTGCGCTTCGCGGCGAAGCTCGGCTTCGAAATCGACGAGGCCACGCGCGCGCCGATCAAGGATCTCGCCGACCTGATGAACAACGTGCCGGCCGCGCGTCTCTTCGATGAAATGCTGAAGCTGCTGCTCTCGGGTCATGCGCTCGCGTGTCTCACACGGCTGCGTCAGGAAGGCTTGCATCATGGCGTGCTGCCGCTGCTCGACGTCGTGCTCGAACAGCCGCACGGCGAGAAGTTCGTCACGCTCGCGCTCACGAGCACCGACGAGCGCGTGCGCGCCGGCAAGCCGGTTTCGCCGGGCTTTCTCTTCGCCACGCTCTTGTGGCACGACGTGCAGACGCGCTGGCAGCAATACACCGCGAACGGCGAGTATCCGGTGCCTGCCTTGCATCGCGCGATGGACGATGTCCTCGACATGCAGACCGAGAAGCTCGCGATCCACAAGCGCTACTCGTCGGATATGCGCGAGATCTGGAGTCTTCAGCATCGGCTGGAAAAGCGCGGCCGCAGCGCGCTGAAGCTGCTGGAACACCAAAGATTCAGAGCGGGGTATGATTTCCTGCTACTGCGTTGCGAATCGGGCGAACTCGATGCGGCCATCGGCCAGTGGTGGAGCGACTTCATCGACGGCGATCATGCCGAGCGCGAAGCACTGTTGTCGCAAGGCGGCAAGGAGCGCAACGGCCCGAAGAAGCGCAGGCGCCGCAGCAACGCGAAACGCCGCTCGGGCGAGCCGGGTGCGCCGGTCGAGCAGGCTGAACAAGGAAACGATGGCGACACGATCTCGAGTGCGGCGAACAAGCGCGAAGACGCCGACAACGAGTAACGCCGGTTTTGGTTACAGTAGCGAAGAGCGACGTTGCTTTCCTCGCTTTTCGCTGTGACCCACGCGTAGGACTTCTGCCATGACGATTGCTTATCTGGGCCTGGGGGCGAATCTCGGCGATGCGCGCCAGACCCTGAAAGACGCAGTCGTGTGTCTCGCTCAGCAACACACGATCACCGTGCTCGCGAAATCGAGCCTCTATCGCACCGCCCCGATCGATGCATCGGGCGACGACTATTTCAATTGCGTCGTCAAGCTCGAAACGAGCCTGCCGGCGCGATCGCTTCTGCGCCTGTGTCATCACATCGAAGAGCAGTTCGGGCGCGAGCGGCCGTATCGCAATGCGCCGCGCACGCTCGATCTCGACATCCTGCTGTACGGTGCATCGAGCATCGACGAAGCGGATCTCGTCGTGCCGCACCCGCGCATGACCGAGCGCGCCTTCGTGCTCGTGCCGCTCATCGAACTCGAGCCGGATCTCATTCTTCCCCAACGCGGCCGCGCGGATGCGTTCATCGCGGGCGTCGCCGATCAGCGCATCGAAAAAGTCGCGACATGCCAGTGCATGGTCGGAACGAACCCGCGCGACGCCGACGCAACCGCCGTCTCATCCAACCACAAGACAGACTGCCGATGAGCGCTCCACCACTCACCGTGACCGCGCCGCAACTGCGGCCGCCGCATCGTTACATCGCGATCGAAGGGCCGATCGGCGTCGGCAAGACGACGCTCGCGACGCTGCTCGCCGAACGCTGGTCGATGCGCACGCTCTTCGAGCGTCCGCAGGACAATCCGTTTCTCGAACGCTTCTATCGCGACACCACGCGACACGCGCTCGCCACGCAATTGAGTTTCGCGTTACAGCGCGCATCGCAGACGCAGGAAGCCGCCGATATCGTGACGAGCGGCGCCGCGTTGATGACCGACTTCCTCACGCAGAAGAGCGATCTCTTCGCGCGCCTCACGCTCCCCGACGACGAGTTCCAGCTCTACAAGGAGGTCGCCTCGCGCATACGCTCGAGCGGCCCCGCGCCCGATCTCGTCGTCTATCTGCAGGCGAGCCCTGAAGTGCTCTTCTCGCGCATCCAGAAACGCGCGCTGCCGATGGAGCTGCAAATCTCCGATTCGTATCTGCGCGCGCTCTGCGATGCTTATAACGACTTCTTCTATCACTATGACGCGACGCCGTTGCTCACCGTGAATGCGGAGCACCTGAACCCGCTCGAATCGGACGACGATCTCGCGCTCCTGATCGAACGCATCGAATCAATGCGCGGACGCAAGGAATTCTTTGTCAAAGGCGTATCGGTTTGAGCGCGTCGCGCGGCCCCGCCCTCTTTAGCGACTCTTTAGTGAAACGATCATGACGTATCTGCAGGAAACGAATCGCTCGACGATCACCGTACCCAAGCTTCAATCCATGCGCGAGGCCGGCGAGCGCATCGCGATGCTCACGTGCTACGACGCGAGCTTCGGCGCGCTGCTCGACCGCGCGGGCGTCGATGTCATGTTGATCGGCGATTCGCTCGGCAATGTGCTGCAAGGGCACAGCACGACGCTGCCCGTCACGCTCGCCGACATTGCCTATCACACGGCATCCGTCGCGCGCGGCAACCGGAGCGCGCTCATCGTCGCGGACATGCCGTTCGGCACGATCGGCTCGAAGGAAGATGCCTATGCGAACGCCGTGCAACTGATGCGCGCGGGCGCCCAGATGGTGAAGATCGAAGGCGGCGAATGGCTCGCGGACACCGTGCGCTTCCTCGTCGAGCGGTCGATTCCGGTATGCGGGCACGTCGGGCTCACGCCGCAATCGGTGCACGCGTTCGGCGGCTTCAAGGTGCAGGGCAAGTCCGAAGCGGCGGCCGAACAGATGAAGCGCGACGCCATCGCGCTGCAGGAGGCGGGCGCCCAGCTGCTCGTGATCGAAGCGGTGCCGACGCTGCTCGCGCGCGATGTCACGCAGGCGCTTGCGATTCCGACTATCGGCATCGGCGCGGGCATCGACTGCTCGGGACAAGTGCTCGTGCTGCACGACATGCTCGGCATCTTTCACGGCAAGCGGCCTCGCTTCGTCAAGGACTTCATGCAAGGCCAGCCGAGCATTTTCGCGGCCGTCGAAGCGTATGTGCGCGCCGTGAAGGACGGCAGCTTCCCGGGTCCCGAGCACACGTTCTGAGCGATGCCGTGAACGCGGGCCACGCCTTTCGATGTCTGCGCCCACGAACTGAGTTTTTTCGTACATACTGCCGAGCTTCCTGCGCGTACCCTTGCCCATAGTCACTAAAAAGAGCGAGAACGATCATGTGGCACGTCCTTCCCGATGAATATGTCCGAGCCCAACTGGCCGTGGGCTCGCTCGTCGCGCTGGGCGTGGCGCGTGTGGTGGCGGCGGGAATCGGTGCGCAGCATCACTGGCGCATTGCGGCGGTGACGCGCTGGTTCATCGGCGCGGCGTTCGTATTCTGCCTGCCACAATTGCTCGAAGTGCTGTTCGTCGTGGATTCACATACCGCGTTCGTCGAACTGCAGGGCAAGATCATCGGCTGCGCAGTGGCGCTCTTTTGCGCGCCGATCGTCTCTCACAAACTCGGCTACGAATAAGCGCGCGCTCAGCCCGCCAGCGCCGATCCCGGCACGCTGTGCGACAGCACGGCCGCTGCCACGAACACGCCGGCCATCATCACTGCTTCCATGCGCATGACGTTGATGACCGTGTGAGCGTCCATCGTCGATGCAGAGCGTTGCAGACGCGGCAACGCCGACCATCGATTCAGCGCGCCGAACGCGAGCGCCGCCGCGACCAGCGCGATCTTCACGATCAACGCGTGGCCCCAGGTGCTCGCAGTGAGCGTCGCGAGAGAGCCGGCGGCGCCGCGCCACGCATTGAACACGCCCGTCAGGACGACGAGCACGACCGCCAGCGACGCCGCTCGCGACATGCGCGCAACCGTGCGGATCAAAGCCGCGCGCGCCACCGAGGTATCGAGCGCCGGCAACACGAACGCGCCCGCGATGACGATGCCACCCCACGCCGCGGTCGCGAGCAGATGCAGCGTTTGCACACCTTCGGCGAAGGAGAACGCGCCCGCGTCGGCTGCGTGGCCGATCGCCGACTTTCCCGCAGCGACGATCAGCGCGGCGAGCACCGTCGATACGATCCGCGAAATCGATAGCGGCGCGCCGCTCGCCGCGAGCAACAAAAGCACGCTGCCCGCGAGCGCGACCGACCAGCCGATGCCCACGTGCGTGCCCGTCGCGACGAGCCACAACGACGCGCCCGCTTGCAGGATGGGCACGCCGCTCATTGCCGCCGACTGCAGCCACAAAGAAACGAAGTTGCACGAAACCAGCACGATTGCAGCGATCAGACCCCCGCGCGCGGCACGCCGACATCCCTGCCGCGCGGGCAAAACGGCCGAAGGTGGCGCGAACGCCTGTTCGCGCGACAGCCAGCCGGCCAAGAGCAACGCGCCGAGCGTGCAGGCAAAGGCGAGATCGGCGAGCGCCGCGAATGCCGTCTGCGCAAGCCAGAGAGGATCGTCGTTCATCATGCGGGACCGGTCGCGGCGCGAACGTGCATGGCAGAAGGGAAGCTCATCGAAGGAAATCTGCGGAGTCTAAACGAACGTCCAGGTTGCAGCACAGCATCGAACGTCGACGAAACGCCTTGAATTTTTGTCGGCCGCTTCCGAAACTGCATGAAGCGCATCGATCGGGCGTCTTTGCGTCGAGTCGATTATTTGTCGAAAGGCAATGGACGACTCGTGCCTATTAAGTTCGTCGCGGGTGGTCAATAGCCACGCGGCAAATTGTCGCGAATGCGCTGCAGCGGGACTTAGAGCGAGATTGTGTCAAATAGTCATCATCATGCATCGATGATAGAATGCCGCGTCGCATCAGAGGCTCGTCGAGCCGCTGTGGCCGTGGTCCGCCACCCACCGCCCCCTGCGTGGCCGTGGTTCGCCACCTTCGCACCGAGCCGCACGAAGCTCGGCAGGTCCCCGAATTTCATGGAGTGTCGCGTGTTTTCAAGACGCATTTTTCGTCCGCTGCTCGCTATGGCTTTTGCCTCGGCTCTGGTAGGCAGCGCGGGCGTTTTCAGCTCCGCCGCGCAGGCGCAAAACCAGCCGATCGCACCGGACACGATGGCCGCGCGCGTGCAAGGCTGTACGGCGTGCCACGGCGTTCATGGTGAAGGCACGGACAACGACTACTTCCCGCGTCTTGCCGGCAAGCCGGCCGACTATCTGTACAACCAGCTCCAGAATTTCCGCGAAGGCCGGCGCAAGTACCCGCCGATGAACTACCTCGTCACGTATCTCTCGGACGATTATCTTCATCAAATCGCGACGTACTTCTCGAATCAGCGGCCGCCGTATCCGCCGCCTGCCAAGTCGAACGTCTCCGCAACGACGCTCGCGCGCGGCCAACAGATCGTCCTGAACGGCGATGCATCGAAGAACATTCCCGCGTGCGCGGCCTGCCACGGCAAGGGTCTGACCGGCATGCAACCGGCCATTCCGGGCCTCGTCGGTCTGCATTCCGACTACATCAGCGCGCAAGTCGGCGCATGGAAGTCGGGCACGCGTCACGCGAAGGCGCCCGATTGCATGCAGCAGATCGCCTCGCGCCTGACGGATGACGACGTGACCGCCGTCGCCGCCTGGCTGTCCACGCAACAAGCACCCGCCAACCCGGTGCCCGCGCCCGCTGGCTCGTTGAAGATGCCGCTCAAGTGCGGCAGCGAACCGCAATAAGGCGTCTGGAGCGACAACAAAATGAAACGCAAGTCCCTGTTCGCACTTTCCTCGGCTGTCGTGGTGGCAGCCGTCGCAGCCGGCGCCGTTCTCTGGTCGGGCGGCGACAACCTGCATTCGGGCGGCGCCATCGCGGCGACGCCGGCCGACAAGGCCGCGCTCATCAAGCAAGGTGAATATCTCGCGCGCGCCGGCGACTGTATCGCGTGCCACACGGTGCGCGGCGGCAAGCAATTCGCGGGCGGCCTGCCGATGGCCACGCCTTTCGGCACGATGTTCACGCCGAATATCACGCCTGACGATCAATACGGCATCGGCAAGTGGACCTCCGACGACTTCTATCGCGCCATGCACACGGGCCGTTCGAAGGACGGCAGCCTGCTCTACCCCGGCTTCCCGTTCACGAGCTACACGAAGGTCACGCGCGCCGACTCCGACGCGATCTACGCGTACCTGCGTTCCGTGCCGCCCGTTTCCGAGCCCAGCCGTCCGCATGAACTGCGCTTCCCGTTCAACAACCGCAACCTGCTGATCGGCTGGCGCACCCTCTTCTTCAGCGAAGGCGAATACAAGCCGGATCCGACCAAATCGGTCGAGTGGAATCGCGGCGCGTATCTGGTCGAAGGCCTCGGCCATTGCGCCATGTGCCACACGTCGATCAACGCGATGGGCGGCCCTGTCAGCTCTGCAGCCTTCGCCGGCGGCCTGATTCCGTTGCAGAACTGGTACGCGCCGTCGCTCACGTCGAACAAGGAAGCGGGCCTCGGTGACTGGGACCTGAAGGACATCAACGATCTGTTGAAGACCGGTGTGTCGCAGCGCGGCGCGGTGTTCGGCCCGATGGCCGAAGTGGTTCACAACAGCCTGCAGTACATGACCGACGCGGACGTCAACGCGATTTCGACGTATCTCAAGTCGATCCCGCAGAAGAAGGAAGCGCCGGAAGTCATGCAGCTCGAGACGTCCGAGAAATTCGGCGGCGAACTGCTCACGCTCGGCAAGAAGGTCTACACCGAGAACTGCGCGAAGTGCCACCAGGAAAACGGTCTTGGCAAGCCGCCGGCTTATCCGCCGCTCGCCAACAACCAGTCGATCCAGATGCCGTCGGCCGTCAACCCGATCCGCATGACCTTGAACGGCGGCTATCCGCCGAGCACGGAAGGTAATCCGATGCCGCACGGCATGCCGCCTTTCGCGCAGTCGCTGTCGGACACGGAAGTTGCTGCAGTCGTGACATACATCCGTATGTCGTGGGGCAACCACGGCACGCCGGTGTCGCCGCAACAGGTGAGTAATCTGCGTTCGGCGCCGCTCGACTGAGGTCCGCGGCGGCCTTCCGCCAATAGAGCGTACAATACGCATTTGGGGCGCAGCCTTCGTAGTTGGGGCCGCGCCCCTTGTTTTTTGGCGGATCGATCATGCACACAGGCGAGCGTTTCAACAGCATCAGCCATCTGATCGGCGCGCTGCTGTCGGTGGCAGGCCTGGCCGCGCTCGTCACGATGGGCGCGCTCGACGGAGACGCGTACAAGGTCGTCAGTTTCGCGGTGTATGGCGCGATGCTGTGCGCGCTCTACATCATCTCGACGCTGTATCACTGCGTGCGCACGCCGCGCATCAAGGCGATACTGCAGAAGTGCGATCACTCGGCCATCTACTTGTTGATAGCCGGCAGCTATACGCCGTATACACTGGTGACCTTGCGTGGTCCCTGGGGCTGGTCCCTCTTCGGCGTGAGTTGGGGGCTTGCGGTGCTCGGCATTACGCAGGAACTGACGCTCGGGCGCCGAACCCGCAGCGTATCGATGGTGCTGTACGTGTTGATGGGATGGCTCGCGCTCGTAGCCATTCATCCGCTCGTGACGGCGCTACCACCCGCGGGAACCGCGTGGCTGGTGGCGGGCGGCGTCGTGTACACCGCGGGCATCTGGTTTTTCATCAACGACGAGCGTATTCGGCACGGACACGGAATCTGGCATCTGTTCGTGCTCGCAGGCAGCCTGTGTCAGTTTGTGAGCGTCGCGCGCTACGTCGCGTGAGCGTCGGCTGAAACGGGCGCCGCCGCGTCGAAGTGTCCTTCGATGCAACTTGGCGCCAGATGACGTGTCTTGATAGCACGTCGACCCTCGCGGCAACGTCCGGCAATCGCTGATCGCCGAATGACCCGCCGCCCGATTTTTCTTCGAGCGATGCACATGCGCTCTGCCGGCCGAACCATGATTCGCCGCAGCCTGATTCGCATGCGCGCCGTTCGACACAACGAACAAGTATCCAATCTATGTCTTTTGATTCACTCGGTCTGTCGGAACCTCTGCTTCGCGCCGTCAACGAACTCGGCTATTCCAGTCCCACTCCCATCCAGCTTCAGGCGATTCCCGCCGTTCTGAAAGGCGGCGACCTGCTCGCGGGCGCGCAGACCGGCACGGGCAAGACCGCCGGCTTCACGCTGCCGATCCTGCAACGCCTGTCGCAACTGGCACCCGCCACGGGCGGCGCGAAACGCCCGGTGCGCGCACTGATCCTCACGCCGACGCGCGAACTCGCCGCGCAGGTCGAGGAAAGCGTCCGCGCGTACGGCAAGTACCTCAAGCTCAAGTCGACGGTGATGTTCGGCGGCGTTGGCATCAATCCGCAGATCGACGCGCTGCGCCGTGGCGTCGATATCGTCGTCGCGACGCCGGGACGTCTGCTCGACCACATGCAGCAAAAGACGATCGACGTTTCGCAGCTCGAAATTCTCGTGCTCGACGAAGCCGATCGCATGCTCGACATGGGCTTCATCCACGATATCAAGCGCGTGCTCGCGCGCCTGCCGGCGAAGCGCCAGAATCTGCTGTTCTCGGCCACGTTCTCCGACGAGATCAAGGCGCTCGCCGACAACCTGCTCGATTCGCCCGCGCTGATCGAAGTCGCGCGTCGCAATACGACGGCCGAGAAGGTCGAGCAGAAGATTTACCCCGTCGATCGCGATCGCAAGCGCGAACTGCTCACGCATCTCATCCGCGGCAACAACTGGTTCCAGGTACTCGTCTTTACGCGCACGAAGCACGGCGCGAATCGTCTCGCCGAGCAATTGACGCGCGACGGCATCAGCGCGCTCGCGATTCACGGCAACAAAAGCCAGTCGGCGCGCACGCGCGCGCTCGCCGAATTCAAGGATCAGACGCTGCAAGTGCTGGTCGCGACGGATATCGCGGCGCGCGGCATCGACATCGATCAACTGCCGCATGTCGTGAACTTCGACTTGCCGAACGTGCCGGAAGATTACGTCCATCGCATCGGCCGCACGGGGCGCGCGGGCGCGGAAGGCGAAGCGGTATCGCTGGTATGCGTGGACGAGCATCAACTGCTGAAGGACATCGAGCGCCTCATCAAGCGGCCGATTCCGTGCGAGGTGATTCCGGGCTTCGAACCGGATCCGAATGCCAAGCCGGAGCCGATCCAGCGCCGCAGTCAAGGGCGCGGCCAGGGACAAGGTCAGGGGCGCCAGAATCCGCGCAACGGCGAAGGACGTCCGAATGGCGAATCGCGTCCGAAGGGCGATGCACGCCCGAGCGGTGAAGCGCGCCGCAACGGCGAGCCGCGCCGCGAAGGCAGCCGTCCGAGCGGTGAGGCCCGCGGCGCGCGGCCGGCGAAAGCAAACAATGGCGGCGCTCAGCCTTCGCGTGAAACTCGCAATCACAGCAAGCCGAACGTCAACACGACTTCGGCGCCGCGACGTCAGGAGCCGGCGCAGACGGGTCACGCCGCGAACGCGCGCAAACCGGGACCGGGGGGCAACCCTGGCGCGCTGCTTAGTGGCCGGCGTGATGCGTTGCGATCGGGCGATCGCAGTCGCTAATACGTTCGATGCAAGCTGGCGCGACGCTCGAATGCGTCGCGTCGAGGTTTCAGGCGGCGGCGCTCGCCGCCCGCTTCAGCCATTCGAGTTGCTCGCGCCAGCGTGCGAGCGCCGGTTGCGCGTCAGTCAATTCGAAGACGATTCCATTCGTGAGTCGCGCATATCCCACCCGCTGTATTTCACCGCTCTCAATAGTCCCGACGAAGCACGCCAGCGGCACATCGTCGAGCGGCACGCGGCGCGCGTCCAGATGCACCTGATAGAACGCGTCGTCGAATACGAAGGCGAGAGTCGCGCGTCCGGTCGCGGTGACCGCCTGCGCAGTCCGTGACGACGGCCATAGTGCGAAGGCGAGTGTGCGCGCATCGGGCGCAAGCAGTTCGCCGGCGCCGAGCAGCGCCGTTCGCACGCGATGGGCGCGATCGGCAGCGCATAGCGATGCGGTAAAACCAGCATCGGCGTCGGCGAGCGTGCCGTCGAAAAGCGCGCGCAACTCGGGCGGCCACTCGTCGAAAACGGTGTGCGATGACAGCGATGGCTGCGGCGTGTCGTGATCGGACATAGAAAAATGCCGGCTTTGAACCGGCATCGTCGAGAAAGATTAACGGAAGAACAACTGCGTCATCTTCGAGAGCGGATAGTGCACGCCCGGCTGAATGCGCGCGGGCAAGTCGAGCGGCTTGAGCAGCATCTTGATGGCCTGATCCGCGGACAGATTGCGCCGCACGAGCGCATTCACGCGCGCGGACAGTTCGCGGTTGTACTCGGCATCCTGCGCACGCTCCGGGTAACGAATGGCGAACACGTGCCGCAACGCGATTTCCGAATCTTCGCTCTTCAATTCGATCACGCGCCGCACAAGAGCGCCGAGCACGGCGATGCGGCCATTGCCTTCGATCTTGTTCCACTTCTTGAAGAAGTGAAAGAAGTGCTTATAGTGCCGCACTTCGTCCGTACGGATATTGTCGGTGATCTCCTTCAGCACCGGTTCATCCGAACAATCGTTGATCGCGCGGTAGAGCGTGGCCGTCCCCGTCTCGACGACACAGCGCGCCACCATTTCGAGCGCGCGCTTCTTCTCGAACTCCTCGTAAGAGCACGTCAGCGAATATTCATCGAAGAAATTCCTGAACGCGGTGTCCCAGTCGAACTCGGGCCACACATGATTGATGTATCTCTTGAGCGCCCGGCCGTGCTGCATCTCTTCGGGCTCCCACTCGTTATTCAGCCACGCCGATATCTCGGGGTCGTCATGAAAATACTTGCTGAGGTTGCTCGTATAAAGATCGGTGCCGCTCTCGATGAACGAGCAGGCACACAACAACAAAAGAAGATGCTCGTTGGATGCCGCCTTCTGGCGATCGATCCGCGTGAGATCGATATCTTCGATGCGCCAAGGCATCACGTGTGTACTGTCTGTATGCATATATCGCGCTCCCAGGCTGGACCGAACGCGCCATCGGCCAACGAGAGACGGCCGACGTTCAGGCGACGCCGTGAACGGTTCGATCCTGGCGTCCTTAAATTCAAGTGTTAGCGGCTGCTTTTTCATCTTAGCCGCCCTGCAACGAGTTTGCAGACATGGGGACAGACTCACGTGCGGCGCGCCGGTTCCGTGCGTGCCGATTTCTTACAACGTCAGGCGAGCGGCAGCCGGTGCGCGAGCATGAAACGCGCCGATATTTGAGTGCTGTGTGCTGGAAATGAAAAAAGGCGGCCGAGGCCGCCGATTCTTACGCGTTTGAGGTATTAGTGTGCGGTTCTTACGCAGCAAGACGTGCCACACGCATGCGCCAGGCGACGATAGCCAGCGAAACCCCGGACAGCGCGGCGGCCAGCAACACGTAGTAACTCGGCGCGAGTTTGTCGCCGGTGACGTGAATGAACGCTTCGACGATCGTCGGCGCGAAACCGCCGAACAGCGTGACACCGAGCGCATAGCCGATCGACAGGCCTGTTGAGCGCACCCGCGTCGGAAAGATCTCGGACATAAGCGCCGGCATCGGACCGGAGTATGCCGCCTTCAGAATGCCCGCCGCCGATTGCAGCACGACGAGCGACGCGACCGTCGGATGCGCCTGAAGCCACGCAAACATCGGATAAATCGTTACGCCCATGAAGATCGAGGTGCCGAGCATGATGCGGATGCGCCCGAGCCGATCGGAGAGCGCGCCCATCAACGGGGAAAAAATGAACTGAAGTCCGCCATTGAGCACCACGACGGCGAACGATGCCGTCGCCGGAAGATGCAACTGCTTGACCGCGTACATCGGCATATAGAGTTGCAAGACATAGACGCCGACAGTCGATTGCGCCACGATGCCCACGGCAAGCAGCAGGTTCAGCCATTGATTCGCGAACGAGATGCCGGGGTCGCTTGCCTTCGCGCTGGCACGCGTCGCGAGAAACTCCGGCGTTTCGTCCAGGTGCGAACGGATGTAATAGCCGACCGGCCCGACAAGTAGACCGAAGACGAACGGGATGCGCCAGCCCCAGCTTTCGAGTTGCGCTGGCGGCAGCCAGGCGCTCAGAACCGAGCCGAACGCCGCAGCCATGATCGCGGCGAGCCCTTGGCTCGCGAACTGCCAGCTCGCGTAATAGCCACGCCGCGCTTCGCTGTGCTCGACCATGAACGCGGTCGCGCTGCCGAACTCGCCGCCGACCGCGAAACCTTGAACAAGGCGCGCGAGCAGGATCAGCAGCGGCGCCGCGATGCCGATGTGCTGATACGAAGGCATCACGGCCATGGTGAGCGTGCCGATCATCATCAGCAGAATGGCGAGCGTGAGCGCGGCTTTGCGCCCTTTGCGGTCGCCGTAGATACCGAGCACGATCGCGCCCAGTGGCCGCATCAGGAACGAAATGCCGAACGTGCCGATGGCCAGCATCGTCGAGAGCCATTCGTCGTTCGACGGAAAGAACGCCTTCGCGATGACCGTTGCGAAATAGCCGTAGACGAGAAAGTCGAACCACTCGAGTGCGTTGCCGATCGACGACGAGAACACGATGCGGCGGATCATCGCCTTCGATGGCGCTGCTTTCGGGGCCAGCGTTTCGGCGTTCGTGGCCGCCGCACTCGGAGCATCGGGCGCTCCATATATTCGTTCGTTCATGAATTCTCCTCCCCTTCCCTGATCCTGGTTTCGTGCCGGATGCGGCTGGAACAAGCGTGCACATCCCGCTCGCTACCGAAACTCAGCGATCGTTGCGCATTTTTTGGAAACGGAGACCGCCGCGTGGCCGGTCTCCGAAAGTGGCTTTAGAAGCCTGCTGCGAGCCCGTCGCGCCGGCTGTCACTCGCCGCGACATATCCACGCTCGGGATCGTTGGGGTCGAGCTTCCAGATGTATTGGCCCGAGCCGAAGTCCATATACGGATCGTCGACGGACTTGATCGTATGGCCGAGGCCTTCGAGCGCACGCGCGGTTTCGAGATCGAGCGTGGCTTCGATATCGATGGTGAAATCGCGATTCACCTTCCAGCGGGGCGCGTCGCACGCCGCTTGCGGCTGCTGGCCGTAGTCGAGCATCCGCACGATCGATTGCAGATGACCTTGTGGCTGCATGTCACCGCCCATCACGCCGAAGCTCATGACGGCTTGGCGGTTGCCATCGATTTCCTGCGTGAGGAACGCCGGAATGATCGTGTGGAACGGGCGTTTGCCGCCTTCGACCACGTTTGCGGACTTCGGATCCATCGAGAAGCCACAGCCACGATTCTGCAGCGCGATGCCCGTGTCAGGCACGACCACGCCCGAGCCGAAGCCCATGTAGTTCGACTGGATGAAGCTCACCATCATGCCGCGCTCGTCGGCGACCGACATGTAGATGGTCCCGCCCGCCTTCGGCATGCCGAAGTCGAACTGCGTCGCCTTCGACGGATCGATGAGCTTCGCGCGTTCCGCCAGGTACGCGTCGTCGAGCATCTGCTCGGGCGTCACCTCCATCGAGCGAGGATCGGCGACGTAGCGATAAACGTCGGCGAAGGCGAGCTTCATCGCCTCGATTTGCAGATGTTGCGACTCGATGCGATCGACGCTCAGGGCGCTCACATCGAATTTGTCCAGAATACCGAGCGCGATCAGCGCCGCAATGCCTTGACCGTTCGGCGGGATCTCGTGCACCGTGTAGCCGCGATAGTCCTTGCTGATCGGCTCGACCCAGTCGGCGCGATAGCCGCGCAAGTCGTTCATGGTCAGCGCTGCGCCGCCCTCGCGCGCGAACGCGGCAATGCGCTCGGCGATCTCGCCTTCGTAAAACGCGCGCGGACCATGCTGCGCGAGCATGCGCAGCGTTTTAGCGTGGCCGGGAAAGCGCACGAGCTCGCTCACATCAGGCGCGCGGCCGTGCGGCATGAACACATTCGCGAAGCCCGGCTGATCCTTGAGCTCGGGCACCGCCGCCGCCCACTTGTAAGCGACGATGCTCGCCACCGCATGACCGCGTTCGGCGATCTCGATGGCGGGTTCCATCAGGTCCGCGAAGGGCAGCGAGCCGAACTTCGTATGCAGCGCCTCCCATCCGGCAATGACGCCCGGCACGGTGACCGCGTCCCAGCCGCGCTTGGGCTGCCGTGCGAGTCCGTTCTCCTCGCCGTACTTGCGGCGGAAATAGTCGACGTTCCAAGCCGCCGGCGACACGCCCGACGCGTTGAGGCCGTGCAACTTCTCGCCGTCCCATACGAGTGCGAAAGCGTCGCCGCCCAGGCCGCACGACACCGGTTCGACCACGGTGATGGCGGCCGCCGCTGCGATCGCTGCGTCGACGGCATTGCCGCCCTTCCACAGCATGCGCAGGCCAGCTTGCGCGGCCAACGGATGGGACGTCGAAACGATGTTACGGGCGAACACCGGCAGGCGCGGCGTGGGATAGGGGTTTTGCCAGTTGAAGCGAGTCATTGAATGAAGTCCGAAATACGAGGAGGCAGCATGCCGGGCAATTCTGTAGGCCAGCGGGAAAAGGGGGATATTGCATTGTCCACTTAATCCAAAACAAATTCATTTATCGTATAAATTAATGATTAATCTGCATGAATACGTCGTGCACGTCCGCCCGTTTGCGCGTACTTGGGCGCCCTCGTGTTTGTGTGCGCCGCCGCACGCACTTCAAGTCGAATCTCCGAATTCCCGTAAGCGATGGACCGCTTCCTCGAGTAAAAAAAGTCAAAGCCAAAATTTTCAACGCGAATTTGGCACTTGTCAGACGCTTGCCTACAATCCCAATTCCCGGCATCCGCAATACAAAACTCCACGCGTTTGCCCGGCGGTTTTTCAGTTTCCCCGTACAACGTTTCGAAGCAAAAAGATCCGGCTTACAAAGCCGGCTGCTTATGCCGTTCGGTCGTCATGGAGAACACACAATGCTGAGTCCGCACGAATTTGCCACGCTGCTACTGGTACAGGAAGCGCCCAATCAGGTCGACATGGAACGCCAGGAACTCGACGCTCTGCTCGAACGTCAGTTGGTCCAACTCGAAAATCTCGCATCAGGACGCCAGCAATGGCGCCTCACCGCCACCGGCGATTCCACCGTCAAAGCTTTCAAGCGTTACTCGTAGCACGCGTAGCAGGACTCGGGGCGCGGCCCGCGGCCGCGTCCCTCTCCGCCTCTCCCTCGTATCAAATCATTCAGCCGGCACGCAGTGTCGGGTCGACTGCGGCGCGCCAGCTCAGTGCCTGTGCTCGCTGATCCAGGAAGAAGCTCGCCCATGCGCTCTGCGCCTCAGGGCTGGGATTCGACCGGTACATGCGATAACGCTCCGCGATCGCCGTCTGGAAAGCGCAAAAACGCTCCCTCGTCAGCCCGCCTCGCCGCTCGGCCACATAGGCGTCGTAGAAGGCCGAATAAACCGATTGCGCGTCCGCCCCGTAATCGACCGGAGACGACGTCCCGCACATGCCCTGCAGCGCATTGAACGAGGGCGCGCCCATCGTTCCGTTCAGATTGGGTGTTCCCACGCAGCCCGCCAGCAACGCCGCACTCAAAACGCCTGAAACACACAGCACTCGCATCGCACTCACCTTCGATCGATTTCGTGACGCCAGTATCGGACGAACGGAACTGCCGCGCCACTCGGCCGAATGGCATAGGCCGATCGACGTTCGAGCGCGACATGTCACGCGGCTTATGCCGTTTGGCCAGGTTGTCCGCGGCGCCTTGCTCCGATAGATTGCGCAGAAGGACATCGCGTCACGGCTCGACGCGTCGATGTCAGCTCTAATCGGAGAAGACCATGCAGGATCAGTACATTCTCGCGCTCGACCAGGGCACGACCAGTTCGCGCGCCATGCTGTTCGACAGAAACGGCAACGTCGTGTCCGTGGCGCAGAAGGAATTCCAGCAGATTTATCCGGAAGCGGGCTGGGTGGAGCACGATCCGCAGGAGATCTGGTCGACGCAGGCCGGCGTCGCCGCAGAAGCCGTCACGCGCGCCGGCGCAAGCGCCTCATCGATTGCGGCGGTCGGCATTACGAATCAGCGCGAGACCACGATCGTCTGGGACCGCGAGACGGGCAAGCCGATCTACAACGCAATCGTCTGGCAAGACCGTCGCACGGCCGGCTTCTGCGACGAGCTCAAGGCGCGCGGCCTCGAAGCCATGGTGCGCAGTAAGACCGGCCTGCCCATCGACGCGTATTTCTCCGCGACGAAAATCCGGTGGATTCTCGACAATGTCGAGGGCGCCCGCGACAAGGCGAAACAAGGACGGCTCGCCTTCGGCACGGTCGATAGCTGGCTCGTCTGGAATTTCACGCGGCACGGCCTGCATGTCACGGACATCACGAACGCATCGCGCACCATGCTCTTCGACATCCACGAGCGGCGCTGGGACGACGAGTTGCTCGACGCGCTCGGCATACCGCGCAACATGCTGCCCGAAGTGCGCACATCGTCCGAGGTGTATGCCACCACGCAAGGCACGGTGTTCGCCGCGGACGTCCCGCTCGCCTCGCTTGCCGGCGACCAGCACGCCGCGCTCTTCGGACAGATGTGCACGGATCCCGGCATGGTGAAGAATACGTACGGCACCGGCTGCTTTCTCGTCATGAACACGGGCGACAAGCCGATCGAGTCGCGCAATAACCTCGTCACGACAATCGCCTGGCAGATCGGCGATCAGGTCAATTACGCGCTTGAAGGCAGCATCTTCATCGCGGGCGCGGTGGTGCAATGGCTGCGCGACGGGCTCGGCCTCATTCGCCAGGCAAGCGAAGTCGAGACGCTCGCGCGCGGCGTGCCGCATACCGATGGCGTCTATCTCGTCCCCGCGTTCGCCGGGCTCGGCGCGCCGCACTGGGACGCGCGCGCACGCGGCACGCTCTTCGGCGTCACACGCGGCACGACATCGAGTCATATCGCGCGCGCGGCGCTCGATTCGATCGCGTATCAATCCCTCGACGTGCTCAAAGCAATGGAAGCGGACTCGGGCATGCGCATCGGCGAATTGCGCGTCGATGGCGGCGCCTGCGCGAACAATCTGCTGATGCAGTTTCAGGCCGACATCCTCGGCGTCGATGTCGCGCGGCCGCGCATCGCTGAAACCACGGCGCTCGGCGCGGCGTATCTCGCGGGGCTCGCGGTCGGCTATTGGAAGGATGTCGACGAACTCAAGGCGCAATGGCAACTGGAGCGCCGGTTCAGTCCGTCGATGCCGCAACCGGAGATCGCGTCCTGTCTCGCCGGATGGCAACGCGCGGTCAATGCGGCGAAGGCATGGGCCGACAGCTAGCTGTACCGATCCGCCGATGTCATTTTCCGGAACGCGGCGCCATGCGGCGGTGCAAAAACCGGCGGCGTGCTGTATCCTAAAAAACCTGTCGAGCTTTTGGCTCGGCGGTATTCAGTACGTCTTCAGGGCGGGGTGCAATTCCCCACCGGCGGTAAGTGGCGAGGCCTCGTGGCCAGACCACGAGCCCGCGAGCGCCCGCGCCGGCAACGTGCGCGGGGTCAGCAGATCTGGTGAAACGCCAGAGCCGACGGTCACAGTCCGGATGAGAGAAGATGTGCAGATGGTCATGTCCGTTCCCCTTGGCGATCCTTGCGTCGCGCCGAACCGGACGACGCCGCGCCTTCGGGCGTGTCGCCGCGGGGTGTCGTTCTGTCTGTTTGCAATGCCCTGAAACGTTTTTCGCTTAATTTTCTCGCGAGAGCGTTTCACATGTCCCAGACCCAAGCTACCAGCCTTTCGTTCGCCGCACCCGCCGTCATCGCCGACGACGCCTTTGCCGACCTTCCCCAACTCGCTTCCTTCGACGTTCCGCCGCGCATTGCCGCTGCGCTCGACGCCATGCGCGAAGGCCGCCCGGTCGTCCTGCAGGACGATGACGATCGCGAGAACGAGGCCGATCTGATCGTCGCCGCCGAGAAACTCACCGACGCCACCATGGCCCTTCTGATCCGTGAGTGCAGCGGCATCGTGTGCCTTTGCCTGCCCGACGATAAAGTGCGCGCGCTCGAGCTTGCGCCGATGGCCCCAGCCAATGGCAGCCGCTACGGCACCGCGTTCACGGTGTCGATCGAAGCGCGCGAAGGCGTGACCACGGGCGTATCGGCGGCGGATCGGGTGACGACGATCCGCGCGGCCATCGCAGATCATGCGAAGCCGGGCGATATCGTCCGGCCGGGCCACGTCTTCCCGCTGCGCGCGATGCCGGGCGGTGTGCTCGCGCGGCGCGGCCACACGGAGGGCACCGTCGATCTGGCGATTCTCGCGGGACTCAAGCCCGCAGGCGTGCTGTGTGAACTGATGAACCCGGACGGCACGATGACGCGCGGCGAACAAGTGGCGCGCTTCGCACAGGAACACCGTCTGCCGATGCTGACCATCGCGGAACTCGTCGAATTCCGCACGGCGCTCGCAGCGGCGCGTGAGACCGTCGAAGAAACGGCCTGAGTCGCAAGACGCTCAGGACAGCACGTCGCCGAAATCCCCTCGCACGCCCGCGGCAACCAGCGCGGGGAGTTCGTCCATGTGCTCCATGATCCGTGTGATGCCGGTTTCGCGCAGCACCTGCGCGTAGCCCGACGGAATATGGCTCGCGCCGACGAACGCGATGGTCTTCATGCCCGCCGCGCGCGCCGCCGTGAGTCCGGCGACGCTGTCTTCCACGACGAGGCAGCGCTCGGGCGCGACATCGAGCGTGCGCGCCGCGAGCAGGTAGACATCGGGATAAGGCTTCGGCCGCTCGACCTGCTGCGCACTGAATACGCGCGCGCCCACGACTTCGTCCAGACCCGCGCGCCGCACCGAGGCACGCACGCGCTCGAGACGGCTGTTCGACACAACCGCGACCGGCAAGCCGCAACCTTCCAGCGCGGCGCGCACGCCGGCAATCGGTCCGACCGAGCGCGCGAGTTCCACCGCGACGCGCGCCTCGATCGTGTTGACGAAATCCGGCGGCATCACGATGCCGAAGTTCGTCTCCAGATGCGTCAGGAAGCGCGAGGTCTGCTGCCCGAAAGCCGTCTTGACGGCCGGTTTGAAGTCGATGCCGGGAAACGTCTCGGTCAGGACGTCCAGCATCACGCGATCCGCGATGACTTCGCTATCGACGAGCACGCCGTCGCAATCGCAGATGAGATGATCGATCATGTTGGCTCGAATTACGTTGAGCCAACATCATAAGCGTTCAGCAAGCGTCGGCTGCTTTTACTTCGGATGTAACGCGCGGCGCGTCCAGCCGCGCCGCGAACCATGTCACCGCGAGGGCTGCGAGCGCGACCGCCGCGGCGGCCCACGGCAGCGCATCGGGTCCGTGACCGTGCGTCAGCACCGCGCCGCCGAGCCACGCGCCGCCCGCATTGCCGACGTTGAACGCGCCGATATTGAGCGTCGATGCAAGATTCGGCGCATCCTTCGCCTTCTCGACAACGCGCGCCTGCAGCGGCGGCACCGTCGCGAACGCCGCGATACCCCACACGAAAATCGTGACGATCGCGCCGATCTGACTGTGGCTCGTCTTTGCAAACACGGCCATGACGATCGCGAGCGCGAACAGAATGCCCATCAGCGAGGGCATCAGCGCGCGGTCGGCGAGCTTGCCGCCGATCGTATTGCCGACGGTGAGACCGAGGCCGAACAACACCAGGATCAGCGTGACGGCGCGCGGCGAGAAACCGCCGACCTGTTCGAGAATCGGCGCGATATAGGTGAACACGACGAACACGCCGCCGAAACCGAGCACGGTCATCGTGAGCGCGAGCCAGACCTGGCCGTCGCGCAGCACGCGCACTTCGCGTGCGAGTCCGCTCGGCGCGGCATCGTGGCGATTCGGCACGAGCGCGGTCACGCCGAGTGCGGAGAGCACGCCCAGCCCCGCGACGATCCAGAACGTCGCGCGCCAGCCCAGTTCCTGGCCGATGAACGTCCCAAACGGCACGCCCAGCACGTTCGCGAGCGTGAGGCCAGTGAACATCAGCGCGATGGCGCTCGCGCGCTTGTCCGCCGGCACGAGCGACGCGGCCACGACCGCGCCGATGCCGAAGAACGAGCCGTGTGCGAACGACGTGACGACGCGCGCGGCCATCAAGAGTCCATAGCCCGGCGCGACCGCGCACAGCACGTTGCCGACGATGAACACGAGCATCAGCCCTTGCAGCGCAAGCTTGCGCGGCAGCTTGCTCGTCAGCACGGCGAGCAGTGGTGCACCGACCGCCACGCCGAGCGCGTAGCCGGTGACGAGCAGGCCCGCTGATGGAATCGACACGGAAAGATCGTGCGCGACGTTGGGCAGCAGGCCCATGATGACGAACTCCGTCGTGCCGATGGCGAAAGCGCTGATCGCCAGCGCGAGAAGCGGGAGAGGCATGGTGGCTCCGAATCAGAATTGAGCGGTCACGAATTCGACGACGACACCTGGCGCCAGCCGCACGAAGAGCTGAAGCTCGCGGGCGAGCGGCACTTCGGCGAGCTGGTGGGCATAGCCGTGGCAATCGAGACGTTCGAGCAAAGCACGCCACTCGGCCTTGTCGTCGATGCGCAGCGCCAGATGGTCGATGCGCGTCGCGCCTGGCCGCTCGGCGGGACGCGAATCCGCGGCACCCGAGGCAATCAGATGCACCGCCGGCCGCGCGCCGAGATAGAGCCAGTAACCGCCGACGCCGAACGGCGGCCGCGGCCCGACACGCATACCGGCGATATCGACGAAAAAGCGCATGAACGCATCGCAGTCGGGTGCGACGAGGGTGACGTGGTCGAGTTGCATGACGTGGATGCTCCTCAAGGGTTAACGCTAGCCGGCATTGTGCGAGGTATGCATTGCTTTGAGAATGGGTCTACGCTTTGAATCATTATCAAACCGGATTTGAAAATGACGATGGATCGACTCGGGGACATGCGCCTTTTCGTTGAAGCGGCGGCGGCGGGCAGCCTGTCGGCGGCGGGGCGCAAGATCGGACTATCACCGGCCGCGGCGAGCGCGCGGCTCATCAAGCTGGAAAAAGCGCTGCACACGCGGCTTTTCGAGCGCACGACGCGCCAGCTGCGTGTCACCGACGAAGGCCGCATGTATCTGCAGCACTGCCGGATCGCGCTGCAGGCAATCGACGACGCCGAAGCCGCGCTGCAAGCCGGCCAGAACGTCGTGCGCGGCAAGGTGCGCATTTCAGCGACGTCGAATTTCGGCCGCTCGATGCTGCGGGGCTGGATCGACGAATTCAGCGCGCTGCATCCGGACGTGAGATTCGCGCTGACGCTGTCGGACTCCGTGTCGAATCTGCTGCAGGAGGAGATCGATCTCGCGATTCGCTTCGGCGCGCCGCCGGACAGCGGACTGGCCGCCCGCGCGCTCGCGCCGAATCGACGCGTGCTGTGCGCATCGCCCGACTATCTCGCGCGCAAGGGCGAGCCCACAACGCCCGCGGAGTTGGTGGGTCACGATTTCGTCGTCGTGGTCACGGCAGGCGGGCCGCTCAACGAACTCGCTTTCGTGCGCGGCGACGAGCGCTACGCGTACACGATTCCGCTCGCGGACGCGTGGGAAACCAACGACGGCGCGATGACCCGCGCGTGGGCGCTCGCGGGCCACGGCATCGCGCATAAATCGATCTGGGATATCGCCGCCGACGTGCGCGCCGGCACGCTGAAGATGGTGTTGCCCGACTGGTGCACGCACGAGGCGGCCGTTCACGCCCTCTTCCACGCGAACCGCCACATGGCGCCGCGCGTGCGCGTGCTGCTGGATTTTCTGGTCGAGCGTTTCGAGAAAACGACGCACGAACTGCTCGGCGATCTGGCGTATCCGCCCGACAGGCGCCCGTCGCGTCAGGAATGGTCGTCGGCGCTATAATATCGGGCTAAATTACAGCAGAAAGCGGGCAGATCGCTGTAGAAGTCCGCGAAAACTCCGTCAATCCTCTTACCTGCGCCCCCAGATCAACCACTGCGACCGGCGACGATTCATGACCAAGAAAGTTTATGTAAAGACCTTCGGCTGCCAGATGAACGAGTACGACTCCGACAAGATGGTCG
This sequence comes from Caballeronia turbans, assembly GCA_001544655.2. GTDB lineage: Bacteria > Pseudomonadota > Gammaproteobacteria > Burkholderiales > Burkholderiaceae > Caballeronia > Caballeronia turbans. Next base: position 158,750 of record FCOD02000006.1, read on the forward strand.
ACGTGCTCGGCGCGGCGGAAGGACTCGTCAAGACGGACACGCCCGAAGACGCGGACGTCATCCTGTTCAACACGTGCTCGGTGCGCGAAAAGGCCCAGGAGAAAGTGTTCTCCGATCTCGGCCGCGTGCGCGAGCTGAAGGAGGCGAATCCGAATCTGCTGATCGGCGTCGGCGGTTGCGTCGCGAGCCAGGAAGGCGCGTCGATCGTCGCGCGGGCGCCGTATGTCGATCTCGTGTTCGGCCCGCAGACGCTGCATCGCCTGCCCGCGATGATCGATCAGCGCCGCGCCACCGGCCGCGCGCAGGTCGACATCACGTTCCCCGAAATCGAGAAGTTCGATCATCTGCCGCCCGCACGCGTCGACGGCCCGAGCGCGTTCGTGTCGATCATGGAAGGTTGCAGCAAGTACTGCAGCTACTGCGTCGTGCCCTACACGCGCGGCGAGGAAGTCTCCCGCCCACTCGACGACGTGCTCACCGAAATCGCCGGCCTCGCCGATCAGGGCGTGCGCGAAGTCACGCTGCTCGGCCAGAACGTGAACGCCTATCGCGGCGCGCTCACGCTCGGCTCGCACGACATCGCGGATTTCGCGACGCTCATCGAGTACGTCGCGGATGTGCCCGGCATCGAACGCATTCGCTATACCACATCGCATCCGAAGGAATTCACGCAGCGCCTCATCGACACTTACGCGAAAGTGCCGAAGCTCGTCTCGCATCTGCATTTGCCGGTGCAGCACGGCTCGGATCGCATTCTGATGGCGATGAAGCGCGGCTACTCCGTGCTCGAGTACAAGTCGGTCATCCGCAAACTCCGCGCGATTCGCCCGGATCTGTCGCTATCGACGGACTTCATCGTGGGTTTCCCCGGAGAGACCGAGGACGATTTCAACAAGATGATGGCCCTCGTCGACGAGATGAGCTATGACACGAGCTTTTCGTTCATCTACAGTCCGCGCCCCGGCACGCCGGCCGCGAACCTCCATGACGACACGCCACGCGAAGTGAAGCTGAAGCGTCTGCAACATCTGCAGGCGACCATCGAGGAAAACGTGCAGCGCATCAGCGCGTCGATGGTCGGCAAGGTCGAGCGTATTCTGGTCGAGCGGCCCGCGCGCAAGGACCCGAACGAGCTCGCCGGGCGCACGCAGAACAACCGCGTCGTCAATTTCCCCGCGCCGGCCGAGTCGCACGCGCGTTTGATCGGCCAGATGATCGACGTGAAGATCGTGCATGCGTATCCGCATTCGCTGCGCGGCGAACTGGTCATGGCGCCCGAGCTGACGCACTAAAGAAAGGAACCCAGGTTCATCTTGAAGAACGCTCCTACGCAGCATCTGGAATTCACCGCGCCGCGCGACGACAACGCGCGGCTCGCCAACCTCTGCGGCCCGCTCGACGAAAACCTGCGGCAGATCGAGCAGGCGCTCGATGTGACGCTTTCGCGTCGCGGCCACAAGATCGCGATTCGCGGCCGTGGCGCGAAAGTCGCGCTCGCGGCGCTCGAGAACTTCTACAACCGCGCGCGCGATCCGATTTCCGTCGACGACATTCAACTCGCGCTCGTCGAGGCGAGCCATGCGACGCGCCGCGCGAAGGATGCGCGCGAAGCCAACGGTGAAGAAGGCGAGATCGATCCGCGTTTTCGTGGCGATCCGGATCATCCGTTCGATGAACCGAGCGCGACGATCGACCTCGGCGAAGACGAAGACCACGGTCCGAAGCTCTACACGCGCCGGGCCGATCTGCGCGGCCGCACTCCGGCGCAGCGCGAGTATCTGAAGCAGATCATCGCGCACGACGTGACGTTCGGCATCGGGCCGGCGGGCACGGGCAAGACTTATCTCGCGGTCGCGTGCGCGGTCGATGCACTCGAACGCGATCAGGTGAAGCGCATCGTGCTGACGCGTCCGGCCGTCGAGGCGGGCGAGCGGCTCGGCTTCCTGCCGGGTGATCTCGCGCAGAAGGTCGATCCGTATCTGCGTCCGCTCTATGACGCGCTTTACGATCTGCTCGGCTTCGACAAGACGGCGAAGATGTTCGAACGTCAGATGATCGAGATCGCGCCGCTCGCGTACATGCGCGGGCGCACGCTGAATCACGCGTTCATCATTCTCGACGAGGCGCAGAACACTACGCCCGAGCAGATGAAGATGTTCCTCACGCGTATCGGCTTCGGCTCGAAGGCGGTCGTCACCGGCGATACCACGCAGGTCGACCTGCCGCGCGGCCACAAGAGCGGGCTGATCGAGGCGCAGCACGTGCTCTCGGAAGTGCGCGGCATCGCGATCACGCACTTCACGTCGGCGGATGTGGTGCGGCATCCGCTCGTCGCGCGCATCGTCGAGGCTTACGACGCGCAATCGCAGAAAGATGCGGCGCTCGCCGAGGCCGCGCGCGTCGCTCAGCAGTCGCAGCAAAAGCCCGAATGAAGCCGCGCCTCGCATTGACGATGCAGTTCCCCGCCGCAAAAGCGTACCCGTCGCACAAGGCGATCTTGCCGCGCGCGACGGTCGCGCGCTGGATCAAGGGCTCGCTTTTCGCCGACGCCGAGCTGACCGTGCGCTTCGTCGACGAGGAAGAAGGCCGGATGCTCAATCGCACGTATCGCCAGAAGGATTACGCGACGAACGTGCTCACGTTCGCCTACGCGGAATCCGAGGACGATCCCGTCGCGGGCGATCTGATTCTGTGCTGCCCCGTCGTCGAGCGCGAAGCCGACGAACAGGGCAAGCCGCTCGCCGCGCACTATGCGCATCTGATCGTCCACGGCACGCTCCATGCGCAGGGCTACGACCATGAAGTCGAAAGCGAAGCGCAAGAGATGGAATCCATTGAGACGGATATCATGCAGTCTCTGGGATTTTCCGATCCTTACGTGCCTTTGACCTGAAGCCGGTCCGATGTCCTCGATGTGTTGAAAGCGCCGTGAACGACAAGACGCCCGAACCCGCGCAAGCCGCACCTTCCGAAGCCGATCCGCCGCCCGCGCCCTGCCCGGACTATCCGCCCGCGCTCGGCGAATCCGCGCTGCTGACGGACGAGGAACTGGCCGCGTCGCGCGACGCGGCGCTCGCTCACTGGGACCGGAAGTCGGATTTGTGGCTGTTCGGGTACGGCTCGCTGATCTGGAACCCCGGCTTGCCGACGCTCGAAGCCGTGCGCGGCAAGGTGCATGGCTACCATCGCGGGCTTTATTTGTGGTCGCGCGTGAATCGCGGCACGCCGGAACAGCCTGGCCTCGTGCTGGCGCTGGATCGCGGCGGCTCGTGCACCGGCATGGCGTTCAGGCTCGCGGGCGCCGATGCGATCGAGCATCTCCAGGTATTGTGGCGGCGCGAAATGGCGATGGCGTCGTATAGGCCCGCGTGGCTGCCCTGCACGCTCGCGGACGGACGGCGCGTGGAGGCGCTGGCATTCGTGATGCGCCGGGATGCGACTTCCTATACCGGCAAACTCTCCGATCCGATCGTGCGCACCGTGCTCGGCTGTGCGAGCGGCCGCTATGGCACGACGCTGGATTACGTCAGCCGGACCGTCGAGGCGCTGCGCGAGAGCGGCATGCCGGATCGCGCCCTCGAAGCGCTCCTGAAACGCTGTCAGGAACAAGGAAATAAATGACGCGCGTGCTTTTCGCATCCGTACGATTTTTTACCGCGCGTCGTCCGTTCGGACAACGCTCATCGCCGGACATACTCCTCGCATATTTATCGGCTAGCATGGCTCATGACATGCGCACTGCGCCACGCAGTCCCCGTTTTTCCTTGGTGTATGCTTGAACTTCCGCTAACCCGCGCCCGGGAACTCCCGGGCGCTCCGCTATGAACGAACCTTATCCCAGTCGACGCCACACCGACAAACCGCCGGAAAAGCGCTCTTTGCTCGAACGGCTGACCGATTTCATCTCGCACGAGCCCGAATCGCGCGACGAACTTCTCGAAGTGCTCCAGGATGCGCACGAGCGCAACCTCCTCGATGCCGATTCGCTCTCGATGATCGAAGGCGTCTTTCAGGTGTCCGATCTCTGCGCGCGCGACATCATGGTTCCGCGCGCCCAGATGGACGCCATCAACATCGCGGAAACGCCCGCCGAATTCATCCCGTTCGTGCTCGACAAGGCGCATTCGCGCTATCCCGTGTACGAGGGCAATCGGGACAACATCATCGGCGTGCTGCTCGCGAAAGACTTGCTGCGCTACTACGCGGAAGAGGAATTCGACGTGCGCGGCATGCTGCGCCCCGCCGTCTTCATCCCCGAATCGAAGCGCCTGAACGTGCTGCTGCACGACTTTCGCGTGAACCGCAATCACATCGCGATCGTCGTCGACGAATACGGCGGCGTGGCGGGTCTCATCACGATCGAAGACGTGCTCGAGCAGATCGTCGGCGACATCGAGGACGAATACGACTTCGACGAAGAGGCCGGCAATATCATCGCGACGCCTGACGGCAAGTATCGCGTGCGCGCGCTGACCGGCATCGAACAGTTCAACGAGGAGTTCGGCACGGATTACTCCGACGACGAGGTCGATACCATCGGCGGTCTCGTCACGCATCGCTTCGGGCGCGTGCCGCATCGCGGCGAGAAAGTGCGCATCGACGATTTCGCGTTCGAGATCCTGCGCGGCGACGCCCGGCAGATTCACGTTCTTCTCGTGCGGCGCGTGCCGAATCTCGCGCAGCAACATCACCACGCAGGCGACGACGAAGACGAATTGCGCGACTAAGCGCGCCGCGGGCGCCGGAGCGAGTCCGGCGCCCGCCATCACCCCTTCGCCCGCCTACGTTTCATCTCGACCGTCATTAATGGCCGATTCATCGTTTCGTTTCCTCTCCCGTCAACGCGACGCATCCCTCATCTCCGAGTCGCCGCGCGCGTTGCCCTTCTGGCATTACCTCGTGGCCGCCGTGCTCGGCGCCATCAATACGCTCTCCTTCGCCCCGACGCCGCACGGCGGCTGGATCGAGCTCGTCATCTTCGCGCTCTTTTTCGCGTGGCTCACGCGCACCGGCAACTGGCGCAGCGCCGCCGCGACCGGCTGGGCGTTCGGCTTCGGCAACTTCGTCACGGGCGTGTGGTGGCTCTACGTGAGCATGCATGTCTACGGCGGGATGGCCGCGCCGCTCGCCGCAGCGGCCGTCGCGCTGTTTTCGCTTTACCTCGCGATTTATCCGGCGCTGGCGAGCGCGGTCTGGTCGTTCGTCGCGGGCCGCGCGCGCTTCGGCGATGAAGACACGGCCACCGCACGCGACATCGACGCCTCGCCGCGCTTTGCGCCGACATGGCACGGCGCGTTTGCGTTCGCGAGCGCGTGGGCGCTCGGCGAATGGCTGCGTGGACTCGTGTTCACGGGCTTTCCGTGGCTCGCGAGCGGTTATGCGCAAGTCGACGGACCGCTCAAGGGCTTCGGCGCGCTCGTCGGCGTGTACGGTGTGGGCTGGGTGCTCGCGCTCGTCGCGGCGCTGATCGTGCAGGCGCTGTATCACTGGCGGCATGCGGGCCGTGGCGCGCGTGCGCTGATCCCCGCGGCTGTTGCCATTGCGCTGATCGTCGGGGGCATGCTGCTATCGTTCGTCGAATGGACGACGCCCGCCAACGCCCCTCTCGATGTGCGTCTCCTGCAAGGCAATGTGAAACAGGAAATGAAGTTCGAACAGGCCGGTGTCGATGAATCGCTCGCGCTCTACCAGCGGCTCATCACCGAGAAGCCCGCCGATCTGATCGTCACGCCGGAAACTGCGCTGCCCGTCTTGTCCGTGCAGATTCCTCGAGACTTCGCCGTCGCGATCCGGAACTTCGCGGACGACACGAACTCGTCGATTCTCTTCGGCGCGATCGGCGTCACGATTCTCCCCGATGGCCGCGCGACCGATTACACCAACAGCCTCTTCGGCGTCACGCCGCACGTGAACGGCGTGTACCGCTACGACAAGCATCATCTCGTGCCCTTCGGAGAATTCGTGCCGCTCGGCTTTCACTGGTTCGTGCGCATGATGGGCATTCCGCTCGGCGATCTCGCGCGCGGGCCGATCGCGCAGAAGGCGTTCATCGTGCACAACCAGCCGGTCGCCGTGGATATCTGCTACGAGGACATCTTCGGCGAAGAGATCGCGCGCACGATCCGCGAGCAGGAAACGCCTGCGGGCATTCTGGTCAACTCGACAAACCTCGCGTGGTTCGGCAATACGATTGCGCTCGATCAGCATCTTCAGATCGCGCGCATGCGATCGATCGAAACCGGCCGGCCGATGCTGCGCGCTACCAACACCGGCATGACGGCGGTGATCGCGGCGAACGGCGATGTCGTCTCGAAGCTGCCGACCTTCACGACCGGCGTGCTCGAAGCGCGCGTGCAAGGGACGTCGGGCAGCACGCCGTATGTGACGAGCGGGAATATGACGGTGATCGCGATGTCGCTCTTGTTGCTCGCGTTCGGGTTTGCGTTTGCACCTGACCGGAAACGTTCGGACGCGCGCTGAACATCGACTGAAACGATGCCGCGTTGCGCCATGCGACGCGGCCCGCGCGTCTGTTTCCGCAGGCGCGTCGATTCCCAAAAAGCCGCAGCCGCCCAGCCGTTCGGCTAAAATTCCCCGTTTCAGCACTTTGGCCGAGCCTCCGAGTCGCGTCGTCCCGACGATGGCCGCGCCGCGTCCGCCCCGCAAAAGGCAATCATGCTCACATTCCAGCAAATCATTCTGACGCTGCAGTCCTACTGGAACGAGAAGGGCTGCGCGCTCCTCCAGCCGATCGACATGGAAGTCGGCGCGGGCACCTCGCACGTCCACACGTTCCTGCGCGCGATCGGCCCCGAGCCGTGGCGCGCGGCCTACGTTCAACCGTCGCGCCGCCCGAAGGACGGCCGCTATGGCGAGAATCCGAACCGCCTGCAGCACTACTATCAGTATCAGGTCGTGCTGAAACCCGCGCCTGAAAACATCCTCGATCTGTACCTCGGCTCGCTCGAAGCGCTCGGCTTCGATCTGAAGCAGAACGACGTGCGCTTCGTCGAGGACGACTGGGAGAACCCCACGCTCGGCGCGTGGGGCCTCGGCTGGGAAGTGTGGCTCAACGGCATGGAAGTGACGCAGTTCACGTATTTCCAGCAGGCGGGCGGCATCGATTGCAAGCCGGTGCTCGGCGAAATCACCTACGGCCTCGAACGTCTCGCGATGTATCTGCAAAAGGTCGAGAACGTGTACGACCTCGTCTGGACCGAATGGGAAGAAGACGGTCCGAACGGCCGCGTGCTGCGCCGGCTGACCTACGGTGACGTGTATCACCAGAACGAAGTCGAACAGTCCACCTATAACTTCGAGCATGCGAACGTCGACCTGCTCTTCACCTTCTTCAAGAGCTACGAAGAAGAAGCGAAGAAGATGATCGACGCAAAGCTCGCGCTGCCCGCATATGAACTCGTGCTGAAGGCGGGCCACACGTTCAATCTGCTCGATGCGCGCGGCGCCATTTCCGTCACGGAGCGCGCGGCGTACATCGGCCGCATCCGTGCGCTGTCGCGTCTCGTCGCGCAGGCTTACTACGATTCGCGCGAAGCGCTCGGCTTCCCGATGCTCGGCAACCCGGTGCGAGGCGATCGCGACCTCGTCACCGACGAGCAGGAAGCGCAGCGCCCCGCGTGGGCGCCGCCGCTCAAGCCGGAAAGCACGCCGCCGGGCGAACGCAGCAACAACGAACAGGTTTGACGAGGCTCGACAGAACAATGACGCAATCCAAACACGCTTCTCTGCTCGTCGAGCTGCTCACCGAGGAACTGCCGCCGAAGGCGCTCGCGCGTCTCGGCACCGCTTTCGCCGACGGCATCGTCGAACGTCTCGCCGCACGCGATCTGATCGACGGCGCGCCCTCGTTCGAAAAGTACGCGACGCCGCGCCGCCTCGCCGTGCTCATCCGGAACGTGCGCGATGTCGCGCCGCAAAAGCAGGTGCGCGAGAAAGTGCTGCCGGTGACGGTCGCGCTCGACAAGGAAGGCAACCCTACGGCGCCGCTCGCGAAGAAGCTCGCGGCGCTCGGCTTCCCCGACTTCCCGCTCGCCGAACTCGAACGCGCACAGGACGGCAAGGCGGAAGCGTTCTTCCTGCGCTATGCCGCGCCCGGCGCGACGCTCGCCGACGGGCTGCAAGCCGCGCTCGATGAAACACTCGGCAAGTTGCCGATTCCGAAGGTCATGACTTACCAGCGTCCGGACGGCACCAGCGTGCAGTTCGTGCGTCCGGTGCAGCGCCTGATCGCCATGCACGGGCGCAATATCGTGCCGGTCAGCGCGCTTGGCGTCGATTCGGGCGATACGACCATCGGCCATCGATTCATGTCGGAAGGCTTCGTCGCGATTCCGCACGCAGACGATTACGCCGACACGCTGCGCAGCAAGGGGCATGTGGTCGCCAACTTCGAGGATCGCCGCGAGTCGATTCGCACGCAACTTCTGGCGTTCGCAGGAGTTGACCGCGTCGTGATGCCCGAAGCGCTGCTCGACGAAGTGAACGCGCTCGTCGAATGGCCGGTCGTCTACGAATGCCGCTTCGACGAGGAGTTCCTGCAGGTGCCGCAGGAATGTCTGATCCTCACGATGCAGACCAACCAGAAGTACTTCGCGCTCACCGACCAGCACGGCAAGCTGCGCTCGCGCTTCCTGATCGTGTCGAACATCGATACGAAGACGCCCGGCGAGATCGTCGAAGGCAACGAGCGCGTCGTGCGCCCGCGCCTGGCCGATGCGAAGTTCTTCTTCACCCAGGACAAGAAGAAGCGTCTCGAAGATCGCGTGCCGCTGCTCGCGAACGTCGTCTATCACAACAAGCTCGGTTCGACGTTGCAACGCGTCGAGCGTCTCGAGGCGCTGGCAGGTGAAATCGCGCCGATGGTCGGCGTCGATGCCGCGCTCACCCGCCGCGCCGCGCGCCTCGCGAAGGCCGACTTGCTGACCGACATGGTCGGCGAGTTCCCGGAGCTGCAAGGGACGATGGGCACGTATTACGCACGTCACGACGGCGAGCCGGAAGAAGTCGCGCTCGCGTGCTCGGAGCACTATCAGCCGCGCTTTTCGGGCGATGAAACGCCATCGACCGGCGTCGGCGCCGCGGTCGCGCTCGCGGACAAGCTGGAGACGATCGTCGGTATCTGGGGTATCGGCCTCGCGCCGACCGGCGAGAAAGATCCGTTTGCGCTACGCCGTCACGCGCTCGGCGTGCTGCGCATCCTGCTGGAAAAGAAGCTGCCGATCGATCTGCGCGATCTCGTCGGCGTGGCGCAACGCCAGTTCGCAGGCATACCGCAAGTCGCCGATTCGACCGACGCCATCTACGCGTTCTTCCTCGATCGCCTGCGCGGTCTGTTGCGCGAACGCGGCTTCGAAGCGAACGATATCGAAGCGGTGCTGAGCCTGAACCCGACGCGTCTCGACGACATCGTCGCGCGCCTCGATGCCGTGCGCGAGTTCGCCGCGCTGCCCGAAGCGGCGGCGCTCGCGGCGGCCAACAAGCGCATCTCGAACATTCTGAAGAAGTCGGAGCAAGGCGCGCCTTCGTCGGTGAACAAGGCGTTGCTCGTCGAAGCGGCGGAAAAGAATCTCTACGCGCAGATCGAGCAGGTGACGCCGCGCGTGCAGAGCCAGCTCGCCGCGCGCAACTATACGGAAGCGTTGAGCGCGCTCGCCGCATTGCGCGAGAGCGTCGACACGTTCTTCAACGATGTGATGGTGAACGCGGAAGATCCCGCGCTGCGCAACAATCGGCTCGCATTGCTCAACGCATTGCATCAGCAGATGAACTGCGTCGCCGATATTTCGAAGCTCGCTGCCTGACGCGCCGCCATGGTCATGAACCGAAAACTGGTCATCCTCGATCGAGACGGCGTCATCAACGTCGATTCCGATGCGTTCATCAAGTCGCCGGACGAATGGGTCGCCATTCCCGGCAGCCTCGAAGCCATTGCGCGCCTGAATCAGTCGGGCTATCGCGTCGCGATCGCATCGAATCAGTCGGGCATCGGGCGCGGTCTCTTCGACATGGCCGCGCTGAACGCGATGCATCAAAAGATGAATCGCGCGGTCGCGGCCGTCGGCGGGCGCATCGACGCGGTGTTCTTCTGCCCGCACACGGCGGAAGATCAATGCGATTGCAGGAAGCCGAGGCCCGGCATGTTGCAGCAGATCATCGACCGCTTCGAGATCGATCCTGAAATTACGCCCGTCGTCGGCGATTCGCTGCGCGATCTGCAGGCGGGCGCGGCGCTCGGCTTCCCCGTGCATCTCGTGCTCACCGGCAAGGGCGAAAAGACGCTCAAGGAAGGTCAGTTGCCCGAAGGCACCGTCGTTCACAAGGACTTGCGCGCGTTCGCGCTCGACTTCCTCGCACGGCATCAGGACCGCTCCGCGGCCCAGTAACACCGAGACGCCATGCGCTTCATCCGTTCTTTGCTGTTGATGCTCTACTTCATCGCGTACACGACGCCGTACGCGATCGCCTGCTTCATTGCGTTTCCGTTCATGCGCGCCGACAAGCGCTACTGGATGGCGGCCGGCTGGTGCAAATCGACCATCGTCGTGTTGCGACATCTGATCGGGATACGCTACACGATCGAAGGCATGGAGAACCTGCCGAATGGGCCGGCCGTGCTGCTGTCCAAGCACCAGTCCGCGTGGGAGACGCTCGCGTTTCCCGCGCTGATGCCGCGGCCGCTCTGCTACGTGTTCAAGCGCGAGCTGCTCTACGTACCGTTCTTCGGCTGGGCGCTCGGGCTGCTCAAGATGGTGCACATCGATCGCAAGCAGGGCCGCGACGCGTTCGCATCGGTCACGCGCCAGGGCCGCGCACGCATGGAAGAAGGCGCGTGGGTCATCATGTTTCCCGAAGGTACGCGCACGCGAGTCGGCAGCCAGGGCAAGTACAAGACCGGCGGCGCGCGCTTCGCCGTCGTGACCGGCGCACCGGTCGTGCCCATCGCGCACAACGCGGGGCACGTCTGGCCACGCAATTCCTTTATCAAATATCCGGGTATAGTCACGGTGTCGATCGGCAAGCCGATCGATACAGCCGGCCTCACGCCCGAGGAAGTGAACACGCGCGTCGAAAGCTGGATCGAGGCGGAAATGCGCCGCATCGATCCGCATGCTTATGCCGCGCCGAACGCGCAGCCGGGTGAAGCCGGCGCCGCGGGCGCGGGCCGCTGAAGCGGCGGCGTTCGGATCGAGCCGCGGCGTGCCTTACTCATTCTTCTCGTCATTCCTGCGCCGTGAGCGCAAAGCCGAGCCGATGCAGAAAGCCCCATCGCGACAGCGTCCCGCCGTCGCGCTCGATACCCTGCAGCTCGATCTGCCGTTCGAGCATGCGCCGGCATACTCCGGCGCGCCGCCCGCGAGCGCACCCGCTCCGCTGCGTGGCGACGTCCCTGCCGCCGATCCCCTCCCCGTCCTGACACCAGCAACTCCGGCGGCGCCGCTGCCCGATGGCGTGCGCCTGCGCCGCATCGCGCTCAAGGCGGGCGCGCTCGAGTATCGGCTGAGGCGTTCGTCGCGGCGCACGATCGGCTTTTGCATCGACGGCACCGGGCTCGCGATCACCGCGCCGCGCTGGGTGACGATCGCGGACATCGAAAGCGCGATCCTCGACAAGCAGAACTGGATCGTCAAGAAGCTCACCGAATGGCAGACGCGCGTCGAGCAGCGCGCACTGCCGCGCATCGACTGGAAGGACGGCGCTCAGTTTCCGTATCTCGGCAAGACGATCAGCGTGTCGCTCGGATCGGCGGCGAGCGCGCTGTCCTTCGACGACGCCACCAACGTGCTCTCGCTCGCCATGCCCGCCTTCGCCGACGCGCAGCAGATCAAGGATCGCGTGCAAGGCTGGCTGCAATCGGAAGCAAAGCGCATCTTCGGCGAGCGGCTCGCGGTGTATGCGGCGAAGCTCGGCGTCGAGTATCGCGCGTACGCGTTGTCATCGGCGGCGACGCGCTGGGGCAGTTGTTCCAGCGACGGCAAGATCCGCCTGAACTGGCGGCTCATTCATTTCCCGATGTCGATCATCGATTACGTCGTCGCGCACGAGCTCGCGCATCTGCGCGAGATGAACCACAGCCCGCGCTTCTGGCAGACGGTCGAATCGATCTTCCCGGAGTTCCGCGAGGCGCGGCATACATTGAAGCATCATCCGCCGGATCTGCTTCCGGCGCTCTGACGCATCGTCAGCGGGCGTCCGGCGCCGACGGTACAATTTCTTTCCTGTCCCCCGCAAACCACACACAACAGGAACCCCACCATGCGACTCCTCCATACGATGCTGCGCGTCGGCGACCTGCAGCGTTCCATCGATTTCTATACGCGCATTCTCGGCATGAAAGTGCTGCGTCAAAGCGAAAACACGGAGTACAAGTACACGCTCGCTTTCGTCGGCTACGGCCCGGAAAGCGAGAACAGCGTGCTCGAACTCACCTACAACTGGGGCACCGACAAGTACGACCTCGGCACGGCATATGGCCATATCGCGCTCGAAGTCGACGACGCCGCCGACGCATGCGAGCGCATTCGCCAGGCGGGCGGCAAGGTCACCCGCGAAGCCGGTCCCGTGAAGGGCGGCACGACCGTGATTGCGTTCGTCGAAGATCCGGACGGCTACAAGGTCGAACTGATCGAAAAGCATTCCTGATTCACGCATGAACTCGCGCCGCGCATTCGTCGCGGCGCGCAATCTCCACGGGCTCATCGCGACCTTTCGCTCATCAGGGCCCGTTCGCTGGCACAATCGACGCTCCAAATCAGTGCATGGCCTCTGCGGCCACGTTCAAGAGCCAGCCAATGAACACGCCGTCCCTCGCCCTGCGCCGCGCCCCCGACACCACCGCCATCGTCGTGATGATCGCGCTGTGCGGCGCATGGGGATTCCAGCAAGTCGCGATCAAGGAAGCGAACGCGTCGATTCCGCCAATGCTGCAAGCCGGCATCCGCTCGCTCATCGCAACACTGCTTGTATGGATCTGGACGCGCACGCGCGGCGTGCCGCTCTTCCAGCGCGACGACACGTTGCCCGCCGGCTTGCTCGCGGGCCTGCTCTTCGGCGGCGAGTTCGTCTGCATATTCTTCGGCCTGAGTCTCACCACCGCAACGCGCATGGCCGTGTTTCTCTACACCGCGCCCTGCTTCACGGCGCTCGGCCTGCACGCATTCGTGGCCGGCGAGCGGCTCTCTCGCACGCAGTGGTGCGGCATCGTGCTCGCGTTCTGCGGCATCGCACTCGCGTTCGCCGACGGTTTTCTGCACGGCAATCCGAATAGCGCATCGACGTTGCAGGGTATCGCGGGCGATGCGCTCGGCATCATGGCCGGCATCTTCTGGGCCGCCACGACCGTGGTCGTGCGTGCGTCGTCGCTGGCGCGGGCAAGCGCGAGCAAGACGCTGTTCTATCAACTGGCGGTGTCGGCGGTGCTGCTGCTCGCGCTCGCGGCAGGCATCGGGCAGACGCACGTCGAAGCCGTCTCGACGCTCGCGATCGCGAGTCTCGCGTATCAGGCGATCGTCGTCGCGTTCATCAGCTATCTGACCTGGTTCTGGCTGCTCACGCGCTATATGGCGTCGCGGCTTTCGGTGTTCTCGTTTCTCACGCCGATCTTCGGCGTCACCTTCGGCGTGCTTCTGCTCGGCGAGCATTTCACCGCGCGTTTCATGGTCGCCGCGGCGATGGTCCTCGCGGGCATCGCGCTGGTGAACCGGCCGGCGCGCCGGACGTAGATCATTCGGGCGCGGTCGCGCGAATCGTGACCATGTCGTGATCGATGTCGTCTTGGTCGGCGGCGGCGTGAAGGTGCTCCGCCGGCATCGGTTCGACCGGATAGCCGTGCTTCTCCCACGCATCCAGCCCGCCCTTCAGCGGCCGCACGTGCCTGAACCCCTTCGCGCGCAACTGCCGTGCGATGGTCTTCGCGGTCGCCTCGTTCGGGCACACGCAATACACGACCACCTCGTGCTCCGAATACAACTGATCGACGCGATCGGGCGAATCGAGATCCAGCGCGATCGCGCCCGCGATGCGATACGGCTCGCGGCGGCGGATCTCCGCCGGGCGCGCGTCGTAGATCACGGGCGGCGTGTCGGAACGCATCATCGCGTCGAGTTGATCCGGCGTGATGTGATACTTCGCGAGCCACTGGCGAAATTGCTCGCGGCGGATCCATCGATACAGCATGAAGCCGAGCGCGACCATCACGAGAATGTCGATCACCGTCGTGCCGTTGGCGCGCACCAGGATGACGAGCCGTCCGATCTGTTCCTGCAGCGCCGCGCCGCCGAGCATCCAGAAACTCGCCCACGCCGTCGCGCCGATCAGATCCCACAGCAGAAAGACGCGCACTTCGATCTGCGTGGTGCCGAGCAGCGGCGCCGACACGAGCCCGAGCCCGGGCACAAACTTCGACAGCGCGAGCAGCGGCACGCCGAAGCGCTCGAACCAGCGGCGCGCGGTGCGCAACGTCGTATCGATCGACAGCGAGAAGCGCACGAGCGAATTGAGAAAGCGCCGGCCGTAGAGTCGGCCGGCGGCGAACCAGAGCGAATCGGCGATGAGCACGGCGAGCACTGCCGCCGCGAGCATCTGCCAGAACGGCGCGTTGCCGGCGGCGACGAGCGTGCCGGCGAGAATCAGCATCGGCGCGGCGGGGACGGGCACGCCGAGCTGCGTCGCGAGGACGCTGACGAAGACGGCCCACGCGCCCCACGACGACGCGAGCGAAGTCGGGACGTGCGGCATTCGAACCTCTTGATGGAGCTTCCGTGGAGATGACCGCCGGCGCGTTCGGGTCCGGCGCAAAAGGTTACACTGTATCGCGATCCTGACAAACACGCCCAATCGATCAGGGCGACGAGAGCACGACGCGAGTCGACGCGCCGCACGGCAGCCGGGGGAATCAGCGTGCAACCCATCATTCAGCCTTTCTTCGATATCAACACCGGCACGATGACGTATGTCGTCTACGCGAAGGCCGGTTCGGCGGCGGCGATCATCGATCCCGTGCTCGACTACGACCCCAAAGCCGCGCGCACGTCGACGCAATCAGCCGATGCGGTCATCGAGTTCGTGCGCGAAGAGCGGCTTGCCGTCGAATGGATTCTGGAGACACATGCGCATGCCGACCATCTTTCGGCGGCGCCGTATCTGAAGCGCATGCTCGGCGGGAAGATCGGCATCGGCGAATCGATACGCGCCGTGCAGGGCGTGTTCAAGAAGATCTTCGATCTCGAGCCGGAGTTTCGGCTCGACGGCTCGCAATTCGATCATCTCTTTGCGGACGGCGAGCGCTTCATGATCGGCGAGCTCGAAGCCACCGCGCTCTTCGTGCCGGGCCACACGCCCGCCGACGTGGCGTATCGGATCGGCGATGCGGTGTTCGTCGGCGACACGCTCTTCATGCCGGACGTCGGGACCGCGCGCTGCGATTTTCCCGGCGGCAGCGCGCGCCGGCTGTATCGATCGATCCAGCGCCTGCTCGCGCTCGATCCGGACACGCGGCTCTTCGTGTGCCACGACTATCCGTCCGACACGCGCGCCCCGCGCTGGCAATCCACGGTGCGCGAGCAGCGTGAGCAGAACATTCACGTCGGGGGCGGCAAGACCGAGGACGAATTCGTCGCGATGCGCGAGGCACGCGACGCGACCCTCGACATGCCGACGCTCATTCTGCCGGCGATCCAGGTGAACATCCGCGCGGGCCACTTTCCTGAAGCGGCCGGCAACGGCACGACGTATCTGAAGATTCCGCTGAACGCTTTTTAGCCTTCAATCCTGCTGCGCGTCATGCCGAGCAGATCGGCCATCGCGCGGCGCGCACCGGTCGAATCGCGCGCGATGATCGCCTCGAACACGGCCGTATGCTCCGCGAGCGACGCGTTGTAGACATCGGCGCGTTTGGCGTTCAGGCGCAACTGGCCTTCCAGCGTGCGCTCGATGAGCGCGCCGAGCGGTATCAGCAATTCGTTGCTGCACGCGGCGAGCACGCACAGATGGAAATCGAGGTCCGCGCGCACCCATTCTTCGACATTCTGTGCGCCGGCCATCGCCTGATGCGCGCGCGTGAGGCGCTCGCGCGTGCGGTCCTCGTGGTTGCCGGCGGCAAGCGCGGCGGCGTACGGCTCGATCATCTCGCGCATTTCCTGGAGCTTTAGCGCGAATTGCAGCGGCGGCGCGACGCGCGAGTACCAGTCGAGCATATCGACGTCGAGCAGATTCCAGGCATCCTTCGCGCGCACGCGCGTGCCGACCTTCGGGCGCGACTCGATCAGCCCTTTCGATGTGAGCGTGCGTAACGCCTCGCGGAGCACCGTGCGGCTCACGCCGAAGCGCTCCATCAATTCCGCTTCGCGCGGCAGAGGCGAACCGGGCGCGAAGTCCCCGCGCAGAATGGCCATGCCCAGTTCATGCGCGACGCGGCCATGTAGATCCCGGTGAATGGTCGTCTCCTTTAGTGTGGGCACGATTATGGGCTATTCGACTGATGTTTCGTAGAACCCGACTTAAATACAATAATACTATTAATATGCCTTGATCGCGGCTTTTTGCTAACATGGATAACCCTTCAGGAGACGCTCAATGAAAATCACGAAGCTCGAAACTTTTATCGTTCCGCCGCGCTGGTGCTTCCTCAAGATCGAGACGGACGAAGGCATCACCGGCTGGGGCGAGCCGGTTGTCGAAGGCCGCGCACATACGGTGGCCGCCGCGGTGGACGAACTCGCCGACTATCTGGTCGGCAAAGACCCGCGTCATATCGAAGACCTGTGGCAGGTGATGTACCGCTCCGGGTTTTATCGCGGCGGTCCTATCGGCATGAGCGCGATCGCGGGCGTCGATCAGGCGTTGTGGGACATTCTCGGCAAGCATCACGGCGTGCCGGTGCACGCGCTGCTCGGCGGCCAGGTGCGCGACAAGATCAAGGTGTATTCATGGATCGGCGGCGACCGTCCGAGCGATGTCGCGAATAACGCGCGCGCGGTGGTAGAACGCGGCTTCAAGGCCGTGAAGATGAACGGCTCGGAAGAGTTGCAGATCATCGATACCTTCGACAAGGTGCAAGGCGTGATCGACAACGTGCACGCGGTGCGCGAGGCCGTCGGTCCGAATGTGGGGATCGGCGTCGACTTTCACGGACGCGTCCACAAGCCGATGGCGAAGGTGCTCGCGAAGGAACTCGATCCGTTCAAGCTGATGTTCATCGAAGAGCCGGTGCTGTCGGAGAACGTCGAGGCGCTGCGCGATATCGTCAGCCAGACGAGCACGCCGATCGCGCTCGGCGAGCGGCTCTACTCGCGCTGGGACTTCAAGCACATTCTGGCGGGCGGTTACGTCGACATCATTCAGCCGGATGCGTCACATGCGGGCGGCCTGACCGAATGCCGCAAGATCGCGACGATGGCTGAAGCCTACGACGTCGCGCTCGCGCTGCATTGCCCGCTCGGGCCGATCGCGCTCGCGACCTGCCTGCAGATCGACGCGGTGAGCTACAACGCGTTCATTCAGGAGCAGAGCCTCGGCATTCACTACAACAAGGGCAACGACCTGCTCGATTACATCAAGAATCCGGAAGTCTTCAAGTATGACGACGGGATGGTTTCGATCCCGCAGGGACCGGGGCTCGGCATCGAGGTGAACGAGGAGAAGGTGCGAGAGATGGCGAAGGTCGGGCATCGCTGGCGCAATCCGGTTTGGCGTCATGCGGACGGCAGCGTCGCGGAGTGGTGATGCTTAGCGCCGAAGCCTTGCCTTCACGGCACCGCGTAATGCGTTGCTGATGAGCAGGGCTTCGGCTTTCTGCAAGTCATCCATCGTCAGCGTGCGTTCGGCGGCACCGAGTTCTTCGATGAGCACCGCGCGCATCACGCCTGGCAACACGCCGGCGTCGACGGGCGGCGTCCACCACTTTCCGTCGAGCTGCACGAAGACGCTCGAACGGCCGCCTTCGGTCAACTCGCCGCGTTCGTTGAAGAACAGCATGTCGAACGCGCCTTCGGCTTCGGCGGCTTTCCATGCGCGATCGTAGTCGGCGCGGCGTGTCGTCTTGTGACGCAGCAGCGGATCGCCGGACGATTGTGGTGCGAAGCCGCGATCGGACGCGAGCAACACTTCCACCGTATCCGATGGCAACGGCGCCAGCGGCGCGCTCGTGATCGTGATGCGTCCGTTCTTGTCCAGCGCGATACGCATACGATACGGCGTGCCGGCGTCGAATTGCGCGCACTGCTTCTCGACTTGAGCCGCGAGCGCGCGCTCGTCGAAAGCAAAGCCGAGATAGGCGGCGCTTGCCTGCAGTCGCGCGGCGTGGCGCGCGTAGTAGCGAATGCCTTCGTCGCGCGTCGCATAGGTCGTCTCGAAGAGTTCGAAGCCAGGGTCCGCGCCGGTCAGGAAGCGTGCTTTCAACAGACACTCCTCGTATTCGTCTGCCGCGACGCTATCGAGCACGATGCCCGCGCCGATGCCGAGCACGCCGCGTTTGCCCGCGGCATCGACGACGAGTGTGCGAATCGCCACCGACAGACAAAAATCGCCGCTCGCATCCAGCCAGCCGATTGCGCCCGTATAGAGGCCGCGCGGCGAGCTCTCGATTTCGTCGATCAGTTGCATCGTCCGATACTTCGGCGCGCCGGTGATCGAACCGCATGGAAAAAGCGCGCGCACGATGCCGGCGAACGACGTGCCGGGAATCACGCGCGCTTCGATCGTCGAGGTCATCTGCCACACCGACGCATAAGGCTCGACCGCGAACAGCACGGGCACATGCACCGAACCCGTGACCGCCACGCGCGACATGTCGTTGCGCAGCAGATCGACGATCATTACGTTCTCGGCGCGATTCTTCGGATCACGGCGCAGCGCTTCGGGATCGGTGTCGCGCGGCGCGGTGCCTTTCATCGGCCGGGCGCGCAGCAGATCGCCCTGCTTCTCGACGAATAATTCCGGGGAGCACGACACCACCGACCTGCCATCGGGCAACGCAATCAGCGCGCCGTAATGCACGGCCTGCCGCTCGCGCAAACGCCGGTACAGCGCGAGCGGCGTGCCGAACACGTCGAAGTGCAGACGGAAGGTGTAGTTGATCTGATATGACTCGCCCGCGCGCAACGCATCCTGTACAGCGGCGATCGACGCATCGAACTCATCGCGCGTGACGCTCGATTCGAGGCCCGCGATGCCTGCCGTCAGGTCATCGCCTTCCGAGGCGAGCCAGGCGTCGACCTCATCGCGCGAAAGACGCGCGCACTCGCGGAACATGAGCACGCGCAGCGCATGATCGTCGCCGCGTCCGATGCTGCCGAACTGGAGATTGCGTCCGAACTCGTAATCCGCGACGACGACCGCATGGAGGCCGCATTGCAAGTCGCGTTCGATGTCGCCGCAGACCGCGTCGAGCTCACGCGCATCCGCGCACGCGCGTTCGTGCGCGAAGTCCGTGTACAAACGACTCGACCGCCTTTCGGCGGTCGCATCGCAATCGTCGAGCAGCGCGAACACCGCGCTGCGCTCTTCGGTTTTCATCGTCATGCTCGCACGACGTTTAACGCGTTCAACCGCATCAATCGAAGAAGCTCTTCACACGGTCGAACCAGCTTTTGCTTTGCGGACTATGCCGCGCGCCGCCCTGCTCCAGCGACTTCTCGAACTGCTTCAGCAGATCACGCTGCTGTTCCGTGAGCTTGACCGGCGTTTCCACCTGCACATGCACATAGAGATCGCCGGCGATGCTCGAACGCAAGCCCTTGATACCCTTGCCGCGCAGACGGAACGTCTTGCCGGACTGCGTGCCTTCCGGCACCGTGAAGCTCGCGCGACCCGCCAGCGTGGGCACTTCGATCTCGCCGCCCAATGCCGCCGTCGTGAACGGAATCGGCATCTGGCAATGGAGGTCGTCGCCGTCGCGTTCGAACACGGTGTGCTGCTTGATGTGGATTTCCACGTACAAGTCGCCGGCCGGTCCGCCGTTGATACCCGGCTCGCCGTTGCCCGCCGAGCGGATGCGCATGCCGTCGTCGATGCCCGCCGGAATCTTCACTTCCAGCGTCTTCGTTTCCTTCACCTTGCCCGCGCCGTGGCAATTGGCGCACGGATCGGGAATGTAGCTGCCGCTGCCGTGGCACTTCGGGCATGTCTGCTGGATGCTGAAAAATCCCTGCGACATGCGCACCTGGCCCTGGCCATGACAGGTCGGGCAGGTTTCCGGCTTGGTGCCCGGTTTCGCGCCCGAGCCGTGACATACGTTGCAGTTCACCCAGCTCGGTACGCGGATCTGCGTGTCGTAGCCGTGCGCCGCCTGCTCCAGCGTGATCTCCATGCTGTAGCGCAAGTCCGCGCCGCGATACACCTGCGGGCCGCCTCGGCCGCCGCGAGCAGCACCGCCGGCCGCCTGTCCGAAGATGTCGCCGAAGATATCGCCGAAGGCATCGGCGAAACCGCCGAATCCCTGTGCGCCCGCACCCGCCATGTTCGGATCGACGCCCGCGTGGCCGTACTGATCGTACGCGGCCCGCTTCTGCTGGTCGGAGAGCATTTCGTAGGCTTCCTTCGCCTCCTTGAAATTCTCTTCCGCCTTCTTGTTGTCCGGATTGCGGTCAGGGTGATACTTCATCGCGAGCTTGCGATACGCCTTCTTGATCTCGTCGTCGCTCGCGTTTTTCGCGACGCCCAGAACGTCGTAGTAATCCCGTTTCGCCATGTCGGTTCGATGCCGCCGCGCTTACCCGCGACGGTTCCTGTCAGATGCTGCGAGTCCGTTGCTTCGACTCGCGCGTAAAACTTCGCGCGCCTCGCCTAAATCAAGACGCCTCTGAAAAAACAACGTGCCCGGAGAGCCGTGAGGCTCGCCAGGCGCGTTACACGTAAGACGCGTCACGCGTCCCGGTGATGCCACCGAAAAGCGCGTGAGCGTTGCCACTCGCGCGCCCTCACGGCTTAGTCCTTCTTCACTTCCTTGAAGTCGGCATCGACGACATCGTCGTGATGCTGGCTCGCGCCCGCATCCGCCGAAGCGCCCGCGCCCGCGGCACCCGCCGCCGCGCTCGCCGCGCCCTGCTGCGCCTGCATGTCGGCGTACATCTTTTCGCCGAGCTTCTGCGAGGCTTGCGCCAGCGCCTCGACCTTCGCTTCGATCGTGGCCTTGTCGCTCGAACTGCTCTTCAGCGCGTCTTCGAGGTCCTTCAGCGCCGCTTCGATCTTTTCCTTTTCCGAAGCGTCGACCTTGTCGCCATACTCGGCAACGGCCTTCTTCGTGCTGTGGACCAGCGCGTCACCCTGGTTGCGGGCATCGGCCAGCTCGCGCAGCTTGTGATCTTCCTCGGCGTTGGCTTCGGCGTCCTTCACCATCTTGTCGATTTCCGCGTCCGTCAGACCCGAGTTCGCCTTGATGGTGATCTTGTTTTCCTTGCCCGTCGCCTTGTCCTTCGCGCCCACGTGCAGAATGCCGTTCGCGTCGATGTCGAAGGTCACTTCGATCTGCGGCACGCCGCGCGGTGCGGGCGGAATGCCCTCGAGGTTGAACTCGCCGAGCAGCTTGTTGCCCACGGCCATTTCGCGCTCGCCCTGGAACACCTTGATAGTCACGGCGCCCTGGTTGTCGTCGGCCGTCGAATACACTTGTGAGTGCTTCGTCGGGATCGTCGTATTCTTGTTGATCATCTTCGTCATCACGCCGCCGAGCGTCTCGATGCCAAGCGACAGAGGCGTCACGTCGAGCAGCAGAACGTCCTTGCGGTCGCCCGACAGAACCTGACCTTGGATCGCGGCGCCCACGGCCACCGCTTCGTCCGGGTTCACGTCACGGCGCGGGTCCTTGCCGAAGAACTCCTTGACCTTTTCCTGCACCTTCGGCATGCGCGTCATGCCGCCGACGAGAATCACGTCGTCGATGTCGCCAACCTTCACGCCCGCATCCTTGATCGCGATGCGGCACGGTTCGATCGTACGCTCGATCAGCTCTTCGACGAGCGCTTCGAGCTTCGCGCGGGTGAACTTGAGGTTCAAGTGCTTCGGACCCGACGCGTCGGCCGTGATGTAAGGCAGGTTGATGTCGGTCTGCGCCGTCGACGACAGCTCGATCTTCGCCTTTTCAGCGGCTTCTTTCAGGCGCTGCAGCGCGAGCACGTCCTTCGACAGATCGACGCCCTGCTCTTTCTTGAACTCGCCGATGATGTAATCGATGATGCGCTGGTCGAAGTCTTCACCGCCGAGGAACGTGTCGCCGTTCGTCGACAGCACTTCGAACTGCATTTCGCCGTCCACGTCCGCAATTTCGATGATCGAGATATCGAACGTGCCGCCGCCGAGGTCGAACACCGCGATCTTGCGGTCACCCTTTTCAGCCTTGTCGAGACCGAACGCGAGCGCGGCTGCCGTCGGCTCGTTGATGATGCGCTTCACTTCCAGACCGGCGATGCGGCCCGCATCCTTCGTTGCCTGACGCTGGCTGTCGTTGAAGTACGCCGGCACCGTGATGACAGCTTCCGTGACCGGCTCGCCGAGGTAATCCTCAGCGGTCTTCTTCATCTTGCGCAGGACTTCGGCGGAAACCTGCGACGGCGCGAGGTTTTTCCCGTGCGCTTCGACCCATGCGTCGCCGTTGTCGTGCTTGACGATCTTGTAGGGCATCAGGTTGATGTCCTTCTGCACTTCCTTCTCGTCGAAGCGGCGGCCGATCAGGCGCTTGACCGCATACAGCGTGTTCTTCGGATTGGTGACCGACTGGCGCTTGGCAGGCGCGCCGACGAGAATCTCGTTGTCATCCATGTAAGCGATGATCGACGGCGTGGTGCGCGCGCCTTCCGAGTTCTCGATGACCTTGACCTGGTTCCCTTCCATCAGCGCCACGCACGAGTTCGTGGTGCCGAGGTCGATGCCGATGATTTTGCCCATTTTTTATACTCTCCTAGCTTTGATCGCAGTGGCGTTGCGGCGGCGGTGTGTCGTGCCTGACGCCGGCTTTTGCCGATTTACCGGGCCGAACGCCCAAAATTCATACCTGTACGCAAGATAAGAGCGTCAGTTTCGATTTCAAGACCCTGAACGCGATGCGGTCTATAACTTTTTTTGCGCGGCGCCGATCTTCTCACGGGCCGCCTTGACTGCCGTTTCGAACTGAGCGAGTCCATGCCAGCCGGTCACCCGGCCGAGCCGTTTGCCCCAATGAAAGAAGAACCAGGTCGGCACGCCGTGCAGCATGAACCGCCGGCTGAGTTCGCGATGCGCGTACACGTTGCTATGGAACCATTTCAGGCCGAGCGAGCGGATCGCATCGGGCTTCGCGAGCATCGCTTTTTCGGCGATCTCGCAATTGAAGCAGTCGCGGCCCCAGAAGAACACCACGGCCAGCTCGTCGCCCGCCGATGCAAGACCGGCGTCGAAACCGGCTTCATCGAGCGCCTGCATGTCGAGGACCGCGAAAGCGGCCGAATCGACGAGCACGCTGGCCATGATCGCTCCGGATGCGTTATTTCGGCGCGGCGACGGTCACGAGCGCCGGACGCAGCACGCGATCGGCGATCACATAGCCCTTCTGAAGCACCGTCACGACGGTGTTCGGATCCTGCTCGGCCGGAACCATCGAAATGGCCTGATGACGATGCGGATCGAATTTCTCGCCGACAGGATTCAACGCGATGACGCGGCCTTTCTCCAAGGCGCCCGTCAGCTGACGCAGCGTCAGTTCGACACCTTCGCGAACCTTGGCGAGGTCCGAGGATTGATCCGAAAGCGCCGCTTCGAGACTGTCAAGCACGGGCAACAAGTTTTCCGCGAAATTTTCGATGGCAAATTTATGCGCCTTCGCGACATCTTCCTGGCTGCGGCGGCGCACGTTTTCCGTCTCGGCCTTGGCGCGCAGGAAATCTTCCTTCAGCGCCGCGATGGTCGCCTGCGCCTCGGCCAACGCCGCCTCGGCCTCGTTCGGCGCCGTTTGCGGCGCGGCGGCCGCGTCTGCCGGGGCGGCCTGAGCCGTGCTGGTCGTGTCTGCGGCCTGGCGCGCGTTATCGTCGGCGGGCGTGGGGTTCTGGCTCGCTGAATTTTCTTGCGTGTTTTCCATGTCGCTCAATATGAATTGCTGTTGAGTTGAATCGGCTGCGAAAGCGGCGAACAGAGTTGAGATCGCGTCTTTCGCACTAGCGCCGGAAATTGGGGCGTCGAACGCATTTTCAAGCTTTAAAGGCGAATTTTTGCGACTAGTTTCCGGCCCTCGATGGCACGAAATGGCCTGTAACCCACGCTTCGCCGCACCGCGCAATTTAGAGATTGAGGGAAAGCCCTGACTGGCCTACACTTCAACGAAGCACTGCAGACGCACGTTTACCCTAATCCTACGTATTGCTACAAACCGCTTTCAGCCCTTGCCCGTTTCCTGAACCGGCCGCTTTTTGACCGGGCAACCCGTTCTGCGGGGTACCATGAAACTGACCTTTGCTATTGCGGTGGTCGCCCTGGTACTCGTCGCGGGAACGACCACCATTTGCATGTCCGGCGTCGTGACCGACCGTAACACCGAGTACGGCGGCGTTCACGCGACCATCGAAAGCTACTTCAATCCGAACGAGAAAATTTGTCGATGATCCGCCGGTCTCGTTTGGTTGGCCTGCCCTGCATGCCGGCTGCGGGTTCGCGGAACGTCTTGCGACGCTCGGCCTCGGCCATGCGCTTCGCCCGGCCGTCCTCGGTCTCGGCGTAGAGCATTCGCGCGACCGTCGCCGGGCCGCGCACGTCGCACAACCCGAGTACTTCGACCTGCCAGACGAGCCCCTCGATGTCGATCTCGACGATATCGCCGACGCGCACATCCTTCGACGGCTTTACATTCGCCCCGCCGACCTTCACGCGGCCCTTCTCCACCGCATCGCTCGCAAGCGAACGCGTTTTGTAGAAACGCGCCGCCCAAAGCCACTTATCGATGCGCAAACGCGCGCCAGGTTCCGTCGAAATTTTGTGATTCATCGGTGAATGCTTGAAAAGCCTTGTTCAGGCCACCGCGGTGAGCGGCTGCACGGACTGTACGGGCCATCCCTGCAGATGCTGCGCGGCAATCTCGCCGAGCGCCTTGATCCACGCGGAAGCCGAGTTCAGACAGGGAATCCGGTGGAAATGCCTGCCGCCAGCCTTCAGGAATTCGTCACGCACCTCGATGCCGATTTCCTCGATCGTTTCGAGGCAATCCGCCGTGAAGCCGGGACAGAACACGTCCACGCGCGCGACGCCGCCTGCGCCGAGCTCCATGACCGTCGGCGCAGTGTACGGCTGAAGCCACTCCGCGCGGCCGAAGCGCGACTGGAACGTCACGCGACACTCCACCGGCGTGAGCCCAAGTGCGGACGCGAGCAGCGAGCCGGTCAACTGGCATTGGTCGTGATACGGATCGCCGAGATCCATCGTGCGCTTCGGCACGCCGTGGAAGCTCAGGACGAGCTTGTCGCCCGCGGCGAAATCCGGCTGGCCGTGATGCCGCCAGTAGTCGCGCACCTGCTCCGCAAGCGCGGCGATGTATGCCGAATGATCCGCGTAGTGGCGGATCGTGCGGATTTCCGGCTGATTGCGCACGCGCTTGAGCGCGGTAAATGCATCGTCGAACGCGGTGGCTGTCGTGGACGATGAGTATTGCGGATACATCGGCAAGAGAAGGATGCGATCGGCGCCTTCGAGCTTCAGCTGATTCAGCATTGCGCCGATGCCGGGCGAACCGTAGCGCATCGCATAGTCGACGATCACGTGATAGTCGTTCGCCGCGAACAGCCGCCGCAGGCCCTCGACCTGCTTTTCCGTATGAACGCGCAGCGGCGAGCCTTCGGGCATCCATACTTGAGCGTATTTCTTCGCCGACGCGCGTCCGCGAAACGGCAGGATCAGCCCGCGCAGAATGACCTGCCACACGATCGAGGGTATTTCGACGACGCGCGGATCGGAAAGGAATTGCGCCAGATACTTGCGCACCGCCCGCGGCGTGGGCGCGTCCGGGGTGCCGAGATTGATCAGCAGCACCGCGACGCGATGGGAAGCGCTGGGCTGCGAGGGCAACTCGAGGTCGAAACGCATAGGGCAAGCGGGCCGGAAGGGACGTCGAAAAGGTGAAGACCATTATAGCGGCGGGTCCACGAGCGCATCATTGGCCGAACGGCCTAGTGGCGCAGCCTTGCGTGCCGCGCCAAGATGGCGCTACTGGTGGCTGAGCGACATCGAGAGCAGGCGCGCGGTGATGTCCACGATCGGAATCACGCGGTTGTAGGCCATGCGTGTCGGGCCGATCACGCCGAGCGTGCCGACGATCTTCCCGTTGACCTCGTACGGCGCCGTCACGACGCTCATTTCCTCGATCGGCACGAGATTCGACTCGCCGCCGATGAAAATCTGCACGCCTTGCGCGTGGCTCGAAACATCCAGCAATTGCAGGAGGCTCGTCTTTTGGTCGAACAAATCGAAAAGCTTGCGCAGCCGCGCCATGTCGGACGAAAGGTCCGCCACTTCGAGCAGGTTGCGCTCGCCGGAAATGAGCACGGTGTCCGTGGGATCCGTCTCGGCGGTGCTCGCGACCACGGCCGCCTGCATGAGCGCGGTCATGTCGCCGCGCAACTGATCGATTTCCTCGCGCAGGCGCCGGCGCACTTCGTCGAAGGACAGGCCCGCGAAATGCGCGTTGATGTAATTGGAGGCTTCGACGAGCTGCGACGGCGAGTAGTCGCGCTGCGTCGCCATCATGCGGTTCTGGACATCGCCCTCGGGCGTCACGATGATGAGCAGAATACGCTTGTCGGACAGCCGCATGAACTCGATCTGCTTGAACATGTGGCTGCGGCGCGGCGTGAGCACGACGCCCGCGAACGACGACAGATTGGACAGCACGCTCGCCGCCGCGGCGACGATTTTCTGCGGCTCCTCGCCCTGCAGCCGGGTCTTGACCGCGGTGGTCATGGCTTCGTCTTGCGGCGCTTCTACAGTCAGCATCGTATCGACGAAGAGCCGGTAGCCGCGCGGCGTGGGAATACGTCCCGCCGACGTATGCGGGCTCGCGACGAGGCCGAGCTCCTCGAGATCCGACATCACGTTGCGGATCGTCGCGGGACTCAGTTCGAGACCGGAATGGCGTGATAGCGTGCGCGAACCGACCGGCTGACCTTCGGCGATATAGCGCTCGATCAACGTCTTGAGGAGGGTTTGTGCACGTGGGTCTAGCATGGGGAAATTTTAGCTCAACGAGTCGGGGGGCGGCGAGCCGCGCCGCGTGCGCTGCGTTCAACGTCCGCTCCATTCTAGCGAGAAACGACGGGCGTGCCGCGCAACGTCGCGCGGTCCCGTCGCAACACGACCGTCCAACCTCGCCCACGGTTCTTTTCGATCTCTGACTATGGTGTAATGCCGGCATGGAAATTGGCCAATTCAAGACCGTCGCCCTCGTGGGGCGCACCAACACGCCAGGCATCGAGGCGCCGCTGAGATCGCTCGCCGGTCTTCTTGCGCAGCAAGGCTTCGAGGTCGTGTTCGAGGCGGGCACCGCGAAAGACGTCGGTGTGACGGAGTTTCCCGCGCTGTCCATCGCGGAGATGGGTGCGCGCGCGGACGTCGCAATCGTGCTCGGCGGCGACGGCACCATGCTCGGCATCGGCCGACAGCTCGCACCCTACAAGACGCCGCTCATCGGCGTGAATCACGGGCGGCTCGGCTTCATCACGGACATTCCGCTCAAGGCGATGCAGGAAATCGTCCCGCAACTGCTCGCCGGCCAGTTCGAGCGCGAGGAGCGCAGCCTGCTCGAAGCGCGCATCGTGCGCGACGACAAGCCGATCTATCACGCACTCGCGTTCAACGACGTCGTGGTGAATCGCAGCGGCTTTTCCGGCATGGCGGAGCTGCGCGTGTCGGTGGACGGCCACTTCATGTACAACCAGCGCTCGGACGGCCTGATCGTCGCGACGCCGACGGGCTCGACCGCTTACGCGCTGTCGTCGGCGGGGCCGATTCTTCATCCTCAGTTGCAAGGCTTTGTGCTCGTGCCGATCGCGCCGCATTCGCTGTCGAACCGTCCGATCGTGCTGCCTGACGATTCGAAGGTGACCATCCAGATCATCGGCGGACGGGACGTCAACGTGAATTTCGACATGCAGTCCTTCACCGCCGTCGAATTGAACGACGCGATCGAAGTGCGGCGCTCGAAGCACACGGTGCCGGTGCTGCATCCGGTCGGCTACAGCACTTACGCGACGCTGCGCAAGAAGCTGCACTGGAACGAGCATCCGTCGCAGGACGCCTCTTCGCTCTGAACTAACTTCTCGTCTTCCCCTTTCCCGAAGCGTCCATGCTCCGTCATCTTTCCATTCGAGATTTCGTCATCGTCGCCACGCTGGATATCGATTTCGATCCAGGTTTCACGGTCTTTTCGGGAGAAACCGGCGCGGGCAAGTCGATCCTGATCGACGCCCTCGCGCTCACGCTCGGCGCCCGCGGCGACGCGAGTGTCGTGCGCACGGGCCAGGCGCGCGCCGATATCACCGCGGAGTTCGGCACCCATCCTTTGGTGACGCGCTGGCTGGACGAGCACGCGTTGGCGCAAGACAGCGACTCGGTCATGCTGCGCCGGGTGATCGATTCGGGCGGCCGCTCCCGCGCATTCATTAACGGCACGCCCGCGACGCTCGCGCAGCTTCGCGAAGTGGGTGAAATGCTCGTCGACATCCACGGGCAGCACGCGCATCAGTTGCTGATGCGTCCCGACGCGCAGCGCGAACTCTTCGACACGCACGCGCAGTTGCTCGACACCGCCGGCGCGGTGAGTCGCGCGTGGCGGGCCATGCGCGACGCGCAGCAGGCCGTCGAGGCCGCGCAAAGCCGCGACCGCGAGCTGCAACTGGAGCGCGAACGCCTCGCGTGGCAACTGAGCGAATTCGACAAACTCGCGCCGCAACCGGGCGAATGGGAAGAAGTGAGCGCGGAGCATCATCGGCTGTCGCATTCGGCGAGTCTCATCGACGGCGTGCAGGGCGCGCTCGGCGCGCTTTCGGAGTCCGACGAGGCCATGATCTCGCAGCTCGGCACGATCATCTCGAAGGTGCGCGGCCTCGCCGATATCGATCCCGCGCTTAATGACGTGCTCGCGTCGCTCGAACCGGCGGAGATCCAGTTGCAGGAGGCGTCGTATTCGCTGTCGCATTACGCGCAGCGGCTCGAACTCGATCCCGACCGGCTCGCGCAAGTCGAAAGGCGCATGGATCAACTTCACTCGACGGCACGCAAGTTCCGCCTTCAGCCCGAAACGCTGCCCGAGGAACACGACGCGCGCCGCCGCCAGCTCGCCGAACTCGACGCCGCCGCCGATCTCGACGCGCTCAACGCCGCAGCGGACAAAGCGAAAGGCGAATATCTCGCGCACGCCAACGTGCTGTCGAAGGCGCGCGCGAAGGCCGCGAAGCATCTCTCGAAAGCAGTCACCGCCGGCATGCAGGAATTGTCGATGGCGGGCGGCAGCTTCGAAGTCGCGCTCGTGCCCCTCGCCGAAGGCGGCGCCAACGGGCTGGAGCAGGTCGAGTTCCGCGTTGCCGGTCATGCGGGCGTCGCGTTGAGACCGCTCGCGAAAGTCGCGTCAGGCGGCGAACTGGCGCGTATCAGCCTCGCGCTCGCCGTGATCGCGAGCACCGCGAGCCCGACGCCCACGCTCATCTTCGACGAGGTGGACACGGGCATCGGCGGCGGTGTCGCGGAGGTGGTCGGGCGTCTGCTACATCAACTCGGGCGTGACCGTCAGGTCCTGTGCGTGACCCACCTGCCGCAGGTGGCCGCGCGCGGCGATCAGCACTTCCAGGTCGCGAAGTCTCCGGACGACGCCGGCGGCACCGTGAGCACGGTGACCCCGCTCGACAAGAGCAGGCGCATCGAGGAAGTCGCGCGCATGCTGGGCGGGCTGGAGATCACCGCGACCACGCGCAAGCACGCGAAGGAAATGCTGGCCGCCTGAAGCCGGCTCAGCCCGCCACGCTGAACACCCGCTCCCACAACGCTGTCACCGCGTCGCGCTCGGTCTGAACCTCGGCCGGATCGACGCGCGCCTTCTCCATGCCGTCGAGCCGCAGCGTGTGCTGGAGCTTGCGGTAATGCCGGTAAGCCGCGCCGATGACTTCCGCTTGCGCTTCGGCGATCAGTCCGCTTTGCGCAGCGATCTTGAGCAGCGTGATATTGCCCGCGTTGCGCAGAAACGCGCGATGCTCGCGCGCATGCAGCAGCACCCAGTACTGCACGATGAACTCGATATCGACCATGCCGCCGCGATCGTGCTTCAGGTCGAACAGTTCGCTGCGATTCGGATGGCCGTCGGCGACGCGCTGACGCATCGTCGCGATCTCGCGCGCCAGAGCGGCGGCATCGCGCTCCATGATGAGCACGTCGGCGCGAATCTTCTCGAACTCCGCGCCGATTTCGGCATCGCCCGCGCTATAGCGTGCGCGCGAAAGCGCCTGATGCTCCCAGACCCACGCGGTGTTCGCCGCGTCGCCCTCGCGGATCTGATAGCGGCGAAACGTTGCGAGATCGGTCACGAGCAGGCCGGATTCACCGTTCGGCCGCAGGCGCAAATCGACGTCGAACAGCGTGCCCGCGCCGGTCGCCGCCGTGAGCCACGTGATGAGGCGGCGCGTGAACATCGCGTAGATGTCGGAGGCCGCGTCGTCGTCATCGTCGTAGAGAAAGATGAGATCGAGATCCGACGCGTAGCCCAGTTCCTTGCCGCCGAGCTTCCCGTACGCGATGACCGAGAAACGCGGCGTCTCGCGATGCCGCTTC
Source organism: Caballeronia turbans (assembly GCA_001544655.2). Classification (GTDB taxonomy): domain Bacteria; phylum Pseudomonadota; class Gammaproteobacteria; order Burkholderiales; family Burkholderiaceae; genus Caballeronia; species Caballeronia turbans. The sequence continues at coordinate 189,530 of FCOD02000006.1, forward strand.
GGGAACTGCTTCCACACGGTTCGTACGGTTACGTCGAGCACGGCATCGGCGAGTTCGGAAAGACGGTCGCTCACATGCTCGACGCTCAAATGGCCGGCGAGATCGATCAGCAGAATGCGGAACACTTCGGCCTGGTGCGCGTGACGCAACAGATCCATCTGATGCTCGACGTCCTCGGCAGCATCGAGCCGCGCGATCAGCGAGCGCTTGAACTCGGACCAGTCGAACGGGCTGGCGATCGCTTCGTCGTCGAGTAATTCGTCGAGCAATTGGGGATGGCGGATCAGATAGCCCGCCGCCCAGCGCGAGCCCGACAGCACCGACAGCACGCGCTCGAGCGCCGCCGGATATTCCGTCAGCAATGCGAGATACGCGCCGCGTTTGCCGATCGCTTCGAGCAGATCGAACAGCCGCACGATGATGTCGCCGCGCTTGCCCGCATCGTTCGACTGCACGGCTTCGAGCGCCCGCTGCGCAACGATGTCGAAGCGCTCGCGGCTCTGCGACGGCAAGCCTGCATAACGCGCCGAATTCCACACGCCGGTCAGACGCGAAAGCACTGGCGCGGGGTCCGCAAAGCCGAGTTCCGCCAGGCGTGCGGCGAGTTCTTCCTGCGCGGAGTCGTCGGCGAGCGCGCTGCTCCAGATCCACGACGCCGCCGAATCCTCCGCGACGCCGCAGCCGCCCTGCCCGCTCACCTTGTCGGCGAAGATCGCGTCGAACTGCTGCTCGACGAGCTCGCGATGCGCATCGAGCTTTTCCATCAGCGCGGCATAGTCCGCGAAACCGAGCGACTTCGCGAGCCGCGCGCGCTCGTCGTCCGCGACGGGCATCGCGTGCGTCTGCGCGTCGTTGCGATATTGCAGCCGATGCTCGACCGTGCGCAGGAACAGATACGCGTCGGACAGCGCCGCGCACACGTCGGGCGCGAGCAAGCCGTGCGCGGCGGCGCGTTCGAGCACGGCGAGCGTCGGACGAATGCGGAAATCCGCCGCCTGACCGCCGCGAATCAACTGAAACACTTGCGCGCTGAACTCGATCTCCCGGATGCCGCCGCGTCCGAGCTTGATGTCGTCGGCTTTGTCGGGGCGCATCGATGCGCGCCGCCGCGCTTCCTGCCGAATCTGCTGATGCAGCGAGCGGATCGCCGCGATCACGCCGTAATCGAGATAGCGCCGGTAGATGAACGGCGTCGCGATCGCTTCGAGCTGTTTCATGAGGCGCCTGGCGGATTCGCTTTGTGTCTCCGAAACGAGCCGCCCCTTGATCCATGCGTAGCGCTCCCACTCGCGGCCCTGCACGTAGAAATACTCTTCGAGCATCCCGAGGCTGCACACGAGCGGGCCGGAATCGCCGTTGGGCCGCAGCCGCATGTCGACGCGGAACACATAGCCGTCCTGCGTGATCTCCGCGAGCGCGCCGATCAGACGTTTGCCGAGCCGTGTGAAGAATTCCTGCGTCGCGAGCGCGGAGCGCGTGCCGCCCGAGGTTTCGCCGTCCTCTTCATAAACGAAGATCAGGTCGATGTCCGACGATGCGTTCAGCTCGCGCCCGCCGAGCTTGCCCATGCCGACGACGCCCAGCGTGAGCCGCTCGCCGTCCGGTCCGCGCGGTTCGCCGAAGAGCGCTTCGAGATCCGCGGACAACACCGCGAGCGCGCGCTGGACGGTGACTTCGGCGAGATCGGTCATCGCGCCGGTGACTTCGGCGACATCCGCCGCGCCCGCGAGATCGCGCTCCATCACCGTGCAAAACACATCCGTTCGCAGTCGACGCAGCGCGGTCTTGAGCGCGGCCTCGTCGAGCACGCCGTTTTCGGTGCACGGCTTGCAGTGCGCATCGAGACGCGCCTCGATCCATGCGCGCGTGATGCGCGAGCGCGCCCACTGCGCGACATTCGACGCCAGTTCGGGCCGCGCTGCATACGCGCGCGCCGCATAGTTGGAATAGTCGGAACTGAGGAGAGTGTCGGCGGTCATGAATGGTTGGGTTCGCTCATTGCTTCCGGTAAGACATAACGCTTCACGCATTGCGCCGCGAGTCTTGCCGGGCGCGACTTTGCGAGCATCCACGCGTACACGGGCAGCGGCCTTCCCCGCTTTGCCCGTGTTACATTTCAGCGTCAAACACGCAAAACTACCATATCGCCCGACAGCAGCAGCATGTCCGACAGCAGACGATCCGTCGACCCGACCGAAGTTGGACAAGCCAAGCCCAGCGGCAACGCCGAGCGCGTGCTTTCACGCGTCTTCAAAATCGTTCTGGTCATCGCGGCCATCGCGTATTTCGCGGTGGCGGGCGTGTATGTCGGCCTGCGCTATATCGTCATGCCGCAGGTCGATTCGTTCCGGCCGCGCATCGAGGAACTCGTCTCATCGAAGATTCAGGCGCAGTTGCATATCGGCAGGATTTCCGCGCGATGGTCGGGGCTTTCGCCGACACTCGATATCGACAATCTGAGCATCGACGCCGCCGATGGCTCGCCGGGTCTCGCCGTGCCGCACGCGAGCGCGAGCATCGCGTGGGCCTCGCTGCTGCATCTGCGGCCCAAGCTCGCGGACCTGACCGTCGACGGCCCCGACGTGATCATCGCGCGCAATGCGGACGGCGCGCTGACCGTCGCGGGCGTGCCGATTCCCACGCATCGGACCGGCTCGAACGCGTTCACGACCTGGCTGCTCGGCCAGGACCGCATCCTTCTGCGCGACGGCACGCTGCGCTGGCGCGACGCTCAACGCGCCGCGCCCGAGATCGCGTTCAAGCGCCTGCATCTCGCGATCATCAACGACGGCACGCGGCATCGGCTCGCGCTCAAGGCGCCCGCCGACGGCGACGTGCTGCACGGCCCGCTCGACTTGCGCGCGGACTTCCGTCATCAGCCTTTTTCCGCGATGGGCGCGCCCGCCAACTGGGCCGGCCGTCTCTACATGTCGACCGGGCCGGTCGATCTGCCGATGCTCGCGCGCTACGTGAAGCTGCCTTTCCAGATGTACGGCGGGCGCATCAACAACCAGATCTGGCTGAACTTCGCCGGCGGCCAGTTGCAGAACGCGACCGGCGAGCTGACCGGCGCGAACGTCGCGCTGCGCGTGCGCGCGACGCAGCCGCGTCTCGATCTGCCGATCGCGCGCTTCGGCTGGAGCATCGACAGGAACGACACCGAGTACACGTTGAATCTGCGCGACCTGCATGCGGAGCTCGGCCAGCCGCCGCTCGAGGACGGCACGCCGGTCACGCGCCTGCTCGTGTCGCGCTCGCTGACGGGCACATATCGGCCGCCGGGCGTGGGCAAGGGACAACTGGTGCGGCTGACGGGCGATTCCGTCGATATCGGCATCCTTGCGGAATTCACGCGCGCGCTGCCGGTGCCGGCAAAAGTGCTCAACGAACTCGTGCGCTTCAATCCGCGCGGCCAGGTGTCGAACTACACGATCTTCACCGAGCGCGCCGCGCCGAAGACCGAACAAGAAGCGCAGGAGCAGCGCAAGAAGGGCGACGCGCCGCTTTTGCACTACGCGCTGAAGGGCGATCTCCAGGGTCTTAGCATCCAGGCGCAGGAGCCGCCACCCGGACTCACGATCAACAATCATCCCCGCGCGGGCATTCCGGGCGTCGAGAACATGTGGGGCACGGTCGACGCGAACGAGAAGGAAGGCCGGATCACGATCGACACGAAGAACGTGGCCGTCATCATCCCCGGCGCGTTCGACGATCCCCGCCTCACCTTCGACTCGCTGCAAGGCAATGCGCGCTGGACTGTGGCCGACGCGATCGCGCCGGGCGAACTGCGCCGCGCCTTCACGATCCACCTCGAAAGACTGCGCGTCAAAAACGCCGACGCCGAAGGCGAAGCCACCGCCGATTACTGGAACCAGGGCCACGGACGCGGCAATCTCGACCTGAAGGCGAAGGTCGCGCATCTGAAGGTGACGAGCCTCGTGCGCTATCTGCCGACGAGCCTGAACGAGCGCGTGCGCGTCTATCTCGGCCATGCACTGCAGGCGGGCGTCGCGAAGAACGGAACGATCGAAGTGCACGGCGATCTCACGCGCTTCCCTTACGCGAAGTTTCCCGACGCGGGCATCTTCCGCATCGAGGCGCCGTTCAGCGGCGGCAAGTTCGACCCGACGCCGTTTCCGCCGCGCAAGATGGCCAACGGCCTGCCGAACTTCTGGCCGGCGTTCGAGGGCATCGACGGCACATTCACGCTCGCGCAGAACAAGCTCGGGTTCGACATCGACAAGGGGCATTACCGCGGCGTGAAGGTTTCGAAGGTCATCGGACGCATCGACGATACGGGCAATCGTGAGACGAAGTTGTGGATCGACGGCAAGGCACGCGGCCCGCTCACCGACATGCTGCAATACGTCGACGACAGTTCGCTCGGCCTGATGGCGAAGCACGCGACGCGCAAGATCGACGCCAAAGGCGACGCCGCACTCGCGCTCACGCTCGGCATTCCGCGCTATCGTCCGCCCGCGCCGCAACCGCCGATCAAGCCCGAGTACAAAGGCTCGCTCACCTTCGCGGACAACGAAGTCACCTACGGCAATCTGCCGCCGCTCACGCATCTGCGCGGCCGCGCCGACTTCGCCGCGAAGACCGTGACGCTCGACGGCCTGACCGCGCAGTTGCTCGGCGGCGACGTGCGTGCAAAAGGCGGCGTGCAGCCCGACGGCAGCTATGCGATCGACGTGAACGGGCGCATCGGCGCGGACGCCGCCACGCGGCTCAACAAGCGGATCACGCCGCAGGTCGCGGAATTCATGAAGCGGATCAACGGCACCGCGCCTTACGAGCTGCACGTGCACGGCGCGAGGAACGCGTTGCCGATCGTGCAGGCTCGCTCGGATCTGACGGGACTCGGCATCGATCTGCCCGCGCCGTTCAGCAAGCCGCAAGGCACGCCGATGCCCTTCTCTTTCACGTTCCAGCCCGCGCCGGGCGGTGCGTCGGACCTGCACGACGCGCGGCTCAGCTTCGGGCCGGTGGCAGCGCATTACGTACTGCAGCAGATAGGCCGCGCGCAGGTCAGGATCGATCCGCAAAACGCGGCCGAGCCGATGAACATGCGCGCGCGTCTGAAAGTCGTGCGCGGCGCGATCGGCTTGAACAAGGCCGCCGACTTGCCGGCCGAAGGCGTCATCGCGAACGCGGATCTGAACGAGCTCGATGCCGACGCATGGCGCAAGGTCTTCGCCGATATCGCCGCCGCCGGCGCCGCGACGCCGCAAGCCGCCGACGCGAACGCGCCTGCCCCCCCGATGAGCGAGAGCGTCAGTCAGTTCGTCCCGACGCGCGCTGCCATCCACATCACGACGCTCAAGCTGCTCGACCGGCGGTGGGAGAACATCGCGATCGACGCGAGCGGTGCCGATCGCAAGTGGCAGGCGAACATCGCGTCGGATCGGGTGTCGGGCGATGTTGCGTGGACGCCGGGCGCGACCCGGGACAGTCCCGGCGCGTTGCATGCGCGCTTCGCGAAAGTCGTGATTCCGGACAAGACGGGAAGCGAATCCACCGGGCAGGTCATGAAAAAGCCGCCGCGCAATGTGCCGACGATCGATCTCATCGTGAACGAGCTCGTGTATCGCGGTCACAGCCTCGGGCGGCTCGAAGTCGACGCGCACAACGAAGTCATCGCCGACGAACCGATCTGGACACTCGACAAGCTCGAGCTCGCGAACCCCGACGCGACGCTCACCGCGAACGCCACGTGGCGCACGCTGCCGGGCGGCGTCGTAAAGGCAAACACCGGCGACGGCCCGCCGCGCCGCACGTCGCTCGCTTTCAAGCTCGATGTGAAGAACGGCGGACAGTTGATCGACCGTTTCGGCGCGCCGCGCGTCGTCAACTCGGGCAGCGGCACGGTCGCGGGCCATGCGGGCTGGAACGGCGGTCCGACTGCCGTCGATGTGAACACGCTCGATGGCGACGTCGCCGTCGATCTGCGTCACGGCCAGATCCTGCGTGCGCCGGGCGCGGCGAAGTGGCTCGGCATCTTCAGCCTGCGCAGCCTCGCCAACCTGCTGACGCTGCACTTCGAGGATGTCGTCGGAAAGGGGCTGCCGTTCGAGAAGATCACGGGCAATGCGAAGATCGTCGATGGCATCAGCCGCACGGACGACTTTCTCATGGTCACATCGCCCGCGCGCGTGCAGATGCAGGGCCTCGTCGATATGCCGAAGCAGACGCAGGACCTTCACGTGAAGGTGATTCCGACAGTCGGCGCGGGCGCGGCTGCGATCGGCGCCGCGGTGATCAATCCCTTGCTCGGCCTCGGCGTGCTTGCGGCGGACATCGCGCTGTCGGCATCGATTCAAAAAGCATTTGCGCTCGACTATTCGATCACCGGCTCATGGAGCAAACCCGTCGTTAAGCGGCTCACTGGCGATCAGGGTAAGATCGAAACACCCGCCGCCACCGCGGTTCCGTCCGCTGCCCGCTGAAAACGGGCGGTCGCACCCGCCCCGGCGACGCCGTTTTTTCGTCCCCTTTTTTATCAGCGCACAAAAGACATGAGCGAAAGATCGAGCGAAAGCGCGGCCCCGTTTCAGGTCGCCGCGCTGCAGATGGTCAGCACGCCCGAGCGCGACCGCAATCTGGCCGACGCCGGACGCCTCGTCGCCGAAGCTGCGCGCGGCGGCGCTCAGCTCGTGCTCCTGCCCGAATATTTCTGCTACATGGGCTTCAAGGACACCGACAAGCTCGCGATCCGCGAAACGCCCGGCGCGGGTCCGATCCAGCAATTTCTATCCGATGCGGCGCGCGAGCATCGCGTGTGGATCATCGGCGGGACACTTCCGCTGCAATCGCCCGAACCGAACCGCGTCCTGAACACGACGCTCGTCTTCGATCCGACTGGCAAGCAGGTCGCGCGCTACGACAAGATTCATCTGTTCAATTTCGAAAAGGGCGAAGAATCCTTCGACGAATCGCGCACCATCTGTCCTGGCAGCGAAGTGCGGACGTTCGAGGCGCCGTTCGGGCGCGTGGGATTGTCGGTGTGCTACGACCTGCGCTTTCCCGAGCTGTACCGCAAGCTCGGCGATTGCGCGCTGATGGTCGTGCCTTCCGCGTTCACTTACACGACCGGCAATGCGCACTGGGAAACGCTGCTCAAGGCGCGCGCCGTAGAGAATCAATGCTACGTGCTGGCCGCGGCGCAAGGCGGCAGCCACGAGAACGGCCGCAGGACGTGGGGCCACAGCATGCTGATCGATCCGTGGGGCGAGATCGTCGCCGTCAAGGACGAGGGCATGGGCGTGGTCGCGGGCGGTATCGATCTGCAACGCATCGCAGCCGTGCGGCAGAGCTTGCCGGCGTATCGACATCGCGTGATCGGGTGATCGCGCGGCTCACTCAACTGACGACTCGAAGACGCGGTTTGCCCGCGCACATGACCTGACTGGATCAGACCGTAGAATAGGCTGCAATTCGTCTGAAATATCATCGAACTCGTCACAGAACACGTAATAGGCACCGCATGAATATCATCGAACCCGGCATTCGTAACCTGGTCACGGCGAAGGACGTTTTGCTCACGCCCTACGGCCTCGACGAAGGGCTGATCACTCGCACGCTCGCGGAAATCTTCACGCATCGTGTCGATTACGCGGACCTCTATTTCCAGTCCACGCGCAGCGAAGCGTGGAGTCTCGAAGAAGGCATCGTCAAATCAGGCAGCTTCAGCATCGATCAGGGCGTCGGCGTGCGCGCCGTGTCCGGCGAGCGCACGGCGTTCGCCTATTCGGACGACCTGTCGCCCGAATCCATCCGCCAGGCCGCGATCGCGACGCGCGCCATCGCCAAGGCGGGCGGCGGCAAGCACAAGATCAAACCGGCGAGCACGCTCACGGGCGTATCGGGGCGCGATCTGTATCTGCCTGCCGATCCGCTGCATTCGCTCGATGCGAACGCCAAGGTGAAGTTGCTGGAGCGCGTCGAGCAGATGGCCCGCGGCAAGGATCCGCGCATCACGCAGGTGATGGCCGGTCTCGCCGGCGAGTATGACGTCGTGCTCGTCGCGCGCAGCGACGGTGCGCTCGCGGCGGACGTGCGCCCGCTCGTGCGCGTGTCGGTGACGGTGATCGCCGAGCAGAACGGGCGACGTGAAATCGGCACGGGCGGCGGCGGCGGACGCTTCGACTACGGCTATTTCACCGACGACATCCTGAACAAGTACGTCGACGATGCCGTGCACGCGGCGCTCGTCAATCTCGAAGCGCGCCCGGCTCCCGCTGGCGCGATGACGGTGGTGCTCGGGCCGGGCTGGCCGGGCGTGCTGCTGCACGAGGCGGTCGGACACGGGCTCGAGGGCGATTTCAACCGCAAGGGATCGTCGGCGTTCGCGGGGATGATCGGCGAGCAGGTGGCGGCGAAGGGCGTCACCGTGGTGGATGACGGCACGCTTCCGAATCGGCGCGGCTCGCTCAATATCGACGACGAAGGCAACCCGACGCAGTGCACGACGCTGATCGAGGACGGCATTCTGAAGGGCTACATCCAGGATTCGCTCAACGCGCGCCTGATGAAAATGCCGGTGACGGGCAACGCGCGCCGCGAATCGTACGCCGCGCTGCCGATGCCGCGCATGACGAACACGTACATGCTCAACGGCGACAAGGACCCGAAGGAAATTCTCGCCTCGGTCAAGAACGGCTTGTATGCGGTGAATTTCGGCGGCGGTCAGGTCGACATCACCAACGGCAAGTTCGTCTTCTCGGCGTCCGAGGCGTACATGATCGAGAACGGCAAGATCACGTATCCGGTGAAAGGCGCGACGCTGATCGGAAGCGGCCCGGAATCGCTCAAGTACGTGACGATGATCGGCAACGACATGTCGCTCGATAGCGGCGTCGGCGTGTGCGGCAAGGAAGGCCAGAGCGTGCCGGTGGGCGTCGGTCAGCCGACATTGCGCATCGAGAAGATGACGGTCGGCGGGACGGTGTGATTTGTATGCGGCATTTCCGCATCGGATGGGTGGGTATGCGGCGTGGCCGCGCCGTCCGATGCGGATTGTCCGCGTTTTCTTAGTTGCAGGGTTGTCAGCGCCGCACGTTTGAGGTTATAAGAGCAGTCACAACTTTTTGCGACACCCCTTCGACCCATCATGTCCGCCAAGTTTTATTTTTATTTCTTTTGGCATCTCAAGCCGCTGGCGGATCGAGAGGGGTGAGTCGTACACAGGTTGAACAAACCGAAATTCCCGAAAAACCGCCAGCGAGTCTGGCGGTTTTTTTTCGTCTCATATTTTGATTAGAACGTTGCCGTTGGAGAACGACATGCCCCCGCACAATACCGATGATGTTCGCATCCGCGAGTTGAAAGAGCTGACCCCGCCCGCGCATCTGATCCGCGAATTTCCCTGCGCCGAGCCGGTTTCGGAACTCATCTACAACGCGCGGCAGTCGATGCATCGCATTCTTCATGGGATGGATGATCGCCTGATCGTCATCGTCGGGCCTTGCTCGATTCATGATCCGAAGGCTGCATTGGAGTACGCGGGGCGATTGATCGAGCAGCGTAAGCGGTTTGCTGGTGAACTTGAGATCGTGATGCGGGTGTATTTCGAAAAGCCGCGGACAACGGTCGGCTGGAAGGGGCTGATCAACGATCCGTACATGGATAACAGCTTCAAGATCAATGATGGGTTGCGGGCCGCGCGGGAGTTGCTCATGCATATCAATGAGCTTGGCTTGCCTGCGGGGACCGAGTATCTCGACATGATCAGTCCGCAGTACATCGCCGATCTGATTTCGTGGGGCGCGATTGGGGCGCGGACCACGGAGTCTCAAGTACACCGCGAGCTTGCCTCCGGGTTGTCTTGCCCGGTGGGATTCAAGAACGGTACTGACGGTAACGTCAAGATTGCTGTGGATGCGATCAAGGCGGCTTCGCAGCCGCATCATTTTCTCTCTGTGACCAAGGGCGGCCATTCGGCGATTGTTTCTACCGCTGGTAATGAGGATTGCCACATCATTTTGCGCGGTGGCAAGACGCCTAATTTCGATGCGGCGAGTGTGGATGCTGCGTGTAGCGATATTGGGAAGGCTGGCTTGGCTGCGCGATTAATGATTGACGCGAGCCATGCCAATAGCTCGAAGAAGCATGAGAATCAGATTCCGGTTTGTGAGGATATTGGCAAGCAACTGGCTGCTGGGGATGAGCGGATTGTCGGAGTGATGGTGGAGTCGCATCTGGTTGCGGGACGCCAGGATCTGAAGGAAGGATGCGAATTGACCTACGGGCAAAGCGTCACCGATGCCTGTATCGGATGGGATGAGAGTGTGAAGGTGCTTGAGGGATTGGCGGAAGCGGTTAAGCAGCGGCGCGTAGTACGTGGCGGCGGAAACTGAGTTTCCTGACATCGTTGTAGACGGCGATCCGAGTAAGCCGTCTACAACGTAGGCTATGAGAACAGAGCAGTCGTCGCTAGAACCGAATTTGCTGGCATCGGGCGTGAAGGACAATCGTTTCCAGAGTTTGACTTAATCTCTTTGGATTATTTCGAACTCGGCGCTTATCGCGTGCATTTCCAATCTAAAAAGAACCCAGAGTGCGAGATGGAAGACGAAGTTGAATCAAACCAATGGTGTTTTGGCGGTGCTGCTATCGCTCAGTTGCACGAGTCCATAAGATATCGCTTCCTCCGTCCGCCCGATTTAGCACCCGAGCCCAAATAAACATCAAATCCGACAACCGGTTCACATACCTCCTCGGCGCCTCATTCACTCCCGCGGTCTCTGCACGTCCCAACGCCACGATCCCCCTCTCCGCCCTCCGACAAACCGTCCGCGCAACATGAGCAAGCGCCGCCGCCCTCGACCCACCCGGCAAAATAAACTCCTTCAACGGAGGCAAAGTCGCGTTGTACTCTTCCAGCCACGCATCGAGTTGAGCAAGATGAGAAGTCTGAATCATCGAATGCCCGGGAATCGACAACTCGCCACCGAGATCGAATAAATCGTTTTGAATCTGCGTCAGTGCGGCGCGAATATCGGACGGCATCGGCTCGCATAAAAGCACGCCAATACAGGAATTCAATTCGTCGACATCCCCGATCGCGGCGATGCGCGTATCGTCCTTCGAAACCCGGCTCCCATCGCCCAGTCCTGTGGTTCCATCGTCGCCAGTACGCGTGGTGATCTTGCTCAAGCGGTTACCCATCGCTGTCTCCCTGATAAGCAGACAAAAAACCGACCCATTATAGGCACGCCGACGCACTCGAAACCGCCATAAACCCGCCCCGCCGGCCTCTCTCCGACGGCGTAAAATGGAATGAACACCGTACGGCTTTCGCGCGAGCCGCAAAACGAGCCAGTCACGAGGCATCACGCGAAAACCGCAACGCCCATACCAAGCGCGCAAGCAAAGAACACAAAGCCGCACCGCCCGGAGACACGCAAGTGAACCACCCCACAGAACATCAAGCACTTCAGAAGCGTCCCTTTCCCGCGTCGCTTTTCGAAGCGCTGAAAGCAAGATTCGGCGAGCGCGCGACGGCATCGCAAGCCGTCCGCGAACACCACGGCCGCGACGAATCGCCGTTCGATCCGCAACTCCCCGACGCCGTCGTCTACGCGCGCAGCACCGACGAAGTGCAGGCCATCGTGAAGCTCTGCGCAGAACACGACGTCCCGATCATTCCCTACGGCAACGGCTCCTCGCTCGAAGGTCACTTGCTCGCCGTTCAGGGCGGCGTCTCCATCGACCTCTCCGAGATGAACCAGATCGTCTCGATCAACGCCGAAGACCTCACGGTCACGGTGCAACCCGGCATCTCCCGCAAGCAACTGAACGAAGCGCTGAAGGACACGGGCCTCTTCTTCCCGATCGATCCCGGCGCCGACGCGAGCATCGGCGGCATGTCCGCGACGCGCGCCTCGGGCACCAACGCCGTGCGCTACGGCACGATGCGCGAAAACGTCCTCGGCCTCACCGTCGTGCTCGCCGATGGCCGCGTCATCAAAACCGGCACGCGCGCGCGCAAATCGTCCGCGGGTTACGACCTCACGCGTCTTTTCGTCGGCTCGGAAGGCACGCTCGGCGTCATCACCGAAATCACGGTACGTCTTTATCCGCAGCCCGAAGCGATTTCGGCGGCCGTGTGCGCATTCCCTTCCATGGGAGATGCCGTGCGCGCCGTCATCGAAACCATTCAGATGGGCGTGCCGATCGCGCGCGTCGAGTTCGTCGACAAACTCGCCGTGCGCGCCATCAACCGTCACTCGAATCTGACGCTGCGCGAATCGCCGATGCTGTTCTTCGAATTCCACGGTACCGAATCCGGCGTGCAGGAACAGGCGCAGACCGTGCAGGACATCGTCGCGGAGAACAACGGCGAGGACTTCGAATGGGCGACGCGTCCCGAAGACCGCAGCCGTCTCTGGAACGCGCGCCACTCGGCCTACTTCGCGATGCTGCAACTGAAGCCGGGCTGCCGCGCCGTCACCACCGATGTCTGCGTGCCGATCTCGCGTCTCGCCGAATGTGTCGAGGAAACGGAAAAGGATCTGCAAGGCTCGTACTTGCCGAGCCCGATCGTCGGTCACGTCGGCGACGGCAATTTTCACGTCGCGATGCTGCTCGATCCCAACAAGCCCGAAGAGCTGGACGAAGCCGAGCGCATCAACCGGCGCATCGTCGGACGGGCGCTCGAGATGGGCGGCACCTGCACCGGCGAACACGGCGTCGGGCTGCACAAGATGAGCTTCATGATCGAGGAGCACGGCGAGGACGCCATCGCGACGATGCGCGCCATCAAACAGGCACTCGATCCGAGAAACCTGATGAACCCCGGGAAAATCTTCACTTTCGAAGGCTGAAGAAGCGCAAGATGCACGCATGAAATAAGCGCCACTGACCGCGCAGGCATCAAAAGGAGGAGACATGAACGCACCCGACGAGCTCAAGGCCGAGCAGATGTCGCCCAATCTGCCGCACGAAGACGCGCCCGAGCTGACCGAAGATCAGCTCGCCGCGCGTCAGCGTGAAGTCGTGCAGGCGCTGATGGCCGTGCTGCCGACGCACTGTCTGCTCTTTCGCGACGAAGACACCGCCCCGTATGAATGCGATGGCCTCGCCGCGTACCGGCGCCTGCCGCTCGCGGTGGCGCTGCCGGAAACCGAGGCGCAGGTGCAGCGTGTCGTGCAAATCTGCGCGCGTCTTTCCATTCCGATCGTCCCGCGTGGCGCGGGCACCGGCCTCTCCGGCGGCGCGATGCCGATTCGCCACGGCATCGTGCTGTCGCTTGCGCGCTTTCGCAAGATCGTCGAAGTCGATCCATACGCGCGCACCGCGACCGTGCAGCCGGGCGTGCGCAACCTCGCCATTTCGGAAGCTGCCGCGCCCTATGGGCTGTATTACGCGCCCGATCCGTCATCGCAGATCGCGTGCACGATCGGCGGAAATGTGTCCGAGAACTCCGGCGGCGTGCACTGCCTGAAATACGGCCTCACGGTGCACAACGTCCTGCGCGTGCGCGCGGTGACGATGGAAGGCGACGTCGTCGAGTTCGGCTCGCTCGGCCCCGACGCGCCGGGCCTCGATCTGCTCGCGGTGCTGATCGGCAGCGAAGGCATGTTTGCGATCGTCACCGAGATCACCGTCAAGCTGATCCCGAAGCCGCAAACGGCGCAGGTCATCATGGCGAGTTTCGACGATGTCGTGAAAGGCGGCGACGCCGTCGCGGCGATCATCGCCGCGGGCATCATCCCGGCCGGCCTGGAAATGATGGACAAACCCGCGACGCGCGCGGTCGAAGAGTTCGTCAACGCGGGCTACGACCTCGACGCCGCCGCGATCCTGCTGTGCGAATCCGACGGCACGCACGACGAAGTCGCCGAGGAAATCGTCCGCATGACGGCGGTTTTGCGCGAGCACGGCGCGTCGCGCATCCAGATCTCGCGCTCCGAAGCCGAGCGCCTCAAGTTCTGGTCGGGCCGCAAGAACGCGTTCCCGGCGGCGGGCCGCATCTCGCCGGACTATTACTGCATGGACGGTACCGTACCGCGCCGCGCGATCGGGCCGCTGCTCAAGCGCATCGAAGAGATGGAGAAGAAGTACGCGCTGCGCTGCATCAACGTGTTCCACGCCGGCGATGGCAACATGCATCCGCTGATTCTGTTCAACGGCAACGATCTCGATGAATGGCATCGCGCCGAGGCGTTCGGCTGCGACATCCTGGAGTGTTGCGTCGAACTGGGCGGCACGGTGACGGGCGAGCACGGCGTCGGCATCGAAAAGATCAATTCGATGTGCGTGCAGTTTTCGCCGGAAGAGCGCGACGCGTTCTTCGCGGTCAAGCGCGCGTTCGATCCGCCGGGCCTGCTCAATCCCGACAAGGGTATCCCGACGCGCGCGCGCTGCGCCGAGTACGGCAAGATGCATGTCCGGGGCGGGCTGTTGCCGCATCCCGAATTGCCGCGCTTCTGAAGTCTCACGACGCGCGGCGCGCGTTGCGCTATCCACGTTTCTCCGAGTGTGGCGGGGTTAAGCGGCCGGTACAATCGATCGGACAGCCATTAGAAAGCTGAACACGGAAGTCGGATCGAAATCGACGAATGAGCGGAACATCCATGGAACAGGACGACATCGTCGCCGGCTGGTCGGAGAGGATCGCCCGGGCCACCGAAACCGGCACGCTGCTGCGCGTGCGCGGGGGTGGCACGAAAGACTGGTACGGGCAGACGCTCCAGGGAGAGATCCTCGACACGCGCGTGTATCGCGGCATCATCGCTTACGATCCGGCGGAACTCGTCATCACTGCGCGAAGCGGCACGCCGCTCGCCGAAATCGAAGCGGCACTCAGAGAGCACAACCAGATGCTGCCGTTCGAGCCGCCGCACTTCGGGCGCAACGCGACGCTGGGCGGCTGCATCGCCGCGGGGCTCGCGGGCCCGCGCCGCGCATGGACCGGCGCGCCGCGCGATTTCGTGCTCGGCGCGGTCGTCATGAACGGTCACGGGCAAGTGCTGCATTTCGGCGGACAAGTGGTGAAGAACGTCGCCGGGTATGACGTGTCGCGCCTGCTAGCGGGTTCGCTCGGCACGCTCGGGCTGATTCTCGAACTCTCGATCAAGGTGCTGCCGCGCCCCGTCGCCGAAGCCACGCTCAAGTTCGACATGCACGCCACCGACGGCGTGCGCAAGCTCAACGAATGGGGCGGCCATCCATTGCCGATCTGCGGCAGCGCGTGGCGCGACGGCACGCTTGCGCTGCGTCTCGCAGGCGCGGAAGCTGCTGTAAAGACAGCGCGCAATACGCTCGGCGGCGAGGTCGTCGATGCGGTCGAAGCCGACCGTTTCTGGATCGGCATGCGCGAGCAGACGGACCCGTTCTTCGCGGTGATCGAACCGCGCTCGGCGCTGTGGCGGCTCGCGTTGCCGTCGATCGCGGAGCCGCTGCATCTGCCGGGCGCGCAGTTGATGGAATGGGGCGGCGCGCAGCGCTGGTGGATCACCGACACCGATCCGCAAACCGTGCGCATCAGCGCGAAGCAGGCGGGCGGGCACGCGACGATATTCCGCGCAGGCTCCGCCTACGATCGCAACGCGGGCGTGTTCACGCCGCTGCCCGCGCCGCTGATGAAGATTCATCGTGGATTGAAAGCCGCATTCGATCCGGCGCGCATCTTCAACCGCGCGCGTTTGTACCCCGACTTTTAGGCGCTTCGATGCAAACCAATCTCGCCGAATTCATCCGCGGCACGGCCGATGGCGACGAAGCCGACGCCATCCTGCGCAAGTGCGTGCACTGCGGCTTCTGCACGGCGACCTGCCCGACGTATCAGATACTCGGCGACGAGCTCGACGGGCCGCGCGGGCGCATCTATCTGATGAAGCAGATGTTCGAAGGCGCGCCGGTCTCGCGCAGCACGCAACTGCATCTGGACCGCTGTCTCACGTGCCGCAATTGCGAAAGCACGTGTCCATCGGGCGTGCAGTACGGACGGCTCGTCGAGATCGGGCGCAAGATCGTCGAAGAAAAGGTCGAGCGGCCGATGCGCCAGCGCCTGCAACGGCGCCTCCTCGCGAGCTTCCTGCCGAACAGCACGCTCTTCACGCCCGCGATGAAGCTCGGGCAGCAGTTCCGCGGCATCCTGCCGCGCAAGCTGCGCGCGAAGATTCCCGTGCCCGAGCGGCCGCTCGCGGCGCCCACGAACAAGCATGAACGCAAGATGCTGATGCTCGCCGGCTGTGTGCAACCGGCGATGATGCCTAACGTCAACACCGCAACGGCCCGCGTGTTCGACGCGCTCGGCATCGAGATCGTCACGGCGCCGTCCGCGGGCTGCTGCGGCGCGATCCGCCTGCATCTCGGCTACAACGAAGACGCGCTCGACGACGTGCGCAACAACATCGACGCATGGTGGCCGTATGTGGAAAGCGGCGTCGAGGCGATCGTGATGAACGCGTCGGGCTGCGGCGCGACGGTGAAGGAGTACGCGCATCTGCTGCGCAACGATCCGGCGTACGCGGAAAAGGCGCAGAAGATCGTCGACCTGACGCGCGATCTCGCCGAAATCCTGCCGATGTACGAGGAGGAGCTCGTCGCGCTTTCGCGTCGGCGCGGCGTGCATACCGTGGCGTTCCATCCGCCGTGCACGTTGCAGCACGGACAGCAGATCCGCGGACGCGTCGAGCAATTGCTGACCGCGCTCGGGCTCGAAGTGCGCCTGCCCGCCGACAGCCACTTGTGCTGCGGATCGGCGGGGACGTATTCGGTCCTGCAGCCGAAGCTCTCGTACACGCTGCGCAATCAGAAGCTCGACCGGCTGGAGAAGCTGGAGCCGCAGATGATCGTATCGGCCAATGTCGGCTGCATCGCGCATCTGCAAAGCGGCACGTCGACGCCCGTCACGCACTGGATTCAACTGCTGGAGCATCTGCTGTACGGTTGAGCGATTCGTATAATGGCCGGATGGTTCTCATGGCTGTCTCAGGTATGTCCATCGCTCAACACCTCGAAGAAGTCCGTCGACGCATCGCGAAGGCCGCGCAAAGCGCGTCGCGCGATGCGGCGTCCATCAAGCTGCTCGCCGTGTCCAAGACCTTTCCCGCCGACGACGTGCGCGCCGCCTTCGACGCCGGCCAGCGCGCGTTCGGCGAGAACTACGTGCAGGAAGGCATCGCGAAGATCGCCGCGCTCGGTGATCTGCGCAGCGACATCGAATGGCATTTCATCGGGCCGCTGCAATCGAACAAGACGAAGCTCGTCGCCGAGCAGTTCGACTGGGTGCATTCCATCGACCGGCTCAAGATCGCGGAGCGGCTCTCCGCGCAACGTCCCGAAGGCACGCCCGCGCTCAACGTGTGCATTCAGGTCAACGTGAGCGGCGAGGCGTCGAAGAGCGGCGTCGAGCCGGATGAAGCCACCGCGCTCGCGCACGCGGTCGCCGCCCTGCCCGGCCTGCGTTTGCGCGGCCTGATGGCGATACCCGAGCCCGCCGATACCCTCGATGCGCAACGCGCGCCGCATGTCCGCCTGCGCGAGTTGATGAACACGCTACGCGCCGATGGCCTCGAACTCGACACGCTCTCGATGGGCATGTCCGCCGATCTCGAAGCCGCCGTGATCGAAGGCGCGACGATCGTGCGTATCGGCACCGCCATTTTTGGCGCGCGCACTTACACCACCTGACCTCACCTTCAACCATGAAAATTGCATTCATCGGCGGCGGCAACATGGCCGCGGCGCTCATCGGCGGTCTGATCAAGCGCGGCGTCCAGCCGTCCGACATCTACGCCGTCGACATCAACGACGAAGCGCGCGAGCGCACGGCGAAACAGTTCGGCATCGCGACCGGCGCGGCCGTCGATGCAACGCTCGCCGGTTACGACGCGATCGTGCTCGCCGTGAAGCCGCAAGTGCTCAAGAGTGTGGCCGAAGCGCTCGCGCCGCATCTGTCGAAGCAGACGATCATCAGCATCGCGGCGGGCATCCGCGCGACCGATCTTTCGCGCTGGCTGAACGGCTATACGCAGATCGTGCGCACGATGCCGAACACGCCCGCGCTGATCGGCATGGGCGTGACGGGTCTGGCCGCGCTGCCCGGCGTGAGCGACGCGGCGAAGGCGCTCAGCAGCCAGGTCCTGGAAGCGGTCGGCACGGCCGTCTGGTTCGACGACGAAGCCAAGCTCGACGCGGTCACGGCAATCTCCGGCAGCGGCCCGGCCTACGTGTTCTATTTCATCGAAGCGATGCAGGAAGCGGCCCGCCAGCTCGGCATGGACGAGGAGCAAGGCCGCGCGCTCGCGGTCGCCACGTTCACGGGTGCGGCGCAACTGGCGGCGCAATCGGGCGAGCCGGCGAGCGTGCTGCGCGAGCGCGTGACGTCGAAGGGCGGCACCACGGCGGCCGCGCTCGCCTCGTTCGATGCTCAGGGCGTGAAGGACGCGATCGTGCGCGGCGCACTGGCGGCGCAAGCGCGGGCGAAAGAGATGGGGGATGAACTGGGCGGCGCCTGATCGAGCGACGCCACCCTGAACGAGCGGCGCGCGCAAGCACGCGCGCCGCGCTCGCTCAAAGCTTCTGCACGACGAACTCGATGCCGCACTCCGCGAAGGCAGTCCGCGTCTGGTCGAAGCGCTCCATGCCGTGCATGAAGCTGTGATCCAGCAGTTCGGCCTTCTTCACGCTGACTTCGCGTTCGAAATCGCGCAGCAAATCGAGCACGTTGATCGACACAGGCGACCAGCTTTTGCGCTTGAAGAGGGTGAACGTGTGCTTGTGGTCGGTGTTGAATGTCGACGGCCATACACCTTGCTCGTACATGTCCTCGTCCGGCACGGTGATGACGAGATGGCCGCCCGGCTTGAGCACGCGCAACCAGTGGCGCAACGCGACGCGCGGGTCCATCACGTGTTCGAGGCAGTGCCCCGAATAGACGAAGTCGAAGCTGTTGTCCCGAACGTTCTCGAGGTATTGCGCGTCCCCCTGCGCCCACTCATAGACCGTCACGCTCTCGATGCGCGGAAACAACGTGCTATACAGCGCGATGCTGTCGTTGCCACCGCCGATATCGAGCCCCTTGCCCACGAGCCAGCGATTGCCGAAGCGAGCGTCGAGCAGACGGCGATTGACCGATATGCACGTCGTACCCGGAACACCCAGCGTCAGCACAAACGGCTGCGTCTGATCGCCGGGAACGACCCATTTCTTCAGCGCGTACTCGCCCCACGCACGCGGCCATAGCACCGCGTAGCCCGTATCCTCTCCATGCCAGTGCACCGTATGCGTGGACTCGAACGACGCGAGCAATTCGAGGAACGCCGCTTCCTGATCGAAGCCGTTCTCGACCCAATCCGGAAGGGTCCCTGCGTTCGTCCGGAAGTCGCGCCGGTAGATGCGCACATCGTCCAGCACGATGAGTGCGTTAGCCGTCCGGCCGCGCAGGAGTTCGAGTTCAGCGAGCAGCGGCAGGCGCTCGGTCGGAGCGTGCTCCTGGCTGATATAGCTGTTGCCGCCATAGTCCGCGCCGGGATAATGCGCGTCCAGAAAAACGAGGCAGCGTCGCCCGGCCAGTGTGTCTTCCACCGGGGCCGAGCGCAAAAAGGCAAGACTGTCAGCATTCGCCACATGGAGACGTTCGCTTTGTTCCGCCTCTGCGAAAAGCGGCTTGAAGATTTCGCAGGACAGCGCTTTGGCGAACCCGGCGGACAATGCGGCTCGGCAAGAATCGCCCTTTCCATAACCGGTTTCAATGAGATGTGTGACCCGATTCCGGGAAACGAGTGCAGCCAGATCGAAGCGAGCAAGAGAACCCATGATTCACACGCTGAAAATGAAGCAAGCGAACGATTGCCACCGCGCGGAAAACCCCGCAGTGTTCAACCGGCTTGTCGAGGGAAGGGACGGTGCGTTCGTGAGAATCACCGGGCGCCACGGGAGGCTTTGCTTTGAGCGTTCCCGGGCAACCAATCGTTTGACTGGCGCACGACGTTATCAAAACATAAGGCCGCGACGCCGCGATGTGATCAAATTTTTCGTTCTCAAACCATTTCGCAGATTGACATAAAGCAGCGAGCTATGGTTTTACGCAACGTGCGTTGTGCACGTTGCGGGCACTCGATCCACGCAAAAGGGCTCAACTCGAAATCGCGTAGTGAAGGGCGATTCCCGCGAACAGCATCCCTCCGAGCCAGTTGTTATGCTTGAACGCCGCGAAGCACGCCATCCGCTCGCGATTGCGGATCAGCCCGTAGTGATACACCGCGCAACCCGCCGCCGCGAGCCAGCCGAGCCAGTAGAGCCAGCCATATCCCAGTGCGATGCCGATGCCCACGTAGATCGCGAGCGTCACCGCGTAACACAGCATGACGGCCAGCACGTCGTATCGGCCGAACGTGAGCGCGGACGTGCGAATGCCGATCTTGATGTCGTCGTCGCGGTCGACCATCGCGTATTCGGTGTCGTACGCGACCGACCAGAACACGTTCGCCGCGAGCATGATCCACGCGAGCATCGGCACGTGGTTCTGCACGGCGGCGAAGGCCATCGGGATGCCGAAGCCGAACGCGATGCCGAGATACGCCTGCGGAATCGCGAAGAAGCGCTTGGTGAACGGATACGTGCCCGCGACGAACAGCGCGAACACCGACAACTCCTTGGTTAGCGTGTTGAGCGGCAGGATCAGCAGGAACGCGACGAGCGCGAGCGCCGCCGCGAGCGCCACCGCTTCCCATGCCTTGATCTTGCCCGACGTGATCGGCCGCTCGGCGGTGCGCTTCACGTGGCGGTCGAAATCGCGGTCGGCGTAGTCGTTGATCGCGCAGCCCGCCGAGCGCATCAGGATCGTGCCGATCGTGAAGATGACGAGCAGCATCGGCGACGGACGGCCATCGGACGCGATCCACAATGCGTTGAGCGTCGGCCATAGCAGCAACAGGCTGCCGATGGGCTTGTCGAGGCGCACGAGGCGCATGTAAAGCGGAAGACGGGCGAGCATGGCGAATGTCGAGGCAGAGAAACGCGATCCGGCTATTTTAGATCAGCGTGCCGGGACATCCTCAAAAGCAAAAACCCCGCTTGAGAGCGGGGTTTCATCGCTTCGAAACGGAAGAAGCATCAGGCCAGCATCGCGCGCAGCATCCACGCGGTCTTCTCGTGCGTCTGCATGCGTTGCGTGAGCAGGTCGGCCGTCGGCTCGTCGTTCGCGGCTTCGGTCGCCGGGAAAATCTCGCGCGCCGTGCGCACCACCGCTTCCTGACCTTCCACCAGCTGACGGATCATGTCTTCGGCAGCCGGCACGCCGTCCGCTTCCGGGATTGACGACAGCTTCGCGAATTCCTTGTAGCTGCCCGGCGCATGCACGCCCAGCGCGCGGATGCGTTCCGCGATCGAATCGACGGCGAGCGCGAGTTCGTTGTACTGCGTCTCGAACATCAGATGCAGCGTGTTGAACATCGGACCCGTGACGTTCCAGTGAAAGTTGTGCGTCTTCAGATAGAGCGTGTACGTATCGGCCAGCAGCCGGGACAGCCCGTCGGCGATCTTCTTGCGGTCTTTGTCGCTGATGCCGATGTTGACGGCAGGTGCAGTGCCTTTCTTCGCCATGATGACTCCGTGAGAGAGTGATTCGAACGTTGCGAACGCCGCGCGCATCGCCTTGCCGCGCGGCGCTTCGAGCGCTCGACAGTTTATCGTAGAGAAACAGGAAGCGCCGTATTGCTTCGCAAGTCTGTCGAACGCTTCGACGACGCTCAGGCGCCGACGACACCGCTCGCCACGACGAGTCCATAGCCCGCCGCGACGATGCCGAATGCAATCGCGACGCGCACGCCGCGCGACGCCTGACGGCTGGATGCTTCGATGTGGTCGACCGCCTGTGCGATGTGATTCAACGCTTGCGACATGATGTTTTCTCCCGGTGTATCCCAGCGCCGCCGTCACGCAGCGGCGGTATCCTTCTCGTCGACGTACTGGCCGAGCTTCGCGAGGGCGTCGATCACGCCCTGCGCGTAAGCCGCGTCGATGCGGCGGAAATGCCCGATTTGCCGCGCGACGATTTCGTTCGGCACGCCATGAATGTGCCGCGCGATGTTGCCGAAGAAGCGCTCGCGCTGCGCGTCGTCGAAGAGCCTGAACAGGGCCGCCGGCTGGCTGTAGTAGTCGTCGTCCTCGCGATGGTCGTAGCGATGCACCGTGCCGCCCGCGAGCGGCGGCTCGTTCGCGTTGGCGTCCTGCGCGAATTCGCCGTAGCGGTTCGGCTCGTAATTCACGCGCCCGCCGAGATTGCCATCGGTGCGCATTGCGCCATCGCGATGAAACGGATTGGCGATCGGCGCGCGCGGCGCATTCACCGGAATCTGGTGATGATTGATGCCGAGACGATAACGCTGCGTGTCGCCATACGAGAACAGGCGGCCCTGCAACAGGCGATCCGGCGAGAAGCCGATGCCCGGCACCACGTTCGCCGGCGAGAACGCGGCCTGCTCGACATCCGCGAAGTAATTCTGCGCGTTGCGATTCAACTCGATCACACCGACGTCGATCAGCGGATAGTCCTTGTGCGACCACACTTTGGTGATGTCGAACGGATTCACCTTCGACTTCGCCGCCTCTTCTTCCGTCATCACCTGAATGCGGAAATTCCAGCGCGGGAAGTTGCCGTTGTCGATGTTCTCCACGAGGTCACGCTGCGCGCTTTCGCGATCGTTCGCGATCACCGCCGCGGCTTCGGCATCCGTGTAATGGTCGAGCGGTTGCTGCGACTTGAAGTGGAACTTCACATAGAAGCGCTCGCCGTCCTTGTTGACGAACGAAAACGTGTGCGATCCAAAGCCGTGCATCTGCCGGTAGTTTTTCGGAATGCCACGGTCGCTCATGAGAATCGTCACCTGATGCAGCGATTCCGGGTGACGCGACCAGAAATCCCACGCCGCGACATTGCTGCGCATGTTCGTGTACGGATCGCGTTTTTGCGTGTGAATGAAGTCGGGAAACTTGAGCGGATCGCGGATGAAGAACACCGGCGTGTTGTTGCCGACGACGTCCCAGTTTCCCTCTTCCGTATAGAACTTGAGCGAGAAGCCGCGCACGTCGCGCTCGGCGTCGGCGGCGCCGCGCTCGCCCGCGACCGTCGAGAAGCGCATGAAGATCGGCGTTTCCTTGCCGATGTCGGCGAACAACTTCGCCTTCGTGTAGCGCGAGATATCGTGCGTCACGCGAAACGTGCCGAACGCGCCCGAGCCCTTCGCGTGCACGCGGCGCTCCGGAATCACTTCACGGTCGAAGTGGGCGAGTTTCTCGACGAGCCAGAAATCCTGCAGCGCGACCGGGCCGCGCGGGCCAGCGGTCTGCGAGTTCTGGTTGTCGCCGACCGGTGCGCCTGCTGCGGTCGTGAGTCGTTGAGTCGTCATCGTGATGCTCCTGCTTTTTTGGGTTGCGTGGGATGATGCGAGCCGCGCGCTTCAGGCGACGCGAGCGAAATCGGCGAGGATCGAAACCGTCATGTCGCGCAGGCTGTTCCAGCGGTCGAAGAAGGTCGTGGCGGTCATGGAATCCTCTCTCTGTCGTGATGTCGGCTGAGAACCGGCAGTGAGAGAATCCTAGCTTAGACTATCGACATTTATAATTCGATTAAATTTATCTATTCGATAGGCCGAACTTCGCGCCAGCTTTGCCTTAAGGCGTGCGCCAAACGAAAACGCCGCGCTCCGTTGCCAGAGCGCGGCGTTTTCAGGGAAAAGGTAGATCAGTTCACGGCGACAGGCATGTCGAGCTTTCTCACGCCCGGCAAATCGCAATTGGCGATCGCTTCGCAGATGGCGTCGATGGCAGGCATGCGCGTGAAACTCTTGCGCCATGCCAGCACGACGCGCCGGTCCGGCACCGGTTCATCGAACGGCACGTAGCTGAGCAGACCCGAATCGATGCCCCCCGCGTGGGGCTTCACCTCGCTCACCGACATGCGCGGCAGCACCGTAATTCCGACGCCGCTCGCGACCATATGACGGATCGTCTCCAGCGAGGAGCCTTCGAACGTCTTCTGGATGCCGTCCGCGTTCTGCGAGAAGCGCATCAATTCGGGGCATACGCCGAGCACGTGATCGCGGAAGCAGTGACCGCTGCCGAGCAGCAGCATGGTTTCCTGCTTGAGATCGTCCGGATCGATCTTCGCGCGGTTCTCCCACGCGTGTCCGGAAGGCATCGCGACGACGAACGGCTCGTCATAGAGCGCGCGCACCATCAGCCCGGTTTCGGGGAACGGCAGCGCCATGATCGCGACATCGATTTCGCCCTGCTTCAGCAACTCGATCAGCTTGAGCGTGTAGTTCTCCTGGAGCATCAGCGGCATCTGCGGGACCGACTTGATCATCTGCTTGACGAGCGTGGGCAGCAGATACGGTCCGATGGTGTAGATCACGCCGAGGCGCAACGGACCGACGAGCGGATCCTTGCCCTGCTTGGCGATTTCCTTGATGGCGAGCGTCTGTTCGAGCACGCGCTGCGCTTGCGTCACGATCTGCTCGCCGATCGGCGTCACGCTGACTTCGCTCGTGCCGCGCTCGAAGATCTGCACGTTGAGTTCGTCTTCGAGCTTCTTGATTGCCACCGACAGCGTCGGCTGGCTGACGAAGCACGCCTCGGCCGCGCGGCCGAAATGCCGCTCGCGCGCGACCGCGACGATGTACTTCAGTTCAGTGAGGGTCATTGGCGGCCAATGAAATACATTGATTCAATAGGTTTGAGTTATACACCTGCGTGCCGTCGTTCGACAACTTCTGCCGAATCGCCGGTCCGCGGCGGCTAAATAGGGACCGACATGACCCGCGCGAGTTCAGTCAGGCCTTCAAATAGTGCTCCCTCGCGCCGAGCCAGCGCGCGAGGTGCCGCGTGACGGCCTCGGGGAACTGCGCGAGCATCTGATCGGCGGCGGCGCGCGCCGGTTCGATCAGCCAGCCATCGTTTTCGAGACTCGCGAAGCGCAACATCGCTTCACCCGATTGCCGCGCGCCGAGAAATTCGCCGGGGCCGCGAATCTCGAGATCGCGGCGAGCGATCTCGAAGCCATCGGTCGTCTCACGCATGGTTTTCAGGCGCGCGCGGGCGGTCTGCGACAGCGGGTTCGAATACATCAGCACGCACACGGACGCCGCGCTGCCCCGACCCACGCGCCCGCGCAACTGATGCAGTTGCGCGAGACCGAAACGCTCCGCATGCTCGATCACCATCAGCGACGCATTCGGCACGTCGACGCCGACTTCGATCACCGTCGTCGCGACGAGCAGTTGCACTTCGTTGCGCGAGAACGCGTCCATCACCGCCGCTTTTTCGGCGGGTGCGAGCCGGCCGTGAACCAGCCCGACGCGCAGTTCGGGCAGCGCGGCAACCAGCGTCTCGTAGGTCTCGACGGCCGTCTGCAACTGCAGCGTCTCGCTTTCCTCGATCAGCGGACAGACCCAGTACACCTGCCGTCCGGTCAGCGCCGCTTCACGCACGCGGCCGATAATTTCGTCGCGCCTGCCGTCCGACACCACCTTGGTGAGGATCGGCGTGCGGCCGGGCGGAAGTTCGTCGATGGTCGAGACGTCGAGATCCGCGTAGTAGGTCATCGCGAGCGTGCGCGGGATCGGCGTCGCGGACATCATCAGTTGATGCGGCTGGAAGTCGCGCGCGCCGTCCGCCGCATTCAGGGCTTTCGCCCGCAGGGCAAGCCGTTGCGCGACGCCGAAGCGATGCTGCTCGTCGACGATCACGAGTCCGAGGCGCGCGAACTCCACCGCATCCTGAATGATCGCGTGCGTGCCGATGACGAGCTTCGCCGTGCCGAGCGCCGCCGCCTCGATCGCGGCGCGCTTTTCCTTCGCCTTAAGGCTGCCCGCGAGCCACGCGACCGTGACGCCCAGCGGCTCCAGCCAGCCGCGGAGTTTGCGCGCGTGCTGCTCCGCGAGGATTTCGGTCGGCGCCATGAGCGCGGCCTGATATCCGGCGTCGATGGCCTGTGCCGCCGCCAGCGCCGCGACGATCGTCTTGCCGCTGCCGACATCGCCTTGAAGCAGACGCTGCATCGGATGCGCGAGCGTCAGTTCGCCCGCGATTTCCGCGACCACGCGCTGCTGCGCGCCGGTCAGCGCGAAAGGCAGCGTGCGCAACAGCCTCACGACGAGCGACGCGTCATCGTCGGGCAGGCGGCGCGGCATCGCGGGCGCGGCGCGCGTGCGTCGCTCCTCGTGTGCGCGCTTGAGCGACAGTTGCTGCGCGAGCAATTCCTCGAATTTGATGCGCGTCCACGCCGGATGCGTGCCGTCGATGAGCGCGGTTTCATCCGAATCCGCGCGCGGATGATGCAGCGTCTTAACGGCGTCGAGCAGGCCGGGCACGTTCAGCGGCGCGAGATGCGCGCGCGCGATCGGCTCGGGCAGCAGTTCCGGCAGCGACACGCGGGAAATGGCCGAGTCGATGGCCTTGCGCAAGTACGCCTGCGAAATGCCCGCCGTCGACGGATAAACCGGTGTGAGCGCTTGCGGCAGCGGCGTGTCGTCATCGACGGGACGCACCGCCGGATGCACCATTTCCATCCCGAAGAAGCCGCCGCGCACATCGCCACGCACGCGCAGGCGCACGCCGATGGCCATCTGCTTGACCTGCGAGCCGTAGAAGTTGAGGAAGCGCAGCGTAAGCTCGTCGCCTGCGTCGTCGTGAATCTTCACGAGCAACTGGCGACGCGGCCGATACGCGATCTCGTTGTCGAACACGACGCCTTCGGTCTGGGCAATATCGCCGGGAATCAGTTCGCCGATGGGCGTGAGCGAGGTCTCGTCCTCGTAGCGCATCGGCAGATGCAATACGAGATCGATGTCCGATTTCAGGCCCAGCTTCGCGAGCTTGTCCGCCGTCCTCACGACCGGTTTGGTTTTTTTCCCGGCGCTTTCCGCCGTCTTCGCCCGCTTGCGCGCGACAGGCGCGTCGGCTTCGTCCGCGGTCGGGAGTGCATCGGTCGGGGAAGCCAGGCGGCGGTCGGACAAGGGCATTGACTCTCTTCGCAAGTACAATATGAGGTTTGTTCGGCGCGATTGCGGTTTTTTCGCGTCCTGTTCGCGCCTAAGTTGCGTCACCCAGTCACGCCATGTTCACGCTTTCCGATTTCGATTTTAATCTGCCGCCCGAGCTGATCGCGCAGAGTGCGCTCGCCGAGCGCAGCGCGAGCCGCCTGCTCGAGGTCGACAACCGCATCACGCCCGCCACGCTCGTCGATCGGCGCTTCTCCGAACTTCCCGATCTGATCGCGCCGGGCGATTTGCTGGTGTTCAACGATACCAAAGTCCTGAAGGCGCGCTTCTTCGGCCAGAAGGCCAGTGGCGGGCGCGTCGAGGTGCTGGTCGAGCGGCTGACCGGCGCGACCACGGCGCTCGCGCAGATCCGCGCGAGCAAGAGCCCGGCCGAAGGCACCACGATCCGCCTTGCGGATGCATTCGACGTGACCGTCGGCGAGCGCGTCGAGCCGTTCTACACGCTGCACTTTCCGGCCGAATGCCTGACGCTCATCGAGCAATACGGGCGCTTGCCGCTGCCGCCCTATATCGAGCACGACGCCGACGCCTACGACGAAACGCGCTATCAGACCGTTTATGCGGCCAATCCCGGCGCGGTGGCCGCGCCGACTGCGGGCCTGCATTTCGACGACGCCCTTTTCGCCGAACTCGATGCCCGCGGCGTCGAGCGCGCGACGTTGACGCTGCACGTCGGCGCGGGCACGTTCCAGCCGGTGCGCGTGGAGAACATCGCGGAGCACAAGATGCACACCGAGTGGTACGACCTGCCGCAATCGCTCGTCGATCGCATCGCGGCGGTGAAGGCGCGCGGCAACAAGGTGATCGCGGTCGGCACGACGTCGATGCGCGCGCTCGAAGCCGCCGCGCGCGATGCGGCAAGCGCCGGCCGGCCGCTCGCCGCGACGCAGGCCGAAACCGATATCTTCATCACGCCTGGCTTCGAATTTCGCGTCGTCGACCGGCTGGTGACGAACTTCCATCTGCCGAAATCGACGCTGCTGATGCTCGTGTCGGCGTTCGCCGGCATGGAAACGATTCGCGATGCATATCGTCACGCGATCGAGGAGAAGTACCGTTTCTTCAGTTACGGCGACGCCATGCTGCTGACGCGCCGCGACTAGTTTTTTCAACCAATGCGCTGGACTGTTTTCCAGTGGCAGGAATTCTGATGACCGCCAACCACACCCCGCCCGAGAACGGGCTCAAGTTCGAATTGCTGACGACCGACGGCCAGGCGCGCCGCGGGCGCCTCACGCTCAATCACGGCGTCGTCGAAACGCCGATCTTCATGCCGGTCGGAACCTACGGCACCGTCAAGGCGATCCAGCCGCGCGAGCTCGAGGAGCTGCGCGCGCAGATCATCCTCGGCAACACGTTCCACCTGTGGCTGCGTCCGGGGCTGGAAGTCATCGGCGCGCACGGCGGCTTGCACAAATTCATGGGCTGGAACCGGCCGATCCTCACCGATTCGGGCGGCTTTCAGGTGTTTTCGCTCGGCGAACTGCGCAAGATCACCGAAGAAGGCGTAACGTTCGCGTCGCCGATCAACGGTGACCGGCTCTTCCTTTCGCCCGAAGTGTCGATGCAGATACAGAAGGTGCTGAACTCCGACATCGTCATGCAGTTCGACGAATGCACGCCCTACTCGACCAACGGCATTCCGACCTCGCACAAGGACGCTGCGGATTCCATGCGCATGTCGATGCGCTGGGCGAAGCGGTCCATCGACGAATTCAACCGGCTCGGCAACCCGAACGCGCTCTTTGGCATCGTGCAGGGCGGAATGTTCGAGGATTTGCGCGACGAATCGCTCGCAGGTCTTTCCGAGATCGGCTTTCACGGTCTCGCGATCGGCGGGCTTTCCGTCGGCGAGCCGAAGGAAGACATGATGCGCGTGCTGAACCACATCGGTCCGAAGCTGCCCGCCGACAAGCCGCATTACCTGATGGGCGTCGGCACGCCGGAGGATCTCGTCGCGGGCGTCGCGGCGGGCGTCGACATGTTCGACTGCGTGATGCCTACCCGCAACGCACGCAACGGCTGGCTCTTCACGCGTTTCGGCGATCTCAAGATCAAGAACGCGACGCACAAGAATTCGATGAAGCCGCTCGACGAAAGCTGCGGCTGCTACACATGCCAGAACTTCACGCGCGGGTATCTGCACCATCTGCATCGCGTCGGTGAAATTCTCGGCGCGCAACTGAACACGATTCACAACCTGCACTACTACCTGCAATTGATCGGCGAAGTGCGGGCATCGATCGAAAATCACTCGTTCGAAGCATTCCGCAAGACGTTCGCGGAAAATCGTGCGCGCGGAGTCGATTGAGCCGCGTCTTGAAATGGCGCGGCAGTATTACAATTGCCTTTCTACTGTTTGCCGAGCATGCAGCGAAAGTCCGGAAATGCGAGTCGTAACGGCTTGATGACAAAGCGCATTCCCGGAGTGTCGCGTCATGGGCGAGTGGTAGAATACCGGGCTAATTTCCATTCGAGTTTTTCGAACGTATTTGTGACGTTTTAACGGAGAGACCAACGTGTCGTTCATTTCCAATGCCTTTGCACAAGGCGTAACCGCGGGTGGCGCGGAATCGAGCCTGATGAGCTTCCTGCCGCTGATCCTGATGTTCGCGGTGCTGTACTTCATCATGATCCGTCCGCAGATGAAGCGTCAGAAGGAGCATCGCAACATGCTCGCCGCCATGGCCAAGGGCGATGAAGTGGTGACCAACGGCGGTATCGTCGGCAAGATCACGAAGGTCACGGATGCTTACGTGGGCGTGGAAATCGCCGAAGGCACGGAAATCACGATCCAGAAAGCGGCTGTGACCACCATTCTCCCGAAGGGCACGATCAAGTCGCTGTAAGGCCACTCGTTCCACCGCGTCCGGCGCGGCCTCGCTCACCGAGCCGTCCGATCCTTCATCACCGGCTCATCGCGCATAACGCCGGACGCCCTCTCCTCCGAAGCCAACTTTCCGGTCGGCCATTCCCATGAATCGTTATCCCCTCTGGAAGTATGTCGTGATGCTGGTGGCGCTCGTCATCGGCCTCGTGTACACGCTCCCCAACTTCTTCGGCGAGGCGCCCGCAGTTCAGGTGTCGAGCGGCAAGGCGACGGTCAAGCTCGATTCTTCGACGCTTGCGAACGTCGAAGCAGCGCTCGCCGCGAACAATATCAAGGCCGACGAAGTCACCTTCGATAATTCGCAACTGAACGCGAACATCCGCGTGCGCCTGAAGGACACCGACACGCAGTTGCACGTGAAGGACCTTCTCTCGAAGACGCTCAACACGGATCCGGCCGATCCGCAGTACATCGTCGCGCTGAACCTGCAGAGCGCTTCGCCGCGCTGGCTGACGGCCCTGCACGCACTGCCGATGTACCTCGGTCTCGACTTGCGCGGCGGTGTGCACTTCCTGCTGCAGGTCGACATGGCCGGCGCGCTCAACAAGAAGCTCGACTCCGACGCCGCCGACGCGCGCACGTATCTGCGCGACCGCAATATCCGCGATGGCGGCGTGAACCGCATCGGGCAGTCGGTCGTCGTGAACTTCTCGGATCAGGACAGCGCCGACAGCGCGCGCACGCAGCTCCAGACTGGCGTGTCGGAACTGCAATGGGTGACGCGCCAGGGCGGCGACGGCTTCCAGGTGGTCGGCACGTTCTCGGCGGCTGCGCAGAAGACCGTCGAGGACAGCGCGCTCAAGCAGAACATCACGACGCTGCATAACCGCGTGAACGAACTCGGCGTCGCGGAGCCGGTGATCCAGCAGCAGGGCTCGGACCGCATCGTGGTCGAGCTGCCGGGCGTGCAGGACACCGCGAAGGCGAAGGACATCATCGGCCGCACGGCGACGCTCGAAGCGCGCCTCGCCGATCCGGTCAACACCTACATCGGTCCGAACGACGCTGTGCCGCCCGGCGACGAAGCGTTCAAGCAGGGCGATCGCCTGGTGCTCTTGCGCAAGCAGGTGATTTTCACGGGCGACCGCATCATCGATGCGTCGGCGGGCTTCGACGATCATCAGCGCCCGTCCGTCAACATCCGGCTGGACTCCGCCGGCGGCCGAGCGGTGTCGGCCGTGTCGCGCGACAACATCGGCAAGCCGATGGCCATGGTCCTGTTCGAAAAGGGCAAAGGCGAAGTGCTGACGGTCGCGACGATCCAGTCCGAGCTCGGCGACCGCTTCTCGATCACCGGCCAGCCGACCCCGCAGGCCGCCACCGACCTCGCGCTGCTCCTGCGCGCCGGTTCGCTCGCGGCACCGATGGACATCATCGAGGAACGCACGGTCGGCCCGAGCCTCGGCGCGGACAACATCAAGAAGGGCTTCGATTCGGTGACCTACGGTTTCGCCGCGATCGCCGTCTTCATGGTCGCGTACTACCTGCTGTTCGGCGTGTTCTCGATGCTGGCGCTCTCGGTCAACCTTCTGTTGCTGGTCGCGGTGCTCTCGCTCCTGCAGGCGACGCTGACCTTGCCGGGTATCGCGGCTATCGCGCTCGCGCTCGGTATGGCGATCGACGCGAACGTGCTGATCAACGAACGTATCCGCGAGGAACTGCGTAACGGCGCGCCGCCGCAGACCGCGATCCAGGAAGGCTTCAAGCACGCCTGGGCGACGATTCTCGACTCGAACGTGACCACGCTGATCGCCGGTCTGGCGCTGCTCGCATTCGGTTCGGGCCCGGTGCGCGGCTTTGCGGTCGTGCACTGTATCGGCATTCTCACGTCGATGTTCTCGGCGGTGTTCTTCTCGCGCGGGCTCGTGAACCTGTGGTACGGCGGCAAGAAGAAGCTGAAGTCGCTCGCAATCGGTCAGGTGTGGCGTCCGGAAGGCTCGAATGCCGAAGCGGCCGCGGCGGCGTATCTCGCGGCGCAACGCGGCGACGAATCGCCTGTCGACGAAATCGTGAAGACCGCGAAGGGCAAGACGAAGACGGCGGCGGCTGCGCCGCGCCCGGCAGCTCAAGCGCAAGCGCGCACGGGCAAGCCGACGGTGCGCCGTCGTTCGGGCCCCGGCATCGATCAACAGAAACCGGGCGAGTCCCGCTGATTCCGCTGAGTCCGGAGATATAGACAATGGAATTCTTCCGCATCCGCCGCGACTTGCCGTTCATGGAACGCGCGTTGATCTTCAACGTGATTTCGTTCGTGACGTTTCTCGTGGCCGTATTTTTTCTCGTGCATCGCGGCCTGCATCTGTCGGTGGAGTTCACCGGCGGCACGGTCGTCGAGGTGCAGTATCCGCAAGCCGCGCAGCTCGAACCGGTGCGCGGTTCGATGGCAAGGCTCGGCTACCCCGACGCGCAGGTGCAGAACTTCGGTACGTCGCAGGACGTGCTGATTCGTCTGCCGCTCAAGCAGGGTCTCACGTCCGCGCAGCAGAGCGATCAGGTGATGACCGCGCTCAAGGCCGACAACGCCGAAGTGAAGCTGCAACGCGTCGAGTTCGTCGGTCCGCAGGTCGGCAAGGAACTGGTGACGAACGGCCTGCTCGCGCTCGCGTGCGTGGTCATCGGCATCGTGATTTATCTGTCGTTCCGCTTCGAATGGAAGTACGCGGTGGCGGGCATCATCGCGAACCTGCACGATGTGGTGATCATTCTCGGCTTCTTTGCGTTCTTCCAGTGGGAGTTCTCGCTGTCCGTGCTGGCGGCGATTCTCGCGGTGCTCGGCTACTCGGTGAACGAGTCGGTCGTTATCTTCGACCGGATTCGCGAAACCTTCCGCAAGCAGCGCAAGATGACGGTGAAGGAAGTGATCGATCACGCGATCACGAGCACGATGTCGCGAACCATCATCACCCACGGCTGTACGGAAATGATGGTGCTGTCGATGTTCTTCTTCGGCGGCCCGACGTTGCATTATTTCGCGCTGGCGCTCACCGTAGGTATTCTGTTCGGTATCTATTCGTCGGTGTTCGTCGCGGCGGCGCTCGCGATGTGGTTCGGCGTGAAGCGCGAAGATCTCGTGAAGGACAAGAAGGACAAGTTCGATCCGAACGATCCGAACGCGGGCGCGCAGGTTTGAGCGTGAACCTGGCGTCTGCCTGGAAAAGCAAAAGGGCCGGTCTGTGAAAGACCGGCCCTTTTTGTTTCCGGCTCACCGCCTTCAGCCCGACAGAATTCGCTCAACCCGGAACCGTTCAGGGCGCAGGCTCGCGGATCAGCGCTTCGCAAAGCGACACGCAATATGCGGCCAGATCTGCGCTCACGCCTACTTTGAGGAGCGTCTTTCGCACATGATCGGCGTCGACCGTTTTCATCATGCCGGAGTACAAGATCCTGAGCGGAACGAGCCGATTGCGAACGAGGTAGTTTGCCAGCAGGCAGATCATGCTGTCCGTGGCGACCGTGCCCGGATGCGCCATATCGACCAGTTCCTTTAGTTCCAGGTCAGTCAGGTGTTGGAAAAAGTTATGCGGAGAGTGAAATCCGAACGTCGGCGCTGTTGGCTCGGCATTTTCATATGAGAACCGGTCCGCAACTTCATTGGGCGAGAACTTGATGCCATGTTGCGCCTCCAGAACCGGTCGATAAATCCGGCCGATCAGCTCGTCTTCGTTGATTCCGTCACGCAGCGGAAATTCATCGCTCGCAAGCAGATGCATGAGTTTCGCCGAGCGCAGCGAGAATCCGCCATTTCCGACGGCCATGCCATCGTTATGCGCCGGCCAGCGCGCGCCGATATAGTCGTAGTCCAGAAAGTCCGCGCTCCACGCCGACGGATCGACAACGTAACCGTCCCATTGGATGAGCAAGACCCACGGCGTGTGGATATGGCGAATGACGTTCTTGAGGATGAAATCGTTATATTGCTCGCGCGACGCGATGTGAGGCGTAGTGACGATTCGCGCTTCGGTATCGATTTCTTCGTGCGTGAAGAGCACGACATCGCCGAACTTGCAATGTCTGCTCGAAATCCCCAACGCACGCGACGCCAGCCGGGGATTGAGCGAGTCCACGGCACATACCGTCACGTTGCTCAGATCGGTTCTGGAGTCGCTATTCATTGCACCAGCTTGCTTTTCAGATGGTTGTTTATCTTACTTTCATGCAGCCATGCACGCTGCTGACGTGCGCAGAATAGCAGTCCGCCTTGCCG
The DNA here is from genome assembly GCA_001544655.2 of Caballeronia turbans. Taxonomy (GTDB): domain Bacteria; phylum Pseudomonadota; class Gammaproteobacteria; order Burkholderiales; family Burkholderiaceae; genus Caballeronia; species Caballeronia turbans. The sequence goes on from FCOD02000006.1 coordinate 223,641, forward strand.
AATCAGCAAAAGTCTGTAGCTTGTCTGGAAAGGAGAAGACGCGGGGGAAAATGGAAGAACTTCAGGCAAGGCGCCGGAGCGCCTGACGTCATGCGGCGCCGCTTCGCGTCGGCGCGCGAAGCGGCTTGCCGGTAAAACCGAAGACACTTACTGCTTCACGCCTTCGGCCTGAATATGCAGCACCGTCTTCAGGCTGAAACCATACGCCTTGCCGTAATCCATCCCGAAGTCGCCGCGATCGAAGGTCGTCGTCGCTTCCACGCCGCACACTTCCTTCTTCATCATCGGGTTCACGAAGCACTTGAAGCTCTCGACCTTCAGGTTGATCGGCTTCGTCACGCCGTGCATCGTGAGCGTGCCGATAACTTCCGAAGGCTTGTCGCCGTCGAACTTGATCGACGTACCCTTGTACTCGGCCGTCGGATACTTCGCGACATCGAAGAATTCGGCCTTCTGCAGATGCTCGTCCAGCTTCACATTGCCCGTGTTGACCGAAGAAAGGTCGATGGTCACGTTCACCGTGCCCGTCTTCGCCGCGCGATCGAGCGTGACTTCACCGCTGCTCTTGTTGAACTTGCCGCGCCACGTCGACACGCCACCGAAGTGATCGGCCTCGAAGCTCGGATAGGTGTGGTTCGGGTCGAGCTTGTACGTGTCGGCGGCGAGTGCGCTCACCGAGGCGCCGAACGACAGACCCAGTGCGAGCGCGCCCGCGGCGATGATCGAAAGCTTTTTCAAGTTCTTCTCCTGACTAACTAAGTACGCTGAATATGCGTCGTGTGTAACAAAAGCGCCGCTCACTTCTTCGCGGCAACGATGTGAAACTTGATGACGACGTCGTCCGCGACGATCGACGTATCTTTCCATTCACCCGTCCCGACATCGAACTGGGTGCGCTTGATCGGCAGCGCGCCGTCGAAGGTTTCCGTCGCGCCCTGCTGCGTGACCGTCACAGGAACCGTGACCGTCTGCGACTTGCCCTTGATCGTGATCTTGCCGGTCACGTTGTACTTGTTGCCGCCGGCCGGCGCGATCGCGCTGGAGACGAAAGTCGCGGTCGGATACTTGGCGGCATCGAACCATTCCGCGCCGCGTACCTGCTTGTTGTAGTCGTCGTCGCCAAGGTCGTAGCTGCCCGTGTCGATCGTGATGTTCGCCGTGCCCGCGGTCGGCTTCGCCGGATCGAAGGCGATCTGCGCGCTGAACTTGTTGAACTTGCCGTCGGTGGGGACGTTCATCTGCTTCGAGGTGGCAATCACCGTGCTCTTGCTCACGTCCACCTGCGCCTGCGCGCCCGCGACCAGCGCAAGCGAAGCCGCCGTAGCCATCATCCAACGATTGAGTTTCACTTTCATGTGTGCCCTATTCAAACGGTTCGATCGAACAGACCGGTATTGGAAATCATAAGAACGCGATAACAATCAGCCGCCGGGAAACGCCCTGCCAACGGCCAGGAAACAATGCGGCGCGCTTATCTGTGGAACGGCAGCATGCGCCCGAGCAAGCCGTCGCGATCGACGAAATGATGCTTGAGCGCAGCGAGAACGTGCATCGCGACGAAGAACAGCAACGTGTAGTTCAGCGCGATATGGACGATGCGCAGCGTCGCCTTCAGCGCCTTGTCCGGGCCGATGATCGTCGGCAGCGGCAGCACGCCGAGATAGACGACCTGAATGCCCGCCGCCGAGCTGTAGAGATAACCTGACGCGGGAATGACGAGCATCAGCAGATAGAGCAGAAAATGCGTGAGATGCGCGGCGCCCTGCTGCCAGCGCGGCATGCCATCGGGCATCGACGGCGCCTGGTGCGTCGCGCGCCAGATAAGGCGCAGCAGCGCGAGCGCGAACACCGTCACGCCGATCCACTTGTGCCATGAGAAGTACTTGAGCTTCGTCGGCGTGATGCCCGGAATGTCGGTCATGATCCAGCCGAGCCAGAAGCCGCACACGATCAACAACGCGATCAGCCAGTGCAGGCCGATCGCCGTGGCGCTGTAGCGTTGCGCCGGCGGCGTCGCCGCGATGCGAGCGGTGCTTTCCATTTTGCTTTCACCTCAAGTGTTCGATGTTGGCCGGCGCAGTCGCCGGCTGACGACAAGTATTCAAGGCCGCCATGCTACCTCAACGATAACGAATTGCCAGCGCACGCAAAACGGCCCGCACTGAGCCGGCAAACCCAGTCCCGGCGCGGGTTTGGCGGCTTTGCACAATGTTTCCGGGTCTTTGCGTGCCGCGCGTGCAACGAACTATTCCACGCGTGCAACGGTCGATGGAGGCACGACGAAGCGGCGCGACCCGCGCCGGATTCCGGCATCAAAGTATTAACGAGCGGACCAGCGATTTAATTCCGTGTGGCGCGAAGCACTCTGCGCAATCAGATAACGACTCGCCATTTGATACCATGCTGATACTTTTTGTGCTGGCCCGCTGCTTGCTAAGTCCGCTCGGAGCCGGTCCTCGCGGCGCCCGACCAACACGCTCGACCCGTCTCGGGCCTCGACCATGAACGCGAACGAACCGGATGATCTGATCGCGTGTCACGAATGCGACGCGCTCTTCCATAAACGTGCGCTGCCTCAACGCACTTCGGCGAAATGTCCGCGTTGCGGCTCGCTGCTCTATCGCAGCATCTCGTCGAACCTCGACAAAATCTGCGCGATGACGCTCGCGGCGCTCGTCACGTTCTTGATCGCGCAGGGCTTTCCCATCGTCGAACTGGAGGCGAATGGCCTCACGTCGCAGACCACGCTCATCGGCGCGATCGTCGCGCTGTGGAACGAGCAGATGGAGATCATGGCGGTTCTCGTCTTCTGTTCGACCATCCTGTTTCCGTTGTGCGAATTGCTCGCGCTGCTCTACGTGCTGCTTCCGCTGCGCTCGGGCTACGTCCCGCCGGGCTTCAACGGGCTTCTGCGCGGCATCCAGTTCGTGCGTCCGTGGGGCATGATCGAAGTCTTCATGCTCGGCGTGCTCGTCACGCTCGTGAAGATGGTCAGCATCGCGCGCGTGATTCCCGAAGCCGCGCTCTTCGCGTTCGGCGCGCTGACGCTCATGTTCGCGGTCGTCGTGAGCTTCGATCCGCGCGCGCTGTGGGACATCGCGAACACGCTCCGCCCGCGCGGGGGTACACACCCAGCCAACGGCCGCAAGCACATTCCCTCTGAAGCGAGTCAGAAATCGTGAACGATCCGATCGATCCGGCCGATCCGGCAACCGGCGGAGAAGCCAGCGAGCCTTACTACACGACGGCGTCGCGCGCGAATGTCGTGGCGTGTCACGCTTGCGGGCTCGTGCAGCCGCTCGCGTACACCGTCGAGAAGCAACGCTGCACGCGCTGCGGCGCGGCCGTGCACCGGCGCCACCCGGACAGCATCGCGCGCACCTGGGCGCTGCTCATCAGCGCGGCGATCCTCTATATCCCTGCGAATCTCTTTCCGATCATGCACACGTCGTCGATTCTCGGCTCCGAGGACGACACCATCATGAGCGGCGTCGCGCTCTTCTGGAACGACGGCGACTATCCGCTCGCCGCGGTGATTTTCGTCGCCAGCATTCTCGTGCCGATGCTCAAGCTCTTCACGCTCGCCTTTCTCACCATCAGCGTGCAGCGGCGCTCGACCTGGCGGCCGCGTCAGCGCACGACGCTCTTTCGCATCGTCGAAGGTATCGGCCGCTGGTCGATGCTCGATGTCTTCGTGATCACGCTCACCGTCGCGCTCGTGCGCTTCAAGTCGCTCGCGGTCATCACGCCGGGTCCGGGCGCGCTCGCGTTCGCATCGGTCGTCGTGCTGACGATGATCGCTTCCATGCAATTCGACCCTCGCCTCATGTGGGACAACATCGAACCGTCAGGAAAGAAATATGACTAGCGCCCAAGGTCCGAACGACCCGAAGCAGCCGGTGCCGCCCGCCGGCAATGGCGACACAGGCAAAGGCGGCGGCCTCCCGCCGAATCTGCCCGAGCCCGTGATCGAGCCGCGCAGCCGCTGGCTACCCTCGCTCGTGTGGCTCATTCCGCTCGTTGCGGCGCTGATCGGCGTGATTCTCGTCGTGAAGACGGTGTCGAGCCGCGGGCCGACCGTGACCATCAGCTTCGTCAGCGCGGAAGGACTCGAGCCGGGCAAGACGAAGGTGAAGTTCAAGGACGTCGATATCGGCACGGTCAAGACCATCACGCTGTCGAAAGATCATTCACGCGTGCTCGTCGATGTTCAGCTCACCAAGGAAGCCACCGATTTCGCCGTGAAGGACACGCGCTTCTGGGTCGTGCGCCCGCGCGTCGCGGCAAGCGGCGTGACCGGTCTGTCGACGCTATTGTCGGGCGCGTATATCGGCGTCGATGCGGGCAGGTCGACTGAAGACCAGACGTACTTCGTCGGCCTGGAGACGCCGCCCGCCGTCACGGGCGACCAGAAGGGCCACACCTTCACGCTGCACGGCGAGTCGCTCGGCTCCCTCGACATCGGCTCGCCGGTCTATTACCGGCGCGTGCAGGTCGGTCAGGTCGTGGCGTTTTCGCTCGACAAGGACGGCACCGGCGTCACGCTGCAGGTGTTCGTCACCGCGCCTTACGATCAGTATGTCGGCACCAATTCGCGCTGGTGGCATGCGAGCGGCGTCGATCTGCGGCTCGATTCGAGCGGCTTCACGCTCAACACGCAATCGCTCGCGACGGTCGTGCTGGGCGGCATTGCGTTCCAGACGCCGCCGAACCAGCCGCCCGGGCCGCAGGCGCAAACCAATGCGACCTTCCGGCTCGCCGGCGATGAGGCCGACGCGATGCGCGACCCCGATGGCCAGGCCGTTCATGTCGTGATGAACTTCAATCAGTCGCTGCGCGGGCTGTCGGTCGGCGCGCCGGTCGATTTCCGCGGCATCGTGCTCGGACAGGTCACGGGCATCGGCGTGCAATACGATCCGAAGTCGCATGCTTTCATGATGCCGGTCACGATCGATCTCTATCCCGATCGTCTCGGCAGGCGTGCGAAGCAGGCGCTGCCGGAGCAAGGTTCGACAGCGAGCCAGGACATGCTGCAACTGCTCGTGAATCGCGGCCTGCGCGGACAGTTGCGCACCGGCAACCTGCTAACGAGCCAGTTGTATGTCGCGCTCGACTTCTTCCCGAAGGCGGCGCCCGCGAAGGTCAATGCCAACAATGATCCGCTCGAACTGCCGACCGTGCCGAACACGCTCGACGAACTGCAACTGCAGATCGCGGACATCGCGCGCAAGATCGACAAGATTCCGTTCGACGAAATCGGCACCAATCTGAATGGCTCGCTCAAGAACGCGAACGCGCTCTTCGACCGGGTCGGCAAGGAAGTCCTGCCGGAAATGCAGGACACGCTCGCGCAGGCGAAGAAGACCTTCGGCCAGGCGCAGTCGACGCTGCAATCGGACTCGCCGCTTCAGTCGGACGTCCATCAGGCGCTGCAGGAACTCACGCGCACGCTGCAGTCGCTCAACTCGCTCGCGGATTACCTTGAACGCCATCCGGAATCGCTCGTGCGCGGAAAATCGGGAGACAAACCATGAAGTTCGGCTCGTTGATATTGACCTTGAGCGCGGCGGCGATGCTCGCCGCCTGCGCTTCGCCGACGAGCCGTTTCTATACGCTCGGCGGCGGCGACGCGCGTCCAATGCCGACCGCGCAGGCGTCGTTCTATTTCGAGCTCGCGCCCGTCGACGTGCCGCAGCAGGTCGCCAAGAATCAATTGGTCGTGCAGACGAGTCCCGCGCAGGTGCGCGTGCTCGAAGAAGAGCGCTGGGCGTCGCTGCCCGGCGACGAAGTCCGGCGCGCGCTGTCCGCCGATCTCACGCAGCAGCTCGGCGCGATCGACGTGTACGGCACGCCGCATCCGGAGTCGGTGCCGGTGTATCGCGTGAAGGTGAACGTGCGGCGCTTCGAGTCGTGGCCAGGCTCGCAGGCGGTGATCGACGCGGTGTGGAGCGTGCGCGCCGCCGGATCGGATACGGTGCTGACGTGCCGGACCGTCGCGCAGGAACGCGTGGACGCAGGCTACGACGCGCTCGTCGACGGTCATCGCAAGGCGGTCGATGCGCTGGCCTCCGCGATCTCCGCGGGCGTGCGCAGCCTGAGTTCGCTCCCCTCGGCGACGAGCGCGCCTGCCGCGTCCGCGAAGAGCAAGAGCGGTGCGAACGTGAAGCCCGCGTCCGCGGCGGTTTTGCCGTGTCCGTCCACGAACCCCGCGACGACGGCCAGCGCGCAATGATCCATGCCGCGTCCGGCATCGTGCCGGGCGCGGCTCATGTTGTCGGCAGACGACATCGACGCTGGAAGCTATCTCTAAATATCCGATGGTGCGTGCGCGCCCGGTTAAGATCGTCGTCGCCCGCATTTCGAATCAACCGTGAAAACTAGATGATGAAACTGATCGGTTCGCATCCCAGCCCATTCGTCCGCAAAGTGCGGATCGTCATGGCGGAGAAGAAGATCGATTGCGAACTGGTGCTCGAGGACGTCTGGGCATCCGATTCGAAAATCCACGACTACAACCCGCTCGGCAAGGTGCCGTGCCTCATCCTGGACGACGGCGAAGCGGTGTTCGATTCGCGCGTCATCTGCGAGTACGTGGACACGCTTACGCCTGTCGGCAAACTGCTGCCGCAAGAGCGCCGCGAGCGCACCGAAGTGCGTTGCTGGGAAGCGCTCGCTGACGGCATGCTCGATGCCGCCGTGCTGATCCGTCTCGAAGGGGTCTTGCGCGAAGAAGCGCATCGCAGTGAAAAGTGGACGACGCGCCAGCGTCACAAGATCGAGGACGGCCTGAGCGCGATGGCGCGCGGTATCGGCTCGAAGCAGTGGTGCTCGGCGAACCGCTTCACGCTTGCGGATATCGCCTGCGGCTGTGCGCTCGGCTATCTCGACTTCCGTATGCCCGATCTGAACTGGCGCGACGCGCATCCCAATCTCGACAAGTACTACGCGCGAATCTCGCAGCGCCAGTCATTTGTGGATACCGCGCCGGTCTGATCCGGACGCGGAAGCACTTCTGCGTGCGGCGGGAGCGTCGCGGCTCTAGTTCGTCACTTCGATATCGTGTTTGCCTGGGCGGTCGGCGTGCGCGTCAGTAATGCGCATGAGCGTCGGCCCTCCGTCGCTCAGCACATCGCGGTCGCGGGAGAAGCGAAACGCGATGCCAAAACCTGCCGTCATATCTACTGCTAGATAGATTTTGAATGGCAGTAAGCCCGAATGTACGTTGACACAGGCGCTTTCTACTCGAGATAGTCCACCTTTCGCCATATCGACAGACTAAAAATCGGCGGCATCCACGAAATAGCCTTCCCGAATCAAAATCTATCTACTCAACGGTAGAAAGCCCCCCGTTAATTCAGGTGTTTCTCACAAGGTTATCCACAGCCTTGTCTACCGCCGAAATGCGTCCGCGACTTCTTCCAGTCGCGCTCGTGTCTGAAAGAGACGGCACCCAAGCAGGCTGCCCTGAAATGCGGCATACAAGGTGCGCGCCGCGGCTTCGGGTTTTCCACCGGCGTCGAGCGTATCCTGCGCTTCGCCTTCGGCGAGCACCTTCGCCAGCCAGTTCTCGTTCGCTTTATAGAATGACTGCACGGCGTGACGGACCTTCTCCGGCAGCGATTCGATGTCCGCCGCCAGCATGCCGCACAGGCAAATCCGATTTCCACCGCCGATGATTCGCCCGAACAGCTTCGTGTAGCGGTCGAGTTTCTTGTCGGCGGGGGCGGAACTGTCGATCGCGTAGATCGACGACATCAGATCCGCGCTGTATGCGTTCACCGCCTCGAGCGCGAGATCTTCCTTCGCTGGAAAGTAGTAGTGGATGCTGGAGGTCTTTACGCCGACCAGTTCGGACAAGTCACGGTAGCTGAATCCGTTGTAGCCGTGCGTCATCAACAACGTCTGAGCGTGGTCCAGCAGCGCTTCCCGTACCGTGTTCTTGTCCATTTGCGGCATTCCCCTGCGTTCGATGTGCGTAATTTATCTATCGCTAGATAGACGGTCAAGCGCTTGTATCGAAAAAGGTTTTATCGGACCGATAGGCAAGAAAAAGCCCTGACCGAAGCCAGGGCTTTCGTTCGTTGCTGCCGGCGACGCTAACGCGCGGCTGCAAGCACCGCCGTTTGCGTCGCCCCTTGCCCCGCCGCCGCGTGCTCGATGATGCCACCGCCCAGACACACGTCGCCCTGATAGAGCACGGCGGATTGCCCCGGCGTGACGGCCCATTGCGCGTCGTCGAAATGCAGCGCGAAGCGGCCGTCGTCTGCGTTCGCAAAGCGGCACGCCGCGTCCTGCTGCCGATAGCGCGTCTTCGCCCCGCACGCCACACCCTCGTCAGGCGCGAAACCCGCGACCCAGCTTGTATTGCCCGCGACGAGCGTCGGCGACAGAAGCCACGGATGGTCGTGACCCTGCACCACATAGAGCGTGTTCGTCGCCATGTCCTTGCCGGCGACGAACCACGGCTCGCCGCTGCCCTCCTTCGCGCCGCCGATGCCGATGCCCTTGCGCTGCCCGAACGTATAGAACGCGAGCCCGATATGTTCGCCGACGATCTTCCCGTCGGCCGTCTTCATCGGACCGGGCTTCGTCGGCAGGTAGCGGTTCAGGAATTCGCGGAACGGCCGTTCGCCGATGAAGCAGATGCCGGTCGAATCCTTTTTCTTCGCGTTCGGCAGGCCGATTTGCGCAGCGATCTCGCGCACTTTCGTCTTCGGGATTTCGCCGAGCGGGAACAGCGTCTTCGACAGTTGCGCCTGATTCAGCCGATGCAGGAAATACGACTGATCCTTGGTCGAATCCGTGGCCTTGAGCAACTGGAAGAGGCCGTTGTGCTCGCGCACTCGCGCGTAATGGCCCGTCGCGATGGTCTGCGCGCCGAGCGACATCGCGTGATCGAGGAACGCCTTGAACTTGATTTCCGCATTGCAGAGCACGTCCGGGTTCGGCGTGCGGCCCGCCGAATATTCGCGCAGAAACTCCGCGAACACACGGTCCTTGTACTCGGCGGCGAAGTTGACCGCCTCGACATCGATGCCGATCAGATCCGCGACCGACACCACGTCGATCCAGTCCTGGCGGGTCGAGCAATATTCGCCGTCGTCATCGTCTTCCCAGTTCTTCATGAAGAGGCCGACGACGTCGTAGCCTTGTTCCTTCAGAAGCCATGCCGTCACGGACGAATCCACGCCGCCCGACATGCCCACTACCACCTTTCGCTTGCTCATAGGGATATCACGCCCGCACCACCGGCGCGACCGAATGCGTATGAATGAAATCGAGCGGCACGCGCCGCCCGGATAAATAGTCGTCGACACACTTCATCACGAGCGGCGTCCGGTGCCGGTCGGCGGACGCGCGCAGCTCGTCGGCGGTGAGCCACATCGCGCGCACGATGCCTTGATCGAGAGAACGATCGGCCTCTTCACCCAACGACTTGCCGCAGAACGTGAAACGCAGATACGTGACATCGCGCCCCGGTCGCGCGAAGTGCGTCATATAGGCGCCGACGAGCGCCTCGGGCTCGAATCGATGCGCCGTTTCTTCGAGCGTCTCGCGGATTACCGCTTCGACGAGCGTTTCGCCCGCTTCGAGGTGACCGGCCGGTTGGTTGATCCGCAAACCTGCGGACGTGTGCTCTTCGATGACGAGAAAGCGCCCGTCTCGCTCGACGATCGCCGCCACCGTAACGTGGGGGGCCCAAGTATCTGATTTCATGGTGAGATATTTTACCGTCCCGGCGACGTTCCCGCGCGCCCTGTCCTAAGGGTAAGCGCTGACGCTCGACGGGTGGAACGAGTGCCGGATCGGATTCTTGCGCGTGCCATCTTCGGTTACAGTTGCGATAGCCGTCCGTTCCAGCATTTGAATAACAACTCAGCCTTAAGCCTTCCTAACCCTTCCCCGGGGTGACGATGGCAACAAAGACAGGAGGATTTGAAGATGCACATCGGAGTGCCTGCTGAAACGCGGGCGAACGAGGCGCGCGTCGCCGCTACGCCCGAAACGGTCAAAAAGCTCGTCACGCAAGGACATCGCGTTTCTGTCCAGAGCGGCGCGGGCTTGCCGGCAAGCTATATCGACGATGCCTTCGCGCAAGCGGGCGGGGATCTCGTCGATGCGGCCACGGCCCTTTCCGCCGAAATCGTCCTCAAGGTGCAGTCACCGAGCGAAAGCGAACTGGCGATGCTCAAGCCGGGCGCCGTGCTCGTCGGCATGCTCGATCCCTTCAATACGGAAAACACCGCGCTGCTCGCGTCGTCGGGCGTCACCGCGTTCGCGCTCGAAGCCGCGCCGCGAACGACGCGCGCGCAGAGTCTCGACGTGCTGTCGTCGCAGGCGAACATCGCCGGGTACAAGGCGGTGCTGATGGCTTGCCAGTATTACCAGCGCTTCATGCCGATGCTCATGACCGCTGCCGGCACCGTCAAAGCCGCGCGCGTGCTCGTGCTCGGCGCGGGCGTCGCGGGCCTGCAGGCGATCGCCACGGCCAAGCGTCTCGGCGCGGTCGTCGAAGCCTCCGATGTGCGTCCGGCCGTGAAGGAGCAGATCGAGTCGCTCGGTGCGAAGTTCGTCGACGTGCCCTTCGAAACCGACGAGGAGCGCGAAGCGGCGGTCGGCGTCGGCGGCTACGCGCGTCCGATGCCGCCGAGCTGGCTCGCGCGGCAATCGGCGCAGGTGCATGAGCGTGCGAAAGCGGCGGATATCGTCATCTCGACGGCGCTGATTCCCGGCCGTCCGGCGCCGACGCTGATCTCGGTGGAAACGGTCAAGCACATGAAGCCAGGCTCCGTGATCATCGATCTCGCCGCGGGTCGCGGACCCGAGTTCGAAGGCAAGAAAGGCGGCAACTGTCCGCTCACCGAAGTGGATCAGGTGGTGATGAAGCACGGCGTGCATATCGTCGGCCACACGAACCTCGCTTCGATGGTCGCAGCCGATGCCTCCGCGCTCTATGCCCGCAATCTTCTGGACTTCCTGAAACTGATCCTCACCAAGGAAGGCACGCTCAACATCGACCTCGCGGACGACATCGTCGCGGCCACGCTCCAGTGCCGCGACGGACAAGTCACGCGTCCGGCCGCTTAACGCCGATACGGAGACGCACATGGATGTCATCAATCACACGGTGATCAATCTCATCATCTTCGTGCTGGCCATTTACGTCGGCTATCACGTCGTGTGGAACGTCACGCCTGCGCTGCATACGCCGCTCATGGCCGTGACCAATGCGATTTCGGCGATCGTCATCGTCGGCGCGATGCTCGCGGTCGGCCTCACGGTCGGCGTGGCGGGCAAGTTCTTCGGCACGCTCGCCGTGCTGCTCGCGGCGGTGAACGTGTTCGGCGGCTTTCTCGTCACACGGCGAATGCTGGAGATGTTCAAGAAGAAGGAACCGAAGAAGATCGTCAGCAAGGAGGGCGCGTAAATGAGCCTGAACGTCGTCACTCTCCTGTATCTCGTCGCCTCGGTGTGTTTCATCCAGGCGCTGAAAGGCTTGTCCAATCCGAAGACCGCGCGCATCGGCAATACGTTCGGCATGGCGGGCATGGCGATCGCCATTCTCACCACGCTCGCGCTGATCGTGAAACAGGCGGCTTATCTCGAAGCCAATCTGGCGCTCGGGCTGTCGCTGTTGTTCGTCGCGCTGATCGTCGGCGGCGGTGCGGGCGCGTACATCGCGGCGAAAGTCGAGATGACGAAGATGCCCGAGCTCGTCGCGGCGATGCACTCGCTGATCGGTCTCGCGGCGGTGTGTATCGCGTATGGCGTGGTGGCCGAACCTGCCGCGTTCGGACTGGCCCCGCTCGGCGAGCCGATTCCCTATGGCAATCGCGTCGAGTTGTTCATCGGCACGTTCGTCGGGGCGATCACGTTCTCGGGCTCGGTCATCGCGTTCGGGAAACTGTCGGGCAAGTACAAGTTCCGGCTGTTTCAGGGCGCGCCGGTCACCTATTCGGGACAGCATCTGATCAACCTGCTGCTCGCCATCGCGATGGTCGGCTTCGGCGTGATCTTCATGCTCACCGAGTCGTGGCTGCCGTTCGTCGTCATGACGCTGATCGCGTTCGCACTCGGCGTGCTGATCATCATTCCGATCGGCGGCGCGGACATGCCGGTGGTCGTGTCGATGCTGAACTCGTACTCGGGCTGGGCGGCGGCGGGCATCGGCTTCTCGCTGAACAATCCGATGCTGATCATCGCGGGGTCGCTGGTGGGTTCGTCGGGTGCGATTCTGTCGTACATCATGTGCCGCGCGATGAACCGGTCGTTCTTCAACGTGATTCTCGGCGGGTTCGGCGGCGAAGCCGGCGGCGCGGCCGCGGGCGGCTCGACGGAGCAACGTCCGGTGAAGTCCGGTTCCGCCGACGATGCCGCGTTCATGCTCGGCAACGCGGAAAGCGTGGTGATCGTGCCGGGTTATGGTCTTGCCGTCGCGCGCGCCCAGCACGCGTTGAAGGAGCTGACCGACAAGCTGGTCGAAAAAGGCATCGATGTGCGCTACGCGATTCACCCGGTCGCCGGGCGCATGCCGGGGCACATGAACGTGCTGCTGGCGGAAGCCGAAGTGCCGTACGAAATGGTGCAGGAGATGGAGGACATCAACAGCGAGTTCGGTCAGACGGACGTGGTTCTCGTGCTCGGGGCGAACGACGTGGTGAATCCCGCCGCGAAGAACGATCCGAAGTCGCCGATCGCAGGGATGCCCATTCTCGAAGCGTACAAGGCACGGACGATCATCGTGAACAAGCGCTCGATGGCGGCGGGTTATGCCGGACTCGACAACGAACTGTTCTATATGGACAAGACGATGATGGTGTTCGGGGATGCGAAGAAGGTGGTTGAGGACATGATGAAGGCGGTCGAATAACGACGAGTGCAGCCTGGCAGCCGCAGCGCGGCTGCCAGGACAAGAAGGCGCGTAATCAATCTGCTGCGCGCCAGTGATCGGGATTGCCCTTGTCGGTTTGTCTCACGCGCGCGACCAGCGGTTTATAGCCGTTGGCGCGCGCAGCTTTTATCGCATCAGCCTGGGTTCGGTAGTCGACGGTGGTCAGCCGTTGCGTGGCTGAGAGCTCGAGTGCGTAGCCTTCGATTGCCCCGTCGCGATGTTTCGGAAGTGGTTCAACGTACACGTTCGGCATGGAATCTCCTTTGATTGGCAGGTTCGCCAAATCAGACTCTGGAGATCCGACTGACGTAGCAACAGGCGAATAGTCCCAATTCGGACGAGCGGAAACGACCGGCCAACGGTTCGTACCCGACGCCATTGCGAAAGGCGCGGGTTTGTTTGCAAAGAGCGACGACGTCCTGGGCCGGTGAAGCACGCGCGTACAATACCGCCTTTCAACGTCCCTCAAAGCAGCTCATGTCCTCCCCACTCTTCGACTGGTTTGTCCCCTGCCCGCGCGGTCTCGAAGCGCCGCTCGCCGCCGAGCTTTCGGAGATCGGCGAGCGTCATGTGGCGAGCGCGCCGCTGTCGGGCGGCGGATCGCTGGTCGTCGGCGCACAAGTGCCCGGCGGCGTGCATTTCCGGGGCGGCTGGGTCGCGGGCATGGCGGCGAACCTGCATTCGCGCATCGCGAGCCGGGTGCTTCTGAAGGTCGCGCAAGGCCCGTATCGCAGCGAGCAAGACATCTACGAACTCACGCATCGGCAACGCTGGGAGCAATGGTTCACGCCCAGCCAGACGATGCGCGTCGACCTCACCGCGATCAAATCGCCGGTGAAGAGCCTCGAATTCACGACGCTGCGCGTCAAGGACGCCGTCTGCGACCGCCTGCGCGATGTCGCCGGCGCGCGTCCGAGCATCGACACCGCGCAGCCCGACGTTCGCGTGTTCGCGTTCCTCACGGTGAACGAGTGCACGCTCTATCTCGACACCTCCGGCGAACCGCTCTTCAAGCGCGGCTGGCGCCTGGACAAGGGCGCCGCGCCGCTGCGCGAAAATCTCGCGGCTGGCATCCTGCGCCTCACCGGCTGGACGCCCGGCACGCCGCTCTTCGATCCGATGTGCGGCAGCGGCACCTTCCTCGCCGAAGCGGCGCAGACCGCGCTCAACATCGCGCCGGGCAACGATCGGCGTTTCGGCTTCGAAAAGCTCAAGCCGTTTCATCCGGGCATGTGGCAGAAGCTCAAAACGGCCGCCCTCGAACAGCGCCGCGCCGCGCGCGCCACGCAAGCCGAGCTGAACATCTTCGGCAGTGACATCTCCGGCGACATGCTCGAAAAGGCGCGCGCGAACCTGAGCCGCGCGGGCATTACCGATTTGTCGCTCAAGCAGGTCGACGCCCGCAACATGGTCCCGCCCACCGACGCCCCGGGCATCCTCATCGCCAATCCGCCCTATGGCGAGCGGATAGAAGTGCGCGGGCGCGGACCGCGCGGCGAGATCCGCGATACGGCGCGCTCGCGCCGCGAGGACGACGACGCGTTTGCACGCGCACAGCCCGATCCGGCCGACACGGAATTCTTCGTCTCGTTCGGCAACGCGCTCAAGCAGCGCTTTCCCGGCTGGCGGGCGTACGTGCTCACATCCGACCGCAAATTGCCGGGCCTCTTGCGGCTGCGCGAATCGACCAAGACGCCGCTTTTCAATGGCGCGCTCGAATGCCGCCTGTTCCGCTTCGATCTGATCGCGGGCAGCGTGCGCAATCGTCCTGCTGGCGAATGAGCCGCGCCGCCGTATGCGCTGCCTTCGAAACAAGTATGCAGCGGCGGCACACGTGAAGCCATTCGGCCGAATGGCATAGGCAGATTGCACGAATCGCACGCCTCCCGCCGACGATCGCGAGAAGGCATGCGCTGCCACGTCCGGGCGATACTGCATCGTCCCGGATGCGTTTCGGCCTATGCCGAATGGCCAGGTGCCGTGATCGCGAAGCCGGCGCTACAATCGGCGCATGAACTCACCGACCGAACTCGCCAGTCCCATCGCCGTCGATATTTACCGCGCGCGTCGCGAGCGCGTGCTCGCCGCGCTGCGTGCGCGAGGCGGCGGCGTGGCCATCGTCCCCACCGCGCCGGAAGTCATGCGCAACCGGGACACGGACTACCCTTTCCGGCACGACAGCTACTTCTACTATCTGACGGGCTTCAACGAACCCGAGGCGACGCTCGTGCTGAACGCGAGCGCGAAGGACGGCGAGCCCGCGTCGATTCTCTTCTGCCGCGAGAAAAACACGGAACGCGAAACGTGGGAAGGCTTTCGTTTCGGCCCAGAAGCCGCGCGCGACGCCTTCGGCTTCGATGCCGCATTCCCCGTCAGCGCGCTCGACGAGGAAATGCCCCGGCTGATCGCCGACAAGCCCGCGCTGCACTATGCGCTCGGCACGTCGGCGGACCTCGATGCGCAAGTGCGCGACTGGCTCGCCGCTGTGCGCGCGCAAGGTCGTACCGGCGTGCGCGCACCCGCCCGCGCGGAAAATGTGCTGCCCATCCTCGACGAGATGCGCCTCGTGAAAGACGTGCACGAAATCGCCATCATGCGCCGCGCAGCTTCGATTTCGGCCGAAGCTCACCGCCGCGCGATGCGCGCATGCCGCCCCGGCATGCGCGAGTACGAGATCGAAGCCGAGTTGCTTTACACGTTCCGCCGGCACGGCGCGCAGGCGCCTGCATACGGATCGATCGTCGCGGCGGGCGCGAACGCCTGCGTGCTGCACTATCCGGCGGGCAACGCAATCGCCCGCGACGGTGACCTGATCCTCATCGACGCCGCGTGCGAACTCGACGGCTACGCCTCCGACATCACGCGCACATTCCCCGCAAGCGGCCGCTTCACGCCCGCGCAGCGCGAGCTCTACGACATCGTGCTCGCGGCCCAGGCGGCAGCCGTCGATGCGACGCGCCCCGGCGTGAGCTTCGACGCGCCGCATCAGGCGGCGTTGAAAGTGCTGTCGCAAGGCTTGCTCGATACCGGCATCCTCGACAAGACAAAGTTCGCAAGCCTCGACGATGTCCTCGCGCAACGCGCCTACGCGCGCTTTTACATGCATCGCACGGGACACTGGATCGGCATGGACGTACACGACGCGGGCGAATACCGCGAGGCCGACGGTCCGCTCGACGAGCAAGGCGCGCGGCCCTGGCGCACGCTGGCGCCCGGCATGGCGCTCACGATCGAACCGGGTCTCTACGTGCGCGCCGCCGAAGACGTGCCGGAACAGTACTGGAACATTGGCATCCGCATCGAGGACGACGCGGTCATCACGGAAAGCGGCTGCGAGTTGATCACGCGCGAGGTGCCCGTCGCGGCCGACGAGATCGAAGCGCTGATGCGCGATTCAAACGCAAACTGACCATGAGCGACGTGCAAGGCATCGAACCGCATTTCGACTACGACATCGCCATCGTCGGCGCGGGGCCGGTCGGGCTCGCGCTCGCCGGCTGGCTCGCGCGGCGCAGCGCCACGTCGCGCCTGTCCATCGCGCTGATCGACGCGCGCACGCCCGAAGCAGCCGCCAACGATCCGCGCTCACTCGCGCTGTCGCACGGCAGCCGCGTGATGCTCCAGCCGCTCGGCTTTCCCGGTGACGCCACGCCGATCCGCCGCATTCACGTGTCGCAGCGCGGGCACTTCGGCCGCACGCTGATCGAGCACGACGAGCATGAGCTGCCCGAACTGGGCTACGTGGTGCGTTACGGCTCGCTCGTCGGCGCGCTTGCCGATGCGGTGCGCGCGACCAAGGTCCACTGGCTCACCGATACCTCGGCACTCGCGCCGCTGCAGGATCACGACGGCGTCACACTGCCGCTGCAGTCGTCCAGCGGCGAGCGCACGATCCGTGTGAAGGTGCTCGTGAATGCCGAAGGCGGTCTTTATCAGAAGAGCGACGTGACCGCGCCCGGCGAGCGCCGCGCGCGGGATTACGGGCAAACGGCCATCGTCGGCACGGTAAGCGTCTCGGATCCGCGCGCGAACGTCGCGTGGGAACGCTTCACCGGCGAAGGACCGATCGCGCTTTTGCCCTGTGGCGGTCAGCGTCACGCGGACTACTCGCTCGTCTGGTGCTGCACGCCCGACGAAGCCGCGCGCCGCATGCAGCTCGACGACGACACTTTCCTCGCCGAACTGGGCGCCGCTTTCGGCTCGCGCATGGGCCGCTTCACGCGCATCGCGTCGCGTGCGGCGTTCCCGCTCGGCCTGACCGCGCTCGATGGGCTCGTCGACCGGCGCACCGTCGCCATCGGCAATGCCGCGCAGACGCTGCATCCGGTCGCGGGTCAGGGCCTGAATCTCGGCTTGCGCGACGCGCTCGCGCTTACCGACGCCCTGTCCGCCGACGGCCCGCGCCCGCTCGCGCTCGCCCGCTTCGCGCAGCGCCGCACGCTCGACCGGCGCCTGACGATCGGCGCGACCGACGCCCTCGCGCGCATTTTCACGGTCGATTTCCCGCCGTTCGCCGCGGTGCGCGGTCTCGCCCTCACCGCGCTCGAGTTCCTCCCGCCGGTGAAATCCGCGCTCGCCCGGCAGATGATGTTCGGCCAACGGCGCTGACCCGGCACGGAATATGGCAACCGTCTGCGCTAAGCCGTGGGAGTTATCCTCTATGAGCGCCCGTTCTTTCATAGAAGATTTAAAGACTTGCAGACGATTGCTCTTAATTTCAGCACGCTCTTCGCGTTAAAATAGGCGTTTCCCCTTCAGCAACGTTGCATCCGCCTGACGCGGCTCTTGCCGAGATCATCAGCGCGGATCGTTCAGCCTTCATGCTCACCATCGGTTCACACGTTCTGCGCAATAACCTGTTCGTCGCTCCGATGGCAGGCGTCACCGACCGCCCGTTCCGGCAGCTCTGCAAACGCATGGGCGCTGGCTACGCGGTGTCGGAGATGGTCGCCTCGAACGCGCAGTTGTGGAAAAGCGAAAAGACCATGCGCCGCGCGAACCACGCCGGCGAGGTCGAGCCGATCTCGGTGCAGATTGCCGGCGCCGATCCGCAGATGCTGGCCGAGGCCGCGCGCCACAACGTCGCGAACGGCGCGCAGATCATCGACATCAACATGGGCTGTCCGGCGAAGAAGGTGTGCAACGTCGCGGCGGGGTCGGCGCTGCTGCAGAACGAGCCGCTCGTCGCGCGCATCGTGGAAGCCGTGGTGCAGGCGGTCGGCGTGGGTCCGGGCGCCGTGCCCGTGACGCTCAAGATTCGCACGGGGTGGAATCGCGAAAACAAGAATGCGCTGACCATTGCGCGGATCGCGCAGGACGCGGGCATTTCGATGCTCACCGTCCACGGCCGCACGCGCGCCGATCTCTACAAGGGCGACGCGGAGTATGAAACCATCGCGGCCGTGAAGGCATCGGTGACGATTCCCGTCGTCGCGAACGGCGACATCACGACGCCCGAAAAAGCGCGCGACGTGCTCGCCGCGACCGGCGCCGACGCCATCATGATCGGCCGCGCGGCGCAGGGGCGTCCGTGGCTGTTTCGCGAGATCGAACATTTCCTGACGACCGGCGAGCGCCTGCCGCCGCCGCGCATCGACGAGATCCAGCAGGTGATGAACGAACACCTCGAAGATCACTACGCCTTTTATGGGGAATTCACCGGCGTACGGACTGCGCGCAAGCATATCGGCTGGTACACTCGCGGCCTTTCCGGCGCCAACACCTTCCGGCACCGGATGAATACGCTGGACACGACCAAAGAACAATTGCTCGCTGTCAACGAATTCTTTGACGCGCAAAAGGCGTTGTCGGACCGCCTCGTCTATGTGGACGAGTCCGGTGACGCCGAAGACGCGGAAGGGGAAGAATCGTGCGGCGGGCTCAACAACACGACAGACCGACTGATTGCCGCATGAGCAGACATAACATCGAACAATGCGTCCGCCAGAGCCTCGACAACTACTTCCAGGATCTGGACGGCTCCAACCCGCACGACGTCTACGACATGGTGATTTCGTGCGTGGAAAAACCGATGCTCGAAGTGGTGCTCGAGCAGGCGGGCGGGAACCAATCGCTCGCGGCCGAGTATCTCGGCATCAACCGCAACACGTTACGCAAGAAGCTTCAGCAGCACGGATTGATTTGATTCATCGGACTGAGGCGCGCGCCTTGGTCCGGCCTGGTTTCCCTTTTCGGTTTCAGTGTTCATCATGATCAAGCAAGCGCTCCTTTCCGTTTCCGACAAATCCGGCATCGTCGATTTCGCCAAATCGCTGTCGGCGCTCGGCGTCAAGCTCCTCTCGACCGGCGGCACCGCGAAACTGCTCGCCGACGCGGGCCTGCCCGTGACCGAAGTCGCCGACTACACCGGCTTTCCGGAGATGCTCGACGGGCGGGTGAAGACGCTGCATCCGAAAGTGCATGGCGGGATTCTCGCGCGCCGCGACCTGCCCGAGCACATGGCCGCGCTCGAGAAACACGATATCCCGACCATCGACCTGCTGGTCGTCAATCTGTATCCGTTCGTGCAGACGGTGTCGAAGGAAGAGTGCTCGCTGGAAGACGCGATCGAGAACATCGATATCGGCGGCCCGACCATGCTGCGCTCCGCAGCGAAGAATCATCGCGACGTGACGGTCGTCGTCGATCCGGCCGATTACGCCGCCGTGCTCGACGAAATGCGCGCGAACAATAACGCCGTCGGCTACAAGACGAACTTCCGTCTCGCGACGAAGGTGTTTGCGCACACCGCGCAATACGATGGCGCGATCACGAACTATCTGACGAGCCTCACGGAAGAGCTGCAGCATTCGAGCCGCAACACGTATCCGGCCACCTTCAACATGGCGTTCGAGAAGGTTCAGGACCTGCGCTACGGCGAGAATCCGCATCAGAGCGCGGCGTTCTATCGCGACCTTTCGGTGCCCGCAGGCGCGCTCGCGAATTATGAGCAGTTGCAGGGCAAGGAACTGTCGTACAACAACATCGCCGATTCGGACGCCGCGTGGGAATGCGTGAAGACGTTCGATGCGCCCGCCTGCGTCATCATCAAGCACGCGAATCCTTGCGGCGTGGCGATCGGCGCGAACGCCGCCGACGCGTATTCGAAGGCGTTCCAGACGGATCCGACCTCCGCATTCGGCGGCATCATCGCGTTCAATCGCGAAGTCGATGAAGCCGCGGCGCAAGCGGTCGCGAAGCAGTTCGTCGAAGTGCTGATCGCACCGTCGTTCAGCGAGGCGGCGCGCGCCGTGTTCGCGGCGAAGCAGAACTTGCGCCTGTTGCAGATCGCACTCGGGGACGGTCACAACACGTTCGACCTGAAGCGCGTCGGCGGCGGCCTGCTAGTGCAATCGCTCGATGCGAAGAACGTGCAGGCGCACGAACTGCGCGTCGTGACGAAGCGCCACCCGACGCCGAAGGAAATGGACGACCTGATGTTCGCGTGGCGCGTCGCGAAGTACGTCAAGTCGAATGCCATCGTGTTCTGCGGCGGCGGCATGACGCTCGGCGTCGGCGCGGGCCAGATGAGCCGCGTGGATTCGGCGCGCATCGCGGGCATCAAGGCGCAGAACGCCGGTCTGACGCTGAACGGCTCGGCAGTGGCCTCCGATGCATTCTTCCCGTTCCGTGACGGCCTCGACGTCGTCGTGAACGCGGGCGCGACCTGCGTGATCCAGCCGGGCGGCTCCATGCGCGACGACGAAGTGATCGCCGCCGCCGATGAGCACAATGTCGCGATGATCGTCACCGGCACGCGTCATTTCCGCCATTAATCTCGCCCGCTTCATTTAAGATTGGCCTGTTTGCGCTTCGAGAGCGCAAGCAGGCCTTTTTGATTTGGACTACGCGCATCGCGAACGAATGAGAATCCTCGGCATCGACCCCGGCCTGCGTGTGACGGGCTTCGGCATCATCGACAAGACGGGGCACACGCTCACTTACGTCACGAGCGGCGTCATCAAGACGGCCGATGCCGACTTGCCTTCGCGCCTGAACACCATCTTCAGCGGTATCTCGACGCTCATCACGCAGCACAATCCGGATCAGGCCGCGATCGAAAAGGTCTTCGTCAACGTGAATCCGCAATCGACCCTGTTGCTCGGCCAGGCCCGCGGCGCGGCCATTTGCGGGCTCGTCGCGAGCGGCGTGCCGGTGGCGGAGTACACGGCGTTGCAGTTGAAGCAGGCCGTCGTCGGCTACGGACGCGCGACGAAGGAACAGATGCAGCAGATGGTCGTGCGGCTCCTCAGCCTCTCCGGCGTGCCAGGCACCGACGCCGCCGACGCGCTCGGCATGGCCATCTGCCACGCGCACGGCGGCACGGGCCTCGCGGCGTTGGGCGGCATCGCGCCGGGGCTTGCGAAGAAAGGCTTGCGCGTGCGGCGCGGTCGTCTCATCGGCTAATAACACTTCTTCTGGTTCAAACACATGATCGGTCGCATCGCCGGCGTTCTGCTGGAAAAAAATCCGCCGCACTTGCTCGTCGATTGCGGCGGCGTCGGCTACGAAATCGACGTGCCGATGAGCACCTTCTATAACCTGCCGAATGCCGGCGAAAAAGTCGTGCTGCTCACCCAGCTGATCGTGCGCGAAGATGCGCATCTGCTGTACGGCTTTCTCACCGCGCAGGAGCGCTCGACGTTCCGCGAGTTGCTGAAAATAAGCGGCATCGGCGCGCGGATGGCGTTGGCGGTGCTTTCGGGCATGAGCGTGCACGAGCTCTCGCAGACGGTGACGACGCAAGACGCCGCGCGCCTCACGCGCGTGCCCGGCATCGGCAAGAAGACGGCGGAACGGCTGCTGCTCGAACTGAAAGGCAAGCTCGGCGCGGATCTCGGCGCGATTGCGGGGACGGTTTCCCAGTCGGATCACGCGTCCGATATCCTCAACGCGCTGCTCGCGCTCGGCTATTCCGAGAAGGAAGCGCTCGCCGCCGTCAAGAATGTGCCGGCGGGAACGGGGGTGTCCGAGGGTATCAAGCTGGCGCTGAAGGCACTTTCGAAGGCGTGACGGCCTGGCCCATTCGGCCGATTCCCCGCGAGAAGCCTAGCTGTACAATCGACCCATGATCGAAACCGACAAACTCGCCGCCGAACGCGTCATCTCGGCTACGCCCGTCTCGCCGAACGAAGAAGCGTTCGAGCGCGCGCTGCGCCCGCACAAGCTCGACGAGTACATCGGGCAGGAAAAGGCGCGCGGTCAACTCGAAATCTTCATCGAAGCGGCCAAGCGGCGCTCCGAAGCGCTCGATCACGTACTGCTGTTCGGGCCGCCGGGTCTCGGCAAGACGACGCTCGCGCATATCATCGCGCGGGAAATGGGTGTGAATTTGCGGCAGACGTCGGGCCCGGTGCTCGAACGCGCGGGCGATCTCGCCGCGCTTCTCACGAATCTCGAAGCGAACGATGTGCTGTTCATCGACGAAATTCACCGGCTTTCGCCGGTCGTCGAGGAAATCCTGTATCCGGCACTCGAGGATTATCAGATCGACATCATGATCGGCGAAGGACCGGCCGCGCGCAGCGTGAAGCTGGATCTGCAGCCGTTCACGCTCGTCGGCGCGACCACGCGCGCGGGCATGCTGACGAATCCGCTGCGCGACCGCTTCGGCATCGTGTCGCGGCTGGAGTTTTATAACGCGAGCGAACTGGCGCGCATCGTGTCGCGGTCGGCGTCTTTGTTGAAGGCGGAGATCGTACCCGAAGGCGCGCTGGAAATTGCCAAGCGCTCCCGTGGCACGCCGCGGATTGCGAACCGCCTGCTGCGCCGGGTGCGCGACTACGCCGAGGTGAAAGCGGACGGCGTGATTTCCGCCGATGTCGCGGACCGCGCGCTAAAGATGCTCGACGTCGATCCCGTCGGCTTCGATCTGATGGACCGCAAGCTGCTCGAAGCGATCCTGCACAAGTTCGATGGCGGGCCAGTCGGCGTGGACAATCTCGCCGCGGCAATCGGCGAGGAGCGCGATACGATCGAGGACGTGCTCGAACCGTATCTGATCCAGCAAGGCTTCCTGCAGCGCACGCCGCGCGGACGCGTCGCGACCATGCTCACGTATCGGCACTTCGGCATCGCTGCGCCGGATGCCGGGCCGATTCGGGATCTTTGGGATACGAGCAACGGCTAGGCGCGCTTGCGCAAGCTGTCGTCGTCAGTGTCCGTCGACAGATGCGCGACATCCCCCCACGACACGACCCTCGCCCCGCCATCCTGATAATCCACCACATTGACGCTGCAATTGAGCAGCGGCCAGTTGCGCGGTTCATGGAGCGACAGCTTCATCGCGAATCGATAGATGCAATCGAGCACGCCGCCATGCGCGACGACCGCGATACATCCGTCCGGATGCGCGGCAACGATCGGTTCCATCGCATGCACGACGCGGTGATAAAACACGCGCTGCGACTCACCATCGCCGGGCGGTGAAAAACCGGGATCGCGTGTCTGCCATTCGACGTATTCAGCGGGAAACCTGTCGCTGATCTCGTCGCTGTCATGGCCTTGGAACGCGCCGTAGAACCGCTCGCGCAACTTTTCCGACAAGCGCAACTCGAGCCCGAGCGCATCCGCGAATGGACGCGCCGTCTGCTGCGCGCGTTGCAGATCGCTCGAATAGACCGCATCGATCCCGCCTTCTCGAGCCAGGCGTTCTCCGAGCTGTTCGGCTTGCAGGAAGCCGTGCTCGGACAACGGAATATCGATATGCCCTTGAATGCGCTTGATGCGATTCCAGTCGGTTTCGCCGTGCCGGATGAAGAGTACCCGAGTCGTCATGGACGTACCTGAAGCCAGAAAGTAACCGGCCCGTCATTGACGAGCGACACCTGCATCTCCGCGCCGAATTCGCCCGTTTCGACGATCGGATGCTTCGCGCGTGCCTGCTCGACGAAGTAATCGAAGAGCCGCTTGCCTTCGTCGGGCGGAGCGGCAGGCGTGAAGCTCGGGCGCAAGCCGCTCGACGTATCGGCGGCAAGCGTGAATTGCGAGACCAGCAAGACGCCGCCCGCGCGGCCCGCGCCATCCATGTTCGAGACGGACAGGTTCATCTTGCCGGCGGCGTCGCTGAACACCCGGTACGCGAGCATCTTGGCGAGCAGCTTGTCGGCTGCTGCTTCGTTGTCGCCGCGCTCGGCGCAGACCAGCGCGAGCAAGCCCGCGTCGATCGCACCGGTTACGCGCTCGCCCACGCGGACATCGGCGCGCTTCACACGCTGAATGAGCGCGATCATCGGCTCAAGCGGTCAGCGTGACGCGTGCGAAACGGCGCTTGCCCACCTGCACCACGAACTCGCCCGCCTCGATCTTCAGGCCCTTGTCGGAGACGGTCGCGCCGTCGATCTTCACGCCGCCCTGCTCGATATTGCGCAGCGCCTCGCTCGTCGACGGCACGAGGCCCGCCTGCTTCAGCAACTGGCCGATCGCGATTGGGGCGCCCGCGAGCGTCACCGTCGGAATGTCGTCCGGAACGCCACCCTTCGCGCGATGGTTGAAGTCGTCGAGCGCGCGCTGTGCGTCCGCCGACGAGTGGAAGCGCGCAACGATCTCCTGCGCGAGCATCACCTTGAAGTCACGCGGGTTGCGGCCGCCTTCCGCCTCCTTCTTGAAGCCCGCAATCTCATCGATGCTGCGGAACGACAGCAGCTCGAAGTAGCGCCACATGAGCACGTCCGAAATACTCATCAGCTTGCCGAACATCTCGGTCGGCTTCTCGCTGATGCCGACGTAATTGTTCTTCGACTTCGACATCTTCTCGACGCCGTCGAGGCCTTCGAGCAGCGGCATCGTCAGGATGCACTGCTGTTCCTGGCCGTATTGCTTCTGCAATTCACGGCCGACGAGCAGGTTGAACTTCTGATCCGTGCCGCCGAGCTCGAGATCCGCGTTCAGCGCGACGGAGTCGTAGCCCTGCATCAGCGGGTACAGAAATTCATGGATCGAAATCGGCACGCCGCTTTGGAAGCGCTTCGTGAAGTCCTCGCGCTCGAGAATGCGCGCCACCGTGTAGCGCGACGCGAGCTTGATCATGCCGTCGGCGCCGAGCGGCATCGACCATTCGCTGTTGTAGCGGATTTCGGTCTTCTCGCGATCCAGCACGAGCGCAGCCTGCTCGAAATACGTCTTCGCGTTGTTTTCGATCTGCTCGCGCGTGAGCGGCGGGCGCGTCGCGTTGCGGCCGGACGGATCGCCGATCAGCGAAGTGAAATCGCCGATCAGGAAAATGACCTGATGGCCGAGATCCTGCAACTGGCGCATCTTGTTCAGCACGACCGTATGGCCGATGTGGATGTCGGGCGCGGTCGGGTCGAGACCGAGCTTGATGCGCAGCGGCTTGCCCGTCGCGGCGCTTCTTGCGAGCTTCTGCGCGAATTCGTCTTCGATCAGCAATTCGTCGCAGCCACGCTTCGCGATGGCGAGCGCGTTTTTCACATCGTCGGTGATCGGAAAGCTCTGCGCGGCGGCGGGCGCGGAAGAAGCGTTGGAATCTGTGGTCATGCTTGCGGCTTGTGAAGTCAAAAGGGTTCGATGACTGGCGAACGGGGCGGCGCGATCTGGCCTCAACACCGTCGCAGCGGTCCGGCGCGGCCGGATGGGACGCCGCGCGTCGAAACGCGGCGTGCGCGGAAAAAATGACGAAATCGCGCGCAATTGCTTGTTCAGGCTCAGGATTTTACGCGATGACGCGGCCATTCGCGCCGTTTCGTGTCGGATGAGGCGCGTTTGCGCGTGCTGCGGCCTGGCGAAAGGCGTCGGTCCATGAGGACGACGCCAGACGCGTCTTAACGATTCGATGCATAACGCGGATAATCGCCGCTTGAGCGAAATCCGCAACACGGCATCGACGAGGAGAGCAGCGTGCCCAAGAAAACCGAAGCAATCGAAACCGGCAAGGCCGATGGCGTGTACTTCGGTTTGATGTCCGGAACTAGCATGGACGGCGTGGACGGCGTCGCGGTGCAATTCGCGGCGGGCAAGCCGCCCGTCGTGCTCGGCGAGGCGCATGTCTCCTTCTCGAAAGGCTTGCGCGACGCGCTCTTCGAATTGCAATCACCCGGTGACCACGAAATCGAGCGCGAGGCGCTCGCCGCCAATGCGCTCGCGACGCGTTACGCCGTGTGCTGTCATGAATTGCAGAGCATGAGCGGCTATTCGGCGGCGAAGGTGCGTGCGATCGGCGTTCACGGCCAGACGGTGCGGCATCGGCCGGAGAAGGGCTATACGCGACAGATCAACAATCCCGCGCTGCTTGCGGAGATGACCAACATCGACGTCGTCGCCGATTTCCGCAGCCGCGATGTCGCCGCGGGCGGCCAAGGCGCGCCGCTCGTGCCGGCCTTTCATGCAACGGTGTTCGGCGAAAAGAACGAGACGCGCGTGGTGTGCAATCTCGGCGGCATCAGCAATATCACGATCCTTGCGGCAAGCGGCGAAGTGCGCGGCTTCGATTGTGGTCCGGCGAACGCGCTGATCGACGAATGGGCGTTGCGTCATCTGCAAAGAGCCTACGACGATGGCGGGCAATTCGCGGCGCAAGGCCAGGTGCATCAGGCGCTGCTCGACGCCCTTCTCGACGAGCCGTTTTTCGAACTGCCTCCGCCGAAAAGTACGGGCCGCGATCTGTTCAACGCGGCATGGATGGACGCGAAGCTCGCCGCCTTCGCGAGCCTTGCTCCCGCCGACGTTCAGGCGACGCTCACCGCGTTCACCGCAACGACGGTCGCCCGCGAGATCGCGCGTCACGCGTCGGATGTGCGCGCCGTGTACGTGTGCGGCGGCGGCGCGCGCAATCCGGTTCTGATGAAAATGCTCGAGCAGGCGCTGGAAGACGGCGGCGTTGCGGGCGTGCCCGTCATGACGACCGAGGCGCTCGGCGTGCCGCCGCAGCAGGTCGAAGCACTTGCGTTCGCGTGGCTCGCGATGCGCTGCGTTGCGCGCGAGCCGGGCAATCTGCCCGCGGTGACAGGCGCGTCGGGTGCGCGGGTGCTCGGCGCAATCTACCCGCACTGAGGCGCGCCCGAAAACAAAAACGGAGCCCGAAGGCTCCGTTTCGCTCACATCGACTGATTCGTGCTCAGACGGAGAACGACGAACCGCAACCGCACGTCGTGGTGGCGTTGGGGTTCTTGATGACGAACTGCGCGCCGTTGATGTCGTCCTTATAGTCGATCTCCGCGCCAACGAGATACTGATAGCTCATCGAATCGACGAGCAACTGCACGCCGGCCTTGTCCATCACGGTGTCGTCTTCGTTGACTTCTTCGTCGAACGTGAAGCCGTACTGGAAACCGGAGCATCCGCCGCCCTGCACGAACACGCGCAGCTTCAGATCCGGATTGCCTTCTTCATCGATCAATTGCTTGACCTTGTCTGCAGCCGCGTCGGTGAAGACGAACGGCATCGGCATTTCGGTCGTGGGGGTGTCGCTGACAGCGCTCATTCGAACTCTCCAATTTAGCTTCTGACCGCTATTGTAGGGCTGATCTCAATATCGTGCCGAATGTCCATGAAATCAATGGGCTATATGCAAGTTCGACATGGCGGTGATTTTGCGCGCAAAAACGAAAAAGCCGCCGGCACCAAGGTGCGGGCGGCTTTCGCAGCAGTTTCGCCAGGAACCGGCTCCGGTCCCGGGGAAATGC
Organism: Caballeronia turbans; assembly: GCA_001544655.2. Lineage (GTDB taxonomy): Bacteria > Pseudomonadota > Gammaproteobacteria > Burkholderiales > Burkholderiaceae > Caballeronia > Caballeronia turbans. The sequence goes on from FCOD02000006.1 coordinate 251,172, forward strand.
CGAAGCGCTTAACGCTTCGAGAATTGCTTCCTGCGGCGTGCCTTGTGGAAACCGACCTTCTTACGTTCCACTTCACGCGCGTCGCGGGTGACGAAGCCTGCGTTCGACAGTTGCGACTTCAGCGTTGCGTCGTAGTCCATCAGCGCGCGGGTGATGCCGTGGCGCACCGCGCCGGCCTGACCCGTCTCACCGCCGCCCGACACGTTGACCTTGATGTCGAACGTGGTGCCGTGGTTCGTGAGTTCGAGCGGCTGACGCACGATCATCAGCGACGTTTCACGCGAGAAATAGTCGGCGATGGGCTTGCCGTTGACGACGATATCGCCCTTGCCCGACTTGATGAAGACACGAGCGACGGCGCTCTTGCGGCGGCCCGTACCGTAGTTCCAGTTACCGATCATGTGGGCTCCCCTTAGATCTCGAGCGCTTTAGGCTGTTGAGCCGTATGCGGATGCGTTGCTTCGGCGTAGACCTTCAGCTTCTTGATCATCGCGTAGCCGAGCGGACCCTTCGGAAGCATGCCCTTGACAGCCTTCTCGAGCGCGCGGCCCGGGAAACGCTCCTGCATCTTGCCGAACGTCGTTTCGTAGATGCCGCCCGGGTAGCCCGAGTGACGATAGTACTTCTTGTCCGTGGTCTTGTTGCCGGTGACCTTCAGCTTGCCGGCATTGACGACGATGATGAAATCACCGGTGTCGACGTGCGGAGTGAATTCAGGCTTGTGCTTGCCGCGAAGACGGCGTGCCACTTCGCTGGCGACACGGCCGAGAACCTTATCCGTCGCGTCAATCACGTACCATTCGCGCGTCACCTCTTCGGCTTTTGCGGAAAACGTCTTCATGATCGATCCAAAAAATTGATCTGCCCTTGAACTTTGCCTTGCTCGGCCCTGCTTATATGAGTGCGTTCGCGACGCGTGCAGGCTCTCACAAGCCTCTCTCCGCGGGCGTGTGGCGAAGAGAACTTTGAATTATAAAGGGAATTTGACCGTTGCGTCAAAGATTCGCTTTACGCGGCGCGAGGGCGAAAAAAAGCCCGGGCCGCTGTGGCTCGGGCTTAATCCACCAAAGAGGAGGTGGAGGAGACAGGGACGAGTATAGGCACGGTCATGCTGCAAGGCAAGAAGATTTGCATGATGAAAGCGTATTTCATAATTCGAAATATTGAAATCACAAATAAAGATTTCACTTCATCAATAATTTCAGTTAGTTACGACGCTTTTGCGCCATCGTTTCGGAAAAATATCCCTCCAGAGCGCATCCTCGAATCAGGTTTTTTGGGTCAACGCCGTGGCGACCGCGGCGATTGTCGCTTTGTCAACCCGTGGATGCTCGTAAGCCGCGACCAGTCGAAAATCCCTGAACGGCTACAATAAAGTTTCTGTAACGACGCGCTGAACAGCTGGAGCCTGAGCATGGAATGCAAAGTTAGCTGGATGGGACAAGGCGGCATGGCCTTCGCCGCGGAAACGGGAAGCGGCCATCTCGTCAATATGGATGGCGCACCCGAAGGCGGCGGCCGCAATCTCGCGCCGCGCCCGATGGAAATGGTGCTGCTCGGCACCGGCGGCTGCACCGCCTACGACGTCGTGATGATCCTGAAGAAGAGCCGTCAGGAAATCGAGGATTGCTCGGTCACGCTCAAGGCCGATCGCGCAAGCGAAGACCCGAAAGTCTTCACGAAGATCCATTTCCATTTCACCGTGACCGGGAAGAATCTGAATCCGGCGACGGTCGAGCGCGCGATCAATCTGTCGCACGACAAGTACTGCTCGGCGTCGATCATGCTGGCGAAGACGGCCGAACTCACGCATTCGTTCGAGATCGTCGAAGCGTAGGCCAGGTCCAGCAGAAATGAAAAAGAGCCGGCGTCGCCAGACGCCGGCTCTTTTCCTTTGAATGACGACAAAGCGAGCCGATAAGCCGGATTCTGTGCGCGCGCCAACCGAAGCCGAACGCGCGTGGCAATCATTCCTCTAGACGCGCCATTGCTGACGCGTTCAAGCTTCCTACCCGCAGACGGACGGGGGCCCCGTCCTGCATCGCGAGGATGCGCGCCTGCCTATTTGGAATTGCTCCGGGTGGAGGTTACCGTGCCGGAGCGTCTCGCGACGTCCGCGGTGCGCTCTTACCGCACCGTTTCACCCTTACCTGATCTCCGGACTTGCGCCCGAAGCCATCGGCGGTTTGCTTTCTGTTGCCCTGTTCCGCGTGTTGCCACGGATGGCCGTTAGCCATCACCCTGCCCTGTGGAGTCCGGACTTTCCTCGCCCTCTTCGGCCGAAACCGTCGAGGCCGCGATTGCCTGGCCCGCTTTGCGGCATCGATTTTAACATCGGACCTGCTTCAGCGATTGCGGCGGCCCGGTCGAAAAACGTTCGTATCGTCGTAGAAGTCGGGTGACGCATTCGCGGCCCACCAGCCCGGCACGCCCAGCACCGGCAGCGGCGCGAACGCGCGGCTGTCGAGCGGCTCGGCGTTCAGGCGCTGCGCCACGCGTTCGTCGATCAGCGCGCGGCGGGCGGCATCGTCGAGCGTGAAATAGTCGATGGGAACCTCGACGATCCACGCGTGCCCCGTGCACGCCTTGTACGGCGCGACGAGCTTTTCCAGCAGCGCGTGACCGAAGATGCGCGCCTCGCAGCGCGTGCCCCACGCCGTGCGCTCGTCGACGAACAGCGTGCGCCAACGGAAACCGCGCAGCGCAAGCGCCAGCGATGGATCGGCGCAGGCGAAGAGCACCGCGTTTTCGTCGAAGAGCGTGAGCGCGTCGCGCACGCCGCCGCGCGTCGGGCCGATGCCGAGCGTATCGATCTGCTGTGCCTGTAGCGCGTTGAGCGTCGCCTTGATGCGCGGATACGCGAACCACATCGACCCGTTGAAGAAATCGTGGAGATTGTGGCGAGTCGGCACGCGGCCGGTCTGCGCGATATGCCCTTCGTACGAGGCGCCCGCCGGCAGTTCTTCCTGCGCGATGAACGCGAGCGCTTCGCCGCGGCCGGTGACATGGGAGGCCGCCGCCGCGTCTTCGTTGAGCGTCGCGAGATATTCGTCGTAACCGGCAAGCGCCGCCGCCTGCCAGCGCTTGCCGCGCGCTTCGATCGACGCGAGCCAGGGCCGCGCCCAGTCGATATCCGCGAAACCCGCGCTCACGTTCGAAATGTCAATGCGCGTCCGCGAAACGCCAGCCGATCGACTCGCCGCCGCGCAACGGCACGATCGTCGCGTCGCCGGCGGTAAATTCGGCGGGCAGCGTCCACGATCCGCGTTCCAGCGTCACCTTTTCCGCACTGCGCGGCAGGCCGTAGAAGTCCGCGCCGTGGAAGCTGGCGAAGCCTTCGAGCTTGTCGAGCGCGCCGGCCTTGTCGAAAGTTTCGGCGTAGAGTTCGAGCGCGTGCAGCGCCGTGTAGCAGCCCGCGCAGCCGCACGCGTGTTCCTTCAGGCCTTTGGGATGCGGCGCGCTGTCCGTGCCGAGGAAATAGCGCGGATTGCCAGACGTCGCCGCCTCGACGAGGGCCACGCGATGCGTCTCGCGCTTGAGCACGGGCAGGCAGTAGTAATGCGGCCGCATGCCGCCGACGAGCATGATGTTGCGGTTGTACAGCAGGTGATGCGCGGTGATCGTTGCACCGATCGGCCCTTCGGCCTCGCGCACGTAATCGGCCGCGTCCTTCGTCGTAATGTGCTCGAACACGACCTTCAGCGCCGGAAAATCGCGGCGCAGCGGCGTCATCACGCGGTCGATGAAGACCTTCTCACGATCGAACACGTCGATGTCGCCATCGGTTACTTCGCCGTGCACGAGCAGCGGCATGCCCGTTTCCTGCATCGCTTCGAGCGTCTTCGCGCACTTTCCGAGATCCGTCACGCCCGCGTCGGAATTGGTCGTCGCGCCCGCCGGATACAGCTTCACGCCGTGCACGAAGCCGCTGTCTTTCGCGCGGCGAATTTCGTCGGGCGGCGTGTTGTCGGTGAGATAGAGCGTCATCAGCGGCTCGAAGCGCGCGGCCGCGCCGTCCTTCGGCAGCGCCGCGAGCATGCGCTCGCGGTACGCCGCGGCCATCTCGGTCGTCGTTACGGGCGGCTTCAGGTTCGGCATGATGATCGCGCGGCCGAACTGGCGCGCCGTGTGCGGCAGGACGGCCGCGAGCGTCGCGCCGTCGCGCACGTGCAGATGCCAGTCGTCGGGGCGCGCGATCGTGAGCGAATTGGGCGAGGATGAGGTAGCGGACATGGCGTGATGACGGGGATCGGTGGAATGGCGCAAGTCCACGCGAGGACAGGAAAAAATCGCCGTGGAAATTCCCCAACGCGCACGGTTATGAGCGGTTGCGCGATTTTTTCGGCCCGACCTCGGTGATATGCTTGTCGGACGTATTGTAACAACCAGGCCATAAGCCGCCCGCCCCCGCATCATGTGCCAACTTCTCGGAATGAATTGCGCCGAACCGACCGACGTGACGTTTTCGTTCACCGGTTTCGCGGCGCGCGGCGGCGTCACGGATCATCATGCCGACGGCTGGGGTATCGCGTTCTTCGAAGACAAGGCGTGCCGGCTCTTCATCGATCACCAGTCCTCCGCCAGCTCGCCGCTCGCAGACATGGTGAAGCGTTATCCGATCAAATCGAAGAACACGATCGCACATATCCGCAAGGCGACGCAGGGGCATATCCTGCTCGAGAACTGTCATCCGTTCATGCGCGAGTTGTGGGGCCGGCACTGGATCTTCGCGCACAACGGCGATTTGAAAGGCCATACGCCCGAACTCACCGGCGTCTATCAGCCGGTCGGCACGACGGATAGCGAGCTCGCCTTCTGCGCGCTGCTGCAAGGCCTGCGCCGCGCGTTTCCGTGTTCGCAGCCGCCGCTCGAAGAACTCTTCGACGCGCTCGCCGGGCTCACCCGCGACATCACGCAATACGGCGTCTTCAATTTCCTGATGTCGAACGGGCAGGCGCTCTTCTCGCACTGTTCCACGCATTTGTACTATCTGGTGCGTAGCTGGCCTTTCTCGACGGCGCATCTGATCGACGCGGACATGTCCATCGACTTCGCCAAATACACGACGCCGGAAGACCGCGTCGCCGTGATCGCCACGTCCCCGCTCACCGACAATGAAACCTGGACGCGCTTCGCGCCCGGCGATCTCGCGATGTTCCAGTGCGGCGCGCTCGCCCGCAGCGTGAATATTCCGGTGCCGGAGGAAATCGCGAAGAAGGCGGCGGAGCCGCTCGCGAAGGCGTGCGTCGGATCGGCGCTTGAGATTGGCGAGATTCGGACGACGGCGGCGGTGGAATCGGAACTTGGGATTGAATAAAAAAAGGCGCTTCGTTTCGGAAGCGCCTTTTTTTCACGACGAGGTCAGTGCAGGATCTTCGCGAGGAAATCCTTCGCGCGATCCGACCTCGGATTCGCGAAGAACGCTTCCTTCTGATCGTCCTCGACGATCAAGCCCTTGTCCATGAAGATCACGCGGTTCGCGACCTTCTTAGCGAACCCCATTTCGTGCGTCACGCACATCATGGTCATCCCTTCCTGCGCGAGTTCCACCATCACGTCGAGCACTTCGTTGATCATCTCCGGATCGAGCGCGGATGTCGGCTCGTCGAAGAGCATCGCGATCGGGTCCATCGACAAGGCGCGCGCAATCGCCACGCGCTGCTGCTGACCGCCCGAAAGCTGGCCCGGAAACTTGTCGGCATGCGCGCGCAGGCCGACGCGATCCAGCAGCTTCAAACCCTTCTGCGTTGCTTCGTCGTTCGAGCGGCCGAGCACCTTGATCTGCGCGAGCGTCAGGTTTTGCGTGATAGTCAGATGCGGAAACAGCTCGAAGTGCTGGAACACCATGCCGACCTTCGAGCGCAGCTTCGACAGATTAGTCTTCTTGTCGGTGAGCGATTGCCCGTTGATCGTGATCTCGCCCTTCTGGAACGGCTCGAGGCCGTTCACGGTCTTGATGAGCGTCGACTTGCCCGAACCCGACGGGCCGCACACCACGACGACCTCGCCCTTCTTCACTTCGGTCGTGCAGTCCGTCAACACCTGGAACTGCCCGTACCACTTGGAAACATTCTTGATAGAGATCATCTTGCGACCTTTTTCTGAAGACTTTTGACGAGGGCCGACGCCACCACGCAGATCACGAAATAGCACGCGCCCGCGAACAGGACCATCTCGACGGACGTGCCGTCGCGATCCCCGATGTTCGTCGCCGTGCGGAAGAAGTCGGCGAGACTGATGACGTAGACGAGCGACGTATCCTGAAACAGGACGATGGCCTGCGTGAGCAAGAGCGGCACCATCGCACGGAACGCCTGCGGCAGCACGACGAGTTGCATCGCCTGGCCGTAGGTCATGCCGAGCGCGAAGGCCGCATTCACCTGACCGCGCGGCACCGCTTGAATGCCCGCGCGAATGATTTCCGAATAGTACGCGGCCTCGAACAGCGAGAACGCGACCATCGCCGATGCGAGACGAATGTCGATGTCCGCCGACAGCCCGAGCACGTTCTGCAACAACTGCGGCACGATCAGGAAGAACCACAGCAGCACCATCACCAGCGGGATCGAGCGGAACAGCGTGACGTACGCGCTCGCGAACCATTGCAGCGGCTTGACGCCCGACAGGCGGAACAGCGCGAGCACGGTGCCCCAGACGATGCCGACGACGATGGCGAGCACCGTGATCTGCAGCGTGATCTTGGCGCCCGTCATCAGCGTGGGCCACGACGCGAGAACACCACTCCAGTTGAAATGATGCATCACTTGCCTCCGATGTAGCCAGGCAGCCGCGTTCTGGCTTCGACCCAGCGCATCAACTGCATCACGACCAGATTGATGAGCATGTAGGCGACCGTCACCGCGATGAACGACTCATAGGTCTGCGCCGTGTAGTCGACGAGCTGACGCGCCTGCGCGGACAGATCCAAGAGACCGATGGTCGACGCCACCGCCGAGTTCTTGAACACGTTGAGAAATTCCGACGTGAGCGGCGGCACGATGATGCGGTACGCGACCGGCATCAGCACGTAACGGTACGTCTGCCATTGCGTGAAGCCCATCGCGAGGCCCGCGTTGCGCTGTCCGGGCGGCAGTGCGTTGATGCCCGAGCGCACCTGCTCGCACACGCGCGCGCCGGTGAAGAGCCCGAGACAGATGATCGACGACGAGAAGAACTGCGCGGTCGGCGGCAGTTGCTTGAACCAGTTGCCGATGGAAGGCGGCAGCAGCTCCGGTATCACGAGATACCAGACGAAGAACTGCACGATCAGCGGAATATTGCGGAAGATCGCGACGTAGACGGTGCCGATGGCCGCCAGCGTGCGATTCGGGACCGTGCGCAAGATGCCGAACAACGAGCCGACCACGAGCGCGATCACCCAGGCCGCGAGCGACACGGTGATCGTCACCCAAAAGCCGGAGATCAGCCAGCCGAGATAGGTGGTGGGCTCGCCGGTCGAAACCGGACTCAGCAGGATGCCCCAGTTCCAGTGATAAGACATGGACTCACTCCAAAAAGAAACGGAAGAAGCAAGCTCCTTCCGTTTCGTTCGTTCGAGACTCGAACCGGTTAGTCGATTGCCTTGTCATTCGGGCTCTTGTAGAGAGCCTTGATGTCGTCACTTTCGGGGAAGTTGAGGTTGAGACCCTTCGGCGGGATCGGGCTTTCGAACCACTTCTTGTAGATCTTGTCCGCTTCGCCCGACGTTTCGACCTTGGCGATCGCATCGTCGACGACCTTCTTGAACTCCGGATCGTTCTTGCGGATCATGCAGCCGTACGCTTCATGCGACTGCGGCGCGCCGACGATCACGAAATCGTTCGGGTTGTTCGACTTGGCGCGTTCGCCCGCGAGGAGCGCATCGTCCATCATGAACGCGACCGCGCGGCCCGTCGACAGCGTCAGGAACGACTCGCCGTGGTCCTTCGCGCTGATGATGTTCATGCCCATGTTCTTGTCCTGATTCATCTTGCGAAGCAGGCGCTCGGACGTGGTGCCGGCGGTCGTCACGACGGTCTTGCCCTTCAGGTCGGCCCAGTCCTTCACGCCCGAATCCTTCTTGGTCATGAGGCGCGTGCCGATCACGAAGATCGTGTTCGAGAAGGAGACTTGCTGCTGGCGTTCGGCGTTGTTCGTGGTCGAGCCGCACTCGATATCGACGGTGCCGTTCTGCACGAGCGGAATGCGGTTCTGCGACGTGATCGGCGTGAGCTTCACCTTCAGATCCTGCATGCCCAGCTTCTGCTTGACGGCCTCGACGACCTTCAGCGCGAACTCGTGCGAGTAACCGACGACGTTCTGCTTGTCGTCATAGTAAGAAAACGGAATGGACGATTCGCGATGCCCCAGCGAGATCACGCCCGTGTCTTTGATCTTCTTCAGCGTGCCCGCGTCCTGGGCATACGCGCCGGTTGCGAGAAACCCGAGCGCGGCGACGAGCAGCGCAGCCTTTTTAACCTTCATGTGTTCGATCTCCTGTGGCGAAAAACCGGGGCAAGTTTAGCAGGGTAATTATTCTGAAAGAATGATTGTTAACCCACGCCGTCTTATTTGTGAGACGCCTGATTGCAACTGGGTTGCAACGGGTTGCGACCGCGCATATTACTGGCGTTTTTGCGCGGATGCTTGACCGAATACAACTAGTCGGCCGACTTGTAGTTTTCATGCAAATGCGGGCGGCATTCCCGAGGGAATGCCGCCCGCATCATTCAAGGGGCGCGAACGCTGCCCGCATTGCGCGGACTGCTCGAGCGAGCGCGCCGCCGCATCGGATCAGGGGTAGAGGCCGCGCATTTCACGCGCCTGCAGAATCCGCGTACACGCGACGATGAACGCCGCCGTGCGGACCGAAACCTGGTGCTCGCTCGCGACTTGCCACACGCTGGCAAACGCCTCGCGCATCACGCGTTCGAGACGCTGATTGATTTCGTCCTCGGTCCAGAAGAAGCTCGAAAAGTCCTGCACCCATTCGAAATATGAGACCGTCACGCCGCCCGCGTTCGCGATGACGTCCGGAATCACGAGGATGCCCTTGTCGTTCAGGATGTCGTCCGCTGCGGTCGTGGTCGGGCCGTTCGCGCCTTCGACGACGATCTTCGTGCGAATCTTCGAAGCGTTCTTCTCGGTAATCTGGTTTTCCAGCGCGGCCGGAATCAGGATGTCGCTTTCGATCATCCAGAACTCTTCGGCCTGCACGGGATCCGCGCCCGCGAAGCCGCCGACGCCGCCGTTCTTCGCGACGTGATCGAGCAGCGCGGCCGTATCGATGCCCTTGGAGTTGTGAATCGTGCCCGTGTGATCCTGCACGGCGATCACGCGCGCGCCCGCTTCCTGGAACAGCTTGGCCGCGATGCCGCCCACGTTGCCGAAGCCTTGCACCGCGATGCGCGCGCCTTCGATCTCCATGCCGATGCGCCGCGCCGCTTCCGTGCCGACCACGAACACGCCGCGACCCGTCGCTTCCTTGCGGCCGAGCGAGCCGCCGAGCGAGATCGGCTTGCCGGTCACGACGCCCGTCGCCGTCTGGCCCTGGTTCATGGAGTAGGTGTCCATCATCCACGCCATGATCTGCTCGTTCGTGTTCACGTCCGGCGCGGGAATGTCCGTGTTCGGCCCGATGATGATGCCGATCTCGCTGGTGTACCGACGCGTCACGCGTTCGAGCTCGCCGCGCGACAGCGTGCGCGGATCGACACGGATACCGCCCTTCGCGCCGCCGTACGGCACGTTCACGGCCGCATTCTTCACCGACATCCACGCGGACAGCGCCATCACTTCGGAGAGTGTCACGTCCTGGTGATAACGCACGCCGCCCTTGCCGGGACCGCGCGACGTGTTGTGCTGCACGCGATAGCCTTCGAAGTGCGCGACGGTTCCGTTATCGAGTTCGATCGGGCAATCGACGACGAGAATGCGCTTCGGGCGCTTGAGGGTTTCGAGCCAGCGCGAGAGAGAACCGAGATACGGCGCGACGCGATCGACCTGCTTGAGATAGTTGCCCCAGGGACCGAGATCGTCGGCGTTGAGATACGACGGGATTGCATGTTTGGCATCCGGCGTTTGCAGCGACTGCTTCGAGGAGGACATTGACGCTCCAGCGTTGAAGGAATGCGCTCATTGTCGAAAAACGCCGTTTTCAAATCCAATGCCGTTTCCTTATCCCATCATGCAAATCGTGCATAACGTCGCCAAGCCTTATGCGGCGGGCTTTCCGGACGATGCCTTTAACAATTCTTCACCGACTGCGTCCCATAGCGCGCGCATCAACGCCTGCCGCGGCTCCTCGCCAGGCGCCGCGAGCTTGTCGCGATAGAGGCGGATTTCCATCGTCAGCGTGAACTGACCTGCGGGCGTGCCGCGTGTGCCGCGATCGAGGCGGATGAGCCACCCTTCCTCCACGGCATCTTCCACTGCGCTGTGCGGAAGGAACGCGACGCCGTGCCCGGCCAGCGCCATCGCCTTGAGTCCTTCGGCCATGTCGGTTTCATACACCTTGTCGAGATAGAGCCGCGTGGGCGCGGTCGCGATGATGACTTCGGTCATGCGCCCGAGATAGGCGTTCGGCGTGTACGACAGATACGGAACCGGGGATTCGGCGGTCGCGGGCAGCGAAAAGCGCGCGCGTCCGCCCTTGGTGACCGCGGAGAACGGACTGATCGGCTCGACGCCGAGCGTGAGCATGTCGTAGCGCGCGGGATCGAGCGCGACCGGATGACTCGGATGGTGATAGCCCATCACGAGATCGCAGCCGCCTTCGACGAGCGACAGCACCGCATCGTGAACGTTGAGCGCGCGCAGCCGCGTGCGGATGCGCCCGAGCCGCGCCTCGATGTGCTCGAGCCAGCGCGGAAAGTAGGTGAGCGACAGCGTATGCGGCACGGCGAACTCGATGGTCGCCGAGGGCACGCCGCCCTGCCCGCGCAGCAGCGTGCGCGCTTCGTGGAACTGCGAGAGCATCGCGAGCGCCTGCTCGTAGAACACGTTGCCGGCTTGCGTGAGCCGCGTCGGATACACGGACCGGTCGATGAGCTCCGTGCCGAGCCACGCCTCCAGCGCCTGGATGCGCCGCGAAAATGCGGGCTGGGTGATATGTCGAAGCTCGGCGGAGCGGCTAAAGCTGCGCGTCTCCGCGAGCGACACGAAGTCTTCCAGCCATTTCAGTTCCATTCGATTCGGGCGCGAGCGGCGCTTGTTCGGCAAATGCGCATTCTAGCGGGCATGAACCGCGCGAAGGCGCGGCGCACCATTCGCATGCGGTCGCGCACGGGCGCGGTGCCGTCGGCGGGTGTGCCGAATCGCGACGACGTGCCCCATGCGCGCTCGAATCCCGCGCCACCACTCGCCCGATGCGATACGTCGATCAAACATGCATTACATTGGCATGATGCTTGCAATTTTCGGGGCCGTCGCGTGCTCTTCCGGAAGCGCGCATATACGGAAACCCGCAATGTCCAATCTGATCGCGTCGCTCAGGAGCGGCAACTGGCGCTCGCTGCTCGCCTGCTTCCTTTACTTCGATACGGGTTTCACGGTCTGGGTGCTGTATGGACCGCTCGCGCCGTTCATCGGCCGCGACGTGACGATGTCCGCCGCGCAACAGGGCTTTCTCGTCGCGGTGCCGGTGCTGGCCGCGGCGATCCTGCGCGTGACGCTCGGCAATCTCTATCAGTCGACCGACGGACGGCGCGTCGCATTGATGGGCGTCGTGCTCTCGTCGATTCCGTCGATCGTGCTGCCGCTTCTGCCTGGCGTGCCCTCGTATGCGCTGCTGCTCGTGCTCGGCGTATTTCTCGGCATGGGCGGCGCGAGCTTCGCAGTCGCGTTGCCGATGGCCGGCAGCAACTATCCACCGAAGGTGCAAGGGCTCGTGCTGGGTCTCGCCGCTGCGGGCAACATCGGCGCGGTGCTCGACGGCTTCCTGTTCCCGCATCTCGCCGATGCCTTCGGCTGGCAGATCTCGACCGCCGCCGCGCTGCCGCTGCTCGCGATCACGGCGGCCGCGCTTCTCGCATGGGCCTCCGATGCCGGCCAGAAAACCGGCAGCACGATGCGCGCGCTGTCCAGCTTCGCGGTGACGCTGGTCAGCCTCATCGTGCTGGTGCTCGCGGTGAATGGCGGCGTGTTCGGCGGCGGCAAGACCGGCGTGCTGCTATTGCCGGTGATCGGTGCGCTGATCGCGATTGCGGTGCTGCCGCGACACTATCGGTCGGTGCTGGGCGAGCGCGATACATGGGTCATCATGCTGATCTACAGCATTACCTTCGGTGGCTTCGTCGGCATGTCGTCGTATGTGACGCTGCTGCTCACGTCGCTTTATCAGATGCCGAAGCTGGAAGCGGGGCTTTTCATGTCGTTGCTCGCGTTTCTCGGCGCGATCGTGCGGCCGTTCGGCGGCTATGTCGCCGATCGTGTGACCGGCGTGCGGGCGCTGCTCGTGCTGCTCGCGGCAATTGCGATCGGCGACTTCGCGTTCGCGATCTGGATGCCGCCGGTCGCGGGCGGTGTGGCGATTCTGATCTGTCTGTACGTCGCGTTCGGTCTCGGCAACGGTTCGACGTTCCAGCTCGTGCCGCATCGGTGGAAGGGCAAGACAGGGCTGCTCTCGGGGATCGTCGGTGCGGCGGGCGGCATCGGCGGCTTCTATCTGCCGGTGATCATGGGGATCGCGAAGGAAAGCACGGGAAGCTATCAGATGGGCTTCGCGACCTTCGGCGTGCTCGCGACCTGCGCATTCGGCGCGTTGTTCATGCTGCGTGCGCAGTGGCTGCGGTGGTCGTCCACTTCCTCGCAGACGCATGATGGCGTCGCAATCGGCGGCGCGCACGCGATGGAGTGAGGCTGCGGCTTATGGCCGGCGGTCGCCGTCGATCGCCGGCCAGCGCACGAATGCGAAGACGTACAGCGCGATGAGGTCAGTGCCGGCGTCATGAACGCGAGCACCCACCAGCCGGAACGCCCCATGCGACGAATGATTCGCACAACCGGACAGGTGAGCACGGCGAGGATTGCAGCGAGAAGGATCAAGTCCTCGAATCCGACACCATCCACGCGCGTTCACTTTGGCTTCAGGTGCGGAACGGGGGATTTGTCGAGTTTCGTGCGATCGCGCCTGATCGGCCATCAGGCGCCCGCTGCGTCAAACCCCCGCCGTATCCCGCTGATCGCGCACCGCCTCTTCCGCCCGCTGCTGCTGCAACGCCCACATCTGCGCAAACAGCCCGCTCGCGCGCAGCAGTTCGGCGTGCGTGCCTCGCTCCACGATGCGCCCGTGATCCATCACGATGATCTGCTGCGCATGCACGACCGTCGATAACCGGTGCGCGATGATGAGCGTCGTCCGCTCGCGCGCGATCGAATCGAGTTCGTGCTGAATCGCGCGTTCGGACTTCGAATCGAGCGCCGACGTGGCTTCGTCGAAGATCAGGATCGGCGGGTCTTTCAAAAGCGTGCGCGCGATGGCGACGCGCTGCTTTTCGCCGCCCGACAGCTTCAGCCCGCGCTCGCCGACAGGCGTGTCATAACCCGCCGGCAACGCCTCGATGAACTCGTGGATATGCGCCGCGCGCGCCGCCGCGATCACTTCGTCGCGGCTCGCCGAAGGACGTCCGTACGCGATGTTGTAGTAGATCGAATCGTTGAAAAGCACGGTGTCCTGCGGCACGATGCCGATCGCCGCGCGCAATGAATCCTGCGTCACGTCGCGAATGTCCTGTCCGTCGATCCTGATGCTTCCGCCCTGCGCGCGATCGAGATCGTAGAAGCGAAAGAGCAGCCGTCCGAGCGTCGACTTGCCCGACCCGCTGTGTCCGACCACGGCCGTCGTCGTGCCTGCGGGAATCGTGAAATCGACGCCATGCAGAATCGGCCGCGCCTTCTCGTATGCGAAGCTCACGTTCTCGAAACGCACTTCGCCGCCGCGCACGGCAAGCGCCTGCGCGCCCGGCGCATCGGGGACTTCGCGGCCCGCGCCGAGCAGCGTGAACATTCGGTCCATGTCCGTCAGCGCCTGCTTCAGCTCGCGATACACGACGCCCAGGAAGTTCAGCGGGATATAAAGCTGCAGCATGAACGTGTTGATGAGCACGAGGTCGCCGAGCGTGAGACGCCCCGCCATCACGCCCTGCGTCGCGCGCCAGAGAATGAATACGAGCCCGACGCCGATGATCATCTGCTGCCCGAAGTTCAGCATCGACAGCGAGCGCTGTGACTTGATCGCGGCCGCGCGATAGCGTTGCAGGTTTTCATCGTAACGGCGCGTTTCCCATTCTTCGTTACCGAAGTACTTCACGGTCTCGTAGTTGAGCAGCGAATCGATCGCGCGCGAGTTCGCCTTCGAGTCGAGATCGTTCATCGTGCGGCGGAAATGCGTGCGCCATTCGGTGACCTTCACCGTGAAGACGATGTACGAGGCGAGCGCGACGAGCGTGACGATCGCGTAATACGCCTCATACTTCGTCACGAAGAATGCGAGCACGAGACCGACTTCGACGAGCGTCGGCAGGATGCTGTAAAGCGAGTAGGACACGAGTTGCTGGATGCCGCGCGTGCCGCGCTCGATATCGCGCGACATGCCGCCCGTTTGCCGCTCCAGATGGAAGCGCAGCGACAGCGAATGCAAATGCCGGAAGACTTGCAGCGCGAGTTGCCGCACGGCGCTTTCGGTGACCTTCGCGAAGAGCAGCTCGCGAAGCTCGGTGAAAAGCGATGTCGAAAGCCGCGCGCCCGCATAAGCGATCACCAGCAGCCCGATGCCGCCGATCAGCACGATGCCCGGCGCGTCGTTCGCGCGTCCGAGCGCGGTGAGGTGCTGCACGGAAGCGAGGCTATCGACGATGCGCTTCATCACGATCGGCACGCCGAGGTTCGCGACCTTCGCGCCGATCAGGCATGTCAGCGCGAACGCGACCCGCCATTTGTACGTCGTGAGATAAGGCAGCAGCGAGCGAATCGTCTGCCAGTCGTTGCGCGGACCCTGGGCCATCGGGCCGGGCTCGCTGTTGGAATAGCGGCGCATGAGTCGTATCGTTTGAGCGCGTCGCTTGGGCGCGGCGTGGGGACGCTGTTATCGGCGGAACGGGCGCACGTCTCTCGCATGCTTTCCCGTACAATTTACTTCAGGCCCCGGCGTCATGGAGGTTTCCGCCTCGCGCGCTGGGGCTCATTCATCAACATGCATTGTCGCAGAAGGTTCGAGGGGCCGCTCACGCCGGCCGGCCTTCCGCCGCAATCGCAAACCGGAACGCCTCCCATGACAGACCACTCCAGCCTTCCCGAGAAGCACGTCGCGCTGCGCGTCGTGCCGCAGCCCGCCGACGCCAACGTCCACGGCGACGTCTTCGGCGGATGGATCATGGCGCAGGTGGATATCGCCGGCTCCATTCCGGCGAGCCGCCGCGCGAACGGCCGCGTCGCGACCGTCGCGGTGAATTCGTTCCTGTTCAAGCATCCGGTGTTCGTCGGCGACCTGCTGAGCTTCTACGCCGATATCGTCAAGACGGGCAATACGTCGATCACGGTATCGGTCGAAGTCTGGGCGCAGCGCATGAGCCTCGCCGAAGAAGTCGTCAAGGTCACGGAAGCGACGCTCACTTACGTCGCGACCGACCGCGATCGCCGTCCGCGCGTGCTGCCGTCGCTCGATTAAAGGCGATCAATGGGGCAGCACGCCCTGCTGCAACAAGCCCGGAATCGCTTCGTGCGGCATCGGGCGCGAGAACAGATAGCCCTGCATTTCGTCGCAATCGCGCTCGCGCAGGAAATCGTGCTGCGCGTGCGTTTCGACGCCTTCCGCGATCACCTGCAATTCCAGCGAATGCGCGAGCGCGATGATCGCCGACGTGATCGTTTCGTCATCCCCCGACGAGCCGATATCCGCGACGAACGAGCGGTCGATCTTCAACCGGTGCACCGGGAAGCGCTTGAGATACGACAGGCTCGAATATCCGGTGCCGAAGTCGTCGATCGCAATGCCGATGCCGAGCGCCGATAACTCCGAGAGCATCGTGATCGCTTCCTCGGCGTTGCGCATGATCGCGCTTTCCGTGAGCTCCAGTTCGAGATAGCGCGGCTCCAGCCCGGTCTCTTCGAGCACGGACGTCACGAGCCGCGCGATGTCGCGCTGCTGAAAATGGCGCGCCGACAGATTCACCGACACGCGCGCCGGCGGCAGCCCGGCATCCTGCCACGCCTTGTTCTGACGGCACGCTTCGCGCAACACCCACTCCGACAGCGGCCCGATCAGGCCGCTCTCTTCCGCGACCGGAATGAACGACGCCGGCGACACGAGCCCCTGCTCCGGATCGCGCCAGCGCACGAGCGCCTCGATGCCGACGATCGCGCGCGTCGTCATATCCACTTGCGGCTGATAGTGCAGCAGGAACTCGCCGTCGCGCAGCGCGCGCCGCAAGCGCCGTTCGAGATTCATGCGCGCGCCGACGCTCGCGTTCATCTCCGGCTGATAGAACTGATACGTGTTGCGGCCCATGTCCTTCGCGCGATACATCGCGAGATCGGCCTTCTTCATCACGGATTCGGCGTCGTCGCCGTCCTGCGGATAGAGACTCGCGCCCATGCTGCAGCCGACGTAAAGCTCTGTATCGTCGAGCCAGACCGGTTCCGAGATCGCCGCGCGCGTGCGTTCCATCCATGCGATCAGCCCGGCTTCGTCGGTGATATCGGGCAGCACGACCACGAACTCGTCGCCGCCGTGACGCGCGACCGTATCGCTCGATCGCGCCGAGCGCGCAAGCCGCTCCGCGATCACCGCGAGCAGGCGGTCGCCGACGCTGTGACCGAGACTATCGTTGACGTTCTTGAAGCCGTCGAGATCCATGAAGACGACGGCGATCTTCGTCTCGCGCCGCCGCGCGGTTTCGATCGCGTGCTGCAAGCGGTCGCGCAGCAGATTGCGGTTCGGCAGGCGCGTGAGCGTGTCGTAGTTCGCCTGATATTCGAGTTCTTCCTGATAGCGCATCAGATCGGTCACGTCGTTGATGATGCCGATGTGATGCGTCGTCATGCCCTGCGCGTCCGGCACCGGCGCGACGAAGAGCTGATTCCAGAAGAGCGCGCCGTCCTTGCGATAGTTGCGCACCACGACGCTCGCCTCCGTGTTCACGGCGAGCGCGCGGCGAATCGCGGTGAGTCCGTCCTGATCGCCGTCGGGACCGTGCAGAAAGCGGCAGTCCTGCCCGATCACCTCGCTCGGGTCGTAGCCGGTGATGCGCTTGAACGCCGGATTCGCATACTCGATCACGTTCGCGCCGTCCACGACGCCCGTGATCAGAATCGCGTTCACGCTCGCGTCGAGCGCGCGGCTTTGCAGGCGCAGCGCGAGTTCGGCGCGCTTGCGATCGGTGACATCGTGATACGAGCCGAGCACGCCGATTGTCTGTCCTTCGCCGTCGAGCAAGGGCAGCTTGCTCGTGACCACGGTGCGCAGTTGCTCGCCCATCACGATGTCGCGCTCGTAATGCATCTTCGGCACCGTCGTGACGATGACTTCCTCGTCGTCCGCGCGCACGACGTCCGCAAACGCGCTCCACGGCAGCTCGAAATCCGTCTTGCCGATGACCTGCTCGTTGTACGCGAGACCCGCATCGCGCGCGAACGCGTTGTTGCAGCCGAGATAACGCAGGTCGCGGTCCTTCCAGAACACGCGCTGCGGAATGTTGTCGATGACCGCTTCGAGCATCTCGTTGGATCTGCGCGCCTCGGCTTCCGCATTGATGCGGTCGGTCACGTCGTTCGCCAGCATGAAGATGCCCGGACGATTCGAATACGTGAGCGAGTGATGCGAGACATCCGCGCCGACGATCGCGCCATTCTTGCACCGATAACGCCACACGCCCGCCGAGCCTCGCCCCGATGCGGCACGCTCGCCGCTCTCGCCGCCGCTGCGCGCGAGCCGTGCGGCGAAGCGGTCGAAGTCGCCCGCGTGATGCAGATCGCGCAGCGTCATGTTCATGAACTCCGGCTCGTTGAAACCGAAGTGCTCGATCGCAGCCTGATTCACGGCGACGAAGCGCATCGTCTCGCGATCGACGATCCACATCGGCACCGGATGCGCCTCGAACATGCCGCGAAAGCGTTCGTTGCTGCGCTGCCTCGCACGCACGACGCCGAGCTTCTCGCGCGATTGCCGCTCGCGGCTCGCGAACAGATAGATCAGCACGGCGCTGCCTGCGAGCATCGTGAAGACGAGCAGCAGCATCGCGCCGCCCGAGGCCTGCGCGGACTCATCGAGGGCGACGATGGTCGCGTTATCGATGTGTGAGCGCACGACGTCGAGTTCCTCGTCGACGCTCTGCTGATCTTCGCCCAGCGCGACGAACGCGGCGTCGGCCCACGCGCGCGATTCGCCGGGGTCGGCGTGCTTGGCGCGCTCGAATGCGCGATCGGCATCGCGGCGCATCGCTGCGGCGCGCGCGGCGAGCGCATCGAATGCGCCCGACATGCCCGGCTCGGCTGCGATCTGCGCGCGCAGCCCGCTTTCCAGTGCATCGAGATGCGCCTCGCGCGCCTGATGCTGCGCATCGCTTTCGACGATGCCGGTCGCTTCGAAGCGGCTCAGTTGCGTGAGGGATTCGCCGAGCGTGCCGCGCCATGCCGCGAGATCGCGCAGGAGACTCATCGAGCGCAGCGTGCGCGCGTCGCTTTCGCGCAGCCCGCCGATGCGCTCGCAGGCGACGAACGCGTTCGCGCCGAGCGCGGCCAGTACCACGGCAATGTTGACGAGCAAACCTCTGGAGAGGAATCGGGTCATGAGCGGCGGGCTTAATCCTTTGATGCGCGTCGGACGCGCATCGAGGCGACGCGCGTCCACGCGAATGCGCGGCGTGAAACTCGTCCACGCCGCGATTGATGGATAACGCCCAATAACGGCACCGCTCGCCCTACATTTAGGGCTAGTCCGCAAATAATCTGATTAAAACGCGCGCTTAACGTTTGCGCGCCCCGGCGCTCACTCGGCGAGGCCGAATTCCTTCATCGCGGGGAGGAAATCGTGATTCACCTTGTCGGTGTTGCGCGAGAGTTTCGCGAGCGCGTATCGCTGGAAACGGTCGAGCCTGCCCCAACGATCGAGACTCGGCGCGCTCACGCCGCACAGGCTGCTCTGCCGGATCACGGTTTCGGGCACGGCATCGGCGTGCATCCACACCGGTTCCGGATCGCGCTCGATCTTTTCTGGCGCTGCGTTCGCGTGCGTCTTCAACATCTCTTCGAGCGCGAGGTCGAAGTTTTTCTCGAGTTCGGCATCGTCCTCGACCGGGAAGCGGGCGAGCAGCGCGCGATCGTCGTAAGGAAGCGCCTGCCATTGATCGAGCGTGATGCGCATGCCGAAGCGATCGAGATTAAAGCGCACCGCAAGCGGGATGAAGCGCAGATTGTCAGAGGATTCGACTTCGAATCCGAAGAGACGGGCGGCGTCGTAGAGTCCCATAGCGAAGCCTCGTTGGATTGAGCGGAGGTGCGCGACGCGCATCGCCGCTTAAGTTATTGTAGGGCCTTGGATCTGGCTGGAACCATTGCACTCTAGCCGCTGCTCGCGCCGCAAAGCGTGCGAACAGCAACGATAAGCAGCAAGTCATATACCCGACTTTACTCGAAGTGAGCGGTCAGGAGCATTGAAGTGAATCAACTCGAAACCGACGATCAACCAGGCTTCGTCGAGCGCCAGGTGCGCAGGCATCGCAGGAACGAGAGCACCGTCGCCGCGGACAAGGTCGGTCAGGAATGGCCCGTCGCGCTCGTTTTCAATGGCATCTCCCACGCGGTGATGATGTGCACGCCGCGCGATCTCGAAGCGTTCGCCGTGGGATTCTCGCTGACGGAGGGCATCGTCGAGCGTGGCAGCGACATTCACGATATCGAGGTCCATTTCCGCGATGACGGCGTCGCATTGCCGCATGCCGAAGTGCATCTTCAGGTCGTGCAGCAGGCCTTCGCCACGCTCAAGGACAAGCGCCGGGCGCTCGCCGGGCGCACGGGCTGCGGCGTGTGCGGCATCGAAAGTATCGAGTTGCTCGATCTTCAGCCGGAACAGGTGCCGGACACGGGCTTTCTCGCGCGCCTTGCGCCCGATGCGATCGAGCGCGCCGCACGCGAATTGCCCGCGCATCAGCAGTTGACGAAGCTCACGGGCGGCTTGCATGCCGCCGCATGGTGCGACGAAACCGGCGCGGTGCGCTACGCCTTCGAGGACGTCGGAAGACATAACGCGCTCGACAAGCTCATTGGCCAGTTGATCCTGCGGCGTGAGGACACGACGCAAGGTTTCGTGTTTCTGTCGAGCCGCGCGAGCTATGAACTCGTGCGCAAGTCGGCGCGCGTCGGCGTGCCGATGGTCGCGACCATCTCCGCGCCCACATCGCTCGCCATCGCGATCGCGAAGCAGGCGGGCTTGCGGCTCGTCAGCTTCGCGCGCGAGAACAGCTTCGTCGAATACGACGTCGAATGAAGCGCCTTACTCGAACTGGCTGAAGCTCGGCTTGCGTTTTTCGAAGAACGCCTGAAACGCTTCGCGGGCTTCGGGCGCAACCAGCATCCGCGCGAAGTGCGCGGCTTCGTCCTCCATGCGCGCGCTCACTTCATGCGTCTGCGCGCCCTTCATCAACGACTTGGTCACACGCAGCGACGATGCCGGCAGCATCGCCAGCCGCTTCGCTTTGTCGAACGCGTAGGCGTCGAGCTCGCCTGCGTCGATCGCGCCATTCACGAAGCCCATGCGGATCGCTTCGTTCACGTCGAACGCTTCGCCGAGCAGGAGCTTTTCCGCCGCGCGCTGATAACCCGCCGTGCGCGGCAGCAAAAGACTCGACGCCGCTTCGGGACACAATCCGAGCTGCGAGAACGGCAGCGAGAACTTCGCGTTCGTGCTCGCGTAGACGATGTCGCAATGCAGGAGCATCGTCGTGCCTATGCCCACCGCCGTCCCCGCGACCGCCGCCACGATCGGCTTCGGAAAGCCGCTGATGCGCCGCAGGAACTGGAACACGGGCGCGTCGAGACCCTTGGGCGGATCGTTCAGAAAATCCTCGAGATCATTGCCCGCGCTGAACGTACTGCCGTTCGCGCGAATCAGCACCGCCCGCACGGTCGCGTCCATCTCGGCTTCGTAGAGGCCGTCGGCCATTTCCTGATACATCGCCGCGGTGATCGCGTTCTTCTTTTCCGGACGATTGAGCACGATGCTCAGCACGCCGTCCGCCCGTTCGATCTGAATGTCCATCCGCTGTCTCCTTCATGCCGGTCCGCGAGCGACGACACTCGCGGACCATTCACGATCAAAGGCGTTCGATGATGCCCGCCGCGCCCATGCCGGTGCCGACGCACATCGTCACCATGCCGTACTTCAGGTTGCGCCGGCGCAGACCGTGCACGACCGTCGATGCGCGGATCGCGCCCGTCGCGCCGAGCGGATGGCCAAGCGCAATCGCACCGCCGAGCGGGTTGACCTTCGACGGGTCGAGACCGAGATCGCCGATCACCGCGAGCGCTTGCGCCGCGAAGGCTTCGTTCAGTTCGATCCAGTCGATGTCGTCCTGCTTCAGCCCTGCCGCCTTCAACGCGGCCGGAATCGCTTCCTTCGGCCCGATGCCCATGATTTCCGGCGGCACGCCGCGCACCGCGAAGCTCACGAAGCGCGCGAGCGGCGTCAGGTTGAACTGCTTCAGAATCTTTTCCGACACGACGATCAGCGCGCCCGCGCCGTCCGAGGTCTGCGAACTGTTTCCCGCCGTGACCGAGCCCTTGTTCGCGAACACGGGACGCAGCTTCGCCAGCCCTTCCAGGTTGGTTTCGCGCGGGCCTTCATCGAGCCTGATTTCGCGATTATTCGTGCGCACTTCGCCCGATGCGAGATCCGGAAAACGCTCGTTCAGCGTGTAGGCGGCGATTTCATCCGCGAATTCGCCCGCCTGTTGCGCGGCCAGCGCGCGGCGATGCGACTCCACCGCGAACGCGTCCTGCGCCTCGCGGCTCACCTTCCAGCGTTCCGCGACCTTTTCCGCCGTCAGGCCCATGCCGTACGCAATGCCGACGTCTTCATTGCGATCGAAGATATGCGGCGACAGCGACGGCTTGTTGCCCATCATCGGCACCATGCTCATTGATTCGCAGCCCCCCGCGATCATCGCCTCGGCTTCACCCACGCGGATGCGGTCCGCCGCCATCGCGAGCGCGGTCAGGCCCGACGCGCAGAAACGGTTCACCGTCACGCCGCCGACCGTGTTGGGCAAGCCCGACAGCAGCGCGCCCATGCGAGCGACGTTCAGACCTTGCTCGGCTTCGGGAATCGCGCAGCCGACGATCGCGTCTTCGATCACGCTCGTGTCGAGTCCCGGCACTTGCCCGACCGCGGATTTGATCGCGTGAACGAGCAGCTCGTCGGGGCGCGTGTTCTTGAACACGCCACGCGGCGCCTTGCCGATCGGCGTGCGGCTCGCGGCGACGATGTATGCGTCTTGAAGTTGTTTGCTCATTGATTGCTCCGCGATTAGTTGCGAACCGGCTTGCCGGTCTGCAGCATGCCCATGATTCGCTCTTGCGTCTTCTGCGTGCCGAGCAGTTCGACGAACGCGCGGCGCTCGAGCGCCAGCAGCCATTCTTCGTCGACGAGACTGCCCGCTTCGACATCGCCGCCGCAGACCGCTTCCGCGATGCGGCTCGCGATCAGATAGTCGTGGTCGCTGATGAAGCGCCCGTCGCGCATGTTCACGAGCGACGCCTTGATCGTCGAGATCGCCGAGCGCCCCGCCACCGGCACCTGCTTCACGCGCAATGGCGGCCGATAGCCCGATGCGCTCAACGCACGCGCCTCGCTCTTCGCGATGTCGAGCAACTCGTGCACGTTGAAGACGATCGTGTCGGACGGCTTCAGATAGCCCATCGCGCGGGCATCGAATGCGGACGACGAGACTTTCGCCATCGCCGCGTTCTCGAAAGATTTCTGCAGGAACTTGAGCAGATCGCTGGTCGCATTGACCGCGCCCGCTGCTTCCGCCGCGCGCAACGCGGCCTCCTTCAGACCGCCGCCCGCCGGCACCAGACCGACGCCCACTTCCACGAGACCGATATAGCTCTCGACATGCGCGACGCGCTTCGCCGAATGCAGCAGCAGTTCGCAGCCGCCGCCGAGCGCGAGGCCCGACACAGCCGACACCACCGGCACGTTTGCGTACTTCACGCGCAGCATGCCTTGCTGAAACTTCTTCACGAACGGATCGATGCCTTTGGCGCCGCCCATCATGAACGCGGGCATCGCTTCTTCGAGATTCGCGCCCGCCGAGAACGGGCCACCCGGCGCGCCGAGTTGCAGCGACGTCGGCTGCCAGATCACCACGCCGCGATATGCCTTCTCCGCGAGTTCGATAGCCTGCGTGAGGCCGTCGATCACGCCCGGGCCGATGGTGTTCATCTTGGTCTTGAACGAGACGATCACGACATCGCCGTCGTCACGATCGAGCCAGGCGCGGACGCTCCCGGTTTCGAACAGCGTCTTGCCGAAGGTCTTCGGATCGGCGCCCGTCACGCCTTCGAGCGGCGCGCGGAACACCTGCTTCTCATAGACGGGCAGCGCCGAACGCGGTTCGAAGCGCTTCGATTTCGGCGACCACGATCCTTCGTTCGTGTGCACGCCGTTCTTTTCGGCGACCGGACCTTCGAGCACCCACGCGGGCAGCGGCGCGTTCGAGAGCGCCTTGCCCGCATCGATATCCTCCTGCACCCACTTCGCGACTTGCTGCCAGCCCGCCGCCTGCCAGCTTTCGAACGGCCCCTGATTCCATCCGAAGCCCCAGCGGATCGCGAGATCGACGTCCCGGGCATTGTCCGCGATCGATTCGAGATGCACCGCGATGTAGTGGAACACGTCGCGGAAAATCGCCCACAGGAATTGCGCCTGCTTGTTGTCGGTTTCGCGCAGGAGCTTGAAGCGCTCGGCGGGCGGACGCTTCAGGATGCGGCCGATGAGCTCGTCGGCCTTCGCGCCGCCATCGACGTAAGCAGCCGTTTTCGGATCGAGCACCTTGATCGCGCGTCCTTCCTTGCGATAGAAACCCGCGCCCGTCTTCTGGCCGAGCGCGCCATTCTTCACCAGCGCTTCGAGCACCGGCGGCGTCTTGTAGACAGAGAAGAACGGATCGTCGGGCAGGTTGTCCTGCATCGTCTTGATGACGTGGGCCATCGTGTCGAGACCGACGACATCCGCGGTGCGGAACGTCGCCGACTTCGCGCGGCCGAGTCGCGCGCCGGTCAGGTCGTCGACTTCATCAAAGCGCAGGCCGAACTTCTCCGCTTCGGCAATCACCGCGAGAATCGAGAAAACGCCGACGCGGTTCGCGATGAAGTTCGGCGTGTCCTTCGCGCGCACGACGCCTTTGCCGATCACGCTCGTCAGGAAGGTTTCGAGCTGGTCGAGAATCTCGGGCTTCGTGGATTCGGTCGGGATCAGCTCGACCAGGTGCATATAGCGCGGCGGATTGAAAAAGTGCACACCGCAAAAGCGCGACTTCAGTTCGTCGGAGAAGCCGTCCGACAAAGCCGTGATCGACAGGCCCGACGTGTTGCTCGCGAAAATCGCGTGCGGCGCGATATGCGGCGAAACTTTCTTGTAGAGATCGTGCTTCCAGTCCATGCGCTCGGCGATGGCCTCGATCACGAGGTCGCATTCGGCGAGCTTCGCGATGTCGTCGTCGTAGTTGGCGGGCTCGATGTATTGCGCGTCGTCCTTCACGCCGAACGGCGCGGGTGACAGCTTCTTCAGGTTCTCGATGGCCTTCAGCGCGATGCCGTTTTTCGGGCCTTCCTTTGCGGGAAGATCGAAGAGCAGGACGGGCACACGCGCGTTGATCAGATGCGCGGCGATCTGCGCGCCCATCACGCCCGCGCCGAGCACGGCGACTTTCTTGATGTTCAGGGTGCTCACAGGTTTGTCACTCCGGGGTTCGTGAACGTGGGTTGATTCGGTTTGCTTTCGGCGCCCTTGGAACGACTGGTGCGACGGACCGTGCGCCGTCCAAGCCGCGAGAGTTTTGTGTGGGCACTCGCTACGGAGCCCACGAACACTTGGCAAGCATGGCCAAACTGCGTGTGACCGCGGGCGTCTCGAGCTGCTTTCCTTGGTCATTTTCTTTGCAGCAGCAAAGAAAATGACTGCCGCCCCCGCACAGGGGCAACGCCGATAGACCAATAAAAAACGGGATCCGGCAAAAGCCCAAATAAATCAGAAAAGCGCTTCGTCGTAGTCCATCATCGGCTTGGCCCCGGCACGGGCAGCCCGAATCGTCGAAGCGGTCTCAGGCAGCAGCTTGGCGAAGTAAAACCGCGCGGTGGCGAGCTTGGCCTTATAGAAGGCATCGCCGGAAGGGGCATTGTCCAAAGCAACCCGTGCCATCCGCGCCCAGAAGTACGAAAACACCAGATGCCCGACCGTACGCAAATACGGCACGGCCGCAGCGCCCACTTCATCAGGATTCTGCATGGCCTTCATGCCGATCTCCATGGTGAGCTTCTGCACCTTGTCGCCGATATCCGCGAGCGGGTTGATGAACTCCTGCATCTCCGGCTTTACGCCTTCCTGCTCGACGAAATCGGCAACGAGCTTGCCGAAGCGCTTCAGCTTGGCGCCCATGTCACCGAGAATCTTGCGCCCGAGCAGATCGAGCGCCTGAATGGAGTTCGTGCCCTCGTAGATCATGTTGATGCGCGCATCGCGGACATACTGCTCCATGCCCCATTCGGAGATGAAGCCATGGCCGCCGTAGATCTGCATCGCCATATTCGTGCCTTCGAACGCGTTGTCCGTCAGGAAGGCCTTGATCACCGGCGTGAGCAGCGCGACGAAATCAGCGGCCTCTTGACGCACGGACTCGTCCGCGTGCGAGAGTTCCTTGTCGATATTGAGCGCCGCCCAGTACGTGAACGCGCGGCCCGCTTCGGCATAGGCCTTCTGCGTGAGCAGCATGCGGCGCACGTCCGGATGCACGATGATCGGATCGGCAGGCTTCTCCGGTGCCTTCGGGCCGGTGAGCGAGCGCATCTGCAAGCGCTCTTTCGCATACACGAGCGAGTTCTGATACGCGACCTCGGTCAGGCCGAGACCCTGCATGCCGACGCCCAGCCGCGCGGCGTTCATCATCACGAACATCGCGTTCAAGCCCTTGTTGGCCTCGCCGACGAGCCAACCCTTTGCGCCGTCGAGATTCATCACGCAGGTCGCGTTGCCGTGGATGCCCATCTTGTGCTCGATCGAGCCGCACTTGATGCCGTTGCGTTCGCCGATCGCCCCGTTCGCATCGGGGACGAACTTCGGCACGATGAAAAGCGAGATGCCCTTCGTTCCCATCGGCGCGCCCGGCAGACGCGCGAGCACCAGATGAACGATGTTCTCGGCCATGTCGTGCTCACCGCTCGAGATGAAGATCTTCGTGCCGGTGAGTGCGTAGGAACCGTCGGAATTGGGCTCGGCTTTCGTGCGCAGGATGCCGAGATCCGTTCCGCAATGCGGTTCCGTCAGGCACATCGTGCCGGTCCACTCGCCCGAGACGAGTTTCGATAGATAGGTCGACTTTTGCTCCGGCGTGCCGTGCGCGTGCAGGCATTCGTACGCGCCGTGCGAGAGACCGGGATACATCGTCCAGGCCTGATTCGCCGAGTTGAGCATTTCGTAAAGCGCGTTGTTCACGAACGCAGGCAAGCCCTGACCGCCGTACTCGGGATCGCACCCGAGTGCGGGCCAGCCCGCATCGATGTACTGGCGGTAAGCCTCTTTGAAGCCGGCTGGCGTCCTGACGACGCCGTCGCCCTCGTAAGTGCAGCCTTCGCGGTCGCCGCTCTGGTTGAGCGGGAACACGACTTCGGAGCAGAACTTGCCGGCTTCCTCGAGCACCTGATTGATGGTGTCGGCGTCGAGGTCGGCATGCCGCGGCATGCTCTTCAGTTCAGCTTCCACGTTCAGCACTTCGTGCAGCACGAATTGCATGTCGCGAAGGGGGGCGGCGTACTGTCCCATGACTCTCTCCAGTTTCTTCAAGCTTCTGGTTGCGCGCCGCCGAGCCACCTTCTCGATGCGAACGGCGCCGCTAACGGCTGTCGGTGTGTTGTGATGTCAGATTCGTCGCCGTATTCGCCGCCGGTTGAGGGATGCCCGTTCCGGCTCCCGCATTCGACGTCTGATACGACACGATCGTCTTTTCGAGCGCGTCCCGCGTCAGTTGCACGGCTTCCGGCAGATGCAGGAAGCGCGCGTCGTGATGCAGGCCGAGCGTGAAGCTGTACAGCTCGAAAAGCATCAGATGCGGGTCCGTCTCCGGCTTCAGATGCCCTTCGTCCTTCGACTGGCGGATCGCGCGCAAGAGCGCCTCGCGCCACATGCTCACGCTGTGCACGAGCTGCTCGCGCACGGCGCTCGCGGCGCGGTCGTCGTACTCCACCGCTCCGCTGATATAGATACAACCCGTGGTCACTTCCTGGATGCGCTTCTCCATCCAGCGATTCATCATCGCGCGCAATCGCGGCAGGCCGCGCGCTTCACGCAGACTCGGAAAGAACACTTCATCTTCGAAGCGCCGGTGGTACTCGCGCACCACCTCCACCTGCAAGTCCTCGCGCGACCCGAAATGCGCAAACACACCGCTCTTGCTCATTTGCATCCGCTCGGCCAGCAGGCCGATCGTCAGCCCTTCCAGCCCGTCCCGACTTGCCAACTCCAGCGCTGCGTCGAGAATCGCGGCCCGCGTCTGTTCGCCTTTTCGCATGATGTCCCTACCGTTCTTATGTGACCCGTAAAATCGAACGGCCGTTCTATTATTGTGGCCGAACGCTGGTGATACAAGCAAATTTTTAGATACGCGTTTCTAAAACGCCAGGGCATGTCTATAGGATAAATCTCAACAATGCCTGCGCCCATTGTCGCGTTTTATGTACGGACTGCCTGTAAGTGACTGCCCGAGTTCCCGATTCGTGGGATCCTTTATCTGATGATGCTTGTAGTCCAGTATTCTTGCGCAATCGCTGCTAAATAGCAGTTAATCGTACTGACCAATGGTGATCATTTTCATCATGAGGCGATAAGTGTTGTACGCAAGCCAACTCAGCGCCCGCTCCGTAACAGGCCGCGACGCATAGTGTTTTTCATCGATCGGGCGGCCTTCGTCAAACGCCTGAAGAATGGCATCGTGCAATCCGGCGATTTCGGCGTGATTCACGAGCACCATGTTGGCCTCGTTGTTGAGCACGAGCGACAGCGCATCGAGGTTCGATGAGCCGATGGTGGCCCAATCCGCGTCGACGACCGCGACCTTGCCGTGAAGCATCGTCTTTTCATACTCGGCGATCCGCACGCCGTGCTTCAGCAGGTTGCCGTAGAGGAACGGCGTCGCGTAGTCGAGAGCCACGAATTCCTTGCGACCGATGACCAGCGACACGCGTACGCCACGCTCGGCCGCGTTGACGAGCGCGCGCCTCAACTTGCGCCCCGGCATGAAGTAAGGATTCGCGAGCAACACTTCGCTCTCGGCGTGGGCGATTGCCCGCAGATACGCCTTTTCGATCGCGCGACGATTCAGCAAGTTGTCGCGCGCGACGAACGCGATGCACGGCTGGTCCACCGCGTGAATTTCACCGAGCCGCGCGCGCCGGCGCGCCAGCATCGCGCGGCGTGCGTTCCATCGGCCGGGCCCGCGATCGTTTTCCTGCTGCTCGCAACCCGGCTGCGACGGCTGCCGCGGCTTCACGCCGAGCCGAATGCGCTGCCATTGAAGGTCGAACGCTTCGATCACGTCCTTCACGACGGGGCCTTGCGCCTCCATCGCGAAGTCCCAGCGCGGCCGTTCGAGACGCGTGCCGTTCTGATCGTAGTCGTCGACGATATTGATGCCGCCGCAAAACGCATACGTCTCGTCGATCAGCGCGAGCTTGCGATGCGTGCGCGAGAAGCCGAGCGGCCCGAACAGCAGATGCGGGTTGTAAATACGATGCTCGACGCCGCGCTCCTGCCAGAGCTTGAACATCGGCAGATTGCTTTCCGTGCCGATGCCATCCGTGATCACACGCACCTTGAGGCCGCGTTCGGCGGCGCGCACGAGCGCATCGGAGACGGCGCGACCGATGTCGTCGTTGGCAAAGATGTACGTTTCCAGCGACACCGACTTGCGCGCGTTGTCGATCCGCTCGATCAACGCCGGGAAGAATTGCACGCCGCACTTGAAGAGCCGAACGTGGTTGCCGGACGTGAAGCAAAGGCGCGGCGGTCGACGGCCCAGAAACAGCGCCTGGCGCAGCCGCTTGAAACTGCGCCGTGGACGCAGTCCGATCATCGGTTATGCGCCGCGAGGCGCTCGGGCAATTGCAGGATGGCTTCCCGGTTCGACCACGAGAAGCATCGGTCGGCGGCCTCGCGAAACGGCAGCCACAGATGCGCGGTGTGCTCGCGCGGCGCGAGCGTCACTTCGAGACAATGCGGCACGAGCAGGCTGAACTGATGCTCGGTGTTGCGCGTGATGCCTTCGGCGTAACGATGCCGCCATTGCGGATAGATTTCGTACTGAATGCAGTGATGCCAGTCGAGCAGCGCGTTCTCGGGCACGAGCGTGCTGCCGATCACGATACCCGTCTCTTCCCCAACCTCGCGCGCGGCGGTCTCGATCAGCGGTTCGTCGATACGATCCTTCGAGCCTGTCACCGATTGCCAGAAACCCTTGTGATCCGCACGTTCGATGATGAGCACATCGAGTTCCGGCGTATGAATGACGACGAGCACGGATTCAGGGATCTTGGGCGGCTTCTGCATGTCTTTATGAATGCGCGTTTCATTATTTGTCTGTGCCCAAAGACTGTAACGCAAAAAGTGAAAAAGGCGCACCCGGCGCCTTTTTCATCACATCGACAACGAAGCGGCTCAGTGCGCCTTCTGCTCCGGCTGACGCAGACGGATGTGGAGCTCGCGCAACTGGCGCTCGTCCACTTCGCTCGGCGCCTGCGTGAGCAGATCCTGCGCGCGCTGCGTCTTCGGGAACGCGATCGTGTCGCGGATCGAATCGGCGCCGGACATCAACGTGACGATGCGGTCCAGACCGAACGCGATGCCGCCGTGCGGCGGCGCGCCATACTGAAGCGCGTCGAGCAGGAAGCCGAACTTCAGGCGCGCTTCTTCCGCGCCGATCTTCAGCGCGCGGAACACCTTGCTCTGCACGTCTTCCTGGAAGATACGCACCGAACCGCCGCCGATTTCCCAGCCGTTCAGCACCATGTCGTATGCCTTCGCAAGGCAGCGGCCCGGGTCGGTTTCGAGGTACTCGAGGTGCTCGTCCTTCGGGCTCGTGAACGGGTGATGCGCGGCCACGTAACGGTTCTCTTCCTCGTCGTACTCGAACATCGGGAAGTCGATGACCCACAACGGCTTCCAGCCGGTTTCGAGCAGGCCGGTCGCCTTGCCGAATTCCGAATGGCCGATCTTCAGGCGCAGCGCGCCGAGGCTGTCGTTCACGACCTTCGCGCGATCCGCCGCGAAGAAGATGATGTCGCCGTCTTGCGCCGCCGTGCGCTCCATGATCGCCGCGAGCGCCGCGTCATGCAGGTTCTTGACGATTGGGCTTTGCAGGCCGTCGCGGCCGCGGCTCTTGTCGTTGACCTTGATCCACGCGAGGCCCTTCGCGCCGTAGATGCGCACGAACTCCGTGTAGCCGTCGATGTCGCCGCGCGACAGTTCGCCGCCCTTCGGCACGCGCAGCGCCGCGACTCGGCCGTCCTTCGAGTTGGCCGGCATGCTGAACACCTTGAAGTCGACGTCCTTCACCGCATCCGTGAGGTCGGCAAATTCGAGCTTCACGCGCAGATCGGGCTTGTCCGAACCGAAGCGGCGCATCGCTTCCGAGTACAGCATGACCGGGAATTTTGCGGGCAGCGCGACGTCCATCGTCTCCTTGAAGACGTGACGGATCATCTCTTCGAACAGATCGCGGATTTCCTGCTCGTTCAGGAACGAGGTTTCGCAGTCGATCTGCGTAAATTCCGGCTGACGGTCGGCGCGCAGGTCTTCGTCCCGGAAGCATTTGGTGATCTGGTAGTAGCGGTCGAAGTTCGCGACCATCAGCAATTGCTTGAACAATTGCGGCGACTGCGGCAGCGCGAAGAACTGACCCGCGTTCACGCGCGATGGCACGAGGTAATCGCGCGCGCCTTCCGGCGTGCTCTTGGTCAGCATCGGCGTTTCGATGTCGATGAAGCCTTGCGCGTCGAGATACTTGCGCACTTCCATGGCGACGCGGTAGCGCAGGCGCAGGTTCTTCTGCATCTGCGGACGGCGCAGATCGAGCACGCGATGCGTGAGGCGCGTGGTCTCCGACAGGTTGTCGTCGTCGAGCTGGAACGGCGGCGTAACCGATGCGTTCAGCACGGTCAGCTCGTGGCACAGCACTTCGATCTTGCCGCTCGTGAGGTTCGCGTTGACCGTGCCTTCAGGACGCTCCCGCACGACGCCCTTCACCTGTACGCAGAATTCGTTGCGCACGCCTTCAGCCACCTTGAACATCTCGGCGCGGTCCGGATCGCAGACGACCTGAACGAGCCCTTCGCGATCGCGCAAGTCGATGAAGATAACGCCACCGTGATCGCGGCGGCGATGCACCCAGCCGCACAGCGAAACGGTTTGGCCCAGGCGGGCCTCGGTCACCAGACCGCAGTATTCAGATCGCATCGACATGATGTTTGTGTCTTTCGTTGTTCGTTGATCAACGGCTCGCGCGTTCGGGTCTCGCTCTTTCGGTCGGCGGACTCCAGGCTCGCGCGCGCCGGCATTACATCGGCGGCTCGGTGGGGCGGCGGGCGGGCGCGACCGGCGTCGGCGCGCTCGGGGCGGGGGCCACCACGCCCATCGAGACGATGTACTTCAGTGCGGCGTCGACGGTCATGTCCAGTTCGACCACTTCGCTTTTCGGCATCATGAGGAAGAAGCCGGACGTCGGGTTCGGCGTCGTCGGCACGTAGACGCTCACGTGCTCTTCGCCGAGATGATTCAGCACGTCGCCGCCCGGAATGCCTGTCAGAAAGCCAATGGTATACGAGCCCTTGCGCGGATATTCGATCAGCAGCGCCTTGCGGAACGCGTTACCGCTCGAAGAGAGCAACGTATCCGATACTTGTTTCACACTCGTATACAAAGGCCCGACCACCGGGATATGGCGCAGGATGGCGTCCCACCATTTCACGAGCTTCTGGCCAACGAAGTTCTGCGTCAATAATCCGACGATGAAAATGAAGGCAATCGTCAGCACGGCGCCCACGCCCGGCAGGTGAAAGCCGACGACGCGCTCGGGCTGCCACGATTCCGGCAGGAGCAGGAGCGTCTGGTCCATCGTCCCGATGACGAGGCCCAGTACCCACAAGGTGATCGCGAGCGGCACCAGCACGAGCAGGCCGGTGAGGAACACGGATTTCAGCGTAGTCTTTTTCGTGGTCATTTAACGGGGCGGAGGCTGCGCCGGCTCCCGATCGTGTCGGAAATCCGGCTTGGCAGGCGAGCCGCGCCCAAATTGCGCGCGGTCGGCGAGGTCATCTGCGCGCCATAGGCCAGGCGGACTGGCGATCCGGCGCTTCAGGCAGCGTCCGACGATGCGGAGGCGCCCGCGGCGGGCTTGGCGGCATCCGACGATGACGTGCTTGCCGGCGTTGCGTCGCCCGAATTCGCGTTGCCGGAGCCAGAGGTCGCAGCGTCCTCCGTTTTCGTTGCCGGTGCGCTGCCCTTCGAACCGTTATTGCCGCTTCGAAAATCGGTGACATACCAACCCGAGCCTTTCAGCTGGAATCCGGCGGCGGTCACCTGCTTCGAGAACGTATCCTTTCCGCAGGCAGGGCAT
Source organism: Caballeronia turbans (assembly GCA_001544655.2). Taxonomy (GTDB): domain Bacteria; phylum Pseudomonadota; class Gammaproteobacteria; order Burkholderiales; family Burkholderiaceae; genus Caballeronia; species Caballeronia turbans. The sequence continues at coordinate 284,024 of FCOD02000006.1, forward strand.
TGCGTGAGCGGCGCATCGCTCAGTTTCTGAAGCACGTCTTTTTCGTGGCCGCAGTGTGCGCAGCGGTACGCGTAAATCGGCATGGCACTCTTCCTACAATGATCTGTCGACGCTTGCAAAGCCTTGAATTATAGCCGCAAACTTGACCCGCAATTTTCCGCAGGACGGGCACAAGCTTGATCGCCCGATATTTCGGGGCGCCGTCGGCGGTTTTCAAGTCGGCCGGCTCAGATTCGTCGCCAGGTCATCCACCGTTCGCGGCCGGCGAATACGGGAATCGAGCCGCTCACCTCGCGGTCTTCGGTCAACTCGAAGTGCGGCGACAGCAGCGCGTCCAGTTCGCCGCGCCCGATGCCGAAAGGCGGCCCTTTCGGCGTCGACCCGATGAAAAAGAAGCCGGCGAGCAGCGCACGCGGTTTGAGCAACACGGCCATCCGGGTGGCGTAGTCCTGCCAGCGGACTTTCGGCAGCGCGCACAGAAAGGCCCGTTCGTAGATCCAGTCGGGCGAAAAAGGCGGCGCGTATGCGAAGAAATCCGCCTCTTCGACGACGTCCGCATGCGCGCCGAGTCGCGCACGCGCCGCTTCAACGGCGCCCGAGGAGAAGTCGATCGCGCGCACCGGCCAGCCGCGTTCGGCCAGGTAAAGCGCTTCGTACGCGCTGCCGCAGCCTGGAATGAGCACATTCTGCGCATGGCGCGACTCGACGAACGTCTTGAACATTTCCGGGACGCCCGCCTGATCCCACGGCGTGAACCGTCGGTCGAAGCGTTCATCCCAAAAACCCGGCGAATTCGGATCGCGGTTCTGAAAATCGGGAACGTCTGGATTCGTCGGATCGCTCATGATGTCGGCGTTCAGTGAAGCAAAAACTGCGCGACCACGACACCCGCGCCCGCCATCGCAACGAGGCCGGCGACGAGCAGCGTCACCAGCAGGCGGTTCGTGCGCTTTTGCTCGGCTAAAAGCATCCGCATGAGTTCGTCACTGCCGCTCCTCGGCGCGTCGTGGCGCTCCGCAAGAATATGGTGAACCAGGCGCGGCAACTGCGGAATCGTCTTGCTCCACTGCGGCGCTTCCATCTGCAGGCGCTCGTACCAGCCGCGCCAGCCAATCTGCTCGTTCATCCAGCGCTCGAGATACGGCTTGGCCGTTTTCCACAGATCGAGCTCCGGGTCGAGGGAGCGCCCGAGCCCTTCGACGTTGAGCATCGTCTTTTGCAGCAGTACGAGTTGCGGCTGGATCTCGACGTTGAAGCGGCGCGACGTCGAGAAAAGGCGCATCAGCACCTGCCCGAGCGAAATGTCCTTCAGCGCGCGATCGAAGTACGGCTCACACACCGCGCGAATCGCGCTTTCCAGCTCCTCGACGCGCGTGCTCGGCGGCACCCAGCCGGATTCCAGATGCAGCGTCGCGACACGGTGATAGTCGCGCTTGAAGAACGCCAGAAAATTCTGGGCGAGGTAGTTCTTGTCGAAGTCCGACAACGCCCCGACGATGCCGAAGTCCAGCGCGATATAACGCCCGAACGTCGCCGGATCAAGGCTGACCTGAATGTTGCCGGGGTGCATGTCGGCGTGGAAGAAGCCGTCGCGGAACACTTGCGTGAAGAAAATCTCGACGCCCTCGCGCGCGAGCTTCGGGATATCGACGCCGGCCGCACGCAGCGTTTCCACCTGGCTGATCGGCACGCCGACCATGCGCTCCATGACGAGCACCGTCGGCGCCGACAGATCCCAGTACATTTCCGGCACTTGCAGCAGATCGAGGCCCTGGAAGTTTCGGCGCAACTGGCTGCCGTTGGCGGCCTCGCGCATCAGGTCGAGCTCGTCGTGCAGATATTTGTCGAATTCGGCGACGACTTCGCGCGGCTTCAGGCGACGGCCGTCCGCCCACAGGCGCTCGGCCCACGTCGCGATATCGCGCAGCAACGCGAGGTCGGAGTCGATCACGGGAAGCATGCCCGGGCGCAGCACCTTCACCGCAACCGACTTGCCCGCGTGCTCGCCGTACCTGATCTTCGCGAAATGCACCTGCGCGATCGACGCGCTCGCCACCGGCACGCGCTCGAAATCGTCGAACAGTTCGTCGATGGGCGCCCCGAGCGACTTTTCGATGATGGACACCGCCACCGCCGAATCGAACGGCGGAACCTGATCCTGAAGCTTGGCGAGTTCATTGGCGACATCGACGGGCAAAAGATCGCGCCGCGTCGACAGCACCTGCCCGAACTTCACGAAGATCGGTCCGAGGCTTTCCAGCGCGAGCCGCAGACGGATGCCGCGCTCGATCTCGAACCGGCGGCCGAAGGTCGTGATGCGCATGAGAAAGCGCACGCGTCGATCGTCGATGCCGCTCATCACGAGTTCATCGAGCCCGAAGCGGACGATCGTGAAAAAAATCTTGAGAAAACGCAGAAAACGCATGGTTCGAATTCGCTTCAGCTCGTTATTCGTGCGAGTCGCGCACAGACTCGCCGCCGGTTCGCGCTGAGGCACCGCTTGCCGGCCGTGGTTGTTCGGTTCGTTGTCCGCTTTGTTGCTCGATTCTTTCGATGCGCTTTTCGACGCGCGCAAGCGCATCGCGCGTTCTCGAAAGCTCGGCGTTGAACGCGTCGAGCGCGCTCTTGCGCACGAGTTGCGGCCGCTCGTCGAGGAAGTATTCGGTGAAAGTGTCCAGCAGATTCCGCCCGGTGCGCTGCGCCTGCTCCTGCACCGCCCGCGCGACGAGTCCCACGCGATGCGCAGGCGCGTCGCCGATCACGCGCGCCAGATCCTCTTCGGGATCCCAGCGCAGATGCTCCGCGAGCTTTGCGAGGGTCGTCGCAAACTCCGCGTCGCCTTCGATCCGGACATGCTTCATCACCGCGGCCTGACCGCCTTGCAGAAATACCGGCAGCGCGTCGAGCGGAACGGCGATCGTCACGTCGAATGCGCCCGCCTCGGCGTCGGTGGTCGCGGCAAAAAGGCCATCAGCTTGCACCGCGAGCGCGATCGAAACCGGCGTGCACGACAGCTTCACACGCTTGCTCGCGTACGGCTTGAGGCGTTCGAGCGCCCAAGGCTCACGCACGAGCAGATGATTCACGGCGGCCGCGAATCCACTGGATACGGTCTTCATGGCGGGATTTGCTACGGAACGGGCGGATTCGTCTGCGTTCGTCATCGATTCGGAGATAAAAAAACCCGCGCAAGCGGTGGCTCGCGCGGGTCCTATTCTACGGGGTAAATCTGCGCGAGACGCTTTCGCGCGGTTTCCCATAACTATCTCGACATACGCTGCGCAGACCGCGCCGGACAGCAACGCGGTGGCGCTCTACAGATTTGCGCTTGCCGGCATCAACTTACCTGCTGAATCCCCGCCAGCAGCCAGCCTTCATTGCCGACTTTTTGCTTCGACAGGTTCCACACCTCGACGAACGGCTCTGCCGCCGCGCCTTCCGACTCGCGGATGAGACCGTGGAAGCGCACGCTAGCGAGGTACTCGTTCGGGCGATCTTCGACGCCGAGCAGATCGGCGTTGAGCTGCACCACGTCCGTGCGGTTCGGCGCGCTGCCGCGGGCATCGACGTCGAGTTTCACTTCGGCGAACATTTCGGGCGTCGTGAATTCGCGGATGTCGTTGACATTGCCGCGGTCCCACGCGTCCTGAAGTCGCACGAAGTAGACCTTCGCGTTACGCAAGAATGCGTCGGTGTCGAAGCCAGCCGGCACGTTTGGATTCACGGCCGGTTGCGGCGCCGCGGATTCGATGTAGTTCGCGCCGAAGCCGCTCGGCTGTTGCGGCACTTGCGGCGGGTCTTGGTTCAGGCTCGTGCGCGCGGAGGCGCCGTACGGCGAACCCGAGGCCGAACCGGCACCAGCGTATGCAGGCGTGTTATTGCCCTGACGCTTGCGCATGATGAAGCGGAACAGCATGACGGCCGCCAGCACGATCAAGGCAATCATGATCATGTTGGCCATCGCGCCGGCGAACGCTTCGCCCAGCCCGAAGTGCGACAGCAGCGCCGCGATACCGAGACCCGCCGCAAGACCGGCAATCGGTCCGAGCCAGCGATTGCGCGCGGGTTGCGCCGCTGCGGGTGCAGCGGGCGCGGGCTGGGCGCGTTGAGCCTGCGCCGCCTGCCCCGCCTGCCCCTGCTGCATGGATTGCGACGGCGGCGTGGCTTGATGCTGCTGCGTCGCCGTGGCCGACTGACGGCCCATGCTGCGGCCGCTGCCCATGCGCTTGGCTTCCGCCGTTTCCGCGAAGATTGCGCCGGCCGCAATAACGCCAGCCAGCGCCAAGATTCCGGCCTTCCTGAAAAAGAAGCTCAGGAAACCCCGGGATTGGGGTTTGCGCGAATCGAACATATCGAATCCTTAAGAGAGTGGAACACTAAAATTTTGTCCCGACGTGTAACGCTACCACGCCACCTGACAAATTGTAATATTCGACTCGATCCAAGCCTGCTTGTTCCATCATCGTTTTCAAAGTTTCCTGGTCCGGGTGCATGCGGATCGACTCGGCGAGGTACCGATAGCTGTCCGCATCTTTGGCCACTTTTTCGCCAAGCCACGGCAAAATCTTGAAACTGTAGATATCGTACGGCTTTTTGAGCGGTTCCCACACCTTCGAGAATTCCAGCACGAGAAGCTTGCCACCCGGCTTCAGCACGCGGGTCATTTCCGCCAGCGCACGGTCCTTGTGCGTCATATTACGAAGACCGAAAGCAACCGTAACAACATTGAAATAACTGTTTGGGAACGGAATCTTCTCCGCGTCGCACAGCAATGCGGGCGTCAGCACGCCTTTGTCGATAAGCCGGTCGCGGCCCACCCGCAGCATCGATTCGTTGATGTCCGTGTGCCAGACTTCGCCGGTTTCGCCTGCCTGCCTGGCAAAGGCCATCGCCAGATCACCCGTGCCGCCCGCGATATCCAGCACCTTGTAGCCCGCCCGCACCTTGGCCTGCCCGATCGTGAAGTGCTTCCAGATCCGATGCAGTCCGCCGGACATCAGGTCGTTCATCAAGTCGTAGTTGCCAGCAACGGAGTGGAACACGCCCGCCACTTTCTTCGCCTTGTCCTGCTCGTCGACCGTTTCGTATCCGAAGTGGGTCTTGCTCATCGCGCTCTTCCTCGCCTGTTGTTCGTTCTATGTATGCGCAATCGTCGCGCCGGCTGTGCGGCCGTATGCCGCAGCCTTGATGCTTAGTGGCAGTGGCCACCGGTTGGTTTGGCTGCCATCGGCGTGTCGCGGTCCACGCCCGCGGCTTCCAGTTTCGCCAGATACTCGCGCCACAATTGGTCCTGCCGCGTCGCCAGGTTGTGCAGGATGTCCCAGGAATAGATGCCCGTATTGTGGCCGTCCGAAAAATTCAGTTGCAGCGCGTAATGCCCGACCGGATCGATGCCGATGATCGTCACCTCGCGCTTGCCGGTCTGCAGGGTTTCCTGGCCCGGTCCGTGGCCCTGCACTTCAGCGGAAGGTGAGTAGACACGCAGCAACTCGAACGGCACGCGATACGACTCCCCGCCGTATTGCAGTTCGAGCACGCGGGATTTCGAATGCACGACGACGCCGGTGGGAATCGGCGTCGTTGAAGTGAGTCCGCTCATGATGTCGTCTTATGGGTGACCAACCTGCGGGCCGAACGCCTGGTTCAGCTCGTTGCGCACCTGCTCGCGCAAGAGCGTCGCCTGCGCGCGGCGTTTCGATAGCTGCGATTCGGACACCGTGCGCTGGCGTGGCGCCCAGATCGGCAGAGGGAAGCGGGAATCGTTGGAAAAGCGTGGAATGATGTGCCAGTGGACGTGCGGCACCTGATTGCCGAGGCTCGCCAGATTGATCTTCTCCGGCACGAGCACGCGGCGCATCGCGCGCTCGACGCCGTTCACGGCCGTCATCACGCGCGCACGGTCACCATCCGACAAATCGGACATTTCGGCGACATGCGCGCCCCAGATCACGCGGCACAGTCCCGGCCAGTCGGGCTCGTCGGCGAGGACGACGCGCAATGCGTCGTCCGACCACAGCACCTCACCGCCGTCTTCACGGCAAAACACACAGTCCATCCTGAACCTCTAGCGAATCAACCTCGATTTCGCTATTACACCAGCACGCGCTCGATACCGCCATTGTTCGCGCTTTCGACATACTGTTCCATCCAGTTTTCGCCGAGCACCTTGCGCGCCATTTCCACGACGATATAGTCCGCCTCGATGTTGGCGTCCTCGTTGTAGCGCGACAGGCCCTGCAAGCACGACGGGCAGCTCGTGAGGATTTTCACGTCCTGGCCATTCGGTTGCGGACCGTCGCCGGCCTTGAGCACCGAGCCCGGTTGCGCGCCCGCCGCACCGGCCGCCGCGTTCGCCATGTTGATGGCGTTCGCGCCCGCTTCGGCGACGAGCGGGATTCCGCGCAACCTGGCCGCGCCCTTGCGGATCTCCTCTTCCTTGCGAAAGCGCACTTGCGTCGAAATGTCCGGCCGCGTGACCGCCAGCGTGCCCGACTCGCCGCAGCAACGATCGTTCTTCTCGATCTTGTAGCCGTCGTTCTTGGAGCCCATCAGGTCGTTGACGAGCTTGACCGGGTCCATTGTCTTGATCGGCGAGTGACACGGGTCGTGGTACATGTAGCGCGTGCCCGTCACGCCGTCGAGCTTGATGTTCTTTTCGAGCAGGAATTCGTGAATGTCGATGATCCGGCAGCCCGGGAAGATCTTCTCGAATTCATAGCCCGCAAGCTGGTCATAGCAGGTTCCGCACGACACGACCACGGTCTTGATATCGAGATAGTTCAGCGTATTCGCGACCCGATGGAACAGCACCCGATTGTCCGTGACGATCTTCTCGGCCTTGTCGTACTGCCCCGAGCCGCGCTGCGGATAACCGCAGCACAGATAGCCCGGCGGCAGCACGGTCTGCACGCCCGCTTCCCACAACATGGCCTGCGTCGCGAGCCCGACTTGCGAGAACAGGCGCTCCGAGCCGCAGCCGGGGAAATAGAACACGGCTTCCGAATCGACGGTAGTCGTCTTCGGATTTCGGATGATCGGGACGATCTTGTTGTCTTCGATATCCAGCAGCGCGCGCGCCGTCTTCTTAGGCAGATTGCCCGGCATCTTCTTGTTCATGAAGTGGATCACCTGCGTGACCACGGGCGGCTTGCCGACCGTCGCGGGCGGTTTCGCCGTCTGCTTCTTCGCGAACTTCTTCAGCACGTCGTTGCCGAAGCGCTGCGCCTTGTAGCCGACACCCATCATCGCGGTGCGCGCGAGATTGATGGTCTGCGGATTCGTCGCATTGAGGAAGAACATGCCCGCCGCGTTGCCCGCGTTGAACTTCTTCTTGCCCATCTTGCGCAAAAGATTGCGCATGTTCATCGTGACATCGCCGAAGTCGATCTTCACCGGGCACGGCGTCACGCATTTATGGCAGACCGTGCAGTGATCGGCGACGTCGTTGAACTCGTCCCAATGCTTGATCGATACGCCGCGGCGCGTCTGCTCTTCATACAGGAAGGCCTCGACCAGCAGCGAAGTCGCGAGAATCTTGTTGCGCGGGCTGTACAGCAGGTTCGCGCGCGGCACGTGCGTCGCGCAGACCGGCTTGCACTTGCCGCAGCGCAGGCAGTCCTTGATCGAATCGGAAATCGCGCCGATATCCGACTGCTGCATGATGAGCGACTCGTAGCCCATCAGCCCGAAGCTCGGCGTGTAGGCGTTGCGCAGGTCCGCCCCTTCGAACAGCTTGCCCTTGTTGAAGCGACCGTGCGGATCGACGCGCTGCTTGTACGCGCGGAAATCGCCGATTTCCTCTTCGGTCAGAAACTCCAGCTTGGTGATGCCGATACCGTGCTCGCCCGAAATCACGCCATCGAGCGAACGCGCGAGCTTCATGATGCGCGCCACCGCGTGATGCGCGTCCTGCAGCATCTCGTAGTTGTCGGAGTTGACGGGAATGTTCGTGTGCACGTTGCCATCGCCCGCATGCATGTGCAGCGCGACGAACACGCGTCCGCGCAGAACCTGCTTGTGGATGGCCTGCGCTTCGTCGAGGATCGGCTTGAATTCGCCGCCGTTGAAGATCTGACGCAGTTCCGCGCGAATCTCCTGCTTCCACGAGATGCGCACCGTGCGATCCTGCGCGACGTGGAAGATGTTCGCATCCGGCTGCACGTCGACGCGATCCGCGAGCTTTTCGGCGAGCGCTGCGTAGCCGAGATTGACGAGATAGTGCTGCGCCTCGCGCAACGGCATGTCGAGCTTTTCGCTGACGAAGGTCCAGCGCTCGCGCACGCGCTTGAGCAGGTCGAGCGCCTGCTGCACGCGATCTTCGAGGAGTTCGGCGCTGGGAATTTCGTTCGCGTCGTCGGTCTTGCCGAGCGGCAGCTTGCCGGTGCGGAAGAACGCTTCGAGCGCATCGACGAGTTGCAGCTTGTTCTTGATCGACAGCTCGATATTGATGCGCTCGATGCCGTCCGTGTACTCACCCATGCGGTTGAGCGGGATCACGACGTCTTCGTTGATCTTGAACGCGTTCGTATGCTTTGCGATCGCCGCGGTGCGCGAGCGGTCGAGCCAGAAACGCTTGCGCGCCTCGGCGTTCACGGCGACGAAGCCTTCGCCGCTCTTGCCGTTGGCCATGCGCACGACTTCGGAAGTCGCGGCGGCGACGGCATCGGCGTCATTGCCGACGATATCGCCGATCAGCACCATCTTCGGGAAAGCATTGCGCTTGCTCTTGGTCGCGTAGCCGACCGCGCGCAGATAGCGCTCATCGAGATGCTCCAGGCCGGCGAGAATCGCGCCGCCCTGCTTCGACGTTTCGAAGAGATAGTCCTTGATCTCCACGATGCTCGGAATTGCGTCGCGCGCCTGGCCGAAGAATTCGAGGCAAACGGTGCGCGTGTGCGCGGGCATCTTGTGCAGGATCCAGCGCGCGGACGTGATCAGCCCGTCGCAGCCTTCCTTCTGCACGCCGGGAAGGCCGGCGAGGAATTTGTCGGTGACGTCCTTGCCGAGCCCTTCCTTGCGGAACGTGCGGCCGGTGATGTCGAGATTTTCGGTACGCAGAAGTTTCTCGCCCGGCGGACGATTGCCGTCGAACCAGTCGAGCCGGAAGCGCGCCACTTCGACGTCGTGAATCTTGCCGCAGTTGTGATCCAGACGCGTGACTTCGAGCCAGTTGCCTTCCGGATCGACCATGCGCCACCACGCGAGGTTGTCGAGCGCCGTGCCCCACAACACGGCCTTCTTGCCGCCCGCGTTCATCGCGACATTGCCGCCGACGCACGAGGCATCGAGCGAAGTCGGATCGACGGCGAACACGAAGCCCGCCTGCTCGGCCGCCTCGGTGACGCGCCGTGTGACGACGCCCGCGCCGGAGAAAATCGTCGCGACCTTGTGATCGACGCCCGGCAGATCGGTCATTTCGACGGGACCGAGCTGCTCGAGCTTTTCCGTGTTGATGACGGCCGAGAACGGCGTGAGCGGAATCGCGCCGCCCGTATAGCCGGTGCCGCCGCCGCGCGGAATGACGGTGAGTCCCAGTTCGAAGCACGCCTTGATCAGGCCGGCGATTTCGCCTTCGGTGTCCGGCGTCAGCACGACGAACGGGTATTCGACGCGCCAGTCCGTCGCGTCGGTGACGTGCGAGACGCGCGACAGGCCATCGAACTTGATGTTGTCTTTCTGCGTCTCCTTGCCCAGCACGCGCGAAGCGCGCCGGCGCAAGTCGGCCATGCTGCCGAACTCGGAGGCGAAGTCGTCGACGGCGCGGCGCGCGGCGGTAATCAGCAACTGCACGCGCTCGGCGCGCTCGCGGCTGCCGGCTTCGTCGCTATGCGCGGTGAGATCGGCGCTGCGGCGCTTATCGATCTCCGTGAGCCGGTGATTCAGCGCCTCGACCAGCAGCGCGCGGCGCTTCGGGTTGTCCAGCAGGTCGTCCTGGAGATACGGATTGCGCCGCACGACCCAGATATCGCCGAGCACTTCGTACAGCATGCGCGCGGAGCGGCCCGTGCGGCGCTCGTTGCGAAGTTCGTCGAGCACGGCCCAGGCTTCGTCGCCCAGGAGCCGCATGACGATTTCACGATCGGAGAACGACGTGTAGTTATAGGGAATTTCGCGCAGACGGGGCTCGACATCGAGCGCCAAGGCGGCATGGGCGCCGTTCGGATCGAAGGCTTGAGGTGCGTTCATGTTCGACGGTTCGGTGTGCCGGCGGGCGCGCTTCGAAAAGCGGAAACGCCGACGATGCGCGTGGGGGCGCAAATTTTCGAATGAGACTTATCTTGGCGAAGGCCGCCGGGTGACGCAGCGTGAAACGCGGCGAAGTGAACTCCATCACGGCGCCTTCGATGTGCCCTGGATCAACGCCACGATCGCGCGCGGCGCGCATGCCGCTCGGCCGCCGGGTGCGACGCGCGGGAGACATGCGCCCAAAAATCGATCCGAAGCTGCCGGTGCATCTGCCGATCCTGATTGCTGATTCGTAAAAGGAAATTCTAACTCATCGCGGTGACGCGCGTTCGCGGTTGCTAGCAGCGAGAAGGGGCTTTTGCGTGCGCATTCGCGACGCGTTCGTGTCATTTTCGACGCTTTTTTGCACGACCGTCCGGACGGTAGAAACGCATGGCGTGCCCGGAAGGCGCGCGGTTGGCGCTATCATTGATGCTTTCGCCCTCAAAAACCCGCGCGCACCGTTGCCGCGTGACGATTCCACGCATGACACATCCCGACTACCTGAAGAAAGTGCTGACCGCGCGCGTGTACGACGTCGCGCGGGAGAGCGAGCTCGAACCCGCGCGCATCCTGTCGGCGCGTCTGCGCAATTCCGTGTTCCTGAAACGCGAGGACAACCAGCCGGTGTTCTCCTTCAAAATTCGCGGCGCTTACAACAAGATGGCGAATCTGTCGGCGGACGAACTCGCGCGCGGCGTGATCACGGCGTCGGCGGGCAATCATGCGCAGGGTGTGGCGCTGTCGGCGGCGCGGCTCGGCTGCCGTGCGGTGATCGCAGTGCCGACCACAACCCCGCAGGTCAAGATCGACGCGATCCGCGCGCATGGCGGACCGACCGTCGAAGTGGTGCTCGCGGGCGAATCGTACAGCGACGCGTACGCGCGCGCCGTGCAGCTTCAGGAAGAGCGCGGCCTGACCTTCGTGCACCCGTTCGACGATCCGGAGGTGATCGCCGGACAGGGCACTATTGCCATGGAGATCCTGCGCCAGCACCAGGCCCCGATTCACGCGATCTTCGTGCCGATCGGCGGCGGTGGACTCGCGGCGGGCGTCGCGGCGTACATCAAGGCGGTGCGGCCGGAGATCAAGGTGATCGGCGTGCAGACCGAGGATTCCTGCGCGATGGCGCAGTCGATCGAGGCCGGCAAACGCATCACGCTGAACGAAGTCGGGCTGTTTTCGGATGGCACGGCGGTGAAGCTCGTCGGCGAGGAGACGTTCCGGCTGTGCAACGAATTGCTCGATGAAGTCGTCACCGTCGATACCGACGCGCTTTGCGCAGCGATCAAGGACGTGTTTCAGGACACCCGCAGCGTGCTCGAGCCGGCGGGATCGCTCGCTGTCGCGGGCGCCAAGCTCTACGCGGAGCGCGAAGGCATCGAAGGCAAGACGCTCGTCGCGGTGACGTCGGGCGCGAACATGAACTTCGACCGCATGCGCTTCGTCGCGGAGCGCGCGGAAGTCGGCGAGGCGCGCGAAGCCGTGTTCGCCGTGACGATTCCCGAGGAGCGCGGCAGCTTCAGGCGCTTCTGCGAGCTCGTCGGCACACGCAGCGTGACGGAATTCAACTACCGCATTGCCGATGAAAAGGCCGCGCATATCTTCGTCGGCGTGCAGATCAAGTCGCGCAAGGAAACGGCGCAGATGATGTCGTCGTTCGTCGAGCATGGTTTCGCGACGGTCGACCTGTCGCACGATGAACTTTCGAAACAGCACATCCGTTACATGGTCGGCGGTCATTCGCCGCTCGCGCGGGACGAACGCCTGCTGCGCTTCGAATTCCCGGAGCGCCCGGGCGCGCTGATGAAGTTCCTGTCGTCGATGGCGCCGGACTGGAACATCAGCCTGTTCCATTATCGGAATCAGGGCGCGGATACCAGCTCGATTCTCGTCGGCATTCAGGTGCCGCAGTCGGACAATGCGGAGTTCGAGCGCTTCCTCGCGACGCTCGGCTATCCGTGGTGGGACGAAGGCGCGAACCCGGTGTACAAGCTGTTCCTGGCTTAAGCAGCGATGCCGAAGTTCACGCTCGAAGACAAGCTCGTCGTCGCGATTTCGTCGCGCGCGCTTTTCGATTTCGAGGAAGAGAACCGCGTCTTCGAGACAGGCGATCTCGCCCAATACGAAGCGTTGCAACGTTCACGGCTGGAGACGCCCGCGAAGCCGGGCGTCGCGTTCGGGCTGATCCGCAAGCTGCTCGCGCTCAACGCGGGCGAGCAGCGCGTCGAAGTGGTGATTCTGTCGCGCAGCGATCCGATCAGCGGTCTGCGCGCGTTTCATTCGTGCCGCGAGCATGGTCTCGCGATCGAGCGCGGCGTGTTCACGCGCGGCCGCTCGCCGTTCGCGTATCTGAAGCCGCTGCGGGCGTCGCTGTTTCTGTCGGCGAATCCGCACGATGTGCGCGACGCGCTCGCCGCCGGTTTTCCAGCTGCGCGCGTACTGCCGGAAACGCCGCGCGCCGCGAGCCGTTATGCGGACGAGATTCGCATCGCGTTCGACGGCGACGCCGTTCTGTTCTCCGACGAAGCCGAGCGCATCTTTCAGAGCGAGGGGCTCGGCGCGTTCGTCGGCCACGAAACGCAAAAGAAGGATTCGCCGCTTCCCGGCGGCCCGCTCAAACCGCTGCTGGCGGCGTTGAACAAGTTGCAGCGCATCGCCGACGACAACGAAAGCAAGTCGCCGATGCACATCCGCACCGCGCTCGTCACCGCGCGCTCCGCGCCCGCGCATGAGCGCGCGATCCGCACGCTGATGGCCTGGGACATCGAAATCGACGAAGCGATGTTTCTCGGCGGCCTCGACAAAGGCGAATTCCTGCGAGAATTCGAGCCCGATTTTTTCTTCGACGATCAAATTCGCCACTGCGAATCGGCCCGCGTCGTCACCGCGACGGGGCATGTTCTCAGCGGCATTGCGAACGCATCATGACACCCGATCAATCTCCGCTCGGCAAGCCCGTCCACTACACCGAACAGTACGACGCATCGTTGCTGTTTCCGATCGATCGCAAGCGCGCGCGCGATTCGATCGGCGTGCCCGCGCGTCTGCCGTTCTTCGGCACGGATATCTGGAACGCCTATGAATTGTCGTGGCTGAACCGGCGCGGCAAGCCGCAGGTGGCGGTCGCGACCTTCTTCGTGCCGGCGGACTCGCCGAATATCGTGGAGTCGAAGTCGTTCAAGCTGTATCTCGGCTCGTTCGCGCAGACGCAGTTCGATTCCATCGACGACGTGCGCGCCGCCATCAAACGCGACGTATCCGCGATCTGCGGCGCGACGGTGTCGGTGCAGCTCGCGGCGCCCGGCGACTTCGGCAAGCTGACGATGGAAGAATTCGACGGTTTGTCTCTGGATCGACTCGATCTCGATTGCGAGGTTTTCACGCCGGATCCGTCGCTCCTGAAGGCGGCGCACGACGAAACGCCGACCGATGAGACGCTGTTCTCGAATCTGTTGAAATCGAACTGCCCGGTGACGGGACAGCCGGACTGGGGCAGCGTGCAGATTCGCTACTACGGCGGACAGATCGATCATGCGGGATTGTTGCGATACATAGTTTCTTATCGCGGACATACCGGGTTCCATGAGCAATGCGTCGAGCGCATCTTTATGGACATCATGCGGGAATGCAGACCGGAGCGGCTGGCGGTGTATGCGCGATACACGCGGCGCGGCGGGCTCGACATCAACCCGTTTCGGACGAACTTCAATCTGCCGATGCCGGATAATGCGCGGCTGGCGCGGCAGTAAAACAGATTAATGATGACGCGGCTCTGCTTTCGATGAACCAGAGCCGCGATCGCGCTTACGCCTTCTTATAAGCCACGCAATCCACCTCGACCTTGCAGTCGATCACCATCGACGACACCACGCACGCGCGCGCCGGCGGATTCGCGCCGAAGTACTCTCTGAAGACCTTGTTGAACGACGCGAAATCGCGCGGATCGTCCAGCCACACGCCGCAGCGCACGACATCTTCCGTGCCGTAACCGGCTTCCTTCAAAATCGCGAGCACGTTCTGAATCGCCTTGTGCGATTGCTCGACAATGCCGCCGTTGATCACCTCGCCGTTTTCCATCGGCGTCTGGCCCGACACGAACAGCCAGCCGTCCGCCTCGACCGCGCGTGCGAACGGCATGTGCGCGCCGCCTTGTCCCTTGCCACCTTCCACGCCATAACGCTTCATCGTCCTGCTCCTTTTTCCATGCGATAAGAATTCAAAACGCGCCCTGCGCATCGAGCTTCGATGCCGCGCCGCGCGCCACGAAACGTCCCGCGCGCGCGCCGGTCACGGCCTGCTCGCGATACGTCAAAACGCCATTCACCCACACCGCGTCGATGCCGTCGGCCGCCTGCTGCGGCTTCGCGAACGTCGCGGCATCGCGCACACGCTCCGGATCGAACACGACCAGATCCGCGTGATAGCCGACCTTCAACTCGCCGCGCTCCGTCAAACCGAAGCGCCGCGCCGACAGGCTCGTCATCTTGCGCACCGCTTCCTCGAGCGAAATCAGCGCCGTGTCGCGCGCGTAGTGGCCGAGCACGCGCGGAAACGCGCCCCACAAACGCGGATGCGGCAGCGGATCGTTCGGCAAGCCGTCGGAGCCGACCATCGTCGCGGGATGCGAGAGGATGCGACGCACGTCGTCTTCCGACATGTTGTGATACACCGCGCCCGCCGGCTGCAGGCGCTTCGCCGCTTCCTGCTGGCTGACTTTCCACTCGTCGGCGACTTCGCGGATCAGCTTGCCCGCCATCTCCGGATGCGGCGTCGACCACGTGATCGTGATGTCGATATCGCCCGTGACCTGCTTCAGATCGAGCGTCGACGAACTCCGGTTGTACGGGTAGCAATCGCAGCCGACCGGCTGGCCGTCGCGCACGGTTTCCATCGACTTCAACACTTCCGTGCTGCGTCCCCAGTTCGACGGCCCCGCGCACTTCAGATGCGAGATCACCACCGGCACGCGCGCATGACGGCCGACGCGATACGCCTCGTCCATCGCATCGAGAATCGCGTCGAATTCGGTGCGCATGTGCGTCGTGTAGAGCGCGCCGGCTTTGGCGAGCGGCTCGGCCAGCGCCTGCACTTCTTCCGGCGGCGCGCTGAACGCCGATCCGTACGCGAGCCCGCTCGACAAGCCGAGCGCGCCGTTATCCAGCGCTTCTTCGAGTTGCGCGCGCATGCCCGCGACTTCCTCGGCGCTGGCCGCGCGATCCAGCCGGTCCATATGATTGTTGCGTAGTGCCGTATGCCCGATCAGTGCGCCGACATTCACCGCCGGACGCGCTTCGTTGACGGCATCGACATACGCGGCGAAGGTCGGATATCTGAATGCGGTGGCGTCGCCGAGCAGGTTCATCGGATCGGGCGGATCGCCCTTCAACGTCACCGGCGACGCGCTGATGCCGCAATTGCCGACGATCACCGTCGTCACGCCCTGTGTGATCTTCGGCATCATCTGCGGCGAGCGGATCACGTGCGTGTCGTCGTGCGTGTGAACGTCGATGAAACCGGGCGCGAGCACTTTGCCCTCGGCGTCGAAGGTTTCATCGGCATGCCAGCCGGACAAGCCGCCCGGCGCCTCGATCGCCACGATGCGCCCGTCGCGCACGGCGACATCGCGCTCGACGGCGGGCGCGCCCGTGCCGTCGATCACGCGCGCGCCGACGATCAGCGTGTCGGCTTTCAACGATTCCATGATCAGTCTCCCAAAGGTTGACGCTCGCCGCCGCCGCGATGCGAATCGAGCGCGTGTTTCATGCGGCGCAACAGTTCGCGGCTGTGGTCGGCCTGCTTGACGGCCAGTTCGGTGACGAGCAAATCGAGCGCCATCATCATCGCGTAGCGCGACGACGACGGTTTGTAGATGAAATCCGTTTCGATCGCGATGACCGGAATCAGCCAGTCCGCAAGCGCGCCGAGCGGCGACGCGGGCGCGGTCAGTGCGATCACGCGCGCGCCGTACTGTTTCGCGAGCTGACAGCTTTCGACCATCTCCGGCGTCTGCCCCGTCACCGATAGCGCAACCACGAGATGTTCTTTCGATAACGTCGACGCGACCATCCGCTGCAACAGCCCGTCCTGATAGGACGCGACCGGCCGTCCGAGCCGCACGAGACGAAAACGCATCTCGTCGGCGAGGGCGGTCGAGCCGCCGCCCATGCCGAACACGTAGATCATCGATGCCGCGGCGAGCGCGTCCGCGGCTTCGGCGATCGGCGCGGCGGCGAGCGCGCCCTGATTCTGCGCGAGCGTCGCCTGCACTTCCTCGAAAATGCGCGCGGCGAGCGAATCGGGCACCGCATCAGGCTCGCGCTTCAGAAAGCGCTGACCCACGGCCGCCGCCTGCGCGAGCCGAAGCTTCAATTCGCGCACGTCCACGCAGCCGACCGCCTTCGCGAAACGCGTCACGGTCGCGATGCTCACGTCCGCCTTGTCGGCGAGCGCACCGATGCTCGCGCGCGATGCGCCCGTCAGGTCGTCGAGAATCAGCGCGGCGACCTTGCGCTCGGCGCTGCGCAACTCGGGCGCGCGCTCCGCGATGCGTGCGACGATGTCGAAACTGAGCATGTCGGCGTGGCCGTTCATATCGGGTTGCGGGTTTACGTGAAGCTCGTGTTACTAAATAACATTTCCATCGCGGATGCTACTTTGGTTAACATAGCACCGTCAACTCTGATGCGCATCGAGTCGTGCGCAAGGTTTATTTAAACGGACGATGGAGTAGCAGCACATGAAAGTTACAAACTATCAGAACGCGACGATCGACCCGTTCGGCAAGGGTCTCGGCATGGTGCCGGGCACGGGCATCCAGTTGAACGACGCGTCGCGCCTGCAATGGAATCTGCTCGAAGAGGACGTGAGCCTGCCCGCCGCCGTGCTCTATTCCGATCGCATCGAGCACAACTTGAAGTGGATGCAGGCGTTCGTCGGCGAATACGGCGTGAAGCTCGCGCCGCACGGCAAGACGACGATGGCGCCGCAACTCTTTCGCCGTCAGCTCGACGCCGGCGCGTGGGGCATCACGCTCGCGACCGCGCATCAGGTGCGCGCGGCGTATCGCGGCGGCGTGCATCGCATCCTGATGGCCAATCAGCTCGTCGGCAAACGCAACATGGGCATGATCGCCGAGTTGCTCACCGATCCGAATTTCGAGTTCTTCTGTCTGGTCGATTCAGCCGACGGCGTCGATCAGCTCGGAGAATTCTTCAGTTCCGTCCGCAAAAAGCTGAACGTCCTGATCGAGCTCGGCGTGCCGGGCGGACGCACCGGCGTGCGCGACGACGCGCAGCGCGATGCGGTGCTCGCTGCGATCGCGCGCTGGCAAGGCACGATCGAACTTGCGGGCATCGAGTTGTATGAGGGCGTGCTGCAGGACGAAACGAAAGTTCGCGCGTTCCTGCGAAGCGCGGTGGACGTCACGCCCAAGCTGATCGCGGACGGCAAGATCGCGCGCAGGCCCGCGATTCTCTCGGGCGCGGGATCGGCATGGTATGACGTCGTCGCTGACGAATTCGCGAAGGCCAACAGCGACGCGATCGAAGTCGTGCTGCGCCCGGGCTGCTATCTGACGCACGACGTCGGCATCTACAAGAAAGCGCAGAACGAGATCTTCGCGCGCAATCCGATCGCGAAGAAGATGGGGCAAGGTTTGAAGCCGGCGCTGCAGTTGTGGGCGTATGTGCAGTCGATTCCCGAACCGGATCGCGCGATCATCGGGCTCGGCAAGCGCGATTCCGCATTCGATGCGGGCATGCCCGAGCCGGCGAAGCATTATCGTCCGGGCAATGAAGCGCCGCGCGATGTTTCGCGCGACGAAGGCTGGGAGATTTTCGGCCTGATGGACCAGCACGCGTACTTGCGCATCAAGCCGGGCGACGACGTGAAAGTCGGCGACATGATCGCGTTCGACATCTCGCACCCGTGCCTGACCTTCGACAAGTGGCGTCAGATTCTCGTCCTGGATCCGAAATACCGCGTCACCGAGGTGATCGAAACGTTCTTTTAAGCTTTCTCTTCGACGGCGGCCGCTTGCGACGCGTTCGCGGCCGCCACTTCCTGAATGCGTCCCTCGAACATGTGAAGCGCGCTCGACAACGCTTCGATCGCCTCATCGGGCAACGAAGCCATCGTGTCGTGCAGAAACGCGTTGCGACGCGGCAGGCTTTCTTCGGCCATTGCGCGCCCTTGCGCCGTCAGCGCGACATTCGACACGCGATTGTCGCGTGCATCGACGCTGCGCACGATCCAGCCGAGCCCTTCCAGCGTCTTCAACTGCCGCGTCAGCGCGCCCGGGTCCACCTTCAAACGTTCGACGAGCCTCTTCTGCGACAGCACGCCCGCGTGTTCATGCAACGCGAGCAGGATGCGCCAGCGCGGCATCGGCTGGCCGACGGCCGCCTCGAACGCCGACATGAACGCGCGATACGTGCGCCCGAACTGCTGCACCACGGCGATACGGTCCTGTTCATTCATGCTTTCGATTTCCGTATTCATTCGGCGAGGATGACCGGTTCCTGCGGCCCTTTCAGGCGCACCGGCGGCACACGGCGCGACTGCCACAGCGACACCACCGCGACCACCGCCGCCACTGCGAGGCCGATGTGAATCGCGGCGACGAGCGCCTCGCGCGCGGCTTCGAGCAGCATCGCCCCGCTATGGCCAGCCGCCGTCAGTTGCGAGAGCAACGCCTGCTGCCCTTCGCGGTTGATGAGAATCTGCGGATCGGAGAGATCGCCGACCCAGCGCATGGCGTGATCCTTTTCGAGCGCGAGACTCACGCCGCTCGCGTACAGATGGCTCACGAGCGTACCGGTGAGCGCGGTGCCAATCATCCCGCCGATCATGCGCAGCGATTGCAACAGCGCCGTCGCGATACCCAGATGCGCGCGCCCTGCGGTCTGCTGCGCGAACACGGTGAGATTCGGCATCACGAAGCCGAGACCGAGGCCACCGAGCAGCATGATCACGAGCAGCAGCGAGCGCGGCATGTTGTGCGTGGCGACGACGATGCCCAGACACGAGACGGCGAGCAACGCGAAGCCGACATACAGCATCAGATTGGCGTTCTTCAGGCGCGTGACGATGCGCCCGTTTACGATACTGCCGATCGTGATGAACACGACGAGCGGCGTGATCATCATGCCTGCGTCTTTCGGCGACATGCCGAAGCCGCCCTGAAACAGCAACGGCGCGTAAAACAGCAACGAAAACATGGTGAAGCCGCCGAGAATCGCGAGCGTGAAGAGCGCGGCGAGCGCCTTGTTGCGGAACATGTCGACGGGCAGAATCGCGTAGTCGCAGCGCATTTCCCATTTCCACAGCGCGACGCCGGCGGCGACGCTCAGCGCGAGCAACGCGGCGGTCTCGGCGCCGAGACCATGCTTCGGCAGCATTTCGACGAACAATTGCAATGCGCCGAGCGCCACCGCGATGAGCGCGGCGCCGGGCCAGTCGAGGCGCATTTTGCCTTCATGCGCGACGTGGCGCAGATGCGGCAGAAAACGCCATACGAAATAGAGTGAGACGATGCCCACCGGCAGGTTCACATAGAACACCGAGCGCCAGCCGTAATATTGCGTGAGAAAACCGCCGAGCGACGGCCCGACCGCGTTCGCGATGCCGAACGCCGAGCTCATCAGCACTTGCCAGCGCAGGCGCACGACGTTGTCCGGAAAGAGATCGGCGATGCACGCGAACGCAGTGCCGACGAGCATACCGCCGCCGATGCCTTGCAACCCGCGCGCCAGCACGAGGAACATCATGCTGTTGGCGAGTCCGCAGAGCACCGAGGCGACGGTAAACACGACGATCGACGCGATCACGAACGGCTTGCGTCCGTAGTAATCGCCGAGCCGGCCGAAAATCGGCACGGTGATGACGGAAGTCAGAAGATACGACGTGGCGACCCACGCGTAGAGATCGAAGCCTTTAAGCTCGGCGACGATCGTCGGCAGCGCGGTGCCCACCACCGTTTGGTCGAGCGCGACGAGCATCGTGACGAACGAGACGCCCAGCATCGCCATGAGGGATTCGCGGAAAGGCAGGACCTGTCCGCTGGAATGGTGCGCGGCTGTGTGAACGGCCATTTTTTGTAGACGCAATGATTGACTAGTCAATTGAAATGGAATCATAGCACGGCGCCGCGCTCTAATTTGCGTGGCAACTCACCATTTACCGGACAGAAGACATCGCATGGAACCGACGCCGATCATCACCTCGCCGCTCACAACCGAAGATTTTGCGGCGCTCACACGCGCGAAGGAAGCGCTGGAAAGCCCCTCGCTGACGATGAAGCTGGCGAGCGTCGTCGGGGCGCCCATCGAAAAACTGATGGGCCGCTTGCCTGCCGCCGCGCAAGAGAAGGTCGACGACGCGACGCAACTGGCGCTGAGAAAGTGCCTCCAGCTCGCATTGCGCACGCTCGGCAAGAGCGCGCCGTCCAGTTCGCTGCTCGCGCCGCCTCCCGACAAACCGCACAATCTGATGCACAAGCTGGCCGTCGCGACGACCGGCGCGGCAGGCGGCGCTTTCGGGCTGTTCGCATTGCCTGTCGAATTGCCGGTGACAACCACGCTGATGTTCCGCTCGATTTGCGATATCGCGCGTAGCGAGGGCGAGGACGTGCATCGCGTCGAAACCCAGCTGCAGTGCATGATGGTGCTCGGCATGGGCGGCACGAAAGCCAGCGACGACAACGCCGATCTCGGCTATTTCATTGTGCGCGGCGCGCTCGCGCAGTCCGTGTCGCGCGCGACGAACGAGATCGCGGCGAAGGGACTCGGCAGTCATGGATCGACGGCGTTGCTCAAGTTTTTGCAGACGATCGCATCGAGGTTTTCGGTGCAGGTCAGCGAGCAAGTGGCCGCGAAGTCCATTCCGGCGATCGGCGCAGTGCTCGGCGCGATGGTCAACACGGTGTTCATCGACCACTTCCAGCAGATGGCGCATGGCCACTTCACCGTGCGCAGGCTCGAGCGGCGCTATGGCGCGCCGGCCGTCGAACGTGCCTATCAGACGATCGAGGTCATGGGCGGTAGATGAGTCCGGGGCGCGGCGGTCGCGGCGTCGATAAACGCGGCGGCGCGCGCGAGCGCGTCGCTTGCTTCGGGCATGAACGGCGCCCAGATCTGGAAGATGTGCGGAACGTTGCGCCAGATCTCCAGTTCGACGCGCACGCCGGCCGCGCGCGCTTTGGTCGCGACGCGAGTCGAATCGTCGAGCAACAGTTCGGTGTCGCCGACCTGAATCAGCAGCGGCGGCATGCTTTCGAACTGGCCGAATACCGGCGAGGCGTAAGGATGTCGCGCGTCGGCTGCGCCGAGATACTGCGCGGCCACGCGAGGAAAGATGGCCGCGTGATACATCGGATCGCGGCCGTCGTTGGTTCGCATCGACGAGCCGCTGCAGGTCAGATCCGTCCACGGCGAAAACAGCACCGCGGCCGCGGGAAGCGGATCTCCCGCGTCGCGCAGCGCGAGGAGCGTCGCGAGCGCGAGGCCGCCGCCGGCCGAGTCCCCTGCAATCGCGATCCATTGTGCCGGAATGCCGTCTCCGAGCAAGCGACGGTATGCGGCAACGCTATCGTCGAGCGCTGCGGGAAAGCGATGTTCCGGCGCAAGGCGGTAATCGAGCGAGAAGACGCGCGCATTTGCCTGCGTGGCCAACCCGAACGTAATCGCCCGATGACTGCGCGGCGAGCAGAAGTAATAGCCTCCACCGTGCAGATAGAGAATGGTTGCACGTGGATTGGTCGGCGGTGTGAGCCATTCGCCGCTCGGGTCGCGCGTATCGAGCCGCCAGCCTTTCGGCACGCGCGGCGACCAGATTCGACGCGAGGCGTAGCTTCGCGCCAACTCGACGTCGAGTTCGGGCTTCGCGCTGTGCGGGCGCATGCGCGTGCGTACGGCCCAGCAAGCCAGGGTGCTCTGCCAGCTCATCGTTGATTGATCCGGCCGGTGCGTTTCAATTCGCCGGCATCATCTGACCGCGGATCTCGCCAGTCGGATTTTCCTGCGTGTGGATGTTGAAGTACCACTGCCCGGTCATCAGGTCGTTTACTTGTTGTTCCGATAGCGTCGCCTGTCCTTTCATGGGACTCGCGAGGGCTTTCTTGTCGATGGGCACTTGCACTTTCGCGTTCTGACCGACCGGCGCGGGGCCGTGGAAATGAGCCATCGTCACGGGGCCCGATAACTCCGCGTAGGTTGCGGTCCAGGTGAATACTTTGGTGTCGGTATCGAACGTCGCGTCCACTGTGCCGTGACCTTTGCTCACGCGCGGCGGGACTTCACTCGAGGGCTGGAGATTGGCTTTCAGGGCGACGGTGTCCGCACGAGCCGCGCCTGACGCGAGAATGGCGAACATCAGAACGGTCGTCCAGCGTACATGTGGTCTGCATGTCGAGGTCATGGCTCTTCTCCTGTTTGGCGGACAGCGCGTTTTCGATGCGATGACCACATCGCCATGGTAGAGCATCCGAATGCGGGATGCGCTTCGCCTCAGTGGCAACAGGCAAACATGCGAAAAGGGCGCCTTGCGGCGCCCTTTTCTAACTAGCTAAAGCTCGGTATTGCTCCGATGGCTTTAGAAGCGGTGACGGATACCCGTCGAGAGAACGACTTGACGGCTGCTCGAGGACGGTCCGACGCCATTGATAGCTGCCATAGGATAGTTACCCGGCTGCAGCCCGCCCGCGATTTGCACTACGCCTTCAGCGTAGATGTCGGTGCGCTTGGACAGTGCGTAGTCCGTCTGGAGGCCGAACTGGTGCGCATGCATCTTATCGGAGTTACCCGATTCGTTCAGACGGTTCTGGCTGTACGTGTACGCAGCGCCGAGCGACAGTGCGGGCGTGATAGCGTAGCGACCGTTAACTTCGTAGTTATTGCTGATGAACGACACGCTGTCGAACGTGTTGCTGTCCTGGCGCGTTTGCGTCCAGAGCAGACCGAACGTCAGTGCACCGGTCGAGTAGCTGCCGCCCGCACCGAACGTACGCTGGCGCGAGTCGTTTGTCGCGTCGTCGAAAATACTCTGGGCACTGGTGATTGCACCGAAGGAGGTGCTACCAACGCCGTTGCCTTGCATGTAAGCCGCTGCGAGCTTCAGACCGCCATTCGCATAACCTGCACCGAGGCTGTAAGCGCGGTTAGCGGCGAAGCTGCTTGCGTTCGAGAAGGCGTACAGACCGCTGAACGAGAAGCCAGCATAGTTGGCGCTCTGGAACTTGATCGCATTGTTTTCGCGGAACGCATCGCCATTCAGGTTATCGAGATTTCCCGGATGCGCGAAGTACGTGCCGCCCCAGGTGCCGGTTGCACTCAGCGGGCCAAGGTAGTCGACCACGGAATCGGTTTGGTGACCCAGCGTCACCGTACCTGCATTCGTCGACAGACCGACGAATGCTTGACGGCCAAAGCCATTACCGCCCAGCGAGCCACCGTTGGCCACGTTGAAGCCGCTCTCCAAGGTGAAGATTGCCTTCATGCCGCCGCCCAGATCTTCAGCGCCGCGCAGACCCCAACGGCTCATCTGAACATTGCCGCCCGTCAGGCCGAACGCGCTGTTCTTGAAGTGGTCGGCACCTTCCGGAGCCTGGACGTTGTTCACGTACGTGAAGCCTGCGTCGATCAAACCATACAGCGTGACGCTGCTTTGCGCGTTCGCAGCGCCTGCGAACGATGCGGCCAGAGCTGCGATGGCCGTGACGATCAAATTCTTTTTCATGCGAGTTCCTTTGCTGAGTCGTGAGACTCGATGGGTTGCTTCAGGCCGAACGCCTGTCGAGCTTGGATTGCCTCTTTGCTCGTTTAGCTCAGCACCGATATTCGGCACGACAAAGTTTATTGCCCGGTCTTTTTGAGAAACGGCCAAACGAAACACAAAAGCCTTTTCGAATAATTCGAAAAATGTAATTTCGATATGGATAAATACTTACGGCGCCTGAACTTACAGATCGCATCACACGGTCGTCGCCGGTGCGTTGTGAGGGTTTAGTTGCACACATACGACAGTGGTTACATTGAGACACCTGATCGAGATCAGAAGCCTCCGATTTCCGAACATCCCTTTGCGCTCTAACATCGCGCACGCGAGGCTGCGCTCCAACCGCTTGCCTCCTTCGCATACTCGAAGCGTCTAAAAGCGTTTCTCAAATCGCTCGCCCAATGAATCAACTTCAAGCGATGCGCGTCTTTCTTAAGGTGTCGGAAACAGAGTCATTCGGCCGCGCCGCTGCCGCGCTCGATCTCTCCAACGCCGTGATAACGCGCTACGTCTCACTGCTCGAAGCGCATCTCAACACGCGCTTGCTGAACCGAACCACGCGCAGCGTCTCTCTCACGGAGGCCGGGCGCGCTTATGCCGAAGGCTGCCGTGTGGTGATCGATCAGATCGAGACGATCGAGGCATCGGTGGGAACCAGCTCCGTCGATCCCTCGGGCACGCTCAAGCTGGTGGCATCGGCATCTTTTTCATTGCTCGGGCTCACGCCGATGCTGCGCGGATTCATGGAGCGATATTCGAATGTGAAGCTCCGTGTGACGCTGTTGCATCGTCCGGTCGATCTCGTCGCGGAAGGCTTCGACGTCGGCATCGTCGTGCCGCATCTCGTCAACAGCGGCATGCTGATCAACCGCCCGCTGGTGAAAGTGGCGGCCGTGCTCGTCGCATCGCCGGCCTATCTTTCGCGGCGCCGTGCGCCCGACCGTCCGGCGTTGCTGGCGGCACACGCGTTTCTCGCGCCAACCGCGGATATTCATGGATCGACGTGGTCCTTTGTCGGACCTTCGGGCGTGGAGGAAAGCGTCGCCCTCGATCCGGCATACACCGTAAACAGCTCGCACATGTTGCGGCAAGCGGCGCTTTCAGGAATGGGAATCGCGGTGCTGCCGGAGAGCTATGTGGCGCAGGACATCGAAACGGGTTCGCTCGTGCGCCTGCTGCCGGGCTATACGCTCAAGGATGCGGACAAGGAAGTGTCGATTGTCTACCCGGGACGCCGACACGTGCCGGCCAAGACGCGCACATTCGTGGACTTCGCGCTGGCCCACTTCCGCGACCGCGAACCGGTCGATGCGAGTCCCGAGACATTTCTGGATTAAGAAGGAGGCGGACGCGGCGCCGTTGCGCCACGTCGCCCCATCAAGCAAGTGCGGCACCTTTCGCCTGGATGCGCTCGACGAGTTGTTCGCATCGCGCGATCAAGGCAAAGCCTTCGCGCCGGCGTGCGTCGCGGGTCTTCACATGCAGATCCCGACGAAAATCCTTCAGCGCACCAAGCAGCGGCCGATACTGCAAAACGCTGGCCGCCCCGACGACACGATGATGCCAATCCCGTAGATCGTCCACCGTGCCGCGATCGAGCAACTGCCGAAGCGTCACGAGATCCTCGCGGAACGACGATACGAACGCGTCCAGCAATGCCTTCACGGTCGTTTCACTCCCCCATAGCTGAGCCATCGCGCTCAGGTCGAGATCATCGTCGTCGCGCGCCGGCACGTCCGTAGCTTGCGGTGAATGCGCGCCGGTCTCGGGCGCGGCAGCCTCGGTCACCCACCAGCGGTTCAGATGTTCGCGCAACGTCGCGAGCCGGGTCGGCTTGACGAGCCGGTCATCCATGCCCGCGTCGCGGCACCGCTGCAGTTCGTCGGGCGCGGTGCTCGCCGTGATGCCGAGAATCGGCAGGCGACGCGTCGTGCCGGCTTCGTCGGCCCGGATCCGACGCGCCAGTTCGTACCCCGTCATGTTCGGCATGTGGCAGTCCGTGATCAGAAAGCCATAGCGCGTATCCGCCAGCGCGGCGTACGCCTCGGCACCATCGTGCACGACATCGCAGGCGAAACCGAGCAGCGAGAGCTGATGACGGATCAGTTCCTGGTTCACCGGATGATCCTCGGCCACAAGCACGAGTTTGCCGCTGCGCAGTGCGTCTTCCCGGTCCGGCGCCGCCATCTTTGCTTCGTGGCGGAGCGTGAGTCCCGATGCGATCTGCGGCATGCCTGTCAATGCTGCGACGCAAGCGGCGCCAAGCCCGTGCCATGAAATCGGATTGACGCTCACGCGGATGTCATCTTCGAGAATCCGGTATCCGGTGGGCTTTGGCTTTTCGGTCATGTGAATCACGCGCGAACCGAGCGGAAGCGCGAGCGTGTGCGTATCGCTCAGAAAGACGATCTCGATGTCGTCGAGCGACCCCGGCTGCGACCGCGCGAGTTCGTTGGGCGTGTAGCGCTGCAACGCGAGACCGAGCGCCTCGCCATAGTGCATGAGCGCTGCCGCTACTCGGTCGTCGTCGATCGCGACGATGCCCCGCTTTCCGCGCAACCCGTCGATCTGATATCGCAACGTTTCGATGGGCATTGCGAGACGAACGGTCATCGCCGTTCCGACGCCGATCGCGCTTTCGAGACTCATCGCGCCGCCCATCAATTCGACGAGACGATTGCAGATCGTCAGCCCGAGCCCGGTGCCGCCGAAGCGGCGCGTCGTGGAAGTCTCCGCTTGCACGAACGGCTCGAACAGGCTTTGCTGAGCCTCCGGGGCAATCCCGATGCCGGTGTCCTTCACACATAGTTCGATCACCTGTTCCGATGCGCCCTGCTCGATCGCGCGTACGTGGAGCGCGACATCGCCCTTGATCGTGAACTTGATCGCGTTACTCATCAGGTTGAAGAGAACCTGCCTCAGGCGCACGCTATCGCCCCTTACCGTCGCAGCCACTTCCGGCGCCACGTCGACACGCACGCGAAGACCCTTTTCGTGCGCCCTTCCGGCGAGCAGGCCGACCGCACTATCGACGAGTTCGCGCAGATCGATCGGAGTCGACTCGATCGTCAACCGGTTGGCCTCGATCTTCGAATAGTCGAGGAGATCGTCCAGGATCTGCAGGAGCGCACTCGCGGAATCCTGAATCATGCCGAGCATCTGCGACTGATCGGAATTCATCGGCGTGTTCTGGAGCACTTCGACGAGCCCCAAAACGCCGTTCATCGGCGTGCGGATCTCGTGACTCATCATCGCCAGGAAGTCGTCCTTCGCGCGCGACGCGGCTTCGGCGATATCCCGTGCTCGGGCGAGTTCGTCCGCGCGGGCGCGCTCCACGCTGGCATCGGCCCAATAGCCGCTCCAGACCACGGCCCCGTCGTCCTCACGCTGCGCGACGAGGTCGGCGCGAATCCAGCGGGTAACGCCTTCCACCGTTGAGCGAAACTCGGTATGCAGCGGCTCGAGTGTGCGCGCCGACGCTTCGATTTCTTCGAGCAGACGCGCGCTGTCGTCGGCGTGAATGCGCGTCAACGCGTGAATCGGATCGTCAGCCAGTGCGACGACGTCCAGTGCGAGCAACTGCCGGGTATCGCCGTCGATATAGGGAAGGCTGTATGTGCCGTCGCTTGCGCGCCGCAACTGGAACACGACTGCCGGCAGCGATCGCGTCACGTCGCGAAGCCGCCGCTCGGTTTGCCGCGCGCGGGTTTCCGCGTCGCGGATATCGGTGATGTCGATCATCGTGCCGACGACGCCCGCTCGCTCCCCGTTCAATGCCGTGAATGCGCCGGTCCAGAAAAGGCCGCACCGCGGGTGATTCTGATTGTCGAGGAACTCAGCTTCGACTTCCTGTCGCTGACCGGTGGCCAGCGTCGTACCTGTCAGTTCATTCAGCACGCGGCTATGCGCTTCACCCCACGCCGTCACCTCGAGGCTCGTGCGCCCGATAATGTCTTCGCGCTGTACCCCGAGCACTTCCTCGAAGGCGCGATTCACCATGATGTAGCGGTTCTGCATGTCCTTCGCGACGAGCGGGTACGGAACCACCTCCATCATGGTTTGCTGAAAACTGAGTTGCGTCCCGAGACGCTGCTCCGTTTCGATGCGCCGGTTCATTTCCTGTTGCAGTCGAATGAAGGCGCGCAGCGTGACTAACAGCACAGCGGCAATGCCGATGAGCGCCGGCAGCAGACGCAACGCCGTGACGTTCCAGCCGGCGGATCCAGCCGTCTGCGGGCCTCCGGATTGCGACGCCCCCGATTGCGCGAATGCGCGCCCGATGAGCAGATCGAGCGGATGCAACTCAGAGTGCATGGCGTAGTTAAGCCTTCCCGGCGGGCTCGGCGCGACGATCATGTCGATCTCGCCCCGCTGAAAGGCCGACGCGGCCCTTGCCCAATCGCTGAAGTGCTTCGGTTGGAACGTGACGCCGAGCGATTTCTCGATGTCTTCCAGTGCGACTTCTGGCCGCTGGAGCGACTCATCGGCGGAGTCGCCCGTTGCCTCGATCAATCCGACGGCGACGGGCTTCAACGTGCGCAGATAACTGCGCTCGGGTTCGTCGAGATTCAGCGTGGCTGCTGCGCTCTTCGGTTCGGCCCGGACGCCAGCTGTTGGCTGTGAGGCCCTGGTGTGAACATGCGACTCGGCTGCCTGGCTGAATAGCGGGACAGTCACGCTGATCAGGGCGAGTAGAAGCAGACAACGTGCGAACAGAAATCTCAATTCGAACCCCTCGGATACGAGGCCGACGCGTGCAACGAAAGCTGCGTGGCCGGCCGGGCAAGCCCACGATGTCAGTCCACCGCTTTTGACGGACGAATGCCAACGCGCTTCATGCTTGCCTGTCGAAGCAAATGAGTTGAGTCTGATCCGCAATGCATCGGAATCGAATAAGAACCGTCCCAATTTGCTTTAGAATCGGGCGTTGCTGACGGCCACGCCGACTCAGATCAATCCGACCTGCTGCAGATATGCAACCATTTCCTCTTCGCTTTCGAGGCCCAGCTTGCGCATGCCGCTTCGCTTCTGCGTCGCGATTGTCTTGCGGCTTCGCCCGAAGTGATCCGCGATTTCGTGAATGAGAAGGCCGCGTGCATAGAGCTGAAATACTTCCCACTCTCGCCGGCTCAATACGCCTGCGCGCGCCGGCGATGTCGCCGGCAGATGACTCACCGCCGCCTCCACGCGCGGCGAAAGGAAGCAGCCGCCCGCCTCAGCCACCGATATCGCGTCGCGCAAGTATTCGAGTCCGTCGCGCTTGTCGATCAGGCCATTCACGCCGAGTTGAACCAGGCCCGCCAGCATTCGCGTCTGTGAAATCATCGTCAGGACGATGACCTTCGGGCGTCGTTCCTGCCACGCCAAACGCCGAAGAAAAGCGATCGAACTGCTTTCGCCGTCGATACCGCGCATGCCGATATCCGAGAAAACGAAGTCGCACGGCGTCGTATCGACCGCCTCCGCAAGCTCCAGCGTGTCCCGCGCGGTAGCGACCACTCGTATCGCGCCGTCTTGCTCCAGGAAGCTTTGGATTCCTTTGATGACAACCGGATGGTCGTCCGCAACAATCGCTCGTTTCAGCGTTTTTGTTGTCATTGTTTGTGCGTTCTGTTGAAGTTGTCCGGCGCGCCACAGTCGTCGACCGACTGAGCGCTGTCTCCTTGCCGGCCTTTACTGCTAACCGCCCCCGCGCTGCCCAGTCCGCCTTAGATCAAGCCGCTGTCTGCGATGAATCGATACAAATCAGCGTCGGTCGACAGATCGAGCTTTCGCATGGCCGCACACTTCTGCGCGCTGATTGTCTTCACACTACGGTCGAGTTCCTTCGCGATCTCGGTGACGTTCGCGCCGCGGGCATAGCGCTCGATTACATCCAGCTCACGACTCGTGAGTCTCTGACGAATGAAGCGTGCATGACTTTCAGAGTCCGCGAGTGCCAGCATTCGGCGAATGCCTGGTCCGAGGTAGGTCTCATTGGCGATGGCCGAAACAATGGCCACGTAGATCAGGTCGAGCCGGTCCTCCTTGCTCAGGAACGCATGCGCCCCTGCCTCCAGTGCTTGTTTCACGATCGAGGCGTCGTCGTTGCGTGACAGGACGACGATGCGAACTTCGGGATACCGGTTCGCTATATGCTGAATCAGCTCGATGCCGTCACCGTAGCGCCCGCCCGGCATGAAGAAGTCGATGATCGCTACGTCGCATTCGCCGCGAGCCAGCGACTCTTCGAGCTGTGTCGAATTCGTGCTACGACTCACCACTTCCACACTGGGAAAATTCCCGGCAAAACGCTCGACTGCAAGGATGACGAGAGGATGGTCATCCGCTATCGCCAGTCTTATCCGTTTAGCGTGCGAGAACACTTGGCTCCCGTTCCCGAACTCCATTGACTCCAACCCCTTATCGAACTGCGGACCCGATTCTGAATCCGGAAATGAAACATAAGCATCGGATACCGAATTATTTAGATACATAAGACGCATCTGAAATGAAAAACGCACAACAAAATTCATCCGAGTCCGCGCGCGCGAACGAATGCGAACAATCCGGGATCGTTTCGTACGCCGAGCTTATTCATCGCGTCGCGCTTCTGGCGACTGATGGTGCGGACGTCGCGCTCGAGCTCTCTCGCGATCTCTGTAATTGAATGACCTTTGGCAAACAGGCGGACGACTTCGATCTCTCTCGGCGAAAGGCGCGGCTCCTCGGCCGAAAAGTCCGTCTCCGTGCCCGCCTCCGCGAGCGCGGCGAGAAACGACGCGCTCACGAAGCGACGTCCGACGCTCGCATGCCGCACGGCCGTCCCAACGAGTTCGATCGGCTCGGCCTTGCTGACGAGGCTCATCGCGCCGGCGTTCAAGATGGAGCGCAGAATCGCGACATTGCTGACGCTAGTGAGCACGACGATGCTGACGTTTTCGAAATCCTGACGCACTTTGCGGATGAGACGAAGGCCGTCATTCGCATCTCCACCCGGCTCGGGCATGGCGAAGTCCGTGACCAAAACGTCGCATGACTTGACGGCAAGCTCGGCCAGCAAAGTGCTCGCGTTATTTGCCTCGCCGACGACCTCAATTCCACGGTCTGCGGCAAAGAGCGCTTTCATCCCAAGGAGTACGAAAGGATGATCGTCAGCCAATATTATTCGAAGCTTCAAGAGGCCCCCATTGAAGTTGCTGGTCTTGGTGAGTTTGCTTGGGTCGACCTGCTCAGCGGATTAATCCGAGACGGTAATCGATAGGCGCGCTTTTACCCGAATCTGTGCTCGACAAAATCGATGATCAAATACGGTGAAAATGCCTAAATCAATGACATCAAGCAAAATTATGTTCTTTATTCTCTTGAATAATTACTTCAAAAATAGGACGCGAATAAATCACAGGCCATAGGAGAAGTCCGATTAGACATCGCCGTTCGCCCCACGCATATCGAGAGATTAATATGTCCGGCGAGAAAAGGGGGAGCGCGCGCGATAATTCGGAAAGCGCCTTGCCGAAGCGAAAAAATGGGCCTCGGGCTAATTCAGCCGGAGGCCCATCCTTTCGATGCGCAAATCGTTTCCTGTTCGTCAGAACGGGATATCGTCGTCCATGTCGTCGAAGCCGCCGCCCGCCGGCGCGCTCGGGCGGCTCGAACCGGCGCCTGCGCCTCCCGCTCCGCCACCGCTCGGGCGTCCGCCCGCAGGCGCGCGCCCGCCGCCGCCGGAACGCTCCATCGGCGCGCTTCGGCTGTAGCTGCCTTCATCGCCGCCGCCAACCGCGCCGCCGCGGCCGCCGAGCATCTGCATCTGGTCCGCGACGATTTCCGTCGAATAGCGCTCCTGGCCCGATTGGTCGGTCCATTTGCGCGTGCGGATACGGCCTTCGATATACACCGACGAGCCCTTCTTCAGATATTCGTTCACGATCTCCGCGAGCCGGCCGAAGAACGCCACGCGATGCCACTCCGTGAGTTCCTTGAATTCGCCGGAGCTCTTGTCCTTGTAGCGGTCCGTCGTCGCGAGACGGATGTTGGCCACGGCGTCGCCGCTCGGGAGGTAGCGGGTTTCCGGGTCCGCGCCCAGATTGCCCACGAGAATGACCTTGTTGACTGATGCCATGATTTCTCCGGTAGATTCCTTGCTAACTGTCAGCCGAATGCTGGGATTGGAACGATCCGGTCTTCAGACGTGGATTCGCCCATACCAGCCGGCTTTGATTCGATGGTTCAACTATCTGTCAGGCCACGCGCTCGGCCCTGCGCGGCGGCGGTTTCATCCATGCTGCGACAACGAGCCATGCGAGCACCAGCCCCGAACAGGCGAAGAAGACCGCACTCGGCCCGTCGAGCTTGAGCAGCCAGCCGCCGATCACCCCGCCAAGCGCAAGGCCGATCGACTGTGTCGTGTTGTACACGCCCGCCGCCGCGCCCTTTCTCGTGCCCGGTGCGAGCTTCGACACCAGAGACGGCTGCGACGCCTCGAGCACGTTGAAGCCGAGAAAGTACACGAACAGAATGGCGGCCACGGACCACAGCGTATGGGGAGCGGCGCCCAATAACAACTGGCCGATCAGGATAAGCCCGATCGCGCCCAGCATGACGCTCTTCATTCTTCCACGTTTCTCTGCGGCGATGATCGCCGGAACCATCATCACGAAAGCGAGCGCCATCACAGGGAGGTAAATCTTCCAGTGCGACGCGACCGGCAGCCCGCCTTCCTCCAGCATGCGTGGCACGACGAGAAAGAGCGCCGTCTGGGTGGCGTGCAGCACGAGCACACCGAAGTTCAAACGCAGCAGCTCGACGTTGTGCAGGACTTCCGCGAACGGCGCCTTGACGTGGACTGGATGCGCCGGCGGATCCGGCACGATCCAGAACACGACGCCGATCGCGAGGATCGACAGCACGCCGATCACCGTAAACAGTCCGCTCATGCCGACCCAGTGGAAAACGATCGGCGCGCCGACGATCGCCACCGCGAACGACACGCCGATACTGCCGCCGACCATCGCCATCGCCTTGGTGCGGTTTTCCTCGTGAGTCAGATCGGCGATGAACGCGATCACCGCCGACGACACCGCGCCCATCCCCTGAATCACGCGCCCGGCGATGATCCACGCCATCGAATGCCCGATGGCCGCGACGAAGCTCCCGAGCGCGAACACGAGCAAGCCGAACGCGATGACCGGCTTGCGCCCGAACTTGTCAGAAATCCAGCCGTAGAAGATATAGAGCATCGACTGCGTGACGCCGTAGGCGCCCAGCGCGATGCCGACGAGCAGCACGTTGTCGCCGCCGGGGATGGTTTTCGCGTAGACGGAAAACACCGGCATGATCATGAACAGACCGAGCATGCGCAGTGCGAAGATGGCGGCGAGCGACACGGTCGCGCGCAGCTCCGGCGCGGAGAGACGTGTAGACGTAGCAGACGGATTGGACATCAGAAACGGGAAAAGGATGAGGGTCGCGTCGGGCCTGGCCTGCGGCGCAGGCAGGCGCGGTCGCCTTGTTCTTGCTCGTAACGGCACTATATGGAACGAATCGCCTGGGCGTACGGCTCGTCGCGCCAGCGCTCGCTCCGCACATGGCCTGCAAGTCCCCGCGCCGGCCGATTGACGTGCATCCGGCCCTCGGGCCCGGGAGCTGCGCCCTTCAAAAGTCGTTATAGTAGCAGGTTTGGTTCCCTCTCTTTCCGCCCGGCAATGGCTGTATGGCCCGTCCGGGCCGATGAAAGCGCCGCTGAAATCATCCGAAAGCATCCGAAAAAACGCCGGAACGAACTCGTGGAAGAAATTCGCATTCGTGGGGCTCGTACCCACAATCTGAAGAACGTCAATCTCGACTTGCCGCGCCACAAGCTGATCGTGATCACGGGTCTGTCCGGGTCGGGCAAGTCGTCGCTCGCGTTCGACACCCTTTATGCGGAAGGCCAGCGCCGTTACGTGGAAAGCCTCTCGGCGTATGCGCGGCAATTTTTGCAGTTGATGGAAAAGCCGGACGTCGATTTGATCGAAGGTTTGTCGCCTGCCATTTCCATCGAGCAGAAGGCCACGTCGCACAATCCTCGCTCCACCGTCGGCACCGTCACGGAAATCCACGACTATCTGCGTCTTTTGTACGCGCGCGTCGGTACGCCGTATTGCCCGGATCATCTGATTCCGCTGGAGGCGCAAAGCGTCTCGCAAATGGTCGATGCCGCGCTCGCCCTGCCTGAAGAAACCAAGCTGATGATCCTCGCGCCGGTGGTGGCGGATCGCAAGGGCGAGCATGTGGAACTGTTCGAGGAAATGCAGGCGCAGGGTTTCATCCGTTTTCGCATCCGCTCGGGCGGCGGCACGGCAAACGAGGGCGTCGCGAAAATCTACGAAGTCGATTCCCTGCCGAAGCTCAAGAAGAACGACAAGCACACGATCGACGTCGTGATCGACCGCCTGAAAGTGCGCCCGGACATGAAGCAGCGCCTCGCGGAATCGTTCGAGACCGCGCTGCGTCTCGCCGATGGCCGCGCGATCGCGCTCGAAATGGACACGGACAAGGAAAAGCTCTTCAGCTCGAAGTTCGCGTGCCCGATTTGCTCGTACTCGCTGCCGGAACTGGAGCCGCGTCTTTTCTCGTTCAATAATCCGATGGGCGCGTGCCCCGAGTGCGACGGGCTCGGCCAGATCACGTTCTTCGATCCGAAGCGTGTGGTCGCGCATCCGTCGCTGTCGCTCGCGGCGGGGGCGGTGAAGGGCTGGGACCGGCGCAACCAGTTCTACTTTCAGATGCTGCAGAGTCTCGCGGCATTCTATGAATTCGAGATCGACGCGCCATTCGAAGACTTGCCCGAGAAAGTGCGCAAGATCCTCTTGTACGGCTCGGGCAAACAGGCAATTCCCTTTTCGTACATCAATGAGCGCGGGCGCGCGTCGGTTCGCGAGCATGCGTTCGAAGGCATCATCCCGAATCTGGAGCGACGCTATCGCGAGACGGATTCTGCCGCCGTGCGCGAGGAACTCGCGAAATACCAGAACAATCAGCCCTGCCCGGCTTGCGAAGGCACGCGCCTGCGGCGCGAAGCGCGCTTCGTCAAAGTCGGCGCCAATGACCAGGCGCGCGGCATCTACGAAATCAGCGGCTGGCCGCTGCGCGATGCGCTCGGCTATTTCCAGACGCTGCGCCTAGAGGGCGCGAAGGGCGAGATCGCCGACAAAGTGATCAAGGAAATCGTCGCGCGGCTCTCGTTTCTGAACAACGTCGGGCTGGATTATCTGTCGCTGGAACGCAGCGCCGAAACGCTTTCCGGCGGCGAGGCGCAGCGCATCCGGCTCGCGTCGCAGATCGGCTCCGGGCTCACCGGCGTGATGTACGTGCTCGACGAGCCGTCCATCGGCCTGCATCAGCGCGACAACGACCGGCTCATCAGCACGCTCAAGCATCTGCGGGATATCGGCAACTCGGTGATCGTGGTCGAGCACGACGAGGACATGATCCGCATGGCGGATTACGTCGTCGATATGGGACCGGGCGCGGGCGAACATGGCGGCGTGATCGTCGCGCAGGGCACGCCGGTTCAGGTGCAGAAAGACGCGAACTCGATCACCGGCCAGTATCTGTCGGGCAAGCGCACCATCGGCTATCCCGCCGAGCGCACCGAACCGGACGATCGCATGCTGCGCATCGTCGAGGCGCACGGGAACAATCTGAAGCGCGTGACGCTCGATCTGCCTGTCGGACTTTTGACCTGCGTGACGGGCGTCTCCGGCTCGGGCAAGTCGACGCTCATCAACGACACGCTGCAGCACGCGGTCGCGCAGCATCTGTACGGCTCGGCGACGGAGCCCGCGCCGTACGAGTCGATCGAAGGTCTCGAGCATTTCGACAAGGTGATCGCCGTCGATCAGTCGCCGATCGGCCGCACGCCCCGCTCGAATCCGGCCACCTACACGGGGCTCTTCACGCCCATCCGTGAACTCTTCGCCGGCGTGCCGGCAGCCAAGGAGCGCGGGTACGATCCGGGCCGCTTCTCGTTCAACGTGAAGGGCGGGCGCTGCGAAGCCTGTCAGGGCGACGGCGTGCTGAAGGTGGAAATGCACTTCCTGCCGGACGTCTACGTGCCCTGCGACGTGTGCCACGGCAAGCGCTACAACCGCGAGACGCTGGAAGTCCAGTACAAGGGCAAGAACATCAGCGAAGTGCTGGATCTGACGGTCGAGGCGGCGCACGAGTTCTTCAAGGCGGTGCCGGTGGTCGCGCGCAAGCTGAGAACGCTGCTCGATGTCGGTCTCGGCTATATCCGGCTCGGCCAGTCCGCGACGACGCTGTCGGGCGGCGAAGCCCAGCGCGTCAAGCTTTCGCTGGAACTGAGCAAGCGCGATACCGGTCGGACGCTATATATCCTCGATGAGCCGACGACCGGATTGCACTTCCACGATATCGCGTTGCTGCTCGAAGTGATCCACCGGCTGCGAGATCAGGGCAACACGGTCGTCATCATCGAGCATAATCTCGACGTGATCAAAACCGCTGACTGGGTGATCGACCTCGGTCCGGAAGGCGGCGCGGGCGGCGGGCAGATCATCGCTCAGGGGACGCCGGAACAGGTCGCGAAATCGAAGGCGAGTTTTACCGGCAGATATCTGGCACCCTTGCTGCAACGGGCCAAATCGGCGGCCTGAACCACGGGTCGGGCCTCGCGGCCGGGCGCGCCAGCCGGGACCGCTGGAATGCGCCGCGCGCGCCGCGGCAAGAATAACCGTCTTACGCAGCAGGGGAAAGGAACGCAGTCATGCCGAAGCGCAACGAAGCTGCCAACGAAGAAGCGCGTGTACGGGACCTGCCCACCCGGCACGTCAGGCTGACGAGCGACATGAGCTTGCCGAAGCTGTCCGCGGTGGAGATCGGTAGTTATGCCCTCGCGCTCTTCGCAATGTGGCTGGTGCTCGATCTGAAACTGCTCGGCGGCCTTCTCGCCGGCATGCTTGTGTTCCAGCTCGTACACATGATTTCGCCGGTGATCGAGCGCCATGTGGTGAGCAAGGGCGCGCGGCTCATCGCGGTCGGGCTGATTTCCGCCATCATCGTCGGCGGGCTGACGGGCGCCACCGTCGCCACCATCGAACATTTCGAACACGACGTGCCGAGCCTGCAAAAGCTGCTCGATCAGTTGATGACCATCACGTCGAGCGCGCGCCTGCGCGTACCGGACTGGATCGCGAACTATCTCCCGGTCGATGCCGGCCAGATGAAGGACAAAGCCACCGAGTTGATGCACAGGCACGCCGAAATGCTCCAGCAAGGCGGCAAGGAAATGGCGCGCGGTTTCGGGCACATCGTGATCGGTATGATCATCGGCGCGATCATCGCGGTGAGCGCGCCGCGGCCCTCGCATCACCGCTTGCCGCTGTCCACGGCACTCATCGCGCGCGTGTCGCGCTTCGCAGACGCGTTTCGCCGCATCGTGTTCGCGCAGATCAAGATTTCCGCGATCAACGCCGTCTTCACCGCGCTGTATCTCCTCGTCGCGCTGCCGATCTTTCACGAAAGGCTGCCGCTCTCCAAGACGCTCGTGCTGGTCACGTTCATCGTCGGGCTGCTGCCGGTGATCGGCAATCTGATCTCCAATACGATCATCGTCGGGATTTCGCTGTCGGTGTCGTTCGGCACGGCGGTCGCGTCGCTCGCGTTTCTGATCGTCATTCACAAGCTCGAATACTTCCTGAATGCGCGCATCATCGGCGGCCAGATCGAGGCGCGCGCGTGGGAACTGCTTCTCGCAATGCTCGCAATGGAAGCCGCGTTCGGCATTCCGGGCGTGATCGCCGCGCCGATTTTCTATGCGTATATCAAGCGTGAGCTGATTTATCTGCGGCTCGTCTGATCCGGCCGCCACAAATGAAAACGCCCGCGATTCTGAACTGCACCCCAAAAGTTGGACAACCGTCCAACGACTTGGGGTGTTTTTTATGAGCAAGCACAGCGCGCAATTTA
>FCOD02000058.1 GCA_001544655.2 Caballeronia turbans
CGAGCTGCTTTCTTTGGTTACTTTCTTTGCAGCAGCAAAGAAAGTGACTGCCGCCCCGCATAGGGGCAACGCTAATAAACCACAGACAAAACGGGATCGGGCGAAAGCGAAGAAAAACTCACCCCGCCACATACCCCCTCCCAATCCAGGCAAGGCTAATCGGCCCACCCCCACCCCGATCCTCAACCACCCGCCGCCGCTCGATCACAACACCGACGGCATCAACATCATCGAACTTCGCAGGCTTGGCAAGCACGACCCGAACCCAATGCGCCCCGAAATCCGCGATGACGAGCTGCGCGATGCGCTCCGCCAGCGCTTCAAGCAATTGCAAACCATGCGTAGCGAGCAGACCATGAATCGCCTCCCGCACCGCCGCATAATTCACTGTGTCCTCGATCCGATCAGTCGTGCAAGCACGAATCGAAGGCACGCCGATCGCAAGACTCAGCCGCACGGTCTGCGGATCATGCAGTTCGCTCTTGTCGATGCCGATCACCGTCTGCCCTGTCAGACCCTCGATATACACGATGTCCATCGCACCAGCGCGCGCATCCGAGGAAGCAGGTTGCGGCGCAACATACACAGCTTCGCGAATCGGTTCGAATCGGCCCATATGCTTGTTGCCGCGCAACGCGGCCCTTTGATGTGGAAAACCCGGCGCCCATCGCCAAAGTCATCCGTAAAGTGCAAGCAAAAACCGGGCAAGTTAGCCCTACTCTATGCGACTACTTATTGAACCTATGCGTCTAAGGATGTACAGTTTTTGAGAACCGGGCCGGATCAGGTCGCAGACAGCGTCCGACCCATCGCGACTGCCCGGCCACGAGGCGCGCCTGCGAGCGGATATATCCGCGAAATCGGAACAGGCAAGGAAAGCCAGAGCGCCAGCGCAAAACACAACAGATTCGGCGCCGGACGGCCGCGCACAACGCGCGCACCGGAATGCGGCGCAACGGAGACTTGCCCCCATGTCGTCGCTTGCTGACGTAGACACGCATGTCCGGGAAGTACTGAACATCGTCAATAATCCGCTGGCCGCGCGTCGCGCCAGCGATTCGGTCGCGCAATCGTGGCTGCGGTGCCTCACGGAATTCAGGCTCGATCCGGGCCGCTTCATCATGCCGCCCGTGCTCACGCAGCACGAACTCAACGATCGCCGTGACGCCGCAAGCGATCTCATCGCGTGCTCGAAGCTGGAAATGACGACGTTGTATCAACAACTCGCCGATCCGGAACTCGCCGTCGTGCTCGTCGATGCGGACGGCGTCATCGTGCATCAGGTGTCGTCGGTGCCGTTCGGCGAAGCCGTCGCCGCCGATGGCCTGCGCGTCGGCGCGCTGTGGAGCGAGCGGGAAGCAGGCACCAACGGCATGGGCACATGCCTCATCGAGCGCGATTGCATCGCCGTATGCCAGCACGAACACTTCTATCCGCGCTATACGTCGCTCACCTGCTCGGCCGCGCCGATCTTCGACGAGCGCGGCACGGTCGTCGGCGTGCTCGATGTGACGAGCCGCTCCAAGCTCTTGCAACAGCATTCCCTCGTGCTCGTCGGCATGTCGCGGCAGATGATCGAAAATCGTCTGATCGATGCGCGCTACCGGCACGCGAACATGATCCACTTCCACAGCCGTCCGGAGTTCGTCGGCACGCTGCACGCGGGCAAGCTCGCCGTCAGCGACGACGGCGTCGTGCTCGCAGCGAGCCGCAGCGCGCTCTTCCAGCTGGACCTGCGCTCGCCCGGAGAACTGTGCGGCAAGCGCATCGAGGAAGCGTTCAATGCATCGCTCGAAGACATGATCGCGCGCAGCATCCGCGGCTCGTTCCACCCAGTGACGGTCTATAGCGCGAAGGCGAACAGCCGCTTCTTCCTCACCGCGCAGACGCCGCGCGAAGGCGCCAGCGGCGCGACGCGCATCCTGATGAACGATCCCGGATCGCGCGATCTGTCCGCCCCCGGCGCGCGCGCGAAAGCGCCGAAGAAAGACGCGCGCGAGACGGCCAGCGCAGGCCGTCTCGACAAGCTCGCGCATCTGGAATTCGGCGACCCGCGCATGGCCTCGCAAATCCAGCTCGCCGCGCGCGTGATCCAGCGCAAGATCCCGATCATCCTGCGCGGCCAGACGGGCACCGGCAAGGAAGTGTTCGCCAACGCGCTGCACAGCATCAGTCCGAACGGCGGCGGCGCGTTCGTCGCCGTGAATTGCGCATCGCTGCCGGAGAATCTCATCGAAAGCGAATTGTTCGGCTATCGCGCGGGTGCGTTCACCGGCGCGCAGCGCGAGGGACGGCGCGGCAAGATCGTGCAGGCGAACGGCGGCACGCTCTTTCTCGATGAAATCGGCGATATGCCGCTCACGTTGCAGGCGCGCCTGCTGCGCGTGCTCGAAGAGCACGAGGTCACGCCGCTCGGCGCGGAAACCATCGTGAAGGTGGACTTTCAGTTGATCAGCGCGAGCCACCGCAATCTTGTCGAACTCGTGCAGACGGGCATGTTCCGCGAGGACCTGTATTACCGGCTGAACGGAATCGAGATCAATCTGCCGCCGCTGCGCGAACGCGCCGATGCACTCGCGCTCATCGCGCATATTCTCGAAACCGAATCCGACGATCCGCCCGCGCTCTCCGCCGAAGCACGGCAGGCGCTGCTGTCGTATCCGTGGCCGGGCAACATCCGCCAGTTGCGTCACGTGCTGCAAATGGCGATCGCCCTCTGCGACGGCTCCGAGATCCGCTGCGCGCATCTGCCGGCCGAGATCGTGAACGGTGCGAGCCCGGGTGCGAGCGCGCAGACGGCTCCGCGCGCGCCGGGCGTGCCGGCGGGTGCGCCGCTCGCGCATCTGGCCGAGGATGCCGATACATCGGCGCTCAACGCGATCCAGGTGAAAGAGCGGGAGACCGTGCTCCAATTGCTCGACGAGCATCGCTGGAACGTGAGCAATGTCGCGAAAGTGCTCGGCATCAGCCGCAACACGCTGTATCGGAAGATGCATCGCCTGCATATTCGCCTGTCGCACGACACGCCCGCATCCGACAACCCAGCATCCGACGCATGACGCAACCCACGCCTGCCCGCCGGCTCGACGAGTTCAAGCCCGACGCGCGCTTCGCGTGGTGCGTGACCGGCTCGGGGCATATGCTCGAAGAGTCGATCGCGCTCGCGCGGCGCCTGCCCGGTGTCGATCTGTTTCTTTCCGCCGCCGGCGAGGAAGTGCTGCCGCTCTATGGCTGGACCGTCGCCAAGCTGCGCGAGCACTTCAAGGTGTTTCGCGACAACAGCGCGAGCAGCGTGCCCGTCGGCATGATCTACAACGGCGAGTATCACACGGTCGTGATCGCGCCCGCGACGAGCAATACCGTCGCCAAATGCGCGTACGGCATCTCCGATACCTTGCCCACCAATCTCTATGCGCAAGCCGGCAAGCAATGTGTGCCGGGCATCGTGTTCGCATGCGATACCGCGCCGAGCGTCATCACGCAGACCCCGCATGAATGGGTCGAAGTGAGGCCGCGCGCGATCGAGTTCGAGAACGTCGAGCGGCTCGCGCGCTTCGCGCATACCACCGTGGCCTGCTCGCTCGACGATCTCGAAGCCGCGCTCGATCAACGCCTGTCGGACCTGAAGCTCGCATGGAACACATCGTCTTCCTGACGGGGCGGCTCGCGCAGTTGAGCCTGCATCAGGTACTCGAAAGCATCGCGCCCGCTGCCGCCGGATCGCCCTTCACGTGGGAAGTTCGCGAGATCGGTCTTCAGGTCGCGGGCCTGATGACCGCCAACATGATCCGCCGGCGCGTCGAGACGCCGTTGAGCGAAGGCACGAGCCGCATGATCGTGCCCGGGCGATGCCGCGGCGATCTCGACGCCCTCAGCGCGCATTACGGCGTGCGGGTCGAGCGCGGTCCCGAGGAAGTGAAGGACTTGCCGCAGTTTTTCGGGCGCGAGGCGCGGCATGTGGACTTGTCGCGCTACGAGACGGAGATCTTCGCGGAAATCGTCGATGCGCCGCGTCTCGATCTCGATGGCATCGCGGCGCGCGCGCGCGAGTACAAAAGCCAGGGCGCCGATGTAATCGATGTCGGCTGCCTGCCGGAGACGGCGTTTCCGCATCTCGAAGATGCGGTCACGATGCTGAAGGAGCAGGGCTTTCGCGTGAGCGTCGATTCGATGCGCGATGAAGAACTCGTGCGCGGCGGACGCGCGGGCGCGGACTATGTGATGAGCCTCAACGCCGACACACTATGGATCGCGGATGAAATCGCCTCGACGCCGATCCTCGTGCCGCGCGAACCCGCCGATGGCGCCTCGCTCGATGCCGCCATCGAAGCGCTGACGAAGCGCGGCCGCCCTTTTCTCGCCGATCCGATTCTCGATCCGATTCCGTTCGGGCTCGCGGCGTCCATCGCGCGTTACGTGTCGTTGCGCGAGCGCTATCCCGATGTGCCGATCATGATGGGCGTCGGCAACGTGACCGAGCTGACCGAGGCGGATACGAGCGGCATCAATGCGGTGCTGTTCGGCATGGCGGCGGAATTGCGCATCGCGGCCGTGCTGACGACGTCGGTGAGCCTTCATGCGCGGCGTGCCGTTCGCGAAGCCGATGTCGCACGACGCGTGATGCATGCCGCGCGCGAAACGCAGACGCTGCCCAAGGGCATTTCCGCCGATTTGTCGGCGTTGCATGCGAAGCGGCCGTTTCCTTACAACGCCGAAGAGATCGCCACGCTCGCCGCCGCGATACGCGATCCGAATTTCCGCGTGCAGGTGTCGGCGGAAGGCATTCATGTCTATAACCGCGACGGTCATCACGTCGCCGTCGATCCGTTCGCGCTCTATCCCGAGCTTAGAGTCGAGACCGATGGCGGCCATGCGTTCTATCTCGGCGTGCAGCTCGCGCGCGCGGAGATCGCGTGGCAGCTAGGCAAGCGATTCGATCAGGATCAGCCGCTCGACTGGGGATGCGAAGTCGATCGGCCCGACGAGGATCTGACGGCGTGGCATGCGCCTGGCAGCACCAGGAAAAAAAGCTAGGGCTTCCATTTGATCGAGCACCCGAGCGCGGGATATTGCACGTCGGGGGCGTCACCGTTCTGCGCCATTGCGCGCATTGCTTCGTAGAGATCGCGCCGCGCATCGGGCAAGGCTTCCTTGCGCGATGCGTCGATCCGGCCGCGATATCGCAGGCGCAGACCGGCATCGAAACCGAAGCATTCCGGCGTGCAGACCGCACCGTAGGCGCGCGCGATCTCCTGCGTTTCATCGTGCAAGTACGGAAACGGCAGGTTCCATTCTTTCGTGAGCGCGACCATGCGATCGAACGCATCGTCGGTGTAGACGGTGGCGTCGTTCGAATTGATGCCCGCCACATTGATGCCGATTTCCTTCAGCGCGCGTGCATCGCGGATCAGATTCGGCATCGCGGCTTTCACGTAGGGACAGTGATTACACATGAACACGACGACGAGACCGTTCGCGCCTTTCAGCGAGCCGAGCGTATAGGTCCGGCCGTCTGTCGCGGGAAGCGCGAATTCGCCTGCGGTCGCGCCGAGTTCCGCTGTCGGGGATTCTGTTGGCATGAGATAGCTCGCAATGGGCGGGGCCGGTGATCGTAACGTCAGTGATACCGCTTCGCCATCGCCTCGAGCGCCATCGGCCTGATGCGATCCGCATGCCCCGCGCACCCGAACGCCTCGAAACGCTCGATACACAAGTCCCGCGCGGCCGCGGTCGCCGCCTTCAACGCATGCCGCGGATCGAACTCCGATTTCGCCGACGCCATCGCCCGGCGCATCGCGCCCGTCATCGCGAGGCGGATATCCGTGTCGATGTTCACTTTCCGCACGCCGTTTGCGATGCCGCGCCGGATTTCCTCGACCGGCACGCCGAACGTCGCCGGAATCTCGCCGCCGTGCTCGCGAATGATCGCAAGCCATTCCTGCGGCACCGACGACGAGCCGTGCATCACGAGATGCGTGTCCGGAATCCGTGCGTGAATCTCGGCGATGCGATCGATCGCGAGGATATCGCCCGTCGGCTGTCGGCTGAACTTGTACGCGCCGTGCGATGTGCCGATGGCGATCGCGAGCGCGTCGATGCCCGTCGCCTCGACGAACGCGCGCGCCTCGTCGGGATCGGTCAGCAACCGGTCGTGACTCAGCGCACCCTCGGCGCCGACGCCGTCCTCTTCGCCCGCGCGCCCCGTCTCCAGCGAGCCGAGACAACCCAGCTCACCTTCGACCGAGACGCCCACGGAATGCGCCGCCTCCACGACGCGCCGGCTCACCCCCACGTTGTACTCATATTCAGCGGGCGTTTTCTGATCGGGCATGAGCGAGCCGTCCATCATCACGGACGTGAAGCCCGACCGTATCGCCTGCTGGCAAACGGACGGGCTCGCGCCGTGATCCTGATGCAGGACGACGGGGATATCCGGATGCGCCTCGACAGCCGCGAGCACCAGATGCCGCAGATACGGCTCGCCCGCGTACTTGCGCGCGCCCGCCGACGCCTGCAGGATGACCGGGCTCTTCGTCGCCTCGGCCGCCTGCATGATCGCGTGCACCTGCTCCATGTTGTTGACGTTGAACGCCGGCACGCCATATGCGTGTTCGGCCGCGTGATCCAGCAACTGCCTCAATGCGATGAAGGCCATCGTGTCATCTCCATGCAGGGTATGAAAAATTCAGGCCGCCACGCGGCGCGCTTCATCGACGAGCGCCGCCTTCGTGACGCCGAAGTGCTCGAACAACGCGCTCGCGGGCGCGGATTCGCCGAAACGATCGATGCCTATTACGCCGCCATTCAACCCGACGTACTGCCGCCAGAACGCCGTGACGCCCGCCTCGATCGCGACACGCGGCACGCCTTCGGGCAGCACGCGTTCGCG
The DNA here is from genome assembly GCA_001544655.2 of Caballeronia turbans. Classification (GTDB taxonomy): domain Bacteria; phylum Pseudomonadota; class Gammaproteobacteria; order Burkholderiales; family Burkholderiaceae; genus Caballeronia; species Caballeronia turbans. Next base: position 6,890 of record FCOD02000058.1, read on the forward strand.
CCACACGTTGCACTGGCGATCGAACACGGTGGTCGACGGCATCGACACGACGCGCGCCAGAATGCCCTCGTCCTTCAGCGGCTCGACGGCCGCGAGCGCGAGGGCCACTTCCGAGCCGGTCGCGATCAGCACGACGCGGCGCGCATCGCGTTCGCATGTCGACGGCCAGTCGAGGAGCACGTAGCCGCCCCGCTCGATGCCGTCGATCTGCGCTTCATCGCGCGGCACGAAAGGCAGGCTCTGGCGTGACAGCAGCAGGCACGAAGGCCGGTCGCGCTCGACCGCGCTCACCCATGCCTGCATCGTCTCGACGCTATCGCACGGACGCCATACGTCGAGGCCCGGGATCATGCGCAAGCTCGCGGCGTGCTCGATCGGCTGATGTGTCGGACCGTCTTCACCGAGGCCGATGGAATCGTGCGTGAAGACGAACACCGTGCGCGTTTTCATGAGCGCGGCCATGCGCAGCGCGTTGCGCGAGTAGTCGGAAAACGTGAGGAACGTTCCGCCGAACGGCAGATAGCCGCGATGCAGCGCGACGCCGTTGAGCACCGCGCTCATGCCGAACTCGCGCACGCCGAAGTGGATGTAATTGCCTTTTTCCGGCAATGCGCTCACATCGACCGCATCTTTCCAGCGTGTGAGATTCGATCCGGTCAGGTCAGCCGAGCCGCCGAGCAGTTCGGGCAACACGCGCGCAAGGCCTTCGATGGCGAGTTGCGACGCCTTGCGCGTCGCGATCGTCTGCCGCGCGCGATCCGCGTCGCGCACGAGCGCACGCGCCATGTCGCGCCAGTTCGCCGGCAGCGCGCCACGCACCCGGCGCTCGAACTCGGCGGCCCCGGCCGGAAACACGCGACGATACGCCTGCATGCGGCGATTCCAGTTCTCCTGCGCCGCCGCGCCCGCCTCGCGCGCATCCCACAGCGCGCGAATCGACGATGGAATCTCGAACGGCGCATGCGTCCAGTCGAGCGCGCGGCGCGTGGCTTCGACTTCGTCGGCGGGAAGCGGCGCGCCGTGCACGTCGTGCGTACCGGCCATGTTGGGCGCACCCAGGCCGATCACCGTCTTGCAGCAGATCAAGGTTGGGCGGTCCGACTCGCGCGCTTCCTGCAACGCACGGGACACGTCCTCGACATCGTGGCCATCGACCGCACGCACGACGTGCCAGCCGTACGATTCGAAACGTTTCGGCGTATCGTCGGTGAACCAGCCGTCGACGTGGCCGTCGATCGAAATGCCGTTGTCGTCGTAGAGCACGGTGAGCTTGCCGAGCCGCAGCGTACCCGCGAGCGACGCCGCTTCATGCGACACGCCCTCCATCATGCAGCCATCGCCCGCAAAGACATACGTGCGGTGATCGACGATCTCGTGCCCCGGCCGATTGAATTCACGCGCGAGCAAGGCCTCGGCGAGCGCCATGCCGACCGCATTGGTCAGGCCCTGACCGAGCGGCCCGGTCGTCGTTTCGACGCCGGGCGTCACGCCCACTTCCGGATGCCCCGGCGTCTTGCTGCCCATCTGACGAAAGCGTTTTATCTCGTCGATGGACAAGTCATAGCCGCTCAGATGCAACAGTGCATAGAGGAGCATCGACCCGTGACCGTTCGACAGCACGAAGCGGTCGCGATCCGACCAATCCGGATCGGCGGGATTGTGCTTCAGATGACGCGCCCAGAGCGCGACCGCGATCTCCGCCATGCCCATCGGCATGCCGGGATGACCGGACTTCGCCTGGCTCACGGCGTCGACGGCGAGCATGCGCAACGCGTTCGCCATCTGTCGCGTATCGGGTGAGCGATGAAGTCCGGGCAAAGCCTCAGCGACGGCATTCATGAGATGCCTCCTTACATACGATGATGAGAAACCTTTCTATGCACGCGCGCGCCGGTCGCGCAGTTGCAGGATCATCGGCGTGAAGATGAGCTGCATCGCGAGACCCATCTTGCCGCCGGGCACGACGATCACATTCGGCCGCGACATGAACGAGTCGTGCAGCATCGTCAGCAGATAGGGAAAGTCGATGCCCTTCGGCTTCGCGAAGCGGATCACGACGAAGCTTTCGTCAGGCTGCGGAATCTCCCGCGCGGTGAACGGGTTCGACGTATCCACGGTCGGCACGCGCTGAAAATTCACATGCGTGCGCGAGAACTGCGGACAGATGTAGTTCACGTAATCGGGCATGCGCCGCAGGATCGTATCGACGACGGCTTCATGCGAATAACCGCGCATCGTCTGATCGCGATGCAGCTTCTGAATCCATTCGAGATTGATGATCGGCACGACGCCGACGAGCAGATCCGCATGACGCGCGATATCGACTTTCCCCGTGACGGCGCCGCCGTGCAGGCCCTCGTAGAACATCAAGTCGGTGCCGGGCGTGATGTCCTCCCACGGCGTGAAGGTGCCCGCATCTTGCCTGTAATGCGCGGCTTCGCCTTCATCGTGCACGTAATGGCGATACTGGCCGCCGCCCGTTTCGCCGTAGGTATGGAACAGGCTCTCGAGTTCTTCGAGCAGATTGGCTTCCGGCCCGAAGTGGCTGAAATTGACGAGGCCGTCGCGCTCGCTCTGCTTCATCGCCTCGCGCATGCCAAGACGATCGTATCGATGAAACGCATCGCCTTCGACGATCTGCGCATTGATTTTCTCGCGCCTGAAAATATGCGTGAAGCTCTTCATGACGGTGGTGGTGCCGGCGCCGCTAGAGCCCGTCACCGCGACGATCGGATGCTTGACTGACATGCGCTTGCCTCCCTGCTATAGATGTAATGAGCGCAGTTTCAGATGTCGATTCACGCTTGCGTTTCGGGGAGGAACAACGAGCGTTCCTTGAACAACGGCGACGTGAACGGCTTGTCCTCGCCGCGATCGTATTCGCCGTGATAGCGCTGAATGCGGTCGACTTCATTGCGCGAGCCGAGTATCACCGGCACGCGTTGATGCAGCGCCTTCGGTTCGACATCGAGAATGCGCTCGCGTCCCGTGATCGACAGCCCGCCCGCCTGCTCGACGATGAAGCTCATCGGGCTCGCTTCATAGAGCAGGCGCAGGCGTCCTTCCATCTCGGGCGTCTTGAAGTCGCGCGGATACATGAACACGCCGCCGCGCATGAGGATGCGATGCACTTCCGCGACCATCGACGCGATCCATCGCATGTTGAAGTCCTGCGCGCGGCAACCGGTGCGGCCGTCCTTGCATTCCTGCACGTAGCGGCGCACGGGCGGCTCCCAGAAGCGCTCGTTCGATGCGTTGATCGCGAACTCGCATGAATCTTCGGGGATGCGGATATCGGAATGCGTGAGCACGAAATTGCCGACATCGCGTTCCAGGGTGAAACCGTGCGTGCCGTTGCCGACGGAGAGCACGAGCATGGTCGAAGGGCCGTAGATCGCATAACCCGCCGCGACCTGTTCGCGTCCCGGGCGCAGGAACGACGCATCGTCCGGTGCGTCGCTTTCATCGCCCGCGCGTCTCAGCACGGAGAAGATCGAGCCGACCACGCCGTTGATATCGATGTTCGACGAGCCATCGAGCGGATCGAACGCAAGCAGATACTCGCCGCGCGGATACGGCTCCGGAATCGCATAGACGCGCTCCATCTCTTCCGACACCATGCCCGCGAGCAAGCCGTCCCACTCGCAATGTTGCAGGAAGATATCGTTGGTCACGAGGTCGAGCTTCTTCTGCTCCTCGCCATGCGTGTTGATCGATTGCGCCGAGCCGTGCTGCCCGCCCAGCGCGCCGCGCGTCAATGCGGCCGCGATCGTCTTGATCGATGCGGCCACGTCGATCAGAAGTGCGGACAGACCGCTCGCGGCTTCCGCACCGGGCTTGCGGTCCAGCGTGTCGATCAGGAACTTCGATAAGGTCGTGCGTCCATCCTGCATCGCGCTCTCCTTTCTGCGTTATGAATCGGTGAACACACGGCTCGCGCGGATATCGCTGGCATCGAGTCGCATCAGCGCATCGGCATCGGCGATGCCGTTGCCCGTTTCGGCTGCGGCGAACAGACGATTCGCCTGACGCAAACGCGCGCGATCCAGCGCATTGCGCACCGAGCGCGCATTGGCGAAGTTCGGCTGCCTGATGCGGTGCGCGAGATATGCTTCGAAGGCGCGGCGCGCGTCTTCGTCGAAGCGGTAATGCATGTCGGTCAGCATGTGCTCGGCGATCTGCAGCAGCTCGTCGGGCGCATAGTCCGGAAACACGAGGTGATGCGCGATGCGCGAGCGGAAGCCCGGATTGCTGTGAAAGAACGTCTCCATGCGCGACGCATAACCCGCGAGAATCACGACAAGATCGTCGCGCTGGTTCTCCATGATCTGCAGCAGGATCTCAATGGCTTCCTGTCCGTAATCGCGCTCGTTCTCCGGGCGATACAGGTAATAGGCCTCGTCGATGAAGAGCACGCCGCCCATCGCACGCTTGAGCACTTCGCGCGTTTTGGGCGCGGTATGCCCGATGTACTGACCGACCAGATCGTCCCGCGTCACCGAAACGAGATGATTGCGCCGGATATAGCCGAGCCGATGCAGAACCTGCGCCATGCGCAGCGCAACGGTGGTTTTTCCGGTGCCGGGATTGCCCGAGAAGCACATGTGCAGCGTGGGCGCACCCGACGTGATGCCGAGCGTCTTGCGGGCGCGCTCCACGAGCAGATGCGCGGCGATCTCGCGGATACGCGTCTTGACTGGGGCGAGACCGATGAGGTCCCGGTCCAGCTCCGCCAGCACTTCGCCGATGCGCGATTCGCGATAGAGCGCCATCAGATCGGCTGAGGTTTGAAGAGGCGCTTCTTCGAGCGTGGCTTCGGCGCTCATGATCGATCCTCCTCATCAATAGCGCTCGCCGCTCGGGCGATCGGTTGCGTAGGTGCGGATCGCGTAGCGCTGCACGCGGCTTCTGTCGTCCTGACGTTCGAGGCGGAAGCCTCGTTCCTGTGGTGGGCGGTTCACGATGAACGATAAGCGCATCGTTTCGAAGCCGCGCACCGAGTCGAATGCGTTCACCTTGATGTAGTGATGCGGATACGTCTTGCGGCATTCGTTCACTTCCATCAGCACGCCGGCGGCGTCGTGGAGATCGAACATCGGCAGGGCCCACATTTCCCAATACGTGTTCCGTGGATGCGGGTCATCGGTGAACTCCACTGAGCATGACCAGCCCTGGTCCAGGGCGTAGTTTATTTGTTTGGAGATTTCTTCGTCGGTGAGCGGGGGCAAGAAGGAGAACGTCCCTTGGGTGATGTTCATTTCGATATCCTTAGTATGGTTTCTTCGTGAAATCATGCTTTCGTGTCGGTCCGGGATCCGGCGAAAAAACCCCTACACCGCCGTAGCCGTAACAGCAAAATCCGGCGTATCCGTCGATGCGTAGTTGAAGGTGACATCGCGCCAGGTATCGAGCGCCTGCTTGAGCGGCGTACACGAACGCGCGGCGGCTTCCAGAATATCCGGCCCTTCATTAGCAATATCGCGCCCTTCATTCCGCGCTTTCACCATCGCTTCGAGCGCGACACGATTGGCCGTCGCACCGGCCTGAATACCTTGCGGATGCCCGATCGTGCCGCCGCCGAATTGCAGAATGCAGTCATCGCCGAAGAGATCGAGCAGTTGATGCATCTGTCCGGCGTGAATCCCGCCCGATGCCACCGGCATCACCTTGCGCAACCCCGCCCACGGTTGATCGAAGAAAATGCCGCGCGACAGATCCGGCTCGTTGCGCGCCTCGCGGCACACGTTGTAATAGCCCTGCACCGACAACGGATCGCCTTCCAGCTTGCCTACCGCCGTGCCCGCATGCGCGTGATCCACACCGGCCATGCGCAGCCACTTCGCGATCACGCGAAACGAGATGCCGTGATTGCGCTGCCGCGTGTACGTGCCATGTCCCGCGCGATGCAGATGCAGGATCATGTCGTTGCGACGCGCCCATTTCGACATCGACTGAATCGCGGTCCATCCGATCACCAGATCGATCATCACGATGCACGAGCCCAATTCCTTCGCGAATTCGGCGCGCTCGTACATGTCTTCCATCGTGCCGGCCGTCACGTTGAGGTAGTGGCCCTTCACTTCACCCGTTTCGGCTTGCGCGCGGTTCACCGCTTCCATCGAGAAGAGATAGCGGTCGCGCCAGTGCATGAAGGCCTGCGAGTTGATGTTTTCGTCATCCTTCAGGAAGTCGAGACCGCCTTTCAGTCCTTCATACACGACACGTCCGTAGTTCTTGCCCGACAAGCCGAGCTTCGGCTTGACAGTCGCGCCGAGCAGCGGCCGTCCGTATTTGTCGAGCCGCTCACGCTCGACGATGATGCCCGTTGGCGGACCCTGGAACGTCTTCAGATAGGCAACCGGAATGCGCATGTCCTCGAGACGCAGCGCCTTCAGCGGTTTGAAGCCGAACACATTGCCGATGATGGACGCCGTCAGGTTCGCCACCGATCCTTCCTCGAACAGATCGAGTTCATAGGCGATGTACGCGAAGTATTGCGGCTCGTCGGCGCGCGCGTTCGGCACCGGCTCGACGCGATACGCCTTCGCGCGATACATGTCGCACGCGGTGAGGCGATCGGTCCACACCACGGTCCATGTCGCCGTCGACGACTCGCCCGCCACGGCCGCGGCCGCTTCCTCCGGCTCGACGCCGGCTTGCGGCGTGATGCGAAAGAGCGCGATCACGTCCGTATCCTTCGGCGTGTAATCGGGCTGCCAGTAGCCCATCTCGCGATACTTCATGACACCGGCCGCATAGCGCGAGCGCGGATCGGACGGATTGCGCGCCGCCTCGACGGCGGCCTTGCTGAAGTCGTTCATTCCGTTTCCTCGACAGTGAGATGAGAGTGACGTGCGCCCCGATGTCCCAAGCGACCGTCGCGCTTGTGTGCCGCTGTGATTGCAGACTACGCACTGGCCGCGAGGAAAGGAATTCACGAATAACTTGCCGGACCATAAGCGATGCCTTAGTCGGGATTAGCCCTGATGCGTTTATGGCTGCACGAATGGGACACTTTGTTCTGATTTCGTCACAGTCGGCGCGCATGATGAACCGGCCGCGTTCTTCGGCATCCGCTTCATGCGATTGGCATGACGCTTGCATCGTCGAAACGCCGGCCCCCTCCCGGCCGCCTGGGCGGATTCGTCCGCATCGGCAAATCATTGAAGCGGTAACCGAGGCATCAACCCGACTCATATGGAGGAACGCGCATGCAATGGACTACCCCCAGCTTCACCGATATGCGTTTTGGTTTTGAAATCACGATGTATATCGCCACCCGCTGAACGCGGATCAAACCCGCACGAAGCCGCATCGAAGCAATCGCGGCTACTTCGTGCGGCTACGAATACTTTCGCCGACCATCATGATCTACGAGACCATCGTCACGACCGCGGATCGCGATGGCCGGCCGCACATCGCGCCGATGGGCGTGCGCTTCGAGGATGGTTTCGCGGTACTCGCGCCGTTCCGCCCGTCCACGACGCTCGACAACGTGCTCGCGACGAAGAGCGCCGTCATCAACTTCACGACGGACGTGCGCGTGTTCGCGGGCTGCGTGACGGGCTACGCGCGCGATTGGCCCACGGTCGCCGCGGACAGGGTGCCGAGCGTGCGGCTCGCATCGACGCTCGCGCATACCGAGTTGCGTCTCGCTGAACTTCTCGACGACGAAACACGTCCCACGCTGCGTATGGAATGCGTGCATCGCGCGACACATGCGCCGTTTGCGGGCTTCAATCGTGCGCAGGGCGCTGTCGTCGAAGGCGCGATTCTCGTGAGCCGTCTGTTCATGCTGCCGCCGGAGAAGGTGGACAGCGAGATTGCGTATCTGAAGATCGCAATCGACAAGACCGCGGGCGACGCCGAGCGCGAAGCATGGCAATGGCTCTTGCAGGCAATCGAGGCGCATCGCGCCAGGGCGCTTACCTGAAGCGTCTTTCGTGGCATTTCCACCGGAGTTTTGACGATGACCGCACTGCTCGCGAGCGTCCGCTCGGCCGACGAAGCATTCGATGCCGCGGACGCGGGGGCCGAACTGATCGACCTGAAGGAACCGGGCGCGGGCGCGCTGGGCGGGGTCGCGATCGGCGATATTGCGCATATCGTGAAGGTATTGCGTGCGCGCTATGCGGTGCGGCCGATCAGCGCGACCATCGGCGACTTGCCCAATGATGCGCTCGGCGAGATGACCGCGCGCGTGCTCGACGTCGCGGCGACGGGTGTCGATTATGTGAAGGTCGGCGTGACGCCGGGCGCGGGAGCTTCGGCGTGCCTGCGGCATCTGGCGAGCTTGCCGGCGGCGGTGGTGCCGGTGTTTCTTTCTGACGATGGCGTCGATCGCGAGCTGGCTATGCTTGCGGCGCAACTAGGGTTTGTCGGCATCGTGTTCGACACGGCGAGCAAGAACGGGCGCACGTTGTTCGATTGCGTCGATGCGGGGGTGCTTGCTTCGTGTATCGCCGATGCGCGGGCTCGCGGGACGATGATTGCAGTCGCCGGGTCGCTGGGCTGGGGCGATCTCGAGAGGATTCTTTTGCTTTCGCCGGATATCGCAGGGTTTCGGGGGGCGTTGTGTGATGAGCTTGGCGGGCGGCGGGGGAGGCTTGATCCCAAGCGGGTGGAGAAGTGGGTTCGGGCATTGCATGGGGGGGGTGGCATTGGGCTTTAGTCGGGAGGTTCAGGCTTTCGCCGGATCGCGTATTGGCATTGATTTATTAGCACTGCCCCTGTGCGGGGCGGCAGTCACTTTCTTTGCTGCTACAAAGAACGGCTTTCGCCGGATCCCGTTTTCTTTTTGGTCTATTAGCACTGCCCCTGTGCGGGGCGGCAGTCACTTTCTTTGCTGCTGCAAAGAAAGTAACCAAAGAAAGCAGCTCCACACGCCCGCGGTCACA
>FCOD02000021.1 GCA_001544655.2 Caballeronia turbans
ATTTACTCCATCCAAAGATGGAAAAACCTTCCTCTGATACTTCGTGTGAGACTCTTGATACTTTCGCTATATCCAGCTCCGAAGAACCAGACCGCACCCAACATCAAGCGCCCACACTTATCGGCTGTTAGTTTTTAAAGAGCACATCGCAAGACCCCTACCTCACCTTCTGTCTTACGCCGCTGCATCAGCAGCAGAGAAACGAGATTATGAACAACATTTCGGTTCGTGTCAACAAGAATTCGACGCATTTTCTTATCGACTCAAACTGCTAAGACCTGTCGACTCAAATCAAACGGGTCGTGCGGACATCGCACGACCCGTTGACGTAAATCTTGGTGCCGGCTGCAGGACTCGAACCCGCCACCTGATGATTACAAATCAACTGCTCTACCAGATGAGCTAAGCCGGCGAAGGACGAGATTCTACTTCATTTAACGACTTTGAGGTGAGACCTCGCGGGGGATTTTGAAGCATCGTCATCGGCGTCCGTTTGCGATTGATCCTTTGGCACGGGATCCACACGCTCATCCGCTGGCTCCTCGATCTGCCGAGTGTCGCGCTCAGACGATCGCCCCCCGACGGGAGCGCTCGCCAACTCCGCTCCAGAATGCGTCTGCTCGACCGGGAACGCCATCCCTTGTCCGTTCTCGCGCGCGTAGATAGCCAAAACGTTCGCGACTTGCACCTCGATCTTGTGCGACTTGCCGGAGAATCGCGCGCTGAACTCGATCCACTCGTTGCCCATCTGCAGCTGGCTCGTCGCCTCGAAACTGATGTTCAACACGATCTCGTCGTTGCGCACGAACTGACGCGGAACGCGCGTCGCCGCATCGACTCGCACGGCGATATGGGGCGTAAAACCGTTGTCCGTGCACCACTCGTACAGCGCGCGCAACAAATACGGCTTGGTGGAAATCTCTTGCATCAACTTTCCTCTGCCGGAATGCGGCGGCACGAAACCGCGCCGCCGCGTCCCAACGCACTCAAACTATCGACGCATCACCTTTTCGGAAGGCGTCAGCGCTTCAATATAAGCCGGGCGGCTGAAAATCCGCTCGGCGTACTTCATCAACGGCGCGGCGTTCTTCGACAGCTCGATGCCGTAGTGATCCAGACGCCACAGCAGCGGCGCGATCGCGACGTCGAGCATCGAGAACTCCTCGCCCAGCATGTACTTGTTCTTCAGGAAGATCGGAGCGAGCTGCGTGAGGCGATCGCGGATCGCGCTACGCGCCTTCTCGTGATTCTTCTCGGCGGCCTTGCCCTTCTCGTTCTCGAGCGTGCCGACGTGAACGAACAGCTCCTTCTCGAAGTTCAGCAGGAACAGGCGCGCGCGGGCGCGCTGCACCGGGTCTGCCGGCATGAGTTGCGGGTGCGGGAAACGCTCGTCGATATACTCGTTGATGATATTCGACTCGTACAGGATCAGGTCGCGCTCAACGAGAATCGGTACCTGGCCGTATGGGTTCATCACCGCGATGTCTTCCGGCTTGTTGAACAGGTCAACGTCGCGAATCTCGAAATCCATGCCCTTTTCGAACAACACCAGCCGGCAGCGCTGGGAGAAGGGGCAAGTAGTGCCGGAATACAGAACCATCATGTTTTTAAAGTTCCTTCAGTAAACTCGAAGGGTCGGCCGCGGCGTTTTCTCGCCGAAAACGTCGTCGCGCCGACCCACGCCTTCGAAGGCGCGCTATTTGATATCTTTCCAGTATGCCGCGTTCAGGCGCCATGCGAGGAAACTCAGCAGCGCCAGGAACAGCAGAACCCAGACACCGAGCCGCTTGCGCGTCTGCTGCGCAGGCTCCGCCATCCACGACATGTACGAAACGAGATCGGCCACAGTTGAATCATAATCCACGGATGACATGGCACCAGGCGCAACCTGAGTGTAACCGACGAATCTTCTTACCTTTTCGCCGGTCTTTTCGTCCGTATCGGTCTCGAATTTCGCATCCCGAATGCCTTGCAGAGTCCAGAGCACGTGCGGCATGCCGACATTCTCATACACGCGGTTGTTCCAGCCGGTCGGCCGCGTCGGATCGCGATAAAAACTCCGCAAGTACGTATAGAGCCAGTCGTTGCCGCGCGCCCGCGCCTCGACCGATAAATCCGGCGGCGACGCGCCGAACCAGGCTTTCGCATCCTCGGGGCGCATCGCGATGGACATCGTGTTGCCGACCTTGTCGGTCGAGAAAAGCAGGTTCTCCTGAATCTGCTTTTCGCTGATGCCGATGTCGGTCAGCCGGTTGTACCGCATCAGATTCGCGCTGTGGCAGTTCAGACAGTAGTTTACAAAAACCTGGGCGCCATGCTGCAAGGACGCGAGATTGTCCGAACTAGCGGGCGCCCGGTCGAGCACCGCCTCTTCCTGCGCAAAAGCCGGCGCCGCACCGAACGAGAGCAGCGCCGCACCGATCATCGCTATTGTAGAGAGCCATTTTTTCATCGTATTCGTCTCCGGACGTGCGCTCAGTGAGGTTTGTAGTGCACTCGCTCAGGCGGCGTCCTGAATCTGCCGCGCGGCGTCCAGAAAGGCATGCCGAGGAAGAACGCGAAATAGATCAACGCGCAGATCTGCGCGATCAGCGTCGCGGCCGGCGATGGCGGTCGCGTGCCCAGGAAGCCGAGCATTAGAAACGCGAAGATGAAGATCGCGTAGAAGACCTTGTGGAAGAGCGGTCGGTAGCGGATCGATTTCACCGGACTGCGATCGAGCCACGGCAGGAAGAACAGCGACACGACCGCCGTGCCCATCACGACCACGCCCCAGAATTTCGATTCCGTCAGCGCCATGAAAATCAGCACGAGAACCGCGAGCACCGGCAGGCCAAGGCGCCACTTGCCGCGCCCCTTCACCAGCGCAAGCAGTCCGAGCAGTGCGATGACGATCATCAGCACGATCTTGAACGGATCGGTGGTGGCGCGAAGCATCGCGTAGAACGCGGTGAAGTACCACACGGGCGCGATCTCGGGCGGCGTCTGCAGCGGGTTGGCCGGCACGAAATTGTTGGCTTCGAGGAAGTAGCCGCCCATTTCCGGCGCGAAGAAGATGATCGCCGCAAAGATCAGCAGGAACACGCACACGCCCATGAAGTCGTGCACCGAGTAGTACGGATGAAACGGAATGCCGTCGAGCGGAATGCCGTCCGGCCCCTTCTTCGCCTTGATCTCGATGCCGTCCGGATTGTTCGAGCCGACTTCATGGAGCGCGACCAGATGCGCGACGACGAGTCCGATCAGCACGAGCGGAATCGCAATCACGTGGAACGCGAAGAAGCGGTTCAGCGTGACATCCGACACGACGTAATCGCCGCGAATCCACAAGGACAGATCCGGGCCGATGAACGGAATCGCCGAGAACAGGTTCACGATAACCTGCGCGCCCCAGAACGACATCTGCCCCCACGGCAGCAGATAACCGAAGAACGCTTCGGCCATGAGGCACAGGAAGATCGCGCACCCGAAGATCCATACGAGTTCGCGCGGCTTGCGATACGACCCGTACATCAGCCCGCGGAACATATGCAGATACACGACGACGAAGAACATCGACGCGCCCGTCGAGTGCATGTAGCGGATGAGCCAGCCCCACGGCACCTCGCGCATGATGTACTCGACCGATGCGAACGCAAGCGTCGCATCGGGCTTGTAATTCATCGTCAGGAAAATGCCGGTGACAATCTGATTCACCAGCACCAGCAGCGCCAGCGAGCCGAAGAAGTACCAGAAGTTGAAGTTCTTCGGCGCGTAGTACTCGGAAACGTGCTTCTTCCAGGTCGAGGTCATCGGAAACCGGCGGTCGATCCAACCGGTCAAGCCCGTTGTCTCCACTTCCTTGTCTGCGGTCGCCATTTACGCCTCTCCCTTTTCGTCCTTGCCGATCACGAGTTGCGTCGCGGAGGTGAACATGAACGGTGGAATGTCCAGGTTCTGCGGCGCGGGCTTGTTCTTGAAGACGCGGCCGGCCATGTCATAGGTCGAGCCGTGGCACGGGCAAAGGAAGCCGCCCGGCCAGTTATCGGGGAGATTGGGTTGCGCACCCTCCTGGAAACGCGGCGTCGGCGTGCAGCCCAGATGGGTGCACACCGCGACCGCCACGAGAATGTTCTTGTGATCGGCGCGCGAGCGATACTCGTTGTTGCAGTACTCCGGCAACGGCATCGAAAATTCCATCTTGGACTTCGGGTCAGCGACTTCGTTGTCGGCCTTCTTGACGTCGGCCAGCATTTCGTCGGTGCGGTTGACGATCCACACCGGCTTGCCGCGCCAGGCAACGGTCATCATTTCGCCCGGCTTGAGTCCGCTGATATCGACCTCGACGGGCGCGCCCGCCGCCTTGGCCTTCTCCGATGGAGCAAACGAACCTACAAAAGGAACCACGGTTGCCACAGCTCCGAAACCACCTGCTGCGGTCGTCGCAATCAGCCAGGTACGGCGGCCGCCGTCGACGCGTTTTTCATCCTTGTCTCGCATCACACGCCCCACTTCTGAGTTGGATTTATACCGTCACATCAGTTGTTCGCCGTTAGTGTGCGCGAATGGAGTTAGCATTTACAAGGGCCGCCTAGCAAAAATCACTCGAAGTGATTGATGCTTCAGGGTTTTCCCCACGTTTTTCGCGCAATATCGTGAAGCGTTCGTTTAAGGCAACTGCAAGCGCCAAATAATGGGCGCGCCGGCTTAACAGCGTATTAAACCGGATTATCGATATCGATAAAAAGATGTTCGATATCGAACTGCTCCGACAGATGCGCGCCGACGGCCTGCACGCCGTAACGCTCCGTCGCGTGATGCCCGGCCGCGATATACGCCACGCCCGACTCCGCCGCGATATGCATGGTCTGCTCCGAGACCTCGCCGCTCAGATAGACGTCGGCGCGCGCCGCTATCGCGTCTTCGAAATAGCCCTGCGCGCCGCCCGTGCACCACGCCACGCGTCGCAATTCCCTGTTCGTATCGCCGAACACGAGAGGCTTCCTGCCAAGCGCGTTCTCGACCATCGCGCCGAAGTGCTCGAGCGAAAGCGGCATCGCGAGCGTCGCGACCCAGCCGAGATCCTGATCGGCGAAACGGCCGTCCGCGATCAGCCCGAGGCGCGCACCGATCTGCGCGTTGTTGCCGAACTCCGGGTGCGAATCGAGCGGAAGATGGTAGGCGAAGAGATTGATGTCGTTGGCGATCAGCGTGCGCAACCGACGATACTTGCGCCCCGTGATCTGCGGCGCCTCGTTGCGCCAGAAGTAGCCGTGATGCACAAGGACGGTGTCCGCGCCCCATTCCAGCGCGGCCTCCAGGAAAGCCTGCGAGGCCGTCACACCGGTTGCGATCTTCTGCACGCGGCGCGCGCCTTCGACCTGCAGACCGTTCGGGCAATAGTCCTTGAAGCGGCCGATTTCCAGCAGATTGTTCAGATACAATTCGAGTTCGATCCGATCCATGAAATCCTCTATCCCTTCAAATGCTTAGACGCTTCTGGCTATTTTTTGCCCAAGCGGTCACCGTGCTTTTGGCCCTGATGTTCATCATCGCGACCTTGAAACCGCAGTGGCTTCAACGTCAGGGTCAATTCGGCAAGCAGCTTGCCGAGCCGATCGTCGCGTTGCAGGAAGTGGCGCCGAGCATCGGCTCGCGCCCGGTTCAATCGTCCTACTCGGAAGGCGCGCAAAAGGCGATGCCGGCCGTCGTGAACGTGTTCTCCAGCAAGGACGGCAATCTGCCGCCCGATCCGCGTGCGAAAGACCCGCTGTTCCGCTATTTCTTCGGTGACAAGAACAAACGCAAGAGCGACGAGCCGCCGGCGTCGAACCTCGGCTCCGGCGTCATCGTCAGCTCGGAAGGTTACATTCTAACGAACCAGCATGTCGTCGACGGTGCGGATCAAATCGAAGTCGCGCTCGCCGATGGTCGCACGGCCAGCGCAAAAGTGATCGGCGTCGATCCGGAAACCGACCTCGCCGTGCTCAAGATCAACATGACCAATCTGCCGAGCATCACCCTCGGGCGCATGGACCAGACGCGCGTCGGCGATGTCGTACTCGCGATCGGCAATCCGTTCGGCGTCGGCCAGACGGTCACGATGGGTATCGTCAGCGCGCTCGGACGCAATCACCTCGGCATCAACACCTTCGAGAACTTCATCCAGACGGATGCAGCCATCAATCCCGGCAACTCGGGCGGTGCGCTGGTGGACGTGAACGGCAATCTGCTCGGCATCAACACGGCAATCTATTCGCGCAGCGGCGGCTCGCTCGGCATCGGCTTCGCGATTCCCGTGTCGACCGCGCGCAGCGTACTGGAAAGCATCATCACGACGGGCACCGTCACGCGTGGCTGGATTGGCGTGGAGCCGCAGGACGTGACCCCGGAGATCGCCGAATCGTTCGGGCTGGATCAGAAATCCGGCGCGATCGTCGCCGGCGTGCTGCAAGGCGGTCCGGCGGACAAGGCGGGTATCAGGCCGGGCGACATCCTCGTGTCCATCAACGAAGACACCATCACCGACACGACGCGCCTGCTCAACGTCGTCGCGCAGATCAAGCCGGGCACGTCGGTCAAGGTCCATCTGATGCGCAAGAACAAGGAACTCGACGTCAACGTGATGATCGGCAAGCGTCCCGCGCCGCCGCGCGCACCGCAGATGCCGGACGAAGATCAAGGCGATCAGGGTGACCAGGGCGACGAATAAACGCCGCATTCACAAAACAAAAAGGCAGCTTCGATCACTCGAAGCTGCCTTTTTTGTATCCGGCAAGCCGACGCTCACCGCGACAATACGCCGCACCTACTCCGCCGCCGGCTCCTCGTTCTTGATCTGCTCCTTGCCAACCACGAGCCGTGCCGCAATGATGCCCGCCTCATAAAGAATGACGAGCGGAATCGCGAGAATCAGTTGCGAGAAAACGTCGGGCGGCGTCACGACAGCCGAGATGACGAACGCGCCGACGATCACGTATGGGCGGATCTGCTTGAGCTTCTGGATCGACACGACGCCCATGCGCGCCAGCAGCACGACGACGATCGGAACCTCGAACGTCACCCCGAACGCGATGAACATCGTCAGCACGAAGCTCAGGTAGTTGTCGATGTCCGTTGTCATCTCCGCGCCCAGCGGCGCGTTGTAATGCGCCATCACGCGGAAAATAGTGGGGAACACGACGAAGTAGGCGAACGCCATGCCGCACAGGAAAAGCGTGTAGCTGCTGAAGACGAGCGGCCCGACGAGCTTCTTCTCGTGCTGATACAGCCCCGGCGCGACGAAGGCCCAGACCTGATACAGCACGATCGGCAGCGCGATCACGAAGGCGACGAGCATTGTCACCTTCATCGGCACGAAGAACGAGCCGGTGACGTCGGTGACGATCATCTTGCCGTCGGCTGGCAGGTTCTGCATCAGCGGACGGGCCAGCAGCTTGAAGATGTCCGGCGCCCAGTACACCAGCCCGATGAATACGACGATGACTGAAGCGCCCGCGCGAATGATGCGGTCGCGCAATTCGACGAGATGCGAAATGAACGTCTCTTCGACGGGCTCTTCTTTATTGTGTTGCGGGTCGCTCACGCCGGCCCTCGGTAGAAATCATCGATGAAGGAATCGCGGCTCGCTCAGAAGAACTTCGTCTGCCGGCGCAGGGTGGCTGGCGTATGACGAGCGACGCGCGCCGCGCCCGACTGGACCCGCGTGCGACGAGAAGTCGTGCGCTTGTACCAGTTCGGAATCGCTGCCTGCTTCACGCGCCAGTTCTTGCGCCTGGTCGACGTCGATGACGACGTGCTCGCCCAGGGCTTGTCCGACGCGGCGCTGTCCGCCTGTTCGCCCGCGCTACCCGCGATGCTCGGCGCGACCGACGTGCCCTCTTTCCACGCATCGTTCAGTTCGGACTCGTGGCGACGCAGCGTGTCGTGAATCGTCGATTCGACGTTGGACGCCGCGGTTTCGAACTCGGTGCGCATTTTCTTCAGCTCATCGAGTTCCATCTCGCGTGCCACTTCCGATTTGACGTCGTTGATATAACGCTGCGCGCGCCCGAAGAGCGCCCCCGCCGTGCGAGCGACGCCCGGCAGGCGCTCCGGCCCGAGGACCACCAGCGCGACGACGCCGATGACCGCCATTTTGGTCAGACCGAGATCGAGCATTGAACGAAGAGTGGAGGGTTACCGTCGGCGGACGGATTAGCGGTAGTCGCCCGGGCGGGACTTGTCCTTCGCTTCGACGTCAACGGCGCCGTTACGCGGCAGCTCGCGCTGATCGGTCGTATTTGCCGGCGTCTCGCCTTCGCGCATGCCTTCCTTGAAACCCTTCACCGCGCCGCCCAGATCGCCGCCGATATTGCGCAGTTTCTTGGTGCCGAACACGAGCGCCACGATCAACAGAACGATCAACCAATGCCAAATGCTTAACGAACCCATGAATGAAAACTCTCCGTGATTCCGCCCCGATTTGGGTATCTAAAGCGGAAGACTGGCCTCGCGGCCTGAGCCAAGGCTGACCGCCTCGACTTCAACTATCGATTTTGCTCGCCCAATATTTCATTGGAAAGGAGAATGCAGACGCAGATTGCAGCATTACCCCATTCGGCGCCACGGGCGCTCGCCGGCCAACAAATGCGCGTGGATGTGATACACCTCCTGCCCGCCGCCCGGTCCGGTATTAATTACCGTGCGAAAACCGGTGTTCCCTCCCGTGTAGGAGACACCCAGATCTTTCGCCAAACGTCCGACGAGACTCACCATTCTACCAAGCAGCGGACTGTCACTTTCTGTGCAGTGGGAAAGTGTTTCAATATGCTTGCGCGGAATCACCAGCACATGCACCGGCGCTGCCGGGTTGATGTCGTTGAAGGCGACGAACTCGTCGTCCTCATAAACCTTCGTGCTCGGCAGCTGGCCCGTGGCGATCTTGCAGAAAATGCAGTTGTCTTGACTCATGTATGTCCCGTGTGTCTCCCGTTCCCGGGCCAGATTGATCGAAGCGTATTCAGAACCAGGCGCGCGGTTCGATCGCCTTGTCCTCGTAGAGATACAACCAGCCCTTGATGATGCGATAGAGCGTCCAGATGCTGACCGCGGCGAGAATCAGGAAGCCGATGCCGATCCAGATCGTCGCAAAGCCGATCACATGACCCAGCACCGCCCACCAGAACGTGCGGATCTGCCAGGTGAAGTGATCCTCATAGGGGGTGCCGGCGGCGTCGCTTCGCTTGACGTAGTTGAGGATGATGGCGACCAGGCCGGTCAGCCCCCCGGTCAGCCAGTAGACGGCATACAACGCGTACAGAACGTGGGTGAACGTGCGCATGTTGCGCAGGCGCTCCGGGTCATCCGAGTTCTGAACGACGGGTGGCGGATAAGGTTCGTACTGCCGGTTCATGCTGCCCTCCTTCGCTCGAGGCGAGACGCTCGTCAGCTGCCGCTTTGCTCGCGCTGGCGCGACTTGCGCAGCGCCTTCTCCTCGATCCCCGACAGGCCTTCGCGACGTTCCAGTTCCGCGACCACGTCGGCGGGGCTCAGGTCGAAATGCGACAGCATCACGAGACAATGAAACCACAAATCAGCGACTTCACTGACGAGCGCTTTCGGCGCGCCGCCATGACGCGCGTCCTTCGCGGCGAGCACGACTTCCGTCGCTTCCTCGCCGATCTTCTTCAGGACCGCATCGTCGCCTTTATGAAAGAGTCGGGAAACATAGGATTGTTCCGGATCGCCGCCCTTGCGACTGTCGATAACGGAGGCGAGGCGCAGCAGCGTGTCGAGCGTATTGGCTTGCGTCATTTGTAAATGCTTTCTGGGTCTTTCAGGACCGGCTCGACAGCGACCCACTCGCCGCTCTCCGCCGTGCCTTCGAATTTCTGGAAAAAACAGGAATGGCGGCCGGTGTGGCACGCGATGCCCGATACCTGCTCGACCTTGAGCAGCACGACGTCTTCGTCGCAGTCGAGGCGCACGTCGTGGACATGCTGCACGTGACCCGATTCCTCGCCCTTGAACCACAGGCGCTGACGCGAGCGCGAGAAGTACACCGCGCGCTTCAGTTCGATGGTCTTCGCGAGCGCCTCGCGATTCATCCATGCGAACATCAGCACGTCGTTGGTCGACGCTTCCTGCGCGATCACCGGCACGAGGCCGTTCGCGTCCCACTTCACCTTGTCGAGCCAGGTCATTTGATCGCTCACCGCTTACGTCCTTACCGAAATGCCGTGATCGGCCATGAAGCGCTTCGCCTCGCCGACCGTATGCTCGCCGTAGTGAAAGATGCTCGCGGCAAGCACCGCGTCCGCGTGGCCTTCGACGACGCCGTCCGCGAGATGCTGCAACGATCCCACGCCGCCCGATGCGATCACCGGCACCGGCACCGCGTCCGATACGGCGCGCGTCAGGGCGAGATCGAACCCGGCCTTGGTGCCGTCGCGGTCCATGCTGGTCAGAAGAATTTCGCCCGCGCCGTACTCGGCCATCTTGCGCGCCCATTCGATCGCGTCGATGCCCGTCGCCTTGCGGCCACCGTGCGTGAACACTTCCCAGCGCGGCGTCTCGCCCTCGGCCGACACACGCTTGGCGTCGATCGCGACGACGATGCACTGCGAGCCGTGCTTGTCCGACGCGTCGCGCACGAGCTGCGGATTCGCGACCGCCGAGGAATTCATGCTGATCTTGTCCGCGCCCGCGTTGAGCAGACGCCGCACATCCTCGACAGCGCGCACACCGCCGCCGACGGTCAGCGGAATGAACACCTGTGACGCCACCGACTCGATGATCGGCAGAATCAGATCGCGTTGATCGGAAGTCGCGGTGATATCGAGGAACGTGAGTTCGTCGGCGCCCTGGTCGTCGTAACGACGCGCGATTTCGACGGGATCGCCCGCATCGCGCAGCTCGACGAAGTTGACGCCCTTGACGACGCGACCGGCGGTCACGTCAAGGCAGGGAATGATGCGTTTTGCGAGAGCCATGTTCTTGCCACTTACAAAGTAAGGGCGGCGTCGCGGCCGCCCGGAGTGCTGCTCAGATGTGCTCGCGCTCAGGCGTCTTCAAGCGCCGTCGGCTTCGCGCAGCGCGTCGGCGCGTGTCTGGGCCGCCTTGAAATCGAGGTCGCCGGAATAGATCGCGCGGCCGCAGATCACCCCTTCGATGCCTTCGTCCTCGACCTCGCAGAGCGACTCGATATCCGCGATGCTCGACAGCCCGCCGCTCGCGATCACCGGAATCTTCACCGCCTGCGCGAGGCGCACGGTCGCGTCGATGTTGATGCCCTGAAGCATCCCGTCCCGGCCGATATCCGTGTAAATGATCGATTCGCAGCCGTAGTCCTCGAACTTGCGGCCGAGATCGACGACTTCGTGGCCCGTCAGCTTGCTCCAGCCGTCCGTGGCGACCTTGCCGTCCTTCGCGTCCAGCCCGACGATGATGTGGCCTCCGAACGCGCTGCACGCGTCCTGCAGGAAGCCTGGATTCTTCACCGCCGCAGTGCCGATGATGACGTACGACAGGCCGTCGTCCAGATAGCGCTCGATGGTTTCCAGGTGACGGATGCCGCCGCCCAGTTGCACGGGAATCTCGCTGCCCACCTCGTCGAGGATCGCGCGGATCGCGTCGCCGTTCCTCGGCTTGCCGGCAAACGCGCCGTTCAGATCGACCAGATGCAGCCGTCGTGCGCCGCGATCGACCCAATGTCGGGCCATCGCTGCCGGATCTTCTGAAAAAATGGTCGCCTGGTCCATATCGCCTTGCTTGAGGCGCACGCACTGACCGTCCTTAAGATCGATGGCCGGAATGAGCAGCATAGGTATCGCGTATTTTCGGGGTGAAGTTGATCAAAACGGCGCACGTGCGGTCTTTCGTGCCTCTGCCGCGAGCCGTCTCGCTAGTGTAGTACAAGTCTTGCAACGGTCATGCGCCCGTAGTAGTAGGCGAAAACGCTAGCGCACGCGCCGTTTCACGGGTTCCAGTGCACGAAATTCCGGTACAGACGCAGGCCTGCATCCGCGCTCTTTTCCGGATGAAATTGGGTCGCGAAGATATTGTCGCGCGCAACTGCCGACGTAAATGCGCTGCCGTACACGGTTTCGCCGGACGTGTGCGCCGGATTGTCCGGCACCACGTAGTAGCTATGCACGAAATAGAAGAATGCGCCGTCCGCGACGCCGTCCCAGATCGGATGCGCTTGCGTCTGACGAACGCGGTTCCAGCCCATTTGCGGCACCTTGAAGCGCGAGCCGTCGTCCTGCAGCAGGCCGTCGAGCTGGAAGCGGACGACTTTGCCGGGCAAGAGGCCCAGGCCCTTGGTATCGCCTTCCTCGCTCCAGTCGAAAAGCATTTGCTCGCCGACGCACACGCCGAGCATCGGTTTTTCGCGCGCCGCCTGCATCACCGCTTCCTGAAGCCCGGATTCGGCCAGATGCGCCATGCAGTCGCGCATCGCGCCCTGTCCCGGCAACACGACCCGATCCGCCGCATGGATGCCTTGCGGCTGATCGACGATCGCCACGTTCGCTTCGGGTGCAGCCTTTTTCAGCGCCTGATAGACCGAGCGCAGGTTGCCCATTCCGTAATCAACAATCGCAATCGAAGTATTCATTTCAAAGATGGCATCAAGGCCTTCAACCCGTCGACGATGAACTCCACCGCCAATGCGGACAACATCAAACCCATGAGACGCGTGCCGATGTTGATTCCCGTGCGCCCGACCCAGCGGGCGATCGGCTCGGCGAGATTCAGTGCGCCGAAGCACAGCCCCGCGATGATCGCGCCCAGCACGACGAGCCCGAAACGGTCGTACCAGTGCTGCGCATTGGCAGCATAGACGATCACCGTGCTGATGGAACCCGGCCCGGTGAGCAGCGGAATCGCGAGCGGCACGACCGCGATGCTGTTGCGTTCCTCGGCTTCCATGCGTTCTTCCACCGTCGAGCGCGCGTTGCCGACCTGCGCGTTCAACATGCTGATTGCCATGAGCAGCATGATGATGCCGCCGCCCACTTCGAACGATCCGACCGAAATGCCGAAGAACGCGATTATCTGCTGCCCGAGCAGCGCCGTCACCGCGATCACGCAAAACACCGAAATGGACGCGACACGAATCGTGTTGCGTCTCTCGATCTCGGACTGCTGCGAGGTCAGGCTCAGAAAAAACGGTATCGCGCCGATCGGGTTGATCAGCGCGAGCAACGATATGAACGACTTGAACAGATCCATCGTGTTGTCGACGCGCGCGCCGAATCAGCGTGAGTCGATCAGAGACTGCCCTTGGTCGACGGAATCTGTCCTGCCGCGCGCTCGTCCATTTCGACGGCCATGCGCAACGCGCGGCCGAACGCCTTGAACACGGTCTCGACCTGATGATGCGCGTTGATGCCGCGCAGGTTGTCGATATGCAGCGTCACGCCGGCATGATTCACGAAGCCGCGAAAGAATTCGATGGTGAGGTCGACGTCGAATGTGCCGATGCGCGCGCGCGTGAATGGCACGTGAAACTCGAGACCCGGCCGGCCGGAAAAATCGATCACGACGCGCGACAGGGCTTCGTCGAGCGGCACGTACGAATGTCCGTAACGGCGAATGCCCTTGCGATCGCCAATGGCCTTCGCCACCGCCTGCCCCAACGTGATGCCGGTGTCTTCGACGGTATGGTGATCGTCGATATGGAGGTCGCCATGCGCTTCGATGTCGAGATCGATGAGCCCGTGACGGGCGATCTGGTCGAGCATGTGATCGAGGAACGGGACGCCGGTGGCGAGCTTCTGCTTGCCGGTGCCGTCCAGGTCGAGCTTCACACGGATCTGCGTTTCGCTGGTGTTGCGAACGACTTCCGCAATGCGCATGGTGATTCCTTGAGACTTTCGAAAGTAGGGATTCAGTTGGGTGCGAGCTTTTTCAGCGCCGCGACCATATGTGCGTTTTCTTCAGCCGTTCCGACCGTCAAACGCACGCAGTTAACCAGCAATGGATGCATTTTACTCACGTTTTTGATCAGAACCCGCGAAGTCAGAAGGGTTTCGAAAGCAACGGCGGCGTCCGGCACGCGCACGAGCAGAAAATTGCCCGCGCTCGGAAAAACCGTCATGCCCGGAAGCGCGGCGACTTCTCGCGCGAGCGCGGCGCGTTGCGCGCGCAGATCGGCGGCCTGTGCGTCGAGCACGTCGAGGTGATCGAGCAGGAAATCGGCGGTCGCCTGCGTCAGCACATTGATGTTGTACGGCGGGCGCACCTTGTCGAACTGCATGATCCACGAAGGACGGCCCGCCATGTAACCCAGGCGGATGCCCGCAAGCCCGAGCTTCGAGACGGTCCGCATCACGACGACGTTATCGAACTCCGCCGCGCGCGGCATCCAGCTCTTGCCGGCGAACGGCTGATACGCCTCGTCGATTACCACGAGACTCTTGCGCGCCGCGTCGATCACGCGGGCCATGTCGGTGTCGTCGTAGAGCGTGCCGGTCGGGTTGTTCGGATACGCGAGGTACACGAGCGCCGGCTCGTGTTCTTCGACGGCGGCGATCAGCGCGTCGGCGTCGAGCGTGAAGTCCGCCTTCAGCGGCACGCCGATGAAGTCGAGATGCGCGAACTTCGCCGACATTTCGTACATCACGAAGCCCGGCACCGGCGCGACGACCTTCGCGCCCGGCTTCGAACACGCGACCGACATCATGCTGATCAGTTCGTCCGAGCCGTTGCCGAGCAGCACGTCGCACGCGTCGGGCAACTGCATCTTGCGCTTGATCTTCGAGAGCAAATCCGCCGGGCGTGGCGCCGGATAGCGATTCAGCGTGACGCCCGCGAGATGCGCGCCCAGACGTTTGGCGAGATCGGCGGGCAAGCTGTAGGGATTTTCCATCGCGTCGAGCTTGATGAGGCCCGTGGAGTCGGCCACGGGATAGCTCGTCATCGCGAGGACGTCGGGACGAATGATGTCTTGTGGTGTGGTCATGATTTCCCGGCGTCTCTCTCGCCGGTGGGGCGGCGGCTCTCAGGCCGCCTTGTTCATTCGGGCCGGCTCTTTTTTCAGCCGACGTTTTTCATCCGGTATTCCGCACTGCGCGCATGCGCCTGCAAGCCTTCGCCGTATGCCAGTTCCGCCGCGATTTCGCCGAGCGTCTGCGCGCCGTCCGCGCTCACTTCGATCACGCTCGAACGCTTCATGAAATCGTACACGCCGAGCGGCGACGAAAAGCGCGCGGTGCGCGACGTCGGCAGCACGTGGTTCGGGCCGGCGCAGTAGTCGCCGAGACTTTCGCTCGTGTAGCGGCCGAGGAACATCGCGCCGGCATTGTGAATCTGCGCGGCCCACTGATGCGGATCGAGCGCGGAAATTTCGAGGTGCTCCGGCGCGATGTCGTTGGCGATCAAGCACGCTTCGGCCATGTCCTTCACCTTGATGAGCGCGCCGCGATCTTCGAGCGAACGCTGAATGACATCGCGGCGCGGCATCGACGGAAGCAGTTCGACGATCGCATCCTCGACACGCTGGATGAAGTTGTCGTCCGGGCACAGCAGGATGGATTGCGCGAGCTCGTCGTGCTCGGCTTGCGAGAAGAGGTCCATCGCGACCCAGCGGGGATCGGTGGTGGCATCGCAGATGACGAGAATCTCGGACGGCCCCGCGATCATGTCGATGCCGACCGTGCCGAACACGCGGCGCTTTGCCGACGCGACATACGCGTTGCCCGGACCGCAGATCTTGTCAACCGCGGGCACGCTTTGCGTGCCGTACGCGAGCGCGCCGACCGCCTGCGCCCCGCCGATCGTGAACACACGGTCCACGCCGCCGAGCAGCGCCGCTGCGAGCACGAGCGGATTTTTCACGCCGTCCGGCGTCGGCACGACCATCACGATTTCCTTGACGCCCGCAACGCGCGCCGGAATCGCGTTCATCAAAACCGACGACGGATACGCCGCCTTGCCGCCCGGCACGTAGATGCCCGCGCGATCGAGCGGCATGACTTTCTGGCCGAGCACGGTGCCGTCGGCTTCGGTGTATTGCCAGCTATGGCTGCCGCACTCGATGCGCTGCTTCTCGTGATAGCCGCGCACGCGCGCCGCCGCCGCTTCGAGCGCCGCGCGGCGCTTCGGCTCGAGCCCTTCGAGCGCGGCTTCCATTTCGGACACCGGCAATTCGAGCGCCGCGACGCTCTCCGCCTTCAGACGATCGAACTTGTTGGTGTATTCGAGCACGGCCGCGTCGCCGCGCGCCTTCACATCCGCGAGAATTTGCGCGACCGAACGCTCGATTGCCTCGTCCTCGCTCGCTTCGAACGCGAGCACGGCACGCAGCGCCTTGTGAAAACCATCGGTGCTGGAATCGAGTTTGCGAATCTTGATAGACATGCTGGTTTTCCGTTTTGCTGGTGGCGCGCCGCGGCCTGCGGCTCGCCTAATTTCCTGTTGCGACGGTGGCGCGCTCGAAGGCGTCGAGGAACGGCTTGAGCGCCGCGCGCTTCAGCTTGAGCGCCGCCTGGTTCACGACGAGGCGCGATGAAATCTGCATGATCTCTTCGACCTCGACGAGATTGTTCGCCCGCAGCGTGCCGCCCGAACTGACCAGATCGACGATCGCATCCGCGAGCCCGACGAGCGGCGCGAGCTCCATCGAGCCGTACAGCTTGATCAGATCGACATGGACGCCCTTCGCCGCGAAATGCTGACGCGCGGTCTCGGTGTACTTCGTCGCGACGCGCAAACGCGCGCCCTGGCGCACCGCGCTCGCGTAATCGAAGCCCGCCTTCACGGCCACCGACATCCGGCAACGCGCTATGTCCAGATCGATCGGCTGATACAGGCCGCTGCCGCCGTGCTCGATCAGCACATCCTTGCCCGCGACGCCGAAATCGGCCGCCCCGTATTCCACATAGGTCGGCACATCTGTCGCGCGCACGATGATCACGCGCAGATTCGGGTTCGTGGTCGGCAGGATCAGCTTGCGCGAACTTTCCGGATCTTCGGCCACCTGCACGCCGGCGGCGGCGAGCAGCGGCAGCGTTTCCTCGAAGATACGCCCTTTCGACAGCGCGAGCGTGAGGGGCGCGCTCGGCTCCACCGACGACGACGTCTGCGGCAGCGAGCTCATTGCTCGCTCCCGCTGCCCTTGATGCGGCGCACGTTCGCGCCGACCGCCGTCAGTTTCGATTCCATGCGGTCGTAGCCGCGATCCAGATGGTAGATGCGGTCGATCAGCGTTTCGCCGTCCGCGCACAACGCAGCAATCACGAGACTCGCGGACGCGCGCAGATCGGTTGCCATCACTTTCGCGCCGGAGAGTTGCTCGACGCCGCTGACGAGCGCCGTATTGCCGTCGATCGTGATGTTCGCGCCCAGGCGGTTCAGTTCCTGCACGTGCATGAACCGGTTCTCGAAGATCGTCTCGACCACTTGCGACGTGCCGTTCGCGATCGTGTTGAGAGCCATGAACTGAGCCTGCATGTCAGTCGGGAACGCGGGATATTCCGACGTGCGGATATTCACCGCGCCGGCGCGCTTGTCCATGCGCACGCGCATCCAGTCGTCGCCTTCCTCGATGCTGACGCCCGCTTCGCGCAGCTTGGCCGTCACGGCGTCGAGCAGGTGCGGGCTCACGCGGCGCAAGGTGACATCGCCGCCCGCAGCCGCGACCGCGCACAGGAACGTGCCGGCCTCGATGCGATCCGGCACGACATCATGCTTTGCGCCATGCAGCCTGTCGACGCCCTGAATCACCAGACGATCAGTGCCGATGCCGTCGATCTTCGCGCCCATCTTCACGAGCAGATGCGCGAGGTCGCTCACTTCCGGCTCGCGCGCCGCGTTTTCGATCACCGTCTCGCCTTCGGCCAGCACCGCCGCCATCAGCAGATTTTCGGTGCCGGTGACGGTAATCATGTCGGTAATGATGCGCGCGCCCTTCAGACGCTTCGCGCGCGCTTCGATGAAACCGTGCTCGATGTTGATCTCGGCGCCCATCGCCTGCAGGCCCTTGATGTGCTGATCGACCGGACGCGCGCCGATCGCGCAGCCGCCGGGCAGCGACACCTTCGCCTCGCCGAAGCGCGCGACGAGCGGCCCGAGCACGAGAATCGACGCGCGCATCGTCTTGACCATTTCGTACGGCGCGATCAGCTTGTCGACTGTCGATGCATTGAGGCTCACGCGACCGTCGCCCGAGACTTCCGACTGCACGCCCATCTGGCGCAGCAGCTTGATCATCGTTCGCACGTCCTGGAGATTCGGCACGTTCGACAGATGGACGTCGTCGGCGGTGAGAAGGCTTGCGCAAAGAATGGGCAAAGCCGCGTTCTTCGCGCCCGATACGGTGATTTCGCCAGAGAGCTTCGCGCCCCCCGTGATGACCAATTTATCCATTGCTTGTCCTTCGACCGAGCTTCCTGCTGCGGAGCCGTTTTCGGCGCCGCGGTTATCTTGAATGAATCGCACTCTTTACTGCCTTTGTCTGCCGGTGATGCCGGTGTTACGTAAGTTGAGTCGTGTGACCTGATTGGCTTCGCCGGGTGGACTCAGGCCGATTTCCACTCGTCGGGGGTAAGGGTCTTCATGCTCAGCGCATGAATCTCCTCGCGCATGCGCTCGCCGAGCGCCGCATAAACCAGTTGATGACGCGCGATCAGCCGCTTGCCGACGAACGCATCGCTCACGATGGTCGCGAAAAAGTGCTGGCCGTCGCCTTCCACTTCGAGATGCTGGCAGGACAAGCCGCCAGCGATGTAGTCCTTCACCTGCTCCGGAGTCGGCAACATGGAAGTCTCCTTGAATTAGTGACGCAGCTTGTAGCCGCTCGCGAGCAATCGCACGGCGATCAGCGCCAGCACGGCCAAGAATCCGCCGACGATGCCGAGACTCACCAGCGGATTCACGTCGGAGAGGCCGAAGAAGCCGTAGCGAAAGCCGTCGATCATGTAGAAAAACGGATTCAGATGCGACACCGCGCGCCACAGCGGCGGCAGCGTATGTGTCGAGTAGAACACGCCGGAAAGAAACGTGAGCGGCATGATCAGGAAGTTCTGAAACGCGGCCAACTGATCGAACTTGTCGGCCCAGATGCCCGCGATCAAACCCAGCGTGCCGAGAATGCCCGAACCGAGGATCGCGAACGCAATGATGTAGAACGGCGCGGAAAAAGACATCGGGATGAACCATATC
The DNA here is from genome assembly GCA_001544655.2 of Caballeronia turbans. GTDB lineage: Bacteria > Pseudomonadota > Gammaproteobacteria > Burkholderiales > Burkholderiaceae > Caballeronia > Caballeronia turbans. The sequence goes on from FCOD02000021.1 coordinate 19,126, forward strand.
GTCACGATGAACACGCCGAAGCCCACGCACAGTCCGCGCACGACCGATGCCAGCACATACGCGAAGAACATCTCCCAATGCGCGATCGGCGGCAGCAGCACGAACACGAGATTGCCGGTGATCTTCGACTGGATCAGCGACGAAGAACTGTTCGCGAACGCGTTCTGAAGCACGCTCATCATGACGAGGCCGGGCACGAGAAAGCTCGTGTAGCCGACGCCGGGATACACCTGAACGTGCCCCGACAGCGCGTGGCCGAAGATGGTCAGATACAGCAGCGCCGTGACGACCGGCGCGAGGACGGTCTGAAACGAAACCTTCCAGAAGCGCAGCAGCTCCTTGTAGAACAACGTCTGGAAACCGCTCATGAAAGCCCCTCGATCACTTCCGGCTCGTTCATCACCTGCACGAACACGTCTTCCAGATCGGCCTTGCGCACTTCGATTTCATCGAACGTGCAGCCTGCCGCGCGGCATTTCGCGAGAATCGGCTCGACGTCGTCGTAGCTCGCGAGGCGCAGCAAGTGCTGCGCGCCCGACACCGCGTGCGGATCGACTTCGAGCGCGCGCAAGTCGGCGGGCAACGCTCCGTTCGAGAGCCGCAGATACAACTGCAGGCCCGAGAAACGCTGTAACAGCGTGCTCGTGCGTTCGAGCGCGACGACTTCACCGCGACGAAGCATCGCGAGCCGGTGGCACAGCGATTCGGCTTCTTCGAGATAGTGCGTCGTCAGAACGATGGTGTGACCTTCGCGATTCAGGCGCGAAATGAACTTCCAGAGCGTCTGGCGCAACTCCACATCGACGCCGGCGGTGGGCTCATCGAGCACGATCACGGGCGGACGATGCACGAGCGCCTGCGCGACGAGCACACGGCGCTTCATCCCACCCGACAGCGCGCGCGTATTGACGTCGGCTTTCTCGGTGAGATCGAGATTGGCCATGACCTCGTCGATCCAGTCGTCGTTGTTGCGCAAGCCGAAATAGCCCGACTGAATCCGGAGCGACTCGCGCACGGTGAAGAACGGATCGAACACCAGTTCCTGCGGCACGACGCCGAGCGCGCGCCGCGCCGCCCGGAAGTCGCTGACGACATCGTGGCCGCGCACGGAGATCGTGCCGCTATCGGCGCGCGCCAGACCGGCCAGAATGCTGATCAACGTGGTTTTGCCCGCGCCGTTGGGGCCGAGCAAGCCGAAGAACTCGCCCTCTTCCACCGTGAGGCTCACGCCTTTGAGCGCCTGGAGATCCTTGTAGCGCTTCCTGACGTTTCGGATTTCTATGGCTGACATGTAGACAGTGCGCGCGCCGCGCGCGGCCGCGCCTCGAGTGTGCGGATTTTCGCTTCACGGACCCGGGCTTGGACCAAAAAGGGCCGGGTTGGGGCCCGAAAAAAACGTTTGATTATAGGGCAAAGCGGCTGGGGCCGACTTCGGAGCGATCCTGATTGCGGCAGCGAAGCGCGCTGCCGCGTTCTGCATGAAAGTCAGAACAGGATCAATGTCGGAACGAGAGGAGCGTATCGACGCCGTAGGCTCGCGCGAGACTCACGAGCCCGGAAGGAAGATTGACGACGCCCAACGCGGCGCCGCGCGCGGTCGCGGCGCGCTGCCATGCAAGCAGCACGGCGAGCGCGGAAGAGTCGAACTGCGTGAGCGGCGCGCAATCGACTTCGGTCGCGCCTGCTGCGATGCGCGACAGACCCGAGTCGAGCGCCGCCTTCGCGCTCTCGTGGGTCAGGGTTGCGGCCGTCTGGAAACGGCCGCCTGTAGCTACCGTGCTCACGATGCCTTGCCGCTCGCGAGCTGCTGGTTACGCTGCGTCAGGAACTGCAGCAGACCGCCCACGCCGTTCTGCGAGATCTGCTCGTTGAACTGCTGTTGATACGCCTGGATCAGCCACGCGCCGAGCACATTGATGTCGTACACGCGCCAGCCTTGCGCCGTCTTGTACAGGCGATAGTCGAGCTCGACCGGCGAGCCGTTGTTCATCACGACCGAGCGGACCACGACGTCGGTGTCGTCCGGATTCGCGCGGAACGGCTTGTACTGCACCGTCTGGTTGCGCACCTGCGCGAGCGCGCCCGAGTACGTGCGGATCAGCAGCATCTTGAACTGCTCGACGATCTGCTTTTGCTGCTCCGGCGTCGCCGAATTCCAGTTGCGGCCCATCACGAGGCGCGTTGTGCGCGTGAAATCCGTGTACGGCAGGATCTTCTGGTTGACGAGCTCGGTGATCTTGTTGATATCGCCCGATTGGATCTTCGGGTCCGACTTGATCTCGTCGAGGACCTGCTGCGTCACCGTCTTGATCATCGTGTCGGGCGCGCTCGAATCGACGCTCTGTGCCGAGGCCACGCCGCAGACCGCTAGGAACATCGCGAAGAGGGGAAGAAGTAGAAGTTTTTTCATCACAGATCCTGCAAAAGTTGAGGCTTCGGTTTGAGCGCGCCGCCTGATCCGAGTTCAGGCGGCGCGGTATCGAAAGCGTAAGAAACGTCGTTAGATATGTTACCGCGCGTTAGCAAAACCCCGCTCAACGCAAGCGGAATGAAGGGAAACCGGATGGTGGCACATACTGGTTGCCCGGCACCGTGTTGCTGGTACCGCTCGCGGGCGTGGGCGCTGCGGCCGTGCCCGAAGCAGGGGCGGCGGCGCCCGGAACCGCTGTGGCCGATGCGCTTTGCGCGGGGGCCGCGCCCTCATCGCTGTAGTTCGGCAGCGGCGCTTCACCGTAATCCGGCATATTGCTTTCGCCGCCTGAGATCAGATACTGACGACGTTGCAGATAAGCGTTACGCACGAACGAGTACTTGTCGAGCGCGGCATCGGCGAGCACGTCGGTCGCGCCCAGCAGATTCGCGCGCACATTGATGAGGTTCACGCCATAGAGCGCCCAGCTCACCGAATCCGGGCTCACATAGGTGAGCGGATTGCCGAAGTAGTCGACGACGAGACCGGCGGAATCCCGCACCGTGCTCGGCCCGAGCAGTGGCAGCACGACATACGGGCCGGCCGGCACGCCATAGTGGCCGAGCGTGAGGCCGAAATCCCCCGCGTGCTTCGGCAGCTTCGCGATGGTCGCCACGTCGAACAGGCCGCCGACGCCGAACACCGTATTGATCGCGACGCGCATGATGTCCGACACGCCATCCGCAACTTTCAACTGCAGCAGATTGTTTGCGGCGATGTAGACGTCACCGATATTCGAGAAGAAGTTGGTCACGCTGTTGCGCACCGGCTCCGGCACCGCCCACACGTAACCCTTCGCCACCGGCTTCAACGCATATTGATCGACGGTATCGTTGATCTTGAACATTGTCCGGTTGTAGCTCTCGAGCGGGTCCCCTTTGGTCGGCGTCGTCACCGTCGCGCAGCCGGCGAGCGCGATTGCGCCCGCCACGATGATTGCGCGCCGCATCCCCATCGCCTGCATGCTGTTCTCCTTATTGAGCCGGTGCCGAAGCGGCGTTCGCCCCAGTGGCACCCGATGCGCCCATTGCGCTCGCCGCGCCCGGGAAAGCCGGTGCGGGCGCGGGCGCTGCCGGCGCCGCCGACGATTTCGAGGCGCCGGAATCCGCCGCCTTGTTGTAGAGGAACTGGCCGATCAGATTTTCGAGGACCACGGCCGATTGCGTCATCGTGATGGTGTCGCCGTTCTTCAGCATTTGATCGTCGCCGCCCGGCTCGAGGCCGATGTACTGCTCACCGAGCAGACCCGAGGTCAGGATCTTCGCGGACGAGTCCTTCGGAAACTGGTACTGCTTGTCGATATCGATCGTGACGACGGCCTGATAGGTGTTCGAGTCGAAGCCGATGCCGCCGACGCGCCCGACCGTCACGCCCGCGCTTTTGACGGGCGCGCGCGCCTTGAGCCCGCCGATGTTGTCGAACTTGAGTTTCACCGCGTAGGTTGGCTGGAACGACAGGGAGCTCATGTTGCCCGCCTTCAGCGCGAGAAAGAGCAGCGCCACGAAACCGAGCACCACGAAGAGGCCGACCCAAAAGTCGAGAGCAGTCTTTTTCATCGTCTTCCCAAAGAGAATCTTTTCGCAGATGGCGCGTGACGGTCTGTGCCCTTCACAACGCCCGCGCCGTGCCCGGCGCCTGCGCTTGGTCCATTAGCTGAACATCAATGCGGTCAGCAGGAAATCGAGCCCGAGTACGGCGAGCGACGCGTACACGACGGTTTTCGTCGTCGCGCGCGACACGCCTTCAGGCGTCGGTTTCGCCTCGTAGCCCTGGAACAGCGCGATGAACGTCACCGCGAAGCCGAACACGATGCTCTTGATGACGCCATTGCCGACATCACGCCACACGTCCACGCCGCCTTGCATCTGCGACCAGAAGGCGCCCGGATCGACGCCGATCAGCATTACGCCGACGACGTAGCCGCCGATAATGCCGACCGCGCTGAAAATGGCGGCCAGCACCGGCATGGCGATGATGCCCGCCCACATGCGCGGCGCGACGACCACCTTGAGCGGGTCGACGGCCATCATTTCCATCGCGGTGAGCTGCTCGCCTGCCTTCATGAGCCCGATTTCGGCGGTGAGCGACGTGCCCGCGCGCCCCGCGAACAGCAGCGCCGTGACGACCGGCCCGAGCTCGCGCACGAGCGACAGCGCAACGAGCAGGCCGAGCGCCTGCTCCGAGCCGTAGCGGCTCAGCGTGTAGTAGCCCTGCAAGCCGAGCACGAAGCCGACGAACAATCCCGACACCGCGATGATGACGAGCGAATAATTACCGACGAAGTGGATCTGTTTCGTAACGAGGCGCGGGCGCCGCAACAGCGAAAAAAATTCGAACACGAGGCGCAGGAACATGCGCGTCGCGTAGCCTGCGGTGCCGAAACCGTCGAGCACCCAGCGTCCGAGCGCGCTGATCATGCCTGCCCTCCGATGCCGAAATCCGCGGCGAGCGACGTGCTCGCGTAGTGAAACTTGAACGGGCCGTCCGGCGTGCCGTCGATGAACTGCCGCACGGTCGGGTCCTGCGAAGCGCGCAGTTCCGCCGGCGTGCCTTCGGCGTGAATGCCGCCGTTCGCGATGAAATACACGTAGTCGGCGATGGCGAACGATTCAGGCACGTCGTGCGTGACGAGAATGGACGTTGCGCCGAGCGCGTCGTTGATCGTGCGAATGAGTTGCGCCGTGATGCCGAGCGAGATGGGATCGAGGCCGGCGAACGGCTCGTCGTACATCATGAGCTGGGGGTCCAGCGCGATCGCGCGGGCGAGCGCCACGCGGCGCGCCATGCCGCCCGAAATTTCCGACGGCGCGAGATCGCGCGCGCCGCGCAAACCGACTGCGTTCAGCTTCATCAGCACGAGATCGCGGACCAGTGCTTCGGGCAGATCGGTGTGCTCGCGCAGCGGAAACGCCACGTTCTCGAACACGGTCTGGTCGGTGAACAGCGCGCCGAACTGGAACAGCATGCCCATCTTTCGGCGCAGCGCGTACAGGCCATCGCGCGTCTGCGCGCCGACGTCCTGTCCGTCGAACATGACCTGGCCGCGGCTCGCCTTCACGAGGCCGCCGACCAGACGCAAGGTCGTGGTTTTGCCGCAGCCTGAGCCGCCCATGACCGCGACCACCTGACCGCGCGTGAAGCGCATGTTCAGGTTCGACAGTACGAGCCGGTCGCCGTAGCCGAAATCGACGTCGCGCAGCTCTAGCAGAGTCTCGGAAGAAGCAGGCACTGGGTAAGAGATTCCGTTGACGCAAGAGGCCGAATTATAGGGCCTGCGCGCAATCGGTGCTTTGCCTAGGTCCTCGCTCCTTCGCTTTTGGGATTCTTTACCGTTGACCAGCAAACATTTGTTGCAACGACGAGACCGCCCCTGCCGCGTCCGGCGCCTCGGTGACCGCGCGCACGACCGCCGCGCTGCCGACGCCCGTTGCGAGGACGTCCGGCATCACGCCGGCGTCGATTCCGCCGATCGCAACGAGCGGTACGCGCCCCGAGAGAAGTTGCACGTAGCGTCTGAGCCGCGCGAGCCCTTGCGGCCTGGTCGGCATGACTTTGGTCGTGGTCGGGAAAACCGCGCCGAGCGCGAGATAGCTCGGCTTGAAATGCAGCGCGCGCAGCATCTCGTAATAGCCGTGCGTCGACAGTCCGAGTCGCACGCCGGCCTTTGCGATCGCGTTCAGATCGGCCGTCTGCACGTCTTCCTGGCCGAGATGCACACCGTACGCGCCCGCGGCGATCGCTTCGCGCCAATGATCGTTGATGAAAAGTTGCGCATCATGCCGGCGCCCTGCCTCGACCGAGCGTGCGATTTCGCGCCGCAAGTCGTCGGTATTGGTCGATTTGCGGCGCAATTGCGCGGTGCGCACGCCGAACTCCAGCACGCGTTCGACCCAGTCCGCGCTCGGCAGCACCGGATACAGGCCGAGCCGATCAGGACAAGCCGGAAAGCCGCCTTCGGGCGCCGCCGGCAGATCGGCGACACGCGGGAACGTCGCGAAATCGACGGGCCAGGCGTCGGCCTTGTTCTCGTCGCCCGCGCGCCAGGCGAGCGCGAGCGTGAGCGCGTCGTGCGGTTCGAAGTTGCAATCGAGGAAAGCGGCCAGAGCGGCCAGCCAATCGTCGGCCCATTCGCCTTCCAGCGCGAAGCGTTCATCGCCGCGATACAGCGTGACCCGCCCTTCGCGTGCATCGAGCACGGCCGCGCCGCTTTTTGCGAGCTGGGCGGCGTCCGCGTCGTGCGCCTCGATAACGATCAGATCGCCGGCCTTCGGCGATTCCGGCGCGGTCAGGCAAATGCGCCAGCGCGTTTCAGCCGCGGGCCATTCGCCGAGACGCGCGCGAATCCGCTCGGCGACTTCGATCAACTCGTCGGCGGGCGGCCAGAAAACTTCGTGATTCAGCAAGCTCATGCCGCGCCTCCGTCCTGATGCCAGAACGGCATGCCGACGACCGGCGTGCTCGCCTGCGCGCTGTCGCGCTCGGCCATCGGCCCGGCGAGGAATGCCGTGCGTCCCGCTTCGACGCCGAGCGCGAAGGCTCGCGCCATCTGCGGCGGGAAAGTCGCCTGCGATACGGCCGTATTGAGCAGCACGCCGTCGAAGCCCCATTCCATCACCTGGCAGGCGTGCGACGGCACACCGAGACCGGCATCGACGATCAGCGGCACATCCGGCAGCCGCTCGCGCAGCGTGCGCAGCCCGTACGGATTGGTGACGCCTTTACCGGTGCCGATCGGCGCGCCCCACGGCATCAGCGCCTCGCAGCCCGCATCGAGCAGACGCCGGCCGATCACCAGGTCCTCCGTGCAATACGGCAGCACCTTGAAGCCCTCTCGAATCAGCTTCGCCGCCGCTTCGACGAGGCCGATCGGATCGGGCTGCAGCGTGTAATCGTCGCCGATCAGCTCCAGCTTGATCCAGGGCGTCTCGAAGACTTCGCGCGCCATGCGGGCGGTCGTGAGCACCTCGTCGACGCTCTGGCAGCCGGCCGTGTTGGGAAGCAGTGCGACGCCGTGGCGCTTCAAAACATCGAAAAAGCCGGCTTCGCCCGTTTCCGACTGGCGGCGCAACGCGACCGTGACCATGCCTGGCCGAGCGGCGTCGATGGAGTCGGAAAGCGATTGCAGCGACGGATAACGCGAGGTGCCGAGCAGCACGCGGCTCGGAAAGGTCTCGCCGTAGAGCGTGAGAACGTCGGCGGTGGAGATGGTCATGATTTCGATCCTTCGGTTCGGAGTTCAGCCGCCCGCGACGGGCGACACGACATCGAGCTTGTCGCCGGCGGCGAGCGTTTTCGTGGCGTGCTCGCCGCGCGCCACGAACTGGCCGTTCAAGGCGACTGCGAATGGCGGCTTCGCGCCGAACGCGGCGAGCGCTTGAGTGACGGTGACGTCGTCGGGCAAATCGAAGACGCGCTGATTGATATGGATGTTCATGGCTTTGGTCTCTTGCTCAATGCGACAGCGCGGGCGCGACCGAGAACGCGCCGTGCAGCAACTCGGGCCAGCGCGCGGCGCCGCGGAAATCGGCGAAGGTCCCGGCATCGGCGACGTCGCCAGAAACGAGCGCCTCCGCTAGACAGCTCGCCACATCCGCGACTTCGGGCGCGATCATGAAGCCGTGGCGGTACAGGCCGTTCACGCGCACCGTCCGCGCCCCGTCCCAGACGATGGCCGGCCGATGATCCGGCAAGGTCGGCCGGCAATGCGAATTCAGTTCAAGGATGCGCGCCTCGCCGAAGCCCGGATGCACGGCGAAAGCGGCGCTCAGCAGTTCCAGCGCCGAGCGCACGCTTACGGGCGACATGTCTTCTCCTTCCACTTCCGTCGCGCCGATCACGTACAGATCGTTCTCCTTGGGCGCGATATAGAGCGGATAGCGCGGATGCAGCAACCGCACGGGCCGCGAAAGCCCAATGCCCGGCGCATGCACGCGCGCGACTTCGCCCCGGATGCCGCGCAGTGCGGGCCACGCGGGTTTTGCGCCCAAGCCGCGGCAATCGATGATCCAGCGGGCGTCGGGCATGGCGTCGACCGGCGTGTTCCAGTACGTGCGCACGCCGCGCGCCGTGAGGCCGGCCGCGAGCGCGCTCAAGGCCTGCCGGTTATCCAGCTGACCCTCGTTCGGCAGCAGCCAGCCCTGCGCGAAGCGCGTTCCCAGTGCCGGTTCGGCTTGCGCGACCTGCGCGCCCGCGAGCTTGACGAACCCGCCATCGAGCAAGTCGGCGGGCGAATTGGCGCGCAAGCGGCGCTCGAACAGCGGCGCCTCCGCGCGATCCGCGCCGTGCCAGACGACGAGCGTTCCGTTGCGCTGAAAGAAGACCGGCTCGGGCAATTGCGCGATTAGACGCGGCCAGCGTTCGAGCGACGCCGCCCCGAGCCCGACGACGAGCGGCTCCGCGCTTGCCGCCTCGGCGAGCGGCGCTAGCATCGCGGCGGCGACCCACGCAGCCGACTGCGTGCCCGCTGCGTCGCCGCGTTCGTAGAGCGCGACGTCATGGCCCGCGCCAGCGAGTTGCCAGGCGACGAGCCGCCCGACGAGCCCGCCGCCGACGACGGCGAAATCCTCCTGGCGCGGTGCGCCCTGTTCGATCCTGTTCAATTCGCTGTCTCCAAAGGGCGCGACGCTGCACTGGACGAGGAGACGAAGTACGCGATCTCGACCGTGCGGGCGCGGCGCCGCATCACAAGGACGAAATCAGCGGAGAGACCGGCTCGGCATGGATGAAAGGTGCCGGGCGGAAAGAAAATACTGGAAGAGACTGGAGGAATGGCGCGTGACTCGCGCGTTCTCCGGAAACTTCCCTCGCCGGTATTACCCGGATCGGGTGCAAAGGGTCTCTCTCAGCCTCGCCGCGCTGCCGACCGTTCCGGCCGCCGATGCGCGCGAAGCACCCCTGTTTCGTCGAGGATCATTAAAACATGAAAGGCGAAGGCGCTGCAAACCGGGATTGCCCGCCTTTTATCGCCCGCGCCGGCACTCTGGCACAATGCCGCGAACACGGTTCGCCGCACGATCGCGCGAAATTAAGCGGACGTTAAGACAATCCCGGAACAATTCGCGGGGCCGGAAAAAGCCCGCGCGACCTGGCCGCGGACGTAACAATCGGGCGCCCCGGGGCGCATCAGCAGGAAGCTCATGACCAACATTCGTACCGAAAGCACACAGCAGAAGGCCGACGAAGTCTCGGCGTGGAGCCTCATCAAGCCGTACTGGATTTCCGAGGAGCGCGGTGTCGCGTGGGGTCTGCTCGTCGCGATCATCGCGATCAACATGACGGTCGTGTGGATCAATGTCCGGCTCAATAGCTGGAACGCCGACTTCTATAACGCGCTGCAGAACAAGAACGTCAGGGACTTTCCTCATCTGCTGCTGATCTTCACGGGCCTCGCGTTCGCGTACATCCTGCTCGCGGTGTACGGGCGTTATCTGCGGCAGATGCTCGCGTTTCGCTGGCGGCAGTGGCTCACCAACAGGTTTCTGGAGCAATGGCTCGGCGACAAGGCGTTCTACCGCATCGAGCGCGATCGCCTCGCCGACAACCCCGACCAGCGTATTTCCGACGACCTGCAGTCCTTCGCCACCACCACGCTTTCGCTGTCCCTCGACCTGCTTTCGACGCTCGTCACACTCGTTACCTTCATCACGATTCTCTGGACCATCGCGGGCGCGCTCACCTTCTCGCTCGGCGCCACACCGGTCACGATTCCGGGCTACATGGTGTGGGCCGCCGCGCTCTACGCGATTCTCGGTTCGCTGATCATCCAGAAGGTCGGGCATCCGCTCGTGTCGATCAACTATCAGCAGCAGAAAGTCGAAGCGGATTTTCGCTTCGGGCTGATTCGCGTGCGCGAAAACGCCGAGCAGATCGCGTTCTACGATGGCATCTCCACCGAAACCGCCAACGCAAAGACCATCTTCCAGCGCATCCGCGACAACTGGTGGCTCATCATGAAGTACACGAAGCGCATGACTTTCGTGTTGAGCTTCTACGGACAGATCGCGATCATCTTTCCGATCATGGTCGCCGCGCCGCGCTACTTCGCGGGCGCGTTTTCGTTCGGCGTGCTGATGCAGATTTCATCGGCGTTCGGCACGGTCAGCGATTCGTTTTCATGGTTCATCAACAGTTATTCGACGTTGGTCGAATGGCGCGCCACCGTCAACCGTCTGCGCGAATTCAAGCGCGTGATGCGCTCGACGCATATCCGCGAGGAAACGTCGCCGGCGACGGAGCACGGGGGCATCAACCTGCACTACACGAGCACGCCGTCGCTCACGACGAACGGCCTCATGCTCGCGCTTCCCAACGGTACGCCGCTCTCGCGCGTGGCGAACGTGTCGATCGAGCCGGGCTCGCGCTGGCTCGTCGTCGGGCCGTCGGGATCGGGCAAGAGCACGTTGATGCGCGCGCTGGCAGGCTTGTGGCCGTTCGGCGACGGCACGATCGACGCGCCCGTCGACGCAAAGATGATGTTCATCCCGCAGATGAGCTATCTGCCGATCGGGACGCTGCGTGCGGCGCTTTCGTATCCGTCGCCCGGCGGCACCTTCAGCGACGACGAATCGCGCGAAGTGCTGCGCATGTGCAATCTCGAAGCTTATGCGGATCGGCTGGACGAAAGCGCGCACTGGGCGCGGAGCCTGTCGCCGGGCGAGCAGCAGCGTCTCGCCGCGGCGCGCGTACTGCTCCACAAGCCCGACTTCGTGTTCCTCGATGAAGCGACCAGCGCGCTCGACGCCGAGAACGAACTGCATATCTACAACACGCTCGTCGAGCGGCTGCCGAAGGCGGCGATTCTGAGCGTGGCGCATCGCGAGTCGGTGGCGATGTTCCATGACTACAAGATCGAGATCGAGCGGGCGATGGCGGAGGTCTGATCCGCGCCGCAGCCAAAACAAAAAGGCCACGCAACCGCGTGGCCTTCGCATCGATGCCCGGCGCCTTATCGCGGCAACTCGCTCGACCCCATCAGATACGCATCGACCGATCGCGCGCACTGACGTCCTTCGCGAATCGCCCAGACGACCAGTGACTGACCACGGCGCATGTCACCCGCCGTGAACACCTTGTCCGCCGATGTGTAATACGCCTTGTCGCCTTCGGTTGCGGCACGCACATTCCCGCGCGCATCCTTCTCGACGCCGAACGCCTCCAGCACCGGCGAAACCGGCTGCGTAAAGCCCATCGCGAGCAACACGAGATCGGCCTTCAGTTCGAATTCGGAATTCGGCACTTCCTGCATCTTGCCGCCCTTCCACTCGACGCGCACCGCGATCAGCTTCTCGACCTTGCCGTTCTTGCCTTCGAAGCGCTTCGTCGCCACGGACCAGTCGCGATCGCAACCTTCCTCATGGGACGACGACGTGCGCAGCTTGATCGGCCAATACGGCCAGACGAGCGGCTTGTTCTCTTCCTCGGGCGGCTGCGCGAGCAGTTCGAACTGCGCCACGCTCTTTGCGCCGTGACGATTCGACGTGCCCACACAGTCGGAACCCGTATCGCCGCCGCCGATCACGACGACATGCTTGCCCTTCGCCAGCAGTTGATCCGTCAGCTTGTCGCCGGCGTTGACCTTGTTCTGCTGCGGCAGGAATTCCATTGCATAGTAGATGCCTTCCAGCTCGCGACCCGGCACCGGCAAATCGCGCGGCGTTTCCGAGCCGCCCGCGATCACGACCGCGTCGAACTGTTCCTTCAGCTCGTCCGGCGTGATCGTTTCCTTCGCCGTGTTGCCGATGTACGCCGGCAACGGATCACGACCGATGAACACGTTCGTGCGGAACGACACGCCCTCCGCCTCCATCTGACGCATGCGGCGGTCGATCAGCCACTTCTCCAGCTTGAAGTCGGGGATGCCGTAACGCAACAGACCGCCGATGCGATCGTTCTTCTCGAACACCACCACTTCGTGCCCCGCGCGCCCGAGCTGTTGCGCGGCCGCGAGGCCCGCGGGGCCCGAACCGACGACCGCGACCTTCTTGCCCGTCTTGTGCTTCGGCGGCTGCGGCACGACCCAGCCCTCGGCGAATGCCTTGTCGATGATCGCGTGCTCGATCGACTTGATGCCGACCGGATCGTCATTGATGCCGAGCGTGCAAGCCGCTTCGCACGGCGCCGGACAAATGCGGCCCGTGAACTCCGGGAAGTTGTTGGTCGAGTGCAGCACGTTGATCGCGCTCTTCCAGTCCTGCTGGAACACGAGATCGTTGAAATCCGGAATGATGTTGTTGACCGGACAGCCGTTGTTGCAGAACGGGATGCCGCAATCCATGCAGCGCGCGCCTTGAATCTTGGCGTCTTCATCCGTCAGTGCGGCGACGAATTCCTTGTAATGCTTGACGCGGGTCAGCGGTGCTTCGTATGCCTCGTGGCGGCGTTCGAATTCGAGAAAACCGGTTGCCTTGCCCATTTCTTTCTCTGTGTACAGTGAGGGACCTGCTTCCCGACGCGCTCGCATCGGGAAGGCCTTCTATATATAAAACCGCTTCAAGCCGCGATGGCGTCTTTCGACTTTTTCGCGCCGAGCTCAGTGAGCGCGCGCTTGTACTCGGTCGGGAACACCTTGACGAACTGGCGGCGAGCCGAATCCCAGTTCTCGAGCAGCGACTTCGCACGCGGCGAGCCGGTGAACTGGAAGTGACGCTCGATCAGGCCCTTGAGCAGTGCTTCGTCCGTCTTGCCGCCGTGCCACAGCGCGCGATCCACCGTGCGCTCCTGTTCGGCCTGCTGCAGCACCGGATCGAGCGCGACCATCGACTTGTTGCACTTGCCCGCGAACATGCCGTCCGGGTCGTACACGAATGCGATGCCGCCCGACATGCCCGCCGCGAAGTTGCGGCCCGTCTCGCCGAGCACGACCACCGTGCCGCCCGTCATGTATTCGCAGCCGTGATCGCCCGTGCCTTCGACGACCGCCGTCGCGCCCGAGTTGCGCACGCAGAAGCGCTCGCCCGCCACGCCGCGGAAATACGATTCGCCTTCGATCGCGCCGTACATCACCGTGTTGCCGCAGATGATGTTTTCCTCGGACTTGCCGCGGAAGTCGTTGGTCGGGCGAATGATGATGCGTCCGCCCGACAGGCCCTTGCCGACATAGTCGTTGCCGTCGCCGACGAGATCCAGCGTGACGCCCTTCGCAAGGAATGCGCCGAAGCTCTGGCCGGCCGTGCCCTTCAACTGGATGTGGATCGAGTCGTCGGGCAGGCCGTCGTGACCGTGCTTCTTCGCGATGAGACCGGACAGCATCGCGCCGACCGTGCGGTTCACGTTGCGCACCGGCTGGATGAACGAGACATGCTCGCCCTTCTCGATCGCCGCCTTCGATTTCTCGATCAGCACGTGATCGAGCGCCTTGTCGAGCCCATGATCCTGCACGTCGACATGCTTGCGCGCGACGTCCTCACCGACCGGCACCTGATAGAAGATGCGCGAGAAGTCGAGACCCTTCGCCTTCCAGTGTTCGATGCCCTTCTTCATATCGAGCAGATCGACGCGGCCGATCAGATCGTCGAACTTGCGGATACCGAACTGCGCCATGATTTCGCGCACTTCTTCCGCGACGAAGAAGAAGAAGTTGACGACGTGCTCCGGCTGCCCTGAGAACTTTGCGCGCAGCACCGGATCCTGCGTCGCGACGCCGACCGGGCACGTGTTCAGATGGCACTTGCGCATCATGATGCAGCCTTCGACGACGAGCGGCGCCGTCGCGAAGCCGAACTCGTCTGCGCCGAGCAGCGCGCCGATCACGACGTCGCGGCCGGTCTTCATCTGGCCGTCGGCCTGCACGCGGATGCGTCCGCGCAGCCGGTTCAGCACGAGCGTCTGCTGCGTTTCGGCGAGGCCGAGTTCCCACGGCGTGCCCGCGTGCTTCAGCGACGACAACGGCGATGCGCCCGTGCCGCCGTCGTGACCCGCGATCACGACGTGATCCGCCTTCGCTTTCGCCACACCGGCGGCAACCGTGCCGACACCGACCTCCGACACGAGCTTCACCGAAATGCTCGACGACGAGTTCACGTTCTTCAGATCGTGAATCAGTTGCGCGAGGTCTTCGATCGAATAGATGTCGTGGTGCGGCGGCGGCGAAATCAGGCCGACGCCCGGCACCGAATAGCGCAGCTTGCCGATGTAATCGGACACCTTGTGGCCCGGAAGCTGACCGCCTTCGCCCGGCTTCGCGCCTTGCGCCATCTTGATCTGGATCTGGTCCGCCGACGACAGATATTCCGCCGTCACGCCAAACCGGCCCGACGCGACCTGCTTGATCTTCGAGCGCAGCGAATCGCCGTCCTTCAGCGGGATGTCGGTGATGACTTCCTTGCCGATGATCGATTGCAGCGTGTCGCCGTTCTTGATCGGAATGCCGCGCAGTTCGTTGCGATAACGCGTTTCGTCCTCGCCGCCTTCGCCCGTGTTCGACTTGCCGCCGATGCGGTTCATCGCGACAGCGAGCGTGGCGTGCGCTTCCGTGCTGATCGAGCCGAGCGACATCGCGCCCGTTGCGAAGCGCTTGACGATGTCCTTCGCCGATTCGACTTCGTCGAGCGGAATCGCCTTCGACGGCTCGACCTTGAACTCGAACAGGCCACGGAACGTCATGTGACGCTTCGTCTGGTCGTTGATGATGTGTGCGTATTCCTTGTACGTCTGATACGAGTTGCTGCGGGCCGAATGCTGCAGCTTGGCGATCGCGTCCGGCGTCCACATGTGCTCTTCGCCGCGCACGCGGTACGCATACTCGCCGCCCGCGTCGAGCATGGTCGCGAGGACCGGGTTGTCGCCGAATGCGTCGCGGTGCAGGTGGATCGCCTCTTCCGCCACGTCGAACAGGCCGATGCCGCCGACCTTCGTCGCCGTGCCCTTGAAGTACTTCTCGACCAGCTCCGTCGACAGGCCGACGCCTTCGAAGATCTGCGCGCCGGTGTAGGACATGTACGTCGAAATGCCCATCTTCGACATGACCTTCAACAGGCCCTTGCCGACCGCCTTCGTGAAGTTGTAGATGACCTTGTCGGCCGACAGATCGCCCTTCAGGCCTTCGGCCATGTTGGCGAGCGTTTCGAGCGCGAGGTACGGGTGAACGGCTTCCGCGCCGTAGCCCGCGAGCAGCGCGAAGTGATGCGTCTCGCGCGCCGAGCCCGTTTCCACGACGAGACCCGTGCTCGTGCGCAGACCGTGCGCGACGAGATGCGAGTGAATGGCCGAGGTGGCGAGCAGCGCCGGGATGGCGACGTTGTCACGGTCCATCTTGCGATCGGACACGATCAGAATGTTGTAGCCGGACTTCACGGCATCGACCGCTTCCGCGCACAGCGACGCGATGCGTGCCTCGATACCTTCCTTGCCCCACGCCACCGGATAGCAGATGTTCAGTTCGTACGAGCTGAACTTGCCGCCGGTGTATTTGTCGATCGCGCGGATCTTCGCGATGTCCTTGAAGTCGAGCACAGGCTGCGACACTTCGAGACGCATCGTCGGATTGATGTTGGTCGTGTCGAGCAGGTTCGGCTTCGGACCGATGAACGAGTTGAGCGACATGACGAGGTTCTCGCGGATCGGATCGATCGGCGGGTTCGTCACTTGCGCGAACAACTGCTTGAAATAGTTGTAGAGCGTCTTGTTCTTGTTGGACATGACCGCGAGCGGCGAGTCGTTGCCCATCGAGCCCACGGCCTCTTCGCCCGACTGCGCCATCGGCGCCATCAGGAACTTGAGGTCTTCCTGCGTGTAGCCGAACGCCTGCTGACGATCGAGCAGCGCGGCAGCTTCGCGGCGTTGCGTTTCGACGTCTTCGGCCTTCGGCTCGATCTCGTCGAGCTTGATGCGCACGGCGTCGATCCAGCTCTTGTACGGCTTCGCGTTGGACAGGTTGTCCTTCAGTTCCTTGTCCTCGATGATGCGGCCCTGCTCCATGTCGATCAGGAACATCTTGCCCGGCTGCAGACGCCACTTCTTGACGATCTTCGATTCGGGAATGGGCAGCACGCCGGATTCCGACGCGAGGATCACGAGGTCGTCGTCGGTGACGAGATAGCGCGCCGGACGCAGGCCGTTACGGTCGAGCGTAGCGCCGATCTGGCGGCCGTCCGTGAACGCGATCGCGGCCGGGCCGTCCCACGGCTCCATCATCGCGGCGTGATATTCGTAGAACGCGCGACGGTTGTCGTCCATCAGCGTGTGCTGTTCCCAGGCTTCCGGGATCATCATCATCATTGCGTGGACGAGCGGGTAGCCGGCCATCACGAGCAGTTCGAGACAGTTGTCGAACGACGCCGTGTCCGACTGGCCCGGATAGATCAGCGGCCAGAGCTTCGGCAAGTCGTCGCCGAGCACGTAGGACGCGATCGCGCCGGTGCGCGCGTTCAGCCAGTTGACGTTGCCCTTCACGGTGTTGATTTCACCGTTGTGCGCGATCATCCGGTACGGGTGCGCCAGTTCCCACGCAGGGAACGTGTTGGTCGAGAAGCGCTGGTGCACGAGTGCGAGCGCCGACACGACACGCTCGTCCTGCAGGTCGCGGTAGTACACGCCGACCTGACCCGCCAGCAGAAGACCTTTGTAGACGACGGTGCGCGACGACATCGACGGCACGAAATATTCCTTGCCGTGCTTGAGCTTGAGCGCCTGAATGCGATGGCTCGCCGTCTTGCGGATGATGTACAGCTTGCGCTCGAGCGCGTCCGTCACGACGATGTCCTTGCCGCGGCCGATGAAAATCTGGCGGATCAGCGGCTCGCTCGCCTTCACGGTCGGCGAAATCGGCATGTTGGAATCGACGGGCACGTCACGCCAGCCCAGCACCACCTGGCCTTCGGCCTTCACCGTGCGCTCGAGCTCCTGCTCGCACGCGAGACGCGACGCATGCTCCTTCGGCAGAAAAATCATGCCGACGCCGTATTCGCCAGCCGGCGGCAACGTTACGCCCTGCTTGGCCATTTCTTCGCGATAGAAACCGTCCGGCACCTGGATCAGGATGCCGGCGCCGTCGCCCATCAGCGGATCGGCGCCGACCGCGCCGCGGTGATCGAGATTTTCGAGAATCTTGAGACCCTGCTGAATGATCTCGTGGCTCTTTTTCCCCTTGATATGGGCGACGAAGCCGACGCCACAGGCGTCATGCTCGTTCGCAGGGTCGTACATGCCCTGCGCGGCGGGAAGCGAACCGGCTGCCGGTTGCTGATGATCGTTCATGGGGACACCGTCTCTACTGTGAGGGGCCGACTCGGCCGTTGAACCATTTTCTTGTCGCTCGCGACCGTTTTTTCAACTGGATGTGTCACGAAGCACGGTCATGCGCGGCACGCTGCACCGCGGCAATTGCCGGAAATCGAAATATACGCGACGAATCAAAAAGATGGCAAATAAAACGTGATGATGTGACACCAATTATCGTTATGGTGCAAAGACGCCCCAATATATTAGGGACATATCATCCGGCATCAAAAAGAAACGGCAAAGCTCGAAAAATCGAGACGCCGTTTCATTTTTCAGCTTCACGTGTGCCGCCCAAGGCCGTTATTGGGGCTGTGGGGTTTCGCGGATCTTTCGCGGACGTCCGCGCGGCAGCGGCGACACCCGACGGTTGGCTGCATGCGACGCCCATTCGCGATAGGCATCGCTGCCCAGTACCCAGCCTTTGAGTGTCGCTTGCAGAAGACGATTGGCTTCGCGCTCGTCGAGCGATTGTTCGCACAGTTCCTTGTAGGCGTGCTGGCGTTCGAACGGCGTGTTGCCGAGCGACCAGAAGAGCGGATGGTCGGTAATCAGGCCGTCCAGTGTAAGCCCGACATGATGACGGAAGCTGGACCACTTGTAGTCCTGCGGGGCCGCGACCAGTTGCGCGCGCACGGGCGCCATTTCGACGACGCGCGTGGCGAGCAAAAAGTAACGTTCGCCCTCGATGACCGTGGCACGATAGCGCCCTTCCCAAAGCGTGCCGCGTCGCGTGTAACGGCGATTGAAGTGCGCGACGTAACGACGTCCGACTGCTTGCATCGCTTTGGGCAAGCTGGACTCGTCGCGTGGCGTGACAAGCAGATGCACCGCTTGCGGCATCAGCGCATAGGCATGGATGGAGAGGTGATGATCACGTGAAGCAGTCCTCAAGCAGTCGATGAAGAGCTCGTAGTCCTGGTCGTCGACGAAGGCGGGTTGCTGGTCGAGACCACGCAGGATGACATGCTGCGGCTGTTCGGGAACGTAGAGTCGTGCAAGCCGTGCCATTCTGGATATTCCGTTGGTCGCATTTGTGATACCCCGATCGGGGGCCTTTCGGAGCCGTTACGGTGGCGCGGACAAACGCATGCAAGTGCCGTGCAACGAGGCCCCAAAGCCGCTCTTTGCCCTAGGGAAAATGCTCTACGGCATCGCTATGGTTTATGTGAAATGTTGTGTTCATAATGAGCGTGCTTTTTCGGAGGAGCACAAATTGAAAATAAAACAAGTCATCACGGGGATTGCGGCATTAGCATGTGTGTCCACCGCGGCACATGCGCAATCTGCTGGATCCTTCTATGCAACAGCAGGCTGGTTTCACTTTGCCCCGCAAGACAGCAGTGGTCCGCTCAAAGAAACAAGTGTAGGCGGATCTCCGGTCAATATCGATGTTCCCGGCACCGGCGCCGGCATCTCGAGCGCTGACACGGCCGGCTTCACATTGGGCTACTTCGCCACCGACCACATCGCGGCCGAACTCGAAATGGGCGTGCCGCCCACGTTCGATCTTGAAGGCACAGGCACCTTCTCGCAGTACGGCAAGCTCGGCAGCGCGAAGCAGTGGAGCCCGACGCTGCTGTTCAAATACTTCTTCAACGCACCTACGGCGAAGTTCCGTCCGTTCGTGGGCCTTGGTGTAACGCGGACCTGGTTCACCGACGCTCAGATCACGAACCAGCAATTCGAAGGCTCGGTACTGCATGGTCCGACCACGGTCGACACGGATAGTTCTTGGGCGCCCGTGTTTAACGTCGGTGCGACTTACAATTTCACAGAACACTGGTTCGCCGGATTTTCCGTGTCGTTCATCCCTTTGAAGGCCACGGCGAAGCTGAACACACAGGCTCAAACGCCTGTCGGCACGCTCAACGTGCAGTCGCAGGCAAAAATCACGCTCAACCCGATCGTCACATATTTGCGCGTTGGCTATCGCTTCTAAAGTCAAACTGCGCACGGGCATGTAACGACCGTAAAAGCGCGACTGCGAAAACAAAGAAAATGCCGGCATGATTAACTCGTGCCGGCATTTTCTTTTTGCACGCACTTGTAAATGTGACCTCCGCAAGAAGAAAGCGCTCGCACTTCTTACGCGTCCGCACGCACATCGAATATGTCGCGGTCGCGCTTACCGAGGCGTTGCGCAATGTCGAAGCACCGGCATCGAATTTGCTGCATCATGGATTTTCCCCGCCACCTCGGCGGGCCGTCCACGATTCATCCATCGGAGCGATCTATGAACGCACTGCCTAACACGCGAGACGCCATCGGAGATTCATGGAGCACCACGAGCCGCCGCGCACGCCGCATGGCGCGACACGGCCGTGAAGCGGCCGAGGACATCGGCTCCGAACTCCGCGCGCTGCTCAGCGAGCTTGAAAGCACTTTGGCCCAAGGCACATCGGCCGATGCGGCTGCGCTGCGCGCGCAGATCGGCGAGCGCCTCGACAGCGCCCGCGCACGCCTTAACGATACCCACGCAGCACTACGCGAGCGCGCCGGCGCGGCGCTCGGAGACGCGGACGCCTACCTTCACGAAAAGCCCTGGCAGACTATCGCGCTCGTCGGCGGACTGGCGCTGGTCGCGGGCGTGTTGCTCGCGCGGGCGCGCTGACGCTTCAATCGGCCGACGTTTCCAGAAAATCCGCGCCAATGATGTCGATGCGGTCTGTGCAGATCGCATCGACTCCCCATTGCGCAAGCAGGCGCGCGCGCGCCGGCTCGTTCACTGTATAAGCGAGGATGCGCAAGCCTGCATCCTTGATTTCCGTGACGAGCGTCTCGTCGAGTGCGCGATGATTCACATGCAGCGACACGCACGACAGCGCCGCCGTCTGCGCGCGCCAGTTCTCCGGAACATGTTCGTACAGCATGCCCCGAGGAAGATTCGGCGCGACATCGCGCGCGGCTTCGAGCGCCGCATATGAAAACGATGACAACAGCGGCGCGGGTTCGGCATCCGCCCATAACCGCGCTGCCTCGCGTGCGACGAGCACGCCTGTTTCCACGTCCCGCCCCTGACTCGGCTTGATCTCGATGTTCACCGCAAGCCCATGTTTCGCGCATCGTTCGTGCACTTGCGCAAGCGTCGGCATGCGCGCGTTGGCGAACTCCGCACTGAACCAGGTGCCCGCATCGAGCGCGCGCAGTTCTGCGTAAGACATCGCTTTCGCCGCGCCGCGCCCGTTCGACGTGCGGTCTACCGCGTCGTCGTGCAGCAGGAAGACGACATCGTCAGCGGAGAGCTTCGCGTCGAATTCGATCATCTTGTGACCGAAGCGCGCGCCCACGTCGATCGCTTCGAGCGTGTTCTCCGGCGCGAGCTTGCCGCCGCCCCGATGCGCGACGATCGCGGGATAGGGCCAGGTTCTCATCGCATATGCTCCATTCAATTGGCGCGCAGTCCCGCCGCCGGATCGAAGAAATGCAGATGCCGCGCGGGCAACGACACCCTCAGCCGCTCGCCGCGCTGCGGACGATGTTCATGCGGCAAGCGCGCCGCCACGTCGTGCTTGCCCCACTTGCCGTGCGCGAGATTGTCCGCGCCGAGCAGTTCGGCCGAATCGACGTCGAGCGTCGCGCCCGGCGCGTCGTGGTTGCCGGGCGTCATGTGCTCCGGACGAATGCCGACGATCCACTCGCGCCCATACATTGCGCTTGTCACGCTGCTCGCGCCCGCGACCGGCAGCTTCGGCCCGTCGCCCGCAACATCGAAGGTCGATCCGTCTTCGGACAGACGGCCTTCGAGCAGATTCATCGCCGGCGAGCCGATGAAGCTCGCGACGAATACCGTTGCCGGACGCTCGTACACGTCGGTCGGGGCGCCGATCTGTTCAGCGTGCCCCTTGTTCATGACGATGACGCGCTGCGCGAGCGTCATGGCTTCGATCTGATCGTGCGTGACGTACAGGCTCGTGGTCGCGAGGCGCGCGTGCAGCCGTTGAATCTCGAGACGCATCTGCACGCGCAGTTTCGCGTCGAGATTCGAAAGCGGTTCGTCGAAGAGAAACACCGCCGGTTCGCGCACGATCGCACGACCCATCGCGACGCGTTGCCGCTGACCGCCCGACAGTTCACGCGGCTTGCGCGCGAGCAAATGTTCGAGCTCCAGGATGCGCGCCGCATTGGCCACGCGCGATTCGATGGTCTTTCTGTCCGCGCCGCCGATCTTCAGCGCATACGCCATATTCTGCGCGACGCTCATGTGCGGATAAAGTGCGTAATTCTGAAAGACCATCGCAATATCGCGATCCTTCGGCTCCAGCTTGTTCACGACTTTGCCGCCGATCTCGATCGTGCCGTGCGACACGCTTTCGAGTCCCGCGACCATGCGCAGCAGCGTCGATTTTCCGCAGCCGGACGGGCCGACCATCACGACGAACTCGCCATCGTCCACGGCTACGTCGATGCCGTGCAGCACGTAGTTGGAGCCGTCGTACGTTTTCTTTACGCCTTTGAGATTCAATGCGGCCATCGATCAGCCTTCTCCGTTATTTCTCTGAGTCCACGAGTCCGCGCACGAACCAGCGCTGCATCGTCAGGACGACCGCGAGCGGCGGCAGCATCGCGAGCAGCGTCGCTGCCATCACGAGGTGCCATTCGGTCGCGGTATCGCCCGACGCGATCATGCTCTTGATGCCGACCACCGCCGTCTGCAGCGACACCTCGTTGGTGATGAGAATCGGCCAGAGATACTGATTCCAGCCGTAGATGAACGTAATGACGAAGAGCGCCGCGATGTTGGTCTTCGACAGCGGCAGCACGACGTCCCAGAAGAAGCGCAGCGAACCCGCGCCGTCGATGCGCGCCGCTTCCATCAGTTCGTCGGGCAGCGTCATGAAGAACTGGCGGAAGAGAAACGTCGCCGTCGCGGATGCGATCAGCGGCAGCGTCAAGCCCGCATACGTGTTCGACAGATGCATCGACGAGACGACTTGCACCGTCGGAAAGATGCGCACTTCGACCGGCAGCATCAGCGTGATGAAGATGAGCCAGAAGGCGAGGTTCTTCATCGGAAAGCGGAAGAAGACGATCGCGTACGCGGAGACGATCGACACCGCGATCTTGCCGATCGAAATCACGAGCGCCATCACGAGGCTGTTCATCAACATGAGACCGAACGGCGCCGCCGCATTGCCGCTGCCGTGCGTCCAGATGTGCGCGACGTTCTCGAAGAGATGCGTGCTCGGAACGAGCGAAAGCGGCACGCTGAACACTTCGTTCGAGTTCATCGTGGCCGCGCAGAACGCGACGTACACCGGAAACACGATCAGCGCGACGCCGAGCAACAGCACGGCGTGACAGAAGATATCGAAGCCGCGACGGTTTTCGATCATGAATATTGCACCCTGCGTTCGACGAAGCGGAACTGGATGACGGTCAACGCGACGACGATCACCATCAGCACGACCGATTGCGCGCCCGAGCTGCCGATGTCGAGTCCCTGAAAGCCTTCCGCGAAAATCTTGTAGATGAGCGTCTTGGTCGATTGCGCGGGACCACCACCGGTAGCGGCATCGATGACCGGGAAGGTATCGAAGAACGCGTAGACCAGGTTCACGACGAGCAGGAAGAAAGACGTCGGCGACAGGAGCGGCAGCGCAATGCCGAAGAAGCGCCGCACGGGCCCGGCGCCATCGATGGCGGCGGCTTCGATCAGCGATTGCGGAATCGCCTGAAGGCCCGCATAGAAGAACAGGAAGTTGTAGCTGACCTGCTTCCACACCGACGCGAGCACGACGAGAAACATCGCCTGCGTGCCATTGAGCGCGTGGTTCCAGATGATGCCCTGCTTGGCGAGCGCATACGTCACGAGCCCGATGCTCGGGTTGAACAGGAACGACCACAGCACGGCGGCGATCGCGGGCGCGACCGCGTATGGCCAGATGAGCAGCGTCTGATACGCCTTCGCACCGCGCGTCACGCGATCGGCGCATGCGGCGAGCAGGAGCGAGATCACGAGGCCCGACACGGTGACGAGCGAGCAGAAGATCATCGTCGTGCTGAACGACGAGAGATAGAGCGGATCGGCGAACAACTGCCTGAAGTTCGCCAGCCCGACGAATTCGCTCGACGTGCCGAACGCGTCCTGACTCTGCGTGGCCTGCCAGAGCGCTTCGCCTGCCGGCCAGAGAAAGAACAGCGCGGTGATCGCGAGTTGCGGCGCGACGAGCAGATACGGCAGGACGCTCGTATCGAAACGAGACCGTTTTTCCATGCGTTGATGTCCCGAACGGAAGCGCCCGCGATGATCGCGGGCGCATGCGCTTTAGTTGCCGGTCTTCTCGAAGCGGCGCAGCAGCTCGTCGCCGCGCTGCACTGACGCGTCGAGCGCTTGTTGCGGCGTCTTCTTCTCAGCCCAGACCTGTTCCAGCTCTTCGTCGACGATCGTGCGGATCTGCGGCATGTTGCCCAGACGCAGCCCCTTCGTGTAAGGGAGCGGCGGCTTGTTCAGCATCTGCTTGATCGCGATGTCCGCGCCGGGGTTCTTGTCGTAAAAGCCCTGCTTCTGCGTGAGCTCGTATGCGGCCTGCGTGACCGGCAGATAGCCCGTGTCCTGATGCCACTTCCCGGCGACTTCCGGCGTCGAAAGATACGCGAGGAACTTCGCGACGCCCTTGTAGACGGCCGGGTCCTTGCCCGACAACACCCACAGGCTCGCGCCGCCGATGATCGCGTTCTGGGGCGCACCCTTTACGTTCGCGTCGTAGGGCATCATGCCCACGCCGTAGTCGAACTTCGCGAATTTCGCGATGGTCGCGCGCGAGCCCGACGAGTTCGTGATGATGCCGCAGTCGCCGCTATAGAACTTCGACACCGGCTCGTCCTTGCGGCCGACATACGTGAACGTGCCTTCCTTCGCCATGTTCTGCAGGAACTGGATATGCGCGACCTGCAGCGGCTTGTTGAATTCGAGCTTGGCGTCGAGGCCGTCGAAACCGTTGTTCTTCGTCGCGAACGGCGCGGCATGCCACGCGCTGTAATTCTCGAGCTGAATCCAGCTTTGCCAGCCCGACGAGTAACCGCACGAATAGCCGGCGGCCTTCAGCTTCTTCGCGTCGGCTTCGACATCGGCCCAGGTCTTCGGCGGCTGGTTCGGATCGAGACCGGCTTTCTTGAATGCGTCCTTGTTGTAATAGAGAACAGGCGTCGAGCTGTTGAACGGCATCGAGATCAGATGGCCGGTCTTCGCGTCGCTGTAGTAACCGGCGATGGTCGGCACGAACGCCTTTTCGTCGAGCGGCACGCCGGCCTGCTTGAAGACGTCGTAGACCGGGATGACTGCCTTCTTCGCCTGCATCATCGTCGCGGTGCCGACTTCGTAGACCTGCAGGATCGCGGGCGCGTTGCCGCTGCGATACGCCGCGATGCCCGCCGCGAGCGCCTGGTCATATGTGCCCTTGAACACGGGAACGATCTTGTAATCGCTCTGCGACTTGTTGAAGTCGTTGGCGATGTCGTTCACGCGCTCGCCGAGCGCGGCTTCCATCGCGTGCCAGAACTGGATTTCCGTCGCGGCGTGCGCTGCGGTGCTGGCGCCGAAGGCCAGAACGGCCGCGGCCGAGATCGTGCGGAACAAGGGCTTGCAGCTCATCGATGAGTCTCCTTTTGAGGATTCGCGCTTGAAACGCGCGATATTAGTTGTTGTCGATGACAAACAGGCGTTGATACTCTTTCAATGCATAGCGATCGGTCATGCCCGCGATGTAATGCGCGATGAGCCGCGCCTGCGAGCTGTCATGGCTCGATGAAGGCGCGTCGTTCGCGGATTCCTCCGTCACAGGCCCGCGTGCCTGATAGGCGGGCGGCAAGAGACGCGGATCGTCGGTGAAGGCTTCGAAAAGGCCCGTCACGACGCGCTTCGCCTTGTTGGCCATGCGCATCACGCGATAGTGGCGGTACAGGTTCTTGAAGAGAAAGCGCTTGAGTTGCGCCGCCTGCGCCGCGACTTCATCGCTGTGTGCGACGAGCGGCGGCGCATTGCGCACGGCGTCGAGCGATTGCGGCGCGACGCGTTCGAGGTTGCGGCCCGTCGCCTCGATCAGATCGACGATCAACGTGTTGATGATGCGGCGGATCGTTTCGTGGATGAGCCTGCGCCCTTCGATGTCCGGATAATCGGCCCGCGCCGCATCGTAATGCGTGTGCCACAGACTCACTTCGGAAAGCTGATCGAGCGTGATGAGGCCGGAGCGCAGGCCATCGTCCACATCGTGATTGTTGTAGGCGATTTCATCGGCGACATTCGCGATCTGCGCTTCGAGCGACGGCTGCTTTCCCGTGAGAAAGCGCTCGCCGAGTTCGCCGAGCTTGCGCGCGTTTTCGCGCGAGCAATGCTTGAGGATGCCTTCTCGCGTCTCGAAGCAGAGGTTCAGGCCGTTGAACGCGCCGTAATGCTCTTCGAGCTGATCGACCACTGCGAGGCTCTGCAGATTGTGCTCGAAGCCACCGTGATCGCGCATGCATTCGTGCAGCGCGTCTTGCCCGGCATGACCGAATGGCGTGTGGCCGAGATCGTGCGCGAGCGAGATGGCTTCGACCAGATCTTCGTTCAGCCTCAGGTTGCGCGCGACCGAACGCGCGATCTGCGCGACTTCGAGACTGTGCGTGAGGCGTGTACGGAACAGATCGCCTTCGTGATTGACGAAGACCTGCGTCTTGTATTCGAGTCTGCGAAATGCGGTCGAGTGCACGATGCGGTCGCGATCGCGCTGGAACTCGGTGCGCGCCGCAGGCGGCGTTTCGGCGAAGCGCCGCCCGCGCGATTGCGACGCGTGCGCGGCATACGGCGCGAGATGCGCTTCGAACGCGAGCGTCGGCGGCGTGCCCTGCGGAACTTGATCTTCTATGTCGCTCACCGGCTGCTCCGCATCGTCGTGGTTCTAGCCGCCGCTCGCGCGGATCAGACGCTGGCTGCGAGCGTCGCGCGCACGGCCTGATCGGGCGCGCTCGTGATCTCTGTCGCGCCGAAGCGGGTCAGCAGAATGAATTTGATCTCGCCAGCTTCGGCCTTCTTGTCGACCTTCATCAGATCGACGTAGCGGTCGTCGCCGAGCCGCGGCGCCGTGACCGGCAGCTTCGCCGCTTCGATCACACGCACGAGACGCTGACGCGCGGCTTCGTCGAGCTTGCCGAGGCGCACCGACAGATCCGCCGCCATCACCATGCCACAACCGACCGCCTCGCCATGCAGCCATTCGCCGTAGCCGAGCCCGGCTTCGATCGCATGGCCGAAGGTGTGGCCGAAATTGAGAATGGCGCGCTGGCCGCCTTCGCGCTCGTCGGACGCGACGACCGACGCCTTGATCTCGCACGAACGCTTGACCGCGTGCGCGAGCGCGTCGTCGTCGCGGCGATTGAGCGCGTCGATGTTGGCTTCGATCCATTCGAAAAACTCGGCGTCCTTGATGGCCGCGGTCTTGATGACTTCCGCGATGCCCGCCGCCAGTTCGCGCTCCGGCAAGGTGTGCAGCGCGCCGATATCCGCGATGACCGCCTGCGGCTGATAGAACGCGCCGATCATGTTCTTGCCGAGCGGATGATTGATGCCCGTCTTGCCGCCTACCGATGAATCGACTTGTGAAAGCAGCGTGGTCGGCACCTGGATGAACGGTACGCCGCGCATGTAGGACGCCGCCGCGAACCCGGTCATGTCGCCGACGACACCGCCGCCGAGCGCGATCAGCGTGGTCTTGCGATCGGCGCGTTCGGTGAGGAGCGCATCGAAGATCGTGTTGAGCGTTTCCCAGTTCTTGTGCGCTTCGCCGTCCGGCAGGACTACGGTAGTCACCTTCTTGCCGAGCGGTTCGAGCGCGGCGCGCAACCGTTCGCCGTAAAGCGGATCGATGGTGGAATTCGTGACGATCGCCACGGACGAACTCTTGATGTGCGGCGCGAAGAGTTCCGTGCGGCCGATCAGGCCCGCACCGATATGAATGGGATAGGCGCGCTCGCCCAGTTCGACGCTGACGGTGATCGTTGGGGTAATCATGGCGGACATTATGACTCAGCCGACTTGACGACGCCGGCGACCTCCAGTTGCATCAGGACCATATTGACGAGCGCGTTGACGGTCGGCCGCCCCGTTTCCACGACGAAATGCGCGCACTGCTGATACAGCGGATCGCGCACCTGAAAAAGCGCTTCGAGCTTGCCGCGCGGATCTTCGGTCTGCAGGAGCGGGCGATTCTTGTCGCGCCGCGTGCGTTGCCAGAGATCGTGCGGATTGGCGCGCAGATAAATGACGATGCCGCGATTCTTCAGATGTTCCCGATTCTCGGGCCGAAGCACCGCGCCGCCGCCGGTCGCGAGTACGATGCCGCTGCGCTGCGAAAGCTCATCGATGATGTTCGCCTCGCGCTGACGAAAACCCGCCTCGCCCTCGAGTTCCCAGATCACCGGGATGCGAGCGCCCGTACGCGCCTCGATCTCCAGATCCGAATCGATGAACGAGCGCTGCAGACGGCGCGCAACCGCGCGGCCCACGGTGGTTTTACCCGCCCCCATGAGTCCGACGAAAAAAATGTTCGCGTTCGCGTGCCCTTCCTGCAACCTGGATCCTTTTACAGTATCGAATTTCTTCGTGCGGCAGCTTAAGGGCAAACCGCCCGCTTTGTCGAGTCGCGCCGCCAGGGAGCTGGCGTTCAGCTGCTCGACGCGATCACACGCGGCGTAATCAATATGACGAGCTCGCTTTTCGACCTGCGCCGCGCGTCGTGACGGAACAGCCAGCCGATCACCGGCAGTTTCGAGAGTCCCGGCACGCCGGTCGTGTCGTCTCGCTCGTCATCGGAATAAATGCCGCCAATAGCCACCGTGCCGCCGTTTTCCACCTCCACGCGCGTCTGAACATGCTTGGTGTGGATGGCCGGCCCGTTCGCCGTCTGCTCGCCGAGACTGTCTTTCGTGATGTCGAGATCGAGAATGACGTGGCCGTGCGGCGTGATCTGCGGCTCAACCTCCAGTTTGAGCGTTGCGCGCCGAAACTGCACGCCCGACATGCCGTTGCCGACCTTCGCCTGATACGGCACGTCCACGCCCTGCTCGACGACGGA
This sequence comes from Caballeronia turbans, assembly GCA_001544655.2. GTDB lineage: Bacteria > Pseudomonadota > Gammaproteobacteria > Burkholderiales > Burkholderiaceae > Caballeronia > Caballeronia turbans. Next base: position 47,863 of record FCOD02000021.1, read on the forward strand.
TTTCATCCGGTCCGCCGTCACGACACGCGGACGCGAGACGATTTGTCCGCGCCCTTCCGCCTCCAGCGCGCTCAGTTCGAGATTGAGCAGCCGGGTCGCCTGCGCGACGAACAACGTGAGCCCGGCGGTCGCCGCGTCGAAACCGTTGATCGGCCCCGCCGACAGATCGTATACCACACCCTCCTTGCCGCCCGCCAACCCGGTCGCGGGATCGTTCTGCGCCGCGACGCCCAGCTTGACGCCGAGATTGCGCGACAGCCCCGCCTCACCCTCCACGATCTTCGCTTCGATCATCACCTGCGGCGTCGGCTTGTCGATCAGGGCGATCAGCTCGGCGATCTGCTGCACGCGCGCGTCGAGGTCGGTGACGAAGAGCAGGTTCGTGCGCGCATCGGCGATGGCGGAGCCGCGCTTGGACAGCACGCGCTGACTGCCCGAGCCGGTCAGCATCTTGCGAAGGTCTTCCGCACGCGAATAGCGCAGCACGAACGTACGGCTCGCGAGCGGTTCGAGATCCGCGGCGCGCGCGTGCGCCTCGAAGCGCAGCTTCTCGCGCGCGGCGAGTTCGGCGAGCGGCGCGACCCAGATCACGTTGCCGTGCTGCGCCATCGCGAGACCGTGGACCTCGAGGAGCGTGTCGAACGCACGGCGCCACGGAACAGCGACGAGATTCATCGACACCTGTCCGCGTACCTTTTCGCTCGCGACGATGTTCAGGCCCGTGAAGCGCGCAAAAGCGTGCAGCGCGGCGCTGAGGTCGGCGTTTTTCAGATCGAGCGTGATCGGCTTGCCGTCGTCGTTTCCGTCATGCTTTGCGCGGCTCAATCGTTCGAGTGCCGGCAAGGGCACCGGCGGGCCTTCAAGCGCGTCCCCCGCTTCGGCCGCGGGCTTCGCGGGCGCGGCAGCGTCGGCGTTCTGGACGACGGGCGCATCCGGTACGGGCTGATCGACAGGCTGTGCTTCGAACGATGCAGGCAACGGCGGCAACGGCGCGACGATCGAATCGGCGCTTTCGGCTGCAAGCGTCATGTGCGCGAACAGCATGAAGGCCGCGCCCGTTCCCGCGAACCTGCGTGAAAGCTTCGCGAATTGGCTCACTTGCGATCCTCCGCGAACGTCAGCTTGCGCGCGTTGCCGTCGGTACGAGCGAGTTCGATTGCACCCGGTATGACGCGCCCGATCCATTCGTCGCCGATCTTCTGCCCCGGCGTGAAGCCGACGACGTCGCGTCCGCTCTGCAAAAGCGCCATCGCACGACGGCGCCCGACGAACGTGCCCACGAGCAGCATGTCGCCGCCCTGCACCGCCGCGTCCGCATTGCTGAACGGATCGACGACGAACGCGTTGGCGCGTGAGGCCGCGGCGCGCGATATCGCCGGCAGCGTCTCGAACACGCGCAGCGTCGCTTCGAGGGCGAAGCGTGCCCTGCTGTCGCCTGATCTGCACGCTTTCGGGCACGACGAGCCGAGGCAGGCCGGCGAGCGCTTCAAGGAAGCGTCGCATCTCCGGGAAGGTGCCGTCCGCGCGCAGTTTGAGCGCGCGCTCCGGAATCGGCTCACTCCGCTTCGGTTCGCCGCCCTTGACCGCTACAGGCTCGATATCGGCGACGCGCAAGCCGCTCTGTGTGGCCAGATCCGCGATGGCGCGCAACGCGTCGGCGGCGCTCCAGTGCTCCGGCTCCATACGACCCGACGCCGCCCGCGCCCGTAAGTCCGGCAGATCCGCAGCGATGCGCCCGGCGTCCTGCACTTTCGCCGACGTCGCCGCCCACGCGACGCGGCTCGCTTCGAGCGGGTTCGCGTCCACTGTCCGCCAGGCTCGCAGACCGAGCACGAAGACGAGCACACTCAATGCAATCGCGACGCACATGGTCCGGCGCCACGACCATTCGGCGAGCGGCTGCAGGATAGAGGGCGCCCGCGCGCACGCGTCTTCATAGCGAAGTTCATCGGAATCGTGCTCATGGACGGTTCTCCTGCGCGACGGGACGCGTGGCGGTCAATATCGGATGCGCCTGATGCAACGCGGCTTCATCGCGCGAATGATCCGGCGCGTAACGCACGAGCGCGACGAACTCGAAATGCGCGGAACGCTCTCCCCCGGGAGTCGATGCGCCACGCCTGGCCGGAGCCGCCGGCTCCGCGCGCCGCTTCATTTCGATCACTTCCACCGCCTGCACGCCGCGCACGCGTTCCAGCCGCTTGAGCCATTGCGCGGCCGACTGCGAATCGGGAGCGAGCGCGGCAAGCTCGACCTCGTTCGTTCGCTGCGACACGCGTTGAAGCGCGACACCGCGTTGCAAGGGCGCGTCGGCGAGGGCTTCGAGCAGTGCGAGGAAGCGCTCGCGCGGCAAGGCCAACGGCTGCGCAGCCTCACGCGCGCGCCGGCGGTCCGATTCCGCGCGAACGAGCCGCGCATGTTCGTCGATCTGCGCGCCCGATGTGCGCAGCGACGCCTCCAGCGCCATGCGTCGCTCATCCAGACGGGCGCGCTCGAACGTATCCCAGCCGGCCACGGCGCCGACAGCCGCGCAGCCGGCCAGACTCATCGCGCCGAGCAGCGCAAGCCGCTGACGCCTCACTTCGCGGCGCTTTCGTGCGCGATACGGCAGAAGATTGAATCCATCGAGCATGGCGGCGCTCATTGCATCACCTCGCGCAAGGCCAGCCCGAACGCGGCCGCGAAGCGCGGCGAATGCCTGTGCGCAGCCGGGATGTCGGAGGCGCCGTTGCAGTACGGCGCGGCCTCGAAGGGCAGCGCGGGACAGCCGAAGGTCTTGCCCAGAACGGGGAGCGGAAGGCTCGCGTGCGTCATCAACTCGATCTGTCCGCCCACATAGTTACAGTCGAGCGGCGCCTCCTGACCGGCGAGTTCGTGCAGCGCGTCGGCGATGCTCCGATGCTCCGGCGCCGGATATCGGACTTCGTTTTCGACTCCGCGCCTGCCGACGAGCCAGCCGTGCAACCCGGTGCTTTCCAGCCAGCAAACGAGATAGCGCGCGTCGGCGTCCAGTTCGACCGAACCGGCGTGGCGCATCGCGCGCAACGCGGCCGCCGCTTCGCCGTCGATGGCGGATAGCGCGATGCCCGCTTGCGCCGCCGTTTCGACGCGCGCCTCCACGTGCCGCCGCGCCGTGGCTGCGATCGCGACCTGCGCCTCGCCGTCCTCCCTGGCCTGCACGGACCAGTCCACGGCCAGCGCGCCGCGTTCGATTCCCGCCGCGCGCTCGGCTTCCACGAGCACGGCCGGTTCGAGCATGCCGCGCGGATCGCCGCCGATAGCGTCCGCGTGCTGCTCTTGGGTGTCGATCAGACGCGCGAGCGGAATCTGCATCGTGAGCGTCGCCGACGCGGGCAAGCCCATCGCGCAGCGCAGCGCCCGCCACGCGCCGCTTTCCGGCAGGCGCCCGATCGCCTCGCGCAACGCCGCGACGATAGCCGCGCGGTCGATGAAGTCGCCGTCGATCACCGCGCCGGACGGCAGCGCCACCGAATCCAGATGTTCGACGCACACCGCCGCGTTCGCTCGCAATCGCCTGCTCACGACCGCGAGCCGCACCGCGTCCTCGCCGACGTCGATCCCCGCCGCGTAGCGCCGCGTGATCGTCAGCATCGTGCCGCGCAGCGTGTTTTCCTTACTCATCAGCCACTCCTTCCATTCACTCGCGCACCGAACCGTTCGGCGCTCGACGTGGAAGGATTGTCGCGAGCGTGATCGGCGGCGAACACTCGGCCAAACGGCCAACGCTCACGATAGAAGGATGCTTACGTGCACGATCGCGCGTATCTTGAAGACAGCGGCAGGCGCACGTAAGCGACGTGCTGAAAGGCTTCAGAAAAGTCTCAAATCGGGACAGCTATAATCGCGTGACCGTTTTTGGTGGTGCCAATGCAATCCTCTTCCCCGTCCAACCCGTCGTCCACGCCGCCCGAGAGGCCCAACAAATCCAGGCGCCCGTGGTGGGCGCGGCTCATGCTCGGATTTTTCGTCAGCCTGTTCGCGCTCGTCGTCTGCGCGGGTCTCGTGCTCGGCTACGCGCTCGTCGTCGCGATGCCGAACCTGCCTTCCCTCGAAGCGCTCACTGATTACAAGCCTAAGGTGCCGCTGCGCATCTATACGGCGGATCACGTCCTGATCGGTGAATTCGGCGTGGAGCGACGCAGCGTCGTGCGCATCCAGGACGTGCCCGATCATCTGAAAAAAGCCGTGCTCGCCATCGAGGACTCGCGTTTCTACGATCACGGCGGCGTCGATCTCACCGGCATTCTGCGTGCGGGATCGGTCGCGCTGACCAACGGCCACGCGTCGCAAGGCGCGAGCACGATCACGATGCAGGTCGCGCGCAACTTCTTCCTGTCGAGCGAGAAGACCTACACGCGCAAGATTTACGAAATGCTGCTCGCGTACAAGATAGAGCGCGCGCTGACGAAGGATCAGATTCTCGAGGTCTATATGAATCAGATCTATCTCGGCCAACGCGCCTACGGTTTCGCGAGCGCGGCGCGAGTCTACTTCGGCAAGGATCTGAAGGACGTCACGCTCGCCGAGGCCGCGATGCTCGCGGGCCTGCCGAAGGCGCCGTCGGCGTATAACCCGGTCGTCAATCCGAAGCGCGCGAAAGTGCGGCAGGAGTACATCCTGCAACGCATGCGCGAGCTGAATTTCATCACTCAGGCCGATTTCGAGCAGGCCGTGAAGCAGCCGCTCGTCGTGAAGGGCCAGGACCGCGAGTTCAGCGTGCACGCCGAGTACGTCGCGGAAATGGTGCGTCAGATGATGTACGCGCAATATCGCGAGGAAGCGTACACGCGCGGCCTGAACGTCGTGACGACGATCGATTCCGCCGATCAGGACGCCGCCTATCGCGCGGTGCGCAAGGGCCTGATGGACTACGAGCATCGGCATGGTTATCGCGGGCCGGAAGGCTATATCGACCTGCCCTCGAACGCGGATGACCGCGAGCAGGCCATCGACGATGCGCTCGCCGAGCATCCCGACAACGGCGAGATCGTCGCGGCCGTGGTGACGTCGGCGAATCCGAAGGAAGTGAAGGCGAGCTTCATCGACGGCAATACGGCGACCATCACCGGCAGCGATCTGCGCTTCGTCCAGTACGCGCTGAGCTCGCGCGCGCAGCCGAATTCGCGCATCCGCCCGGGCGCGATCGTGCGTCTCGTGAAGGACGACGACGGCAATTGGGTCATCACGCAACTGCCGCAAGTCGAAGGCGCGCTCGTGTCGATGGTGCCGCAGGACGGCGCGATCCGGGCACTCGTCGGCGGCTTCGACTTCAACAAGAACAAGTTCAATCACGTCACGCAGGCATGGCGTCAGCCGGGTTCGAGCTTCAAGCCGTTCATCTATTCGGCATCGCTCGAGAAAGGTCTTTCCCCCGCGACGATCATCAACGATGGCCCGCTGTTCTTCAGCGCCGCCGAGACCGGCGGCCAGGCGTGGGAGCCGAAGAACTACGGCGGCGGCTTCGACGGGCCGATGTCGATGCGCTCCGCGCTGCAACGCTCGAAGAACATGGTGTCGATCCGCATCCTGAGTCATATCGGCACGAAATACGCGCAGCAGTACATCACGCACTTCGGTTTCGATGCGGACCGTCATCCCGCCTATCTGCCGATGGCGCTGGGCGCGGGCCTCGTCACGCCGTTGCAGATGGCGGCCGGCTATGCGGTGTTCGCGAACGGCGGTTATCGCGTGAATCCGTACCTGATCGCCGATATCACCGATCCGTACGGCCGCGTCGTATCGCACCCGCAACCGCTCGTCGCGCAGCAAACCGCGCCGCTCGCGATCACGCCGCGCAACGCGTTCGTGATGAACAGCCTTCTGCAGAGCGTCGCGCAGCACGGCACGGGAGCGAAAACGAATCAGTTGAAGCGCGGCGATCTCGCCGGCAAAACGGGCACGACGAACGATTCGCGCGATGCGTGGTTCGCCGGCTATCAGCGCACGCTCGTCGCGATTGCGTGGATCGGCTATGACAATCCGCGCAGCCTCGGCGACAAGGAAACCGGCGGCGGGCTCGCGTTGCCGGTATGGATGGATTACATGGGCAAGGCCCTTAAGGGCGTGCCCGAGTACAAGCCGATGATGCCGCCCGATATCACGTCGCTCGGCAACGAGCTGTACTTCGACGACATGACGCCGGGGCACGGCTTCGTCGCGACCATCGGCGTGAGTCAGGCGCCGCCGCAGGAAGGTGTGTCCGGTGTGACGACGACGGCGCCGACGCCCGAAGTCGGCGAACAGGAAAAGCAGGACATCATGAATCTGTTCAAGGGGCAATAACCACGCCCTTGCAACGTGTGAAGCGAGCGGACCACGCGGTCCGCCCGCTTTTTCTTATGCCTTGAACCGGATCGGCTCGCCGGCCTGTTCGCTCGAATATTTGCTCAGCGTGGCAAAGAATTCGCTGTTGTCGCGCGTGTCGCGCCAGGCGCCGTCTACGTACTTGTAATGGAAACCACCCGCCTTGGCCGCCAGCCAGATCTCATGTTTCGGCGGTTGCAGGTTCACGATCACCTTGGTGCGATTCTCGAACTCCAGCGTCAAAACATTGCCGCTGCGCTCGAATTCGATATCGGCCTCGGCGGCGTCCACCGAGCGCTCGATGGCGCTCAGCGCGGCCTCCGCCAGCGTCAGGTATTCCTGGTCTGTCATGCTAAACTCCATCGATTAAACGTATAGGGACGGTCATGCGAGTCGTTTTCAGGATGAGCGCGATTGTAGCGGCTTTGAGCATCGGCGCCGCAGCAACGATCACGCTCGGCGGTTGTGGGCAACGTGGTCCGCTTTATCTGCCGCAGGTACCTCCGCTACCGCAACGTCCCAACGATCTCCAGAATACGCCGCCTTCGAATGTCGCTCCGGGCAACGTTCCGGATACGTCGGGACAGCCCCTGTCGCTCTCGCCCGAGACCGACCTCAAGACCAGCCCCGACGCCACATCGGCGCCCAAAGCCGCGTCGTCCGCTTACTGATCCTCGATCCTTGATGCCTTCACGGGCGCATTTTCGATTCCACGCATGAGTGATTCCGCATTCCACTACGTCGACGGCGTGCTGCACGCTGAAGGCGTCTCAGCCGCGTCGCTCGCGGAGCAGTTCGGCACGCCGCTCTATGTCTATTCCCGCGATGCGCTGACGCGCGCCTATCACGCCTACGCCGATGCATGCGCGGGCCGTCGCGCGACGGTCCACGTCGCGGTGAAGGCGAACAGCAATCTCGCGGTGCTCAACGTGTTCGCGCGCATGGGCGCGGGCTTCGACATCGTGTCGTCGGGCGAACTCGCGCGGGTGCTCGCGGCGGGCGGCAAGGCGGAAAACACGGTGTTTTCGGGCGTCGGCAAATCGGCGGCGGAAATGCGCGAGGCGCTCGAAGCGGGCGTGAAGTGCTTCAACGTCGAGTCGATTCCCGAGTTGCACGCGTTGAACGAAGTCGCGACATCGCTCGGCAAGAAAGCGCCGGTTTCATTGCGCGTGAATCCCGATGTCGATGCGAAGACGCATCCGTACATCTCAACGGGCCTCAAATCGAACAAGTTCGGCGTCGCGTTCAGCGATGCCCGCGCGACCTACGCGCAAGCGCATGCGATGCCGAACCTCGATGTCGTCGGCATCGATTGCCACATCGGCTCGCAGATCACCGAGATCAGTCCGTATCTCGATGCCGTCGACAAGCTGCTCGAACTCGTCGAGCAGATCGAAGCGGACGGCATGAACATTCGCCACGTTGATGTGGGCGGCGGTCTAGGCATCACCTATGACGACGAAACGCCGCCCGATATCGGCGAGTTCGTGAAGACGGTGCTCGATCACATCGAGAAGCGCGGCCACGGTCAGCGTGAAGTGTATTTCGAGCCGGGACGTTCACTCGTCGGCAATGCCGGCGTGCTGTTGACGCGCGTCGAGTTTCTGAAGCCGGGCGAGGAAAAGAACTTTGCCATCGTCGATGCGGCGATGAACGATCTCGCACGTCCCGCGATGTACGAGGCGTTTCATCGCATCGTGCCGGTCGTGAAGCGCGACGCACAGGCGCACAAGTACGATGTCGTCGGTCCGGTGTGCGAGAGCGGCGACTGGCTCGGTCGCGACCGTGAACTGGCCATCGAACCGGGCGACCTGCTCGCGATCTGCTCCGCGGGCGCGTACGGCTTCGTGATGAGCTCGAACTACAACACGCGTCCGCGCGCGGCCGAAATCATGGTCGACGGCGAACGCGCGCGTCTCGTGCGCGAACGTGAAGAAGTGAAGCAGTTGTTCGCCGGGGAATCGGTTCTGCCGGACTGAAGCTTCGCGGGCTTCAACAAAAAGCGATGCCTCGGCATCGCTTTTTTTATGCGCGCCGTCGTGTCGCTCGCGTTCGAAGCCACGCGATCACGCGCCAGCCCAGCAACACGATCACGATCGAACCGTAGATCTTCGGCAGTTCGAAATCGTGCTTGCCCGCCTTCATCCACCAGAAATGCAGGATCGCGAGCGCGGCGATCAGATAGATCGCCCGATGCAAGGTCTGCCAGCAGCGGCCGAGCTTTCTCGCGATGGCTTTGGGCGACGTGACCGCAAGCGGAATCAGCAGCACGAACGCCGCGAAGCCGACCGTGATGAACGGCCGCTTGCCGATGTCCTTCAGCATCGCGGCGACATCGAACCATTTGTCGAACCAGATATATGTCGTGAAGTGCAGCACGGCGAAAAAGAAGGCGTACAGCCCGATCATCCGGCGAAAGCGCGCGAGTGCCGTGATGCCGGTCATGCGGCGCACCGGTGTGATCGCCAGCGTGATGCACAGATAGACGAGCGTCCAGAGGCCGGTCGAACGCGTGATGAATTCGATCGGATTTGCGCCCAGGCCGCCCGTCATGCCCAGCACCACGAGACGCGCGAGCGGAAACAGCATCGCGATGAACACGGCGACCTTCGCGGGAACAAGCCAGCGAATGCCCGCGTTTGCCCGCGCGCCTTTGATCTCGGAAACGGTCGGCATCGTTCAGAAGTTCTTCTTGAGATCCATGCCCTGATACAGCGACGCGACCTGGTCGCCGTAGCCGTTGAACATGAGCGTCTTGCGCTTCGGCGAAAAGAAGCCGTCCTCGCCGATGCGCCGCTCGGTCGCCTGACTCCAGCGCGGATGATCGACGTTCGGATTCACGTTCGAATAGAAGCCGTATTCGCTGGGCGCGTAGAGGTTCCAGCTTGTAGGCGGCTGCTTCTCGACGAAGCGGATCTTCACGAGCGACTTCGCGCTCTTGAAGCCGTACTTCCACGGCACGACCACGCGCACCGGCGCGCCGTTCTGGTTCGGCAGCACCTGGCCGTACAACCCGACGGTCAGGAGCGTGAGCGGATTCATCGCCTCGTCCATGCGCAGACCTTCCGAGTAGGGCCATTCGAGAATCGGCGTCGAGAGTCCCGGCATCTGCGACGGATCGGCGAGCGTGATGAACTGCACGTACTTCGCGCTGCCCGTCGGCTCAGCCCGCTTGATGAGCTCGGACAAGGACACGCCGATCCACGGAATCACCATCGACCAGCCTTCGACGCAGCGCAACCGGTACACACGCTCCTCGAGCGGCGCGAGCTTCAGGATGTCGTCGATGTCGTAGACCTTCGGGTTCTTGATCGCGCCTTCGACTGACACCTTCCACGGACGCGGACGCAGCGTGCCCGCGTGCTCGACGGGATCGCCCTTATCGGTGCCGAACTCGTAGAAGTTGTTATAGGTCGTGATGTCCTTGAACGACGTCGCCTTGTCCAGCGCGACGAACTTCGGATTGATTTTCGCCGCGAGCTTCTGGCCGTTGGCATCCGGCGACGTGAGCGTCGCGTGGGCGAGACCGCTCGCGCCGGCGAGTCCCGTCGCGGCGAACGCGCCGATCGAGCGCAGCGCGCGTCGACGATTCTCGAACACCTCGCGCGGCGTGATTTCATGACCCGCGATGTCGTCACCGTATAGCTGACGATTTCTTCTGATAAACATGTGCGCTCCTTCTATTGCGACGCGTAAGGCATCGCTGCTGAATGCTCATAGGTGGAAAACAGCAGTCTGGATGCCAGTATTCCACCGCAAAACGAAAAAAAACCGCCAGCGCGATGCATGGCGGTTTTTCACAGTCGGCTCAACCGATCAGAGCTTGCCGTAGCTATGCAAGCCCGACAGGAACATGTTCACGCCGAGGAACGCGAACGTCGTGACGATCAGGCCAGTCAGCGCCCACCATGCCGCCGCCGCGCCACGCAGCCCCTTCATGAGGCGCATATGCAGCCACGCCGCGTAATTCAGCCATACGATCAGTGCCCACGTTTCCTTCGGGTCCCAGCTCCAGTAACCGCCCCAGGCTTCCGCGGCCCACAGCGCGCCGAGAATCGTCGCGATGGTGAAGAACGCGAAACCGACGGCGATCGACTTGTACATCACGTCGTCGAGGACTTCGAGGGACGGGAGGCGGTCCGCCATGAAGCCGCGCTGTTTCGCGAGATACGCGACGGAAACCATCGCCGAGAGCGCGAAGCTGCCATAACCGATGAAGTTCGCCGGCACGTGGATCTTCATCCACCAGCTTTGCAGCGCGGGCACGAGCGGTTGAATCTGCTGCGCGTCGCGAGCGATCGAATACCACATCAGGAATCCGACAGCCGCGCTGATCACGAGCAGCACGAACGCGCCCATCTGCCGCGTCGAATAGTGCTGTTCGTAGTAGAGATAGAAGAGCGCCGTGATCAGGCAGAACAGCACGAACACTTCATACAGATTCGAGATCGGAATATGGCCGACGTCCGAGCCGATCATGTACGACTCGTACCAGCGCACCATCAGACCGGTGAAGCCCATCAGCACCGCGACCCACGTCATGCGCGAGCCGATCGCGCCGCCGGTCTGCGAGCGCGTCACCAGACCGATCCAGTAAAAGAGCGTCGCGAGGATGAAAAGCGCGCTCATCCATAGAATCGCGGATTGGCTGGACAGGAAGTATTTGAGGAAGAAGTTGGTGTCGGCGCGCGCCAGATCGTGCTGGTAAAGCTGGATCGACGACAGCGCGAGCACTGCGATCATCGCGATCAGCAGGCGAACCGGTTTCCAGCGCCATCCCAGCACGACGAACGTAGGCACCGCGCCGACCAGCACCGCCGTGTCGTACACGTCCATGTATGCGTGATAGCGGTTCAGCGCGAAACCCGCGCCTGCGACCATCGCGAGGGCGAAGAGCCAGTCGATCGGCGTCAGCCGGCGCAGGAACGGACGATCGTCGAACACGGCGACATCGGGAAGGCCCGATGCCGGACGTTCCGTTTTGGCGGAGGCGTGTGAGGAAGTCTGCGTGAGGTCCATGATCTTACCGTGTCGAAACTTCCGAGCTCGGAGTCTCGGATTGCGAGTGCGGGGGCGCACTGGATGCCGGGGGCGGATCGGCCGGTTCTGCCGGCTTCGCGTCGAGCGCCGTCGCGATCTGCGCGCGCGTGCGTACGAACTCCTTCTCGAAATCGAACGTTCGGCGCGCCGTGGACATTGCCATCAGCACGCTGGCGCCGCCCTGTCCTGCATCTTTGAGCCAGAACCAGAGCCGGCGTTCGCGGACGTAGAACATCGAGAAAATCCCGACCACCAGCAGAAGGCTGCCAAGATACACCAGATTTTTACCCGGCGCGCGCGTCAACTGGAATACCGAAGCTTGCACCTGCCTGAAGTTGTCCAGTTGCAGAAAGACGGGCGAACCGTACAGAAAGCTGTCGGAAAGCGCGTTGATGGACGCCTGAACGAACGCGGAGTTCTTGTCATCCACTTTAGCGTCGGGCTGGCCGTTTTGCTCTCGGGAAATCTGCCATACGTCCCACATCGCGCCTTCGAGCATGCGCATCAAAAGGCCCGCGGCTTTTTCCTGCTCACCCTTCGGCACCGAGCGGTCGATGAACGTCGCGATGCTCTGAAAGCCGCCAATCATCTGGGGATTCGTCGTCGCCTTGCCTGTTTCGTCAACGCCGGCGAAGAGATTCAGCACGCGAACCGCGCTTTCTTCCAGATGTTCCTGCAATTCGCGGTTTTCCTGCGGTACCGAGCGCAACGCGAAACGATGCGCGGCTGCGGCGCGCGTCGCGGGCGTGGCAAGCGCGGCGCGCAGGTCCATCCACTGTTTGATCGTGCCCTGTTCGTCGGCGGGAATGCGCAAGTAGCGGAATGGATCGTTCGGGCTCACGCGCATGCCCGCGAGGAACATGCGCTGCCCGCTCACGTCGACCGGCAGCATGTAATTGCTGTACTCGCGCGCCTGACCGTCCGTACCCCGCACCTTGTATTGCACCGAAGGGCCGATGTTGCGTAGATCCGTCGGCTTCGAGGTCTTCGCGCCGGAGCCGAGACGCTCGTCGAACGCGTCGCGCAGCGTTTCCTGCTTGCCGACGCCGCGCGCGTCCGGCGCGCCGCTGCCGTCTGTCATGTTCTCGACGTTGATCGCGCGGAAATCCGTGAACTCGACGGTTTCACCCTGCGCGCCGGTGAACTGCGTGCCGATGGGCGACGTGCCGCCGATCGTGCCGTTGAAAGGCTCGGTCTTCGCGCTGCCGCCGGCCATCGGCCACGCGGTCATTTCGAGCTTCGAGCCGCCGTCCTGAAAGCTCGACTGATAGATCGAGATGCCGTCGTACGTGAACGGCTTGTTCACCTCGACGCGCGCCGGAATGCGCTTGCCCGTCTTGTGATCGATCACGACGATGTCGCTCGCGAAGAGCTTCGGCATGCCGGTCGAGTAGTAATCGACGATGAACTTGTTCAACTGAATCGAGAAGGGCAGATCCTGAATGATCGAGCCGTCCTGCTGATTCAGGATCGCCGTGCCGACGTTTTGCCCTTCCGGCACCCACGCGTAGCCGCGGAAAGTCGGGTTCGACGTCGAAAGACGATGCTCGCGCGGAATGTCGTTGATGACGGCGTTGCTGTTGATCGGCGTCTTGTTGAACATCCACATCTGCAATTTGATGGGCAGATTGCTGTCGAGCAGCCCTCCGATACAGATCACGACGATCGCGACGTGCGCCGAGATATAGCCGATCTTCGTCATCGCGCCGCGCTTGCCGGCGATGAGCGTCGCGCCGTTGTCGGTCTGGCGCGTGACGGTGCGGTAGCCCATCTTCGCGGCGAGCCGCTCGAGCGTCGCGGCTGTCTGCGCGCGGTTCGTCGAAACCGTGAATTCGCCCTTGTGATGGAATGCGCGCAGGCCGCCTTCATGCACGCGATCCTTCCAGCTCTTGAGGTCCGCGATCATCTTCGGGCTATTGCGCACGACGCACAGCGACACCGAAATCACGAGGAAGATCAGGATGAGCATGAACCACCACGCGCTGTACACGTTGTAGAGGCTCAGGCCGCGGAAGATGTCGGCCCAGAACGGACCGAACTGATTCACGTAGTTGGGATACGGGTCTTCTTGCGTGAGCACCGTACCGATGATGCTCGCGATCGCCAGAATGACGAGCAACGCGATGGCGAAGCGCATCGAACTGACGAGTTCGACGAAATGCCGGATGGCCCGACGGGCCGACTTCGACTGCAAACTCGATGTGGTGACGCTCATTCAAACTCCGGCTGGACAGCAAAAAAGGGTGGAGACGCTGGCGGTCTCATCGACCGACGTCCCACCCTTTTCTTGTTCTCGCGCCGGCCTTCTCGGATCTTCCCGGGACCGGCTTCGTAGTATGGGCGATTCCCGCGATTGCCGCCGGGAACCGCTGGACGCTGACTGCTGCGCGCTTAATGCAAGCCGGCGATGTAGTCGGCAACCGCCTTCATCTCCGCTTCGTTCAGGCGCGAGGAAATCTGGTGCATCGGCTCACTGTTGGCGCGTTGTCCCGATGCGAAGGCGTTCAACTGTGCCACCGTGTAGTCGCCCCACTGCCACGACAGCCGCGGATACTGCACCGGAATGCCCATGCCGGTCGCACCGTGGCAAGCCGCGCACGCTGGCACGCCCTTGTCCGCGATGCCGCCGCGGTAAATTTTCTGACCCAGCGCGACGTCGTTCTTGTCACGCGCGTAGTTCGGCTTGGCATTCTGCGACGCGAAATACGCCGCGACGTTCACCATGTCCTGATCCGACAGCGCGCCCGCAATGCCCGCCATGATCGGATTGTTGCGCGCCGGCGCCTTCGCGCCCGGCTGCGTCTTGTAATCCTTCAACTGCTTGACGATGTATTCGGCGTGCTGCCCCGCGAGTTTCGGAAACGCGGCGCCGGCGCTGTTGCCGTCCGCTGCGTGACACGCCGCGCACACCTGGGTCGCGATGGCCTGGCCTCGCGCCACATCCGGCTTCGCCGCTTGGGCAGGCTCCGCCGCATTCACCGACACCGCTAGTCCACTCAAACCCGCACCGAAAGCCGCCGCTGCTCGAATCACCACCAGAGACCTGTACAGTCGGTTCATTCGCGTACCCTGTTTTTCGTCTTGTGAGAATGTGAGGTTCTGCAAAAAACGACGGCGACCGATTATCGCCGCAAGATACCCGAACTCGCTGAACGAAGAGGCTCAAAAAGTGCCCCGAAAACTGTCTCGCTCCTCTGTGGGTGCCGCCTGCGGCCTGGGTCTTGCGTGCCCGTGCTGGTCTTTAAAAATCCGTCGTATTGTACAATAACCCGCTCCACGCAAAGACGCCAGTCGGGGCATGCCCAGTATTTGCCGGGTTCTCAAGGCTTGAAGTTTTCGCAGCTCTTTCGATTGGGCCCGCCATGTCATTTCTGCTTCACCAATCCCGCTTCTTCACGACCGTCAATCATTTGCGCGATCTGCCGCCGACGCCGCAGCCCGAAATCGCGTTCGGGGGACGCTCGAACGCTGGAAAATCGACGGCCATCAACATTCTGTGCAACCAGAAGCGGCTCGCGTTCGCCAGTAAGACGCCGGGACGCACGCAGCACATCAACTACTTCTCCGTAGGGCCGGAAGCCGCGCCGACCGGCTATCTCGTCGATCTTCCCGGCTACGGTTACGCCGAAGTGCCGGGCGCCGCGAAGGAGCACTGGCAGCGTCTGTTGTCGACTTACCTCCAGAGCCGAGCTCAACTACGCGGCATGATCCTGATGATGGATTCGCGCCGGCCGCTTACCGACCTCGATCGCATCATGATCGACTGGTTCGCGCCGACCGGAAAGCCGATTCACGCGCTGCTCACAAAATGCGACAAATTGACGCGACAGGAGATGACCAACGCCCTGCGCGCGACGAAGAAGTCGCTGGCCGAATATAAGGATGCGGGCTATCGCGGCGAACTCACGGTGCAACTCTTCTCCGCGCTCAAGCGCACTGGACTCGAAGAAGCGCACGAACAGATCGAAAGCTGGCTGATGCCCGGGGAAGCCGGCGAGAACGCGTCACAAGACGCAGCCGGATGAAACGTCGCGAGCACGCGGCGGCATAAAAAAACCCGCCGCATGACGGCGGGTTAACAGCCTAATCGAACATCGACAGGCACCCGCTCAGGGAGGAGAAGCGGGGAGTCCGGCGGCAAGCGCCTCGCTCGATCGGTATGATATACCATTGTCTCAAAACGGTTTCAGACGCGTCCAAGTGCTTGTTCGGCAAGGATTTACGCATTTCAGAAAGCCGTTTTTTCGATCTCCCGAAGACCATTCCAATTCGAGTCAAGACATGAGCTTCTACCCCCACCATCGCCCGCGCCGGATGCGCCGGGATGACTTCTCACGCCGTCTGATGCGCGAGAACCTCCTCACGACGAACGACCTCATTTATCCGGTGTTCATCGTCGAAGGCACGAATGTGCGCCAAGCGGTGCCGTCGATGCCGGGCGTCGAGCGCACATCCGTCGATCTCCTCATGAAGGTCGCCGAGCAGTGCGTCGAACTGGGTGTGCCGGTGCTGTCGCTCTTTCCGGCGATCGAGCCGTCGATCAAAACGCCGGATGGCCGCGAAGCCACGAATCCGGAAGGTCTTATTCCGCGCGCCGTGCGCGAGCTGAAAAAAAACTTCCCGATGCTCGGCGTGCTGACGGACGTCGCGCTCGATCCGTACACGAGCCACGGCCAGGACGGCGTGCTCGACGAGGAAGGCTACGTGAAGAACGACGAAACGAGCGAAATTCTCGTCGAGCAGGCGCGCACGCAGGCGGAAGCGGGTGTCGATATCGTGGCGCCGTCGGACATGATGGACGGTCGCATCGGTGCGATCCGCGAGATGCTCGAAAGTGAGAACCACATCCACACGCGCATCATGGCGTACGCGGCGAAGTACGCGTCGGCCTTCTACGGCCCGTTCCGCGACGCAGTCGGCTCGGCCGCGAATCTCGGCAAGGGCAACAAAATGACGTATCAGATGGACCCGGCCAACTCCGATGAAGCGATGCGCGAAGTGCGCATGGACATCGAGGAAGGCGCGGACATGGTGATGGTCAAGCCGGGCATGCCGTATCTCGACATCGTGCGCCGCGTGAAGGACGAATTCCGCTTCCCGACGTACGCGTATCAGGTCAGCGGCGAGTACGCGATGATCAAGGCCGCGTCGCAAAACGGCTGGATCGACCACGACAAGGTGATGATGGAAGCGCTGCTCGCGTTCAAACGCGCGGGCGCGGATGGCGTGCTGACGTATTTCGCGCTGGATGCGGCGCGGATTCTGCGGGCGTCGAAGTGAGTCTCTGAGTGGCGATATGAAGAGGGCGATGCTCGATGCATCGCCCTTTTTTTATCCGTTCGACGTCCCGACCCGGTCGAGACTCTTCAGGAAAGTATCGGCCGATTCGTACCCGACCACGCGGGCGACTTCGTTGCCTTGCGCATCGAAGAAGATGATGCCCGGCGGCCCGAAAAGCTTGAAGCGCTTGAGAAGCGCCTGGTCGTCCGCGTTGTTGGCGGTCACGTCGGCGCGCAGAAGATTCAACTGCGCGAGCCGCGCTTGCACGCGGGAATCGGAGAAAGTCAGCTTCTCCATCTCCTTGCAGGAGACGCACCAATCGGCGTAGAAGTCGAGCATCGCAGGTCGCGCGGCGGCCTTCACGGCGGAATCCAGCTCCGCCGACGAACGCACCAGCGCGAACGTGGGTCCTTCCGCTTGCGCATTCGCAGACGCGGACGACGCGCCTCGGGAAGCGAGGACCGCGAGCGGACGCAGCGGATCCGTCGAACCCGCAGCAAGGCCGACGAGCAGCGTCGCGGCCCAGACCGCGAACGCCGCGGCGAGCCCGCGTCCGAGTCGTTTCCAGACGCCGACAGGCGTCGACGTGCCCGACGAGAACAATCCGAGCGATGCAGCCGCGATCAAAAGCCACAACGCCACGAGCAGCATCTGCGCGACACCGCCGATAACCGGCCACACGATCCACAGCGCGGCCGCGAGCAGGACCACGCCGAAGAACACCTTCACGCCGTCCATCCAGGCGCCCGCGCGAGGCAGGACCGATCCCGCGCCCAAGCCGATGATCAAAAGCGGCACGCCTAGCCCGATACCCATCGCGAAAAGCGCCGCGCCGCCGAGCACGGCGTTGCCGGTATGCGCGATGAATGCGAGCACCGCGAAAAGCGGCGCTGTCATGCACGCGCCGACGACGAGCGCGGATAACGCGCCCATCACCGCCACCGCCGCAAACTTGCCGCCGCTGCGCTTCTGCGACGCCTCGTTCACACCGCTTTGCCAGCGTTCGGGCAACGCGATATCGACGCCTGAAATCAGCGCGACTGCAAACGCCGCGAGCAGCAGGCCGAACGCGCCGAGCACCCAGGGATTCTGCAACCACGCGCCGAGGCTTTGTCCGATCAGCGCGGCAACGATACCGAGCACCGTGTAGACGAGCGCCATGCCGATCACATACGAAACCGACAGCGCGAACCCGCGCGAACGCGTTACGCGCGCGCCCTCTCCGACGATGATCGCGGACAGAATCGGAATCATCGGATACGAGCACGGCAAGAGGCTCAGCACCATGCCGGCCAGAAAATACATGCCGACGACCGTGAGGAATCCGCCGCCTTCGAGCATGGACTGCGCGTAGTCCGCGCTCGTTGCGCGCTCGAACCACGAACTGTCCGTGTCTGCCTTGGGGCCAGTCGGCGCGACGCCTGCCGGTTGCAGCGCGTCGCCTCTGACACGGTAGGTCTTCTCCATCGGCGGATAGCAGATGCCCTGATCCGCGCATCCTTGCGACGTCACCGCGAGTTCGAAAGGACCCTTTGCCTGCATGACGGGAATGCGGATGTGCAACTCTCCGCGATAGGTCTCGACGTCCTTGTTGAACGTCTGATCGAAGTGGACTTTGCCCGCCGGCAGTTGCGCAGCGCCGATGGTCGCATCGCCGCTCTTCACGGCGAACGCGAAGCGCTCACGGTACATGTAGTAGCCGTCGGCGATCTTGTAGCGCACGTCCACTTCGCCGGGCTTCTCCGATGCGCTGAACCTGAACGCGACATCGGGATCGAGGAAATCGTCCGCTGCGCGCGCGGCGCCCGACAGCAATGCGAACGCTGCCAGAAACAGGAACGCGCCGAAGAATCGCCGCGCGAAAAGACGGGAAAACTCACACATGAAGAGGGCGCTGCGTTTCTGCGTTGACCCACTGACCGTAGCCGGGCGATGCGTTCACCTGCCAGACGAGGATTTCGGGTGTTTCGTACGGATGCCGAGCCTCGACGAAGCGCTGCAACTCTTCGCTGCGCGCGATGCTCGTCTTGAACAACAACTGCACTTCCTGCGACGACTCCAGCGCGCCCTTCCAGTGATACTGCGAGGACACCGCGCCGAGGCTCGTCACGCACGCGGCGAGCCGCGCGTCCAGCGCAGCCTGCGCGAGCGCATCGGCCGCGGCGGCGTCAGGCAGCGTGGAAAGAATCAAAACGACAGGAACGTTCACGCGGTACTCCAAAAACGGCAGACTAGCTATCTATCGTAGCATCGGCGGCCGACACACACTTTTACGCATCGGCGCGCCGCAACGTCGCAGGCAGAAAGCAAAAAGGCCAAGCATCGAGCCTGGCCTTTCTGCTAACAGCTGGAAACGGAATTTATTCCGCTTCTTGCACTTCTTCCGCTTCTTCGACTTCCGGGCGATCCATCAACTGGACCAGCGCCATCGGGGCGTTGTCGCCGACGCGGAAACCGAACTTCAGGATGCTGAGGTAGCCGCCCGGACGGTTCGCGTAGCGCGGGCCGAGGACGTCGAACAGCTTCGCGACGGAATCACGATCGCGCAGGCGGTTGAACGCCAGACGGCGGTTCGCGAGCGACGGCTTCTTGCCGAGCGTGATGAGGGGCTCGACGACCTTGCGCAGTTCCTTGGCCTTTGGCAGCGTCGTCTTGATGACTTCGTGCTCGATGAGCGAATTGGACATATTGCGGAGCATTGCCAGACGATGGCTGCTCGTGCGGTTCAGTTTCCGCAGACCATGCTTATGACGCATTTTCAGTTCCTTTAACGAGTTTTGATCCAGCTCTTCTATTGCGCCCTACATCAGCGCACGGGCCGGTCGAAAATAAAGCAAGACGCGGATTTTAAAGCAGAATCCGCGTCTTTGCAAAGTTACGCAGCGACTTCGTCTATTACTTGTCGAGACCAGCCGGCGGCCAGTTTTCGAGCTTCATACCCAGCGTCAGACCGCGCGAAGCGAGCACTTCCTTGATTTCGTTCAGCGACTTGCGGCCCAGGTTCGGCGTCTTCAGCAGTTCGTTTTCCGTGCGCTGGATCAGATCGCCGATGTAATAGATGTTCTCGGCCTTCAGGCAGTTCGCGGAACGAACCGTGAGTTCGAGGTCATCCACCGGACGCAGGAGGATCGGATCGATCTGCGGCGCGCGCGACGGCGCTTCCGCTGCCGCTTCGGTGCCTTCGAGCGCGGCGAACACCGACAACTGGTCGACCAGAATACGAGCCGACTGGCGAATCGCTTCTTCCGGCGAAATCACGCCGTTGGTCTCGATGTTCATCACGAGCTTGTCGAGGTCGGTACGCTGTTCGACGCGCGCGCTTTCCACCGCATAACTCACGCGGCGAACCGGCGAGAACGACGCGTCCAGCACGATGCGGCCAATGATCTTCGCCGACTCTTCACCGTAACGACGCACGTTGCCCGGCACATAGCCGCGGCCCTTTTCGATCTTGATCTGAACGTCGAGCTTGCCGCCCTTCGACAGGTGTGCGACTACGTGCTCCGGGTTGATCACCTCGCAGTCGTGCGCGAGTTCGATATCGCCGGCCGTCACGAGCCCTTCGCCTTCCTTGCGCAGCGTCACCGTGACTTCATCGCGGTTGTGCAGCTTGAAGACGACGCCCTTCAGGTTCAACAGCAGGTTGACCACATCCTCTTGCACACCATCGAGCGTCGAGTATTCATGCACGACGCCTGCGATCGTCACTTCGGTCGGCGCGTAGCCGATCATCGACGACAGCAGCACGCGCCGAAGCGCGTTACCCAAGGTGTGGCCATAGCCGCGTTCGAACGGCTCCATAACCACCTTCGCATGGTTTTCACCAAGCGATTCAACTGCAATGATCTTGGGCTTCAACAAACTGGTTTGCATAGGTTTTCCTTTTCAATACCCTCGGCTCGTTACACCGATAAGGCTGACCGGTAACAACCTGAAAATAAACAGCCGAGGCCACCCCTTGCCACGAGCAATCAGGCTCCCCGGCTGTTAATCCATTACCGCCGCGATTAACGCGAATACAATTCGACGATCAGGCTTTCGTTGATGTCGCCAGCGATGTCGCTACGCTCCGGCATCGACTTGAACGTGCCTTCGAACTTCTTCGCGTCGACCGACACCCAGCTCGGCATTCCGCCTTGCTCGGCCAGCGACAGGGCTTCGACGATACGAGCCTGCTTGCGCGACTGCTCGCGCACGGACACGACGTCGCCCGACTTCACTTGCATCGACGGAATGTTCACGACTTGGCCGTTCACCATGATCGACTTGTGGCTCACGAGCTGACGCGCTTCGGCGCGCGTCGAGCCGAAGCCCATGCGATAGACGACGTTGTCGAGACGCGATTCGAGCAATTGCAGCAGGTTTTCGCCCGTCGGACCCTTGCGGCGGTCGGCTTCAGCGAAGTAGCGGCGGAACTGACGCTCCAGCACGCCGTAGATACGCTTCACTTTCTGCTTCTCGCGCAACTGGGTGCCGTAGTCGGACGTACGCGCGCCCGAGGTGCGGCCGTGCTGGCCGGGCTTGCTGTCGAGCTTGCACTTGTCAGCGAGGGAGCGGCGTGCGCTCTTCAGGAACAGATCGGTGCCTTCACGGCGGGACAGTTTTGCTTTGGGACCGGTATAGCGTGCCACTTTGCATCCTTAAATATTGATCACGCACACTTTCGTCTGCGCTAGTCCGAACCCCTTGGGCCGAACGGTGGGCTTAGTCAAAACTTCATAACGCACGAAACCCGCCGATACTTTCGCATCGACAGGAAAACGTACGGTCGCGTCGTCGGACTTTAGATACGACGGCGCTTCGGCGGACGGCAGCCGTTGTGCGGGACCGGCGTCACGTCGGAGATCGCGGTGATCTTGATGCCAAGACCATGCAGCGCGCGCACCGCCGATTCGCGGCCAGGACCGGGGCCCTTGATCCGCACTTCGAGGTTCTTCACGCCGTATTCCAATGCCACGCGGCCAGCCGATTCGGCTGCGACCTGAGCTGCAAACGGCGTCGACTTACGCGAGCCCTTGAAGCCCTGACCACCCGAGGTCGCCCATGCCAGCGCGTTACCTTGACGGTCAGTGATCGTGATAATGGTGTTGTTGAACGACGCGTGAACGTGAACCACGCCCTCGGCGACGTTCTTCTTGACCTTCTTGCGAACGCGTTGCGCCGCGGAGTTGTTCGAAGCCTTAGCCATTACGTTTTCCTGTAACTGTCAGTTCCGCTTACTTCTTCAGCGATTGCGCTGCACGACGCGGACCCTTACGGGTACGGGCATTCGTGCGCGTACGCTGGCCACGCAGGGGCAGACCCTTGCGATGGCGCATGCCGCGGTAGCAACCCAAGTCCATCAGGCGCTTGATATTCATCGTCACTTCACGACGCAGGTCGCCTTCGACGATGAACTTGCCCACTTCGTCACGCAGCTTTTCGAGGTCTGCGTCAGTGAGGTCCTTGACCTTCTTCGAAAATTCCACACCAGCTGCCGTGCAAATGCCGCGGGAACGCGTGCGACCGATGCCGAAGATTGCCGTAAGGCCGATCTCGGTATGCTGGTGATTCGGGATGTTAACCCCTGCGATACGAGCCATTGTTTTTCCTCAAACAAAAAGCGCAAGCAAAAGCGCGGCGTTCAGCCTTGACGCTGTTTGTGGCGCGGATCAGAGCTGCAAATCACGCGCACAACGCCCTTGCGCTTGATGATCTTGCAATTGCGGCAAATGCGCTTAACCGATGCCATCACTTTCATGATATTACCCTTTTTTCAAATCACTTCGCCCGGAACACGATCCGTGCACGAGACAGATCGTAAGGCGTCAATTCAACCGTAACCTTGTCGCCCGGCAGGATGCGGATGTAGTGCATCCGCATCTTTCCGGAGATATGTCCCAGGACGACATGGCCATTTTCCAATTTCACCCGGAAAGTAGCGTTGGGAAGGTTTTCGATGACCTCACCCTGCATCTGGATAACATCGTCTTTGGCCATAGTCCTTATTAACGCATCGGGACGTTGCCACCCTTGAAGTTTGCCTTCTTGAGCAGCGATTCATATTGTTGCGACATAACGTACGACTGCACCTGAGCCATGAAGTCCATCGTGACGACGACAATGATCAGCAGCGACGTTCCACCAAAATAAAACGGCACGTTCCAGCGCAACACCAGAAACTCAGGCAGCAGGCACACGAATACGATGTAGATCGCACCAGCCAGCGTGAGACGCGTCAGGATGCGGTCGATATATCGTGCAGTCTGATCGCCCGGACGGATACCCGGAACGAAAGCACCGCTCTTCTTCAAGTTGTCGGCGGTCTCTCGGCTGTTGAACACCAGTGCGGTGTAGAAGAAGCAGAAGAAAACGATCGCCAACGCATACAGCAGCACGTACACGGGCTGACCGGGCTTCAGCGCCTCGGCCACGTTGTGCAGCGTGTTCGCGAACCAGTTGGTGCGCGTACCCGAACTGAACCAGTTCAGGATGGTTGCCGGGAAGAGAATGATCGACGATGCGAAGATCGGCGGAATCACACCCGACATGTTCAGCTTCAGCGGCAGATGAGATGACTGTCCGCCGTAAATCTTGTTACCGACCTGGCGCTTCGCGTAGTTCACGAGGATCTTGCGTTGACCGCGTTCGATGAACACGACCAGATACGTGACCGCCGCGATCAACACGACGATGATGATCGCCGAGATGATGCTCATCGAACCGGTGCGAACCAGCTCGAACAGGCCACCGATTGCGTTCGGGAAGCCCGCCGCGATACCACCGAAGATGATGATCGAGATGCCGTTGCCGAGACCGCGCTCCGTGATCTGCTCACCGAGCCACATCAGGAACATCGTGCCCGTCACCAGCGTGACGACCGTCGTCAGCCGGAACACCATGCCGGGGTCCAGCACCAAAGCCGGCTGATTTTCCAGCGCAACCGCGATACCGAACGCCTGGAAGGTCGCCAGAACCACCGTAAAGATACGCGTGTACTGCGTGATCTTCCGTTGTCCCGCTTGCCCTTCCTTCTTCAACGCCTCCATCTGCGGCGACACGATCGACAGCAACTGCATGATGATCGACGCCGAAATGTAGGGCATGATGCCCAGTGCAAAGATCGTGAATCGCGACAGCGCGCCACCCGAGAACATGTTGAACATGCCCAGGATGCCGCCTGACTGGCTTTGGAACAGCTTGGCCAGTTGATCCGGATCGATGCCGGGTACCGGAATATGCGCACCAATGCGGTAGACGATCAGCGCCAGCAGCAGGAACACTGCACGCCGACGCAGATCGCCGAATTTCGCCGCGCTTCGACCGGTTTTTGCGAGACTCGGGCTGTTAGCCAAGTACCTTCTCCGATGCTAGTGCTAGTAACGGCGAAAGCGCGTTACTCGGCGAACGAGCCGCCAGCGGCTTCGATTGCCTCACGGGCGCCCTTCGTTGCCGTCAGGCCCTTCACCGTGACCTTGCGCGTAATCTCGCCGGTCTTGATGATCTTTGCGCTCTTGATGAGTTCGCCGACCAGACCCGCTTGCTTCAGCGCCAACAGATCGATTTCGTCGACCGGCAGCTTTTCCAGATCAGAGAGGCGCACTTCACCGACGAATTCCTTCGTCAGCGAGGCAAAGCCACGCTTCGGCAGACGACGCTGCAGAGGCATCTGACCGCCTTCGAAGCCGACCTTGTGAAAGCCGCCCGAACGCGATTTCTGACCCTTATGGCCGCGGCCGGCGGTCTTGCCGAGGCCCGAACCAATACCGCGACCGACGCGACGCTTAGCGTGCTTCGCGCCTTCTGCCGGCTTCAGGTTATTCAATTCCATGTTCAACTCCTTGGATCCTAGGGTCAGCCGCTTAGCTGATGACCTTAACGAGGTACGAAACCTTGTTGATCATCCCGCGCACTGCCGGCGTGTCCTGCAACTCGGAGACCGAGTTGAGGCGGCGCAGGCCGAGGCCACGCACCGTCGCCCGGTGCGTTTCGCGGGTCCCGATCAGACTCTTGACGAGCTGAACCTTGACAGTTTTTTCAGACATGGTGACCACCTTAGCCCAGAATGTCTTCGACGGACTTACCACGCTTCGCCGCGATGTCGGCCGGGGTCGACTGCTTGCGCAGACCGTCCAGCGTTGCGCGAACGAGGTTGTACGGGTTCGTCGAACCGTGGCTCTTGGCCACAACGTTTTGCACGCCCATCACGTCGAACACTGCGCGCATCGGGCCGCCAGCGATCACGCCGGTACCGTCCTTCGCCGGAGCGAGGAGGACCGCCGATGCGCCGTGCTTGCCGTGCACTTCGTGTTGCAGCGTGCCGTTCTTCAGGGGCACCTTGAACATGTTGCGGCGGGCCTGTTCCATTGCCTTTTGAACGGCGACCGGAACTTCCTTGGCCTTGCCCTTGCCCATGCCGATCCGGCCGTCACCGTCGCCAACCACGGTCAGTGCGGCGAAGCCGAGAATCCGGCCACCCTTCACGACCTTGGTCACGCGGTTGACCGAAATCATCTTTTCGCGCAGGCCGTCGTCGCGTTCGTCAGCCTGAACTTTCGCTTGCATCTTTGCCATGACGAATTCTTCCCTTAGAACTTGAGCCCGGCTTCACGCGCCGCATCAGCCAGCGCCTTCACGCGGCCGTGGTAGCGGAAACCCGAGCGGTCAAAGGCGACGGATTCGATGCCGGCAGCCTTGGCCTTTTCGGCGATACGCTTGCCGATCAGGGTCGCAGCATTGACGTTGCCGCCCTTGCCCGACTTGTCGGCGAGTTCAGCGCGCACTTCAGCTTCGAGCGTCGAGGCGCTAGCCACGACTTTCGTACCGCATGCCGAGAACACTTGCGCGTAGATATGCGTATTCGTGCGATGCACGGCCAGACGCGGAACCTGCAGCTCAGCGATCTTGATACGCGTCTGACGAGCGCGGCGCAGGCGAGATTGAGTCTTATCCATGATTGCGCACCCTTACTTCTTCTTCGTTTCTTTGAGGATCACGACCTCGTCGGAATAGCGCACGCCTTTGCCCTTGTACGGCTCAGGCGGACGATAGCCGCGCACTTCTGCTGCGGTCTGTCCGACTTTCTGCTTGTCGATCCCCTTGATCACGATTTCGGTCTGCGACGGGGTTTCAGCCTTGACGCCTTCCGGCATCTGGTGCACCACGGGGTGCGAGAAACCCAGCGACAGGTTCAGCTTGTCGCCTTGCGCTTGCGCACGATAACCAACGCCAACCAGCGTCAGCTTGCGCTCGAAACCCTTGGTGACGCCCTGCACCATGTTCGCCACCAGGGCGCGCATCGTGCCGGACATCGCGTTCGCTTCACGACTTTCGTCGGCCGGAGCGAGTTTCAACGTGCCGTTGTCGTTCGTCACGGTCACCAGCTTGTTGGCCGGTTGCGAGATCGTGCCGAGCGGGCCCTTAACGGTGATGACGTCGCCCTTGATGGCCACTTCGGCGCCTTGCGGCAGCGCGATCGGGCTTTTACCTACTCGAGACATGTTTCTTCTCCTTAGGCGTTAAGCGACGTAGCAGATGACTTCACCGCCGACGCCGTTCTGGCGCGCCTTGCGGTCGGTCATCACACCCTTCGGCGTCGACACGATTGCAACGCCGAGGCCATTCATGACCTGCGGAATGTCGTTGCGACCGCGGTACACGCGCAGACCAGGCTTCGAGACGCGCTCGAGGCGCTCGATCACCGGACGGCCAGCGTAGTACTTCAACGCGATGTTCAATTCGATCTTCGCGCCTTCAGCTTTCACTGCGAAGTCGTCGATATAACCTTCGTCCTTCAAAACCTGCGCAATCGCAACCTTGACTTTCGACGAGGGCATAGTCACCGAAACCTTCTCGACCATCTGCGCATTGCGGATGCGAGTCAGCATATCGGCGATAGGATCACTCATGCTCATTTATGTTTCTCCTATTACCAGCTCGCCTTGGTCAGGCCAGGGATTTCGCCGCGGAAAGCGATTTCACGAATCTTGCCGCGTGCGAGTCCGAACTTACGGAACGTGCCACGCGGGCGACCCGTGATCGCGCAGCGGTTACGCTTGCGAGTGGGGTTCGAGTTACGCGGCAGTTGTTGCAGCGCCAGACGCGCGAAGTAACGCTCTTCGTCCGACTTGCTTGCGTCATCGATCACAGCCTTCAGCTCAGCACGCTTCGGAGCGTACTTGGCTGCCAGGCGCGCGCGCTTCTTTTCACGTTCGATCAGTGCCAGTTTAGCCACGGTAACCTCAGTTTCTGAACGGGAACTTGAAGCCGGCGAGCAGCGCCTTTGCTTCGTCGTCAGTCTTCGCGGTGGTCGTGATGCTGATGTTCAGCCCACGCAGCGCGTCGATCTTGTCGTAGTCGATTTCGGGGAAAATGATCTGCTCTTTCACACCGATGTTGTAGTTGCCACGACCGTCGAATGCACGGCCCGACACGCCACGGAAGTCGCGCACACGCGGGAGCGCAACGGTCACGAAACGGTCGAGGAATTCGTACATCGCTTGGCCGCGCAGCGTGACCATCGCGCCGATCGGGTAGCCCTGACGAATCTTGAAGCCTGCGATTGCCTTGCGCGCCTTCGTGATGACCGGCTTCTGGCCAGCGATCTTCGTCAGGTCGCCCACGGCGTTTTCGATGATCTTCTTGTCGGCGACGGCTTCGCCAAGACCCATGTTCAGGGTGATCTTGGTGATGCGCGGCACTTCCATGACAGACTTGTAGCCGAACTTTTCGACGAGTTGCGGCACAACCTTTTCTTTATAAATCTCTTGCAGACGAGCCATTTTTTAACTCCGCGTCAGGCGTTAAGCGTGGCGCCGGTCGACTTCAAGAAGCGAACCTTCTTTCCGTCTTCGACCTTGATGCCCACACGCGATGCCTTGCCATTCGCGTCGACCAATGCGACGTTCGAAATATGCAGCGGCATCGTTTTGGCTTCCACACCGCCCGTCGTACCCTTCATCGGGTTCGGCTTCACGTGCTTCTTGACGAGGTTGATGCCCTCGACCGTGACACGGTCTTCCGCAACGGCCAGCACGGTACCGCGCTTGCCCTTGTCCTTGCCGGTGATGACGATGACTTCGTCACCCTTGCGAATCTTGTTCATCGCGACTCCTTACAGCACTTCCGGCGCGAGCGAAACGATCTTCATGAATCGTTCGCTACGCAGTTCACGCGTAACCGGCCCGAAAATACGCGTGCCGATCGGCTCGAGCTTCGTATTCAACAGAACGGCGGCATTGCCGTCGAACTTGATGAGCGAGCCATCCTGGCGACGCACGCCCTTGGCCGTACGAACGACCACGGCGTTGTAAATTTCGCCCTTCTTCACGCGTCCGCGCGGCGTCGCTTCCTTGACGGTCACCTTGATGATGTCGCCAATGCTAGCGTAACGACGCTTCGAACCGCCGAGCACCTTGATGCACATGACTTCACGCGCACCCGTGTTGTCGGCCACTTCAAGCCGAGTTTCGGTCTGGATCATGGTTTATCTTTCCCAACTTAATCCGGTCGCACCACCATGGCACAGCCGGTCAGTCTTGGTCCCGTCAGCCAACTGGCTGCTTGGGTTAGAACAGGCAGCGAGGGCAGACGAAACCCGCCATCGCAATCCGGTGAATCTGTCGACTCAGGCTGGCGCCCGAACCGGCTTCCCCCACCAGTTTCGCCCGCGACGGGGCTCCCACAAAGAGGGAAGACCGAGATTATAACAAATAATCTCGGTCTTGCAAGCGAAACTTACTGCGACACGATTTGCTACTGCATCGTGGTACTGCTACTTCGGCTTTAGATCACGCGAGCCGCTTCAACAAGCTTCGACACAACCCAAGCCTTCGTCTTCGAAATCGGACGGGTTTCCTGGATTTCGACGAGATCGCCTTCGTTGTACGTGTTCGCGTCGTCATGCGCGTGGTACTTCTTGGAGCGCACGACGTACTTGCCGTAGATCGGATGCTTCACGCGGTGCTCGACCAGAACGGTGACCGTCTTGTCCATCTTGTTGCTGACGACCTTGCCGACCAGCGTCCGCTTGAGCGAGGTTTTTACGCTATCGTTCATTTCTGGTTCGCCTTCTCAGTCAGGACGGTGCGCACACGTGCGATGTCGCGACGGACCTTCTTCAGCTGGCTCGTGTTCGTGAGCTGCTGGGTCGCGAGTTGCATACGCAAGCCAAATTGCGCCTTCAGCAGGTCCGACAGCTCTTTGTTGAGCGCGGCCTGGTCTTTCTGGTGAAGTTCAGATGCCTTCATCATTTACTCCTTAGGCGCCGAGCTGACGAACGACGAAGTTCGTCTTGAGCGGCAGCTTGGCTGCAGCCAGACGGAACGCTTCGCGCGCCAGTTCTTCGGAGACACCGTCCATTTCGTACAGCATCTTGCCCGGTTGAATTTCAGCGACGTAGTACTCCGGGTTACCCTTACCGTTACCCATACGCACTTCGGCCGGCTTCTGCGAAATCGGCTTGTCCGGGAAAATACGGATCCAGATCCGGCCGCCACGCTTGATGTGACGCGTCATTGCACGACGCGCCGCTTCGATTTGACGCGCGGTCAAACGGCCGCGACCGATAGCCTTCAGACCGTATTCACCGAACGACACTGCGTTGCCGCGCGTCGCCTTGCCGGTGTTACGACCTTTCTGCTCTTTGCGATACTTTCTGCGTTTCGGTTGCAGCATCGTTATTCTCCAGTCTTCGCGTCACCGCCAGCGCGACGGGGTGCACCACGACGCGCACCAGCCGGAGCGCCTTCACCGTCACGGCGCGGACGGCGATCGCCACCCGGACGTGCGTTGCGGCGCGGACGCTTTTCTTCCGCCACTTCTTCCACCACCGGCGCTTCGTTACGGCCCAGCGTGTCGCCCTTGTAGACCCACACCTTCACGCCGATGATGCCGTACGTGGTCTTCGCTTCCGACGTCGCGTAGTCGATATCCGCACGCAGCGTATGGAGGGGCACGCGACCTTCGCGATACCACTCGGTACGAGCGATTTCGATACCGTTCAGGCGGCCCGCGCTCATGATCTTGATGCCCTGGGCGCCAAGACGCATCGCGTTCTGCATCGCGCGCTTCATCGCGCGGCGGAACATGATCCGGCGCTCGAGCTGTTGCGTGATGGAGTCAGCGATCAGCTGAGCATCGGTTTCCGGCTTGCGGATCTCTTCGATGTTGACGTGAACCGGAACGCCCATGCGCTTCTGCAGTTCAGCCTTCAGCGATTCGATGTCCTCGCCCTTCTTGCCTATGACAACACCCGGACGCGAGCTGTAAATCGTGATGCGCGCGTTCTTCGCCGGACGCTCGATGACGACGCGACCGACCGAAGCGTTCTTCAGCTTCTTCTTCAGGTATTCACGAACACCGATGTCTTCCTGCAACATCGCCGCAAAATTGTTGTTGTTCGCATACCAGCGCGAAGCCCAATTACGGCTGACGGCCAAACGGAAGCCAGTCGGATGAATTTTCTGTCCCATCGTATGGCTCCTTAATTCCCGACCGTCACAGTGATGTGACAGGATTGCTTCTCGATGCGGTTACCGCGACCCTTTGCGCGTGCGGTGAAACGCTTCAGCGAAGCAGCCTTGTCGACGTAGATGCTCGTGATCTTGAGCTCGTCGATATCGGCGCCTTCGTTGTGTTCCGCATTCGCGATCGCAGACAGCACGACCTTCTTGACGATACCCGCCGCCTTCTTCGGCGAGAACGTCAGAACGTTCAGCGCCTTGTCGACCGGCAAACCACGAATCTGGTCAGCCACAAGGCGCGTTTTCTGCGCCGAGATGCGGGCACCGCGATGAATTGCTTTCACTTCCATCTTGATAGCCCCTTATTTCTTGGCCTTCTTGTCGGCCGCGTGACCCTTGAACGTACGGGTCAGTGCGAACTCGCCAAGCTTGTGGCCGACCATGTTTTCCGTGACGTACACCGGAACGTGTTGACGGCCGTTGTGAACAGCGATCGTCAGACCGATGAAGTCCGGCAGAATCGTCGAACGACGCGACCAGGTCTTGATCGGCTTCTTGTCACGCGTCGATGCAGCCGCCTCAACCTTCTTCAGCAAATGAGCGTCGCAGAACGGACCTTTTTTAGCAGAACGTGTCATTGCCTACTCCTTAACGCTTGTGACGGCGCTGGACGATCATCGTCGTCGTGCGCTTGTTGCTGCGGGTGCGATAGCCCTTCGTCGGCGTGCCCCACGGGCTCACCGGATCGCGACCTGCTGCCGTGCGGCCTTCACCACCACCGTGCGGGTGATCGATCGGGTTCATTGCAACACCGCGCACCGTCGGACGGATACCGCGCCAGCGGTTTGCACCAGCCTTACCGATTTGACGGAGGCTATGCTCTTCGTTACCCACTTCGCCGATCGTCGCGCGGCACTCGACGTGCACGCGGCGGATTTCGCCCGAACGCAGACGCACTTGAGCGTAGACGCCTTCGCGAGCCAGCAGCATCGCCGACGTACCGGCCGAACGTGCGATTTGCGCACCCTTGCCCGGAAGCATTTCGATGCAGTGGATCGTGGTACCGACCGGGATGTTGCGGATCGGCAGGGTGTTGCCTGCGCGGATCGGCGCTTCCGAACCGGACATCAGCTGCGCGCCAACGGCCACGCCCTTCGGCGCGATGATGTAGCGACGCTCGCCGTCTGCGTACAGAACCAGCGCGATGTTCGCGCTACGGTTCGGGTCGTACTCGAGACGCTCGACCTTCGCCGGAATGCCGTCCTTGTTGCGACGGAAATCGACGATACGATAGTGCTGCTTGTGACCACCACCCTGGTGACGCGTGGTGATACGGCCGTTGTTGTTACGGCCCGCCGACTTGGATTGCGAGTCGAGCAGCGCCGCGTGCGGCTTCCCCTTGTGCAGATCCTTGTTGACGATCTTGACCATCGCGCGGCGACCCGGCGAGGTCGGCTTAACTTTCACGATTGCCATGATTACTTGGCCTCCGCTTCAAAGTTGATTTCCTGGCCGGGCTTCAGGCAGACGTACGCCTTCTTCACGTCCTTGCGCTTGCCGTTGAAGCGGCCAAAGCGCTTTGCCTTGCCCTTCGTGACGAGCACGTTGACGGAATTGACTTCGACCTTGAACAGCAGCTCGACAGCAGCCTTTACTTCCTGCTTCGTGGCGTCCGGCGCGACTTCGAACACGACTTGTTCGTTCTTGTCGGCAACCAGCGTCGCCTTTTCGGAGATCACCGGCGCGAGCAGAACTTGCATCAAACGATGATCGTTTTTGCGAACTTCGCTCATGACAGCAACTCCTCGATCTGAGCGACCGCAGCCTTCGTGATCAGAATCTTCTTGAAGTAGATCAGCGAGAGCGGGTCGGCGTAACGCGGCTCGACAACCGCCACGTGGGCCAGGTTGCGCGACGCGAGGTACAGGTTCTCGTCGACCGTATCGGTAATCACCAACACGGATTCGAGACCCATCGCCTTGAATTTTTCGGCCAACAGCTTGGTCTTCGGGGCTTCGAGCGCGAGGTCTTCGACCACGGCGATGCGGCCTTCGCGAGCCAGCTGCGAGAAGATCGAGCAGAGGCCTGCACGATGCATCTTCTTGTTGACCTTGTGCGAGAAGTTTTCTTCCGGCGAGTTCGGGAAAATGCGACCACCGCCACGCCACAACGGGCTCGACGACATACCGGCACGAGCGCGGCCCGTACCCTTCTGACGCCACGGCTTCTTGGTGGTGTGCTTGACCTGCTCGCGGTCCTTCTGCGCGCGGTTACCGCTACGTGCGTTCGCCTGATAAGCGACGACGACCTGGTGAATCAGGGCTTCGTTGTAATCGCGACCGAACACGACGTCCGATGCGTTCACGCCAGCGCCTTCCTGACCATTGGCATTCAGGAGCTTAAGTTCCATTATTTCGCTCCTTTCACAGCACGCGTCTTGACGGCCGGGGTCACGAAGACCTTGCCGCCCTTCGCACCCGGAACAGCACCGCGGACGAGCAGAAGATTACGCTCAGCGTCGATGCGGGCGATTTCGAGATTTTGAACCGTGACGGTGACGTCACCGAGGTGACCCGTCATGCGCTTACCCGGAAACACGCGACCCGGATCCTGCGCCATACCGATCGAACCCGGGACGTTGTGCGAACGCGAGTTACCGTGCGTTGCCCGGCCCGAGGCGAAGTTGTAGCGCTTGATCGTGCCGGCATAACCCTTACCGATCGACGTGCCTTGCACGTCAACCTTCTGGCCGACTTCGAAGATGTCCGTACCGATAACGGCGCCGTTCGACAGTTCGCCTGCCTTGGCCGTTTCGATATGGAATTCCTTGAGGATTTCACCGGCTTGAACGCCGGCTTTGGCGAGATGACCCGCCAGAGGCTTCGTCACGCGAGACGCGCGGCGAGCACCGAATGCAACCTGAACGGCGGTATAACCATCCGTTTCAACGGTCTTGATCTGCGTCACGCGGTTGTCCGACACGTCCAGCACGGTGACGGGGATCGAATCCCCTTCAGGCGTGAAGATACGGGTCATGCCAACCTTGCGACCTACGAGTCCAAGGCTCATCGTTTTCTCCATTCCCAACTGCGATTGGTCGGGGCTGATTTACAAATGCCGGCTTCGTTACGAGAAACTGGGGCGGCTTTCTTGCGTCTTTTTCGTGCGCATAGGCGCGAAAAGCCTTGGAGTATAACAAGGCTTTTCGAATCCCGCAAGCAATCAAAGACTTAGCACCTTCCGACGCGCCAGGAAGCGCGCCGGACATGCTTTTGGGATTTACTGCAGCTTGATCTCGACGTCGACGCCAGCCGGCAGATCGAGCTTCATCAACGCGTCGACGGTCTTGTCCGTCGGATCGACGATGTCCATCAGGCGCTGGTGGGTACGGATTTCGAGCTGGTCGCGCGAGGTCTTGTTGACGTGCGGCGAACGCAGGATGTCAAAACGCTGAATACGCGTGGGCAGCGGCACCGGGCCACGGACGATCGCGCCAGTCCGCTTCGCCGTATCGACGATTTCGGCTGCCGATTGATCGATCAGACGATAGTCGAAAGCCTTCAGACGAATGCGGATTTTCTGGTTTTGCATGGCGATTCCTTGAAAAGAGCGAGGCGGTATTGCACCGCACATTAGGCAAAAGAGCGTGGAACCGGACACTCGCTGAGGGCGAGCACCCGGCTCCAATCTGTACTTCAGTACTGCAACTTCAAATCGAGCGAATCGGAGATTTTACTCGATAATCTTTGCCACGACACCGGCGCCGACGGTACGGCCACCTTCGCGGATGGCGAAGCGCAGACCTTCTTCCATGGCGATCGGGGCGATCAGCTTGACCGTGATCGACACGTTGTCGCCCGGCATCACCATTTCCTTGTCCTTCGGCAGCTCGATCGAGCCCGTCACGTCCGTCGTACGGAAGTAGAACTGCGGACGGTAGTTGTTGAAGAACGGCGTGTGACGGCCGCCTTCGTCCTTGCTCAGCACGTACACTTCAGCCGTGAAGTGCGTGTGCGGCGTGATCGAACCCGGCTTGGCCAGAACCTGGCCGCGCTCCACGTCTTCACGCTTCGTGCCGCGCAGCAGGATACCGACGTTGTCGCCCGCCTGACCTTGGTCGAGCAGCTTGCGGAACATTTCCACGCCCGTGCAGGTCGTCTTCACCGTCGGCTTGATACCGACGATTTCGATTTCCTCGCCGACCTTGACCACACCGCGCTCGACGCGGCCCGTCACCACCGTGCCGCGACCCGAGATCGAGAACACGTCTTCCACCGGCATCAGGAACGAACCGTCAACTGCGCGCTCCGGCGTCGGGATGTACGAATCCAGCGCGTCGGCCAGGTTCATGATCGCCACTTCGCCCAGCTCGCCCTTGTCGCCTTCCAGCGCCAGCTTGGCCGAACCCTTGATGATCGGGGTGTCGTCGCCCGGGAAGTCGTACTTCGACAGAAGCTCACGCACTTCCATTTCGACGAGTTCGAGCAGCTCGGCGTCGTCCACCATGTCGCACTTGTTCAGGAACACGATGATGTACGGCACGCCAACCTGACGGGCCAGCAGGATGTGCTCACGCGTTTGCGGCATCGGGCCGTCAGCGGCCGAGCACACCAGGATGGCGCCGTCCATCTGCGCCGCGCCCGTGATCATGTTCTTCACATAGTCAGCGTGGCCCGGGCAGTCGACGTGTGCGTAGTGGCGGTTAGCCGTTTCGTACTCGACGTGCGCGGTGTTGATCGTGATACCACGCGCCTTTTCTTCCGGCGCCGCGTCGATCTGGTCGTACGCCTTCGCCTCGCCGCCGAACTTCTGCGTGAGAACCGTCGTGATCGCTGCCGTCAGCGTGGTCTTGCCGTGGTCAACGTGACCGATCGTGCCCACGTTCACGTGCGGCTTGGTCCGCTCGAATTTACCTTTTGCCATGATTACCTTCTTTCAAAGTTTGGTTATCGGTTAAAGCTTGTGGCTTGCGCCGAATTACTTGCTTTTCGCGTTGATGATCGCGTCGGCGACGTTACGCGGAGCTTCGGCGTAGTGCTTGAACTCCATCGTGTACGTGGCGCGGCCTTGTGTCAGCGAACGCAGCGACGTCGAGTAGCCGAACATTTCCGACAGCGGCACTTCAGCGCGGACGATCTTGCCGCCGCCGACCATGTCTTCCATGCCCTGCACGATACCGCGACGGCCCGACAGGTCGCCCATCACGTTACCCATGTAGTCTTCCGGCGTTTCGACTTCCACAGCCATCATCGGTTCGAGGATGACCGGGCTCGCCTTGCGCATTGCTTCCTTGAAGGCCATCGAGCCGGCCATGCGGAACGCGTTTTCGTTCGAGTCCACGTCGTGATACGAACCGAACGTCAGGTGAACCTTCACGTCGACCACCGGGAAGCCCGCCAGCACGCCCGACTTCAGCGTTTCCTGGATACCCTTGTCCACGGCCGGGATGTATTCGCGCGGAATCACGCCGCCCTTGATCTCGTCCAGGAACTCGTAGCCCTTGCCCTGCTCGTTCGGCTCGAGCGTGATGACCGCGTGACCGTACTGGCCGCGACCACCCGACTGCTTGACGAACTTGCCGTCAACATCTGCAGCCGTCGTGCGAATGGTTTCGCGGTACGCAACCTGCGGCTTGCCGACCGTTGCTTCCACGTTGAATTCGCGCTTCATGCGGTCGACGAGAATTTCGAGGTGGAGCTCGCCCATGCCCGAGATGATCGTCTGGCCCGATTCCTCGTCCGTTTGAACGCGGAACGACGGGTCTTCCTGCGCGAGACGGTTCAGCGCCAGGCCCATCTTTTCCTGGTCAGCCTTGGTCTTCGGCTCCACAGCCTGCGAAATCACCGGCTCCGGGAAAATCATGCGTTCGAGCACGATCGGGTGCTGCGGATCGCACAGCGTGTCGCCGGTGGTCGCTTCCTTCAGGCCGACGGCCGCCGCAATGTCGCCCGCGCGCACTTCCTTGATTTCTTCGCGCTGGTTCGCGTGCATCTGCAGAATACGGCCCAGACGTTCCTTCTTGTCCTTGGTCGCGTTCAGCACGGTGTCACCGGAATTCACGACGCCAGAGTACACGCGGAAGAAGATCAGCTGACCGACAAACGGGTCCGTCATGATCTTGAACGCCAGCGCGGAGAACTTCTCGTCGTCGGCAGCACGGCGCTCGGCCTTCTCGCCGCTTTCGAGTTCGCCCGTAACCGGCGGAATGTCGACCGGCGACGGCAGGAAGTCGATCACAGCGTCGAGCATGCGCTGCACGCCCTTGTTCTTGAACGCGGTGCCGCAGAGCATCGGCTGGATTTCGCACGCGATCGTCCGGTCGCGGATCGCCTTGACGATTTCCGCTTCGGTCAGCTCTTCGCCGCCGAGATACTTTTCCATCAGCTCTTCGCTGGCTTCGGCAGCCGACTCGATCATCTTCTCGCGCCACTCGTTGCACGTATCGACGAGTTCAGCGGGAATCTCGACGTAGTCGAACTTCGTGCCCTGGGACGCTTCGTCCCAAATGATCGCCTTCATCTTCAG
This sequence comes from Caballeronia turbans, assembly GCA_001544655.2. Classification (GTDB taxonomy): domain Bacteria; phylum Pseudomonadota; class Gammaproteobacteria; order Burkholderiales; family Burkholderiaceae; genus Caballeronia; species Caballeronia turbans. The sequence continues at coordinate 84,474 of FCOD02000021.1, forward strand.
GAGATCAACCACGCCCTTGAAGTTTTCTTCCGAGCCGATCGGCACCACGACGGGAACCGGGTTCGCCTTCAGGCGGTTCTTCAACTGGTCGTAGACCTTGAAGAAGTTCGCGCCGGTACGGTCCATCTTGTTGACGAACGCGAGACGGGGAACCTTGTACTTATTAGCCTGACGCCACACGGTTTCCGACTGCGGCTGCACGCCGCCCACTGCACAGTAGACCATGCACGCGCCGTCGAGAACGCGCATCGAGCGCTCCACTTCGATCGTGAAGTCGACGTGCCCCGGGGTGTCGATGATGTTGATGCGGTGCTCGGGATAGTTGCCGCCCATGCCCTTCCAGAAGGCCGTAGTAGCAGCCGACGTGATGGTGATGCCGCGCTCCTGCTCCTGCTCCATCCAGTCCATCGTTGCTGCGCCGTCGTGAACTTCACCGATCTTGTGATTCACGCCCGTGTAGAACAGGATGCGCTCGGTCGTCGTCGTTTTGCCGGCGTCGATGTGAGCGCTGATACCGATATTGCGGTAGCGCTCGATAGGTGTCTTGCGAGCCACTTTCGATCCTTTTTCGGTCGACGCGCCTGCGAATGCGAGCGCGCCCTAACACAAACGGGCGAGGCGCCTGGAGTAGCGCACCCGCCCTGATTTTTCCGTTTGCTCTACGAGCGGGAGCTTAGAAACGGAAGTGCGAGAATGCCTTGTTGGCCTCTGCCATGCGGTGAACTTCATCGCGCTTCTTCATCGCGCCGCCACGGCCTTCAGCCGCTTCGGAGAGTTCACCTGCCAGGCGCAGGGCCATCGACTTTTCGCTGCGCTTCTTCGCGGCTTCACGCAACCAACGCATCGCCAATGCCATACGACGCGAGGGACGCACTTCGACCGGAACCTGATAGTTGGCACCACCAACGCGACGGCTCTTCACTTCGACCACCGGCTTCACGTTGTTGAGCGCAACCGTGAACACTTCCAGCGGGTCCTTGCCACCCTTGGTCTGGATCTGTTCAAAAGCGCCGTACACGATACGCTCGGCAACCGACTTCTTGCCGGAGAGCATCAGCACGTTCATGAACTTGGCTACATCTACGTTACCGAACTTCGGATCCGGCAACACTTCCCGCTTGGGGACTTCGCGACGACGCGGCATGATTCTTCCTTTACTTTTTCAGTTGGAGCTGATTCTCAACTCCGCGGCCACCAACAAACCCGATCCATCTATTCGACTAAACCAGCTTGGCCGGGTGACCACTTACTCGACAGCACCGGCACTTCCGGCACCACCGCCTTAACCGCCTTGCGGCAACCTGATTCCTGATTCTTACTTCCGACCGCGACTTACTTGCCGGCCTTCGCGCGCTTCGCACCGTACTTCGAGCGAGCTTGCTTACGATCCTTGACGCCCTGGGTATCCAGCGAGCCGCGAACCATGTGGTAACGCACACCCGGCAAGTCCTTCACACGGCCGCCGCGGATCAGCACAACCGAGTGCTCTTGCAGGTTGTGGCCTTCACCGCCGATGTACGAAATGACTTCGAAGCCGTTCGTCAGACGAACCTTGGCGACTTTACGGAGTGCCGAGTTCGGCTTCTTCGGCGTCGTGGTGTACACGCGAGTGCACACGCCACGACGCTGAGGGCAGTCCTGCAGGGCCGGCGACTTGCTTTTCGTCGTTTCCGACGCGCGGCCTTTGCGAACCAGTTGATTGATGGTTGGCATTGTTTAATCCTAAAAATGAACAAAATCCGCGAAACTCTTTCGGGCAAAGCGAAAAGAGCTACGCGTTTGACTATCTCGCCGATGAATTCCGCCATTCACACCCGGCGCTGAGCCAGGCCCAAAGTCGGACCGAGAACGAGAACCAAGCATGATATTCCGAAAATCGCAATCGGGTCAATAGGTTGCGATGATTTCGACGGCTTTTCGCAAGCCAGACATCAGTCGGAGCCGACAACGGCGAGCAATTCGTCGCCGAAGCGCTCCAACTTGCGCACGCCGATCCCGGGAATGTGGCGCAGATCGTCGATCGTGTCGGGATCGCTGCGGACGATCTCGGCGAGCGTGGCATCGTGGAAGATGACGTAGGCCGGCACGCCGTCGCTCTTCGCGGTCTCTGCGCGCCAGGCGCGCAGGCGCTCCCAACGCGCCCTTTCGCGTGCCGACATGCCGGCGGTCGGATCCGCGCGTTCACCAGTACGGCTGGAGGACTGGCGCGCCCGAGTCGGCTTCACATACTTGCGCAGCGTGACTTGCTCTTCGCCCTTCAGCACGGGCTTGCTGGCGTCGGTCAGCACGAGCGCGCCGAAACCGTCGTGATCGACAGCGAGATAGCCGAACGCGACGAGTTGCCGGAACACGGCGCGCCATTCGGGTTCGGAGAGCGCGGCGCCGACGCCGAAGGTCGATATCTTCTCGTGTCCGCGCTGCAGGACTTTCTCACTGCGGGTACCACGAAGGATGTCGATGAGATGGCCCGCGCCGAAATGGAACCCGCTCGCTTTCTGCGCACGATACACGCACGACAGCGCCATTTGCGCTTCGCGGGTGGCATCGAATGACGCGGGCGGCTCGAGACATGTATCGCAGTTGCCGCACGGCTTGCTCGTCTCGCCAAAATACGCGAGGAGGCGCACGCGACGACAGGACGCCGCCTCACACAGACCCAGCAAGGCATCGAGCTTGCCGCTCTGCACACGCTTGTGTGCGTCGTCAGCCTCGGATTCGTCGATCATCTTGCGCTGTTGCACGACGTCGCCCAGCCCGTACGCCATCCATGCGTTCGCCGGCAGACCGTCGCGGCCGGCGCGGCCCGTCTCCTGGTAATAGCCTTCGACGCTCTTGGGCAAATCCAGATGCGCGACGAAGCGGACATCCGGTTTATCGATGCCCATGCCGAACGCGATCGTCGCGCACATGACGATGCCTTCCTCGCGCTGAAACATCTCCTGATGCTTCTGGCGCGTCTCGAACTCCATGCCCGCGTGGTAAGGCAGCGCGCGGATGCCCTGGCCTTTCAGCCAGTCCGCGGTTTCCTCGACTTTCCGCCGCGACAGGCAATACACGACGCCCGCATCGGTCGTGCCGTCCTTGTTCGTATGCTCGGCGCGGATGAAATCGAGCAGTTGCGAACGCGCGTTGTCCTTCTCGACGATCCGATAGCGAATGTTCGGCCGATCGAAACTGGAAACGAATATGCGCGCATCGTCCAGCGCGAGCCGATGGACGATCTCATCGCGCGTGATCGCATCGGCAGTCGCGGTGAGCGCGATCCGCGGCACATCCGGAAACCGCTCGTGCAGCACGGAAAGCTGGATGTACTCAGGACGGAAATCGTGCCCCCATTGCGACACGCAATGCGCTTCGTCGATGGCGAAAAGTCCGACGCGCGCGCGCTCGAGCAGTTCGAGAAAGCGCGGCGTCATCAGGCGTTCGGGTGCGACGTAAAGGAGATCGATGTCGCCTTCGCGCAGCGCCCGCTCGGTGGCCGCGGCCTCCGCGCCCGACAAAGTCGAATTCAGATATGCGGCGCGCACGCCGACTTCCGTCAGAGCCGCGACCTGGTCCTGCATCAGCGCGATCAATGGCGACACCACGATACCCGCGCCGAGCCCGGCCTCGCTGCGCACGAGCGAGGGAATCTGGTAGCACAGCGACTTGCCGCCGCCCGTCGGCATCAGCACGAGCGAATCGCCGCCGTTCGCGACATGCTCGACGATCTCCGCCTGTTGTCCGCGAAATGCGGGATAGCCGAAGATTTCGTTGAGTATTTCGAGCGACCGAGCCATGGAAGAGGGATGTGCACTGCAACGTGAGAGATAACGAATTCTACCAACGCATCCGCGCGCGCCGAGGCGCAGGAATATGTTGTTAGCCGAATGGCAGAGGCAAAAAAAAACCGCTCAGCCGAAGCTGAGCGGTTCGTGGCTACTACAGCGAAAGACGCTTACTCGTTGGTATGCGGCTGCTGCTCCGCTGCCGGGGTTTCCGGCGTACCAAAGTCGAATGCCTCTTCGGCCGCGATCTGGTCGAAACGCTCGCGATCCGACGACTCCTTCGCCTTGCGTGCCTTGTGGAACGCGAGACCCGTACCAGCCGGAATCAGACGGCCGACGATCACGTTTTCCTTCAGGCCACGCAGATCATCGCGCTTGCCCATGATCGCCGCTTCGGTCAGCACGCGGGTCGTTTCCTGGAACGATGCCGCCGAGATGAACGAGTCGGTCGACAGCGATGCCTTCGTGATACCGAGCAGCACGTTGTCGTACGTCGCCGGACGCTTGTCTTCCGCGATCATCTTGTCGTTCTCGTCCAGCATGTCCGAACGTTCGACCTGCTCGCCCGGAATGAAGCGCGTATCGCCGTTGTCGACGATCTGCACACGACGCAGCATCTGACGCACGATCACTTCGATGTGCTTGTCGTTGATCTTCACGCCCTGCAGACGGTACACGTCCTGCACTTCGTCCACGATGTAGCGCGACAACGCCTCGATACCCTGCAGACGCAGGATGTCGTGCGGATCGGCAGGACCGTCGACGATCATTTCGCCCTTGTTGACGACCTGACCATCGTGCACCAGCACCTGCTTTTCCTTCGCGATCAGGAACTCGTGCTGATTGCCCTCGAGATCCGTGATGACGAGACGCTGCTTGCCCTTCGTGTCCTTACCGAACGACGTCGTGCCCGTGACTTCCGCGAGAATACCCGCGTCCTTCGGCGAGCGCGCTTCGAACAGTTCGGCCACGCGCGGCAGACCACCGGTAATGTCACGCGTCTTCTGCGCTTCAACCGGGATACGCGCCAGCACTTCACCGACCTGCACTTGCTGACCATCCTTCACGGTGATCAGTGCGCCGACCTGGAAGCCGATCTGCACCGAATGCTCGGTGTTCGGGATCTTCACTTCCTCGCCGTTCGCGTCGAGCAGTTTCACCTGCGGGCGCACGCTCTTCGACGCTTGCGAGCCGCGACGCTTCACGTCGATCACGACCAGGGTCGAAAGACCAGTCACGTCGTCGATCTGCTTCGCAACGGTCACGCCTTCCTCGACGTTTTCGAACTTCACCGTACCGCCCCACTCGGTGATGATCGGACGCGTCAGCGGATCCCATTGAGCCAGTTGCGCACCGGCCTTGATCTGCGCGCCGTCGAGTTGCAGCAGCGTCGCGCCGTACGGAACCTTGTGACGCTCACGCTCGCGACCGAAGTCGTCCGCGATGATCGCCTCGCCCGAACGCGAGATGACGACCTGCTCGCCCTTCGCGTTGGTGACGTAACGCATCGTCGCCGTGAAGCGCACCGTACCGTTCGACTTCGCTTCGACCGTCGAAGCAACCGCCGCACGCGATGCCGCACCACCGATGTGGAACGTACGCATCGTCAGCTGCGTGCCCGGCTCACCGATCGACTGCGCAGCGATCACGCCCACTGCCTCACCGACGTTCACGCGCGAACCGCGGCCGAGGTCCCGGCCGTAGCACGCGGCGCACAGGCCATAGCGCGTTTCGCAGGTCAGCGGCGTGCGCACGCGCACTTCGTCGATGCCGAGGCGTTCGATTTCCTCGACCGCGTCTTCGTCGAGCAGATCGCCCGACGCGTACAGCGTTTCCTGCGTTTCCGGATTGACGACGTCCGCCACCGCGACACGACCGAGAATACGGTCACGCAGCGCTTCGACGACTTCACCGCCTTCGACCAACGCCTTCATCGCCACGCCGTTCGAGGTGCCGCAATCGTCTTCGACGACGACCAAGTCCTGCGTCACATCGACGAGACGACGCGTCAGGTAGCCCGAGTTCGCAGTCTTCAGTGCCGTATCCGCCAGACCCTTACGAGCGCCGTGCGTCGAGATGAAGTACTGCAACACGTTCAGACCTTCGCGGAAGTTCGCGGTGATCGGCGTCTCGATAATCGAGCCGTCCGGCTTCGCCATCAGGCCGCGCATACCCGCGAGCTGACGAATCTGCACCGCGGAACCACGAGCGCCCGAGTCGGCCATCATGTAGATGGAGTTGAACGACTCCTGCTTCGTTTCGTTGCCGTCACGGTCGGTGACGGGTTCCGTCGCGAGCTGCTCCATCATCGCCTTGCCGACGCTTTCCGACGTCGCCGACCAGATGTCGACCACGTTGTTATAGCGTTCCTGCGCGGTGACGAGACCCGACATGTACTGACGGTCGTACTCCTTCACCTTCTTCGCAGCGTCGCCGACGATCGTCTCTTTCTGCGGCGGCACGAGCATGTCGTCCACGCAGATCGAGATACCGGCGCGCGTTGCGAGGCGGAAGCCCATCTGCATCAGCTGGTCGGCGAAGATCACCGTCTCGCGCAGACCGCACTTGCGGAACGCCGTGTTGATCAGGCGCGAGATTTCCTTCTTCTTCAGCGGCTTGTTCAGCACCGAGAACGGCAGACCCGGCGGCAGAATCTCCGACAGGATCGAACGGCCGACCGTGGTCGCGTACAGCGAGATCTTCGGCACGAACGCCGGCGCGCCTTCGCTCGTGTCCTCGTTCGCCACCATTTCGGTGATACGCACGTTGACGCGCGAAGCCAGCTCGACTTCCTTGTTTTCGTACGCGCGGATCACCTCCGACACGCCCGTGAACGTCATGCCTTCGCCCTTGCCGTTGATCGCTTCACGCGACGCGTAGTAAAGGCCCAGCACGATATCCTGCGACGGCACGATCGACGGATCGCCGTTCGCCGGGAACAGGACGTTGTTCGACGCCAGCATCAGCGTGCGCGCTTCCATCTGCGCTTCGAGCGACAGCGGCACGTGAACGGCCATCTGGTCACCGTCGAAGTCGGCGTTGAACGCCGCGCAGACGAGCGGGTGCAGCTGAATCGCCTTGCCTTCGATCAGCACGGGCTCGAACGCCTGAATACCGAGACGGTGAAGCGTAGGCGCACGGTTCAGCATCACCGGATGCTCGCGGATCACCTCTTCGAGGATGTCCCACACCACCGGCGTCTGGTTCTCGACTTCCTTCTTCGCGGCCTTGATGGTCGTCGCGACGCCCATCACTTCCAGCTTGTTGAAGATGAAAGGCTTGAACAGTTCGAGCGCCATCAGCTTCGGCAGACCGCACTGATGCAGCTTGAGCGTCGGACCCACCACGATCACCGAACGGCCGGAGTAGTCGACGCGCTTACCGAGCAGGTTCTGACGGAAACGACCGCCCTTACCCTTGATCATGTCGGCGAGCGACTTCAGCGGACGCTTGTTCGCGCCGGTCATCGCCTTGCCGCGACGGCCGTTGTCGAGCAGCGAATCGACGGCTTCCTGCAGCATCCGCTTTTCGTTGCGGACGATGATTTCAGGCGCCTTCAGTTCGAGCAGACGCTTCAACCGGTTGTTACGGTTGATCACGCGGCGATACAGGTCGTTCAGATCCGACGTCGCGAAACGGCCGCCATCCAGCGGCACCAGCGGACGCAGTTCCGGCGGCAGCACCGGCAGCACTTCGAGCACCATCCAGTCAGGCTTGATGCCCGAGCGTTGGAAAGCCTCGAGCACCTTCAGGCGCTTCGCGTACTTCTTGATCTTCGCTTCCGAACCCGTGTTCTTGAGTTCGGTGCGCAGCATTTCGACCTGTTCGTCGATGTTGATCGCGCGCAGCAGCTCGCGAACGCCTTCCGCACCCATTTCGGCACGGAATTCGTCACCGTACTCTTCGACCTTGTTGTAGTAATCCTCTTCCGTCATGATCTGCCGCGCTTTCAGCGGCGTCATGCCCGGATCGATCACCACATAGGCTTCGAAGTACAGCACGCGCTCGATGTCGCGCAGCGTCATGTCGAGCACCATGCCCAGACGCGACGGCAACGACTTCAGGAACCAGATGTGCGCAACCGGCGAGGCCAGTTCGATGTGGCCCATCCGCTCACGACGCACCTTCGCCAGCGTCACTTCGACGCCGCACTTCTCGCAGATCACGCCACGGTGCTTCAGGCGCTTGTACTTGCCGCAAAGGCATTCGTAGTCCTTGATCGGACCAAAAATCTTCGCGCAGAACAGACCATCCCGCTCCGGCTTGAACGTGCGGTAGTTGATGGTCTCAGGCTTCTTCACTTCGCCGAACGACCAAGAACGAATCTTGTCGGGCGACGCGAGGCCGATCTTGATCGCATCAAAAACTTCTTCTTGTTGGACTTGCTTGAATAGATCGAGCAGAGCTTTCATTGCTTTCTCTCCGTAGTCCGATTAATTGCGGTCCAGATCGATATCAATACCGAGCGAGCGGATTTCCTTCACCAGCACATTGAAGGATTCCGGCATGCCCGCGTCGATCACGTGATCGCCCTTGACGAGGTTCTCATAAACCTTCGTCCGGCCCGTCACGTCGTCCGACTTGACCGTCAGCATTTCCTGTAGCACGTACGACGCGCCATACGCCTCGAGCGCCCACACTTCCATCTCACCGAAGCGCTGACCACCGAACTGTGCCTTACCACCCAGCGGCTGCTGCGTGACGAGCGAGTACGGACCGGTCGAACGTGCGTGCATCTTGTCATCGACCAGGTGGTGCAGCTTCAGGTAGTGCATGTAGCCGACCGTGACCGTGCGCTCGAATGCCTCGCCGGTGCGGCCGTCGTACAGCGTGACCTGGTTCTTCGACGGCGTCATGCCGAGGTTCGTTGCGATCTCGTCCGGGTAGGCCAGATCCAGCGCGCGCGACATTTCGTCTTCCGTCGCACCGTCGAACACCGGCGTCGCGAACGGCACGCCCTCGCGCAGGTTCTTCGCCAGTTCGACGATCTCGTCGTCGGAGAAGCTTTCCAGCTCTTCCTTGCGGCCCGACTCGTTGTAGATCTGCGTTAGGAACTGACGCAGTTCTTCGACCTTCGCCTGACGCTGCATCATTTCGCCGATACGCCAGCCGAGACCCTTCGCGGCCCAGCCCAGATGCACTTCGAGAATCTGACCCACGTTCATCCGCGACGGCACGCCGAGCGGATTCAGCACGACGTCGGCCGGACGGCCATCGGCCATGTACGGCATGTCTTCGATCGGCACGATCTTCGACACGACACCCTTGTTACCGTGACGACCCGCCATCTTGTCGCCAGGCTGCAGGCGACGCTTAACGGCGAGATACACCTTGACCATCTTCAGCACGCCCGGCGGCAGTTCGTCGCCTTGCGTGAGCTTCTTGCGCTTCTCTTCGAACGCGAGGTCGAACTGGTGACGCTTTTGCTCGATCGAGTCCTTGATCGCTTCCAGTTGTGCCGCTGCTTCTTCGTCCGCGAGACGGATGTCGAACCAGTGGTAGTGGTCGAGATCTTCGAGGTAAGCGAGGTCGATCTTCGTGCCCTTCGCGAGCTTCTTCGGACCGCCGTTCGCGACCTTGCCGTTCAGCATGCGCGCGAGACGCTGGAACGCGTCGCCTTCCACGATACGAAGCTGGTCGTTCAGGTCGAGGCGATAGCGCTTCAGTTCATCGTCGATGATCTGTTGCGCGCGCTTGTCCCGCGTGATGCCTTCGCGCGTGAACACCTGCACGTCGATGACCGTGCCGCTCATGCCCGACGGCACGCGCAGCGACGTGTCCTTCACGTCCGATGCCTTCTCACCGAAGATCGCGCGCAGCAGCTTTTCTTCCGGCGTCAGCTGGGTTTCGCCCTTCGGCGTGACCTTGCCGACCAGCACGTCGCCCGCTTCGACTTCCGCGCCGATATACACGATGCCCGACTCGTCGAGACGGCCAAGCTGCACTTCCGCGAGGTTCGAAATGTCGCGCGTGATTTCTTCCGGTCCGAGCTTCGTGTCGCGAGCAACGACGTTCAGTTCTTCGATGTGGATCGACGTGTAGCGATCGTCCGCAACGACCTTTTCCGAGATCAGGATCGAGTCTTCGAAGTTGTAGCCGTTCCACGGCATGAACGCGACCAGCATGTTCTGGCCGAGCGCGAGCTCGCCCAGATCCGTCGAGGCGCCGTCGGCCAGCACGTCGCCGCGCGAGACCTTGTCGCCCACCTTTGCGATCGGACGCTGGTTGATGTTCGTGTTCTGGTTCGAACGCGTGTACTTGATCAGGTTGTAGATGTCCACGCCGACGTCGCCGGCAACGGCTTCATCGTCGTTCACGCGAATCACGATACGGCCCGCGTCGACGTAATCCACCACGCCACCGCGCAGCGCCTGCACGGTCGTACCCGAGTCGACCGCCACCGTGCGTTCGATGCCCGTACCGACGACCGGCTTTTCCGGACGCAGACACGGCACGGCCTGACGCTGCATGTTCGAGCCCATCAACGCGCGGTTCGCGTCGTCGTGCTCGAGGAACGGAATCAGCGATGCAGCCACCGACACGATCTGCGACGGCGCCACGTCCATGTACTGGATGCGATCCGGCGTGACCATCAGCGTTTCGCCCGCTTCACGCGACGACACGAGTTCGTCGGTCAGCGTTCCGTCGTCGGCCACTGCCGCGTTCGCCTGAGCGATCACGTAACGGCCTTCTTCGATTGCCGACAGATAGTCGATCTGGTCGGTCACCTTGCTGTCCACGACCTTGCGGTACGGCGTTTCGAGGAAGCCGTATTCGTTCAGGTGCGCATACAGCGCGAGCGAGTTGATCAGACCGATGTTCGGACCTTCCGGCGTTTCGATCGGGCACACCCGGCCGTAGTGCGTCGGGTGCACGTCGCGGACTTCGAAGCCCGCGCGCTCGCGCGTCAGACCGCCCGGGCCCAGTGCGGATACACGACGCTTGTGCGTGATTTCCGACAGCGGGTTAGTTTGGTCCATGAACTGCGAGAGCTGCGACGAACCGAAAAACTCGCGGATCGCCGAGGAAATCGGCTTCGAGTTGATCAGATCGTGGGGCATCAGGTTTTCGCTCTCGGCCTGGCCGAGGCGTTCCTTCACGGCGCGCTCCACGCGCACGAGACCTGCACGGAACTGGTTCTCCGCGAGCTCGCCGACGCAACGCACACGACGATTGCCCAAGTGGTCGATGTCGTCCACTTCGCCCTTGCCGTTACGCAACTCGACGAGGATCTTGATCGTCGCGAGGATGTCGTCGTCCTGCAGCGTCATCGGGCCAACGATTTCGTCACGGCCGACACGGCGGTTGAACTTCATACGGCCGACCTTCGACAGATCGTACGCATCTTCGCTGTAGAACAGACGGTTGAACAGCGCCTCGACCGCTTCTTCGGTCGGCGGCTCGCCCGGGCGCATCATGCGATAGATCGCGATGCGGGCGGCCATCTTGTCGGCGGTTTCGTCGATACGCAGCGTCGACGAGATATACGGCCCCTGGTCCAGGTCGTTCGTGTAGAGCGTCTGGATGTCCTTGACCTTCGCCTCGCGCAGCTTCTCGAGAACCGTTTCGGTGATTTCCTCGTTGGCGTTCGCGATCACTTCGCCCGTTTCCGGATCGATCACGTTCTTCGCCAGCACGCGGCCGAGCAGGTACTCTTCCGGCACCGAGATGAACTTCGTCTTGGCGTTTTCGAGGTCGCGAATATGCTTCGCGTTGATCCGCTTGTCCTTCGTGACAATGACGTTGCCGTCGCGGTCCTGGATGTCGAAACGCGCGACTTCACCGCGCAGGCGCTCGGGAACAAATTCCATTTGCGCGCCTTCGCTCATCAGGCCGAAGTTGTCGAACACGAAGAAGTTCGCGAGGATCTGCTCCGGCGTCATGCCGATCGCTTTCAGCAGAATCGTCACCGGCATCTTGCGACGACGGTCGACGCGGAAGTAAAGCACGTCCTTCGGGTCGAATTCGAAGTCGAGCCACGAACCGCGGTAAGGAATGATGCGCGCCGAGAACAACAGCTTGCCGGAGCTGTGCGTCTTGCCCTTGTCGTGCTCGAAAAACACGCCAGGCGAACGGTGGAGCTGCGACACGATCACGCGCTCCGTTCCGTTGATGACGAACGAACCCGTCGGCGTCATGAGCGGAATTTCGCCCATGTACACTTCCTGTTCCTTCACTTCCTTGACGACCGGCTTGCTCGGCGACTCCTTGTCGAGCAGAACCAGACGCACTTTCGCGCGCAGAGCCGAGCAGTACGTCAGGCCGCGCTGCTGGCATTCCTTGATGTTGAATGCGGGCGACGACAGCATGTAGCTGACGAACTCGAGCCGCGCGAAACCGTTGTGCGAGACAATCGGGAAAACAGAGGTGAACGCAGCCTGCAAGCCTTCCGACTTGCGCTGCGAGGACGACGTGTCTGCTTGCAGAAACGTCTGGAAAGATTCAAGCTGGGTCGCCAGCAAAAAGGGAACTTGGTGAACGATGGGGCGCTTCGCGAAACTCTTGCGAATACGCTTCTTCTCGGTGAAGGAATATTGCATACGATCTCCGAATCACGGCGGGCGTTACCGAGGCGGGATACCTCGATGTCACAGCCCGGTGTTCACCGACTGAGACCCGCGCACGTGCCCGGGAGGACGCGCGAGCCTAGAAGCTTGGTGGTTGGCCGCTACCAACCGCTGGCTGACGGCAGCGGATGCCTGTGTTTCCCGCTACCCGACCAAACTTGCCTTCTGCAGTCGCTTCAGAAGACAAAGAGAACAATCGGAAAAATCTGCCGCTCCGAACGTTTTCTTTGGCTTCTGTGGAGACTTTCATGCTTGCCGACAAGCACAAAAACTGCGTCCCCACAAAGCACAAAAAGGCCGGCGGTGGAAAACCGCCAGCCTTCGCATAGCGCAATGAAACTTACTTGATTTCAGCCTTCGCGCCTGCGTCTTCCAGCTTCTTCTTGGCTTCTTCAGCAGCAGCCTTGGGCACCGCTTCCTTGATGGGCTTCGGTGCGCCGTCGACCAGATCCTTCGCTTCCTTCAGGCCGAGACCCGTCAGTTCACGAACTGCCTTGATCACGGAAACCTTGTTCGCGCCTGCTTCGAGCAGGTTGACCGTGAACTCGGTTTGCTCTTCGACTGCAGCAGCTGCGCCGCCACCTGCCGGGCCAGCAACTGCGACAGCAGCAGCCGACACGCCAAACTTCTCTTCGAACGCCTTGACCAGTTCGTTCAGTTCGAGAACCGACATCGAGCCAACGGCTTCCAGGATGTCTTCTTTTGCGATTGCCATTTGAAATACTCCTAAATTGAATTCGGATCGAGCTAGCGATCTAGCTAATACCTAACTGAGCAACTGGTGCCCAAGCGTGTGCGTTACGCAGCTTCGCCTTGCTTCTTCTCAGCGAGCGCGGCCAGGGCGCGCGCAAAGCCGGAAACAGGCGCTTGCATGACGAACAGCAGCTTGGAGAGCAGTTCTTCGCGGCTCGGAATGTTGGCCAGCGCTTGCACGCCTGCCTTGTCCATTACCTTGCCTTCGTAGGAACCAGCCTTGATGATCAACTTGTCATTGCCCTTACCGAAGTCGTTGACGACCTTGGCAGCGGCAATGGCATCTTCCGAGATGCCGTAGATCAGAGGACCGGTCATCTGCTCAGCCAGCGGAGCGAACGGCGTACCTTCCACGGCGCGACGCGCCAGCGTGTTTTTCAACACGCGCAGATACACCTGTTGCTCACGCGCTTTCGCGCGCAGCTTGGTCAGATCGCCAACCGTGATCCCACGATACTCAGCGAGCACCATCGTCTGAGCCTTCGCGACTTGCGCGGCGACTTCAGCGACGACTGCCTGCTTATCTTCTTTGTTCAGTGGCACGGTTAAACCTCCAGATTCGATGCACTCGGGCCACAACCCTCATGCACCACGTTCGACAACGGCGTCCGACTGTTAGGAGTATTTCGATCGATTGGTGATCATTCAGGATGATCGACAACCGACTTCAACCACTGCAAAACTGTTTCGGGTTCGCCATCTGCGTTGGCTTGAATTAAGGCAATGCCTGCCTGCTGCACCACCACCAACGGTCTTTGACAACCGGTTGCTCGACTCGATATTGCAGTCTCGCAACCGCCCAAAGCCCTTTTTGAAGCGCGATCAGCCGATCGCGCCCGAAATTGTTACTGTTGTGCCAGCGTTGCTTGATCCACGCGAACGCCAACGCCCATCGTGCTCGACACGGCGATCTTGCGCAGGTACACGCCTTTGCTCGTCGCCGGCTTTGCCTTTTGCAGCGCTTCGATCAGCGCCGACAGGTTCTGACGCAGCGATGCCGGCTCGAACGATGCGCGACCGATCGTGCCATGGATGATACCGGCCTTGTCGACGCGGAACTGCACCTGACCGGCCTTTGCGTTCTTGACCGCTTGAGCGACATCCGGCGTAACCGTGCCAACCTTCGGGTTCGGCATCAGGCCACGCGGACCGAGGATCTGACCCAGCGTGCCGACGACACGCATCGTGTCCGGCGAAGCGATCACGACGTCGAAGTTCAGATTGCCAGCCTTGACTTGCTCGGCGAGGTCTTCCATGCCGACCACGTCCGCGCCAGCTGCGCGAGCCTGTTCGGCCTTGTCGCCTTGAGCGAACACCGCCACGCGAACCGACTTGCCGGTACCAGCCGGAAGAACGACGGAGCCACGAACGACCTGGTCCGACTTCTTCGCGTCGATGCCGAGCTGAACGGCGACGTCGATCGATTCATCGAACTTCGCGCTCGCGCACTCTTTCACGAGAGCCAGTGCGTCGTCGATTGCGTACAGTTTCTGACGATCTACCTTGGTCGCGAATGCCTGAAGGCGCTTAGAAAGCTTAGCCATTTACACGCCCTCCACAGTGATGCCCATCGAACGCGCGCTGCCGGCGATCGTGCGCACGGCTGCATCCAGATCAGCTGCCGTAAGATCCGGCATCTTGGTCTTCGCGATTTCTTCCGCTTGAGCGCGGGTAATGTTGCCCACCTTGTCGGTGTGCGGCTTGCTCGAACCCTTTTGCACGGCGGCTGCCTTCTTGATCAGAACGGTTGCCGGCGGCGTCTTCATGATGAAGGTGAAGCTCTTGTCCGCGAATGCCGTGATGACGACCGGCACCGGCAGACCCGGCTCCATACCTTGAGTCTGCGCGTTGAACGCCTTGCAGAACTCCATGATGTTCAGGCCGCGCTGGCCCAGTGCCGGACCGACCGGCGGCGACGGGTTGGCTTTACCTGCAGGAATCTGCAGTTTAATAAAGCCGATAATTTTCTTTGCCATGTTGAAACCTCTGCTGAACGCGTGAGCGTTCGGTGAGTGATAGCGCGTGTTCGACGGTGCCGCCTACTGACGCTCCTCAACGGCCATACCGCGGACCGTAAGCGCGAATCGCGCGATGACCCGAAAGCCACGCGCGATGTATTCGATTAAAGCTTTTCGACCTGGCCAAACTCGAGTTCGACCGGTGTCGATCGCCCGAAAATCGTGACGGAAACACGGACTCGGGACTTTTCGTAGTTCACTTCTTCGACGTTGCCATTGAAGTCGGTGAATGGACCTTCCTTCACGCGGACCATCTCGCCTACCTCGAACAGCGTCTTCGGCCGCGGCTTCTCGACGCCTTCCTGCATCTGCGACATGATCTTTTCGACTTCACGTGGCGAGATAGGACTTGGGCGGTTGCGCGCACCGCCGACAAAACCAGTGACCTTGGCCGTGTTCTTTACCAGATGCCACGTTTCGTCCGTCATTTCCATTTCAACCAGGACGTAGCCCGGGAAGAAACGACGCTCGGTGACCGACTTATGACCACCTTTTACCTCTACGACTTCTTCGGTCGGCACAAGAATCTGACCGAACTGATCTTGCATGCCTGCACGCTCAATGCGCTCTTGAAGCGCGCGTTGCACGCTCTTCTCCATGCCGGAGTAGGCGTGCACCACATACCAACGCTTTCCACTCGGGGATGCCGGAGTATCGCTCATATCATTTCCAACCCAGAATCGCCGAGAAAATCACCCACTCAATCGACTTATCACTAAGCCAAAGGAAAATGGCCATGATCAGAACAAACGCGAAGACCACTAGAGTTGTCTGGGTAGCCTCCTTGCGAGTCGGCCAGACAACCTTGCGGACTTCCTTGTACGAGTCTTTGGCGAACGCAATGAACCCTTTGCCCGGCGCAGAGAGAAGACCGACTGCGACACCCGCGATGACACCAACAGCAAGCGCTGCGCCGCGGACGTACCATTCTTGGCCTGAGAGCCAGAAGAACCCGACGAACCCGGCCAAGACCAACAATACGCCCGCCACCAACATCAACTTGTCGCCGGAAGTATTTACAGTTTCGACGGAAGGATTCGCCATAACACCTTAAGCAGCGCCACTTGGCGCAAGAATTTGGCAGGGGCAGAGGGAATCGAACCCCCAACCTTCGGTTTTGGAGACCGACGCTCTGCCAGTTGAGCTATACCCCTAAACCATTTGGGGCCGGCGGACTTCGCCGACCCCGAAACCGCTAATTACCGAGAAGATCTCTGGCTCTTACTCGATAATCTTTGCCACGACACCGGCGCCGACGGTACGGCCACCTTCGCGGATGGCGAAGCGCAGACCTTCTTCCATGGCGATCGGGGCGATCAGCTTGACCGTGATCGACACGTTGTCGCCCGGCATCACCATTTCCTTGTCCTTCGGCAGCTCGATCGAGCCCGTCACGTCCGTCGTACGGAAGTAGAACTGCGGACGGTAGTTGTTGAAGAACGGCGTGTGACGGCCGCCTTCGTCCTTGCTCAGCACGTACACTTCAGCCGTGAAGTGCGTGTGCGGCGTGATCGAACCCGGCTTGGCCAGAACCTGGCCGCGCTCCACGTCTTCACGCTTCGTGCCGCGCAGCAGGATACCGACGTTGTCGCCCGCCTGACCTTGGTCGAGCAGCTTGCGGAACATTTCCACGCCCGTGCAGGTCGTCTTCACCGTCGGCTTGATACCGACGATTTCGATTTCCTCGCCGACCTTGACCACACCGCGCTCGACGCGGCCCGTCACCACCGTGCCGCGACCCGAGATCGAGAACACGTCTTCCACCGGCATCAGGAACGAACCGTCAACTGCGCGCTCCGGCGTCGGGATGTACGAATCCAGCGCGTCGGCCAGGTTCATGATCGCCACTTCGCCCAGCTCGCCCTTGTCGCCTTCCAGCGCCAGCTTGGCCGAACCCTTGATGATCGGGGTGTCGTCGCCCGGGAAGTCGTACTTCGACAGAAGCTCACGCACTTCCATTTCGACGAGTTCGAGCAGCTCGGCGTCGTCCACCATGTCGCACTTGTTCAGGAACACGATGATGTACGGCACGCCAACCTGACGGGCCAGCAGGATGTGCTCACGCGTTTGCGGCATCGGGCCGTCAGCGGCCGAGCACACCAGGATGGCGCCGTCCATCTGCGCCGCGCCCGTGATCATGTTCTTCACATAGTCAGCGTGGCCCGGGCAGTCGACGTGTGCGTAGTGGCGGTTAGCCGTTTCGTACTCGACGTGCGCGGTGTTGATCGTGATACCACGCGCCTTTTCTTCCGGCGCCGCGTCGATCTGGTCGTACGCCTTCGCCTCGCCGCCGAACTTCTGCGTGAGAACCGTCGTGATCGCTGCCGTCAGCGTGGTCTTGCCGTGGTCAACGTGACCGATCGTGCCCACGTTCACGTGCGGCTTGGTCCGCTCGAATTTACCTTTGGCCATTTTCGACTCCTAACAGGATTTTCGCACCTTGCGCCGCGCGCAACTTACTAGACTGATACAGCTGGTGCCCATGGGCAGGATCGAACTGCCGACCTCTCCCTTACCAAGGGAGTGCTCTACCACTGAGCCACATGGGCACTACAAAACCGACACTGGAGCGGGTGAAGGGAATCGAACCCTCGTCATAAGCTTGGAAGGCTTCTGCTCTACCATTGAGCTACACCCGCGAGGGTTTGGATTCCCTTACCGCTTGAATTCTGGTGGAGGAGGTTGGATTCGAACCAACGTAGGCGTAAGCCAACAGATTTACAGTCTGCCCCCTTTAGCCACTCGGGCACCCCTCCGCAGAGAACTATCGATTATGGGGTAACAACACGCCGTTGTCAAGCGTTTCTTACGCCCGAGACGATCGAAGCTCTCACCTATAGGTGAGACGGAAACGCAAAAACCCCACCTTTGTGGGGTGGGGTTTTTGTTTATCGCATGAGGAGCCTGACGATTACCTACTTTCACACGGGTATCCGCACTATCATCGGC
>FCOD02000022.1 GCA_001544655.2 Caballeronia turbans
TGGAGTCAATATACAAGTAACCAAAGAAAGCAGCTCGATACGCCCGCGGTCACACGCAGTTTGGCCATGCTTGCCAGGTGACCGTGGGCTGCCTAAGTGTCGCCCTCACAGGCCCAAACGGGCTTGGATCGCGCACGGTCTGTCGCCCCGCGCCGCATAGCGAATTGGTTCAGCACCAAATAGCTCCAGCCCGCTTCGCGGCCGACCGGTCCTCAATTCGGTCTGCCCGTACTCTTTTTGCTAACGGCTCTATCTCGCCGCATTGGTAATTCGTTGGTTTCCCTTGCAAACCCAGCGGCAGCGCGTAGCGCTGTGCCGGCGCTATTTCGTGCTGAACCTGTGTCCTTAGAGGGCTAGCTCGTCAGACCGTGTGCGATCCACGCCCGACGGGGCCTATGAGGGCACTCGCTACAGAGCCCACGATCGGCTGACAAGCATGGCCAAACTGCGTGTGACCGCGGGCTTATCGAGCTGCTTTCTTTGGTTACGTTCTTTGCAGCAGCAAAGAAAGTGACTGCCGCCCCGCACAGGGGCAGTGCTAATAAACCAAAAAGAAAACGGGATCCGGCGAAAGCAGAAGCAAAACCAAAGAAATAACCCATAAACCTCTCGCTCTTCGCGCAATAGCCATTGCGAAACCCCTCCGATAATGGCCCCATCGCGCCAAGCGCCCGCGCCGGCAAACGAAGAGCAAACCCTCAACTTCCCCGGCAATCCGCCGATAAACAAATCAGCCATTGCGGCAGCGCCCGATCCAACGCCGCCTCACCAGGATTCAACGCATGTCCAATAACATTTTCAGCATTGGTCTTTCAGGTCTGAACGCAGCCCAATGGGGCCTCACGACCACGGGACAGAACATCAGCAACGCCGCGACGCCGGGCTATACGCTCGAGAAGGTTTCGTATCAGGAGTCTTCCGGCCAGTTCACAGGCTCCGGCTATCTCGGCAACGGCGTGCAGGCCGTCACCGTCACGCGTCAGTACAGCCAGTACCTGACGACGCAAGTGAACAACACGCAAGCGTCGAGCAGCGCGGCGAGCACGTACTACTCGCTGATCTCGCAACTGAACAATCTCGTGGGCGATCCGACCAAAGGCATCGCGCAAGGCATCACCAATTACTTTTCCGGCCTGCAGTCGGTGGCGAACTCCGCGAGCAGCGCCGCCGCGCGCCAGTCGCTGATGAGCAGCGCCCAGACGCTCGCGGATCAGATCAACTCGGCCGGCGAGCAATACGACCAGTTGCGTCAGAGCGTCAACACCCAATTGACGAGCGCCGTCTCGCAGATCAACAGCTACTCGCAACAGATCGCCGATCTCAACAAGCAGATCAACATCGCCAGCGCGGGCGGCCAGCAGCCGAACCAGTTGCTCGATCAGCGCGATCAGCTCGTCACCAACCTCAGCTCGATGATCGGTGTGCAGGTCGTGCAGCAGGACGGCAACTACAACGTTTTCATCGGCAACGGGCAGCCGCTCGTCGTCGGCAATACGCAATACGGGCTGCAAGCGGTGCCTTCGGCGTCCGATCCGAGCGAACTCGCGGTCGCGTTCCAGAGCCGCGACGGCACCACGCCGACAGCCGCGAACACGCAATACGTCGATGGCTCGGCGCTCACCGGCGGCGTGATCGGCGGCCTCATCGACTTCCGCACGCAGACGCTCGACCCGGCGCAGGCGCAACTCGGCGCCATCGCGACGAGCTTCGCCAGCCAGCTGAACGGTCAGAACGCGCTCGGCCTCGACCTGAGCGGCCAGCCCGGCGGCAAGCTGTTCGCGACCAGCGATCCGAACATCATCGCCAACGCGCGCAACAAGGGCACCGGCACGCCGACCGCGACGATCGTCGACGGCACGCAGCCGCCCGCCAACGATTTCACCGTCACCTACGACGGCAGCAAGTACACGGTGACGGACCCGGCGACAGGACAGCAGCTCGGTTCGATCGATCCGGCCACGGAAACGCAGAAGACGATCAACGGCCTGAACATCGACGTGTCTTCGCTGACCGGCGTGCAGAAGGGCGACTCGTTCACGATCCAGCCGACACGCGCCGCGCTCGACAACTTCAAGCTCACGACGAGCAACGGCGCGGCGATCGCGGCGGCGTCGCCCGCGGTGACGTCGGCGGCAAGCACGAACACCGGCACGGCGTCGATTTCGTCGGCGACGGTGACGCAAAACGCGATGTCGTCGGACATCAACCTGACCTACAGCGCGACGGCGAACGGCTTCACGTCGGACGTGGCGGTGACCGTCGACGGGACCAGCTACGCCATCGGCCAGACCATTCCCTACGATGCGACGAAGGGCATGACGGTCTCGGCGAATGGCGTTTCCGCGACCATCAGCGGCACGCCTAAGGACAACGACGCGTTCAAGATCGCGCAGAACAAGGGCGGCACGAGCGACGGCAGCAACGCGCTCGCCATGGCGAACCTGGTGTCGGCGAAATCGCTCAACGGCGGCACCGACACGCTGACGAGTTCGTACGCGAACTACGTCAACACGATCGGCAACACGACCAACCAGGTCAAGGCGACGAGCACGGCGCAGACCGCGCTGCTGACTCAAGCGACTTCGGCGCAGCAATCGGTGCAGGGCGTGAACCTGAACGAAGAGGCGGCCAACCTGATTCAGTATCAGCAGCTTTATCAAGCGAACAGCAAGGTGATCCAGACCGCCTCGACGCTGTTCCAGTCGCTGCTCGGCATGTTCAACTGAGGTTAAACGCGATGCGTATTTCCAGTTCCCAGTACTTCAACCTGAACGTCGCTTCGATGAGCGACCAGCAGAGCACGCTCGCCTCGATGTATCAGCAGATTTCATCGGGCAAGCGCATTCTCACCGCATCCGACGATCCGCTCGGCGCGGCGCAGGCGGTGCAGCTCACGTTGAAGAGCGGCGCGCTCGCGCAATACAGCACGAACCAGACGACGGCGCTGTCGTCGCTGCAGCAGGAAGACGCCACGTTGAGCAGCGTGAGCAGCGCGCTCCAGAGCGTCCAGACGCAGATCGTGCATGCGGGCGACGGTTCGCTCACCGATTCGGACCGCACGGCGATCGCGAACACGATCCAGGGCTTGCGCGATCAGCTCTTCAGCCTTGCGAACACCACGGACAGCAACGGCAACTACATCTTCTCGGGGCTCAAGGGCGGCACGGCGCCGTTCTCGAACAATTCGTCCGGCACCGGCGCGAGCTATGCCGGCGACGAGGGCCAGCGCAGCGTGCAGATCAGCGAGGGCCGTTCGATTCCCGTGGGCGACACGGGTCTGTCGATCTTCCAGAGCGTATCGCCGATAGAGAGCGATCCGGTGTCGCGTGCCGCCGATACGAATTCGGGCACGGGAACGATCGGCCCGGTGAGCGTGAGCGACACGAGCAACCCGGGCAATGCGAGCCAGTACACGATTTCGTTCTCCGTCTCGCAGACGGACGGGACGACGAGCTATTCGATCACGTCGGTTCCGCCGGACAACACGTTGCCGACGAACGTGGCGTACACGGGCAAGACCGACATCACGCTCGGCGGCCAGAAGGTGACGATCGACGGCACGCCCGCGGACAAGGACTCGTTCACCGTGCAGCCGGCGGCGACCGACAACAACGACATCTTCGCGACGCTCGACACGATCGTGAGCGCGCTCAAGCAGCCGACGGGATCGCCGGGCGCTCAGGCAGCGTTGACGAATGCGCTGACGACGGCGGGCACGAAGGTGAACAATACGTTCAACAACGTGCTGTCGGCGCAGACGGTGGTGGGCGGACGCGAGCAGGAAGTGCAGTCGACGCAGACCTCGATGCAGACGAGCCAGACGCAGACGGCGAGCGATATTGCGAATCTGACGAGCATCGATCTGGTTTCGTCGATCAGCCAGTACGAGTTGACGCAGAACTCGTTGCAGGCGGCGCAGATGGCGTTTTCGCAGATCCAGAAGATGTCGTTGTTCGATTACATCGGGAGTTGATCGCAGCCGGGCCGATTGCCCGGTTCGCATCGGAGAAGCATCGTTCGAGGCGTCGGACGATGCTTTTTTTTCGCCTCCGCGACCGCGTCTTCGCGCTCGCCAAACGCTCATCTCAGCCGAAATTTCACAAACGCCCGGGCCGTGCAATGTACATTGCGGCCGCTGACAGCGTTTCGCTTCCGGCAACGTCCGCGCGCGATTTCACGAAGCGTGCAACCTGCCGCGGGCATCGCGCGTGACGGCGCGATTCTGCCCATAATGAAAGCGCCGATGTGCTCAGCATTCCCAAGCCGTTCACAAGAGAGCGTTAACGATGGAAGAGGTGAACAGGACGATCGAGCGCCGCGCGGGCGAGTGGGTGTTCGTGCGGCGCTATCTGACTGGAAGTGGCATCGACATCGGACCGGACCGATGTCCGCTTAGGGAACGACACCATCTGTTTCCCGGGATGACTAACTTGCTCTGGTGGAATACGTCGCTCGGAGGCGAGTCACACATGGCGGGTCAGAGCGACGCGTCGTTCGACTTCGTTTACGCGAGCGTGTGTCTTGCCGCGCAGGACAATCCGGCGCAGTCCGTGTCGCGATGGCTCGATTTGCTCAAGCCCGGCGGCCATTTGCTCGTGACGGTGCCCCCAAATGACGACTCCGCGCTCAAGTGGCGCTTCACCATCGGCAAGCCGGCGAAAGCATCGTCGCAGTCGATCGATATCCTCGACCTCGCGCAGTCGGTCTCGCATGTCGCGCAATGCAAGCGGCTCGTCCTCGTTCGCGACGATATCGCCGACGCGGCGCCCGAAAGCGCGATCGAACTCATCATGCGTAAGCGCGACATCGCCAGTCCACGCGATTACGCGATGGCGATGATCGCCGCGGAAAACGCACGGGCGTGCATCGCCGCGTGCGAGGAAGCCATCGCCGCTTATCCGTACCGCGTCGAAGTGATTCTTTATGCGAAGGCCGAACTTTTGCGGTGGCGAGAGCCCGAGCGTGTCGATGCGCTGCTCGCGCGTTGCGTCGAACGGATGCCGAACGACCACCTGATACACCTTCGTCTCGCGCTTCACACGATCGCGCGCGGGCGGCTCAACGAGGGATTCGCGCTGCGCGAAAGTCTTGCCGAACAGTTCGGCTGGGAGCGACGCACGAAAGCGCAGCCGCCGACGGGCATCGCGAAGTGGAACGGCGAACCCCTCGCGGGCAAGCGCATCGTCATCTGGAGCGAGTTCGGGCTCGGCGATGAAGTCTTCTTCTTCCGCTTTGCGCGCATTCTTCGCGAGCGCGCGGGCGCGGCAAGCGTCGGCGTGGTTTGTCAGACGCCGCTCGTCTCGCTATTCGAGGCATCGGGAGAAGCGGATGTGGTCATCGATGTAAAGGCGGCCGATGTGCTTCCGGCGTTCGATTACTGGGTCTATCCGCACGCGATCCCCGTGTTTCTGCCACTCGATCTGGAGGCGTTGCCGCAATCGGTGCCTTATTTGCGCGCGCCGTGTTTCGGGGTGCCCGGCATGCCGCAAGTCCACGAGAGCGCGGTGAAGGTCGGTGTGGTCTTCAAGGGCGAACCGAGCCACGAGAACGACGCGGCGCGCTCGCTGCCGTCACTGTCCGTGCTCGATGATCTTTTCGCGATCGATGGCGCCGAGTTCTTTAGTCTTCAGAAGGGCGAGGGGGCGCAGGAAGCGGCGGGGTATGCGGCGCGGTTGGGTAATTTTCACGATGTCGGCGTGCTCTTGACTAGCATGGCCGATACCGCCAGTGCGATCGCTGCGCTCGATGTTGTCGTTACTGTCGATACGTCGGTGGCGCATGTTGCGGGCGCGTTGGGCAAGCCCGTTTGGTTGATGCTGCCGGCGGATGGCGATTGGCGATGGCATTACTATCGGGAGGACAGTCCTTGGTATCCGACCATGCGGCTGTTGAGGCGGCCGTCTCATGCTGACTGGAGCGAGGTTGTGGCATGTATCGGCGCGGGCCTGGTTGAATGGGCCGCAAAGCGTCGCGCGGATGGCCGGTAGACTGCTTTGCCGTTTTTTGCCGGATCGCCGTGTGGCGTTGGTTTATTAGCAAAACGAACATCAGCTTTCCATGCGTCCTGAAACCGCACCTTCGTTATCTATTTGCACTTCTGCGCCTTCCACGCGCCGCACGATTGAAATCGACGAGTATCGCTGACAGGCTGCGGACATCAGAACATCCCTCGAGCCACTCTTCCCGCCTCCAAAATCCCCCCATCGAAAATCCGCTGAAAAAACGGCATGAGATTGGGCACCATAAGCTGGAGCAAAAGAAGCCCGACGAGCATCGTCACAGGAAACCCCACCTGAAAAATCCCGATCTGCGGCGCAGCGCGATTAAGAATCCCAAGCGCGAGATTCGCGATCAACAACGCCGCCACGATTGGCAACGCGAGCAGCAACCCCGTCGAAAAGACGCTGCCGCCATAACCCACCAGCACACGCCAGCCTTGCGCATGCGACGCCGCCGCGACGACATTCGCCTCGATCGGCACGCTCTGAAACGTAGCGATAAGCGCGCTCACCAACTGCAAATGCCCGTCGAAGACGAGAAACGCGAGCATCGCGAGCGTATTCAGATAACGCGAAACCACCACCGCATTGCCGCCCGCGCGCGGATCATAAAGCATTGCGAAACCGAGCCCCATCTGCTGGCCGATGAACTCGCCCGCCGCATCGACAGCGGCGAACGCGATCTGCATCACCATGCCGATGGCCGCGCCGATCAAAAACTGGTTGACGATGATCCAGACGCCCGCCGCGGAAAACACCGTCGCCTGAGGCATGGCGGGAAGCGTCGGTGCGACGATCAGCGAAATGAACGCGGCGAGCGCGATCTTCACGCGCATCGGAATCGCCATGTGGCTCAGCACGGGCGCGGTTGCTATCAACGCGAGAATGCGCACGAACGGCCACAGAAACGCCGTGAGCCAGCCGTTCAGTTGCGCGTAAGTGACGGAGAACATCGAGCGAAGGTCAGCCCGTGATCGCGGGCGTGATCGTGAAAACGTGGCGCATGTAGTCGAGCAGCGTCGACAGCATCCACGGTCCCGCGATCACGAGCGTCACCGCCACCGCGATCAGCTTCGGAATGAACGACAGCGTCGACTCGTTGATCTGCG
Organism: Caballeronia turbans; assembly: GCA_001544655.2. Taxonomy (GTDB): domain Bacteria; phylum Pseudomonadota; class Gammaproteobacteria; order Burkholderiales; family Burkholderiaceae; genus Caballeronia; species Caballeronia turbans. Next base: position 7,109 of record FCOD02000022.1, read on the forward strand.
TCGCCGCCTGGAACAGGCTCACGACCAGACCGACGACGAGCGCGACCAGCAATAACGGCGCGGCGAGCAGCAAGGCGACGTACATCGCCTGATGCGCCATCGTCATGACGGATTCGGGTGTCATGGGCGTCTCCTCAGGATACGAAACTTTGCGCGAGCGAGCCGATCAGCAACTGCCAGCCATCGACCAGCACGAACAGCATCAGCTTGAACGGAAGCGCGATCGTCGTTGGCGAAACCATCATCATGCCCATCGACATCAGCACGCTCGCCACCACCATGTCGATGATGAGAAACGGAATGAAGATCGTGAAGCCGATCTGAAAGCCCGTCTTCAGTTCGCTCGTGACGAACGACGGCACGAGCAGCGACAGCGGCACGTCCTCAGGACCGTTCATCGGCGCGGCCTTCGAGATGCGCGCGAAGAGCGCGAGATCCGATTCGCGCGTCTGCTTCAGCATGAACTGCTTGAACGGCGCGACGCCGCGCGTCATCGCCTGGTCCATCGCGATCTGGCCTTCGGAGAAAGGCTTGTACGCGTCGGTGTAGGCGCGATCGAGCACGGGCGACATCACGAAAAACGAGAGAAACAGCGCGAGGCCGACGAGCACCTGGTTCGGCGGCGTGCTCGTCGTGCCGAGTGCCTGGCGCAACAGCGACAGCACGATGATGATGCGCGTGAAGCTCGTCATCATCAGGACCATCGCAGGGAGGAACGAGAGCATCGTCAGCAGCAGCATCGTCTGCACGCTGAGCGAGTACGTCGTGCCGCCGTTCGGGCCGGGGCTCGTGTTGAAGGCCGGCAGGCCCGCCGTGCTCTGCGCGAACGCGAGATACGGCATCAGACCGGCGATGACCGGCAGCGCGATCTTCGCGCCGCGCACGATGTTGCGACTGACCTGCATTACTTGCTCCCGCCGACGAACCGCTTGAGACGCTTGCCCGCGATGCTTGCGAAGGCATCGAGAAACCGCTGACTTTGGAAAATGACGAACGTGATAGCCATGAAAACCTGCCTGTTTCGATAGGCTGAATTGTCGGCCACGCGGATGTCGAACGATGGCGCGAAAAGAGGGGAAAACCCGCGCCAACTCGTTCTATTGCGAAGCGCTCGCCGTAAACGAACATCGGGCGTTCGATCCTTGCGGATCGCGCCCGATGTATCGGTCAAACGAACGAACTTACTTGACGAACTTCTGGAGCCGCTTGTTCGCTTCGCCGGCGAGGGCATCGCGGAACCTCGCGCCGAAGCTCCCGGACGGCGGCGGCGCCGGCATACTGACGCCGTCCACTTCCGCCGATCCGGCAGGCATCGTGTGCAGCAGCCGCACGTTGCCGGGGCCCGCGCCGAGCACGAGCCACGTATCGCCCACTTCGACGACCGCGACGCGTTCTTTATTGCCGAGCGATGCGCCGCCCACCACCTTCACGAGACCGCCGCGCTTGCCGCCCTGAAAGCCGAACTTGCGCGCGAGCCACGCGCAGCCGAACACGAAGCCGATCACGACGACGAGCCCGACGAGCGTCTGCAGCACCGCGCCGAAACCCAGCGACGGCACCGCGGTGCCAGCGCCGACGCCCGAGGCGATTTGCGCGGCGTGGTTCACCGCGTTCATGTCGGCGGCGACGGCAAGAAGAGGCGTGCAGCAGAGCAGCGCGACGGCCAGGCGTTTCATCGATTCAACTTCCGGATGCGTTCGGACGGCGTGATGATGTCGGTCAGGCGAATGCCGAACTTGTCGTTCACCACGACCACTTCGCCCTGCGCGATGAGGCAGCCGTTCACGAGCACGTCCATCGGCTCGCCCGCGAGGCCGTCGAGTTCCACGACCGAGCCTTGCGCGAGTTGCAGCAGGTTACGGATGGCGATCTTCGTGCGCCCGAGCTCCACCGTCATCTGCACGGGGATGTCGAGAATCATGTCGATGTCGTTGCGCGTCGACGGCGCCGCCGCCTTCGACAGCGGCTGGAACACGCCGGCGCTCGCGGCAACCGGCGCGTCGTTGCCGTTTTGCTCGGCGAGCGCGCTCGCCCAATCGTCCAAAAGGAGCTCTTCGCCTTTTTCTTGCGCACCGGGCGCATCGTTCTGCATCAGATCACTCATATCCACCTTCCTTCATCGTGTCGCTCGCGCTGATCATCTTTTGCACGCGCAGCGCATATTGACCATTGAAAATTCCGTAGCCGCATTCCATGACCGGCACGCCGTCCACTTTGGCGACGACCTGTTCCGGAATGTCGATCGGCAGCACGTCGCCCGCGCGCATGTTGAGAAGCTGCTCGAACGACGAGCGAATCTCGGCGAGATCCACCGTCAACTCCACTTCGGCCGACTGCACTTGCTGCGACAGCACGCGCACCCAGCGGCGGTCCACTTCGAGCGCTTCGCCCTGGATCGGCGAGGAGAGCACGTCGCGGATCGGCTCGATCATCGAGTACGGCATGCAGATGTGCAGCGTGCCGCCCGTCGAGCCGAATTCGATCGTGAACTGCGTCACGATGACGATCTCGTTCGGCGTCGCCACGTTGGCGAACTGCGTGTGCATCTCCGAGCGCATGTATTCGAACTGCAGCGGCTTCACGCTGCGCCACGACGTCGCGTAGTGTTCGAACACGAGGTTCAGCAGCTTGCTGATGATGCGCTGCTCGGTCTGCGTGAACTCGCGGCCTTCGACGCGTGTGTGAAAGCGCCCGTCGCCGCCGAACAGGTTATCGACCACGAAGAACACGAGGTTCGGGTCGAACACGAACAGCGATGTGCCGCGCAAGGGCTTCACGTGGACCAGGTTGAGGTTGGTCGGGATCGGCAGGTTGCGCGTGAATTCGCTGTACTTCTGCACCTTCACCGGGCCGACGGAAATTTCCGCTGAACGCCGCATGAAGTTGAAGATGCCCACGCGCATGAGGCGCGCGAAGCGGTCGTTGATGATTTCGAGGCCGGGCATCCGGCCGCGGACGATGCGTTCCTGCGTCGCGATGTTGTAGGGACGTACGCCGGCGGGCTTTTTCTCGTCAGCTTCCTGATCGATTTCGCCGGTGACGCCCTTGAGGAGGGCATCGACCTCCTCTTGCGACATGAACTCTTCGTGGCCCATGACTCTTTACTCGCTGATGCGGCGTTACTGGACGACGAATTCGGTGAACAGCACCTCTTCGACGCGCACCGGCTTCTCGGCCGAGCTCGCCGCGGTCTCGACCGCTGCGCGCAACTCGCCCGCGAGCTGTTTCTTGCCGTCGACGGTCGCGAGATCGTCGGGGCGTTTGCCGGAGAGCAGGAGCAGCACGCGGCTGCGGACTTCGGGCATGCGCTCGGTGACGAGCAACTGGACCTTTTCGTCCTTGAGCTTGAGCGTGAGGCCGGCGCGCAGATAGTGCATGGTGCCGTCGTCGGACTGAAGGTTGACCGTGAGTGATTCGAGCGGGAAGAACACGGGCGGCGGTTCGGGCGCCGGTTTCGCGGGGCCGTGATTCTTGCCGAGGAAGAAGTAAGCGCCGCCGGCTCCCGCGCCGAGGAGCACGATCGCGCCAACGGCGATGATCAGGATCTTTTTGAGCTTGCCGCTCTTTGCGGGAACGATGGGTTGCTGGTTTGCGGTCGTGGTAGCCATGAATGCGTGCCTCTTTCGATAGGGTGAATTGTTGGCTATCGGCGTGTAAAGCGATGGGTCGAACAGAGGGGGCTTTTGGGGTTATTCCATCTGATTGCTTTTGCCTTTACGGTTTGGTTTTGGCGTTGCTTCTGCTTTCGCCGGATCCCGTTTTCTTGTTGGTTTATTAGCGCTGCCCCTGTGCGGGGCGGCAGTCACTTTCTTTGCTGCTGCAAAGAAAGTAACCAAAGAAAGCAGCTCGAGACGCCCGCGGTCACACGCAGTTTGGCCATGCTTGTCAGCCGATCGTGGGCTCTGTAGCGAGTGCCCTCATAGGCCCCGTCGGGCGTGGATCGCACACGGTCTGACGAGCTAGTTGTTCAGACCCGCTGGTTCAGCACGAAATAGCACCGGCACAGCGCTACGCGCTGCCGCAGGGTCTGCAAGGGAAACCAACGAATTACCAATGCGGCGAGATAGAGCCGTTAGCAAAAAGAGTACGGGCAGACCGAATTGAGGACCGGTCGGCCGCGAAGCGGGCTGGAGCTATTTGGTGCTGAACCAATTGGCTATGCGACGCGGGGCGACAGACCGTGCGCGAGCCAAGCCGGATTAGTCCTATGAGGGCGACACTTAGGCAGCCCACGGTCACCTGGCAAGCATGGCCAAAACTGCGTGTGACCGCGGGCGTATCGAGCTGCTTTCTTTGGTTACTTTCTTTGCAGCAGCAAAGAAAGTGACTGCCGCCCCGCACAGGGGCAACGCTAATAAACCAACAAGAAAACGGGATCCAGCGAAAAAAATTCAAGCAAACGTATCAACAAGCCCAACCGTGCGCCGCACATTCAAACCCACGCTGGAAGCGACAGAAGAACCATCCCCCCCGCCGATGCCTCGCATCGCATCCCCCTTCGAGCCAGAGCGCTCACGACCGCTCTCCTGCTGCGACTGCCGCGCAAACGCCGACCCATCCGAAACCGAAGCACTCCCAAGACTGATGCCGTTCGCCTCCATCGCCTCACGCAGCTTCGGCATGGCAGCCTCGACCGCCTCGCGCACCTGCGCATGCTGCGACACGAACAGCGCGTGCGCATGATTCTCGGACACCTGCAACGTCACCTGCAACGGCCCGAGATCCCTGGGATTGAGCGTCAGTTCAGCGCTCTGCTGATCCGCCTTCGACAGGAACACGACCTTCTGGCTGAACGCATCGTCCCAGCCGGACGCGCCCACGTGCGGTGCAATAGCCGCGCTCGTCGCCGACGCCATCGCGCCTTGCGGACTCGACACCGCCGAATTCCCCGATGCCGTCTGCATCGCCACCGCGTGCGCGGCCGCGTCGGCGGCTTGCTTGTACGCGGCAGTCGCGGCATCCGCGGGCGTCGTCGCGACTGCGAGCGCCGTCGCGTCCGTCGCCTTGGCATCCGCAGTCGCGTTGTTCGCCACCCCGATCAGACCCGCGCCCTTTCCGCCCCTGGCGAAAAGACCGCCTTGATCCTCACTGTTCGCGCCTTCGCGCGCCGTCGTCGTCAACGAACCGTTCGCAGGCTGTGCGTTCGGCGGCGCGTTGTTCAGCGAAGCGAGCGCCGCCTGAAGCGCGTCCTGCGATTTCGCGTCGCCGCTCTTGTGCGTCTCGCCGGTCGATTTGGTGTCGTCGGTCGAAGCGGTGGCCGTCGCGGCGGTGGCGGCGTCCGTCAGATCGGCGAGCGCGGCGGTGTCGGTGTCGCTGTCGTCGGCATTGGCGGCGTCGGCGCGCGCTTTGGCCTGCGCCGCAGCCGTAGCTGCATCCGGCGCAGAACCGGGCGTCTGCGCCGCGGGCTTCGAAGCCTCCGCCGTGTCGGTCTTGCCCGTATTCTTCGATACCTCTTTCGACGCGTCCGCCTGATCGGACTTAGCGGCCGCCTGCGTATCGGACGCGTCATCGCTCTTCGACGCAGCAGCGCACGCGCTGTCATCCGGCTTCGGCGCGTCGTGCACGCTCGACTTGTCCGAGGACGAGTCGGCGAGCGCCTGCGCCGCCTGCGCGTCGGCATTGGCGCGGTCGGTGATGCTTTGCAGCGTCATGCCGAACGACGCGCCCGCGCTCGCCGCGCGCTGCGCCGCGACCTTGCTCGATGACGTGGCGCCCGTCAGCACGCCGGAAAGGGATACGGAAGACATGCGAGTCTCTCAAATGCAATAAGTGGATAACGGCTCAGGCACGCTCGGCGCGCATGCGCAGTATCTTCGCGGCGTGCTCGTCGGATTCGCGCTGCTCGACGCGCGCGGCTTTTTTCGCGAGCATCGCCTCGCCGCGCGCGGCCAGCACTTCGTAGCTGCCGAGCTTCTGTTTCTTGAGACGCCAGTCGGGCTTCGCCGCCTCGATGCGCTGATCGGCCATGAGTAGCGCCGTGCGTTGCTGGGCAATCGCCGCATCGAGCGTATCGACGAACGCCTGGAAGTTGCGCAGCGTCTGCGCCGTGGTGCCTTCCTGCGCCGATGCCGTGAACCGCGCGTGGTACTCGTCGCGATAGGTGACGAGCGAGTTCAACTGCGTCTCGACCTCGTTTCGTTCCTGCTGGAGCTTGCCGAGCTTCTTGGTGGCGGCGTCGAGTTCCTCTTCGGCAAGTCCGATGAGGGTGTTGATCGGCAGATTCTTGGACATGGCGTGGCGGTCCCGTATGGTCTTTGGCTTTCTTGTGACGAATGCTTCGGATACTAGTCGAAAACTATTCGAACATCTGGTTCAACATCGCGATGCTCGGCTCGAACGGCGCCTGCTCGCGAAAACCCTGCTGCAAAAACGACTCCATGCGCGGATACATCGCGATCGCGCGGTCGAGCAATGGGTCGCGCCCGCTCGAATACGCGCCCACGTTGATCAGGTCGCGGTTTCGCTGATAGCGCGACAGCATCTGCTTGAACAGACGCACGCGCTCGAGATGCTTGTCGTCGATGAGCGCGGTCATCGCGCGGCTGATCGACTGTTCGATGTCGATGGCCGGATAGTGCCCCGCCTCGGCAAGCGAGCGGTTCAGCACGATATGGCCGTCGAGGATCGCGCGCGCCGAATCGGCAATCGGGTCCTGCTGGTCGTCGCCTTCGGTCAGCACGGTGTAGAACGCGGTGATCGAGCCGCCGCCTTCCGGGCCATTGCCGGTCCGCTCGACGAGCGCCGGCAGCTTCGCGAACACCGACGGCGGATAGCCCTTCGTCGCGGGCGGCTCGCCAATCGCGAGCGCGATCTCGCGCTGGGCCATCGCGTAGCGCGTCAGCGAATCCATCAGCATCAGCACGTGCTTGCCCTGATCGCGGAAATATTCGGCGAGCGAGGTCGTGTACGCGGCGGCCTGCATGCGCAGCACGGGCGATACATCCGCCGGCGCCGCGACGACGACCGAGCGCGCGAGACCGTCCTCACCGAGAATCTGCTCGATGAATTCCTTCACTTCGCGGCCGCGTTCGCCGATCAGCCCGATCACAATCACTTCCGCGCTCGTGTAGCGCGCCATCGTGCCGAGCAGCACCGATTTGCCGACGCCCGAACCGGCGAAGAGGCCCATGCGCTGGCCGCGTCCGACCGTCAGCAGCGTGTTGATCGCGCGCACGCCGACATCGAGAACCTTGTGAATCGGCTCGCGGTTGAGCGGGTTGATGACCGGCGCGGACAACGGCGCATCGACTTTCGCGCCGAGCGGGCCGAGGCCGTCGAGCGGACGGCCCGACGCATCCACGACGCGGCCGAGCATTTCCCAGCCGACGGGCAAGCGCTTCGCGCCCGCCATCGGATCGTTGATCGGCGCGCTTTCGAGCGGATAGACGCGCGCGCCGGGCAAGAGGCCAGCCACTTCGGTCGTCGGCATCAGAAAGAGCTTGTCGCCCGCGAAGCCGACGACTTCGGCTTCGGCGGTCGGAATCGCACTGCCCGGCGGCAGCTCGATCATGCATTCGGAGCCGACGCCCATCTTCAGGCCGACCGCTTCCAGCACGAGACCGGCCGCGCGCGTGAGACGACCGCACGGACGCAGCGGCTTCGCGATCGCATTGCGCAACCTGAGCGCGTCGAGCTTGTCGCGCCACGCATCGATGTGCGGATTGCCGGCGATATGGGCCAGCTCGGCGATGGTGCGCGCGGCGAGCGCCTCGGCCGATTCGTCGCCGACGGATTCATCGGCGGCGAGCGGGCCGAACGACGCGCGCGCGATTTCCTGTTCGAGCGCGCTCAAGCCATCTTGCGTAATCCGTTGGTTCACCACGGCTTGCTTCTCCCGAGCGCCGCCACGACGCGCTCCCATCGCGACACATTCGTCGCGTCGATCTCGCCGGTCGCGGCGTGGGCCTTGCAGCCGCCGCGCTCGACGTCCGGATCGGGCCGCACGGTCCATCCCGCGGACTCGAGTTCGTCCTTCAGATAGGCATCGACGATCGGCATGTCGGCCGGATTCACGATGAGCACAGGCGCGCCCGACAGTTCGGGCTCGGCGGCGATCACTTCGCGCGCCACCGCGACGAGCGCGGTCGGATCGAGCGCGAGATGCTGACGCACGACCTGCTGCGCGATGTCGATGGCGAGTTCGGCGAGCGACTCCGCGATGGCTGCATCGGCGGCTTGCAGCGCCGTCCTGAACGCATCGGCGATCTCGGCGAGACGCGCGGCCTGCGCGAGCGCTTCCTTGCGGCCGTCCTCGAAACCCTTCGCCTGACCTTGCTCGTAACCCGCCTGATAGCCGAGCGCCTGGCCCGCGACATGCCCCTTCGCGAGTCCTTGCTGATGTGCGTCTTCCTCGACGCGGCGCAGGTGCGCTTCGAGCGCGGCCTGTTCCGCCGCGCTGTTGTCGACCTTGATCTCGACGGGATCGAACGACGCCATCTCCCAGCGCTGATACGCCGAGACCGGAGCCTTCTGCGCGCGAGCATCAGACATATGCATCCTCCGCCTTGCCGCCTAGCTGGATCTGACCGTTTTCCGCGAGATTGCGGACGATCTGCAAAATCTTGCGTTGCTGCTGCTCGACTTCCGACACGCGCACCGGACCGCGCGAATCGAGGTCTTCGGCAAGCAGTTCGGCCGCGCGCTGCGACATGTTCGACAAAAACTTCTGGCGCAACGCCGGCTGCGCGCCCTTGAGCGACACGATCAGCGTCTCCGATTCCACTTCCTTCAGCAGAAGCTGGATCGCGCGGTCTTCCAGGTCGAGCAGGTTCTCGAACACGAACATCTGGTCGATGATCTTCTGCGCGAGCTCGGCGTCGTATTCGCGCACGTTCGCGATGACGCCTTCCTCGTGATTGCTCGACATGAAGTTCAGAATCTCGGCCGCCGTGCGGATGCCGCCCATCGGCGCGCGCTTCAGGTTGTCGCTGCCGGAGAGAAGCGTCGTCAGCACGTCGTCGAGTTCGCGCAGCGCGGCGGGCTGAATGCCGTCGAGTGTCGCGATGCGCAGCAGCACGTCATTGCGCAGGCGTTCAGACAGGAGCGACACGATTTCCGACGCCTGATCGCGGTCCAGATGCACGAGGATCGTCGCGATGATCTGCGGATGCTCGTTCTTGATCAGTTCCGCGACCGCGCCCGAGTCCATCCACTTCAGGCCTTCGATGCCGCTCGTATCGCTGCCTTGCAGGATACGGTCGATCAGCGCGCCGGCCTTGGTCTCGCCGAGCGCCTTCGTCAGCACAGAGCGGATGTACTCGCTCGAATCGAGCGACAGCGCGGTGTGCTGCTCGGCTTCCGAGACGAATTCGGTCAGCACGTTGTCGAGCTGCTCGCGCGTCACGTTTTTCAGCGCCGCCATGGTCGCGCCGATCTTCTGCACCTCGCGCGGCGCGAGATACTTGAATACTTCGGCGGCTTCTTCCTCACCGATCGACATCAGGAGGAGGGCGGCTTTATTCAGGCCTTCAGCGTTCATCGGACACCCAGTTCTTCACGACGGTCGCAACGATTCTCGGGTCCTGACGCGCCACCATGCGCGCGTAGTCGAGATTGCGATCGAATTTGGCCTTCTTGCTTTCATGACCGAGGAGACTCACCTCGGCATCCTTGTCTTCGTCTTCCAGCTTCTGAGCGCCGTCGAGCGACGGACCGTCGAGCAGCGAGAGCTCATCCGGTGCGCCGAGCGTGGGCGCGGCCTCGGGCGGCGGCGGGAAGGCGCGGCGCATCGCCGGCTTCACCATGCTGAAGTACAGGAACAGCCCGACGATCCCGATGCCCACGTACTTCGCCGCCTGGATGCCCCACGCGATCATCTGCGGGGTGCGCCACCACGGCACGTCCGGCGCCGCGTTCAGATCGGCCGAGAACGCGCTGTTCACGACGTTCACCGAGTCGCCGCGCTTCTCGTCGAAGCCCATCGCGTCCTTCACGAGTTGCTGGACCTGCGCGAGCTTGTCGGCGGCGAGCGGGGTCATCGTCACGTTGCCCTTGGCGTCGACCTTCTTGTCGTAGTTCACGACCACCGCCACCGACAGGCGCTTGATGCCGCCCGTTGCCTGCTCGTAATGGCGCACGGTGCGGTCGACCTCGTAGTTCGTCGTCGTGTCGCGGCGCTGGTTCTGCGGCGCGGACTTCGCCGCCGCGCCGACGGCGCCCGATGCCGCCGCGTCGATCGGCGCGGAAGCCGGCTGCGGCGGCTGGTTCGACAGCGCGCCCGGCACGCCCGACGCGCCGCTGCCCGTCGTTTCGCTCGATTCGCTCGACTGCTGGCTGCGGATCGCGGTGCTTTGCGGGTTGCCGTTCGGGCCGTAGCTTTCGGCGGTCTGCTCGAGCTTCGAGAAATCGATGTCGGCGCTCACCTGCGAGCGGGCGTTGCCGGCGCCGAAGAGCGGCGCGAGGATCGCGTCGATGCGCTTTTGCGTGTTGTGCTCGATCTGCTGCACGTATTTGAGTTGCGACGCGTCGAGGCCGCTGGCGGCGCTCTGGCTCGTCAGCAGGTTGCCGTCCTGATCGACGATATTCACGTTCTTGACCGGCATGTCCGCGACGCCCGAGGCGACCATGTGGGCGATCGCGACCACCTGGCCTTCGTCGAGCACGCGGCCCGGATACAGGTTGACCATCACGGACGCGGTCGGGAGTTCCTTGTCGCGCACGAACACGCTCGGCTTCGGGATCGCCAGATGCACGCGCGCCGACTTCACCGACGAAATCGCGCCGATCGTGCGCTCCAGCTCGCCCTCGAGCGCGCGCTGATAGTTGACCTGCTCGGCGAACTGGCTGATGCCGAACTTCTGGTTGTCCATCAACTCGAAGCCGACCGAGCCGCTCTTCGGCAAGCCCTGGCTCGCGAGACGCAGACGCGTTTCGTGAACCTGCTCGGCCGGCACGAGAATGGCGCCGCCGCCGTCGGACAACTTATAGGGAATGTTGCCTTGCTGGAGCGCGGCAACGATTGCGCCGCCGTCCCGATCGGAGAGATTGGAGAAAAGTACGCGGTAGTCCGGCTGGCGCGACCACATGACGAGGCCCGCGACCACCATCGCCAGAATCGCGACGGCCACGATGAGCGGCACGCGCGGATTCGAGCGGAACTGGTTGAGCATCGGCACGCGCTGCGCAAAACCGCCGAAGTCGGCACCGCCCGCGAGTCCCGGGGCCGCGGCCGTGCCGGCTGCCCCCGGTTGTGCGCCCGCCAGGCCCATTCTGGCGTCGGGCGTGATGAGTGAGTTGTTGGGCGTATCCATTTAGCGTCGAAGCTCCGAATCCTGAGGTTCTCCTCCCGCCGCTTCCCGCTTTCCATGTAAGCGGCGGTGGAGGACTTTTCACGATGGGGATTATCCGCAGAAGATTGCAAGTCGATTCGGCGAATAGAGCGGGGTTTTCCCCGTTCTTCCCGCGCTTTGAAAAATCACCGGCTGCTAATCTTTTTCGTACTCGGCGAACCTCCGCAATTGCGTCGCCGAACCCGAGGCCACCGCCACGCGCGGCGCGGGCCGTCCCGCCTTCGGACGCGTTCCGCCGGCTATTCCCTGTCATCCGGAGTCAACATGAACTTTCCGATCAATCCGCTTTCCGCCGCGCTCTCGGCCATTCAGTCGCTGGCGTCGCAAGCCGCCGGCGGGACGTCCGGTCCCACCAGCGCGTCGGGCGCCGTCTCGGGCCAAAGCGGGACATCGGGCGCGGCAAGCGTCGGCAGTTTCTCCGAAGCGCTGAAATCGTCCATCGACAAGATCAGCGACAACCAGACGAAGGCGCTCGGCGAGGCGCACGCCTTCGAGATCGGCGCGCCGAACGTGTCGCTCAACGACGTGATGGTGGACATGCAGAAGGCGAACGTCGGCCTGCAGTTCGGGGTGCAGGTGCGCAACAAGCTCGTGTCGGCCTACAACGACATCATGCAGATCTCCGTCTGACGGCCGCTCTCTCGCGATCCTGCCCTTCATTCTTGCGACGGCTCTGGAGCCTCGCTTCCTAAAGCTTTGCCGCGTTTCTCCGATAACCCCGATAACGGCACGGCGAACGATGGTTCGCCTGCCTGCACCGGTTTGGCCGGGCGCACACGGATCAGGACGAGAGGCACGGCGTTCCGCTTGAAATGCGGAATGCCGCGGCATCGCATAAGGAGAATCGAGAGATGTATTCCCCAGGACACGCTGGAGCCAACGCCTACGCACGCGTGGGCGTGCAGACAGGAGTGATGGGAGCGAGCCCGCACCGGCTGATCGTGATGCTGTACCAGGGTGCGCGGCAGGCGATCGCGCAGGCGCGCATGCACCTGCATCAGAACAATGTCGGCGCACGCGGCGCGGCGATCAGCAAGGCCATCAGCATCATCGAGAGCGGTTTGCAGCAGGCGCTCAACAAGGATGCGGGCGGCGAGATCGCGCAGCGGCTGGACGCGCTGTACACGTATATGACGCGCCGGCTGCTCGAGGCGAATCTGAAGCAGAACGAGGCGATGCTCGTCGAGGTCGACAATCTGCTCGCGACGCTCGAGGAAGCCTGGGTGGGAATTGGACCGGAAGTGGCGCAAATGACCGCCGCGCCCGTTTGACGGGATGCGCGTCGACTGCCTGAAAAGAATGAAGACGACACAAGAATATTTCGCCCACTACGAGGCGATTGCCGCGGTTTCCGGCCAGATGCTGGTGGCCGCGCGCGGCGGCGAATGGAGCGAGCTGAAGGCGCTGCAAGGCACCTACCGCGAGTTGGTCGAGCAACTGAAGCAAGTGGATTCGGCCTCGGAACTCGACGAAAGCGCCCGCGCGCGCAAGCTGGACCTCGTGAAGAAGATTCTCGCCGACGACGCCGCGATCCGCGATCTGACGTCGCCGAGCCTCGCGCGTCTGTCGGCGCTTTTCACGGTCAACAGCCCGGCGCGCGTACTGAAAAAAATGATCGGATTGCGCTAGGCGCGGTCCGCGCCCGGCCGTGGCGCATATGAGGATGTGGGCATGACTGGACTCGATACCGCGATCGCATCGTTGCTCGCCAGCCGCACCGAGCTCCTTCTGTCCGCGATTCGCGCGCCGAACGGCGTGAGCGGCAGCGGCGTCACCGGTGCGAGCGTCGGGCAGACGACGACGCAAACGGACATGTTCCAGACCGCGGGCACGCCGGGCGGCGCGGCGGCGCCGGCGGCATCGGCGCAAACCGCGTTCTCCAGCGTCGCGCGCACGCTCGACGCGATCTCGCGATTCGGCGGCGCGACGCCCGCGCTGACCGGCGACGCCCCGCTCTGGCCGACGCCGCCGCGCCCGGCGAGCGCCTTCGCCGCGCTCACGACCGGCCTCTTCGATACCGCTTTCTCTTCCAACGCCGCCGCCGTCGCCGCCGCGCGCGCCGCGACGCAGAACCTGCCGCCGCTGCCTGCCGCCGCGCTCGCGGCCGCGCTGGCGAAAACCGTGGACGAAAGCGGGCTCTTCTACGAATCGCATCTGGTGCAATGGCTCGCGGGCCAGCGCAGCGCAGCGTCGCTCGCCAACGAGCCGCAGGCGCGCGCCGATGCGCGGTCAATGTCCTTGCCGCTCGATCCAGCCAGCGACGCATGGCTCGACGACGCCCGCGCGCCGCAATTCACGCCCGATACGCCCGACTTCCCCGGGCGTCCGGTCCCGACGCCGCAGACGCCGCAGCAAGCCGCCGCGCTCGCGGCGTCGGTGCGCGATGCGCCGCCGTCGGCGCTTTCGAATTCGCAAAACGGCAACGCCGCCGTCGGCGCGAACGCCCAGACGGCGCAGCCGAGCCAGCAGGAATCGGCGCTTCAGGCGTCGGTCGCGGCGGGCATCCATCCGGCGACGCTCAATGTCGTGCGTCAGCAACTCGACGTGCTCGCGAACCAGCAGTTCCGCTGGCAGGGCGAGGCGTGGCCCGGCACGCGCTTCGAATGGGAGGTGGCCCGCGAGCCGCGCGATCCGCGCACCGCCGACGATGCCGCCGACGCCAGCGACAAGCGCGCGTGGCGCACGCGGATCACGCTGTCGCTGCCCGCGCTCGGCACCGTCGACGCCGAGCTCGTGCTGGCGGGCGAGAAGCTCGTCGCGCGCATCAAGGCGGGCGATACGGGCGCACGCCGTCTCGCCGCCGACGGCGCCGCGTTCGCGCGGCAGCTCGAAGCGGCGGGCATCGCGCTGGCGTCGCTTTCCGTGCGCTCGATGGACGGCACGACCGATCTCGCGCTTTCCGGCGACGATGCCGCCGCGAAAAAACCGGTGCGCTCGCCGCTCGAGCATCTGTTTCGTCCTCAGGCGGGTGAGGGGAGCGAAGCATGAGCGGGCAGGATCATCCGCCGTACACGCGCAGGCAGGCGACCGCGCTCGCCTACGACGCGGGCAACCGCGAAGCGACGCCGCGCGTCATCGCGAAGGGCTATGGCATGGTCGCGGAAATGATCGTGCAGCGCGCGAAGGAAGCGGGCCTGTACGTGCACGAGTCGCCGGAAATGGTGTCGCTGCTGATGCAGGTCGATCTCGACGCGCACATTCCGCCCGCGCTGTATCAGGCGGTCGCGGAATTGCTGTCGTGGGTGTATCGGCTGGAGAACGAGGAGCCGATGCGCGAGATCGGAAGGGCCGTGCGTTGACACCTTCCCGTCATGCCCCGAACGCCCGCGTGACGATCGCCGCATGATCGAAGCGCGCGGGCAGCGTGCCGTACACGCGGCCGGTTTCGCCGCGCGCATCGCCGAGCCGCGTTTCGATGAACGCATCCGCGATTTCCTGCGGCGCATGCCGCGCGAGCAGCACGCCCTGCGCGCATAAGGCCAGTTGCTGCGCGATGCGCCGCGCCGACGCCTCCCGCCCTGCCGGATCGCTCGTCAGCATGCCGGCCAGCGACGACAGCGCGCCCGCCAGCGCCGGATTTGCGCCCGCGCTCGTCTTCCAGTCGTCCAGTAGCGCGTGCGCGGCATCCTGCTCGCGCTCGAACGCGCGCAGCACGTCGAGACACATCACATTCCCCGAACCCTCCCAGATCGAATTGACCGGCGCCTCACGATAGAAACGCGCCATCGGCCCGGTTTCGACATAGCCGTTGCCGCCCCAGACTTCCATCGCTTCACCGGTGAATTCGAGGGCGCGCTTGCACACCCAGAATTTCGCGGCGGGCGTCACGATGCGCCGCCAGGCGCGCTCGGCGAGCGCCCCGTCGGGCGCGGCACTCTGCTCGAATGCGCCGGCGAGCCGCATGAAGAGGACCGTGGCCGCCTCGGATTCGAGCGCGAGATCGGCGAGGACGTTGCGCATCAACGGCTGATCGACGAGATGCGCGCCGAACGCACTGCGATGCCGCGCATGATGGATCGCCTGCACGAGCGCCGCGCGCATCAGCGCCGCGCTGCCGATCACGCAATCGAGCCGCGTGAAGTTCGCCATCTCGATGATGGTCGGCACCCCGCGCCCTTCGTCGCCGATCATCACGCCGTAGGCATCGAAGAACTCGACTTCGCTGCTCGCGTTCGAGCGGTTGCCGAGCTTGTCCTTCAGGCGCTGGACCTGGACCGCATTCTTGCGGCCGTCCGGTGCGAAGCGCGGCACGTAGAAGCAGGACAGGGCGCCTTCGTCGGCGGTGCGCGCGAGCACGAGATGCGCGTCGCACTGCGGCGCCGAGAAGAACCATTTGTGACCGACCAGCCGATAAGCCCCGCCGCGCCCCGGCGCGCCGAGCGCGCGCGCACGCGTGCGATTGCTGCGCACGTCCGAGCCGCCTTGCTTTTCGGTCATGCCCATGCCGATCATCATCGAATGCTTGCCGGCTTCGAGCGGAATGTCGCGCGCATCGTGCTCACGCGACAGCAGCGGTCCCGCGATGCGCGCGAAGAGATCGGGCTCGTTGCGCAGGACCGGAATGCTCGCGAACGTCATCGTGATCGGGCATAGCGAGCCCGATTCGAGCTGGCCGTGCAGATAGTAGCCGGCGCAGCGCGCGGCCATCGATCCGGCGCGCGCGGACGGCTCGAACGGCAGCGCGTGCAGTCCCTCGTGCCGCAGACGCCGCACCAATTCGTGCCAGGCCGGATGAAACTCCACGGCGTCGATGCGCTCGCCGCGCGGATCATGCGTCGCGAGTTCCGGCTCGTGCCGGTTGGCGAGATCCGCCAGCGCGACCACGTCCGGCTGCGTCAGCGCCATGCCGTCGCGCGAAAGCGCTTCTGCATGCCATTGCGCGCCTTCCCGTTCGACGGCGGCGGCGAGCGCCGGATCGAAGGCGAACGCGTCGTAGCCGACGAGCGGCGGCGCCTGATTCGTCACGTCGTGTGTCTGCCCGAACGGGCGGTCGGCGGAATCGGACATCGTCGGTCTCCTTCTTCGCGCACGCACCGGCGGCGCGGTGACTCGTCACTGTCGGGCGTCCGCAACAGCCGTTTCACTGTCGCGAACGCCATCTCGAATTCAAGAATCATAGGCCGCGCATGGATCGGACGGGTAGACGCATCGTTCTTTTCAGAATCGCGCACGCCTTTCTGGTGCGCAGTCCTAAAGCGCAAATCAGTGAGACAAATCCGATTGTTAGTCCTGCCCCAATGACGCGCAGGAGCCCGAACCTATAATCGGCTCGCCTATTCGGGCGGATGCAATAACGCCTTTCACGGAAGCATTCTCAATGAGCATCAACCTCAATCAACTTGTCCAGGGCGCTTTGTCAGAAAGCGTGTTGCAGCACATCGCCGGGCGCATCGGCTGCGCGCCGGAATCCGCGAGGCGCGTCGTGTCGTTGCGCGGCCCCGCGCTCATCGGCGCGATGATGAACAAGGCGTCGTCGCTCGAGGGCGCGCGCAATCTGTTCGCGTCGATCATGTCGCCGGCCACCAACGCGCTGATCGCGGAAGAGCTGCCGCATTTCGCCGTGCAGGACGATGGCTTCAAGACGCTCGTCGATACCGGCGCGCAGGCCGACGCGGCGATCGCCTCGCCCGACAGCATCAACGTGCTCGCCGAGCGTGTCGCCGAACATACCGGCGTGGCGGCGAGCGCCACCCGCACGCTGATCGGCGTGGTCGGCGCGACGCTCTTCGGCGTGCTCAAGCGCCATCTCACGCAGCACAACGGCAGCCCTGACCAGCTTCCGACGCTCCTCGGCCATCAGTTGCCCGTCGTGCGCGCGAACATGACCGACTCGTTCGCCCATGCACTCGGTCTCGGCTCGGTCGGCGCGTTCCTCGCCGGTGTCGCGTCGCGGCTGAAGGCGGTTGCCGCCCACCTCGAGCATCCGGCGACGCAAGAGGCGGCGGTGTTTTCGCAGCCGCCGGAAGCGCCTGCCGCGTTCGAGCAACCCGTGAAGGAAAACGCCCGCAAGAAGAATTGGTGGTGGATCGCGCTCGCTGCCGCGCTTGCCCTGCTCGCGGTTCTGCTCGGCCGCGGCTGCTCCACGGAAAAGCAGGAACAGGACGCCGCGCCCGCAGCGAAGCCGGACGCGCTTTCTGACTCGGGTTCGGAAGCAAATGGCGCTTCCGACACGGCAATGGCGGCAGCCGCAACCGCCGATCAATCGTCGGCGCCCGCCGCGCTGCCGGGCAAGGACGCGACGATGTCCCTCGTCGTCGATGCATCCGGCATGCCTACTTTGAGCGCCACGGTCCACAACGAAGAGGAGAAGCGCCAACTGATCGACGCGCTCACGGCGAAACTCGGCGCTAACAAATTCCACGCGAACATTTCGGTCGATCCGGACACGAAACCGGCCGCGTGGATCGCCAAGCTCGATGCCCTGCTGCCGGTCATGACGCTGCCGGGCGCGCAAGTGCGCATCGCGGGCGACAAGATCGATCTGAGCGGCCGCGCGGGCGATCCGAAGCTCGGCTGGCTGAGCAAGCTGAAGTCGTTCGTCGGCGACGGCTGGACCATCAGCGCAACCGACACGACGGCCGCAACGAAGGCCCTGGCCGCCTCCGACGCGCACGCCGCCGCGAGTTGCGCCGCCACAGACACCGCGAAGAATCTGAATCTGCATCCGATCCACTTCGGCTTCGCATCGAACTCGCTGTCGCGCGCCGCGTTGGACGAACTCGCCGAATCCGCGAAGGCGCTGAAGGCGTGCAATGCAGCCGGCAAGCCGGTCAAGCTGCAGATCGGCGGCTATACGGACAGTTCGGGCGATTCGGCGGCAAACATCCACCTGTCGGCGAAGCGCGCGCAGGCCGTGCGCAGTTATCTGGTCCGGCACGGCGCGCCGGCAGACACACTGACGGCGGAAGGTTTCGGCGACGCCCATCCGATCGCGGACAACGCGACGCGCGAGGGCCGCGCGGCAAATCGCCGGATCGAGTTCAAGGAACTGAACTGATTTCAGAAACGCCCCGAGGCCGCTAAAAAAAACGCGCCGGTCCGCTCATCGCGGCCGGCGCGTTTCGTTTTTCGCTTCGGCGGGTCGAGTTCCCGCTTCGTTGCGTTGCGCGCGGGGGAATCCATCGGCCATGAAATCCTGATCGAGATTCGCGGGCAGCATTTCACGCGCGACTTCGATCCACGCGCGCGCTGCATGCGACAGATAACCGTTGCGCCGCCAGCCGAGCGCCATGTCCCAGTGAATCTCGGGCGCCACGACCGGACGACAGGTGAACGCGTTGGCGTCGAGCCGGCGGCAATACGGCGCGGGCAGCAGCGCGATACCGATGCCCGCCTGCACGAGCGCCGCCATGAAATCCCAGTGCCCGCTGCGGCCGACGATCGTCGGCGCGAAACCCGCCTCGCGGCACGCGTTGAGCACGACGTCGTTGAGCGCCAGGCTTTCGCCGTAGAACACGAACGGCTCGGCGGCGAGATCGGTGAGGGCGACTTCGCTGGCGTCGTCCCAGCGCGAACCCTTGGCCGCGACGAGCCACAGAATCTGCCGGCTGACGGGCAGGACGTCGAACATCGCGGTGTCGACCGGCTGCAATACGCCGCCGAGTTCCAGTTCGCCGTCGATCAACGCCGCCTCGATCGCCTTCGAGCCGCGCTCGAACAACTTCAACTCGACCTTCGGATAGCGACGCCGGAATGCCGCGATCGCGGGCGTGAAAAGCGAGCCGCCCATCGGCGGAATGCCAATTGTCAGCGTGCCGCGCCCGAATGTGCCGAGATCGTTCAATTCGGCCTCCAGTCTCGCGTGCGCCGCCAGCACCTCGACACCGCGCTGATACACGATCTGCCCGGCGTCCGTCAGCACCATCTGCCGGCCTTCACGCAGAAGCAGCGGCGAACCGACCTCATCCTCAAGCGCCTTCACCATTTTGCTGATGGTCGGCTGAGTCACGAACATGTGTTCAGCGGCGGCCGTGAAGCTCTTTTGCTTCACAACTTCGATGAAGTATCGCAAGGCGCGCAATTCCATCTTCGGCTCCGGAATTCCAGTTCGGAATGTTAGAGATAAGGTTAATTCATTTTTATTATGCAAGGTGCCCCCATATACTCGGTCTACAGGTTAACCCTAGTTCATTGAATTTCAACGCGAAGAGTCCGCCATGTCCGCTGTCCCCATGACCCATCCGCAATCCGCTTTCGGCCGCTTTCTGCGTGTCGCGGTGCAGTCCGCCGCGCTCGCGGCGATCTGGGTCGCGGCGGATTTCGTCGCGCGCAAGCTGGCGCTGCCGGTGCCGGGCGGCGTTGTCGGCCTGGTCGCGCTGCTCGCGCTTCTGTTCTGCGGCGGCATCGCCCCGCGCTGGGTGAAGGCGGGCGCGGACTGGCTGCTCTCGGATATGCTGCTGTTCTTCATCCCGGCGGCGGTCGCGGCGGTTCAGTACGGCGGCCTCTTTATGGAGGACGGCTGGCGGCTCGCGCTCGTCGTCGTCGGGGGAACGTTGATGGTGATGGTGGCCGTCGCGTTCGCGGTCGACCGTGCGGCGGGTCTCGAACGCCGCCTCGCGCTGCGCCGCGCGCTCGTGGCGCGGCATGCCGCGCGGGCTTGAGCGAGCCGACATGAACCACTTTTTTGCCGCCCTCATCGCCGACAACGCCGCGCGGCTCGTCGCGGCGGGCTGCTTCGTGCTGACCGTCGCGCTGTACTTCGCGGCCAAGCATCTCTACGCGCGCTTCCGGCGGCCCTGGCTCACGCCGCTGCTGGCCGTGCCGGCCGTGCTCGCGCTCGTCGTCGTGATGGCGCGCATTCCGTACTCCGTCTATTACGCCGACACGCGCTGGCTCATGTGGCTGCTCGGTCCGGCGACCGTCGCGTTCGCAGTGCCGATCTACGAATACCGCGCGCTCATCAAGCGTCACTGGATTTCGCTTACTGTCGGCGTGACGGTCGGGATTCTGGTCGCGGTCGGTGGATCGCTGATGCTCGCGAAACTGCTGCATCTGTCGCCGGAACTTCAGCGCAGCCTCGCGACGCGCTCCGTCTCCACGCCCTTCGCGCTCGCCGTCTCCGACAAGATCCACGCGCCGAAGGACTTGACCGCGCTGTTCGTGATCGCGACGGGCGTCTGCGGCATGCTGTTCGGCGAAATCGTGCTCGCGCTCGTGCCGTTGCGCACGCGGCTCGCGCGCGGCGCGTTGTTCGGCGCGGCGGCCCACGGCGTCGGCACGGCGAAGGCGCGCGAACTTGGCAGTGAAGAGGGCGTCGTTGCGAGCCTCACGATGATGATCGCCGGCGTCGCGATGGTGCTGCTCGCCCCGCTGCTGTCGTCCTTGCCGTTCTGATCGCGAACGGCGCCGCGAATGCCCTCGCGCGCGCCTCAGAATAGGCTCGTTTCCACGAGACTTTGCTACAATCGACGCTCGCTTCCGAGGAGCGTTGCGACGGGCAATTGTTGAACATTCGCCCGCCAGGCTCGGAAGCATTCAATCCGGACGGTTCAAAAAGCGCCATGCAATCAGGGCGCCCGCAGAGCCACCGCATTCGAACGGCGCTCACGTCAACATTTCTAGTCTTTTTAGAAAAGGAGGGCGTGATGAACGCCGCAGTTCTCGATTCAAATTCCAAGGATTACGTCGTCGCCGACATGTCGCTGGCCGCATGGGGCCGAAAGGAACTCGACATCGCCGAAACGGAGATGCCGGGCCTCATCCAGACGCGCGAAGAATACAAGGCGCAGCAGCCGCTGAAGGGCGCGCGCATCGCCGGTTCGCTGCACATGACGATTCAGACGGGCGTGCTGATCGAAACGCTCACGGCGCTGGGCGCGGACGTGCGCTGGGCCTCGTGCAACATCTTTTCGACGCAGGATCACGCAGCCGCGGCGATCGCCGCTGGCGGCACGCCGGTGTTCGCGTTCAAGGGCGAATCGCTCGACGAGTACTGGGAATTCACCCATCGCATCTTCGAATGGCCGAACGGTCAGTTCGCCAACATGATTCTCGATGACGGCGGCGACGCAACGCTGCTGCTCATTCTCGGCGCGAAGGCGGAGAAGGACCGCTCGGTCATCGCCAAGCCGACGAACGAGGAAGAAGTCGCGCTGTACAAGGCCATCGGCAAGCATCTGGACAACGATCCGACGTGGTACTCCACGCGCCTGTCGCACATTCAGGGCGTGACGGAAGAAACCACCACGGGCGTGCATCGCCTGTATCAGATGGAGAAGGAAGGGCGTCTGCCGTTTCCGGCCATCAACGTGAACGATTCGGTCACGAAGTCGAAGTTCGACAATCTCTACGGCTGCCGAGAGTCGCTCGTCGACGGCATCAAGCGCGCGACCGACGTGATGATCGCGGGCAAGATCGCGGTCGTGGCCGGCTACGGCGACGTGGGCAAGGGCTGCGCGCAATCGCTGCGCGGTCTGGGCGCGACGGTGTGGGTCACGGAAATCGATCCGATCTGCGCGCTGCAAGCCGCGATGGAAGGCTACCGCGTCGTGACGATGGAATACGCCGCGAGCCGCGCGGACATCTTCGTGACGGCGACAGGCAACTACCACGTCATCAATCACGACCACATGAAGGCGATGCGCAACAACGCGATCGTCTGCAATATCGGCCACTTCGATTCGGAAATCGATATCGCTTCCACGCGCCAGTACACGTGGGACAACATCAAGCCGCAGGTCGATCACATCGTCTTCCCGGATGGCAAGAAAATCATCATTCTGGCTGAAGGCCGTCTCGTGAACCTGGGCTGCGCGACGGGCCATCCGTCGTTCGTGATGTCCAACTCGTTCACGAACCAGACGCTCGCGCAGATCGAATTGTTCACGCAAGGCAAGAAGTACGAGAACAAGGTCTATGTGCTGCCGAAGCATCTCGACGAGAAGGTGGCGCGCCTGCACCTCGGCCGCATCGGCGCGGAACTGACCGTGCTGTCGGATGAGCAGGCCGGTTACATCGGCGTCGACAAGAACGGTCCGTTCAAGCCCAACCACTACCGCTACTAATCGCGAGCGGCGGCGAATCGTTGCGCGGGCGGAAGGTTCGAATCCGCCTGCGCGACCAACACGCATCAACCGGAGATTCCTCGATGACCGTGCTCCTGACATGGCTGATCAACGCGCTCGCGCTCCTGATCATCACATACCTGGTGCCGTCGATACACATTCGCAGTTTCGGCACGGCGCTCATCGTCGCGGTGGTGCTGGGGCTCATCAACGCGATCATCAGACCCGCGCTCATCATCCTCACGCTGCCGGTGACGATCGTCACGCTCGGGCTCTTCATACTCGTCGTGAATGCGCTGTGCTTCTGGCTGTGCTCGTCGCTGTTGAAGGGCTTCGAAGTATCGGGCTTCTGGTCCGCATTCTTCGGCTCGATTCTGTACAGCATCGTGTCGTGGCTGTTGTCGGCGCTGGTGTTCGGGAATCGCAATTTCGGGTGACGCTGGAGCGCGGACGCTGCCGTCCGTCTAAAACATCATGAAACCGATCGAACTCTCATTCGAGTTTTTTCCGCCGAAGGCGCAGGAAGGCGTGGACAAGCTGCGCGCTTCCCGCGCCGAGCTGAAGACGCTCTCGCCCAAGTTCGTCTCCGTGACTTTCGGCGCGGGCGGCTCCACGCAGCAAGGCACGCTCGACACCGTGCTCGAAATGGCCGCGGAAGGCTTCGAGGCCGCGCCGCATCTTTCGTGCGTCGGATCGTCCAGGGAGAATCTGCGCGCGATTCTCACGCAGTACCGTGAGCACGGCATTCGCCATATCGTCGCGTTGCGTGGCGATCTGCCCTCGGGCATGGGCGAAGTCGGCGAGTTGCGCTATGCGTCCGAACTCGTGGCGTTCATTCGCCAGGAGCACGGCGACTGGTTCAACATCGAAGTGGCTGCGTATCCGGAGTTTCATCCGCAGTCGAAGTCGCCGCGCGCCGATCTGGAAAACTTCGCGCGCAAGGTGAAGGCGGGCGCGAATTCCGCGATCACGCAGTACTTCTTCAATGCCGACGCGTACTTCAGGTTCGTCGAGGACGCGCGCAAGCTCGGCGTCGACGTGCCGATCGTGCCGGGCATCATGCCGATCACGAACTTCACGCAACTGATGCGCTTCTCCGACATGTGCGGCGCGGAAGTGCCGAAGTGGATCGCGCGCCGGCTCGAAAGCTTCGGCGACGATCGCGAGTCGATTCGCGCATTCGGCGTCGACGTGGTGACGGGCCTGTGCCGCCGTCTCCTCGATGGCGGCGCGCCGGGCCTGCATTTCTACACGCTCAACGGCGCGTGGGCCTCGAAAACGGTCTGCGAGCGTCTCGGCTTCAAGAGCGCCTGACCTGCATCAATGTTTCGCCCGCGCGGCGCTCCCCGCGCGGTTCTTTTCTTTTCCTCCCTCTTTATTCGACTTTTCCCGCCGATCATTGCCATCGCGCGCAATATTTCGTCGTCCTTCTATCACCTCGACGCATGGCCGATAACCTACCCTTATCGAAGCGCGATCGACGACAAACTCTAGTGGGGAAAACCAAGCGCGCATGTCACTTTTGTTCGTGCTAGGGTAGCGCCCGACTTTGCGCACACGCGTCGAAAAAACGGGTGGTGCGATCAAGTACACTCGCGCTACACCGGCCAGAAGCCGGTACTGACTTGGAGGAAACATGAACAAAAACAGCCTGTTGCGAGCCGTCCGCCGTTCGGCGCTCGCGGGCGCCGTGGCCACGGCGACGCTCTTCGCAGCATCGGCCGCGAATGCCGCCATCCCGAACAAGACGCTCGTGTACTGCTCGGAAGGCAGCCCGGCCGGCTTCGATCCGGCCCAGTACACGACCGGCACCGACTTCACCGCGAACACGTTCACCGTGTACAACCGCCTCGTCGAATTCGAGCGCGGCGGCACGAAGGTCGAGCCGGGTCTCGCCGAAAAGTGGGACGTGTCGTCCGACGGACTGACCTACACGTTCCATCTGCGCCACGGCGTGAAGTTCCAGACGACGTCGTACTTCAAGCCGACGCGCGAATTCAACGCGGATGACGTGATCTTCACGTTCAACCGCATGCTCGATCCGAACAATCCGTTCCGCAAGGCGTACAACGTGCAGTTTCCGTACTTCACGGACCTCGGCATGGACAAGCTGATCTCGAAGATCGAGAAGGTCGACCCGTACACCGTGAAGTTCACGCTAAAGGAAGTGAGCGCGCCGTTCATCCAGAACATGGCGATGGAATACGCGTCGATCCTCTCCGCCGAGTACACGGACAAGTTGCTGAAGGACGGCAAGGCCGCCGACATCAACCAGCAGCCGGTCGGCACCGGACCGTTCATCTTCCGCAGCTACACGAAGGACGCGACCATCCGCTTCGACGGCAATCCTGATTACTGGAAGCCGAATGCGGTGCAGATCTCGAAGCTGATCTTCTCGATCACGCCGGATGCCGCCGTGCGCGTGCAGAAGCTGAAGAACAACGAATGCCAGGTGATGAGCTATCCGCGTCCGGGCGACATCGCGGCGCTGAAGTCGGCGTCGAATGTCGATACGCCGTCGCAGGCCGGCTTCAACGAAGGCTATGTCGCGTACAACGTGACGAAGAAGGACCTCGGCAACACCGACGTGCGCCGCGCACTCGACATGGCGATCAACAAGAAGGCGATCATCGATTCCGTGTATCAGGGTGCGGGCCAGCCGGCCACGGCGCCGATGCCGCCGACGCAATGGTCCTATGACAAGAACCTCAAGGGTCAGGCATACGACACCGCGAAGGCGAAGGAACTGCTTGCGAAGGCGGGCTTCCCGAACGGCTTCGAGATCACGTTGTGGGCGATGCCCGTGCAACGCGCATACAACCCGAACGCGCGCCTGATGGCGGAAATGATCCAGGCCGACTGGGCGAAGATCGGCGTGAAGGCGAACATCGTGTCGTACGAGTGGGGTGAGTATCTGAAGCGCGCGCACGCGGGCGAACATGATGCGCTCCTGATCGGCTGGACGGGCGATAACGGCGATCCCGACAACTGGCTCGGCACGCTGCTCGGCTGCGATGCGGTGAAGGGCAGCAACTTTTCGAAGTGGTGCTACAAGCCGTTCGACGATCTCGTCGTGAAGGGCCGTTCGACGACCGATGTCGCCGCGCGCACGAAGGCCTACACCGATGCGCAGCAGATCTTCGCGCAACAACTGCCGTTCTCCCCGATCGCGCACTCGACCGTGTATCAGCCTGTCAGCAAGAAGGTGACGAACATGAAGATCGAGCCGCTTGGCTACGTGCGTTTCGACGGCGTCGGCATGCAATAAGGTTTTGCTGCGGAACGCTTTTTGCACTAAACCATAACTAATCGAATAGGTCCGGCGGCGCGGGTCGAAGAACGATCCAAGCCGCCGGACACGTTTCTAGTCCCTCCAATACCGAAAAGGGCGATCATGTTCCGATTCGTTTTGCGACGCATAGGAATGGTGATACCGACGTTCATCGGCATTACGATTCTCGCGTTCGCGCTCATCCACCTGATTCCGGGCGACCCCATCGAAGTGATGATGGGCGAGCGCGGCGTGGACCCGGCGATGCATGCCGAAGCCATGAAGCGCCTCGGCCTCGATCAGCCGCTTCCGCTGCAATATCTCACTTACGTCGGGCATGCGCTGAAAGGCGATCTCGGCATGTCCATCATCACGAATACGAGCGTGATGGGCGAGTTTCTCGCGCGCTTTCCCGCGACGGTCGAGCTCTCCATCTGCGCGATGATCTTCGCGCTCGTCGTCGGACTGCCGGCAGGTGTTGCGGCTGCGCTCAAGCGCGGCACCGTCGTCGATCACGGCGTGATGGGCACGGCGCTCACCGGCTACTCGATGCCGATTTTCTGGTGGGGCTTGATCCTCATCATGTTCTTCTCGGCGAAGCTCGGATGGACGCCGGTGTCGGGCCGCATCGCGGTGGAATACGACATTCCGCACGTCACGGGCTTCATGCTGATCGATGCGCTCTTCTCCACCGACGAAGGCGCGTTCACGTCGGCGCTCTCGCATCTGATTTTGCCGACCATCGTGCTCGGCACGATTCCGCTCGCGGTCATCGCGCGCATGACGCGTTCCTCGATGCTCGAAGTGCTGCGCGAGGACTACATCCGCACCGCGCGCGCGAAGGGTTTGTCGCCGCTGCGCGTGGTCGTCGTGCATGCGTTGCGCAATGCGCTCATTCCGGTGGTGACCGTGATCGGCCTGCAGGTCGGCACATTGCTCGCGGGCGCGGTGCTGACCGAGACGCTGTTCTCGTGGCCGGGCGTCGGCAAGTGGCTCATCGATGCCATTTCGCGTCGCGACTATCCGGTCGTGCAAGGCGGCATTCTGATGATCGCGACACTCGTGATCGTCGTGAATCTGGTCGTCGATCTGCTCTACGGCGTGTTGAATCCGCGCATTCGCCATACTCGCTGAGGTCACACAAGATATGGCTGACATTCAAAACAATCTCCCGCCCGGAGCGCTTACGCCGCCCTCCGGCCGCATGGTCGCCGCGCGCGAATTCTGGGCGAACTTCTCGCGCAATCGCGGCGCGGTGGTCGCGGGCCTGATCGTGGTTGTACTGGTTCTGGTTGCGCTGTTCGCGCCGCTGATCGCGCCGCATAGCCCGATCGAGCAATACCGCGACTACGTGAAAATTCCGCCCGCGTGGCTCGAAGGCGGCAACCGCATGTTTCTGCTCGGCACCGACGAAGCGGGCCGCGACATCCTCTCGCGTTTGATGTACGGCGCGCGGCTGTCGTTCTGGATCGGCTTCGTGTCGGTGATTCTCGCGCTGATTCCGGGCGTCGTGCTCGGCCTCATGGCCGCGTTCTTCAACTGGCTCGATACGCCGATCATGCGCGTGATGGACGTGCTGCTCGCGTTGCCGTCGCTGCTGCTCGCGGTCGCCGTCGTCGCGATCATCGGGCCGGGGCTCGTCAACACGATGCTCGCAATTGCAATCGTCGCGCTGCCGGGTTATGTGCGTCTGACGCGCGCGTCGGCGCTCGGTGAATTGCAGAAGGAATACGTGACGGCATCGCGCGTCGCGGGCGCGGGCACCGTGCGGCTGATGTTCTCGCAAGTGCTGCCGAACTGCGCCGCGCCGCTCATCGTGCAGGCGACGCTCGGTTTTTCGTCCGCGATTCTCGATGCCGCCGCGCTCGGCTTCCTCGGCCTCGGCGTGCAGCCGCCGGCGGCGGAGTGGGGCGCGATGCTGGCATCGGCGCGGGATTACATCGAGAGCGCATGGTGGATCGTGACCATGCCGGGCCTGTCGATTCTGGTCTCGGTGCTCGTCATCAACCTGCTCGGCGACGGTCTGCGTGACGCGCTCGATCCGAAACTCAAACGGATGGGCTGACATGAACGATCTTCTGACTATCCGCAATTTGCAGGTGACGTTCGGCGGCACCCAGGCGGTCGATCGCATCGACCTGAGCGTGAAGCCGGGCGAAGTGGTCGGCGTCGTGGGCGAATCCGGCTCCGGCAAGAGCGTCACGATGATGGCGCTGATGGGCCTCATCGACGCGCCCGGCAAGGTCACCGCCGATCAGGTCACGTTCGACGGCAAGGACTTGCTGAAGGCATCGGCGCGCGCGCGTCGAAGCATCATCGGCAAGGACATTGCAATGGTGTTCCAGGACGCGCTCACGAGCCTGAACCCGAGCTACACCGTCGGCTATCAGATCAAGGAAGTGCTGAAGCTGCACGAAGGCTTGCGCGGCGATGCGCTCGACCGGCGCGCACTCGAGCTGCTCGATCAGGTCGGCATTCCGGATGCGAAGAGCCGCATCAACGCGTTTCCGCATCAAATGTCGGGCGGCATGAACCAGCGCGTGATGATCGCGATGGCGGTCGCGTGCAATCCGAAGCTGCTGATCGCCGACGAGCCGACCACCGCCCTCGACGTGACGATCCAGGCGCAGATCATGGAGCTGCTCGTCAAGCTGCAGAAGGAACGCGGCATGGCGCTCGTGCTGATCTCGCACGATCTGGCGGTCGTGTCCGAAGTGGCGCAGCGCGTCGCGGTGATGTACGCGGGCGAGATCATCGAAACGAATCATGTGCCGACGATCTTCAGCGAGCCGCATCATCCGTACACGGAAGCGCTGCTCGCCGCGATTCCCGAACATAGCCGCGGCGCGGAGCGTCTTGCCGCGCTGCCGGGCATGGTGCCGGGCAAGGACGACCGGCCGAGCGGATGTCTCTTCGCGCCGCGCTGCAAGTACGTCGTCGACGATTGCTGGAAAGCCCGGCCGGGTCTCTTTCAGCTCGACAAGCACGATCCGGCCGTGCGCGCGCGTTGCATCAAGCCGTTGAACATCGATGTCGTGGTGGAAGGAGGCGCGCGATGAACGCCGTACCGAAGGAAATCAATCAGGACATCGTGCTCGCCGCGGACCAGCTCACGAAGTACTACGACGTGAAGCGCAGTGCGTTCAAGCACGGCACGGTCAAGGCGCTCAACGGCGTGTCGTTCGAGCTGAAGCGCGGCCGCACGCTCGCGGTCGTCGGCGAATCGGGCTGCGGCAAGTCCACGCTCGCGCGCCAGTTGACGATGATCGAAACACCGACGTCGGGCCGCTTGCTGATCGACGGCGATGATGTCGCGGGCGCGAGCAAGGCGAAGATCGCCGAGTTGCGCCAGCGCGTGCAGATGGTGTTTCAGAATCCGTTCGCGTCGTTGAATCCGCGCAAGACCGTCGAGCAGACGCTCGGCGAGCCGCTTGCCATCAACACGTCGCTTTCGGCGACGGAGCGCGCCGAACGCATCGCGAAAATGATGCGCACCGTCGGCCTGCGGCCCGAGCATGCGACGCGTTATCCGCACATGTTTTCGGGCGGGCAGCGTCAACGCGTCGCGATCGCGCGGGCGATGATTCTCGATCCGCAGATCGTCGTCGCGGATGAACCCGTGTCCGCACTCGATGTTTCGATTCAGGCGCAGATCCTGAACCTGTTCATGGATCTGCAGGCGCAGTTCGGCACGAGCTACGTGTTCATCTCGCATAACTTGTCGGTGGTGGAGCATATCGCCGACGATGTGATGGTCATGTACTTCGGCGGTGTTGCCGAAGTGGGCGACAAGAAGACGATCTTCGCGAATCCGCGCCATCCGTACACGCGCGCGCTGATGTCCGCGACGCCCGCGATCTTCGAGGAAGACCGGCGCATCAAGATCAAGCTGCAGGGCGAGATGCCGTCGCCGCTCAATCCGCCATCGGGCTGCACGTTTCATCAGCGTTGCCCGTATGCGATCGAGCGATGCCGTGTGGAAGAGCCGAAGCTGCGCGAGGTCGACGGGCGTCAGGTGTCATGCCATCGCGCCGAGGAGGTCGGCGAGGGCGAAGCCTGAATCTCACCGGGCAGGTCAGGTGTTCGGCGCGACACGCGAATGTTTTAAGATGTGGGTCGTGCCGGATTCATACGACAAGCCGCGCCTTCCGTGCGCGGCGTTCGCCAAAACGACAGCCATCGTGCTGTCGTTCGTGCTGTTTACGGCTGGCGTTTCGGTCTCGTCATCGGGTTTTGCCGTGGTGGGATCGCGCACGCCGCAGGCCGCGGGCGATGCCGGCTCCGCCGCCGCGCCGTCCAATCCCGCCCCGCCTCTGCCGCCGCCGCGCGCGGATCGCTCGGACGGCACGACCGCGAGTGGCCCGGTGCGCGCGCAACCGCCGCGAATGCCCTTTTACGTCGCGACCAAGGGCACGACGACCATCTATGTGCTCGGCACGCTCCATGTAGGTTTCGCGAGCGACTATCCGCCCGGGCAGCCGTTTCGCAAATCGATACTCGCGGCGCTCGATGCATCGCCCACGCTGGCGCTAGAAATTTCCCCCGATGAACTGCTGCTGTCTCAGGACGACGTGAACCGCTACGGCATGTGCCGCAGCGAGTGCCTGATCGATTACCTGCCGGACTCGATGTGGAAGAAGGTCGAAACGCGCATGCGCGGCAATCCGGAGGCGCTGAAGGAGTTGCGGCACACCCGTCCGTGGCTCGCGTCGATGCTGATCGAAACCTACGATACGTTGAAGGCGGGGTTTCAGAGCGAGTACGGCACCGAGGCGCAGTTGCAGAATGTGTATTTGCGTGCGCGCGGGAAGATCGTCGGGCTCGAGACGCTGAATGAGCAGATCTCGACGTTCACGCGTCTCACGTCGGCGCAGCAGCGCGAGATGCTCGCGCAGGATCTGGTGCAGACGCCCGCGGAGAATGTCGCGGATGTGAAGGAACTGCACCGGCTATGGCGCATCGGCGATGCGGACGCCTTGAAAGCGTGGGATGACGCGAAGTCGAGCAAGCTGGCGAGGAACGCGGCGCTGGCGGCGCAGGTCGATAATCGCGTGGTGTATGAGCGGAACCGGCGGTTTGTCGCGAGGATGGTCGGGCTGGCGGGGCCGGATAGGCCCGTTTTTGTGGCGATCGGGGCGTTGCATCTCGGCGGGCCGAGGGGGGTGTTGGAGTTGTTAAGGAAGAGGGGGTTTGTGGTGGTGGGGGGGTGAGGAGTTCGGTCATCCGTTTCCCTATGTACGCGCCAGATATGCCTTCGCAAGCATGACAGCGAACTTTGCATTGGTCACGAGGTAGCGTTTCCAAATGCGTCTCGGCTCCTGAATCACGCGGAACAGCCATTCAAGCGTCGCGCAACGCGCGCCGCGTCCGACCACGGCTACCGACACGCGATGCGCCCGGCGCGCGCCCGCGATCCGGTCGATCGCGCGGCAGAGCACGACGCCCGCGCTGGTCGAGATACCGAGGCAGGCGAGCCACGCGCCCGATGGCGCATACATGGGGTGCATCCACCGGATCAGGCACACCGCGCAGACCTCGCAGAGCATCCATCCAAGCGCAGGCAAAAGAACCGCGCATGGCAACGACGGTTTGCGCGTCGGGCTCTTCACGTAGAAGCCGGATAACGCGACCCACGCGAAGATGATGGTGAACGCGACCACGGCGTTGTCGTAGCCGGCGGCCGTGCCATAGATCCGTTGAGCCGCGAGCGCGCTGCTTGCAACGACGAACGTTTCGCACAGGCGAAGCAGCAAGTCGGGGCCTGCGGGCAAAGCCAGCAGATGGGAGTAACTCGGCAAGCGCATGACGACGGAATCGATGACGGAAAACCGGTTCGCCATCGCTCACGCGACGAGGCGCAGATAGCGAACCGCTGTCCTCTGTCGGCTTGGAAAAATGCGCGATCTGAGCGCCGCGGCGTGCTGACGGCACGATCGACGGAGATGTCGCGCTTGGAATTTATCCTAAGCACACGAGGCCGCGAGAGTCTCCGTTAACGTCCTTCAGTCAGATATAGGCCTGGTCTGAATTGCCAATTGCAGCACTGCGCGGACGCAGGGCCACGACAACGAAGAGATGGGTGCCGCAAGGCATGAATCAGTGCTTGGCCGACGTATGGCCAAGACCGCGAAGAGATGGGCGCCGCGAGGGGATGACGCGGGCGGTGAGGGATGCCGTCGCGTACGCGGACCGGGCTCCATTCCCGGTCACGCGCGCGCAGGCGAAAAGCCGCTGTCGTTCAAATGAACATCAGCCAGTTCAGCAGGAAGATATTGACGATCAAGAGCGTGAGCGCGGTCGGCACCTGCACCTTGATCACCGCGTTCTTGTCGGGGAGTTCGAGCAAAGCCGCGGGCACGATGTTGAAGTTCGCGGCCATCGGCGTCATCAGCGTGCCGCAGTAGCCGGAGAACATGCCGATCGCGGCCATCGTCGCGGGATTGCCGTGGAACACGCCGACGAGAATCGGCACGCCGACGCCGCCCGTCATCACCGGGAAGGCGGCGAAGCCGTTGCCCATGACCATCGTGAAGAGCGCCATGCCGACGACATACACCGCCACCGCGACGAGCCGGTAATCCATGTTGACGTAAGCGGTCGTCACATGCGCGACCGCCTTGCCGACGCCCGCATCCGAGAACACGAGGCCGAGCATGCCGAGCATCTGCGGCAGCACGGCGGCCCACGAAAGCGCGTCGATGAGGCGGCGCGTCTCATGCATCGACTGGCCGACGGTGTCGCGCGTCATCACGCACGCGATGGCGAGCGCGATCACGCACCCGACGCCGAAGCCGATCAGCGTCACGTTCTTCAGCTCGATCAGCGGCACGCCGCCGAACACGAGATATTTCGCGCCGAGCGTGAGGATCACGGTGACCACCGGAATCGTCAGCGCGGGCACGAAGAGCTTGTTGCCGAGCCGCACGGCGCTCTGGCGGCGCGTTTCCTCGGAAAGCATCCTGGGTTTTGCGCCCGTGACGCCGCCGAGACCCGCGATCAGAGCCATCGCCACGACGAGCACGCCGACCACCGTCACCGGAATCCAGTCGCCGACGAGAAAGATCAGCGCGTAGATCAGCCAGAACCCGCCCGCGGTCAGTCGCCGGGGATGCGACTTGTCCGTGAGGATCATGCCCGCGACGACCACGAGCACGATGCCGACGAGATAGAAGAGATAGTTGATCGTGAGCGTCATGCTTTCTCTCCGGCGGCATTGCGCGTGAGCGCATCGAGTTCGCGGGCGAGCCTGCGGTCGAGCAGCCACAGCCGGAAGCCGTGGATCAGAAACGCGCAGATCGCCGTGGGAATGCCCCACACGGCGACATGCATCGGTTCCACGACGATGCCCGCTTCCTTCAGGAACGTGACCATCAGCACGATCGCGCCGAACGCGACGAAGATGTCCTCGCCGAAGAACAGGCCGACGTTGTCGGTGGCCGCCGAGTAGGCGCGCAGCGTGTGACGCGTCGCGTCGGAGAGCTTGCCGTAGCGTGCTTCGGTGGCGCCTTCTGCCATCGGCGCGAGCAGCGGGCGCACCATCTGGGGGTGGCCGCCGAGCCCCGTCAGGCCGACCGCCGCCGTGATCTCACGGACGAACAGATACACGATCAGCAGACGGCCGGCCGTCGCCGCCTTGATGCTGGAAATCCACATCTGGGCGCGCTCGCGCAGGCCGTGCCGTTCGAGCAGGCCGATCACCGCGAGCGGCAGCAGAATGATGAGCGGAATGTTGCGGGTCTTCAGAAAGCCGCTGCCGATCGCGGTCAGAATGCGCTCGACAGGAAAGTGCGCCGCGAAGCCGGTGATGATCGCGGCGGCCGCGACGATCAGCATTGGATTGAAGCGAAGCACGAAGCCCGCGATGATGACGGCCACGCCGATGAGCGGCCATAGATTGACTGGGGTTGCCATGAGTTCTCCAAACGATATAGACGTCACGCCTCGTACCCGGGCGCGTGGCTCGACGACATGCGGCTCTTTTACCTTCGATGGCCGCTCGCTAAAACGCCCCGGTTCGACGGGGCGTTCAATTTTTTACGAAAAGCGTTCTACGCGTCGGCGTGCGCGGCACGCACTTCGATGCCCGCATCGGCCAGCGCGCCGCGAATGCGCCGCGCGAACTCCAGTGCGTGCGCGCCGTCGCCGTGCAGGCAGATCGTCTGCGCATTGAGCGGCACCCATTCGCCGGACACGGCCCGCACGCGCTGCTCGCGCACCATCGCCAGCGTCCGGTCGAGCACGAGGTTTTCGTCGTCGAGCAGCGCGCCCGGCTCCTTGCGCGGCACGAGCGAGCCATCCGCGCGATAGCCGCGATCCGCGAACACTTCCTCGATCGCGATCAGCCCCGCTCGCCGCGCCGCTTCGACGAGCCCGCTGTTTGCGAGACCGAACACGAGCAGCGACGGATCGAAGTCATGCACGGCCGAGACGATCGCATCGGCGATTTCCGTGCTTTTCGCCGCCTGGTTATAGAGCGCGCCGTGCGGCTTCACGTGCGCGATGCGCCCGCCTTCCGCCTGGGCGATCGCCGAGAGCGCGCCGAGCTGATACAGCACGCCCGCGTAGATTTCCTCGGGCGGCAGGTCCATTTCCTTGCGGCCGAAGTTCTCGGGATCGTTGAAGCTCGGGTGCGCGCCTATGGCCACGCCCTTTTCGACGGCCCAGCGCACGCAATCGCGCATCGCGGTGGCGCCGCCCGCGTGCCATCCGCACGCGATGTTCGCGGAACTCACGAGATCGAGCAGCGCTTCGTCGGAGCCGCAACCTTCGCCGAGATCGGCATTGAGATCGATTTCCATGATGTTTGTGCAGTCGTTCCGTTGAATGTTGAAGGTGATGCGCCGCGTCTCACGCGCGGCTTTCGATTCAGGAGCCCGCGCGCGCGATGCGCTCCTCGTGCATCGCGATGGCCGTTTCCACCTGGCTCACGTATTGCCGCTCGTCGGCGAGCGCGCGGCGCGCCTCTTCCACCGACGTCTCGATGAAGCGCACGCCGCCGTTCAGCCTCACTTGCGCGAGCTTCCACAGATCCGCGCGGATCACGGCTCCGATTTTCGGATAGCCGCCCGTGGTCTGCGCGTCGCCCATCAAGATGATCGGCTGGCCGTTCGGCGGCACCTGGATCGTGCCGGGCAAGACCGCGTGCGACAGCAGTTCGATCTTCTCGCGCCGCTCGAGCGGCGTGCCGGCGAGGCGAAAGCCCATGCGGTTGCTGTTCGGCGTGATCGTCCATTCCTCGTTCCAGACGCTCTTTTGCGCCGCGTCGCTGAAGCTGTCGTATTCCGGGCCACGCAGCACGCGGATCGGCGCCGCCCACGCGAGTCCCGGCGAATGGCGCCCGCGCCGCACGGGTTCGTCGACGAGCACGAACTTGCACCATGCCGGCGCCTTCACACCGAACGGGGGTTCGTCCGGCGAAAACGCGATGCCCTTGTGCGGCTGCGGCACGCCAACCGGCAAACGGTCGCCGTCGCGCAGCGCCCGCCCGCCGAGGCCGCCGAAGCACGCGCCGAGATCCGTCGAACGCGAGCCGAGCATCGGCAGGACGTCGATGCCGCCCGCGATCGACACATAACAGCGCATGCCGCGCTTCGCCGCGCGCAGCGTCAGTTCCTGGCCCGCGCGCACCGGCAGGCTCCACCACGAATAGACCGGCTCGTCGTCCAGCGTCGCGCCGAAATCGGTTCCGGTGATGGCGACGCGGGTCGCGTGCTTGAAGCGCAGCACGGTCGGACCGAAAGTCACCTCGATGCCCGCCGCATCCGGCCTGTTCCCGACGATCCGATTGCCGATTTCCAGCGAGAGCGCATCGAGCGCGCCACCGGAACTCACGCCGAGATGCCGGTAGCCGCGTCGCCCGAGGTCCTGCACGGAAGTGAGCACGCCTGCCCGAATCACGTCGATCATGCGCGCACCTCCAGTGCCGTGAAGCGCACGCGGTCACCGTGCTGCATCAGCGTCGGCGGGTTTCTGGCGGGATCGAAGAGCTTCAGTTCGGTGCGTCCGAGCAATTGCCAGCCGCCCGGCGATGCCGCCGGATAGATGCCCGTCTGCACTCCGCCGATCCCGACCGATCCCGCCGGCACTGCGAGGCGCGGCTCGGCACGGCGCGGCATCGCGAGTGCGGGATCGAGCCCGCCGAGATAGGCGAAGCCCGGCTGGAACCCGAGAAAGAACACGATGTACTCGGCTTGCGTATGACGCTTCACCACTTCATCGACCGAGAGGCCCGTATGCTCGGCGAGCGCGGCGAGATCCGGGCCGTCGGCGCCGCCGTAGCGCACCGGAATCTCGATTTCAGCGCTGTCCATGTCGGCCGCCTCGGCGGCGTCCCAGCCACTTTCCAGTTGAGCCGCGAGCGCTTCGTAGTCCGCCTCGAGCGGATCGAACACGATCGTCAGATTGTTCATGCCCGGCACCACTTCGACGACGTGCGGCATGAGGCGCGCGCGCTCCGCCAGCGCCCAGATGCGGCGCTGGCAGTCGAGCGTGGCGGGCGGCGCGGCTTCGCACACGAGCGCGGCGTCGCCCAGCGGGTGAATACGTGGTCTTGTCATGCCTCAAATTTGCCTTTGCGGGACGCGAAACCGGTCTGGTCGATGCGCTTCGCGTCGTCGCAGAATGTTACATTGTCAATAAATTATCAAGAAATTATCAATACAGGTTTTCGCGAAGGCGCGCGCGTCGCTCGTAAAAATGACGTTGCGCTACACTCCAACGCACTGCAAATCGGTCATCGCCATGCCGCGTCATCCCACCAAGATCGTCTCGTCCGAGCATCTCGTCTCCGAAGCCAGCGCGGAACTGTCGGAATTCGAGTACGGCCTCATCATGGCGGGCAACGCGTTCAATCGCTGGATGGTGCGCTGCATGTCCGCGGCGGGCGCGAAGGACATGACGGCCGTGGAAGTGTCGCTGCTGCATCACGTAAGCCATCGCGACCGCAAGAAGAAGCTCGCCGACATCTGCTTCGTGCTGAACATCGAGGACACGCACGTTGCCACGTATGCACTGAAGAAACTCGTCGCCCGCGGTTACGTGCAGAGCGAGAAATCCGGCAAGGAAGTGTTCTTTTCCGCGACGCCGGCGGGACGCGCGCTGTGCGGCAAGTATCGCGAAGTGCGTGAGGCGTGCCTCATCGAGACGCTGCGCGAAAGCGGCCTCACCAACGAGCAGATCGGCGAAGCCGCGCAATTGTTGCGCAATGCATCCGGCCTCTACGATACCGCCGCGCGCGCGGCGGCATCGCTCTAATAGATCGCCGATTCCGTAACGATCGCATCGAGCGGCATGTCGTGCGCCTCGCGCGGCAGCCTGCCGCACTTGCCCGATTCGTACGCGATGCCGATCATCACCGGCCGCGCTCCATTCGGCCACGCGGCGAGCGTGCGGTCGTAATAGCCGCCGCCATAACCCAGCCGGTATCGATCCTTATCGAAACCGACGCATGGAATCAGCAGCAGCTCCGGAACCACGACCTTTTCTTCAGCGGGCACCGGAATCCGGTAGCGGCCTTCCTTCATCGGCGCATGCGCGCGCCACGCGTGGAAGACCATCGGGGCGTGCGGCTTGACGACCACCGGCAGCGCGGCGCTGCGCGTCTCGTCGGCGGCGAGCCAGCGCGTGAGCGTAGCGCGTGCGTCGAACTCCCCCGCGACCGGCCAATAGAAGCCGACGCATCGCGCCGCGTGCCGCGCGAGCACGTCTTCGACGCGGCTCGCGAGCGCCTCGTTCTTCGCGGCCTGGACGGGCTGCTCGCTTTGCGCCTCGCGGGTCGCGAGAAGGGTTGCGCGCAATGCGGTTTTAGGCTCGCTCTTGGGTTGATCGCAAACGTTGCGTGCTATGCTTTCCTCCGATCTCAGGACCCGGTTCAAGACCATTCGCGCTCCAGAAATAAAGATGTCAAAACGCCTCAACCGAGTATATCTCGCGGCCGGCGCAGCCCTTGCCGCAGCGACGCTCGTCGCCTGCGGTTCGGCTCGCGCCGTCCGTCCCGATGCCGATCTTTCGCCCACGTCGGACGATCGCATCTTCCTGCAGTTGCGCGATGCCGCGCGCGCGAACGATGCCGCCAAGGCCGCCACGCTCGCCGCGCAGATTCCGGACTATCCTGCGCCGAGCTATATCGAATACTTCACGATCAAGCCGCAGCTCTTCGATTCGCAAGGCCACGCGCGCATCGATGCGCCCGACGCGCCGGTGCTCTCGTTCCTGCAGCGCTACGACGGTCAGGCGATCGCCGACCGCATGCGCAACGACTATCTCGTCGTGCTCGGCAGCCGTCACGACTGGAAAAACTTCGAGCAGCAGTATTCCCGTTTCGTTCTCAATGACGACACGCAGGTCAAGTGCTACGCGCTCGAAGCGCGCCAGTCGCGCGGCGAAAACGTCGCGGATGCGGCGCGCGCGCTGCTCGTCGAGCCGAAATGGTACGGCGACGGCTGCGTCGATCTGATCGGTGCGCTCGCGGAGTCGGGCCAGTTCACGAGCGACGACATCTGGCAGCAGATCCGTGTCGCCTACGAACAGAACTACACGTCCACCGGCTCGAGCATCGTCGAGGCGCTCGGCCAGCAGAAGCCGAAGGATTCGCTGCTCGACGACGCCGTCAACAAGCCACCGCTCTATCTCGCGCGCGGCGTGATGCCCAATTCGCCGGCGCATCAGCTGACGCTGCTCGCGATCACGCGCATGGCCCGCAACGATCCGGCCATGGCCGCGGCTACCTTCACCTCCGTCGCGCCGAGTCTCACGCCCGCTGAACGCGCGGTCGGCTGGGGCACCATCGGCTATCAGGCGGCACTCAAGCGCATGCCTGCGGCGGCCGACTGGTATCGGCTGTCGGCGAACGCGCAATTGTCGAATCCGGCGTACGAATGGCGCACGCGCAGTGCGCTGCTCGCGGGCGACTGGAACATGGTGCGCTGGTCTATCGAGCAGATGCCGCCGACCTTGCGCGCGCAGCCCGCGTGGGTCTACTGGCACGCACGCGCCGTGAAGCAGGCCGGCGACACGGCCACGGCGAATCAGGAATTCCAGACCATCGCGGATCAGTACAACTTCTACGGCCAGCTCGCGCTCGAAGAACTCGGTCAGAAGATCAACGTGCCGCCGCGGACCACCGTTTCGGACGCTGAGATCGCGCAGATGCAATCGGTGCCGGGCTTCGCGCTGTCGCAGCGTTTCTACGCGCTGAACATGCGTCTCGAAGGCAACCGCGAATGGAATTGGCCGCTGCGCACCATGACGGACCGGCAACTGATCGCGGCCGCGCAGTACGCGAAGCGCATCGAGCTGTTCGACCGGACCGTCAACACTGCGGACAAAACGAAAGCCGAACACGATTTCACGCTGCGCTATCTATCGCCGTTCCGCGACATCGTCGAACGCGACGCGCAGAACACCGGGCTCGACATCGAATGGGCGTATGGCCTCATCCGCCAGGAGTCGCGCTTCATCATCAACGCGCGCTCGGAAGTCGGCGCGGGCGGCCTCATGCAGTTGATGCCCGGCACGGCGCAACTCGTTGCGAAGAAGATCGGTCTCGGTCCGGTATCGCGCGCGCAGATGAACGACATCAACACGAACATCCTGCTCGGCACGAATTACCTGTCGATGATCTACAATCAATTCGATAACTCGGCCGTACTCGCCACGGCGGGCTACAACGCCGGGCCGGGCCGCCCGAGCCAGTGGCGTCAAGGCTTGCGCGCCCCCGTGGAGGGCGCGGTTTTTGCTGAAACGATCCCGTTCACCGAGACTCGCGATTACGTGAAGAACGTGCTGTCGAACACCGTCTACTATGCGGCACTGTTCGAAGGCCGTCCGCAGTCGTTGAAGGCGCGTCTGGGTTACATCGCACCCTGACCGTCCCGAAGCGAAATCTCACGCCCGCGCGTCGAACACAGGACGCGCGGGCGTTTTCATTTTCGGCCCGCCGCTCTGAACTGAAGCCGCATTCGTCAGGCCGCGACCCAAGAGGTGAACCATGCGACACCAACATGTAGCGCTGATCGGCGGTTCGGGTTTCATCGGCAGTCATCTCGTCAATGCGCTCGTCGATCTCGGCAAGACCGTGCGCATCGCGACGCGGCGGCGCGTCCATGCCGCGCATCTCACGCTGTTGCCCGTTGACGTCATCGAAACCGACGTGCACGATCCCGTGCAACTCGCCGCGTTCATCGATCAGAGCGATGCGGTGATCAATCTCGTCGGCATTCTCCAGGGGCATCGCGACGACCCGTATGGGCCCGAGTTCGCGAAGGCGCACGTCGAACTGCCGCGCAAGATCGCCGCCGCGTGCGAGGCGAAGGGCGTGCGGCGTCTGCTGCACATGAGCGCGCTTGGCGCCGACTCCCAAGGCCCGAGCATGTACCTGCGCTCGAAGGGCGATGGCGAAAAGATCATTCGTGAATCGGGACTCGACTGGACCATTTTCCGCAGTTCCGTCGTGTTCGGCCCCGAAGACAATCTGCTCAATCAGTTCGCCTTCCTGGAGCGCATGTTCCCGGTGATCCCGCTCGCATGCGCCGATGCGCAGTTCCAGCCGGTATTCGTCGGCGACGTGGCGAAGGCGATGGTCAACGTGCTCGATCTCGACGCCGCCAACGGCCACGTCTACGAACTCGCGGGTCCGGCCGTCTACACGCTGGCGGAACTCGTGCGCTTCGCGGGGGCGACCATCGGCAAGCATTCGCGCATCATCAAGCTGCCGGAGAGCCTCGGCCGGCTGCAGGCGATGACCATGGAACTGGCGCCCGGCCAGCCCATCATCTCGCGTGACAATCTCGATTCCATGAAGACGCCGAACATCGCGAGCGGGCCACTCGCGCCGGAACTGGGCATCGACGAGCCGGCGAGCATCGAGACCATCGCGCCGCTGTATCTGACCGGCAACTCGTCGCGCTCGCGCTTCAACGCTTTCCGCGCGACCGCGCATCGTTAAAACTCTTTTTTGTGATCGCATGAAACTCGTTATCGGTGACAAGTTCAACTCATCCTGGTCGATGCGGCCGTGGGTGCTGCTCAAACATTTCGGCATCCCGTTCGACGAAACGCTGATCCGTCTCGGCCGGCCCGACACGAAGGCGAAGATTCTCGAGGTCTCGCCGTCCGGCAAGGTGCCGTGCCTCGTCACCGATGCGGGCGATCCTGTGTGGGAATCGCTCGCAATCGTCGAAACGATTGCCGAGATGCACCCCGAGCACGCAATGTGGCCGCGCGACGCCGCCGCTCGCGCCCGCGCGCGCAGCATCAGCGCGGAGATGCACGCGGGTTTCGCGGACCTGCGCCAGAACATGCCGATGGAAATTACGACGCGCGCACCGGGCACGGGCGCGACGCCGGGCGCGCTCGCGAACATCGCGCGCATCGAGGCGATCTGGGCGGAGTGTCTCGCCAGGTCGGGCGGGCCGTTTCTGTTCGGCGAGTTCGGCATCGCGGACGCGATGTTCGCGCCGGTCGTCATGCGCTTCAACACCTACGCGCCTGAACTGAACGCGACATCGCTCGACTATGCGAAGCGCATTACCGCGCTGCCGGCGGTCGCGGCGTGGATCGAAGGCGCGCGCGAGGAAGCGCGATGAACATCTACGCAGTGGGCGGCGCGATCCGCGACGAACTGCTGGGCGTGCCGGTGGTGGATCGCGATTATGTCGTCGTGGGTGCGACGCCTGAGCAGATGGTGGCGCAAGGGTATCGGCCGGTCGGGAAGGACTTTCCGGTGTTTCTGCATCCCGAGACGCACGAGGAATACGCGCTCGCGCGCACCGAGCGCAAGACGGCGGCGGGGTATCACGGCTTCCAGTTTTACTATTCGCCCGATGTGACGCTCGAGGAAGACCTCGCGCGGCGCGATCTCACGATCAACGCGATGGCGCGCGAGGTGACGCCGGCGGGCGAGCTGACCGGGCCGGTCATCGATCCGTTCGGCGGCGCGGCCGATCTGCGGAGCAAGCTGTTCAGGCATGTCGGCGACGCGTTCATCGA
This sequence comes from Caballeronia turbans, assembly GCA_001544655.2. GTDB lineage: Bacteria > Pseudomonadota > Gammaproteobacteria > Burkholderiales > Burkholderiaceae > Caballeronia > Caballeronia turbans. The sequence goes on from FCOD02000022.1 coordinate 48,658, forward strand.
AGATCCGGTGCGCATTCTGCGGCTTGCGCGCTTCGCGGCGCGTTTCGCGGATTTCGACGTTGCGCCCGAAACGGCCGAACTGATGAAGAAAATGGTCGCGGCGGGCGAAGTGGACGCGCTCGTGCCCGAACGCGTGTGGCAGGAAGTGTCGCGCGGGCTGATGGAAAAGAAGCCGTCGCGCATGTTCGAGGTGCTGCGCGGTTGCGGCGCGCTCGCGCGGATTCTTCCCGAAGTCGATGCCTTGTGGGGCGTGCCGCAGCGCGCGGATTATCACCCGGAAGTGGACACGGGCGTGCACGTGATGATGGTGCTCGACTACGCCGCGTCGCAGGGATTCGCATTGCCGGTGCGCTTCGCCGCGCTCACGCATGACCTCGGCAAGGCGACGACGCCGGAGCACATCTTGCCGCGTCACATCGGCCATGAAGGACGCAGCGTCGATCTGCTGCGGCCGCTTTGCGAGCGCTTGCGCGTGCCGAACGAATGCCGCGATCTGGCGGTGCTCGTCGCGCGTGAGCACGGCAATATCCATCGCGTGATGGAGATGGGCGCGGCGGCGCTCGTCAGGCTGTTCGAACGCTCGGATGCGTTGCGCAAGCCGGCGCGGTTTGCTGAAGCGTTACAGGCGTGTCTTGCCGATGCGCGTGGCAGGCTCGGGCTGGAGCAGCAGGCTTATCCGCAGGCGGAGCGGCTGCGGGAGGCGCTGGTCGCGGCGCGGGCGGTCGATGCTGGCGCAGTGGCCGAGCAGTACGCTGCTGAGCCTTCCAGGATCAAGGATGCCGTGCATGATGCGCGGGTCGCGGCCGTGAAGGGGGTTTTGGGCGGGTAGCATTTGTTTTGCCGGATCGGGATCCGGCAAAAACCTCAAATCGCCCGCGCAATCAACGACAACAAAATCGACAACAACAAAGTCGACATAAACGGAAACGAATACTCGCGTCCGAAAATCCGCAACGTGAAATCTCCCGGTAACCTCCCGATGCCGATCTTCTTCAGCCACGGCAGCGAGCCCGAGAGAATCGCAAGCGCGATGAAAGTCGTGAGCAGCCAGCGGATCATGATCGCGCACTCATAGCGTGTGAGAACGATCGCCCGTCGCGAAGGCGTCGAGCGTGCCGGGAATCCCGCGCGAAAACGCGATCACCTTGAAAAGCTCGCCCATTTCCGCTTCCGACAGCAGCTTTTGCACCGCATTCGCAGCGGGGAGAAAGCGCTTCGCATCGGCGGGATCGAGATCCGCGAGCACATCGGTGATGCCGGCGTTCATCAGGAAACGCGCCTGCGACGTGAAGCCGAGCAGATCGGCGCCCGTCTCGACGCCGGCCTCCGCGATGCCCGTAAATTCGACGTGCGCGGTGATGTCCTGCAAACCGGGATACAGAAACGGGTCCGCGTGCGCCCGATGCCGGTAATGGCACATCAGCGTGCCCGTCGCGCGCTGCGCGTGGTAGAACTCGCGCCGCGGAAATCCATAGTCGATGAAGAACGCCGCGCCGCGCGTGAGCATCGTGCAGACGGTCTTCGTGAACGCTAGCGCGGCTTCGTGCGTTTCGGTGACGTACTCGGTGAAAGGCTCGTCGTTGGCATCGTCGATCGCGGCATCGATCAGCTCGACCTGCGCATCCGGCGTGATCGGCCTGTCGTCGAAGGCCAGGCGATCGTTCAGCACGACGACGCCGCGCTCGTGCCACGCACCGAGCTTGCGCACCACGAGGCGCACCGGCATCGCGTCGAGCACCTCATTGCCGATCACGACGCCTTCGAACCGGTCGGGCAGCGCGTCGAGCCATTTCACCTTCGCGGCGAGCGCAGGCGCCTGCTTTTCGACGGTCTCGCGCTGGCGCTCGCGCAACTCGCCCGACAGATCGACGATCGCGTAACTGTCGAACGACACGTCGAGATCGGCGAGCGCGCTCAGCAAACCCGCCGCGAGCTTGCCGGTGCCCGCGCCGAATTCCATCAATTGCCGCGTGCCGGTCTGCTGCAACGCCTGCGCGACCGGCCGCGCGAGCGTCATCGCAAAAAGCGGGGACAGTTCCGGCGCCGTGACGAAATCGCTGCCGTCTTCCCCGCGGCGGCCGAATTTCATCGCCCCGCCGCTGTAATAGCCGAGACCGGGCGCGTACAGCGCGAGGTCCATGTATCGGTCGAAAGGCAGCCAGCCGCCCGCCGCGGCGATGCGTTCGCGCAGCAGATCTGTCAGTGCTTCGGACTGCGCGAGCGCGTCGGCGCCCGGAGCAGGTAAACTATCGGTTTGTCTGGCATTCGGATTCATCCCAGTATTGTAAATGAGCGCTTCCACGCCGTTTTCTTCCGCTAACTCACCGTCTTCCGGTCCGGTTTCACGTTGCCGCGTCGTGCTCGTAACCGGCGCGGCAAAACGCATCGGGCGCGGTGTCGCGCTGGAATTCGCGCGGCAGGGCTGGAATGTGGCCGTGCATTACGGCAGTTCGGAGCATGAAGCGCGGGAAACCGTAGCGGATATCGAGGCGCTTGGGCGGCGCGCGGTCGCGCTGAAGGCGGATCTCGGCGTCGAGGCCGAGGTCGCGCAACTCGTGCCCGCGTGCGTCGAGGCGTTCGGCGGGCTGAATTGCGTCGTGAACTGCGCGTCGCGCTTCGACGAAGATACGGCCATCGATTTCGGCTACGCGAAATTGCTCGCGATGACCGCCATCAATGTCGCCGCGCCGCTGACGCTCGCGCGCATGCTGCACGAAACAACGCCAGCCGAAGCCGCGGATGACGATGCAAGGCGCGGCGTCGTCATCAACGTGCTGGACCAGAAGCTGTACAACATGAATCCGGATTACCTGTCGTACACGTTGACGAAGGCGGCGCTCGAAAACGCCACCGTCGCGCTCGCACAGGCGCTCGGGCCGAAGCTGCGCGTCGTCGGCCTCGCGCCGGGCCTGACGCTCATTTCCACCGGGCAGACGCCCGCGTCGTTCGAGACGGCGCATCGCGTGACGCCGCTGAACCGCGCATCGACGGTCGAAGACGTGGCGCAGGCCGCGTGCTATCTCGCGAACGCGCACGGCGTGACCGGCACGACGCTCGTCGTCGATGGCGGCCAGCATCTCGTGCCGAGCCCGCGCGACGTGATGTACATGATCGGCCCGCGCACGCCTTGAAACGCGCTTATTGAATATTGGAACTCACATGCTTGCCGCACTTTCGCATCCCCGGCTGACCGATTGCCGGCGGCTTTTTCTGCGCAACTACGAAGTGCGCATCAACATCGGTGTGCATGACTTCGAGAAGCGCGGCGAGCAACGTGTCGTGATCAACGTCGAGCTGTACGTGCCGCTTACGCTGTCGACGCCCGTCGCGGACAAATTGTCCGAAGTCGTCGATTACGACTTCATGCGCTCGACCATCGCCGCGCGCGTGAAGCAGGGCCACATCCACTTGCAGGAAACACTGTGCGACGACGTCGCCGCCGCCTTGCTCGCGCATCCGCACGTGCGCGCAGTGGCCGTATCGACGGAAAAGCCCGACGTCTATCCCGACTGCGACGCGGTGGGCGTCGAAGTCTTTCGCATCAAAGAGGAACGAGCATGAACGCGCGTGACACGATCGAAGCCGCAGAGGCGCAAAAGCCCACGCGCGAGGCGCTGACCAAGCGCCAGCAGAAGGAAGCGTACGAGAACAACAAATTGTTCAAGCGCATCGCGCGTCAGGTCGGCGAGGCGATCGGCGACTTCAACATGATCGAGGAAGGCGACAAGGTGATGGTGTGCCTGTCCGGAGGCAAGGACAGTTACGCGATGCTCGACGTCCTGATGCGCCTGCGCGAGCGCGCGCCGATCAACTTCGAGATCGTCGCCGTCAATCTCGATCAGAAGCAGCCGGGCTTTCCTGAGCACGTGCTGCCGGAATATCTGAGCAAGCTCGAAATTCCGTTTCACATCGAAAATCAGGACACGTACAGCATCGTCAAGCGTCTCGTGCCGGAAGGCAAGACCACGTGCTCGCTCTGCTCACGCCTGCGTCGCGGCATTCTGTATCGCGTGGCGGGCGAGCTCGGCGCGACCAAGATCGCGCTCGGTCATCATCGCGACGACATCCTGCAGACGCTGCTGCTCAACATGTTCTACGGCGGCAAGCTGAAAGGCATGCCGCCCAAGCTGCAATCCGACGACGGCAAGAACGTCGTGATCCGTCCGCTCGCCTACGTGAAGGAAGTGGACCTCGAGAAGTACGCCGAACTGCGCGAATTCCCGATCATCCCGTGCAACCTGTGCGGCAGCCAGCCGAACCTGAAGCGCGCGGAAATGAAGGCGCTGGTGCGCGAATGGGACAAGCGCTTCCCGGGCCGCGTGGACAATATGTTCAACGCGCTGTCGAACGTGGTGCCTTCGCATCTGATGGACAGCAAATTGTTTCCGTTCGCGGGACTGCGGGCGACGGGCGAGGCCGATCCCCAAGGCGATATCGCGTTCGACGAGGAACCGTGTGCAAGCGAACCGTCAGGATCGTCCGGCACGGTTTCAATTGTGCAGTTCGACGACCTGTAACCCTTTATCCGATAAGGCGCAGCGTGGGATTCGCCGCATTGCGCCATAGAGCCGAGTGATATATTGGCGGCTCGTCATACCCAGCAAGGCTTCCTGCGATGAACATCGTGATTCTGGCTGCCGGCATGGGCAAGCGCATGCGCTCCGCCCTGCCGAAAGTACTCCATTCATTGGCGGGCAAGCCTTTGCTCGCGCACGTCATCGATACCGCCCGGACGTTGTCGCCGACACGTCTCGTCGTCGTCGTCGGGCACGGCGCCGACAAGGTTCGCGAAGCCGTCGGCGCGCCGGACGTCCAGTTTGCGCTGCAGGACCGGCAACTCGGCACGGGACACGCGGTGCAGCAGGCGCTGCCGCTGCTCGATCCATCGGTTCCGACGCTCGTGCTGTACGGCGACGTACCCCTCACGCGCGCAAGCACGCTCAAGCGCCTGATCGATGCGGCGGGCGCCGAGCGCTACGGCGTCCTGACGGTGAGTGTGAGCGATCCGGCCGGCTACGGGCGCATCGTGCGCGACGCGGCCGGAAAAGTGAAAAAGATCGTCGAACAGAAGGATGCGAGCGAGGAAGAGCGGCGCATCGCGGAAATTAACACGGGCATCGTGATCACGCCGACGCGCACGCTCGAAACGTGGCTCGCGTCGCTGAAAAATAACAACGCGCAGGGCGAGTTCTATCTGACGGACGTGGTCGAGCGCGCCATCGACGCGGGCGTGGAAGTCGTCACCGCGCAGCCGGACGCCGAATGGGAAACGCTCGGCGTGAACAGCAAGATTCAGCTCGCGGAACTGGAGCGCATCCATCAGCGCAACGTGGCGCATGCGCTGCTCGACGCGGGCGTGACGCTGATGGACCCGGCGCGCATCGACGTGCGCGGCACGCTCGAATGCGGCGCGGATGTGTCGATCGACGTGAATTGCGTGTTCGAAGGGCGCGTGACGCTCGCCGACAACGTGACGATCGGCCCGAACTGCGTGATCCGCGATGCCGTGATCGGCGCGGGTACGCGCGTCGATGCGTACACGCATATCGAAGGCGGCACGACCGGCGCGAACGTCGTGCTCGGGCCGTATGCGCGGCTGCGTCCGGGCGCGAAGCTCGCCGATGAAGCGCATGTCGGCAACTTCGTCGAGGTGAAGAACGCGGTGCTCGGCCACGGCTCGAAGGCGAACCATCTCAGCTATATCGGCGATTCGGACATCGGGGCGCGCGTGAATATCGGCGCGGGCACGATCACGTGCAACTACGACGGTGCGAACAAGCATCGCACGGTGATCGAGGACGACGTGTTCGTCGGCTCGGATACGCAACTCGTCGCGCCGGTGCGCGTGGGCCGCGGCGTGACTATCGCGGCGGGCACGACGGTGTGGAAGGATGTCGGCGTCGATGAGCTGGTGCTCAACGAGAAGACGCAGGTCAGCAAGACGGGCTACAAGCGCCCGGTGAAGAAGAAGTCGTAAGGCTGTCGAAGACTCAGCCCAACGCGCGCGGCGCTTCGTGCACCGCGCTTTCGAATGCAAGTTTCAAAGGATGAACGTCCATGTGCGGAATTGTCGGCGCGGTAGCGCAACGTAACATTGTCTCGGTGCTGGTCGAAGGTCTGCGCCGGCTCGAGTATCGCGGCTACGACTCGTGCGGCGTGGCCGTTCTGAGCAACGGCGAGCCGCGCCGCGCGCGCAGCGTCGCGCGCGTGTCCGATCTCGATGCGCAAGTGCGCGATTCGAATCTCGGCGGCATGACCGGCATCGCCCACACGCGCTGGGCGACGCACGGCGCACCCGTCACCGACAACGCGCACCCGATCTTCTCGCGCGATACCGTCGCGCTCGTGCACAACGGCATCATCGAGAACTACGAGTCGCTGCGCGAGATGCTGAAGGGCAAGGGCTACGAGTTCGTCTCGCAGACCGATACCGAAGTCATCGCGCATCTGATCCACAGCATGTATCGCGGCGACCTGTTCCAGACCGTGCGCGAGGCGGTGAAGCAACTGCACGGCGCGTATGCGATCGCCGTGATGCACAGGAATCAGCCGCATACGGTCGTGGGCGCGCGCCAGGGTTCGCCGCTCGTCGTCGGCGTGGGCGAGGGCGAGAACTTCCTCGCGTCGGACGCGCTCGCGCTCGCCGGCAGCACCGACCGCTTCGCGTTCCTGGAAGAAGGCGATGTCGTGGAAATCGGCCTCGACGGCGTGAAGATCGTCGATCGCGAAGGGCTGCCCGCCGAGCGCGAAGTGCGTGTGGTCACGGCATACGGCGGCGCGGTGGAGCTCGGGCCGTATCGCCATTTCATGCAGAAGGAAATCTTCGAGCAGCCGCGCGCGATAACCGACACGATCCCGCAAGCCGATCAGTTCGATCCGGGCCTGTTCGGCGAAGGCGCGCGCGACGCGTTCGCGGGCGTCGACAGCCTGCTGATTCTCGCGTGCGGGACGAGCTACTACTCGGGGCTGACGGCGAAGTACTGGCTCGAATCGATCGCGAAGATTCCGACGCAGGTCGAGATCGCGAGCGAATATCGCTATCGCGAGTCGGTGCCGAATCCGAAGGCGCTGGTTGTCACGATCTCGCAATCGGGCGAAACCGCCGATACGCTCGCCGCGCTCAAGCATGCGCAGGCGCTCGGCCACAAGCACACGCTCGCGGTGTGCAACGTCGCGACGAGCGCGATGGTGCGCCAGACCGAGTTCGCGTTCCTGACGCACGCGGGCACGGAAATCGGCGTGGCATCGACGAAGGCCTTCACGACGCAGCTCGTCGGCTTGTTCGTGCTGGCGGTGACGCTCGCGAAGATGCGCGGTCACGTGAATGCGAAGCAGGAAGCCGCGTATTTCACGCAACTGCGGCATTTGCCGGCGGCGTTGAACAGCGTGCTCGCGCTGGAACCGCAGATCATCGCGTGGTCGGAAGAGTTCGCGCGCAAGGAGAACGCGCTGTTCCTCGGTCGCGGGCTGCACTATCCGATCGCGCTCGAAGGCGCGTTGAAGCTCAAGGAAATCTCGTACATCCACGCGGAAGCGTATCCGGCGGGTGAACTCAAGCACGGGCCGCTCGCGCTCGTGACCGAAGCGATGCCGGTGGTGACGGTCGCACCGAACGACGCGCTGCTCGAAAAGCTGAAGTCGAACATGCAGGAAGTACGTGCGCGTGGCGGTGAGCTCTATGTGTTCGCGGATGCGGATACGCGCATCGTCAGCGAGGACGGTATCCATGTGATCCGCATGCCGGAGCACTATGGGGCGCTGTCGCCGATTCTGCACGTCGTGCCCTTGCAGCTGCTCGCGTATCACACGGCGTGTGCGCGTGGGACGGATGTCGATAAGCCGAGAAATCTGGCTAAGTCTGTTACGGTGGAGTGATGGGGGTTTAGTCGTCGGTTTGGGCTACAAGGCTCTTGTCTGCCGCTGAGCCTACCCATCTGCGAGTGCGCAAGCGCTATCGATGTCAAAGGGGCGCTGGATCTTTTCCAGCGCCCTTTTTTTTGCGCGCGACGGGCGATCGTGTGTATCGCTAAATGGCCGCCTCTGAAGGCCACAAGAGGCGCACCGTCCTGCAATCTCGCGAAAAAGCGACCGGCTGCGGTCGAGCGTGCCCTTCTCCACCTGTGGACAACCTTGTTGGCAGTTGACCGAGTTAACTGTTGCGATTTCTGAACAACTCGACGCGTCTCGCAACGGCCCGAAAGTTGTTCCAGGTTCAAGCGAAAACCGGACGCGATATACCGAAGTTGTTTACGCGGTAAGTGCCTGATGCACAACGCACACCAGACGTTATCCACTGAATTGCGCGGTGCTTGTTAACTACTACCACGTATACATACGAACTCTTCTGTTTACTTAAGCAGCCAGGATGCATCGCTTAAAACATGAGCGTTCACGGCACGCGATACGAAGCTTCAGCTCGCGCCATGCACCTGTCGCAACCGCTCCCGGCTATTGCTCAAATGCATGCGCATCGCGGCGCGCGCATCGTCGGGATCTTGACGCAGGATCGCCTGATAGATCGCCTTGTGCTCGCTGAGCACGTTGCGCAGACGCTCGATCTGATCCAGCTCCGCGATCTCCGCTTTGCCGAGTCTCGTGCGCGGACTGACGGCGCGTCCCATCTGGCTCAGCACGTCATGGAAATAGCGGTTGCCGCTCGCCCGAGCGATCTGCAAATGAAACTCGACGTCGTGTTGCAGCACATCCGTACTTCCGCTCGCCAGTTCTTCCTCGAAGCGTTTGAGCGCGGCGGCAATCAACTTGAGATGCGCCTCCGTGCGACGGCCGGCGGCGAGCGCGGCGGCCGCGCCTTCCAGATCGATGCGAAATTCGATGATCGCCATGATGTCGAGGAGGCTGGACAAATCCGCATCGGCCAGACGAACCGCTTCGCGTTCCTCGGGCGCCCGAATGAACGTGCCTACGCCATGACGCGTTTCGACCACATTCGCCGCCTGCAAGCGCGATACCGCTTCACGCACGACCGATCGGCTCACCGACAGCTGTTTCATCAGCGCGACTTCGGTCGGGATTTTGTCGCCGGGACGGAGGACGCCGCGTTCGATATCCTCGAACAGGCTTGCGACGACTTTTTCGGTGAGGCTGGCCATGGTATTCGTTGCTGATTGATTGTGATTTTCTAAGGGCGATGGTGTTTCGTTGTCGGACGTCTTCGCGTCGCTTGGAAGCGGACGTGCACGAAGCGCCGCGCGGGGCGTGCGGGTGGATGTCCGACAACGCATCTTCCCGCCGCCGAGCGCTCTCGTCAATTTAGCCCTTGATGACGATCGACTCGGCTAGAAATAAGACATCGTATAAGATATCGCAGGCGAACACGTGAGACGAAGCCTGTAATACAAGGCGATCAGGGTTAACGCCGCTGTCGCTCAACCGTAAAATGATTGTACCCTGTGTTAAGACGTCCGATGACTAAGCGTTCCCGGACGTGCCGCTTTCCAATCCGATCGCCGTCGCCACAGGGAGGCATCATGCCGTCTTCGTCACCGTATCAACCGCTGCCCAATTCATTCCGAACGTCGCTGCGTGAACGCAAGAAGCTGATCGGCTGCTGGATGTCGCTTGCCAGTCCGGTCGTCACGGAGCTCGTCGGCGTGGTCGGTTTCGACTGGATGCTGCTCGACGCGGAGCACGCGCCGAATGACGCGCTCACGCTCATCCCGCAATTGATGGCGCTGAAAGACAGCGCGAGCGCGCCCGTCGTGCGCCCGCAGGCGAACGATCCCGTCGCGATCAAGAAGCTGCTCGATGCGGGCTTCGTGAATTTCCTGGTCCCGTTCGTCGACAACGCCGCCGAGGCCGAGCGTGCCGTCGCCGCGACGCGTTATCCTCCTCAGGGCATCCGCGGCGTGTCGGTCGGGCATCGCGGCAATCGCTATGGCACGGTTCCGAACTACTTCCAGGTGGCGAACGACAACATCAGCGTCGCGGTGCAGATCGAAAGCCGCGCGGCGGTCGAAGCAATCGACGAAATCATCGCAGTGGAAGGCGTCGACGCGCTGTTCGTCGGCCCGTCGGATCTCGCGGCGTCGTATGGTCACATCGGCAACGCAAACCATCCGGACGTGCAGGCGGTCATCGCACATGTGTTCGAGCGCGCGCACGCGGCAGGCAAGCCGAGCGGCATTCTCGCGCCCGTGCAGGAAGACGCGGAGCGCTATATCGCGCTGGGCTGCACGCTCGTTGCCGTGTGCGCGGATCTCGGCCTGCTCAGGAACGCCGCGCAGGCCGTCAAAAAACACTTCATCCCGGCGTAAGCGCGACACGCGCTATCCTCGACCGGGCAGCCACCGAAATCGACATCAAGGAGCGATACATGCAAAAGGCAGGCTTCATCGGACTGGGCATCATGGGCAATCCCATGGCGGCCAATCTTCTCAAGAACGGCGTTCAGCTCGGGGCATTCACGCGTAGCGGCGTGCCCGCGGACCTGACGGGCGCGGGCGCCACGGCATGCGATTCGCCCGCCGCCGTCGCCGAGAAGGCGGACGTGATCTTCATCATGGTGCCGGATACGCCGGACGTCGAACGCGTGCTGTTCGGCGAGAACGGCGTCGCCAGCAAGCTGAAGAGCGGTCAGGTCGTCGTCGACATGAGCTCGATTTCGCCGATCGCCACGCGCGAGTTCGCGGCGAAAGTGCGCGAGAAGGGCGCCGATTATCTCGACGCGCCCGTGTCCGGCGGCGAAGTCGGCGCGAAGGCCGCTTCGCTCACGATCATGGTCGGCGGCGCGCAGGCCACGTTCGACAAGGTCAAGCCGCTCTTCGACATGATGGGCAAGAACATCTCGCTGATCGGCGAAGTCGGCGCGGGGCAAGTGTGCAAGGTCGCGAATCAGGTGATCGTCGCGGCGACCATCGAGGCGGTCGGCGAGGCATTGCTGCTCGCGTCGAAGGCGGGCGTCGATGCGGAGAAGGTCCGCACCGCGCTGATGGGCGGCTTCGCGTCGTCGCGCATTCTCGAAGTGCACGGCGAGCGCATGACCAAGCGCACCTTCAATCCGGGCTTTCGCATCGAGCTGCATCAGAAGGATTTGAATCTCGCGCTCGCGACGGCGCAAGCGCTCGGCGTCGCACTGCCGAACACGTCGACGTGCATGCAGCTCTTCAACGCGTGCGCCGCGCACGGCGGCAAGGCGTGGGATCACTCGGGCATGGTGCGCGCGCTCGAAATCATGGCCAATCACGAGATCGGTCAGAAAGCGAAGTAATCCGACACGGCCGGCCGCGTGCCGGCAGCATGTTTTCAGCGCCTCTTCTGCGCGCTTCTCGATTCGCGCGAAATGCTCGATCGCGAAGCGCCGCACGTTCTCCGCCGCGGGATTCGTCTGCTCCTCACTCCACGCGAGATCGATGTCCGCGTGCGCATCCGGCGTCCACAGCGGCCGGAACACAACGTCCCTCGAAGCACAAATCCCACGCCGATCGCCACCGATACCACGCGCACGAGCGCGGCGATCGCGTGCGTCTGGTCGATGAAATGCACGCCGCTCGCCGCGAACAATTCCGCGATTCGCTGAACCGCGATGCCATGCACAAAACCGCGCCGCATAACGCCGAGCGCGATCTCGCGCAATGCCAGCGCAACGACACCATCTCCCTTAAGCACGACGCTTTCCATGCGCGGCAAAGCTCGCCGTGACTTGTCCGGTGTCGCCGCGCGCGGCGGTCCGATGACCGTCGCCAATAGTCATCGGACCTCTTAACTCGAACTGGGGCAGACCGGAGGTCGCAAGCGATACGTTGCGCAAACGCCCGTCAGACAAGGCGACACGGGAGAAGGGTAAACACGAGATTGGCGCGATACCACCGTCGCCATACAATGTCATCAGACAACATACCACGCGATCAGTAAAGGAGACACCCTTGAACACAGCCTCCGCCGACTTGCTCGAATCGGCCAGTTCCAAGGTCAAGCGCCACGTGCTGCCCTTGTTTCTCATCATGTTCATCGCGAACTACATCGACCGGGTGAACGTCGGGTTCGTGAACGCCCACATGCAGGCCGATCTCGGCATCGGCGCGGCCGCGTACGGTCTCGGCAGCGGCTTGTTCTTCGTCGGTTACGCGCTTTTCGAAGTGCCGTCGAATGTGCTGATGCAGAAGTACGGCGCGCGCGCGTGGCTCACGCGGATCATGGGGACGTGGGGCATCGTCGCGGCGGCGATGGCGTTCGTCTGGAACGACACGTCGTTCTACGTGCTGCGCTTTCTGCTGGGCATCGCGGAAGCCGGCTTCTTTCCGGGCGTCGTCTACTACTTCACGCAATGGCTGCCGCAGAAGGAGCGCGGCAAGGCGGTCGCGATCTTCCTCGGCGGCTCGGCGTTCGCATCGGTGCTGTCGGGTCCGATCACCGGCAGTCTGCTGTCGATCCGCGGTTTCGGCCTGCACGGCTGGCAGTGGATGTTCCTGATCGAAGGCGGCTTCTCCGTGCTGCTGTGCGGCGCAAGCTGGATGCTGCTGAAATCGCGCATCGGCGATGCGCACTGGCTGAGCGCCAGCGAACAACGCGCGCTGCAACAGGCGATCACGACGGAACAAGCCGAGCGCGAGGCCGCGAGCGGCAGCGCGCACGTGTCCGCGATCAAACTGCTGAAAGACCCGCAGATCGTGCTGTTCTGCTTCCTGTACTTCGCGATCCAGCTCACGATCTACGCGGCCACCTTCTGGCTGCCGACGATCATCCGCAAGATGGGCGGCCTCACCGATTTTCAGGTGGGCCTGTTCAACGCGGTGCCGTGGATGATCGCGATGGTCGCGATGTACTGCTTCGCGCTGCTCTCCGCGCGCTGGCGCTTCCAGCAGGCGTGGCTCGCCGTGGCGCTCGTGATCGCGGCGTGCGGCCTGTTCGCATCGACGACCGGCAACGCGGTGCTCTCGTTCGTCGCGATCTGCTTCTCGGCGATCGGCTTCAAGGCAGCGGCATCGCTGTTCTGGCCGATTCCGCAGGGCTACCTCGATGCGCGCGTCGCGGCCGGCGTGATCGCGCTCATCAACTCGGTCGGCAATCTCGGCGGTTTCTTCGCTCCCGCGACCTTCGGCTATCTTCAACAACATACGGGTTCGGTCTCGGGCGGCCTGTACGGCCTCGGCGTCGCGTCGCTGGTCGCGGCCGCAGCAGCCTTCCTCACGCGCAATCGCCGCTCGGATCACCTGCAGGGCGGGCACGCGGTGCATCGCGGCGCGCACTGAACCATTCGCTCAACTCACAGGATTACGCTCATGTCCACGAAAACCAGTTCCACTCCGACAGTCACCGAATTGCGCGTCGTGCCGGTTGCCGGCCGCGACAGCATGCTCATGAATCTCTCCGGCGCGCACGGCCCGTTCTTCACGCGCAATATCGTGATCCTGAAGGACAGCGCGGGTAACACGGGCGTGGGCGAAGTGCCGGGCGGCGAGGCCATCCGCAAGACGATCGACGATGCGCGCGCGTATGTCGTCGGGCAATCCATCGGCAACATGCAGGCCGTGCTGAACCGGGTGCGCACGGCGTTCGCCGATCGCGACGCGGGCGGGCGCGGATTGCAAACCTTCGACCTGCGCACGACGATCCACGCCGTCACGGCGCTCGAAGCCGCGCTGCTCGACTTGCTCGGCCAGCATCTCGGGGTGCCCGTCGCGGCGCTGCTCGGCGAAGGCCAGCAACGCGATGAAGTCGAAATGCTCGGCTATCTGTTCTACATCGGCGACCGCAACAAGACGGATCTGGCGTACGCATCCGGCGCGGACGGCAAGGACGACTGGGAGCGCCTGCGCACTGAAGTTGCGCTGACGCCCGAAGCGGTCGTGCGCCTCGCGGAAGCGGCGAAGGCACGTTACGGATTCAACGACTTCAAGCTGAAAGGCGGCGTGCTCGCCGGCGACGCGGAAATGGAAGCGGCCACCGCGCTCGCGGAGCGTTTCCCCGAAGCGCGCGTGACGCTCGATCCGAACGGCGCATGGTCGCTCGCCGAAGCGATCCGCCTGTGCCGCGACAAGCACGACGTGCTGGCTTACGCGGAAGATCCGTGCGGCGCGGAGAACGGTTATTCGGGCCGCGAAGTGATGGCCGAATTCCGCCGCGCGACCGGCCTGCCTACCGCGACCAACATGATCGCGACAGACTGGCGCCAGATGGGTCACGCGATCCAGTTGCAATCCGTCGACATTCCGCTCGCCGACCCGCACTTCTGGACGATGCAGGGCTCGGTGCGCGTCGCGCAGATGTGCAACGACTGGGGCCTCACGTGGGGCTCGCACTCGAACAATCACTTCGACGTGTCGCTGGCGATGTTCACGCACGTCGCCGCTGCCGCGCCGGGCAAGATCACGGCCATCGACACGCACTGGATCTGGCAGGACGGCCAGCGTCTCACGCGCGATCCGCTGCAGATCGTCGGCGGCAAGGTGAAGGTGCCCGAAGTGCCGGGCCTCGGCGTCGAGCTGGACATGGACGAAGTGGAGAAGGCGCACGCGCTGTATCAGCAGCACGGCCTCGGCGCGCGCGATGACGGCGTCGCGATGCAGTATCTGATCCCGAACTGGAAGTTCGACAACAAGAAGCCTTGCCTCGTGCGCTGAGGCGCTTCTATTCCTTCAAACGGTCGATGAGCGCGATCGCCGCGGCGGGATTGCGCTCCTTGAACCCGCTGATGACGTAGAGAAACACGTCGCGCGCCGCCGCTTTCGGCGCCGCCGCCTTGCCGAACGTCTGCAAGTCGTCCGGCGAGCCGCCCGCGGCCCACGTTTTCGCGCGCTCGGTCCATTGATCGAGCGCCGCTTTCGCATAGCCCTGTGCCTGCTTGTCCGTCGTGCCCATGATGCGCGCATAGACGAACGGTGCGGTCACATCCGCGATCTGCGGATACTTCGAGTCCCCCGCGATCACCACCGCGACGCGATACTTGCGCGCGAGCGCGACGAATGCCGGATCGCAGAAGCTCTCGTGACGGACTTCAATCGCGTGCCGAATCGCGCGTCCTTCGACTTTCGCGGGCAGCAGTTCGAGAAAGCGCTCGAAATCCTCGGGGTCGAACTTCTTGGTCGGCGCGAATTGCCAGTTGATCGGACCGAGCTTGTCCTTCAGTTCGAGCACGCCGCTGCCGAAAAAGCGCTCGATCGTGTCGCCGGCTTCGGCGAGCACACGGCGATTCGTCGCGTAGCGCGGCGCCTTGAGCGAAAACACGAAATCATCGGGTGTTTCGTCGCGCCATTTGATGAACGTCGCGGGCTTCTGCGAACCGTAGAACGTGCCGTTCACTTCGATGCTCGTGAGCGCGCGGCTCGCGTATTCGAGCTCGCGCTTCTGCGCCAGGTCTTCGGGATAAAACGTGCCGCGCCACGGCTCGTATGTCCATCCGCCGACGCCGATGCGGATACGTGCGCTCTTGCCTTTGGAGACGGCCATCGTTACTTGCGCCCGACGAGATACGTTACGCCCTCGGGCCCGTACTGCTCCGCGTGCTCGATGTTCGTCGCGAGATGGAAGATATCGCCCGGGCGATAGGTGTTCGCGACGTCGCCGGTGCGGATCGTGACGTCGCCTTCGAGAATCAGCGCCTTGGCTTCGAACGGATGTGCGTGGACATCGAGTGAGCCGTTCGGCTCGCGCGTCACCGTGACGACTTCGTCGAAACCTTCGCTGGAAAGAAGTGCGAGAAATTCGTCGCGGTGCATGATGCCGTTCCGTGAAGAAAGGGATGGCGCGCCCGCTCGTTTCGAACGGACGCGCGTGGGTCATGCACGGATGCTAACGCAGTTGAAACGGCTTCGTTGCCCGCTCAGTTGCCGAAGAA
This sequence comes from Caballeronia turbans, assembly GCA_001544655.2. Lineage (GTDB taxonomy): Bacteria > Pseudomonadota > Gammaproteobacteria > Burkholderiales > Burkholderiaceae > Caballeronia > Caballeronia turbans. Next base: position 64,451 of record FCOD02000022.1, read on the forward strand.
GATGTTGCATTGCGGCCCGCGCGTGCAGGGCTTCGATGCGGCGCTGTCCATCGTGCCCATCGTGGTGGCGCCCGCCGCGCCGCGCGTCATCGGCGAGCCGCCGTAGGACGTGTCGGCCGGCTGATCCTGCATCGCGCTTTGCTGAGGCGCGCCCGGATCGGTCCAGGTATCGGCGGTGGCCTGTCCAGGCACTTGCGCGGTGCGATAGTAGGTCTGCTGGGCCGACGCGAGGCCCGCAGTGGCGAGTAACGAGGCGGCGAGCACCGCCATGGCGACACGTGATTTCATGTTGACTCCTTGATCGGAAGGCGCGCTCGCGGCAAGCCGCGCAACGCTGTTCGCTGATTGGGATCGTTGCCCCGCACGGAGCGTGCCACGTGAGCTGCTGGTGCAAAGCGTGGCGCGCCGGCCGGACGGACATCGGCGCCGGTTCCCGGCGTGGCTGCGTTGTGCCGTGGCCGGTTTCCCGAACTTGTTGGTGTGCGATCCACGCATGGCATCTCGCCGATGCGATGCAGACGGAGCGCCGGTGCGCTTGCCGGCGAATGGGACCCGCGGGTCCGCAGAAGACGCATGCCGCGCTGCACCTTTCGTTATAGGCCGCAGATGTCTGAATGAACAGCACAATCGAGTGTGCATCCCGGATACAGGCGCACGCGTGACGCGAGGCTGTCCGTCGCGTCATCGCGGCTTCGGTTTTAGAATGCGAGGCGTGCCATCACGCTCACTCACGAACGCAGGGACATCGCGACAATGACCGTCACCATCTATCACAACCCGAAGTGCGGAACCTCCCGCAACACGCTTGCACTGATCCGCAACGCGGGCATCGAGCCGACTGTGATCGAGTACCTGACGCATCCGCCGAGCCGCGACGCGCTCGTCGCGCTGATCGCGCGCGCGGGTCTTTCGGTGCGCGACGCCCTGCGCGAAAAAGGCACGCCGTATGCCGAGCTCGGCCTCGACGATCCTAGCCTCACCGACGATCAACTCCTCGACGCGATGCTCGCGCATCCGATCCTCATCAACCGGCCATTCGTCGAAACGCCGAAGGGTGCGCGCTTGTGCCGTCCGTCGGAACTGGTGCTCGACATCCTGCCCGAGGCGCAGAAGGGGCCGTTCACGAAGGAGGACGGCGAAGTCGTCATCGACGCTTCCGGCAAGCGCGTGCGCTAGACCACATTCGCAATTGCTGACCGTTACCTGACGTTACCTTTCTGGCAAACCCGTTGCACCTGTATCCGGCATCGCTTCCTAGACTGCACTCACTCACAGAGCACTCGGTGCAAGGAGAAAGCGACATGAAGAAGAAACTTCTCGGAACGGCTATCGGGCTGGCGGGGATCGTGGCCCTTGCAATGTCGGCATCGGCGAATGCGCACGTCGATGTGGCGGTGGGCGTGGGCGTGCCGGTGTACGCGCAGCCCGCGGTGCCGGTCGGCTACTACGGATACGGCTATGGAGACGGCTACCGTCGCGATGACTGGCGCGAGCGCGAATGGCGCCGTCACGAATGGCGCGAGCGCCGCTGGCATCACGAGATGCGTCGCGAGGAGCGCTGGCGCGAGCGTCATGGTTGGTAAGGCGCGGGGAATCGCGTGATCGAACGCGGCGGGCCGCAAGGCTGCGCCGCGTTTTTGCTTTCTAGGTGCGACGGCGCGCCGCACGTGCGGCCTTCAAGGTGCGCCCGTTCGTGCCGTAAACGCGTGGGCAATGTCGGATACTCGTGCTTCTTTTCGCCGCGCATCCTCTCACCGAAAACACCGCCTTCCTTCAGCACGAGCGATATCCCCGCCCACTTTTTCAGCGATGTTCAGTCCCGTCAGCATTCTCGTCGTCACCGCGCTATCGAGCATTCTCTCGATACTGGTGCTGATTTCGCTGCTCTCGCATGCGATCGCGGGCGTGCGGCGCTGGCTTCTGGCGAACGTCATCGCAATCGTCTCGCTCGTGCTCTTCGCCATGCAGAACGTCGCGCCTGCGTGGCTCGGCATCGTCGCGGCGAACCAGTTGCTCGCCGCGACGATCCTGCTCATCTACGAAGGCTGCAACGATTTCTTCGATGTGCGCATGCGTCCCGCGCAGCGCTGGACGGGCTGGATCATGTGGCTCGGCGTGATGGCGGGCATCGCGTACTTCACCTATGTCGTGCCCGATGTGCACGTGCGCGTGGTGATCGTGTCGGCGTTTCATGCCGCCTGCGATCTCGCGATTGCCGGCCGCGTGCTGCTGGAGCGTCCGAAAGAGCGGCCGCGCTACAACTATCTGTTCGTCGCGGGCGCCGCCGCGCTCGGCGCGCTCGGCCATACGGTGCGCGGCGCGATCTACGCCGTGAAGCCGCCCGCGCAGACCGCGCTGCTGCAGCCCGGGCCGATGCAGATCACGTTCCTCGCGCTCGGCATTCTCGTGCTGCCGTCGCTGTGCATCGGCCTCGTGATGATGGCGCACGACCGGCTCGCGCAACGGCTCGAACGCCTCGCGCGCATCGACGACCTCACCGGCGCGCTGTCGAGAAAAGCCTTCCTGGCCTCGGCGGCAGAGAGTCTCGCGTGTGCCGGGCAGGGCGGACATGACGGCTGTTGCGAGTACGTCGCGGTCGTCGACATCGATCACTTCAAGAGCGTCAACGACCGCTACGGTCACGCGGCGGGTGACGAAGTGCTGCGTCATTTTTCGTCGATCGTGCGGGCGCGCATGCGCAATGGCGATTCATTCGGGCGCATCGGCGGCGAGGAGTTTTGTCTTTTTTGCACGGCCGAGCATATCGAGGATGTCACCGCGCTCGTCGAGCGTCTGCGCAGAACGGTCGAAGCGACGCCGTGCGAGGTGCCAGGCGGCGTGCTGCATTACACCTTCAGCGCGGGCATCGCGATGTGGGACGGCCGCGAGCCGCTCGCGTCGATGATGGCGCGCGCCGACGGCCTGCTCTATGCCGCGAAGATGGCGGGCCGCAATCGCGTGAAGGCGCCCGTCGCCGGGGCGCTCGTTTAAATTTCTTCGACTTCGCCGTACTTTTCGCGCTCGTCTTCCGGCTTGTTCATCCAGCGCCGCAGAAGCCGCTTCTCGACGACGCGCCCGATCGTCATGAGCGCGATCATCAGAATCATCGCGATGAACGCGACGCTCCACACGCCCAGCCCGCAGACGATGCCGACGGCCGCCGTCACCCAGATCGACGCCGCCGTGGTCAGCCCGCGCACGCGGTTCTCGCGCGGATTCTGCAGGATCACGCCCGCGCCGAGAAAGCCGACGCCGGTCACGATGCCCTGCACGGCGCGGGAGACGCCGGCATCGTCGGAGGGCGTCATCGAGAAACCTTGCGCGCACATTGTCGCGATGCACGCGCCGAGCGACACGAGCCCGAGCGTCTTCATGCCGGTCGGTTTGCCGTGCAGATCGCGGTCGATGCCGATGATGCAGCCGATCAGCATCGCGGCCAGCATGCGCAAGACAGCGTCGGCGAGAACGGGGTAGGGAAGCATCGGGTGTGAGAAGGTAACCGTAAGCCGCATCATCTTCGCACGGGCCGAAACACGCGCGCAATTTTTGGCGCGCTAACGTGCCGGTTTCGGACGATACGAAATCAAAACGAGGAGAGGATGTGAGCCAGTTGCCCAAATTCACGATGGTCGATGCCGCGCCGACGCCCGTCGGCCCTTTCTCGCACGCGGCGGAAGCTGACGGCTGGGTGTTCCTCACCGGTCAGATGCCGACCGATCCGAGCGACGACGGCGCGCCGCTGCCCGAAGGCGTCGCCGCGCAGACGCGCCGCGTGATGGATAACCTGATTCTCGTGCTGAACGGCGTGGGGCTGACGCTCGACAACGTGGTCAGCGTGCGGATCTTCCTGACCGAGTTCAAGCGCGACTACGACGCGATGAACGCCGTGTATCGGTCGTACTTCCTGCCGAAGCCGCTGCCGGCGCGCACGTGCATCGGCGTGACGGGCCTTGCGCGCGATGCGCTCGTCGAGATCGATTTCGTCGCCAAACGTCCGTAGGCGATTTCATTTGCGCTTCGACGCATCGACCCAGCGGAAGGTGAGATTGATGCGCTCGCCGCGCGCGCCCGGCTCCTTCGGCACGCGATGCACCCATTCCTGCTGCGTGCGTCCGCGCATCACGAGCAGGCTGCCGTGCGTGAGCGCGAGCGTGTGCGTGGTGTGCGTGCGCGCGTGACGGAACTCGAACGTGCGCGTCGCGCCCAGACTCACCGATGCGATCACCGGCTCGGGGCCGAGTTCGCGTTCCTTGTCGGCATGCCAGCCCATGCTGTCGAGCCCGCCGCGATAGCGATTCAGCAGCACGCTGTTGAAGCGCGCACCGCACGCGGTTTCGGCGCGCTCGCGCAGGTTCGCGACCGCGGGCGTCCACGGCTGCGGCAGGTTGCGGATGCCCGAATAGACATACACCGCGTCCGGCTCGCCTTGCCACGCGGTCAGACGCGGCAGCGGCACTCGGCCGCCGGGCGTCGTCATCGTGTCCTGCTGCCAGCCGACTTCCGCGATGAGCGCGCCCATCAGATCGGAGGCTTCGTCGGCGTCGATCCAATCCGGATGCCACACGATGTCGGGCTTGGGAATGTCGTCGAAAAGATCGAACATGGCGGCGGTGCGGGAACGGCGGCGGATGAAGTATTCACGATAGCAGAGCCTTCGCGCGCCGTATTGCGGGTTCATTATCTTGAACGCGGACACGCTGTGCTACATTTCCTGAATCATCTCAATAAAGTCGGGCGCGGGTCGGAAATACCGGTTTCGCGCGGCGACGACTCACGGGGAAATGCATGAACACCACCGCCGAAGCAAGCGGCGGCGCGGCGCAAGGCCGCCGCGTTCTGCTCGTCGACGACAGCGACGATGCGGCGCTTGCCATGTCGATGCTGCTCGAAGCGCTCGGCCACGAAGTGCGTACGGAGCATGACGGCCCGCGCGCGCTCGCATCGATCGATGATTTCAAACCCGATGTGGTCGTGCTCGATATCGGCTTGCCGGGCATGAGCGGATTCGACGTCGCGCGCGAAATGAGAAAGCGCGACGCGACCAAAAGTGTGTTGCTGCTCGCGCTGACGGGCTGGGGCAGCGAGGCCGACCGTCAGAGCGCGCTCGACGCGGGCTTCGATCATCATCTGACGAAGCCCGTCGCCATCGACGCGCTGGAAGCGCTGCTCGCCGGACCGCGAGCGTAAGTCCCTTATTCCACGCGCAGCCGCGCCATGTACGGCAGGTGATCCGAGAGCCACGCCGTGTCCTGCGTCGGCACAAGCCATTCGACCGGTTTCAGTCCGCGCACGAACATTTTGTCGAGCGCGAGCGCAGGCGAAAACGCCGGGAACGTGCGGCCGGATTCGCCGAGCATCGTCGCCACTTCGTGCATGCCGAGTTCACCGAAAAGCGGCACGGAGTCGTTGCGCCAGTCGTTGAAATCGCCCGCGAGCATGAGCGGACCTTCGGGCGCTTCCTTCGCGATCCAGTGGGCGATCCAGTTCATCTGACGCAGCCGCGCCTGACGCGTCAGCGCGAGATGCGCGCACAGCAGCGTGATCGCCTGACCGGCGAACGTCGCGCGCGCGACCAGTAGCCCACGCTTTTCGAAACGATGCGCGGAGATGTCCCAGCGCCCGGAGAGATCGAGCGGATGCGGCGAAAGAATCGCGTTGCCGTGCCGCCACGATGGCTTGAACACGTTCGGCCCGAGCGCGATCTGCAACTCGAGCGCAGTCGCGATCTCGGTCGCCTGGCAATGCCAGACATCGTCGAGCGGCGCATTGAGCGGATTGCCGAAGCCGCTGGCGAGCACGGGCTGCGGCATGCGCCGCGCCATCGCTTCCTGGAGAAAATAGACGTCGGCGTTGGTGGTCTGAACCCACCGCTGCATCGCTGTCCAGGCGCGCAAGCCGAGGGGCGAACGGCCCTTGTGCAGATTCCAGCTCACCGCCGTGAAATCCGGCGTGGCCGAATGAGCGGACGGACCTGGCGGAAGATGTTCTGGGTTTCGCATGCGTTCTTTGATCTTGAGCGGCGGCTTTCTGGAGTCTATGTCACCGAGGTTGTCATTGCGCCGCCGTCGATGAACCCAGGCTCGCGCGCACCCGATAAGCGAGCGACGGGTTGCTGTCGATGAGCTGCCATTGCCCCCATTCGCCCGGCTTGAGCACGAGGCCCGGATGCGACCCGCTCACCTGGCGCGGCACCGGCGGCAGCTTGCAGCCGGACGGCGACACGCGCGTGCTGTCGTCCTGCAAGGTTTCCTGCGCATCGATAGCGAGCGTGACGTCGTCGGCGCTCGCATGGGTCGGTGAGACGGTGATCGTGCGTTGCAGGTCGATATCGCCCGCAGGCTGATCCGCGCAGCCTACGTTGTTTCGCACCTTGTTGTGATGCGTATCCGTGCGCGCCTGGCCGACGTTCGTCGTGCCAGAAAACGAATCGATCTGTTGACCGTCGCGCACGACCTGCAATTCCCACGTCACCGGCTGCGTCGCCGTGGTTTGCGCGTGCGCGCCGAGCGCGGCGAGACAGGCGCCCGTCACGAGCGCGGTCTTCAGAAAGGCGGTGCGTAGCGTTTTATGCATTGAAAGCGACTCCTGCGCGTGGACGGTTCGGATGGCGGCGCGCTTTGGCGAGCGGCCGCTGGATCGGCGATCCTCGGCGACTTCCTTGTGACATGGCGGCGCGGGCCGGGTTCAGCCTGCCCGCTGAAATACACGAATGCACGATGGAGGGCAGAGCAGATTTCGAACCCGCCCGGCAGTTCGATCCCGACGATGATACTAGCGCGCGCCGATCGCGGCTTTATCGAGCAAAACGGGCGTCCTGATTAGCAGCACACGTGTGCGACTGCTCGCTTGCGCGGGGTTTTGGCGCCGATACACTGGACTCGTCGACCATAAAAAATGACGGGGTGTGACATGACGACGGCCGTGGTCAAACAGGAACTGGCAGTGGCATCGTTCAGCAAGGTCTACAGTCTCGACGACGTGGAATCCGCGCTCAACGACCTGTCCGAAGGCGCGAGCGACGCGTTGCGCGCCATCTACGAAAAAATGCTGAAGGTGGGCAATCTGCGCTTCTGCGTGAAGCCGAACCGCATGCCGTCGGTCGACGATCTCGCCGCCGATCTGCCGAACTTCGAGGAGCCGCTCGCCGATATCCGCAAGCAGATCGCGCTGTGCCTCGAAACCGACGATCGCCTCGAACTCATGCCCATGCTGCTGCTCGGCGAGCCGGGCATCGGCAAGACGCATTTCGCGAAGCAACTCGCGCGGCTGCTCGGCACGTCCTCTCATTACGTGGCGATGAGCTCGCTCACGGCGGGCTGGATTCTGTCGGGCGCGTCGTCGCAGTGGCGCAACGCGAAGCCCGGCAAGGTTTTCGACGCGCTCGTCAACGGCAGCTACGCGAACCCCGTGATCACCGTCGATGAAATCGACAAGGCCACCGGCGACGCGCAATACGATCCGCTCGGCTCGCTCTACGCGCTGCTCGAGCACGACACGGCGCAGACGTTCATCGACGAATTCGCGGAAGTGCCGATCAACGCGGGCAATGTCGTGTGGATCGCCACGGCCAACGACGCGCGCTCGATTCCCGAGCCGCTTTTGAACCGCATGAACGTCTACGAGATTGCGCCGCCGGATCGCGACGGCGCGCGACGCATCGCGCAGTCGATTTACGCCGAAATCCGCAATGCCCACGCGTGGGGCGCGCGCTTCCCGGAAACCCTCGGCGACGCGCCGCTCGAAGCGCTCACGCAGGCGTCGCCGCGCGGCATGCGGCGCGCGATGCTCAACGCGTTCGGCAACGCGCGCATCGATCAAAGGCATCACGTCGAGGCGCGTGACATCCAGCTCGACCGCAATTCGCGCAAGAAAGCGATCGGTTTCTGAAAGGCCTTCATTTATGGAATTGCCAAAAAGGCCGCCAAAACCTGTCATTTTTGACATTTGGCGGCCAGATTCTTGCCTTTTTCTGAATTGCACCGGAAAACGATGCAGTCCATGTGCGTTTGTTGTGTATCGCGCAATAGTCCCGAACGTAAAATAGTTGGGATAAATCTGCGGCGGAAAGAAGACATGGATCGGATCGAATGCGTGGTAATCGGAGCGGGCGTCGTCGGACTCGCGATCGCTCGCGCCCTGGCGATACGCGGACGCGAGGTCATCGTGCTGGAATCGGGCGAGGGCATCGGCATCGGCACGAGTTCGCGCAACAGCGAGGTGATTCACGCCGGCATCTACTATCCGCGCGGGTCGCTGAAGGCCGAGCTGTGCGTGCGCGGGCGCGACATGCTCTACGAGTTCTGCCCTGCGCATGGCGTGCCGCATCGGCAATGCGGCAAGCTGCTCGTCGCCACCGCGCGCAATCAGGTGCCGCAACTGGCGGCGCTGCAGCAGAAGGGCATCGAGAACCGCGTCAAGGGACTCGAGCGCATCAGCGGCGCGCAGGCGGCGGAGATGGAGCCGCAACTGCAATGCGTCGAGGCGGTGTGGTCGCCGCTGACGGGTATCGTCGACAGTCATCAGTACATGCTCGCGCTGCAGGGGCAGGCGGAGAACCACGGCGCGAACATCGTGTTTCATACGCCGGTCGCTTCCATCGATGCACGCGAGGGCTGTTTCATCGTCCAGACGGGCGGCGAGTCGCCTGCGCGGTTCCGGGCGTCGTATCTGATCAACAGCGCGGGACTGCATGCGAACGCGATCGCGCAGAGCATTCGCGGCCTCGACGACCGGCACGTGCCGCCGCTCTACTTCGCCAAGGGCAATTACTTCAGCGTGAGCGGACGCGCGCCGTTCGCGCGGCTGATCTATCCGATGCCCAACGAAGCGGGGCTGGGCGTGCATCTGACGATCGATCTCGGCGGGCAGGCAAAGTTCGGCCCGGACGTCGAGTGGGTGCAGGCGCTCAACTATGATGTCGATCCGCGCCGCGCCGATTCCTTCTACGCCGCGATTCGCGCGTACTGGCCGGGTTTGCCCGACGACGCCTTGCAGCCCGCCTACGCGGGCATCCGGCCGAAACTGTCCGGCCCGGGTCAGGCCGCGGCGGATTTCGTGATTCAGGGCAAGTCGGCGCACGGCGTGCCGGGACTCGTGAACCTGTTCGGCATCGAATCGCCGGGATTGACGGCCTCGCTTGCGATCGCCGAGCGCGTGGCGGATATGGCGCGCTAGAGCGACATGCGACTTTCCGCCGTCCCTTATCTCTAACATTTGGCGTCGTCGACTCGCTTCCAGATTGTTATGCTCGGATATCGCCGTCGCCAAGAACGGCGCTATCCCCCAATACAACATGGAGCGAGTCACCATGAAGACATCACGTCGCGCGTTTCTCATCACCAGCGCGGGCGTCGCCTCGACGTTCGCGCTCGGCTCCCGGGCCACCTTCGCCGCCGATGCGCCGAAAGTCGCCGAAAGCGATCCCACCGCGCAGGCACTCGGCTACAAGGAAGACGCGAGCAAGGTCGACAAGGCCAAGTACCCGAAATACGCCGCCGGCCAGGACTGCGGCAACTGTCAGTTCTATCAGGGCAAGCCGACGGACGCCTATGCGCCGTGCCCGATGTTCAGCAACAAGCAGGTCGCATCCAAGGGCTGGTGCAGCGCGTATGTGAAGAAGGCATAAGCGCGATCGACGTCACACGAAAAGCGCGCCCGGCCGGAAGGCCCGGCGCGCTTTCTTTCGTTCGCAATTAGCTTGATCGGGAGAAAAACCGTCTTTACACTCGCCAAGGCAAAAAGAGCCGCGCGTGTGCATCTTTCGAACAAAGCGCGGTCAACGAGTCCGGCGGGCAGCGCGCGTGACGGCGCCCGCCCAGCACGACACCCAATGACCTTAGGGGATCGCATGCCAGGAAGACCATTGAACGCGCGCGCCGTGGCGGCCGCGGTCATCGGCAACGCGCTTGAGTGGTACGACTTCACCGTGTTCGGTTTCATGACGGTCGTCATCGCCCGCCTGTTCTTTCCGAGCGACAGCGATTACTCGTCGATTCTTCTGACCACCGCGACCTTCGGCGTCGCGTTCGTGATGCGGCCGGTCGGCGGCATCGTCCTCGGTCTCTATGCAGATCGCGCGGGGCGCAAGGCGGCGCTGACGCTCGTCATCGGGCTCATGACGCTCGGCATCTTCCTGCTCGCGATCGCGCCGCCGTACTCGGCGATCGGCATCGGCGCGCCGCTCGTCATCGTGTTCGCGCGGCTGTTGCAGGGATTTTCCGCAGGCGGCGAGTTCGGCAGCTCGACGGCACTTCTGATCGAAGCGGCGCCGTTCTCGAAGCGCGGCTTCTACGGCAGCTTCCAGATGGCGAGCCAGGCCGCTTCGCTGCTGCTCGGCGCGATCGTCGGCTCGGCGATTTCGCGCGGCCTTTCACCCGAGGCGCTGGATTCATGGGGATGGCGCGTGCCGTTCATCCTCGGCCTCGTGATCGGGCCGGTCGGCTTGTATATCCGCCGCAACATGGCCGACACCGAAGCGTTCCTGCACGCGAAGAAGACCGCGCGCCGCGCCACGCTCGGGGAAGTGTTCAGCACGCATAGCCGCGAAGTGCTGTGCGGGCTCGGCTCGGTGATCGCGCTGACGGTCAGCGTGTATGTGCTGATCGCCTATCTGCCGACTTTCGCCGTCAAGCAACTGAAGCTGCCGTTCGGGCAGTCGTTCACGGCGTTGATCGTCGGCAATCTGCTGTTGACGGTGCTGTCGCCGGTCGCGGGCGCGTGGTCCGACCGCATCGGCCGCAAGGGTCTTTCGCTGTGGTCGCTCGCGATCACGCTCGTCGTGATCTATCCGCTTTTCGCGTGGCTCGCGGCAGAGCCGAGCCTGATGCGGCTCGTCATCGTGCAGGCGCTGCTGTCGATCTCGCTCTCGGGCTACTATGGGCCGTTCGGCGCGCTCATCGCCGAGCTGTTTCCTGCGCACGTGCGCTCCACGGGGCTTTCTCTCGCGTACAACATCGCGGTCATGATCTTCGGCGGCTTCGGCCAGTTCATCGTGACGTGGCTCATCCGCGTCACCGGTTCGCAACTCGCGCCCACCTTCTATGTGATGGGCGGGCTCGTGCTCTCGTTGATCGCGGTGGCGTGCATTCCGGCGACGCGTCACGCGGATGTCGATGAAGCGCGCGATTTCATCCGCTAGGCGGCAATCAAATGAAAGTAATCGAAAGTGGCAAGTTCACGGCCGACCGCGCATGGGGCGCGCTCGATATCTGCGTGATGAACGGCACGTCGTGCCGCCTGCACTGGACGGACACGCCATACAAATGGCACGTGAACGACGGTGAGGAAGTGTTCGCCGTCATGCAGGGCGAAGTGCGGATGCATGTGCGTGGCGGCGAAGGCGAGCGCGTTCTGACGCTGCGCGCCGGCGACATCTTTCATGCCCAGGCCGGCGATGAGCATTTCGCCGAACCCGTCGGCGAGGCGCGCATTCTGGTGATCGAGAAGGAAGGGAGCGTGTGAGGGACACGCGTGGCGATCGTGCGCTTCAGGAGCCGCGAAGCGCACGGAGCGGACAAGGAACTTAACGCTCCAGACCGGCCTTCACCAGCAATTCGGCCAGCACTTCCGTCATCCCGCCATCATGCGCTTCGGCGCGCGACTTCAGTTGCGTCACGAGCTTTTCATCGAGCTTGCACGCGAATGGCACGAGACCCTTCGCCTGATCGAGCTTGCGCTGCTCGCGGCGATCGGTCTTTTGCGCATCCGCGCTGCCCACGCGTGCGCGGCCGCCTTGCTTCAGGTCGTTGGCCAGTTTGAATGCTTTGGTCTGTTCCAGTTGAAATTTGTTCACGCGATGCTCCAGGGCGAAGATTGAGGTCAGGGGCCGTATTGTACGGAACGCGACGACCGTCTCAGCGGCCCGCTTCCGCCAGCGCGTCGATCCGCGCGCGCATGCGCCGCCAGTGCGAGCCTTCCCAGAACACGCGACGACACACGTCGCAGGTGACGAAGCGCGTATGCCGCTCGCGCACGCCTTCGGGCACGCGGCCGTCGATTTCGCCGGGCACGGCCGGACGCAATGGCGCGTTGCACATCAGGCAGAGTCGAAATGCCCGCACATGCTGCGCTAGGTCGAGGCGCTCCGAGACTTCGCGGAACTGTTCGTCGGGTTGAAGCGCGCGGACATAGCAGCCGCGCAAGACGGTGCGGCGCTTGAGCAGTTCGCGATCGCGCGTGAGCACGATGCGCGATTCGTCCTGTGCGAGCTGCTCGATTTCATCGTCGGGGAAGTTGTTGTCGTAGCGGGTATCGAAGCCCGCGAGCCGCAGCAGTTGCGCGAGCCCGCCGAGATGCGCATCGGCGATGAAGCGCAGGTCCGCCGCGCGCAACGATGGCCGCAGCAGCGCAGCGCCGTTCGCCATGCCTCCGGGCGCGTGATGCGCGGGATAGACCTCGATGACGTCGTCGGCTTCGATCTGCGCGTCGAACCCGACCGGGCGGCCGTTCCTCACGATCAGATCGACTTCCGTGTGCGGCACGCCGAGCGCCTCGATCATGTGCTTGGTCGATGAAGACTTCGCGCACGCGCACACGAACACGTGCCCGCGCAAGGGTCGAGCGAGGAAATCGTTCAGTTCGCGATGGAAGTGAAAGCGCGCCTTGACCATGCAGTGAGTATCGCATTGCGCGCTTCTGCGCGCTTTGCGTCGATATGCTTTACTGGCGCTCGGGCCGCGCGGCTTCCAGCGCGCGGCGAGCAAACAAGGTCGAGGAGCACGCGAGTATGGACATCGGATTCATTGGACTGGGCGAAATGGGCGGCGCGATGGCGAGCAACGCGCTCAAGGCGGGACATACGGTGCGCGTCTGGAACCGCTCGCGCGACAAGACGCGCTCGCTCGCGGACCAGGGCGCGTCGGTGGTCGATACGCCCGAGCAGGCGTTCGCCGGCGATGCCGCGTTCTCCATGCTCGCCGACGACAACGCGCTGCGCTCGGTGCTCGTCGACGGCGGTCTGCTCAAGCACGCGCCGAAGGGCCTCGTGCACGTCAATATGGCGACGATCTCGGCGGCGCTGGCCGTCGAACTGGCCGAGCTGCATGCGCAGCACGGCGTCGCGTATGTCGCCGCACCAGTGCTCGGGCGGCCGGACGTCGCGGCGGCGGGCAAGCTCAACATTCTCGCGGCGGGCGCAAGCGATTCCATCGACCGCGTGCAGCCCGTGCTCGATGCGCTCGGCCAGAAAACCTGGCGCGTCGGCAGCGAGCCGCAGCACGCGAACGTGCTCAAGCTCGCGGCGAATTTCATGCTGGCATCGGCGATCGAAAGCTTCGGCGAGGCGGCGGCGCTCGTGAGCGGCCACGGCATCGAAGCGCAGACGCTGCTCGACGTCATCACGAACTCGCTGTTCCCGGGGCCGGTGTATCAGGGCTACGGCAAGATGATCGCAGAGCGCCGCTACGAGCCTGCGCTCTTCAAGGCGCGGCTCGGGCTGAAGGACGTGCGTCTCGCGATCGCCGCCGGCGATGCCGTGAACGTGCCGCTGCCCGTGGCGAGCGTCGTGCGCGACAACCTCGTCGACGCACTCGCGCACGGCGACGGCGATAAGGACTTCGCCGTGCTCGGTCAGGTGGCGGCCCGGCGCGCCGGCCGCTGATTCCATTTTCGCGGTGTGGCAGGCGGCCTCGTGCCGGAATCAGCGGGGCGGACGGCATAATGCGAGTCCCGTTCCTTTCTCCGCCACGCCGCAATGAGCCTGCATCTCTGGTGGCTGTTCGTCGCCACTGTCTTCGTCGTTTCCGCGATTCCCGGACCCAACATGCTGCTCGTCATGACGCACGGCGCGCGTCATGGCCTCAAACGCTCGACGGCCACCATGGCCGGCTGTCTCACGGCGCTCGTCATCATGCTGTCGGTATCGGCGGCAGGGCTGGGCGTGTTTCTCGAAGCGTGGCCGCGTCTGTTCGATACGCTGCGCCTCGTCGGCGCGGCGTATCTCGTCTGGCTCGGCGTGAAGAGCTGGCGCGCGAAAACGAGCGCGGTCGACGTGCGCGATGACAGCGGCGCGGCGCATTCCTCCCGACGCTTCACGCTCTTTCGCAACGGCTTTCTCGTCGCGAGCAGCAATCCGAAGGCGATTCTCTTCGCGGCGGCGTTGCTGCCGCAGTTCATCGACGCAAACCTGCCGGTCTTGCCCCAATTCGCGGTTCTCGTATCGACGTTCGCCGTGATCGAGGTGAGTTGGTACGCGGTGTATGCGGGCCTGGGCGCGCGCATCGGCGAAAAGCTGAAGAGCGCGAGCGTCGCGCGGGCGTTCAACCGCCTGACGGGCGGTGTGTTCGTCGGCTTCGGCGCGATGATGGCGCTCGTGCGGCACTGACGCGCCAAACGTCTGCATGAACGGGTGCACGGCTTGCTTGAGCTTGTAGTACTTGATTCGCTTTCGAACATACATACGTGGCCGGCGGGTGCATAGTCGCGCTCGTCGGGAAAAACAGATCGAAAGGAGGCGCCCCGTGCATCTGATTGGCCGACGCTCCGCCTGGGCCGCCGCCTTGTTGTGTTTCGGTGTATTAGCAACGACATCCGCGCGCGCTGACGACACCCCGAGCCCTTGCGATGCGCTCAAACGCATCGTGGCTGCTGCGCCGAATTTTTCATCTCTTTCGGCGAACGATGGCCGCGCGGTAGCACTGCCCTATGGCGACGACGCGACATGCGCCGCATCGCCGACGAACTATCGATGCACGTGGACCTTGCACGGCGGTTCAAGCGCCGACGCGTTGCAAAGTGTGGCGGCGGACATCGCATCGTGTCTGCCCGACGCGACGCACGACCAGAACGCGCCCGCGCGCCAGCATTTCTATCTGGGCGCACGCACCGCGCGCACCGAGATCACGGCGGCGCAGGCGGGTTCGAACAGATTGAAACTCGAAATCAACGGTTTCCGCTGAGGCCATCGTGAGCAAGCGCATTCTCATAGCCGACGACGACGACGATGCGCTTTCCGGCCTCGCGAACCTGCTGACCGGCATGGGCCACGAAGTGGCGCTCGCGGCAAACGGCGCACAAGCCGTCGAGGTCGCGGTGCAGTTCGATCCCGAAGTCGTGATTCTCGATCTCGGCATGCCGCTCGTCGACGGACTCGCGGCGGCGCGCGCCTTGCGCCGATTGCCGAACGGCCACGCAATCATGCTGGTCGCGCTGACAGGCTGGGGACAGCCGCAGCACAGGGAAATGACGAACGACGCCGGGTTCGATGTGCATCTCGTCAAACCGATTTCCGGCGATCAACTCCAGTTCATCCTGTCGATGATGCAGCCCTGATTCGCTGTGCGTTCGCGCGTCGGTGTGCCGCAACACGCAATGTTGCGACGCACCAATATTCTTGGTATATTTACTCCTGTCTCCTCCATGTCTCCACTGATATGGATTCAGCCCGCCAGCTTTGGCGGGCTTTTTTTCGTCTGTACGTTTGGATGCTGCGTCGCGTCGGCGGGCGAAAAAAAGGCCGATGCGCATTGGAGCGAATCGGCCTTCGGGTTTTGCTGCGACAGCGGGATCAGCGGGCGAGACCGGTCTCCTCGTCCGCGCCGATCGCCAGATTCATGCACTGGATGGCCGCACCCGACGCACCCTTGCCGAGATTATCCAGCCGCGCGACCGTCACGAAGCGCTTGTCGTTGCCGAACACGAAAATGTCGACGCGGTTGGTGTCGTTGCAGGCTTGCACGTCGAAGAAGCCGGCGTCGAGATTGCTTTCGGCGTCGAACGGCATGACGCGCACGAACGGCTCGTTGTTGTAGTACTCGGCCAGCATGTCGCGCACGTCCTGCGGCTTGGCGGGGCGCGAGAGCTGGTCCGGCGAGAAATACGTCGTCACCGCGAGACCCTTCAGGAATGCGCCGACGATCGGCGTGAAGACGGGCGCGCGTGAGAGACCCGTGCGCACGGACATTTCCGGCAGATGCTTGTGCGTCAGGCTCAGTGCGTAAGGGCGCGGGCTCATGAGTCGCTCGTTGCCGCCCGCTTCGTACTCCGCGATCATTTTCTTGCCGCCGCCGCTGTAGCCGGTGATCGAATAGGCATGCGCGTCGAAATCGGCGGGGACGAGACCGCCCGCCACGAGGGGCTGCACCGACAGCACGAACGCCGACGCGTGGCAACCCGGCACCGCGATGCGCTTCGACGTGCGCAGACGCTCGCGCTGCGCACGCGCGAGCTCGGGCAGGCCGTACGCCCAGTCGTCCTGCGTGCGGAAGGCCGTGCTGGCGTCGATCATCACGGTGCGCGTGTTGTCCTTGTCGACGAGCGAAACCGATTCGCGCGACGCAACATCCGGCAGGCACAGGAACGTTACGTCCGACGCGTTGATGAGCCGGCGGCGCTCCTCGATGTCCTTGCGCTTCGCTTCCTCGATACGCAACACCTCGATGTCACGGCGCTGCGACAGATATTCGAAAATCTTCAGGCCGGTGGTGCCTTCCTGTCCGTCGACAAATACTTTCGTGGTCATCTCGATCTCGCTGGTTCGTGCGGACGCTCGCCGCAAAACCGACATTTTAGTGCGATTCCGCGGCGGGTTGATGTCCGCGGTTTTCGTCGCCGGCCCGGTTGCCGACCCAGCGCGCCGTCACCGCGGCGATGCGTGCCCCGTAGACTTTCGCGGTTTCGAGATCGCCGGGCGGCGGGGCTTCGTCCGGCGAGGCATCCGCGGGGGATTGCGTGAGAAGCCCCGTGAACCCGCCGACGAAATTCAGATCGTTACGCGTGGCCGCCTTGGTGTTCGACGGCATCATGCCCGTGCCGATCCAGATCATCCCGTGCTGCATCGCTAGCGTGACGAAATAGGAGATGGTCAGGAATTTGTCGCCGTTCATGTGCGCCGAGTTGGTGAATCCGGCCGCGATCTTGTCCTTCCATTTCTGCGAGAACCAGGGCTTCGAACTCGCGTCGGCGAACTTTTTGAAATCGGCGGACGGCCCGCCCATGTATGTCGGCGCGCCGAAGACGATGGCGTCGGCGGCGTCGAGTTCGGCCCATGCAGCGTCGTCGAGGTCACCGACGGCGATCAGTTTCACGTTCGCGCCGGCGTCGGCTGCGCCGCTGAGCACCGCTTCCGCGACTTTCTTCGTGTGGCCGTAGCCGCTGTGATAAACGATGATGATGTTCGGCATGGTTTCCCCGAGTCACTTCCTGCGCCGCCGCCTGCACGGACGCGTGCCTTGCGGACGGTCCAGGCCAGTCTAGCAAAGACAATTTTTAACCGAGCGGCGTAAGCGCGCGGTTCTCTACTTCAGGCTAACGGCCGTATGTAAAGGTGAGCTGTGCGCTGGCGATCGTCATCGTGCGGATTTCGTGCTCGAACATGAGGGCGGGCGTGCCTTGGCGCAGGCGCAGGTCGGCGCTGCCTAGCGCGTAGACGGTCACGATATAACGATGCGGCTTGCCGGGCGGCGGGCACGGGCCGCCGTAGCCTTCCGTGTCCCAGTCGTTGCGCGCCTCGACGGCCCCCATCTTGCGTAGCGCGCCCGACGCGCTCGCGTTGCCCGCCAGGTGATCCGTGCCAACCGGAATGCCCGCGACCGCCCAGTGCCACCAGCCGCGCCCCGGCGCGTCGGGATCGAAGACCGTCACGGCGAAGCTGCGCGTGTTGGCGGGTGCGCCGTGCCAGGAAATCTGCGGCGAGCGGTTGCCGCCCTTGCATTCGGACTGATCGAAAAGGAGAGTCGGCCCGATGGTCTTGCCGGGCGCGAGGTCTGTGCTGGAGACGGTGAACGCGGGGTCGGCCGCGGCCTCGTGCGAATGGGCGAAAACCGCCGCCGCGAAGGCGATGAAGAGTACTGATGCGACATGGCCAGTCGAACTCACGCGTCGGCCGGTGAGGCGCATGGGCTGAACTCCTGTCAGTATCGTCGCGCGTTATAGCAGCGTTTCGCTGGCTGCAACGATGTTTTTTGTCTCAGTGATGCGCTTCGTACTAGCTTGCAGTTTAACATTGCAACAAAGCATAAAAGTCTTAAATCCTTGGGACTTAACCGATGGCGCGCGGAGCGCCACCGGTTTCGACGTAGTGCGCAGCGCCTTGACGGCGATGATTTCAAACTCTAATGAACGCAGACATGAGTAATTCGACGCAGATTCGCGCGGCAACTAATCGACTGAAATACAGGAGAAGTTAAATGAGCCAGCGAATAAAAGTCATCATCGCAGACGATCATCCGGTCATTCTGTTTGGCGCGACACAGGCCCTCAACAAGTTTCCGGAGGTGGACGTCATCGGTCAGGCCCGTCAGTCGACCGAACTCGTCCAGTTGCTCCAAAAGGAGCCATGCGATGTCCTCGTCACCGATCTCGCCATGCCCGGCGGCTCTTATGGCGACGGCATGCCCTTGCTCGGCTATATCGGCCGGCAGTTTCCGCGCGTGAGACTCGTCGTGCTGACCATGCTCGAAAATCCGGCCTTGCTCAAACCTTTGCGCGAAGTGGGCGTGATGTCGATCATCAACAAGGCCGACGACATGAACCACATCGGCTGGGCGATCCAGCACGTCATGCGCGGGCAGGAGTACCTCGGCCCGTCCGTCAAGGCGGCGCTCGACAGCATGGGGCTCGGCGCGAACGGACAGCAGCGTAGCGTGATCCTGTCCAAGCGCGAGCTGGAAGTGGTGCGCCTGTTCGTTTCGGGCATGACGATTACGGAAATTGCCGGACAATTGCGGCGCAGTATCAAAACAATCAGCACGCAAAAGAACACCGCAATGCGAAAACTCGGCATCGAGCGCGATTCCGAATTGTTTCAGTATGCGCAAAGCAACGGCTTAATGAATCTCTCCGCCTATTCCGGCGACGGTTCGCTCGACGATTCATCGCTTCCCAATCCCAATTCGCTGTAAGCGATTTTTGAATGCCGAATAAAAAAAGCCGCCGACTTCCGTCAGCGGCTTTTTTATTTTAATTGCTTCGTGCGGGTCAATGCTTATTGCGGAGCAGCGGTCGCGCCGCCGTGCGCAGCCGACCATTCCGCCGGTGCGTGCAGGAATTTTTCGACTTCATCGAGCGTCTTCGACTCGAAGTAGCCTTGCTCCTTCGCGACGCGCAACACGTCCCACCAGGTGGCGAGCGCGTGCAGATCGACGTCGATGTCTTTCAGCACCGACACGCTCTCCTTGAAGATGTTGTAGTGGAAGAGCACGAAGCAGTGGTTCACCGTCGCGCCCGCCGTGCGCAGCGCGTTGATGAAGTTGATCTTGCTGCGGCTGTCGGTGGTCAGGTCTTCGACCAGCAGCACGCGCTGGCCCTCAGTCAGCAAACCTTCGATCTGCGCGTTGCGCCCGAAACCCTTCGGCTTCTTGCGGACGTATTGCATCGGCACCATCAGGCGGTCGGCGATCCACGCGGCGAACGGGATACCCGCAGTCTCGCCGCCGGCGACGGCGTCGATCTGCTCGTAGCCGACATCGCGAAGAATGGTCGCTTCGGCCATCTCCATCAGGCCGCGGCGCACGCGCGGATAGGAGATCAGCTTGCGGCAGTCGATATACACCGGGCTCGCCCAGCCGGACGTGAAGATGTACGGTTTTTCCGCGTTGAAGTGCACCGCCTGCACTTCGAGCAGCATCTTGGCGGTGGTGTCGGAGATCGTCTGGCGATCGAAGCCTGTCATGGGCGAATCCTTGGACTTGTGTGGCGCTTGAAGAAGCGGGAGGCGGCCGCGAGGGCCTTGGCGCATGGGTTCGGTGCGAAGCGAGCATTCCTTCCGGAGGGCTTCTTCGCATGCCCTGCGCGCGTGTCGGCGGGACTCGGCGCTTCAGCGCCTGGTGCCGCCCCAGGCACAGCTAGCCCGGCATTTTACCTGAGCCGGCGTGCCTGGGCGAATTGTTTGCAGGTTGTGAAAGCGCGGTGCGCACGCGTAAACTCGCGGCGCTGCGCATACCCTTCTTTACCTCGATGACATCTGTTTCCTCCACGAACGATTCCGCCGCCGCGCCAACCCGCCACGCGCTGCAGGCGCTCGTCGCGTCCATGCTCGGCTATGCGATGGACGGCTTCGATCTGCTGATCCTAGGCTTCATGCTGCCCGCGATCGCCGCCGACCTGCATCTCACGCCCGCACAATCCGGCGCGCTCGTCACCTGGACGCTCGCCGGGGCCGTCGCGGGCGGCGTCGTGTTCGGCATGCTGTCCGACTACTTCGGCCGCGTGCGCATGCTGACCTGGACGATTCTCGTGTTCGCCGTCTTCACCGGCATGTGCGCGCTCGCGCAGGGTTACGGCGACTTGCTGATCTATCGCACCATCGCCGGGATCGGGCTGGGCGGCGAGTTCGGGATCGGCATGGCGCTCGTTGCCGAGGCGTGGCCCGCGCGGCTGCGCGCCCGCGTGTCGTCGTATGTGGGGATCGGCTGGCAGCTGGGCGTGCTCGCCGCCGCGCTCATTACGCCGATGCTGCTGCCCGTGATCGGCTGGCGCGGCATGTTCGCGGTCGGGCTGCTGCCGGCGGTCGTCTCGTTTTTCGTGCGGCGACGCGTGGACGAACCCGCGTTGTTCACCGAACGCCACGCGGCTGCGAAAACCGCCGCCGCCCGCAAGTTGCCGCTCAGGCGTCTTTTCGACGACGCCCGCACGGCGCGCGCGAGCATCGGCGTGATCGTCCTGTGCTCGGTGCAGAACTTCGGTTATTACGGGCTGATGATCTGGCTGCCGAGCTATCTGTCGAAGACGTTCGGCTACTCGCTGACGAAATCCGGCCTCTGGACCGCGTCCACCGTGCTCGGCATGGCGTTCGGCATCTGGCTGTTCGGTCTGGCGGCGGACCGCTTCGGGCGGAAACCGGCGTTTCTCGTCTACCAGTTTGGCGCGGTCGCGATGGTGTTCGTCTATTCCAGTTTGACGAGCCCGGCGGCGCTCCTGATCGGCGGCGCGGTGATGGGCGTGTTCGTCAACGGCATGCTCGGCGGCTACGGCGCGCTGATCTCCGAGATCTATCCGACCGATGCGCGCGCGACCGCGCAGAACGTGCTGTTCAATATCGGGCGCGCGGTGGGTGGACTCGGTCCGGTCGCGGTCGGCGCGCTGGCCGCGCGTTATTCGTTCGCGGTGGCGCTCGCATTCCTCGCGTCGATCTATCTGCTCGACGTCGTTGCGACGCTCTTTCTCATTCCCGAAAAACGCGGCGCGGCCCTCGACTGAGCGCATCGTCGCCGGATGAAACTGCGCTGAAACGTTGCATCGCGTCATTTCAAGTGCGCGGTGTACACTGAATGTCCCAAAAAAAACCAAAGGCTCCGTCTGCTCGTTCGATCCCGACGAGCGGCACGTTGCGTCTATCCGACGCCCCGAGCACATGAATCTTGGTCCATCGATTCACATTCCCGCATTCATTGCAACACGGTCGACGGCGGTGTGAACCCTGTTCAAATAATTCTCAAACGTCTCAGGTCAAATCATGGACGAACAACTGAAGCAAAGTGCCCTCGCATATCACCAGAATCCTCGCCCCGGCAAGATTTCGGTTACACCGACCAAGCCGCTTTCCAACCAGCTCGACCTGTCGCTCGCGTATTCGCCGGGCGTCGCGGCCGCGTGCATGGCGATCTACGATGAGCCGCTCGACGCGCAGAAGTACACGTCGCGTGCGAACCTCGTCGGCGTCGTGACGAACGGCACGGCCGTTTTGGGTCTTGGCAACATCGGCCCGCTCGCGGCCAAGCCGGTGATGGAAGGCAAGGGGTGTCTCTTCAAGAAGTTCGCGGGCATCGACGTATTCGATATCGAGTTGGCGGAAACCGATCCGGACAAGCTCGTTGATGCGATCGCGATGCTCGAGCCCACGCTGGGCGGCATCAATCTCGAGGACATCAAGGCGCCCGAATGCTTCTACATCGAGAAGAAGCTGCGCGAGCGCATGAAGATTCCCGTTTTCCATGACGATCAGCACGGTACGGCGATCATCGCATCGGCGGCGATTCTCAACGGCCTGAAGGTGGTCGGCAAGAAGCTGGACGAAGTGAAGCTCGTGTGCTCCGGCGCGGGCGCGGCGGCGATCGCGTGTCTTGACCTGCTCGTCCACCTCGGCCTGAAGAAGTCGAACACGCTCGTGGTCGATTCGAAGGGCGTGATTTACGAAGGCCGCGGCAATCTGGATGCATCGAAGGAGCGCTATCAGGCGACGACCGACGCGCGCACGCTCGCCGATGCGATGCACGGTTGCGACGTCTTCCTCGGCTGCTCGAGCGCTGGCGTGCTGAAGGCGGAAATGGTCGAGACGATGGCCGGCAAGCCGCTGATTCTCGCGCTGGCGAATCCCGAGCCGGAAATTCGTCCGGAAGAAGCGAAGCGGGTGCGTCCGGACTGTATCGTCGCGACAGGCCGTTCGGACTATCCGAATCAGGTCAACAACGTGCTGTGCTTCCCGTTCATCTTCCGCGGCGCGCTGGACGTCGGCGCGACGACGATCACCGAAGAGATGAAGCTCGCGTGCGTGCGCGCGATCGCCGAACTCGCGGAAGAAACCGATCAGGGCGATGAAGTCGCGAAGGCCTACGAAGGCCATTCGCTGGAATTCGGCCCGGAATATCTGATTCCGAAGCCTTTCGATCCGCGCCTGATCATCAAGATCGCGCCGGCCGTGGCACAAGCCGCGATGGATTCCGGCGTCGCGACTCGCCCGATCAACGACATGGACGCGTATCGCGAGACGCTCGGCGCGACGGTGTATCGCACGGGCATGGTGATGCGTCCGGTATTCGCGGCGGCGAAGGCTGCGCCGGCGCGCATCGCGTTCGCGGAAGGCGAGGACGAGCGGGTGCTGCGCGCCGCGCAGTTCGTGCTGCTGGAGAAGATTGCGAAGCCGATCATCATCGGGCGGCCGGCTGTCGTCCAAATGCGTTTGCAGAAGATGGGCTCGAAGCTGAAGCCGGGCGTCGATTTCGAGATCGTGAATCCGGAAGACGATCCGCGTTATCAGAAGAGCTGGCAGGCGTATCACGAGATCGCCGCGCGTCAGGGCGTGACGCCCGAAAGCGCGAAGGCCGCGCTGCGCAAGTTCAACACGCTGATCGGCGCGATCCTGGTTCACACCGGCGACGCGGACGGGATGATCTGCGGTCTCATCGACACGTATCAGGATCACCTGAAGTTCATCGATCAGGTGCTCGGCAAGGCGGAAGGCGCGAACAACTTCGCGGCGATGAATCTGCTGATGCTGCAAGGGCGCAATCTGTTCATCAGCGACACATACGTCAACGAAATGCCGACGCCCGAGCAGCTCGCCGACATGACGATTCTGGCGGCGCGCGAAATCGAACGGTTCGGGATTCAGCCGAAGGTCGCGCTGGTGTCGAATTCGAACTTCGGCAGCGTGCAGAGCGCGTCGAGCAAGCGGATGGCGGACGCGCGCAAGCTGATCGCCGAGCGTGCGCCGGAACTCGAAATCGACGGCGAAATGCACGGCGATGCGGCGCTTTCCGAAGCTGTGCGCAAGGCTTCGTTCCCGGGGACCACGCTGCATGGCGAGGCGAATCTGCTGATCATGCCGAACGTCGAAGCGGCGAACATCACCTACAACCTGCTCAAGATGGTGAGCGGCGAGGGCGTGACCGTCGGGCCGTTCCTGCTCGGCGCTTCGAAGCCGGTGCATATCCTGACGCCGGCGGCGACCGTGCGCCGGATCATCAATATGACGGCGGTGGCGAGCGCGAATGCGCGCGTAGCGAAGTAACGCGACATCGCGTTGGGAAGAGGAACGGCGATCCGGGTGACCGGATCGCCGTTTTTTTATTGACGCGGTTCGCTCGATGGTCGACCTCGCGAACCGCCTTCGAGCGTGACCCAACCAGAATCAGGCCACCTGCCGCTTTTCCCCGCCTTCGTTATTCCGCCAGCGCGCAAGCAACGCATTCCATTTGATCTTCGCGGCCTTCACGTTGTTGTCCTTGATGTGTCCATAACCGCGCATGGAATCGGGAAGATTCGCGAGTTCGACGGCGA
Source organism: Caballeronia turbans (assembly GCA_001544655.2). Taxonomy (GTDB): domain Bacteria; phylum Pseudomonadota; class Gammaproteobacteria; order Burkholderiales; family Burkholderiaceae; genus Caballeronia; species Caballeronia turbans. The sequence continues at coordinate 88,382 of FCOD02000022.1, forward strand.
GTTGCAGGTTCTCCGCCGTCAGTCCGCCGATCAACTCGCGCACCAAAGCCTCGTACTCGCCGATCAACGCCCGTTCCATTTTCCGTTCTTCCGTGCGTCCGAACGGATCGAGCGCCGTACCGCGCAGGAACTTCAGCTTGGCGAGCACGCGCATCGCCGACATCATCCACGGACCGTACTGCTTCTTCACCAGATGCCCGTGCGCGTCCTTCTTCGAAAAACTCGGCGGCGCGAGATGCATCTTGATCTTCCAGTCGCCTTCGAAGCTGTTCTTCACCTTGTCGAGGAACACCGGATCGGCATAAAGACGCGCGACTTCGTATTCGTCCTTGTACGCCATCAGCTTGTGCAGGTTCTTCGCGACGGCCTCGGTCAGCGGATACTGCCCGTCGCCCGAACCCAGCGCCGCTTCCTTCGCGCGCACTTCGGCAACCAGCCGTCCGTACCGCGCTGCGTAAGCCGTGTTCTGATACTTCGCGAGATAGTCGAGACGCTTGTCGATGAGCGCGTCGAGCGCCTTCGGCGTATGCAGCGCGATGACCTTGCCCGGCGCTTCCTGTACGCCGTGCTGCGCATCGGCCAGACGGCGCACGGCTTCGAGATCGTGCGCCGCGCGACGGCCCCATTCGAATGCCGCGAGATTCTTCTCGACCTGCACCGCATTCAGCTCGATGGCGCGCACCAGCGACTCATGCCGCAACGGCACCCAACCCTTCTGCCAGGCGAACCCGAGCACGAACGGATTCGTATAGATCGCATCGCCCATCAGCGCGACGGCGAAGCGGTTCGCATCGACGAGCGCGACATGCTGGCCCGCCGCCGCGCGAATATCCGCCTCCGCGCTCGCGCCCGGAAAACTCCAGTTCGGGTTCTTGATGAACTCGGCGGTTGGCGTCTGCGCGCTGTTCACGACGACACGCGTGTGATCGGGCTGCATCCGCGAGCCGCATTCGTTGCTCGCGGTGACGATCGCATCGCACCCGATGACGAGATCCGCCTCGCCCATCGCGATACGCGTCGCGTGGATATCGGTCGGACGGTTGGCAATCTGCACATGGCTCATCACGGCGCCGCCTTTCTGCGCGAGGCCGGTGACGTCGAGCACGGTGACGCCCTTCTGCTCCAGATGCGCCGCCATGCCGAGCAGCGCGCCGATCGTCACGACGCCCGTCCCGCCGACGCCCGTGACCAGCACGCCATACGGCCGCGCGATCTCCGGAAGCTCGGGCGTCGGCACGGGCGACATCGCATCGCTCGCGACGCTCGTCGCCTTCGGCTTTTTCAACTGACCGCCTTCCACCGTCACGAAACTCGGGCAGAAGCCGTTCAGACACGAGTAGTCCTTGTTGCACGTCGACTGATTGATCTGGCGCTTCGTGCCGTACTCGGTATCGAGCGGCTCGACCGACAGGCAGTTCGACTTCACCGAGCAATCGCCGCAGCCTTCGCACACCGCTTCGTTGATGACGACGCGCTTCGCCGGATCGGGGAACGCGCCGCGCTTGCGGCGGCGGCGCTTCTCGGTCGCGCAGGTCTGGTCGTAGATCAGGATCGACGTGCCCGCCACCTCGCGCAGTTGCCGCTGAATATCGTCCAGCTTGTCGCGATGATGCACGTCGATGCCCGGCGCCAGCCCGACGCTCGCCGTGTACTTTTCCGGCTCATCCGTGACGATGACGATCTTCGCCGCGCCTTCCGCCGCGAGCTGATGCGTGATCTGCGGAACGGTCAGCACCCCGTCTACGGGCTGGCCGCCGGTCATCGCGACGGCATCGTTATAGAGAATCTTGTAGGTGATGTTCACCTTCGCCGCGATCGCCGCGCGGATCGCGAGCAGGCCCGAATGGAAATACGTGCCGTCGCCGAGATTGGCGAAAACGTGCTTGTCGTTCGAGAACGGCGACTGGCCGACCCACGCGACGCCTTCGCCGCCCATCTGGCTGAAGGTGCTCGTGTTGCGGTCCATCCAGACCGTCATGTAGTGGCAGCCGATGCCCGCCATCGCGCGCGAGCCTTCCGGCACGTTCGTCGAGGTATTGTGCGGGCAGCCCGAGCAGAACCACGGTTTGCGCTCCGCCTCGACGCGCGGCCGCGCGAGCGACCTTTCCTTCGCTTCGATCACGGCGATACGCGTCGCGATGCGCGCGCGCACGTCGGCGGGCAAATCGAATTTTTCGAGGCGCGTCGCGATGGCCTTCGCAATGATCGCGGGCGACAGCTCGTAGTGCGCGGGCAAGAGCCAGTTGCCCATCGGCACGGACCATTCGCCGCCTGCGCCGTCTTTTTCATCGAACTTGCCGTACACGCGCGGACGTTGCGCATCCGGCCAGTTATAGAGTTCTTCCTTGATCGCGTATTCGAGAATCTGGCGCTTTTCCTCGACGACCAGAATCTCTTCCAGCCCACGCGCGAATTCCTGCGCGCCTTGCGCTTCGAGCGGCCATACGCAGCCGACCTTGTAGAGACGGATGCCGATTTGCGCGCACGTCGCGTCATCGAGGCCGAGATCGGTCAGCGCCTGACGGACATCGAGATAGGCTTTGCCGCCGGTCATGATGCCAAAGCGCGCATGCGGCGAATCGATTTCCACGCGGTCCAGCTTGTTCGCGCGCACGTAGGCGAGCGCGGCGTACCACTTGTAGTCGAGCAGACGCGCTTCCTGCACGAGCGGCGGATCCGGCCAGCGGATGTTCAGGCCGCCATCGGGCATCGCGAAATCGGTCGGGAGCACGATCTTCGTGCGATGCGGATCGATATCCACCGATGCCGACGACTCCACGACATCCGTCACGCATTTCATCGCGACCCAGAGGCCGGAGTAGCGGGACATCGCCCAGCCGTGCAGGCCGAAGTCGAGATATTCCTGCACGTTCGACGGAAACAGCACCGGCAGGCCGCACGCCTTGAAAATGTGCTCCGACTGATGCGCGAGCGTCGATGATTTCGCGGCGTGATCGTCGCCGGCGAGCACGAGAACGCCGCCGTGCTTCGCCGATCCGGCGGAATTTCCGTGCTTGAAGACATCGCCGGAACGGTCGACGCCCGGGCCTTTGCCGTACCACATCGAGAAGACGCCGTCGTATTTGGCGCTCGGGTACAGGTTCACTTGCTGCGAGCCCCACACGGCGGTGGCGGCGAGATCTTCGTTCACGCCCGGCTGAAACACGATTTGATGGCCGGCGAGATGCTTCTTCGCCTTCCAGAGCGACTGGTCGAGACCGCCGAGGGGAGAACCGCGGTAACCGGAGATGAATCCGGCGGTGTTGAGACCGGCGGCCTTGTCGCGCTCTTGTTGCAGCATCGGCAGGCGCACCAGGGCCTGGATGCCGCTCATGTAGGCGCGGCCGCGTTCGAGCGTGTATTTGTCGTCTAGCGTGACGGACTTCAATGCGGCTTTTAGCGAAGCTCTTTGTTCTGCATCTAGCGGGGCGTTCATTATGTGTCTTCCTCCACCCGAGGTTTGGGATCACCAAAGCATGTTTCGGGCCGTGGCATCTTGTGAATGCGTAGGCCGGGACTTCAAGTTTGCCGGTGCGGTGATCTTTCAGGCACTGGTACAAACCCGTTAAAAATTCCTCACTTACCGAGGCTTCGCGTCAGATCCTTGACGATTTGACCGCCATCGGGAGCGTTTTGTTACAGCGTGTAAATTCGACCGAGCGGCGGAACCCTGTCGCTCATCGCTGTCTAAAAGGTCGCTTCCGGAGTTCCCGTGCAATTTTTCTGTGCACATTTTGGCATCCGAAAGCGAGCCGTACACATGCAGTTAGAAGGAGATAACGATGAAACAACGCCACATCCAGAATGTCTTGATGGTTTCGGCGGCCTTTTTCGCCATCAGCGCGCCGATTGGCGGCGCACGCGCGAATAGTGCCTCGCCGTTCGGGGCGTCGTCGGTTGCACAGGTCGCGCAAATGCGCGTTCAGTCGGTTCAGGCCGGTGCTCAAAAGCGCCGTGAATCGGAAAGCAGCGACGACGAGACGGCGGGCTGACCCGCTCTTCGCGGTCCGTGTTGACTGGGGCGGGCCGCCTGAATGAACAAAGGGACATGGACCTTCGCGGTCCATGTCCCTTTTTAATGCCCGCGTTGCGGTGCGTTCAACCTGCGGTCGTGTCCTTCAGCACGCCGCGGCGCATCTGATCCAGTTCGATCGATTCGAAAAGCGCCTTGAAGTTGCCTTCGCCGAAGCCCTGATTGCCCTTGCGCTGGATAATCTCGAAAAAGATCGGCCCGATCTGGTTTTCCGTGAAAATCTGCAGCAGGATTTCGTCCTTGGTGCCGTCGATCAGAATCTTGCGCTTCTTCAGCTCCGCGACCGATTCGACGTGACCCGGCACCCGGCGATCGACGAGCTCGTAATATGTATCGATAGTGTCGAGCAGCGCGATGTTCGCGCCGCGCAGGCCGTCGACGGTGCTGTAGATGTCACCGGTGCCGAGCGCGATGTGCTGAATGCCTTCACCGCGATACGCGTCGAGATATTCCTGAATTTGTCCCGCGTTCTCCGAGCCTTCCTCATTGATCGGAATGCGGATCTTGCCGCACGGTGACGTCATCGCCTTCGATTTCACCGCCGTCACCTTGCCTTCGATATCGAAATAGCGGACTTCGCGGAAGTTGAAGAGCCGCTCGTAGAACTCCGCCCACTCGACCATGCGGCCGCGGTGCACGTTGTGCGTCAGGTGATCGATATAGGTCAGTCCGTGGCCCACCGGATTCTGCTCCGCGCCCGAAATCGGCTCGAAATCGACGTCGTAAATGCTGATATCGCCGATGCTGCCCGGCTGCGCGCCGTTCTTGCCGCGCCAGCGGTCGACGAAGTAGATCAGCGAATCGCCGATGCCTTTGATCGCGGGAATGTTCAGCTCCATCGGGCCGGTTTTATTGTCGAAGCCCCATGCGCCGAGGTCGAGCGCGCGCTTGTACGCCTTGGCGGCATCGGCGACGCGGAACGCGATCGCGCAGATCGACGGACCGTGCAGGCGCGCGAAGCGCTGTGCGAACGAATCCGGCTCGGCGTTGACGATGAAGTTGATTTCACCCTGGCGATAGAGCGTCACGTCCTTGTGACGATGCTTCGCGATCGCAGTGAAGCCCATCTGCTCGAACAGCTTGCCGAGCGCGACCGGGTCCGGTGCGGTGTATTCGATGAACTCGAAGCCGTCGGTGCCGACGGGATTCTCCCAGGTCGTTGCGGTCATGCATGTCTCCTGATCTTAGATGCGGCGCGATGTGCGCGACGTGGAGACAGTTTAGTCAGGCGGCACTGGCAAAAACTTGCGAAACAAACCGGCGATTCATAAGATTGCGCACGATGCTGCCAATTCACAGCGGCGAGGAGCTACGAAATGGCTGAGCTTGAATTGGATACGATTGACCGCCGAATTCTGGCCATTCTTCAGGAAAATGGACGGCTGTCGAATCAGGAAATCGCGGATCGCGTGAATTTGTCGCCGAGCCCGTGTTTGCGGCGCATTCGGCGGCTGGAGGAAATCGGCGTGATCCGCGGTTACGTCGCCTTGCTCGACGCGAAGAAACTCGGGCTTGGCCTGCTCGCGTACATCAACGTGCGCCTGGAAAAGCGCGGCGGCACGCAGGCCGCCGCGGGCACGCCGAAAGCGCCGACGCACGGCGATCTCTTTCGCGAAGCGGTGCGTTCATGGCCGGAGGTCGTCGCCTGCGACGCGATGACCGGCGAGATGGACTTTCTATTGCGCGTGCAAGTGCGCGACATGGATGACTTTTCGCGCTTCGTGCAGGATGAGTTGCTGCACCATCCGTCCGTCATCGATGTGCGCTCGAGCTTCTCGCTGGAGCGCATCAAGGAAACGACGGTTCTGCCGCTGCGTTAAAAGACGAAGGGCGGTCAGTGCCGCCCTTGTTGGTCCCGCGCGCAGCGCATCCCCACGCTGTTCTCGAAGCTGATTACGCGGCGTCTTTTGCCGGAATGAATGCCTGGAAAACCTGCGACGCGCGATGCGCCTGGCGCTTGATCGCGTAGTCGAACACGGCGGCCTGCTCCTGAAGCATTTCGGCCACGATGCTGGTTTGGTCCGCCGGCGCGAGCGAGAGATAAGCATCCGCTTCGCCGTAAGCGTATTCGATCTTCATGCCCGACTTTTTCGCGATGTGCATCATGGTCGAATTACGCGACAGGCAGTGCATATAGAGCACCGACACGTGCGTGTTGCGGCTGCGCATGGCGGCACGCTCGAAAAGCTTCGAACCGATGCCACGGCCGCGTGCGCTTTCGAGCACCGACACCCCGAACTCGGCTGTACGCTTGTCGCCCTCGGCGGGCAGGTACGCCAGATGGCCAACGCCGATCAATTCGAGCGCGCCACCGAACACGCCGAACACCGTGTCGTTCGTGAAGTTGATATTGCGGACATAGTTCTCGATGACGTGATCCGGCACGAGCTGGCCGAAGCGCAGGAGACGGTCGTCTTCATCGAGAGCGAGAAAGTGAGTGAGGAGACGCTCGCGATCTGCCGAGGACAACTCGCGGACGAGAACCGGCATGCGCGCGTCTTTGAGCGGCTGATCGTGCGCGACGATTTGCTCGGCAGTGCGGTTGATGGTCAGTTCCATGGTCGTTTCTCCGTTATTCGTGATGCAGCATGCTGCAAAGCAAAACGAATTTTAGCCGATTCCGGAGAAACGCATACGGGAAAACCCTTAAAACTTCCTAGGCCACACCTTCTAAACACGTACTGAAAAGAACTTAAATCGTGAAAAATCAATCACTTAAATACATTGCGCAGAAGCGACAATTCGCCGTCCGGAGGGTTTGCTGTGTTGCAACATCAGATTAGTCGCCGTTGAGCCCGTTTTCGATCATATCGACCACCTGTTCCGCGAACTCGCGGTAGCCGAGCTTGCCGCCGGGTTTGAGCCACGTGAACGTCCAGTTGATCATGCCGAACACCATCATGGTCAGCGCGGTCTGGTCGTCCTTCGTCGCGCGTTTCGGATAAGCCCGCGCAAGCTGTCGCGCAAAGGCCGCCACGATGTCGCGCTGCCGGTCGAGGACGATTTCGCGCTGCGCCTGTTCCAGGTACTTCACATCGTTCAGAAGCGCGACGTGCCGGCTGTGCGACGTCTCGTATTCGGCGAGAAACGCGCGTACGAGATCGGCGAAAGCCTCGCGCTCACTCAGTCCGCGCCGCTGACTGGCGCCTTCCACTTCCGCGATGATCAGCATCAGGCGCTTGGTGTAGCGGTCGAGCAGATCGAAGAGGATCGCTTCCTTGCTCACGTAATAGTGATAGAGGCGGGCCTTCGACGTGCCGCTCGCGGCGGCGAGATCGGCCATCGAGGTGCTGGGATAGCTCGTCTGGGCAAATTTCGCGGCGGCGAGTTCGAGGATCTGTTCGCGTTGCGTCTCGTGATCGGGCGCTTTGGTACGGGCCATGTGTTCGAAAAGTGCGTTCTTTTAGGTATAGGTTCAGCGGCGCAGTTCGGCCTGACTCATCTCGGACGGCGTGCCGCGGATTTTGAGCCGTCCCGCCGTGACGAGTTCGCGGCAGCGCCAGAATGCGACGGAATCGGAGAGCATGAAATCGAAGCGCTGTCCCATCGCCGCGCCGGCGATCTCGCGCGCCGGTTTCCATTCGGGACCGGCGAGGTCGAGCAAGGCTTCGTCGATGTCGATCCACGTTCCCGAAATCAGCATGTTGTCGCGCAGGCGGCGCGTGTCGGCGTTGGCATGTTTCGCTTCCTGCCATTCGAGCGCGAGCCGGCTGATGCGCAGCACGGAAATCGGCGCGGCGCTCGGCAGCTTCGCGAGCAGTTGCTTCGGCGAAAACATCCCGACGGCCGTCGCGCGGTCGGCGCGGCCTACGCGTTCGGGATCGCTCGCGTCGGTCGCAATCGTCAGATCATCGTGAGTGAGCTTTGCTTCGTTCAGACGTTGCGGCGCGTTGCGCAGGTGATAGGCGACCCGTCGCAAGGTGAGCTGATCGGCCGCGCTCTGGCCATGCCACACGACGACCTGTTCATCGCCGCGCGCAAGGCGGCCGAATAGTGCCTGCTGTGCTTGGAGTTCGCCCTCGAAGTCGATGCCGCTGTGCAGAACCTGACGCCAGAACGTCGCGCGCGTGAGCGGCGATTCGTCGATGTCCCTGATCGGACCGACGGCGAGATCGTCGCGCAGCGCGATGACGCGCTCCGCGCGTTCGGCGCGCCGCAAGGCTTCCGTGACGGCTTGGGCCGCGCAATCGCCATTCGTGACGTGAATCATGTTCATCGGTGTCGGGATGCCGGAAGGACGAAGGGACCGCTTGGGTGAACGGTCCTAGTTTACGCGAATCGAATGGCGTCCGGCTGGATCTAGCGCTCGTCGAAACTCACGACCACCCGCTCGCTCACCGGATGACATTGGCAAGTCAGCACGAAGCCGTCATCGATT
>FCOD02000013.1 GCA_001544655.2 Caballeronia turbans
TGGAGCGAGTCGCGCATCAAGAAAGTGATGGGCGAAAACTGGATGCGCTTCTTCGGCGAAGTCTGGAACGTCTGATCCCGCGCGAAAGTTATCGGAACTCGGTGCTACGATAACTTTTCGCCAGACGCGGCGCGCTTCCCGATATGACCGACTCGACGCCCAAGCTCGACTACGAAGATTTATTCAGGCATTTGCCCGTTGCCGTCATCGTTGCGAGAGAACGGGTCATGGTGGATTGCAATTCGAGAGCCCTGGAACTCTTCAGGGCGACACGCGGCGACATCATCGGTCAATCGTTCTCGAAGCTCTATCCGCAGCGCAAGGACTTCTCCACCACCGGTCGCCGCCTCGCGCCGCTCCTTGCAAAGCATGCCCTCTTCAGCGATGACCGCATCATGCGGCGCATCGACGGCACGCACTTCTGGGTCACGGTTTGCGGCTTCGGCTATAACCCGAAGCGGCCATTCGAGCTTGCAATCTGGACGTTCACGGACCTGTCGCAGGGCACGAAGCAATCCGATAACGCGAGCATGCTGACCGAGCGCGAGCGCGACGTAGCCGCCCTGCTCGTTCACGGCATGACGAGCAAGGAGATCGGCAAGGAACTGAATATCAGTCCGCGCACGGTCGACATACATCGCGCGAGCCTGCTGCGCAAATACGGCGCGAGAGCGACACAAGACCTCATTGCCCGACTGCTGGCGTAGGGCGAACGCGAACGCTTGGCCTGGTCGAAAGATCGAATCTTGGCCCTTCAGCCTGTGCCATCGCGCGGATATCGTAGGTGTCATGCAACGTGGAGAACACGCATGAACACTTCGATCACCCTTCGGCATCTCGACACGCCCGACGAGTTGACGCGCGCCTTCGACGTCATGAAGGAACTGCGCCCGCATCTCACCGACGCCGACGCCTTCCGCGCGCAAATGCGCCGTCAACGCGAGGAAAGCTATCGCCTGCTCGCCGCATGCGACGATGGCGCGATTCTCGGTCTTGCCGGCTATCGCACGCAAACGAACACGCTGTACGGGCGTTTCGTCTATCTCGACGATCTCGTCGTGACGGCACGTCTGCAACGCAGCGGCATCGGCGCGCAATTGCTCGACAAGGTCCGCGAGATCGCGCGTCATTCACGCTGTGCGCATTTCGTGCTCGATACCGGCCTGCACATGGCGCTCGCTCAGCGCTTCTACTATCGCAATGGGCTGCTCGCGAAAGGCATGCGCTTCGTCGAAACGCTCGCCGCCAACGGCACGGAGGCCGCGCGATGAAAGTGCTTTTCATCAACGCGAGCCCGCACGGCGATGCGAGCCATGGCTATCGGCTCGCGCTGGAAATGATCGGCATGCTGCGCAAGACGACGCGCGTCGAAGTCGTCGAACGCGATCTCGCCGCGAAGCCGTTGCCGCCCATCACGCAGGACTATGCGCGCGCGATCACGTCGCGTCATCCGGATGCGAGCCCGTTCTACGTATCCGAGGAACTGGTCCGCGAAATCGAAACGACGGACGCACTCATCATCAACACGCCGATGCACAACTTCACCGTGCCCGCCGCGTTGAAGCTGTGGATCGACTACGTGCTGCGCATTCACCGCACGTTCGCGGCCACGCCCGAGGGCAAGGTCGGTCTGATGCGCGACCGGCCCGCGTTCGTGATCGTCGGATCAGGCGGGTTTCATTGCGGCGAGCACGCGCGACAACGCGATTTCCTCACGCCATATTTACGCTACGCGCTCGGCTCGATCGGCTTGCAAAGCCTGCACTTTCTCCTGCTGCAAGGACTCGTGCGCGGCGACGAAGCCGTAAACGAAGCGCTGCAATGCGCACGCGATGAAATCGCGCGCCACGCGCTTTTCGCCTCGGACGACGCCGTCACGCTCTAACCATCGTAGGCGCGTCGAAGCATGCGGGCGAGACGCGCGGCTTGCGCAGCATCGGCGACATTCGCGAAGCCGGCGACGATCCCGCGCAACGTATGCTTCGTGCGCCCGTTCAGGTACCACGCCGACAGCGCGATCACCGCAAGCCCCGCTTCACGCGCGCGGGCGGCCATCGCCATGTCGTCGATGGGACCGCCGCGTCCCTTCCGGAAGATCGCGACGAGATGCATGCCGCCGGTCGGCAAGTCGATCGCCACGCGATCGCCGAACGCCTTCACGATCGCGTTCGCGAGCAGCATGCGCCGCTCGGCGTACAGCGCGCGCATGCGCTTCAGATGCCGCGCGAAATGCCCTTGCGCGATGAAGTCGGCCACCGCCGCCTGATAGAGATAAGGCGAGCCCGCATTCATGCTCTTCGTGAGCTGCCCGAAGCGCGCGACGGCCCGCTCGGGCGCCACCACATAAGAGAGCCGCAAGCCCGGAAACAGCACTTTGCTGAACGTGCCGCAATAGATCACGCGATCGTCGCGATCGAGGCTTTTCAGCGCGGGCAGCGGACGACCGACATAGCGGAACTCGCTGTCGTAATCGTCCTCGACGATCCAGCTCCCCGCGCGGCTCGCCCAGTCGAGCAGTTTCATGCGTCTCGGAAGCGCGAGCGTCACACCGAGCGGACTTTGATGCGATGGCGTGACGAATGCGAAGCGCGCATCGGCATCGAGCGCAATGCCCGCATCGACGTCGAGCCCTTCGTGATCGACCGGCACCGGCACGAGCCGCACGCCCGCTTCGACGAGAAAGTTACGCGCGAGCAGATATCCCGGCTCTTCGAACCATGCGCGGTCCTCGGGCTTCGCGAGACTGCGCAGGACCAGTTCGAGCGTCGCGCGATATCCGTTCGTCACGAACACCTGCTCCGGCACGCAATCCACGCCACGCGAAAGACCGAGATAGGTCGCGATGCGCTCGCGCAACGGGCGATATCCGGAAGGATCGGGATACGTGAGCGCGGCGAGGTCCCCGCTGCGCGCGCGATACGCGACGAGCCGGCTCCATACCTTGCGCGGAAACGCATCGAGCGCGGGGAGACCCGGGCGCAAAGGTTTTGCGTCATTGCCGATATCGGCTGCGGGTTCGGCACGCCTGGCACGCGGCGCATCCGCGCGCTCGCGGTTCTTGCGCGCCGCGGACAGCGTGACGGCGCCCGGCAGCGACGACGACACGAACGTGCCCGCCGCGCCGCGCATCTGCAAATAACCCTCATCGACGAGAATGTTATAAGCCATCTCGACCGTGCCGCGCGCAGTATTCAGTTGCGTCGCGAGTCCGCGCAAGGCGGGCACGCGATCGCCTGGCTTCAGATGGCCCGCTGCGATCGCGGCCTTGAAGCGCTCGCAAATCTGCAGATAAATCGGCGCGGCTTCGTGCCGGTCGATCGATATGGTCAGCGTGTTCTTGGCTCGTGGCATGGCGCGGTTCATGGACTAGTCCGATCGACGATTCTTGTCTCTTTGTACTAAGCCATGATTGTCGCACAATGACTTCACTTTCACTTAACCGAGAGGTGCATCATGAAGATCGTCGTCATCGGCGGTTCGGGTTTGATCGGCGCGAAAACGGTCGCGATTCTGCGCGCGAAGGGTCACGAGGCTATCGCCGCGTCGCCGCGCAACGGCGTGGATTCGGTGAGCGGCGCAGGTCTGAATGAAGCGCTTCGCGGCGCGCAGATCGTGATCGATGTATCGAACGCGCCTTCATGGGCGCCGGACGACGTGATGGCGTTCTTCCGTACGTCGACCACGAATCTCGTCAAGGCCGAGGCCGCGGCGGGCGTGCAGCATCATGTCGCGCTGTCGGTCGTTGGCACGGACCGCATGCCGGACAACGGCTATTTCCTCGCGAAGGTCGCGCAGGAGAAGCTGATCGCGGAATCGGGCGTGCCGTATTCCATCATTCGCGCGACGCAGTTCATGGAATTTCTCGGCGGCATCGCAGATGCCGGGATGCAGGACGGCAAGGTGCATCTCTCGACAGGACAGTTCCAGCCGATCGCAGCCGATGACGTCGCGGCCATCGTCGCCGATGTCGCCCTCGCCGCGCCGTTGAACGGCATCGTCGACATCGCAGGGCCGCAGCGGGCGCCGTTGCATCGGATCGTCGGCCAGTATCTGAAGGCGCAGGGCGATGCGCGTGAGATCGTCGTGGATCCGAAAGCCACGTACTTCGGCGGCACGATCACGGAGGACTCGCTCGTGCCGACCGGCGCTGCGCGTCATGGAAACATCGCGCTGGAAGACTGGCTGAAGCGCGCGCGCTCCTGACCGGCGCAACGCTTTGCGGCATCGTTTCGCGCGTAGAAACGATGCCGGTGCTTTTCAGAACACGTGCATCATCCCGATGTAAGCGCCTGTCTGCGACTCGCCCGCCATCGGACTCGTGCCCGGTTCGGCGTCGCGCGGTGTCGCGAAGACCGAGAACGTGCCGTTCGCACTGTTGCGCACGTAGGCCACGGTGCCGTAGAGGAAAGTGCGCTTCGTGAAGTTGTAGGTCGTGCCGAGCGCGTAGAGCATCGCATGGCTCGCAGGATCGTGCGCCGCATCGCCCGCACCCGCGCCCACATGGATGTAGAAGCCCGCCGCGGTGACGGCCCAGGCGGGCGTCGCCTGATAAGTCGCGCCGAGCCAGTAGTGATCGGCGCTTTCGGCCACGCCTGCGGGCGAATCCGGTGCGGCGTAGTGCGTGTAGGCGGCCTGCACCTTCCACTTGTCCACCTTCACATTCGCGCCGACGAAGTACTCTCGCGACGCCTGAAAGATGTTGTCCAGCTTGCCGTCCTGACTGCGCAGCTCGTCGTAGATGCCGCGGACGTCGAGCACCGGCGAGTGATACGTCAGCATGATGCCTTCGGAGCGGCCGAACTCGCCGGGCGCGCCCGAATTGAACGCGCCCGGCTGATTGCCGAACGCATACTGCCCTTGCACGTCGAAGCCATGAAACACGGGGCTGTGATACTCGACGTTATTGCTGGTCTGCTGCCAGTTGCGCCCGCGCACGAGCGACGCCGATGACACCGCCTGCTGCACGAAGGGATCGAACTCCCACACGCCGTCGCTATCGATAAAGAGGTTGCGGCCCGCCTGCAACTGGCCCCACGTCTTCGAACTCAGCCCGACATAAGCGCGGCGCGACCACAGGCGTCCGCCGCCGGTGGTGCCGTTCATGATCTGGATGGCGGTTTCGAGGTCGAAGACCGCGCTCAGGCCGGCGCCGAGATCTTCGTTGCCTTTGAGGCCCCACATGCTGGTGCCCCAGTCGCCGCCTTCGGCGCTCCATCGCGAGGCGCTGCCGCCCGTGCCGTTCGCAATGTGATTCAGATATTCGATGCCGCCATCGATCCGGCCGTACATCGTGACGCTCGTTTGCGCCCACGCGCCCGAGGTCACGAGAAGAAGGCCTGCCGCTTTCCAGAGACGAACTTTCATGGCCGACTGCACTCCATGCTGGCCCTGCCCGGTTGAGAGAAAACGATTGGCTGCACCTTAGCACCATCCGGTGAAGTCGGCAGAAATCGGCATCTGACGGGTTATTGCAATGACTTGAGCGCAAACGCCGGGCGTTACCGTATCGTTCGGATGACGAACGTTGCCATGCGTCGCTGCCCGCACCGGCCTCAGCGTTTCGGTCAGATGCAAACGTTTCATCGACTTCAACCGGCGGTTTTCGAACGCTCCACGTAAAGAAACGTTTACCCGTGCCGATAACCTGAAACAGAAGGAGCCGGACGATCGTTCCGGACCTTTTCGATATGCAAGACGAGTGTCCCGCAGCGGTATTCCGCGGGCCGATAACATCCGACAGAGAAAAAATGGTCTTCAGCTACAGGGACATGATGGTCACGCCGGCAGCGGTCCGGCATGGCGATGTGTTTGCCGCGACGGCGCGAATCCAGGATTTGAACGGAATGGAGCGTTCCGTGCGTTTGCCGGGCGAGTTTCCCAACGTGGAAGAAGCGATCCGCTTCGCAATCGCGGCGGGTTTCGAATATATCGATTGCGAGCAGCGCTGCTGACTCACGCAACGCCGCTGCATGACGAAGCGAAGCGCGATGCTTCGCTTCACATCACCTCACCTCATCGGCTCAGCTTGAGCGAGGCCGGATCGGCGGTCAGATAACCGACTGCCGCGCCGAAGCGATCCTTGTAGTTCGCGCGGATGAGCGGATCGAGCGTCGCCTGCACCTTGCCGTGCAGGGCCGTTTCCCAGTCGCCCGCGTGCTGGAAGTTGCTCATGATGTAGGTCCAGCCGTTGATCTCGTCGACCGCATGCAGCCCCGTCGATTCCGCGCCCGAAGGCGCCGACAGAATGCGCGTCAGCGATTTCGTATCGACGTTGTACGCCCACAGAAAGTTGTTGACGTGCGCGCCGCTGTCCTCGCCGATGAAAAGCGTGCGCAGCTTCTCCGAGAACTTGAGGTTATCCGGATTCGCGACGCGCTCCGGGTTCGCGAGATTGCCGAGCGCATCGGACGCAATGTCTTCGCCGACGAGCGCAGCCGGGGCGGCCATGTCGACCGGCACCCATTCGCTGTCGATCGCCGCGCCCGCGAGATCGCGCTGGCCGCCCTTCAGGTTGAACGCGTAGACGGCGCCGGCGGTGATGGCGCGATCGAGCGCGATGTCCGTCGAGTGCGCGTCGCCCTTCACCATCGACTTGACGATCTGCGACATCGCCGAATAGACGATCTTGTCCTTCGCGTTGACCGTCGTGCCTTCGAGTTTCGTGAAGCACATGCTCGCGCCGCGCCATGCGGCGTAGCGGTGCGTTTCCAGAAACGCGGCCGCCTTCTCCATGCCCGGCTTGATGCGAATCCAGTTGAACTTGCCGCCGAAATGAATGCGCGTATAGCTCGCATCCAGCGTCGGGCCGATCTTTTCGTCGGTGACGACGTCCATGATGTCGGCGATCGTCAGCGTGTCGGCGAGATGCTCGATCTCGTCGCTCGTCGCGTGGCCGAGGTTGAGCCAGGTGAGCGTGGCCGAACCCGCGCCCGCCGACGACGTCTGCGCGCACTTCGCGACATAGAGCGTGCCCGCCGAAAGATCCGCTTCCCTGTCGGCGACGAACATGAAGACGCCGCCGTTGGTCGCGTCATCGCCCATCATCACGGTGCGCTTGTCGGGCATCACCTGGATCAGTTCGTGCGAGATGCGGCCGAGGCAATAGTGCTTCGTGATCGTGCCGGTGCCGTCCGCGTGCACGGTGACTTCCGGCACATGGCCGTAGTGATACGGACGCGCTTTCGTTTCATCGCCGTAGAGATTCCTGCTGTAGGCCTTGAGCTGCGCGTCCGTCGACGAAACAGCCGCATCCGGCTCGTACTCTTCGCTCGACAAATGCGTGTTCCACGGCGACAGGCTCGCGCCGCACGTGATCCACAGGCCGTTCGCCTTCGACGTATCGACGTTCGCGTAGCTCACGAGCGAGAGCTTGCCGGTTGCCGGGTCCTGATCGAGCGTGAGCACGGCGATCGGCGACGGCAGGCGGCCGTACATGCTGACGGCGCTCTGATCGCGCGTCGTGTATTCGAACTGCACGACCGCGAACACGGCGTTGCCCTTCACGCCCTTCACCGTCGGATTGTCGATCCTGATGAGCGACGTGCCATCCGGGCAATCCGAGAAGAACTGGCGTTCCTTGCCCGGCGTGGAGCGGTCGATGATCGGCTGATTGTCGATATCGAAATAGCCGCCCGCCACGATGGTCCCGCCGGTCGTGTTCGGCACGACATCGCCCGTCATGAAGAACGGCTGATACGCGAGCTTGTAGGCGCGGTTGCTGCCGTCGCTGAAGTTCACCGTCATCGTCGATGCGACGGTGGTCCTGGCCATCGCGCCCGGATCGGCGAGCGTCGGTGCGGCCATGCCGGTGAACGTCGCCGTGGTGAAGGCGGCGGTCGGCGCGGGCGCGGGCGTGGCCGCGTTGCTGTCGCTGCCGCCGCATGCGGTGGCGAGCAACGAAGCGGTAGCCGCGCCGCCGAGCGGCAGCATCGGCGCGCCGGCGAGAATCTTGAGGGCTTTGCGGCGGGAAAGGTCGAGTCGCTGCGCCATGTGTGGTGTCGAGTCCTTGATTGTGGGTTGTGTACCGGCGATGAAAGTCCCTGCTTCAGGCCGTTGCGGCCCGATGTGCCGGTTGACGCGCTACTTTAGGAAACGAATGTGAAATGCGTTTGACAGGCCGATGTAATTGTTTCGTGTTTTGCCTGAAAGCGCGGGACTGTTCGACTCGAGGTCGCGGCGGGCACATTGCGCCCGCTCGCCCCCCTTACATCCGGTCTGCCTCGATCACCGCATCGGCGAAAGCCTTCGGCGCTTCCTGCGGCAGATTGTGTCCGATGCCGCCCGCGATATTCCGATGCTGATATTTGCCGGTGAACTTCTTCGCATACGCCGCTGGATCGGGATGCGGTGCGCCGTTGGCGTCGCCTTCCATCGTGATGGTCGGCACGCCGATCGTCGGCGCGGTCGCGAGACGCTGCTCCAGCGCGTCGTATTGCGCCTCGCCCTGCGCGAGCCCGAGACGCCAGCGATAGTTGTGAATCACCACCGCGACGTGATCCGGATTCTCGAACGACTTCGCCGAGCGGTCATACGTCGCGTCATCGAAATTCCATTTCGGCGATGCGAGTTGCCAGATGAGCTTGTTGAAATCGTGACGGTTCGCCTCGTAGCCCGCCTGGCCGCGATCCGTTGCGAAGTAGAACTGATACCACCACGCGAATTCGGCCTTCGGCGGCAACGGCGCACGATTCGCCTGCTGGCTGCCGATCAGATAGCCGCTCACGGAGACCATCGCCTTGACGCGTTCGGGCCACAGCGCCGCGATGATATTGGCGGTGCGCGCGCCCCAGTCGAACGCGCCGAACGTGGCCTGCCTGATCTTGAGCGCGTCCATCAACGCGATGATGTCCACCGCGACCACCGCTTGCTGGCCGTTGCGCGGCGTGTCGGCGGACAGAAAGCGCGTCGATCCGTAGCCGCGCAGATACGGCACGATCACGCGATATCCCTGCGCGACGAGCAACGGCGTCACGTCCGCGAAAGCGTGGATGTCGTACGGCCAGCCGTGCAGCAGAATCACGACGGGGCCGTTCGCCGGCCCCGCTTGCGCATAGCCGATATTGAGCACGCCCGCATCGATCTGGCGGATCTCCGCGAAGCCCGCTCCCGGCGATGCACGTTGCGCTGTCTGAGCGCGAACGAGGTCGCTCAATCCGAGCTGCATGGCGCCGACGCTCGCGATCGCCGTGCCGAGAAAGCGGCGGCGCCATGAGTTGATCTGATCATCCGGCATGTTGCGATACTCCTCTTTTTAACGTATTCAATGAGCGGAAAACAACGCGAACGATCATGCGGCCGATGCGCGCAACGCGGCGAGCGTCGGCCCCAGCGGGCGCACGCGCATCCGCGCATCGAGATTGCGCCACGGCAGATCGGCCGGATCGGCGGCCATCGGACCGGGCGCCTTCGCGACGAGAATGCGCGCCGCGATCGGCTCGAAATCGGCGCGGAAATGCACCGAGCTCTTGTTCACCAGAATTTTCATGCGTTCCGGCTCGATGCCCGCGACACGAAAGAGATTGCGATCGAACACCTGCATCTTGATGCTGCTCACCGCGATGCGCACGCCACCGATGCGCAGGCACGCGGTCGGCCCGAGTTCGCCCGACATGCCGTTGAGCATCGGGCCGTCGAAGCGGAAGCGTCCATCCGACAAATACTCGACTTCGAACTCGCCCTCAAGCGGTGAATCGCCCGGCACATTCGAGCCGCCGCCGAGCGCGAGCCGGATGCGCGCGCCCACGCCCGCGCGATGCGCCGCCCGCGCCGCCTTCTCGTCCCAGATGACGCCGACAGCCGCATCGCGCGCGTCGTTGCGCAACAGCGCGCGGACCATGCCCATCGTGTTCGAATCGCCGCCGACGCCGGGGTTGTCCTGCGTATCCGCGATGATCACGGGCTTCGTCGCGTCGCGGCTCGCCTCGATCGCTTCGCGCGCGGCTTCGTCGGGCGAAAGAAACGGCACGTCCCAGCGCGCTTCGTCGTTCACGAGCGTCGTGTAGAGCGCATCGACGGCTTCGTCGGCGGCCTGCTGATCGAACGCGTAGCCCCAGAACACCGGGCCGCACTCGTCGAAGTCCGATGCGGGAAAGCCCGGCGCGAACGACAGCGACACGACTTCATCCTTTTCGAGCGATTCGAGCGTGCCGTACATGCCGCGCGCCGGCTCGACGAGCGTGCACATGCCGTTCACCGGAATCAAGAACGGCACGCGGCGCATCGCGCGCTTCAGAGGCTCGCCATGCGCGATGCGCCGCGCGAGCAGATGCGCCGCGCGCAGGCCGGTCTGCGCCATATCGACATGCGGATACGTGCGATACGCGACGAGCGCATCGGCGAGCGCGACCATGCGCGCGGTGACGTTCGCATGCAGATCGAGCGACACGACGAGCGGCATGTCATCGCCGACAATGCCGCGCACGCGCGCCAGCAACTCGCCTTCGCCATCGTCGAGATGCTCGGTGACCATCGCGCCGTGCAGGTCGAGATAGATCGCATCGAAGCCGCCCGCGCGCACACGATCGACGATCGTGCCCGCGATGCGCTCGTACGCATCTTCCGTCACATGCGCCGATGCGCTCGCGCCCGCCCAGATCACGGGAATCAGTTCATGTCCCTGTGCCTCGGCCCACTGAATGAAACCGCCGATCGGCACGTTCACATCGCGCAGCTTGAGCACATCGTCGCCGTGCGCCATCGGCGGAAATCCTTCGCCCTGGATGAAGCTCTGATAGCTCGCCTTCGTCGGCGCAAAGGTGTTCGTTTCGTGCTGGAATCCTGCGATCAGGATCTTCATGACCGATGTCCTCGTAAGTGTCGATTGATGTTCAGGCCGTGCGCGCGCTGGCCGCGGCGACCGTGCGTTTGTTCGAGAGAATCAGCACGCATGCAAGCGCCGCCATGCACGCCATCACGAGCAGGCCGCCGTTCGTGCTGCCGGTCGCGGACTTCACCCAGCCGATCACGGCCGGCCCCCAGAAGCCGCCCGACAGGCCGATCGTGTTGATGAGCGCGATGCCGCCGGCCGCCGCCGGGCCGGAAATCGTTTCGGACGGAATCGCCCAGAAGACCGTGTAGGCCATCCACATGCAGGCCGTGGCGAGCGTGAGCAGCGTGAGCGTGGCGACGAGATTGCCCGATGCATACGGCGTCAGCACCAGCAGCGCGGCAGCGGCGAGCGCGGGCAGCGCGCTGTGATAGCGGCGCTCGCCGACCTTGTCGGAGCGTCGTCCGGCCGCGTACATCGCGACGGCGGCAGCGACGTAGGGAATCGCGACATACCAGCCGAGGCGGATCGTGTCATTTACCCCTTGGTCTTTGATGAGCGTCGGCAGCCAGAAGCTGATCGCGTAGATCGGAAAGATGATGCAGAAGTACGCGATCGCCAGCAGATAGATGCGCGGATTCTTCGCGATTTCCCTGAACGACTCGATGCGATGCGACGCGCCGCCGTGCCCTCCGACTTCCGCCTCGACGAGACGCTGCTCGTCCTGCGTGAGCCAGCGCGCATCGCCCGGACGATTCGCGAGCACGCGCCACACGAGTGCGCCCAGCGCGATGCACGGCAAGCCTTCGACGAGAAACATCCACTGCCAGCCGGCCAGTCCGCCGACGCCCGCCAGCGAAGAGATCAGCCACGCCGAGAGCGGCCCGCCGACGACCCCGCCGAGCGGCCCCGCGACGAACACGAGCGCAATCGCGCGCGCCATGCGCTTCGGCCCGTACCAGCACGAGAGGTAATAGATCATGCCCGGCGCGAAGCCGGCTTCGAATACGCCGAGCAGGAAGCGCATCGCGTAGAACGCGGGCACGTTGCGCACGAAGAGCATGCACGCCGACGTGATGCCCCACAGCACGAGAATGCGGCTGAACGTGAGGCGCGCGCCGATTTTCGGCAGCATCAGGTTGCTCGGAATCTCGAACAGCACATAGCCGATGAAAAAGATCCCGGCGCCGACGCCGTACGCCGCATCGGAGAAACCGAGATCGCTTTGCATCTGAAGTTTCGCGAAGCCCACGTTCACGCGGTCCAGATACGCGAACATGTAGCACGCGACGAGGAGCGGCAGGAGCCGCCAGTTGATCCTGCTGTAGAGCGCCGAAACGGCATCGCCGCCTCGCAAGGTCTGTATCGTGGACATCCGCGTCTCCTGGTTTGTCTCCCCCAACGGGTGAAGCCATGTTGAGCGCGGGCGAGCGTGCTAGCAAGAGCAACTAAGTTCACGTATCGTTGCCCTGTGAGCAACACTGAGCCAATGACCATGCGCGAAATCAATCAGCAACGCCTGCGTTACTTTCATGAAGTGCTGTCGCACGGCACGATTCGGGGGGCGGCGGATCACCTGAATACGTCGCCGTCGGTGATTGCGCGGCAGATCAGACTGCTCGAGGACGAGCTCGACACCACGCTCTTCGAGCGCGAGCCGCGCGGCGTGCGGCCGACCGAGGCGGCGTTTCATCTGCTCGAATTCTGGCGCGGCTATCGCTCGCAACAGGAGAAGCTCGAAGACCAGTTGCACGCGCTGAAGGGGTTGCAGCAAGGGCAGATACGGCTCGCCGTGAGCGAAGGCTATGTCGATACGCTCGTCGACGACGTGCTCGCGCCGTTCTGCGCGCGCTATCCGCGCCTCGAAATCGACATGCAGATGCTCGCCGTCGACGACCTGCTGGAAGAAGTCGCGCAAAGCCGCGCGCATATCGGGCTTGCGTACAACCCGCCGCCGCACGAGCGCATCGAGAGCCGCGCGAGCTCGCCGCAGCCGGTCGTGCTGCTCGCGCGGCGCGATCATCCGCTCGCGCTACGCGGCGGCGTCGCGCGCATTCGCGATCTGCTCGACTATCCGCTCGCGCTGATGCCGCCGACGTTCGGCATCGGCCATGTCGTGAAGATGCTGGAGACGACCGACGATCTCGCGATCCGTCCGACGCTCACGACGAACTCGCTCGGCGCGCTCAAGCGCTTCGTCGCCGCGGAAAATTTCATGACGCTGATCGGCGAATTCGCCGCGTATCGGGAACTGGCGAGCGGCGAGCTGACGACCATCCCGATCGCGCATCCGCTCTTCGAAAGCGCGCAGGCGAAGCTGCTCGTGAAGACGGGGCGTCCGCTCGCGGCGGGGCCGCAGGAATTGCTCGACTGGATTCTCACGCGAATGCCGATGTTCGCGCGCCCGTCCGCTGCGAGCGTCAAACGAGCGCGCCATCGGGCACATCGGCGAGACGCGCCGCCGGAGAAACCGCGATGATCCACGCCTGCACGACGAAGCCCGCCGCCGCCGCGACGAGGCACGGCCCCATGCCGAAGCGCGCGCTGATCGCCGCGCCGAGCAGCGCGCCCAATGGCCGCGCGCCGTAGGTCGCCGTGCTGTTGAGCGCCGAGACGCGGCCCATCATGTTCGCGGGCGTGATGGCCTGGCGCAGCGTCGTCGAGCCGACCGTCCACAGGATCGGCCCCGCGCCCAGCAGAAAGAAGCTCGATGCCGCGAGCCAGAACGACGGCACGGCGAGCGTCGCCACCATCGCGAGCGATGCGGCCAGCCCGCAGAACGGCCCGACGAGCAGCATGCGGCCGAACGCGATGCGCCGCGCCACGGCCGGCGCCGCGAGCGCGCCGCACACCATGCCGACGCCATACGCGCCGAGGGTGGCGCCGATTGCCGATGCACTCAGGCCGAGCCGCTGCACCGCATAGGGCACATAGACCGACTGCAACGTGAAGAAGCCGATGTTGAAGAACACGGCGGTGGCGAGCATCGGGCGCAGCAGCGCATCGCCGCCGACGAAACGCGCGCCTTCGCGCAACTCGATGAGGAAATGGCGCGCGGCGGCGTGGTGGCGCGGCGGTTCGCGTAATCCCGCGAGCAGCACCGCCGCCGCTGCCGACAAGCCCGCCGCGCAGCCATACGCCCAGCCCGCGCCGATCCATCCGACGATCAGCCCGCCCAGCGCCGGCCCCGCCGAATACGCGGCGCTGCGCGCAAGCTCGATGCGCCCGTTCGCGGCGGGCAGCGCGGCGCGCTCGACGAGCGCCGGCACGAGCGCGGGCGCGGCGACGTTGTAGGCGACCGTGCCGGTCGCGCCGAGAAAACCGAGCAGCGCGAGCAGCGGGAGCGTCAACGTGTGCGTGAGGACGAGCAGCAGCACGCAGGCCATCGCGAGCGCGCGGGCGCATTCGGCGGCGGCCATCAGCGTGCGGCGCGAGCGGCGGTCGGCGATCACGCCGAGCGGAATGGACATCAGCAGGAACGGCAGCGTCTGCGCGCTCTGCAAGAAACCGATATCGACGGCGGACGCGCCGAGCGCGAACACGGCGGCGAGCGGCGCGGCGGCAAGGCCGATCTGTTCCGCCGATTGCGCGAGCAGATTCGACCACGCGAGGCGTTGAAACGAAGCGGGGAAGCGCATCGAAGTGACTCCGTGACAGGCTGGGAAAACTCATCGTCACGGATGCGGCGCGCGCCCGCACTCCAGATCTTGCGCTTTGATTCGCGCTACTGCGGCTTGCCGTCGAGCTTCGCCTTCTCCGCCGCGATCTGCCCGGCGATCCTGGCTGCGAGATCGTCGAGCGAAGAGATTGCCTCGGTCGTGTTGATCACGAAGCGCGCCGCCGCGCCGTAGGGCTTGGGCGCTGCCGCCGATTTCTGCCCTTTCAGCTCGCCGCTCGTATCGATCTGCGTGAGCGGCGCGTCCGGGCTCGCCGCGAGATTGGCGAGCTGCACGGTGACGTGCGTGTTGGGCGGCTTGTCCGACGAACCCATCGACGGCAGCCCGGCGCCGAATCCCGATGAGAGCGTTTCGTCGAATTCGCCGGTCACGAGCCAGCCCGAGGTCGGCGGCGGCGAATCCGCCGTCATGTGGCACGCGCCGATGCCCTTCGCGTCGAGCGCCCTGACAATGCCTTCGGCGAGCGCCGATGCGTTCTGATCGACCTTCATCGCGTTGCGCGCGGCACGCAGCCGCGAGCCGGGAAAATGCGATCCGCCGCCTTGCTGGCTTACCGGCGTGAAGTCGCGAACCTGAACCAGCGTGCCCGCGTTCGCATCGTTCGCGCCCGGACACGGCGGCGCGGAATCGGCGAGCGCGAGCGTGCTGATCGCGAAGCCGAGCACGGCCAGCGAAACGCGTAAAGATGAAGTGTTCATCGGCTGTCTCCGGCTCGCATGCGCGAATGTCGCGATGATAACGCCGGCTTCACGGCAGCGCAGCGAACTCCTGCGCATCGGAGCGCGCCATCAGGCTCGCGAGCGGCACCGGACGGCTGAGCAGAAAGCCCTGCACCTTGTCGCAGTTCACTTCGCGCAGCGTATCGAGCTGCTCCTGCGTCTCGACGCCTTCGGCGACCACGGTCACACCGAGCTTGTGCGCGAGATCGATCACACCTTCGACCACCGTGCGCACCATGGCATCGGTGGCGATGTTGTCGACGAAGGATTTGTCGAGCTTCAGCACGTCCGGGCGAAAGCGCGCCAGGTAGCTGAGGCTCGAATAGCCCGTGCCGAAATCGTCGATGGCGATGCGCACGCCCATCGCCCGCACATTCGAGAGCACGTCCTGCGCGTCGTCGACGTTGTCGATCAGCGCGGATTCGGTGATCTCGAGCGTGATGCGGTTCGAGTCGATGCAGCCGCGCCTGATCGCCTGCCTCAGCACGGACACGAGGCGCGGATCGCGGAACTGTTTCGGCGACACGTTGAGCGCCACCGAGCACGCCTGCGGCAGCGCGAGCGCGAGTTGCGAGGCCGCCAGCACGGCCTCGCGTATGACCCAGTGCCCGGCTTCGGCGATGAGCACGCTCTCTTCCAGCACCGGCACGAACGCGCCGGGCGCGAGCAGTCCGAGCTGCGGATGATTCCAGCGCAAGAGCGCCTCGACGCCGACGAGCTCGCCCGTCTCGACGCGATACTGCGGCTGATAGTGCAGCACGAACTGATTCTCGCGGATCGCGCCGTGCAGTTCCGCCTCCAGATGCGCGCGCGCGAGATCGTCCTTCTCGCGATCGCCGAACACGCGGAACGTGTTGCGGCCCGCGCGCTTCGCGGCGTACATCGCCATGTCGGCGCTGATGAAGAGCGCTTCGGGCGTGCGTCCGTGTTCGGGATAGAGCGCGACGCCGATCGAGCATGTCATCGTCACGCTCTTGCAGTCGATCTTGATCGGCCGATGGCAGGCGAGCGAGAGCTTGCGGCACGCCCGCGCAATGCTTTCCTGTGCGAACGTGCCCGGCAGGATCACCGTGAACTCGTCGCCGCCCGGACGCGCGGCCACGGCGCCTTCGGGCAGCGTTTCCTGGATGCGTCGGGCGATCGTGCGCAACACGGCATCGCCGGCGATATGGCCCGCCGTGTCGTTGATGGACTTGAAGCGGTCGATATCGATGAAGAGATACGCGAACGGCGCGCCCGCTTCACAGCGCTTCAGGAGCGCGTCCATCATCGCGTTGCGGTTGGCGAGGCCCGTGAGGCTGTCGGTGTTCGCGAGCCGGTGCAGTTCCTGAAGACGCTCGCGCTCGTCGGTGGCATCCACGCACACGCTCACGACGCGCGACACGACGCCGTCCTCGGTCACCGGATAGATGTCCGCGCGAACCCAGCGCGTGCGGCCGTGCGGCAGGCACAGGCGGAAATAACTCTGCGTCGGGGCGCCCATGTTCAGGGCCGTGCGCATTTCATCGCGCAGCGCGGGCAGATCGTCGGGATGCACGCGCTGCGACCATGCGGTCTGATCCGCTTCGAGCGCCGACATCGGCATTTCCCACATGCGCTCGAATGCGGAGCTCACATGCAGGAGCTCGCGAAAATCGCGCGTCGCGGTCCAGAACACGGCGTCGACGTGATCTTCCATGTCCTTCTGCACGCGCGCGTTGCCGCGCAATTCCTCGATGAGATTCACTTCCGCGGTGATGTCGCGCGATTTGCACAGGACCGCGGTGACCTTGCCGTGCTCGCCGTAGACGGGCGCGAAGGTCGATGTCCACCACTTCAGCGTGCCGTGCATCGTGCGGCAGGTGCCGGAAAACGACGTCGATTCACCCAGCTTCGCGCGCTCGAAGGCTTGCCGCGCATCGGGACCGTCCCAGAGCGCGAGCCAGTCGAAGCCGACGAGTTCCTCGGCGCAGTCCGCTCCGAGCAAACGCCTGCCGACTTCGGAGATGCACATGATGCGGCCTTCGAGCGATAGCAGCTTCAGGCAATCCTCGGCGATCGAAAGCAGTCCGTGCGCGACCTGCCGCGCGACGAAGACCTGGCGATTCGCCTTCTGCATGCGATGCACGACGATCGCCGCGCCGAAGAGCAGCGCGGCGAGCAGCCCGTTC
This sequence comes from Caballeronia turbans, assembly GCA_001544655.2. Taxonomy (GTDB): domain Bacteria; phylum Pseudomonadota; class Gammaproteobacteria; order Burkholderiales; family Burkholderiaceae; genus Caballeronia; species Caballeronia turbans. Next base: position 17,312 of record FCOD02000013.1, read on the forward strand.
CACGGCCGCGGCACGAAGAAGGCGCCGCACGCGGCGACGAGCACGCCGAGCGGCGCGAGACCGAGCCCACCGAAACGACGTGCGCGTTCGATGTACGGCAGGTTCCTGGCGATGGTTTCGCCGATGGTCCCGAGGAAATCGTTGGCGCCTCTCTGCACCTTTCTGGCCCTGTTGCAATGATGGGTTTGATCGGTGTTTATCGGCGTGAGGGCGGAACTCTTGAATAAGCGATGCGGTGGTAAAGATTGCCGAGTCGTGCCGCGACGCCGGACGAAAGCAGGTTTTCAGCCGCGCCTGGGTTTGCGCACCGCCCGCACCTTGCCCGTGCGCCCGCCGCCGCAGAAGAAGCGGTCCTGGCCGTCCGATTCGAGCCCGGACACGCCGACGCCTTCGGGCATCTCCAGCCGCTCGATGACTTCGCCCGATTGCGGATCGATATGCCGCAGCTCGCTCTCGTCGCCTTCCCACGTCGCATGCCAGAGTTCGCCCTCGATCCAGGTCACGCCCGTGACGAAGCGATTCGACTCGATGGTGCGCAGGATCGCACCGTTGTCCGGATCGACCTGATGAATCTTGCGCTCGTTGTATTGCCCGACCCAGAGCGTGCCCTCGGCCCACGCGAGGCCCGAGTCCGCGCCGCCGCCGGGCGCGGGAATCGTCGAGAGGACGCGCCCTGTCTTCGGATCGATCTTCTGAATGCGGTCCTCGGCGATCTGAAACAGATGCTCGCCGTCGAAGGCCGTGCCCGCATGCGCCGCAATGTTCAGCGAACGTTCTTTCTCGCCGCTGTCCGGATTGAAGGCGTTGAGCGTGTCGCCCGCCGCGAACCACACGCGCTCCCCGTCCCAGGTGACGCCGTGCACGCCCTCGACGTCCGGAAAAGGCCCGTATTCACGGATGATTTCCGCCTTTGCGCGTTTCATGTCGCCGTCCTCCTGATGACTGATCGTGACTTCATGCTAATCACTCGCGAGCCCGATGGGGAGTAACAAGGTCGTCGTGAATCCGGGCATCGGCGGCGTCGTCCAGCGGCGCGCGCGACCGCGACCGAACGATTGCACCTTGCCGCTCGCGGCGAGCGCATCGAGCGAGCGCTGCACCGTGCGCTGGCTCGCGCCGAGCGCAATTGCGAGCGCCGAGCTCGACCACGACTCGCCATCGGCGAGAAACGCCAGCAACGGCGCGAATTCGTCTTCGACGGGCAGCGCGAGCACGGCCACGTCGCGCGCATGACGCGGCTTCAGCACGAAGCCTCGCGGCGTCGCGTCGATGCTCGCGTGCGCCCGCAGCATCGCGCGTAATCTGCCCATCTCGACGCGCAGCCGCGCACGATGCGTCTCGTCCGCTTCCCTGATGCGAAACGCCCGCAGAATGAGCGCGTCGCGCGGCACGTCGCGAGGCCATGCCTGCGCGAGCATGCGCGCGAGCGTGAAGAGCACGGGGCGCGTCGCGAGCGATATCGACATGCCGTTCTCACGCACGCACAGACGGCATGCATCGACGACAAATGCGTCCGATGCCAGCAACGCCTCGACTTCGTAGAGCCGCAGCAGCCGCTCTTGCCCATGTGCGATGAGGCGCGCGGCGGGCGTGCTCAACATGCGCCATGCGCTATCCACTTCGGCGGCAAGTGCCGGAATGCCCGCCTGCCGCGCGGCTTGCGTCGCGCGTTCGAGCGCGGCGTGCGCCGCTTTCGTATGAAGACGCCGCAACGCGATGCCTGCCGCGATCAGCTCATGCGCCGCCCGCGACGCAGCGGGAAGCGCCCCGGGATTCAGTTCGACGAGCATGCGCTCGGCATCGTCGGTTCGTCCGATGAGCAGCGCGCGACGCACTTCCAGATAGCGCGCATGCGCGGCGTTCGCGTGGTCGCCGTGCGCTTCGAGAATCGCGCGGGCGTGATCGAGTGCTTTCGCGGGCCACGCGAGATCGCGCGATGCGAGCGCGATCTCCGCTTCCGCGACGATACAGCGCGAGCGCGCGAGCGCCTCTTTCGCACCGAACGCACGCGCCGCGCTTTTCACGAGCGCACGCGCGCGCACGAAGTCGCCGAGCTGCGCCATCGCGATGCCGCGCAACGCAAGCGCGCTTGCATCCTCACGCAGCGCGATGCGATTCAGCGCGCCGAGCGGATCACCCGCCGCGAGCGCGCGCGCCGCCGCCGTGATCAGCGAATCCATGCGAATCCCGACACACTTGTCACTCCTTTGCGGTAGATGCCCGCGACTAATCTAACACCGTACCCGACGCGCACCGGGCGAATGCAAAGGGACGACATCATGAACGTGCTCACCGTGAACATCGAACGAGAGGCCTCGCCTCATTCGCGCCGCCGCTTCGTTGCCGTGGCCGCGCTCGTTTTTCTGGCGGGCGTGATCGTGACGTGCGCGATCCATACGTCGATGTCATCGATGAGCGAGTTGCCGATGCCCGGCGGCTGGATGCTCTCGCCCACCTTCACGCCGATGTGCGGCCGCACATGGCTGCGCACGGCGACGGCATTCGTCGGCATGTGGATCGCGATGATGACCGCGATGATGCTGCCTTCTTTCGCGCCGCTTCTGTGGCGTTATCGCGCAATGCTCGATGGCGCGGGCACGCGTCTCTCGTGGAGCATGGCCGCAGGCTATGCCTTCATTTGGACGATGACCGGCATCGCTGCTTTCGCGCTCGTCGCGATCCTCACCGAGTTCGTGATGCGCGCACCGGCCATCGCGCGTTGTGTTCCCTTCGCGAGTGGCGCCGTCGTGTCGCTGGCGGGCGTGGCGCAGTGTTCGCAGTGGCATGCGACGCTGCTTGCGCGCTGCACGCATTGCAGGCACATGCGTGCCGAGTGGCTCGACGGCGTGCGACACGGACTTCATTGCGTCTCTTGCTGCGCAGGCCTGACCGCGGCCCTCTTCGTCTTCGGCGTCATGGATCTGCGCGCAATGGCGCTCGTTACGCTGGCGATAACCGCGGAACGTCTGCTGCCTTCGTTCAGGCGCGTGCCGCAGGTTATCGGCATCGTTCTGGTGCTGCTCGGGTTGATGATTATCGCCGGTTCAAGCCGGCTGTAAGCAAGGCCTTTACCGGGCAAGCGATTTGAAATACGTTTTAATCGCTCACTAAAGGACGGTGCTTTGCTGTCGTTATACAGACCAGCCGACGCGTTTCATCGGCCGCGCAGCAGGCGAAGCATCGCCGCCCGCGTGCGTACGCCTTCTCGATGCAGCCACTCTTGAGAGAACTATGTTTTCGACAATCAAAGGCCGTCTGGCCTTGGCCATGATGCTGTTGAGCGCGCTGCTTGTCGCGATCGGCATGGTCGGACTGACCGGCATGAGCCGGTCCAACGCGGTAGCGTACGACCTCTTCACGAATGAAATGCCGAGCGCGGTGTCCGTCGGCAACGCGGAAATGTTCATGGCGCGCGAGCGCCTCTCCTTCGACCGCGCAGCGCTGAATGTGGGCACGCCCGCGGCGGAAGATGCGATCGGACGCGGCGCGCTGATGCGCAAGACCTCCGACGACGCATGGACGAAATATGCCGGCCTGCCGCAAGGCTCCGACGAAAAGCCGCTCGCCGACAAATTCAACGAGCAGCGTCTCGCGCTGCAAAAGCAGATCGACGAAGGTTATGCCGATATCCGCGCGCAGGATCAGGCGAAGATCGTCGCCGACGCGAGCGCGATGCAGGCAGCATTCAACGAGTTCGCGAAGACGGGCGTCGCGCTGCGCAAGCTGCAATTCGACCAGGCGAAGGCCTTGTATGACGAAGGCCAGGAAACCTTCGGCGCGTTTCGCATCGGCTGCATTGTTGCGATTCTGCTCGGCGTCGCCGCGGCGCTCCATACGTGGATGTCGTTGCGCCGTCGTATCTCGCGTCCGCTCGATGCCGCGCTCGCGCAATTCAATGCGATCGCAAACGGCGACCTGCGCCGCAGCGTGACGGTCAGCTCGAACGACGAAATGGGCCAGTTGTTGCGCGGTCTCGCGACCATGCAAGCGAGCCTCATCGATACGGTTCGCACGGTACGCGGCGGCAGCGAATCGATTGCATCCGCGACCAAGCAGATCGCGGCGGGCAACGTGGATCTTTCCTCACGCACGGAACAGCAGGCGTCGGCGCTTCAGGAAACCGCCTCGAGCATGGACGAACTGACGGGCACGGTGAAGCAGAACGCCGACAACGCGCGTCAGGCTAGCGTGCTCGCCGCGAACGCGTCGGAGATCGCGGGCAAGGGCAGCCATGTCGTGTCGCAAGTCGTGACGACGATGGGCGAGATCAACCAGAGCTCGTCGAAGATCGCGGACATCATCACGATCATCGAAGGCATCGCGTTCCAGACCAACATTCTCGCGCTGAACGCGGCGGTCGAAGCCGCGCGCGCCGGCGAGGAAGGACGCGGCTTCGCAGTCGTCGCAGGCGAAGTGCGCTCGCTCGCGCAGCGTTCGTCGGCGGCGGCGAAGGAGATCAAGGAACTGATCGACAGCTCGGTCGAGCGCGTGCAATCGGGCACCGCGCTCGTCGACGAAGCCGGCCGCACGATGAACGAGATCAGCACGGCCGTGCAGCGCGTGACCGACATCATGGGCGAAATCGCGGCGGCTTCGGAAGAGCAGAGCAGCGGCATCGAGCAGGTGGCGCGCGCCGTCACGCAGATGGATGAAGTGACGCAACAGAACGCGGCGCTCGTCGAAGAAGCGGCGGCGGCGGCCCAGTCGCTCGAAGATCAGGCTGGCGCGTTGCGCACGGCAGTGGAGACGTTCCGGCTTCACGACGAAGGCATGCGCGCGACGGCCTGAAGCCGTTTCGCGGTTCCATGATGCGCGGCTCGCGATCCTTCGGGACGCGAGCCGTTTTCCTTTCCGAGCCATAACCGCCGGTAATCACCTCATGAGGCGAATTCAATAGACGGCTATCGCTGTTTTCGCGAGACTGCGGGACGTCGGACCATCATGCGGTCCGCCCTCGAAAAGAGCGCGCGCAACGGATCAATCCGCGCGCAACAAGCCTCGGAGGAGACAAGAAGATGCTGCATCGCCCAAGAGTCACCCGCTCCGTTCTCGCGCTGATGTGCGCGATGTCCTTCATCATGTACCTCGATCGCGTCAACCTGTCTGCTGCCGCAGGTCTGATCCGCGACGATCTTCATCTCACCAACACCGACATCGGGCTCGTGTTCGGTGCTTTCGCTTATACGTATGCGATCTGTCAGGTCATCGGCGGATGGTTCAGCGACCGCTTCGGCGCCAAGACGACGCTCGTGCTGTGCGCGTCGATCTGGATCGTCGCGACGATCGCGACGGGATTCGCGGGTGGCGTCGTGTCGCTGTTCTGCGCGCGCATGCTGCTCGGCGTCGGCGAAGGCGCGGCGCTGCCCGCGCAGGCGCGCGCACTCGTCAACTGGTATCCGGCGGGCAAGCGCGGCTTCGTGCAAGGTCTCACGCATTCGTTCTCGCGCCTCGGCAACGCGCTCACGCCGCCCTTGATCGCGTTACTGGTCGCGTTCGCTTCGTGGCGCGCTTCGTTCGTGCTCGTCGGCGCGCTGACGGCGGTGTGGGTCGTCGTATATGCGTGGTACTTCGCGGATAACCCGCGCAAGCATCGGCACATGACGGCCGAGGAAGAAGCGCAGTTGCCGCCTGAAAACAAGGTCGCCGTCGACAAGACGCGCGAGCCTACGCCCTGGGGCCGCCTGCTCAAGCGCATCTCGCCGACGATGATCGTCTACTTCTGCTATGGCTGGACCGGCTGGCTCTTCTTCACGTGGCTGCCGACTTTCTTCATGCATGGACGCGGTCTCGATCTGAAGAGCTCGGCGCTCTTTTCGGCGGGCGTATTTCTTTCGGGTGTCGTCGGCAATACGGCGGGCGGCGTGATCTCGGATCGCATTCTGAAGCGCACGGGCAGTGTCGTTTCAGCGCGGCGCAACATGATCATCGTCGCGTTCCTCGGTGCGCTCGTGTTTCTCGCGCCGGTGATGGTCGTGAAATCGCTGCCGGTCATGGCTGCGTCGTTGAGCCTGTCGTTCTTCTTTCTGGAGATGACGATCGGGCCGATCTGGGCCGTGCCGATGGACATTACGCCGAAGCACGTCGGGATCGCGAGCGGGCTCGTCAATGCGGGATCGGCTATCGCCGGGATCTTTTCGCCGATCGTGTTCGGGTTCGTCGTCGACCGGACTGGGAGTTGGACGTTGCCTTTCGCAGGATCGCTCGGGTTGCTCGCGGTCGGAATCGTGATGACGTTTTTCATGCGGCCGGATATCGCACTGGATAGTGCTGCAGCTTCCGATAATGCCGGGCGCACGGCGCATGGGGAGTTGAAGCTGGCGGAGCGGCGGAGCGGGTCGTGAGGGCCTGCTCGTATTCCTCCGCAAAACGCCTTTGCTACTCGAATGCACGCATGCTGCTTTCAAACGCAAAAAAAGACCGGCGCGAACGCCGGTCAAAGGCCCCCGTTGCGGGGACCACTTAGGTACTCTGAATCAGGACGCGGCGGCCGCAACGCTCCGTGGACATAGCACGCTTAGAACTTGTGGCGAATCCCGATTCGAACCGCGGTCTGCACGTCCGTCCCGGACGCGTCACCTAGCGCGGCCTGCGCCTGTGCGCTAAAGCCGTGGTCATGCGCAAGCGCGGCTACGAAATAGACGTCCGTACGCTTCGAGAGGAAATAGTCGCCGCTGAGTGTCAACTGGTTCGCGCTGCCGACTCCATTGTTGCGGTGCTGATATTGCGCGCCGCCCGCAAGAGACAACGTCGGAATGACCTGATAGGCCAGGCCGGCTTCATAGGTCGTTGCGCGCGGTTTCGTTCCGCTGCTGAGTTGCACGTCGGAAACCATTCCGAACAGGCGCGCTTTTCCAATCATGTAGGCCGCGCCGCCCGCGAATTCTCTCGAGTTTGCAGAAGGCGTGGCGTTGTGGCGCGACATATACGCAAGTGCAGCGCTCAGCGGTCCGTTGTCGTAGCTCACGACGAAGTTGCTCGAACTGTTCGTGCCCATCGAACCGGCAACGTTACCGAAACCGTACATACCGCCAAGCGTGAAACCCGCGATGGACGGCGACTGGTACTTCACCGCGTTGTTCACCTGATCGCCCCATACGCGATTGTCGAGCGAGTAGCCGCCGGCTGCGTATGCGGGGAGACTCCATGCGAGAAGGCCCGCTGGTGTATTCGAGCCTACCGCGAACGCCGGGAAGATGTCGCCGATGAAATCGTACTGCCGGCCCAGCGTGAGCGTGCCCCAATTGCTCGACAGTCCGACGAAGGCTTGTCGTCCGAACTCGAGCCCGCCCTGACCGAGTGCACCGGTTCCGACGTCGAACCCGTTCTCCAGCGCAAAGATCGCTTTGAGTCCACCGCCCAGATCTTCGGATCCTCTCAGTCCCCATCGACTGCCCTGTGAAGATCCCGACGTGAATTGCACGACGGCGCCCTTCTGCGTGGGCGTATCCACCCGATTGGTGTAAGTGACTCCCGCATCGATTATTCCGTACAAAGTCACGGATGATTGCGCTGAAGCGGCTCCGCACGTCAAAGTCGCAATGGCCGCTATGATTGGTCTTTTAATTTTCCGTCTCCTTAGCATATCTAAACTTAAACCGATTTACTATTTGCTCGGTCGCAAACGTCACTCGTACGTAACGCTCGAACTTCTCAATATCGTCCGGACAACAGGGAGCCGAAGCCAGGCACCGACGGATCCAGGCCAAGCCGCTTGAGCATGGCGAATGCGGTCGCCACCGAAGAAGACACCACCGGCAGGCCGATCCGATCCTCGATTGGCTGGACGGACGCGAGCGACGGCATCTGAACGCAGGCGGATGCGACAACGGCATCGACTCCGCTGATATTGAGTCTTCGCGTTATCTCGATGGGCGCGCGCGGGTCTCGAAGTCCCACTTCGATGTTATCGGGGATTTCGAGCGAGATGCTGTCGACGACTTCGATTCCCTCGTTCGCGAGGTAGTCGATGACCAGCCCGGTCAATGGCTTCATGTAGGGCGTGAGAATCGACACCTTCCTGGCGCCCAACGTCTTGAGACCATCGACCAGAGCACCCGCACTGGTCACGACCGGCGCCAGCGCGCCGTTTTCCACCGTTCGCCGCATCAGCCGGGCCTCCGACGTGTGGTGATAGCCGGGTCCCATGCTCATGATGGCGACCAGACACGCATAGCCGATGACATCGACGTGCGCATCGGACAGTTCGAGCGCACATCGCTCGCTCTCGCCGTCCATGCGCTCCAGCTCTTCCTTCGTCACGTGCTTCATGCGCATCCGGCTCGAATGAAACGTGAAGCGTTCGCTTGCGACGGCCTCGCGCGCCCGAAAGATGGCGGGGACCTCCGTCTCCATCGTGGTATTCGAGGAAGGAACGATCTGTCCGATACGAAAGGCCTTCTTTTCACTCATTTCCGGGCTCCAGCAACTCGTTATCGTTCTCGGCTTGTTCGGAAGCCGCATCCTCGAACGTCGCTGCTTGCAGCGGCTTGCGTTTCACACGAAGTTGGAAAATATCGAATCGGTTGTATTGCCCGGCGATGTCATGCATCTGGCGCGGCTGGATACAATTTCCGAGATCGATATCCGCGTAGGCGATTCCTTCTTCGTCGATGAGCGGTTCACCGATCACCCGACCGTCCGGTCCGAGAAAACCTGAAAACGCACTGTGGCGCCGCGTCAGGCGCTCGCGCGCGTTCGGATAATCGGTTTCGAGCGCGCCAATGATCTCTTCTGAAACGGTCGAGCACGAGACGACAGTGAATAGCTTGCCCTCGAAGCTATGCGCAGCCGCGCGTACTTTGATGGCTTCGGCCATGTCGTAGTCCAGCGGCGCCGCCGGCAACGCGATGTAGTTCGCGACGTGCACCAGCTCACCTTGCGCGATCAGTGCGAAGCGCGCGAGCGTGTTGGTGTTTTCTCCACAAGCGAGCACGCCGAGCGGTCCCACGCTCGTAGCGTGAACACGCAGGCATGCGGCATCCCCCGGCGCCCACGTGAGCTTTTCCGCCCATGTGGGCACCAGCTTGCGATGACGGCCGAGAATCCGCCCCTCGTCGGATATCGTGACGACGGTGTTGAACAAAGTCCCGATGGAACTCCGGCTGCGCTCGTTGACACCGATTACCACGTTGATCCGGTGCAGTGCTGCTGCTTCCGCGATCTTCGAAATCTCGGGGCCGGGAATCTCGATTGCCGCGCGCGCCAGGCGCTCGAACCAGCGGCTGCCTTGCAATGGGTCGCCGAGCCAGCTCCAATAGGGATACGCGGAAACGAACACTTCCGGGAAGGCCACGAGCTGCGCGCCATTGGCCGCTGCTTCTGCGATGAGGCTCACTGCCTTCTCGACGGTCGCATCCGTGTCGAGAAACACAGGGGCCGTCTGGACCGCCGCGGCTTTGAATTTGCGAAGTTGCAGCATCAGTTATCCCCGGCACGTTGCGACCGAGTCTTTCGCGGCTCGTTGCCCACGGCGACCACCGGGTTGCGCAGCGTACCGATCTTTTCGACCCACGCCTCGACGACATCGCCCGGCCACAACCATTCCTGAGGCGATCGTCCCGCCCCGACGCCCGCGGGTGTCCCCGTCGCGATGATGTCGCCCGGTTCCAACGTAATGGCCGAACTGATGTCCGCGATCAGAGCTGGAATGTCGAACAACAAGTGGCGCGTGTTGGAGCGTTGCTTCTCCACGCCATTGACCTTCAAGCCGAGGTCCAGGTCGTGGGGATCGCCAATCTCGTCGGCCGTCACGAGCACAGGTCCGAGCGGTGCGTACGTGTCTTGGCCCTTCGAGAAGATCCATTGACCGGCGCGGCGATTGTCACGGGCGCTGATGTCATTAATGACCGTGTAGCCGAAGACGTGGCCGAGCGCGTCTTGCACGCTCACGTTCTTTGCCCGACGACCGATGACGACGGCCAGCTCACCTTCCCAGTCGAGCTGCTGCGTGATCGCCGCGTTATGCTCGATGGCGTCTCCTGTTCCGATCACGCTCGTGGGAGGCTTCGAAAATATGACCGGTTGCTTCGCCAGATCCTTCGACGTGTCCAGTGTTCGGCTCGACTCATCCACGTGTTCGACGTAATTCAATCCGACGCCGAATATGTTCTTCCGCGGCCGCGGAATGGGTGCGAGCAGCTTCACGTTCACGAGCGGAACAGCACAGTCCAGCGGCCCGTTCCCCCCGTGCTGCTCCAGCAGCTTCGCAACGCGCTCGACCGCGTGCGGCCCGATGTCGATGAATTCGAGCATATCGGAGGGAAGCGTGACACCGGCGTGAGCACCGAGTTGCTCGATGTCGATGATGAAATCACCGACAACCGCGCCGAGCCGGGCGGCAGCGGTAACATTCGTTCGATAGGTAGCGAGTTGCATGATGTGTGTCTCTTGAATCAAAAGTTCCGACGCGAAATTTCGCTCAAAGCGCTGGCTGCGAAGAAACCGGCTGGTGGCCCGCGTTATCCGCCAAGGCCTCTTCGTAGAAGAGCCCCAGTTTTTCCATCACTGGAAGATCATTGAACGAGAACAGGCAGGCGTCCTCGGTCGAACTGAGGTTCACGTGCTCATGCCATGCCCACGAGGGGACGCAGAATATGTCCCGTTCGCGCCAGTCGAAACGGTGTCCGTCGATGATCGAATAGCCCGCGCCCTTTGCCACCTGATAAAGAAAACTCCCGGTGTGACGGTGAGCCTTGCCCTCGAAGCCGGGACGAAGAAGCTGCATGCTGGCGCCGGCGGTCGCCATGACGTGGCCACCGGTAACAGGATTCGTGTAGTGCATCAGCGCGCTGTCGAACGGGTTGTCATCGTGGTTCGCGGCGTAGTTTTTCAATGCATCGTACGTCGGTTCCCACTGGTACTTGAACAACGGGGAATAAGGCTTGTCCCAGCCAGCCTGATGCGCACGAAGTCCGGCCGCGCCCCACATGCTCACGCCGTCATCCACGGGAAATCCGACGGCCTGATGCAAATCCGGGTGCACCGCATAGAACCCGGCCTCGAGTGCGTTGACCAGCGGGATATCCAGACCGTCCTGCCAGATGCATGGCGTCCCGTTCTCCTCGACGCCGTGTTCATGCCATGTGCCATTCGGCGTGAGCACGAAGTCGTTCGCGCCGAGCGTCATCTTGTGACCATCGACGATCGTGTATGCGCCGCTTCCTTCCATGATGAAACGCAGCGCAGAAGACGAGTGCCGATGCGCGGTGGCCCGCTCGCCCGGATGCATGACCTGCAGTCCCGAGTAGAGCCATCCCACTGCCGCCGATACATCCCGCCTTCCAGGGTTCTCGAAGAAGATCACCCGCCGGCCAGCCTTCTCCGGCGTGACGAGCCGCACGGAACGCAGCACATGTTCGCGAAGGTCGCGATAGCGCCAGATCACGGGCACCGATTCCGATTTCGGCTGCCACGGTTCGATCTTGTTGGCCACGGTCCACAGTGCACCGGTCTTGAGTCGCTCGAGGTCGCGGTAATAAGCGATGAGTTCAGGCGAATCTTCGACGTTTGCCCGGCCCGCCATCTCTTCGCGAAAAGTGTCGTACTTGGTCATCGCGTTGCTCCAGTCGATCGGCTCATTTCCAGGTCACTCGACCGCCAGAAGTTTTTGCGGATCCGGCTTTTTAAGCAGCGCATAGGTCACCATGAGAGCGACGAGCATCGGAACACCCGTAACCACCGACATGCGGAACGCGGGCACGAAGAACGTCGAGACGATGACCGCTACCATCATGACGAGGCCGAGCAAAGTGGGAATCGGGAACAAGGGCAGTCGAAAGGCCGGGGTAACACCATCGCGCTTGCACGCCATACGGAACCGAAGATGAGTCGCGAAGATCATCAGCCAGCCGAAGAGCGCCCCGAACATCGCAATCGACATGACCAGAATGAACGATCCTCCGGGCATCATGACGCTCGTGATCGCTGCAAAGGCCACACCGAGGGACGAAAGCAGCAAAGCGCGAACGGGTACGCCGTTACTGCTGACACTGCTCAGGAACGCCGGCGCATAGGCACTCCGTGACAGGCTGAAGATCATCCGTGTCGCGACGTACAACTGGGCATTCATCGCCGACAAGGCGGCCGTCAAGATAACGAAGTTCATGACGCTCGGACCGCCAGACACTCCGATCTTTTCCATCACCATCACGAATGGACTTTTGCCGGTGCCGGCGGACTGCCAGGGAACGATGGCAACCATCAAACCGATCGTCAAAATATAGAAGATGACGAGTCGAAGAAGCGCCGACTTGAATGCGCTCCTTGCGGCGCGCTCGGGTTCATTGGCCTCGCCTGCCGCCACGGCGATAAACTCGATGCCGATAAAGCTGAATACCGCAACCACCACCGCGTTCCATGTTCCTGAGAATCCGTTCGGAAAGAATCCGCCGTCGACATAGAAGTTCGCGAGGCCCACTGAGCTATTTTCAGGAGCGGAAAACACCGCGTAGCTGCCGAGGATGATGAATCCGACGATGGCGGCTACCTTGACGATCGAGAACCAGTACTCCGCCGCTCCGAAGGCGCTGGCGCTTCGGGCATTGATCGCGATCAGCGCGGCGGAGAAGACGACGATCCACAACCAGCCCGGAGAGGTTGGAAACCAGAAGTGCATATAGACGGATATCGCCGTCACTTCGGCGCCGATCACGAGCACGACGGAGATCCAGTATGCGTATCTGACGACGAACCCCGCCAGGCCTCCCAGATAATGTTCCGCGTACGACCCGAACGAGCCGGTACTCGGATGTGTGACCACCATTTCGGCCAGACAACCCATGAGAAGAAGGGCAATAAAAGCGCCGATTGCAAAGCTGATAATGACGCTCGGCCCGGCAAGATGGATCGCGGCGCCGCTGCCCAGGAAAAGGCCTGTGCCGATCGCGCTTCCGATGGCGATCATCATCAGTTGAGCTCGTGTAAGAGATCGCTTCAGTCCGCCTTCTCTGTCCGCGATGACCTTGAATCCTTTGACCGCACTCATTCATGTCTCCGTCGATTCGTTATACTGATTAAATGGAAAGTTTCCATTCTCTTTGTTGCGGCTACGTGCTTACGTGAAGGCGCGACGCTGTTCGTAGTCGGGGTTGTCCCAGGCACGAGTCGTCATGATCTGATCGATTTGATCCACGAGGTACTCCACTTCATCCGCCGTGTTGAAGAGCGGCGCGAAGCCGAATCGCATGAAATCCGGCATGCGGAAGTCCCCGATTACGCCTCGCCGGCTCAACTCCTGCATGATGGCGTAGCCTTGCGGGTGACGAAGCGAGACGTGGCTTCCGCGCACATTCGAATCCTTCGGCGAGGCGACCACGAACCCGTGCGGAGCAAGCCGGTTCTCCGCGCTCGATATGAACTGCTCGGTCAACTCGAGGCTTCGGGTTCTGATTTCTTCGATCGAAATTCCGTCGAACACTTCGAGCGAACGGTTCAGGAGCGAAAGCGCGATCACCTGATTCGTCCCGCAGAGAAAGCGCTCGATGCCCGGCGCGGGCGCATAGGACGGCGTGAACTCGAACGGCGCGGCGTGCCCGAACCATCCGGTCAGCGGCTGTTCGCAATCCGTGTGGTGACGCTTCGCGGCGTACAGGAAAGCGGGTGCACCGGGACCGCCGTTCAAGTATTTGTATCCGCAGCCGACCGCGAAATCGACCTCGGACTCGTCGAGGTTGCAGGGAATCGCACCGGCGGAATGCGAAAGGTCGCATACCATGAGCGCGCCGGCCCGATGTGCCGCGCGTGTCAGGCGAGCGAGGTCATAAACCTCGGCGCTGCGATAGTCGACATGGCACAGCAATACTGCCGCCACGCGATCGTTCAGGAATTTCGGAAATTCGCTCACCGGCAAGTTGAGTATCTCCGCACCGCACAGCCGAGCCACCTGCTCGGCGATGTAAAGGTCGGTCGGAAACGACGATGCGTCGGTCAAGATCACCTTCCGGTCGGCACGCAGGCGTAGCGCCGCGGTCAAGACCTTGAACAGGTTGACCGACGTGGAATCGCAGGCAACCACCTGTCCCGCGGCCGCGCCGATCAAACGGCCGATCGCATCGCCGACGCGCTGCGGCAGCGTATTCCATTTCGCGCTCCGCCACGAGCGGATCAACCCGTCGCCCCACTCGTGGGTCGTCGTGATATAGGCCTGCATCTGAACGGCCTTGGGCAGTGGGCCCAGCGAGTTTCCATCAAAGTATCGAACACCCTCCGGCAGGGAAAATTTTTCCCGAGTCAGCGCGAACGTATCGCGAGCGGGAGATGCGGGAACGGTCATATCATTCATCTCTCACGCCCCCAACACAGTGCGGATAGACCAGAGTTCCGGGAAGAAGCGAAGCTCGACGACATGTTTGAGCCAGCCGACGCCTGCGGAACCGCCCGTACCGGGCTTGAAACCGAGAATGCGCTCCACCGAGGTAAAGTGCCGCCAGCGATATTGGGCGAACAGGTCCGCAATTTCGATCAGCGCTTCGCCGAGAAGGTAGAGGTCGTTGTCCGGCGACGGGTCCGCATAAACCGCGAGCCATGCTTTCTCGACCTCGGGATTGGACGCGTAAGTTTCCGACCAGGCACGATCCAGCGCTTGCTCCGGCACCGGAATACCCCGGCGATGCAGCAGCGCCAGTACATCGTCGTACAGGCTCGGATTGTTGAGTGCCTCTTGCAATTGCGGATAGACATCGGGGTTATTCGAATGCGCCGCCGCCAGTCGCTTCGACTTGTTGCCGAGAATGAATTCGACGTGCCGGTAGATATACGATTGCTGTCCAGAAGACACGCCCAGATGATTGCGGAACTCGTTGAAGCCGTGCGTCGTAATCGTCGACAACACGTCCCAGGTCTTGATCAGGTACTCGAACAGGCGCTTCACGCGCGGGACGAGCTCGAGCGCCCCGCTCACGTCGTCTCGTGTGATACGCAACTGCATGTTGTACAGCTCGTAATGGATAGCTTTGAACGTCAACTCCTTGCACTGCGTCATCAGGATGAACACCATTTCATCGTGCCCTTCGCTGCGCATGTGCTGGATGCTGAGCAACAGGTCGTTGCGGTGATAATCGATGTAGGGATTGCTCTTTCCCTCGAAGCTGACCATCGGCTCGCCGGCCGTGGTCTTCACCGCTTCGTTGCGCGTTTCGTTCGTCGAAATAGCAATTTCACTGACGAGCGATAGCTCCAGTTCCGGATTGCGGATTTCCGGAATCACGCGTTTGCGGCTTGCAGACATTTACTTTGCTCCAATCAAATGTTCAATTGCGGCGCCCAGTTCGCTGGACGGCGTCGCCAGATCGAACAGGATGTCAAAGTGGTTGCGTCCGGAGACTTCGAGGAGCCGTACAGGCACGGCGTCATCGGTCAGGCGCTGTGCGTATTCAAGGCTTTGACGCTTGAATTCAGCAGTTTCGTGCTCACCCCAGCTTATGAGTGTAGGCAAGCGATGGCGGGTCTTGATGAACATCGGGCTTACCGCTAAAGCCGTCTCGCTGCTCAGATCGAGCGGCTCGTTGATGTAGGTGCCTACGATCGGGCGCAGATCGTAGACGCCCGACGCAAGCACATAACCCTTGATTCGCGTCTCGAGCTCGGGCTCCCAATCGAGCGTCGCCATCATTGCGGCAAGGTGTGCCCCTGCTGAGCTTCCCGCGATCACGAGCTTCAGGTCAGGATGAGCGGCAGCAATGGCGCGTATCGCCCTTTCACATTGCCGAATCATCATGCCGATGTTCGCAAGGGGCGCGAGTGTGTAGTTCACGGCCGCATACGACACACCGCGTTCGACGAACTCCCGCGCGGGGAAGCAGGAATCCTCCGCGGAGAGTTCCTGCCAGTAGCCGCCGTGGATAAAAACCACGATCGCACCCGCCGAGGTCCGGGCGGGGAATACGATCGAATACTCATCGGACGGCAAGCCGTACTTCAGCCGATAGCTTACGAGGGATGCCGATACCGCTTCGCTCTCGGCAGTGTAGGCAGCGACGACCGCCAGGTAGTCGTGGGCGACGGAGCTAGGCGAGTACTCCCGCTCCAACTGTGCCTGAGTGAATTCTTGCCACATGTCTCGTCTCCTGATGCAAAAAATTCTAGTTTTTGACAGGCGGTTTTTCTTTTCTATTTTTGCCGGTTTAATCGGCGAGAGCGGCATGTGATGCCGGCATATAACTTCAAGGCGAAATGATTTGCCGACCTTTAAGGACGACGCTAAGAGATCAGGGTCAACCCTAGCGCTCGCGGTCTGATATCACGCGAAATAAAGTAGCATCGGCATGAACTTGCCGAACGGTGCCGAATATCCGATAGACTTGACCCGCGATCCCGCAGCAGACACAAATTCGTTCCAGAGGAAATCGCAGTGGAAACCACGCCGCTCAGTTCGACCGATCGTCAGATTCTTCGCCATCTGCAGGAAGATCCGCGCATATCCATGGCGGAACTGGCCGAGCGAATGAACAGTTCCTCATCGCCGGTGTGGCGTCGCGTCAAACGCCTGCAAGAGGTCGGGGTTATCGAAGGCTATCACCTGGACCTGAATCGGAAGGCCCTCGGCTTCGGAATCGACGCCTTCGTCTTTGTGAAGATCACGTCCCATCAGGAACGGGACGCCGTCGAGTTCGAGACTTCCCTGCAGGCAATCGACCAGGTCCTGTCGTGTTACATCCTGTCCGGTGTCGAGGACTATCTTCTGCGGATCGTCGCGCCGGATCTTGACGGATTCGCCAACTTCAGCCGGAAAGTCCTGGCGGCGCTGCCCCATGTCAGGGAGGTACGCAGTGCATTTGTCATGCACACGATAAAGGAATCCAACCGTCTGCCGCTCGACTGAGCGCCGCCTCGCTACTCCCTCACGCCTGCCGAATCGCTTCGATAACCAGCTGCGTCGCCGGACTGATCCGCCGGTTCTTTCTGAGAATCAACCCATAAGGCGCGAGGCGCCCACGCAATGCGGTGGGCAACGAAGCGATCGTATCGAGCGCGGAATAATAGTCTGCGACCGAACTCGGCAGCACGGCGAGCATGTCCGAATCCATCAAGAGCGACAAGGTCGTCAGAATAGAAGACGTCTCGACGGTACTCACCGGCGGCGCAACGCGCGATTCCCGAAACGTCTGGTCGATGATCTGCCGCATCGGACTCGGATGCGGCTGCACGATCCACGGATACTTCGCGAGATCGGCGAGCTTCGGTTTCGCCGTCATGCCGACAGCCGGGTGATCCGGCCGCGCGACGATCGCGAGCGCCTCTTCCGACAAGGTCTCGAACGTCAGATCCAGCGCGGAAAAGCCGTAAGGAATGCGCCCCACCACGATATCCAGCTGATCCTGCTGCAACGCCTGCACGAGCACATCGCTCGTGTCGATCTGCACGCTGATCTGCAGGCGCGGATGCGCTTCCTTCAATTGCACGATCACCTTCGTGAGCAAATCGGGAGCCGGCGCCATCACCGCGCCGATGCGCACCTTGCCGATATCGCCCGCCTCGATCGCCGCCAGTTCCTCGCGCAATTCATCGAGATCCTCGAAGACGACGCGCGCGTATCGCATCACCGCCTCTCCGTAGATGGTCGGCTCCATCCCTCGCGCATGACGCACGAATAACGTTGCCCCGATGGTGTCCTCCAGCTCCTTCAACGCCTTGGTCGCGGCGGGCTGCGTCATCGAGAGCTCGTCGGCTGCGCTTCTGAGCGATTCCGTTTCCGAGAGCGCCGTCATCAATTGCAGATGACGCAGGCGCAGGCGTTTGCGTATGGCCGTGGCGGGCGCGATCATGCGAGCGATAACTCCAGGAAATAGCCTGATGCAAATAATTCAATGGTCAGTTATCGCGGAGTTTCGCACACTAGCGCTACCCGATACAGCCGCGCAAACCCTCGTTTCAGCGGCCCCACCCGAATAGAACCCGGAGACACCGAAGATGAAGATCAAGCACGTCCGCGCACGCGTTTTCGAATGGAAAGGCAAGGTCGTTCCGCCGCAAGCGCACTTCTGCACGAATGCCGTCGATATCCTCTACGAGCGCGGCGACGCGATGGGCTCGTTCCGCTTTCACGGCTGGCTCGTCGTCGAGATCGAATGCGACGACGGCACCATCGGCATCGGCAATTGCGCGCTCGCGCCGCGTGTCGCGAAGCAGATCGTCGATGAATATCTCGCGCCTATCGCCATCGGCGAAGATCCGTTCGATCATGAATATATCTGGCAGAAGATGTATCGGCGCACGCTCGCATGGGGCCGCAAGGGCATCGGCATGGCGGCGATCTCCGCGATGGATATCGCCCTGTGGGACATCATGGGCAAGGCGGTGAAAAAGCCCGTCTTCAAGCTGCTCGGCGGCCGCACGAAAGAAAACATCTGGTGCTACGCATCGAAGCTCTATAACAACGACGACCGCGACGCCTTTCTCGCGGAAGCCCAGGGCTATCTCGACCAGGGCTTCACCGCGATGAAGATGCGCTTCGGCTACGGCCCGAAAGATGGTCCGAAGGGCATGGCGAAGAATCTGGAGCAGGTGCGCCTGCTGCGCGAACTCGCAGGCGACGATGTGGACATCATGCTGGAATGCTATATGGGCTGGACGCTGGAATACGCGCGCCGCATGCTGCCGCGTCTTGCCGAGTTCAATCCGCGCTGGCTCGAAGAGCCCGTGATCGGCGACGACGTCGAAGGCTATCAGGAGCTGAAGAAAATGAACATCGTGCCGATCTCCGGCGGCGAGCACGAGTTCACGAGCTATGGCTTCAAGGATCTGCTGGAACGCCGCGCCGTCGATGTCATTCAGTACGATACGAATCGCGTGGGGGGCATCACCGCCGCGCGCAAGATCAACGCGATGGCCGAAGCGTGGTCCGTTCCTGTGATTCCGCACGCGGGGCAGATGCACAACTATCACCTGACGATGTCGAGCACCGCGAGCCCGATGTCCGAGTTCTTCCCCGTGTTCGATGTGGAAGTGGGCAACGAGCTCTTCTATTACATCTTCGACGGCGAGCCGCAACCGCAAAACGGTTATCTGCAACTTTCCGATGAAACGCCGGGTCTCGGCATCACGCTGTCCGACAAGCATCTGAGCGACTTCGACATCATCGAGTGATGCAAACACGCGGCTGCACTTTTACGGCGCGTGCGCGCGGGTGCATATCTTCGGTTCGACCGCCCTCGACCGGCGCCGCCCCCGCTTGCAACCGATCACGAGATACGAGACCCTACCAACATGAAACCTCTCATCGCAGTTCTTCTCGGCGATCCCGCCGGCATCGGTCCCGAACTCATCGCGCGCCTCATCGCGAAGGCTGAGAATCGCGCGCGCGCCGATCTGCTCATCGTCGGCGACAAGCGCGAGCTGGATCACGGCATGGAGATCGCGCAGCAGCGCTTCGACTATCGACTGGTCGAGCGCGTCGACGACGCCGCGCGCGACACCGACGTGCCATCGCTCATCGACTTCCGCCTCCCCGACGACGCCCCCTATGAGCGCGCCGTATCGACCGAACGCGGCGGCCGGTACAGCCTCGAAGCCTTCAAACAAGCCCTTGCGATGACGCGCGCCAACCGCACGCAGGCGATGCTCTTCGCGCCAGTCAACAAGACCTCGCTGCATATGGCCGGCATGGAGACGAACGACGAGATGGAATGGTTTGCGCGCCAGCTCGATTTCAGCGGCGCATTCTGCGAATTCAATGTCCTCGACGAGCTCTGGACCTCGCGCGTGACGTCGCATATCGCGTTGAAGGATGTGAGCGCGAGACTCACGCAGGAGCGCATCGGCGGCGCGGTGCAATTGATTCATGACGGCCTCAACCGCGCCGGCGTGGCGCAGCCGCGCATCGCGGTATGCGGCTTCAATCCGCACAACGGCGACAACGGCGCGTTCGGTCGCGAGGAAATCGACGTGATCGCGCCAGCCGTCGAACATGCGCGCGCTCGAGGTTACGATGCGCAAGGCCCCTTCCCCGCCGACACCATCTTCGTGCGCGCACGCGATCAGAAGGTCTTCGACGGCGTCGTCACGATGTACCACGACCAAGGTCAGATCGCGATGAAGCTGATGGGCTTCTGGCGCGGCGTCACCGTGCACGGCGGCCTGCCCGTGCCGATCGCGACGCCCGCGCACGGCACCGCGTTCGATATCCACGGCCAGGGCCGTGCCGATGTCGGCGCGACGCAGAAAGCGTTCGACATCGCCGTGCGCATGGCGCAAGATCGCCTGGCCTGAGGCCATGATGCAAGAGCGCACCGAAACTTTGCGCCGCGCTTTCCCGAAAGCGGCGGCGCATCGCGCCGAAAAGCGGCCTGATGTTCGAATTGCAGGCGCCGTGGCGGCAATTCAACGAAGATGCGCTTGCGCAATGGCCGAACGTATGGCTCTGGATATCGGGCATAGGCGAAGCTGGGGTAAGCTGGAGCGTCGGGCGCAACGGACGCATCGCGCGCGGGAAGAACGCCTCGCGCTATCCTTCGATAACGCGACGCTGTAGCGGATCTGAACCAATCAAAGGAGACACACTTCAATGGCTGCACCTGTTTATCGCGGCGTTTTCCCCGTCGCCCCGACCATTTTCGACGATCAAGGCGGCCTCGATCTCGAAGGCCAGAAACGCGCGATCGATTTCATGATCGACGCCGGTTCGCACGGCGTGTGCATACTCGCGAACTTCTCCGAGCAATTCGCACTGTCCGATGCCGAGCGCGATACGGTGCAGCGCACCGTGCTCGAACATGTCGCCGGGCGCGTGCCCGTCATCGTCACGACGACGCATTTCAGCTCGCGCGTGTGCGCCGAGCGCAGCCGCGCAGCGCAAGACGCGGGCGCTGCGATGGTCATGATCATGCCGCCGTATCATGGCGCGACGATTCGCGTCGGAGAGCGCGGCATTCACGAGTTCTATCGCGAAGTATCGAATGCGATCGACATTCCTATCATGATTCAGGACGCGCCCGTCGCGGGCACGCCGCTCTCTGCATCGTTTCTCGCGAAGCTCGCGCGCGACGTCGAGCATGTGTCGTACTTCAAGATCGAAACGGCGCAGGCCGCCTCGAAGCTGCGCGAACTGATCGGGTTGGGCGGCGATGCGATCGTCGGTCCGTGGGACGGAGAAGAAGCGATCACGCTGATCCCCGACTTCGATGCGGGCGCCACGGGCGCGATGACGGGCGGCGGCTACCCGGACGGCATTCGCAAGATCGTCGATGCTTACTTCGCGGGCGACACCGACCGAGCCGCCGACCTGTATCAGCAATGGCTTCCGCTCATCAACTACGAGAACCGGCAATGCGGTCTCGCCGCATGCAAGACCCTGATGAAGGAAGGCGGCGTCATTCGCTCGGATGCGGTGCGTCATCCGCTCGCGCCGATGCATCCCGCCGTGCGCGAAGGGCTGTTGAAAGTCGCGCGCAAGCTCGATCCGCTCGTGCTGCGCTGGGGACATTGACTGGCGCCGGCGCTTCTTTTTCCGTATCGGCCTTCATCGCGGGAACGCCCAGGCGTTCCCGCGCCTGTTCCGCGGCGTGCAATCAGTCTTGTTAGCAAGGCTCCATGCCGTGCCGTACCTTCGCGCTATCGGCGTTGGACGAACCGAGAAACGCAAGGAACGCGCGAGCCAGTTGCGGCGCATTCGCGTTCGCGCATATCGCGCCTTCGAACACCGTGAGAGTCTGAATCGCAGGCGGCAACATGCCGAGCACGTCGATACCTTCGAGGCCGGTCATCTCGCTCATCTGCTGAAAGCCCAGTTCAACCTCGCCACGCGCGATGAGCGCGCCCACCGCGACGCCCGGCGGCGCCTGCACGATGCGCGACGCGATGCGTTCCGCAATGCCCCAGCGCTCGAACAGACGCATGAGATAAACGCCGCTCGGCCCCGTCGAATATCCGATGCTGCGCGCCGCGAGCACCGCCTCGCGCACGGCCGCCTCATCGTCGATGGAGGGACGCGGCGAGCCCGACGCCACCGCGATGGCCACGCCCGAGCGCGCGATGCGCACGCGGCTCGTTGCATCGATACGCGCCGCCGCCGCGAGCCGGTCGATCGCGTCCGAAGCGAGCACGACGATATCGAACGCCTCGCCTTCCTCGATTCGCTTTAACGCCGCGACGCCGCCCACCGATTCGATCGCGATGCGCTGCCCCGTCTGCGCTTCGAATGTCGAGGCAAGCGCATCGAGCACCTGGCGCGTCGCCATCGAAGAGATAGCGGTGATGCTCATGGTCATCAATCGATATAGCGCAGCCCCGCTTTTTCCAGCGGTTCGCGCATGGCGTACATGTCGAGGCCGAGCACGCCGCTTGCGAGCTTCGCGCGCTTCTCTTCTTCGAGCGCCTCGCGCGCGACGGCCTTGTCGAGCACCTGCTGCGCCGATGCGGATGGCACGACGACGACGCCGTCGTCATCCGCGACGATCACATCACCCGGGTTCACCCATGCGCCCGCGCACACGACGGGAATGTTCACCGAGCCGAGCGTCGCCTTCACCGTGCCTTTCGCCGAAATCGCGCGGCTCCAGACCGGGAAGTTCATCCCGGTCAGCACACGCACATCGCGCACGCCACCGTCGATGATGAGCGCCCGCGCGCCGCGCGCCTTGAAGCTCGTGGCGAGCAGATCGCCGAAGAAACCATCGGTGTTATCGGTCGTGCAGGCAGCCACGACGATATCGCCCGGCTGAATCTGCTCGGCGGCGACATGGAGCATCCAGTTGTCGCCCGGTTGCAGCAGCACGGTGACGGCCGTGCCGCTCGCCTGCGCGCCCGCGTAGATCGGCCGCATGTAGGTCTTCATCAGGCCGACACGGCCCATTGCTTCGTGCACGGTCGCCGCGCCGAGCGGGCCGAGCTTTTCCGCCGCATCCGCGTTCGCGCGACCGATGTTGCGATACACCACACCCAGTTCGTACATGTCAGCGTCCCTTTGCCTTGAGCGCCGCATCGAGGCGCGGATACACGCGGCGCGCGTTGCCTTCGTAGATCTTGTAGCGCGCGTCGGGCTCGATGTGCGCAGCCTCGACATAGCGCTTCGTATCGTCGAAATAATGCCCCGTTTCAGGATCGATGCCACGCACCGCGCCGATCATCTCGCTTGCGAACAGAATGTTGTCGACGGGGATCACGCGCGTCAGCAAGTCGATGCCCGGTTGGTGATAGACGCACGTATCGAAGAACACGTTGTTCAGCAAATGATCCTTCAGCAAGGGTTTTTTCAGCTCCTGCGCGAGACCCCGGAAACGTCCCCAGTGATACGGCACCGCGCCGCCGCCGTGCGGAATCACAAACTTGAGCGTCGGGAAATCGCGGAACAGATCGGACGTGAGGCACTGCATGAACGCGGTGGTGTCCGCATTGAGGTAATGCGCGCCCGTCGTATGGAAACACGCGTTGCAGCTTGTGCTCACGTGAATCATCGCGGGGACGTCGTACTCGACCATCTTTTCGTAGATCGGATACCAGTAGCGATCCGAGAGCGGCGGGCTCGTCCAGTGGCCGCCCGACGGGTCCGGATTCAGGTTGATCGCGACATTGCCGTATTGCTCGACGCACTTCACGAGCTCGGGGATGCACGTCGAGACATCGACGCCCGGACTCTGCGGCAGCATCGCCGCCGGAATGAAGCTGTCCGGAAACAGCTCGCTCACGCGATAGCACAGCTCGTTGCAGATCGCGGCCCACGTGCTCGACACTTCGAAGTCGCCGATGTGATGCGCCATGAAGCTCGCGCGCGGGCTGAACACGGTGAGATCGAGGCCGCGTTCGCGCATCAGTCGAAGCTGATTCGCTTCGATGGATTCGCGCAGTTCATCGTCGCTGATATGCAGCTCCGATGCGGCCGGCATCGCCGAAGGATTCTCGATGCCGGCTATCTGCCGGTTGCGCCACGCTTCCAGCGCCTTCGGCGCGGTCGTGTAGTGGCCGTGAATGTCGATGATCATGCGTCACTCCAGGTACTAATGTGCTGCTTTGGTTTGTGCGTGCGCTTCGTCGGCATGCGTGCGTTGCGCGACGAGTATCGAAATCGCGGCGAGCGTCGCGGGCACGGCAAGGATCGCGAGGATCGCGCCGAACTCCCAGCCGAGGCCGAGCAGCGCGCCGCCGAACGCGGAGCCGAAGATGCTGCCGAAGCGGCCCATGCCGAGCATCCAGCTCACGCCGGTGGCACGCGCAACCGTCGGATAACGGCTCGGCGCGAACGCGTTGAGGCCCGTTTGCGCGCCGCTCATGCAAAAGCCCGCTGCGAACACGAGCACGGCCAGCGACGACGACAACGCGCCGATCCAGGCGAGCCCGAGCACGCAGACCGCGCCGCCGAGATACGCCGCGCTGATGACGGGCGCCGGGCGCACCTTGTCCATGATCCACCCGACGATGATCGCGCCGATCGTGCCGCCGATCTGGAACATCGCCGTGATGTTCGCCGCCGACGATACCGTGAGCCCCGCGTCCTTCATCAGCGTCGGCAGCCAGCCGGTGAGCAGGTAGATCACGAGCAGGCCCATGAAATAGGTCGCCCACAGCGCGGCCGTCATCAGGCCGTAGCCATGCGAAAACAACACGCCGATGGGCTTCTTCGTCGGCAGCGGCGGCTCGTTCGATACGAACGTCTCCGTGCCGTCGAAGCGCGCGCCGCATACGCGGCCGAGCACCTTGCCGATGCGTGCCGAGCTCGCGCCGCGCACCGCGAGCAGACGCGCCGATTCGGGCAGCAGCCAGATTTGCAGCGGAATCAGCACGAGCGGCAGCGCGCCGCCACAGATCAGCACGGAGCGCCAGCCGTGCACCGGAATCAAGGCGCCGGCGAGGAAGCCGATCAGCGCCGAGCCGAGATTGAAGCCCGTGAACATGATCGTGATCAGTAGCGCGCGCTTGCGTTGCGGCGCGTACTCGGAGAGCAGCGTCGTCGTATTGGGCATCGCGGCGCCGAGGCCGATGCCGGTCAGCACGCGCAGCAAGGCCATGCTCGAAGGCGAATTCGTGAACGCGGTGGCGATCGTGAACACGCCGAAGAGAAACACCGACGCAATCAGAACCCACTTGCGTCCGATGCGATCCGACGCCGGGCCTGCCGCGAGCGCGCCGATCACGAGACCAATGGGCGCCGCGCTCATCACGAGGCCGAACGCGGGCCGCGAGATGTGCCAGTCCGCGATGATCGAAGGCGCGACGAAGCCCATGATCGCGACATCCATGCCGTCGGCCGTCACGATCAGAAAGCACAGCGCCACCAGCAGCCACTGGTAGGCGGAAATCGGGCGTTCGTCGATGAAGCCCTTGATGTCGATGGTTTTACCGATAGTCATATGTGTCTCCCGTCCCCGTTGCCTGCTTAGTCTTTGGCCTTCCCGGCCTTGTCCCAGTCGAGCTTGCCCGCGCCCTTGCCCGCGACCGAGTACAGTGCACCGGGCGCATTGCGGGTCTTCTGAAATGCTTCGAGTGTTTCGCCGCGCATCGCGGCGTAGATGTGCAGGTTCGACACGCCGGTCACCGCGCCGAGCTTCTCCAGCATGAAGAAAATCACGCCGTAATGAAGCAGGCCGCGCCAGTCGCGCCGGCGAATGAGGTCCCGCTCCTCTTCGCTGAGACCGGCCGCCTCGAAGCTCGCTTCCTCGTCTTGCCTGAATGCCTCGCGATGCGCGGGCTCGACCATGCGATGCAGATAGTCGTTGATGCGATACGCGCGCACGGCGGTTTCGATCGAGAACGGATAGGTGCCTTCGAGGTTCTCGACAACGGTGAGCTGCACCGCCATCTTCTGACGATGACGCTCGATGATCGCCGGCTTGATCTCGCTATCCTCGCCTTCATAGATCGCGGTCGCGATGCCCGCCATCGACGGCAGGTAATAGCTGCGATGCTTGCACACGACATTCGACGACAACGCGCCGCGCATCGTGAGCCACATGATGACTTCGGCGCCTTCGTAGCCGCCGAGCGCCGCATATTCGGCGATGGTCATGTCCGCGAGTTGTTCGGGATCGCGCTCGAAGAGATCGAGAAAGCGCGCGTCCCATGCCGTGTTATTGAAGCCCGCGCGTTCGCCGTGTACCTGATGCGAAAGACCGCCCGTCGCGAGAATCGCGACCTTGATGTCCTCCGGATAACTTTCGATCGCGCGGCGCAGCGCCTGACCCAGCTTGTAGAAGCGGCGCGCGCTCGGCACGGGCAATTGCAGCACGCCCATTTGCAGCGGCACGAGCTTCACCGGCCATTCGGGTTCGTGCGGGCACAGCATCGAAAGCGGCGAGAAGCAGCCGTGATCGAGCGCCTTGTTCTGGAAGAACGACATGTCGAATTCGTCGGACATCAGCGACGTGCCGATGTGCGCGGCAAGCGCCGGATGACCCTTGATCGGCGGCAGGTCGCGTGCGCCGCCGCCTTCGTCCGCAACGCGCCATTGCGGTCCTACGCCGAGTGCGAATGCGGAGTAGTGATCGAAGAAGAATGACGTGACGTGGTCGTTGTAGATCGTGACGATGACATCGGGCTGCTTCTCCGCGAGCCAGTTCGTGAGCGGCGCGAAGTTCTCGAAGATCGGCGCCCAGACGGGATCGTCGCGTTTGTTCTTGTCGAACGCGAAACCGATAGTCGGTGTGTGCGAGGCGGCAATGCCTCCGATGATCCGTGCCATGTGCGCTACTCCTTCAGAATGCGTAAGCCCGAAGGGTAGCGATGAAGGCAGCGTGGCTGGTACTACGCGTAAACCACCATCTTGCTTTTGCGGATAGGGTTCTGACGCGTGGAAAGCCCGGTGGGACGGCCGCAGCGAGGCGTGCGGCCGCCTACTACCAGCGATATGTCGATAAACAAAACTGATGGCTCGTGAAGCAGGACGCAAGAGGTCGCGAGAAACCGTCTGGGTCAGGTCCACGGCAATGAGCGAGGCGTGATCTTCGGACAAGATCCATCAAGCGTACAGACGGTACCCTTATTCGAGGACTCGCGTGCGTTCTGGCACGCGCCGGGTCAACCCACCGAGGCGGCTCGTTTCAATCAGCCGCACAAGCCGCTCGACGATCTCGTGTACGGTTGTCCCCGGTCCGAAGATTTCTGCCACGCCTATGTTCCGCAGAGAAAGCGCGTCTTGATCTGGCACGATCCCGCCGACGACTACCGGCGCACATACGTCTATTTCTCCAAGCTCGCGCATGAATTGAAGGACGAGACTTCCATGCGCTCCCGCGAGCGACGAAATACCGATCACGTCGCATCCTTCTTTCCCGGCAATCCTCGCTGCACGCGTCGGCGAAGCAAACAGGCCGCTCATCGCTACATCGAAGCCCGCGTCCTTCAGCGCCGCCGACACCACGTTCGCGCCGCGATCGTGTCCGTCGAGTCCGAGTTTTGCCATCAGCAGGCGTGGTCTTCTGCCTAGCTTTTTCGCGAGACGCGCTACCTGTGCCCTCACCGCATGCCATGCCTCGTCCTCTCCACATCGTGTTCCATACGCATTCGACACAACGCCGGATGCCTGCACATGGCGCGGCCAAACTGCTTCAAGGGCACGCGTGCATTCACCCACCGTCGCCCGTGCGCGCATGCAATCGATTGTCAGTGCAAGCAGGTTTGCGGCATCGTCGTGTGCGGCGCGAGTCAATGCCGAGAGCGTCGTGCTCACCCGATACTCGTCGCGTCGGCGCTTGACGTCGGAAATTCTGCGCGACTGTTGCACGCGCACACGTTCCCCATCGATTGCGACACATTCGGGAGCATCATCATCTGCCTCGATTGCCGGAAAGGCGTTGGTGCCGACGATCACCTGTTTCCCCGCATCGATGCGCGCCTGCGTCGCCGCCGCGCTTGCTCGAATCTGCTGCTGAACCCAGCCCGTGCGAATCGCCTCGCGCGCGCCGCCGCCCGCCTCGATTGCGTCGATCATGTCGCGCGCCCGCCCGGCAAGATCCGCCGTCAGCGATTCCATCATGTACGAGCCGGCCCACGGATCGATCACGTCGCACAAGCCCATTTCGTGCTGAAGGATGAGTTGCGTGTCGCGCGCGAGTTGCGAAGCCGATGCGGATGGCAGCGCGAGCGCCTCGTCATGCGCATTCGTGTGCAGCGACTGCGTTCCGCCGAACACGGCCGCCATCGCCTCGACGGTCGTACGCACGATGTTGTTATGCGTGCGCGTCGGGCTGAGCGACCAGCCCGAAGTCTGGCAGTGCATGCGTAGCGCACGGCCTTTCGGCGTGCTCGCACCCTCTTCGGCCGCGATTCTCGACCACAGCAAGCGCGCCGCGCGCAGTTTCGCGATCTCTGTATAAAAGTCCGTTCCGGCGCCGAAGAAAAAGCTCAGTTGCTCGCAAACGGCATTGGCCTCCAGGCCGCGCGCACGCAACGCGCGAAGATATTCGCGGGCATTCGCGAACGTGAGCGCAAGTTCGAGCGATGCATCCGCGCCCGCTTCCTGAAAGTGATAGCCCGACACGGAAAGCGCCTTGAAGCGCGGCATGTGTTCGTTCAGAAACTGCGCGACATCCGCGACGATGCGCATCGACGGTTCCGGCGCGAACACGTAGGCATTGCGCACCATGAACTCCTTGAGGATGTCGTTCTGCACCGTGCCCGAGAGCGAATCCATCGCGATGCCGCGCTCTTCGGCCGCGACGATGAAAGCGGCGAGTACCGGCAGCACTGCGCCGTTCATCGTCATCGAGACGGACACGCGATCGAGCGCGATGCCTTCGAAGAGACGCGCCATGTCGTCGACAGTATCGATCGCCACGCCTGCGAGGCCGACGTCCGGGCATGCTTCGCGATCGGTGGAATCGTAGCCGAGCTGCGTCGGCAGATCGAAGGCCACAGACAGGCCTTGCGCCCCGTGTGCGAGCGCCTTGCGAAACGCGAGATTCGAATCTGCGGCGTCCGCATAACCGGCGTACTGGCGAATGGTCCAGGGTTTCGCCGTGTACATGGAGGCATACGGTCCGCGCACGAATGGTTGCGCGCCGGGTTGCGAACCGAGATGCTCGATGCGGTCAAGATCCGCCGAAGTGTAAAGCGGCTTCAATGGAACGCGTCGCGGACGGCTCATGCGCGCCTCCGGGCCTTGTGCGTGAGGACGTCGGCGATCTTCCTGCCGTCGCTCGTGCGTTCGATCTCGCACCAGTGCGCCACGCGTGTCTCGTCGACGAAGGCGCGCCGAAACGTCAGGCGCAGGCTCTCGCCGACGTCGATGTTGCCGTGATAATGCAGTTCGCGCGAGACGAGCGCGGGGGTATCCGCGAGACGCCAGGTCTGCCATTCCGCGCGATCGACAAAGCCCTGGAAGCTTGCGAAGTAGAGGAAGTGCGCGCCATTGAAATCGTTGTAAGGGCACGGCAGAAACTCGACCGGCGCGCAGTCTTCCGCGCGCAGGCCCATTTCCACGAGGCGCGGCCCCGCTTCGCACAGGCGCAGTTGGCGCGCGGCGTCCTGTATGTCGGTGATCGCCGCGTTCATCGGCGCGATGTCGCCCTTCATTTTCGCAAAGCTCGCGCGCGCGACCGAGCGGTTGTTACGCGCCTCGGTTCGCCGCACGAAGGTGGACATCATCGACAGCGAGGCGATCGCGCCATGTTCACGCTCCACGCGATGCTCGCTGATATGCCGCGCCGCGCCGATCCGCGCAAGCTCCGTGCGAATGCGGAACGCGTCGTTCTCGCGCACCTCGTGCATGCCGTGCGCGCGCAGCCGGATCGACGTGAACGCGGCATAGGCGCGCGTGCCTTCATCGGCGACGAAGTCGCTGCCGGTGGCTTGCGCGAGTGCGCCCCAGTGCCGGTCGCCGCATTCCTTGAGCAGCCAGTTTTCGGACAGGCCGGCGTAGTTGAGTTGCGGCATGCCGGCGCGGTAAGTGTCGTCGTAAGGAGGCGTCATGCTTCTTCACGCACACGCAATCGACACATGATCGGGCACGTTCGAGCGCTGCGCGCAGATCGCGTCGACGACGTACTGCGCGTCGCGCGCGACGCCGGAGAAGCGTCCCGAGCCCCACGTATGCAGCCACGGGAGGCCGACGAAATAAATGCCCGGAACGGCCGTCACGCCGCGCACGTGAGCCGGATATCCGCGCCCGTTGAACACTGGGGCGTCGAGCCAGGCGAAGTCCGGCGTGAAGCCGATGCACCACACGATAGACGTGATGCCGCTCGCCTGCAGATCGAGTTCCGCGCGTTCAGCCGGCGGATGCCACAGCGGCTCATACCGCGCGGCAGCCGGCGCATCGATACCATGCTTCTCGATGAAACCGTCGATGCTCGCGTTGATGCGGTTGTACGTGTCGTCCGCATCGTCGAGGTTGGCGCGCAGGTTCGGCGCAAAACGCAGTTTTCCATCGCGGAAGTCCTCCAGCCGCCCGAACAGTTCCATGCCTTCGGACGCGAAGCGGCGCAGGTCGATATCGCGTCCGCCGTCGCGGCCCGTCACATAGTGATTGGTGTTGTCGCGCACGCCTTCGCGCAGCGGATGATCGGTCACCGGCATGTCGTAGTAGCGCATGTCGGCCAGCCAGTCGACGACGTCGCGGCCCCGATAAAAGCGCGCGCAACGCGGCGCCTCCCCGACCGCGAGATGCACCTTGCGGCCCGCCAGGTGCAGATCTTCCGCGATCTGCGCGCCGGACTGCCCCGAGCCGACGACGAGCACCGCGCCGGGTGGCAGCGCGTCGGCGTTGCGGTATTCCGACGACTGCACCTGCACGATGCTCTGCGGCAGGCGCTCCGCCATGCGCGGCACGATCGGCGTGTGATAGCCGCCCGACGCGACGACCACCTGATCGGCCGTATACGTCCCGCGCGTGCTTTGGACGATGTAGCCGCCACCGGCGTTGCGCGTTACCCGCGTGACAGCCGCGCCTTCGAGCACCGGCGCGTTCACCTTGGCGATGAACGCATCGAGATAGGCGATGATCTCGTCCTTCTTCATGAAGCCGTGCGGGTCCGGGCCATCGTATGGATGGCCCGGCAGCGCGCATTGCCAGTTGGGCGTCACGAGACAGAACGTGTCCCAGCGCTGTGTGCGCCACGTGTGCGTGAGACTGTGCTTTTCGAGCACGAGATGCCCGATATTCGCCTGTTGCAGAAAGTAGCTGACCGAGAGCCCGGCCTGCCCGCCGCCGATGACGATCACGCCGAGATGTTCCGGCGCTGCCTGAGTGGATTCGATGTTCGACATATCCGCTTCCTCTTCGACAAATGGGTCAATCGAGCGCGAGCACGGTCACGCGCGCATCGTGCGCATCGGCAAACCGTCCCGCATCGTCTTCGATACGTGCAAGCTGATCGAGCGCCGCGGAGCACGCGAAGCCGTACTTCTCGCGCACGCGCTGCGAGCCGATGTTGAGCGCCTCGCGCGAGCGCGCGACGAAGTCGCCGACGGCATAGCTTTCGCCCACCGCGAAATATTCGCTGACGACCGTAGAGGGCGAATAGCAGTTCGCCTCGACGCCGTCCGGCCAGCGAATTCGAAAGTGCATGACAGGCATGTGCAAGCCTCCGTTATGGGTTGAGCGCAAGCGGCGCGCGCGCGAGCCACCTGCCATAGATGTCGAGATGACGCACGGCGCTTGCCCGCCAGGTGAAGCGCCGCAGCAGCGCGGGCACGGCGTGAAGGAAGTCGATGCCGCTCCTGCCCTCGAGCGCCGTGTCGAGTGCCGCGGCAATGGCTTGCGCGTCGTGCGGATCGGCGAAGAGGCACGCTTTATCGTCGAGATATTCGGTGAACGGCGCGATGTGCGACACCACGACCGCACGCCCGCTCGCCAGCGCCTCCAGCACCACGAGGCCGAAGCCTTCGCGCAGCGAGATCATCGAGACGACACCGGCCAGGCGATAAAGCGCGGGCATCGATGCATCGGGCAGCGCGCCGGTGACGACGACCGGCGTGCCTTTGCCGCTCACGTCCAGTCGCAGTTCGGCGGCGCGTGCGAGAAAGCCGCGCGTATAGACGTCGTGATCGAGCAGACTTGCGCCGCCCGCGAGCACGAGTTGCGCGCCGGGCCGCCGGCGGCGCAAGAATGCGAACGCTTCGAGCAGCATCGAGGTATTCTTGCGCGCCTCTATGCCGCCCACCGCCAGCACGACCGGTCCCGCGCCGAGACCGAAGCGCTCGCGCAACGCCGCTGTTTCGCCATCCGCCGATGCCCCGAAGCGCGCGCGGTCGATGCCGTTGGTGACCGTATGCGCCGCGATGCCGCAGGTCGAACGCATCGTGTGCGTCCAGGCTTCGCTCACGCACAGCACGGCATCGGCATCGCGCCATGCGCGGGTTTGCCAGTGCGCGAGCCGCGCATCGTCGAAATGGTCGAGATGATGCACCGTGCGAATGAAACCGCGAATCGCCCCTTGTTCCTTCAGGTCCGCCAGCGCATTGCCGCCGATGCTGTCCTGCGCGTGCATCACATCGAAGAGACCGGTGCCCTGGTCCGCGAGCGTCCGCTTCAATGCGTTCATGCGCTCGCCGACCATGCCCGCCAGACCTTGCTGCGCGCCTTCGATTCGCGCCAGCACGATGCGGCACGGCGATGCGCGGAACATCGACTCGCCCGCGCGCGCCGGCGCGAACACCGTGACGTCATGACCAAGTTCATGCAATGCGCGCCCGAGTTCGAGCGTATGCACGACACCGCCGCGCGGGTTCACCGAATGCGTGAGCAGCGCGACGCGCAGTGTGTTCATCGCGCACATATGAACGGCTCCTCACGCAGATTCCACAGCAAGGCGGCCTCGCTGCCGCGCGTCACGACCACTTCGCGCGAGGCATCGACTTCACCGATCACCGCGCTCGCGAGATCGCGCCCGGCGAAACGGGCCAGCACCTCGCCGACATGCTCGCGACGCACGGAAAGCACGAAGCCGAAGCTCGGAAACGCCGTGAGCCAGCGTTCGATCCCGACATCGGCGGGACGCGGCAACGCATCGAGGTCGATACGCGCGCCGGCTTTCGAGCATTCGAGCAGCATCAATGCGGTCCCAAGCACGCCCGCCATGCTGATGTCCTTTGCGGCATCGCACAGACCCTCTTCGGCGAGCGCGGGCAGCAATTCGAAATCGGCGCGTGCGCGGCCTTCGGGCGACCCCACCGATGCATTCCAGAACGGATACGGCTCCTCGAACCTGCCGCGCAGATCGACGGCCATCACGAGCGCATCGCCCGGGCGCGCATCGAAACTGGTCAGAAGCTTGCGCGCCCGTCCTACGATCGCCACCGCGAGTTGCGCGCCGTCGCTGCGCACGTTGCTGTGTCCGCCGACGACCGGCACGCCATACACCTCCGATGCCGCCGCCATGCCCGCGAGCACTTCGCCGGCGGCGTGTGCGCTGCCGCTCCACAGCGCATCGACGACGGCGAGCGGGCGGCCGCCCATCGCGTAGATGTCGCTCACGTTCACCATCACGCCGCTGTAGCCGGCGAACCAGGGCATCGAGCGAACGAAGTCGCTCACCATGCCTTCGATCGCGAAGAGCAGATAGCCATCGCCGTCGGGAATCGCGGCGCAGTCATCGCCGATCGCCACGGATTGCGCGTTCGGACGAAGACGCGAAAGCACATGCGAGATATCGTTCTTGTGACGAAAGCCGCGACTCTCGCGCAGGCGCTCGACCAGTCCGGCGAGCGCGCTCACGGCAGCCTCCGCGCCAGCGCGACGAAACCGCTTTGCGGGGTCAGGCACGGCGGGTACGCGTCGAGTTGCGCGCGCATCAAATGATGAGGGCGGCCGAACAGCGTTTCCTCCTGCTGCGTGTCCCAGCGCAGACGGCGAAAGAGCGGCACGTTCTGCGCCTGCACATGGGCGAGAAAAGTCTCGCAGCCCAGCGCATGCGCGCTCGATACCGCGAGCCGGATGAGCGTCGAGCCGATCTTTCCATGCGAGCGGAAGGCCGCGTGCACCGCGAGCCGCGAGCCGCACCACACGCCCGGCTCCGTCTCGTGGATGCGCACGGTGCCGACCACCTGCTCCGGCATGCCTGCGACGCAACTCAGCGCGACCAGCAACTGCGCGCGCTCATCGATCTCGTCGCGATCGTCACCGACGAACACGCCCTGCTCGATGCAGAACACCGCGCGCCGCAGCGTGTACGCTTCATCCTCTTCCCACGGCAGCGTTGCCCACTTCACGCGGTATTCGACCGGCGTGTAGTCGAGATCGAACGCATCGCCGACGATGGCTTCGACGAACATGGTCACACCTCGTACGATGAAAGCGACGAACATGCGCCGCATTTGCCGCAGCCCGCCTTGATATCGGCGGAACGCATGCTCGCCTGCGCGAGCATCGCGCCGATCGGCGCCAGCACCGAGCGCATGAAGTCGGGCGTGGGTGCGGGATGGTCCTCGAGCGGCGTGCCGCTGATCGGCACGAACGGCACGACGAACGGATACACGCCGAGCGCAATCAAATCGCCCGCCATATCGACGATGGCCTGTGCGGTGTCGCCGAGTCCCGCGAGGATGTACGTGCTCACCTGCCCGCGCCCGAACACCGCGACCGCTGCCTCGAACGCTTCCATGTAGCGCGACACCGGCACGCTCGCCTTGCCTGGCATGATGCGGTCGCGCACCGCGGGCGTCACCGCTTCGAGATGCATGCCGAGCGTATCGATGCCGCTCGCCTTCATGCGCTCGAACCAGCGGTCGTCATCGGGCGGCTCGCACTGCGCCTGGATCGGCAGATCGACTGCCGCCCTGATCGCGAACGCGCTCTCACACAGGATCTGCGCGCCGCGATCCGGCGTCGGCGGCGTGCCGGTGGTCAGCACCATGTGCTTGACGCCGTCGAGCAACACGGCGGCGCGCGCCACCTCGGCGAGCTGCTCGGGTGTCTTGCGCGCGATGGTGCGTCCCGCCGCGAGCGATTGCCCGATCGCGCAGAACTTGCACGATTTGCGCCGGCTTTCGTAACGGATGCAGGTTTGCAGCACGGTTGTCGCGAGGACGTCGGCACTGTGCAGCGTCGCTATGTGCGAATAAGGCACGCCGTCGAGTGTCTGCATCGCGTAGAAGCGCGGCGTCTTCGGAAAGCTGATGCTCGCGATCGGGATCGTGTTGCGCATCAGCGCGCTGTTGCCGCTCGCGTCCGGCTGGCCCGCGACGAACGGCGAATCCCAGGCAGTGCTCGTATGCACGGGCACCATGATGGTCACGCCATCGACGGTCACCGCCTTGTGATCCGATGGTCCCGCGCCGCCGCGCCGGCTCGACACACCCGCGCGCGGATCGACCAGTCGCAGGCCGCTCGACTGAAGCTCAATCATCAATTGCCGGCTCGACGCCGGCAGGCTCTCTCTTGCGCTCATCGTCGTAGGTGTCCTTGAAAGAAGTGACGGGCGTGGCGGGTCGGTCGTTGATCGCGAGACTCAGCAGCTCGGGCCGCGCGTAGTGGCCGACCGAATCCATCATGCGTTTGCGCTTGGTGATGAGCGACATGTCGAGATCGGCGATCACCATGCCTTCGCCTTCGCGCAAAGGCTCGGCCAGATGCTGACCTTCGGGCGAGACGATCGCCGTGTTGCAGCCGCCGCGCAGCGCGCGTTGCAGGTTCGGATCCGGCGTAATGGCTTCCATCTGCGCATCGGTCAGCCAGCCTGTCGCATTGACGACGAAGCAACCCGACTCCAGCGCGTGATGCCGGATCGTCACTTCGATCTGCTCGGCGAAGATCGGGCCGACCAGCGAGCCGGGAAACTGGCTGCAATGGATCTCTTCATGCTGCGTCATCAGCGCGTACCGCGCGAGCGGGTTGTAGTGCTCCCAGCAAGCCAGCGCGCCGACGCGGCCAACGCGCGTTTCAGCGACCTTCAGCCCCGCGGCATCGCCTTGTCCCCAGATCATCCGTTCGTGGAACGTCGGCGTGATCTTGCGGCGCTTGAGCAGCAGGCGGCCATCGGTGTCGAAGATGAGCTGCGTGTTGTAGAGGCTGCCGTGATCGCGCTCGTTGACGCCGAGCACGACCACCATGTTCGCGAGCCGCGCGTGTTCCGCGATTGCCTGCGTGACCGGACCCGGCACACCCACCGCCTGTTCGTAGAGCTTCATGTGATCCGGACCCGAAGCAACCGGTGCGCGCACGAACGAGAAGTACGGGTAATACGGCACGAAGGTCTCGGGAAACACGATCAGCTGCACGCCTTTCGCGGCGGCTTCGTCGATGGTCGTGCAGACGCGCTCGAGCGTGCCGTTCGGGCGTTCGAAATCCGGCGCGATCTGCACGGCGGCGGCGCGCACGACGCGCTTGGTCGTCAGGGCATCGGCCATGATCGTCACACGGTCCACGTATGAATAACGAGCGCGTTCTCCTTGCGATGAAGCAACTGAAGATCGAGCACATCGAGCGGGTTGATCGGACGAATGCCTTCGATGAGCGACGCCTCGCCGTGTCCGTAGAGAGCCTGCAATGCGAAGCGGCATGCGTAGACCTTCCCGCCTTCAGCCATGAACTTCTGAAGCTGCTTGTTGAAGTTGAGATGGCCGGGGAACGCTTCGTCGCCGAGCGTCGGGAAGCCGCGTTGCAGGCCGAGCGTCACGCCCGGTCCATAGAGCAGCACGGAGGTGTCGAATCCCTTGCGTTGCAGACGCGTGGCTTGCAGCAGATTCACGAAGCCGATCGAGCCTTCGAATGCGACCGTATGAAACGTGACGAGTGCTTTCTCGCCAGGTTCGGCCTTCACGTCTTCGAAAACTTTCTCTTCGTAGTCGACCAGAAAGTCGCCGTTCTTGTGAAGCGGTTGATTGACTGCGGGCATGGCATTCTCCGATGTTGGGTTCACGTGTATACCGTCATGTTTCATCGCGACGGCGAACGCTCAAACGCAACGGATATGCCAATGATTGGCCCGTAAAATGCAATCACTTTGCAATCAAGCAAAACAAACTTGCATGCGCGACACGAAAAATTCTCGTGCAAGCCGTTGCGGACGGCCTTTCGTAGTCGTGCACGGGAGCCTTGCCGAGCGAGGCGCGCACGCTTTCAGCGCAGGAAAGCCTGTGCGTGGTGCGCAGCACACTGACGATGTGCATGGATGCGATCAATGCAATCAACTGCGATCAGCGCATGCGATCTCTTTTCTTTTGATTGATTTGTCATGCTAAGGTGAATCGAACCTTCGCCGAGGACATCGCGGTCATGAATCAGCCGGCGCATCACTGGATCAGAAAGCTCGAGGAGAGTAGAAAGCCCGCTTATCTGACGATTCCCGATCTGATCGAAGAAGACCTTGCCACCGGGCGATTGCGGCCACGTGACCGATTGCCGGGTTTGCGCGATCTCGCCGACCTGCTCGGCCTCAACTACACGACGGTCGCGCGTGCGTACGCGGAAGCGCGCAAGCGCGGCCTGCTCGATGCGCGCGCGGGTAGCGGAACCTTCGCGCGCGGCAGGACGCCGACGTTGCCGCTCGCGGGGGGCGGCGGCGTCGAGATGTCGATGAACATGCCGCCCGAACCACCGCTGTTGGCAGCGCGACTGCGCGCGTCGGCGGCGAGCCTGATGGAGCGTGCCGATCCGTTTCAGTTGTTGCGTTATCAGGATTTCGGCGGAACGGCGGCGGATCGCGCGGCGGGACGCGAATGGCTTCGGAAACGCGTTCCGGATTGCGATGTCGATAACGTGCTCGTTTGTCCGGGCATTCATGGCGCGCTCGTTGCGCTGGTGTCGCAGCTTGCGCGGCCGGGCGAGATCATCTGTCTGGATTCGCTCGCTTATCCCGGGATCAAGGCGATTGCTTCGCAACTAGGCGTGCGCTTGCAGGCCTTGCCCCGCGATGACGAAGGCCCGTTGCCGCATGCGTTCGAAGCGTTGTGCAAGACGGAGAAGCCGGGAGCGTTCTACTGCAATCCCACGCTGCAGAACCCGAGCACATTGACGCTTACGCTGCAGCGGCGCGAAGCCCTTGCCGATGTGGCCTTGCGTTACAACGTGCCGATCATCGAAGACGAGCCTTACGGCATGTTGCCTTTCGACGCGCCCGCCACGCTCGCGCAACTCGCGCCCGAACTGACGTATCACGTGACCGGCTTATCGAAGACGCTGGGCGCGGGGTTGCGCGTGGCATATCTCAAAGCGCCTACGCTGCGGCAGACGCAGCGGATCGCGGGAGCATTGCGTGCGACGACGGTCATGCCGAGCCCTTTCACCGTCCTCCTCGCGACCCAATGGGTCAACGACGGCACGGCTTCAGACGTGCTCGAAGCTATTCGCGAGGAGGCATCGGCCAGACAGGCGATCGCGTCGGACGAGCTTCGAGGCTTCGCGTTCGACGCCGACCCGCACGGGTTTCATCTGTGGCTGCCCGTGCCTTCGATGTGTGACTGGAGTGCGCCGGAATTGGCCCTCCAGTTGCGCAATCAAGGCATCGGCGCGGTGGCCGGGGCCGCATTTTCCGCAGATGGGAATCCGCCGAATGCGCTGCGGTTATGTCTCGGTGGACCTCAGAACCGGGAAGATTGCCGCGAAGCGCTAAGGCGCGTCGCCGATATGATGGGCGATCCGCATCATCTGCATATGCCGACGCTTTGAAAACGCGCTATCGCCTAAGTGAACGGGCGATTCGACCCGCAGCGGTCTCTTGCGGATACCGCGCGCAAAGCCCACAAAGCAGCCCTCACGCGCCACCGTGCGACCGTCACGCGCTTCGCCTTGCATGGCAGGAGCTTCATAGCTGCCGCCTGAGCGTTCGACGAGATTCTCCTTCAAGTCATTGAGCATCATCACGGCCTGCCGCGCGTCGATCTGAGTCCGAAGCCCGCAAGCGAACACCAATTCGCGGATAAGCAAACCACCGATTGCCGCCCCATGTCGCAACTCGGTGCGGTCATGCACGAAGACGAGGCCGCCAGGACATCTGTGGTGCACCACATATTTCGATACGGCGGCTCGTGTGCCGCATGAACGCCGGTTCGTCGGGGATGGCGGCGCGATGGATCGTTGGCATACCACTTGCATATTCCGAAGTCGATTTCATCGGTACTCGAACGAATCGTCCATTCGACGATCGCCAACCAGCGACCGCGCATGCATCGAACGCCGTGCGCGCCATCGCAAACATCAAAGAGGCCTCTCATGTCAGCCTGTCTCACCCGTCGCGATGCTCGTCAGTCGAAACAGCGCACCGCCGTCACGCTTCTTCGCTCGTGCGCGCTCATGCTCGTCGCGACGTTCGGCCTGAGCCAGGCGGCTCATGCAGCGGGCGCGGAGGAAATCAAGGCGCGGGGCTATCTGAGCGTCGCGACCGAGGACGACTACAACCCGTTCGAATTCGTCGAGAACGGCAAGAACACGGGCTATGACAACGACCTGCTCGCGCTGATGCGCAAGAAGCTCGGCGTCGACGTCAAACAACAGGTGATGCCGTGGTCCGGCATCCTGCCCGGCGTCACGACGGGCAAGTACGACATGGCATTGAGCGCGGTGCTCGTCACCGAAGAGCGCAAGAAGAACTTCGACTTCGCGTCGCCGACCTGCGAGGCCGTCACCGTGTATGCGACCAAGAAGGGCGCCCCGATCAAGACCGCCGACGATCTCGTCGGCAAGGTCGTGGGCGCGGAAACGGGCAGCGCGATGCTGGCGGACCTCAAGTCCTTCAACGAGGAACTGAAAAAGAAGCACGGCGGCAACGGTCTCAAGCAGATCGTCGAGTATCAGTCGTATCCGGAGGCTTATCAGGATCTCGGGCTCGGTCGCGTCGATGCGGTCGCGAATACGCAGATCAGCCTGAACTCGCTCGTGAAGACGCGCCCGGACGTGTTCGTCGTCGGCCAGGCGATCGGCAAGCCGACCTATATCGCGTGGGCCGTGAAAAAGGGCAATACCGACGTGCTGAAGATAGTCGATGCCGCTTTGCTCGAACTGCGCAAGAGCGGCGAGATGTACCAGCTCCAGCAGAAGTGGCTCGGCGCGAGCTACAAGGACATGCCGCAGTCGGTCAACTGACCTTTACGCCCATATCATCCCGCATCGATGAACGCCTTCGATTACTGGAGCATCGCGCAAGGAGCGCTGGAGACCGTGCTTCTCTCGGTCGCCAGCATCGTGCTCGGCGTGCCGCTGGGACTCGGCCTCGCGTTGATCCGCTGGGCGCGCGTGCCGTATCTCAACCGCATCGTGCTCGCGTACGTGAGCCTCATCCGCTCGTGTCCCGCCGTGACGCTGACGCTGCTGATCTTCTTCGCGCTGCCGCAGTTCGGCATCTCGCTTGACCCGACGCCCGCCGCGATCCTCGCGCTCACCATCAGCACTGCGGCGTTCAACTGCGAAATCTGGCGCGCCGCGCTGATCAACTTTCCGCGCGACCAGTACGATGCCGCCCTCGCCTTCGCGATGCCGCGCAGCCTGCGGTTCCGGCGCATCGTGTTGCCGCAGCTCTGGCGCGCGAGCCTTCCGGGTCTCGTCAACGAGATGACCCTGCAGATCAAGTCGACGCCCGCGGTCGCGGTCATCGGCATCGTCGAAATCACGCGCGCGGCCTTGCGTGTGGGCGCGCGCACCTATGATCCGCTGCCGCCCTTCGTGTTCGCGCTGGTGCTCTACGGACTTATCGTGTTCGTGCTGATCCGGGCACAGCGCGTGATCGAGCGTCGCCAGCCCGTGGAGGCCCGCGCATGACGGAACACTTTCTGATCGTCTGGCAGCAGCGCGCGGACGTGCTTTCGGGTTTGCTCGACACGCTCGGACTGCTCGCGGTCGCCGCACTCGCGTCGCTCCTGCTGGGCGCGCTGCTCGCACCCGCGCTCATGTCGAAGCGCCCGGCCATCGCGCACATCGCCGTGCTGTATGTCGATGCGATGCGCTGCGCGCCCTTCCTGTTGTTCGTCTATCTGATCTATTTCGGGCTGCCGAGCGCGGGCATTCGCCTGTCGAACTGGTGGGCCGGCGCCATCGCGCTGATTCTCTACAACACCGCCTACATGGCCGAGCTGCTGCGCGGCGCGTGGGCCGGCCTGCCCGCGCCGATGATCGAAGCCGCGCGCGCGTACGGCTTTCACGGCTTCGGCCTGGTTCGCCGCATCATCCTGCCTCAGGTCTTCACAGTCGCCTTGCCGATGATCGGCAACCAGCTCGTGCAGATCGTGAAGGACAGCGCGTTTCTCACGGTGATCGCGGTCGGCGAGCTGACGCATCAGATGAACGGCATTCAGGCGACCTATTTCATCCCGTTCGCCGCGTTCATCACGGCCGTGCTGCTTTACTGGGCCATATGCCTCGTGATCGAAGGCGGCAGCGGATTACTGTCCAGATTTGCCGAGGAACGCAGAGCATGAACATTTCGAACGACGTCCCGGTCACCATCATGCGCGCGACCGACGCAGCCGGAGCATCGTCCGGCCTCGCGAGCGGCGCGGCGAGCCAGGCGGCGCTTACGGTCCTGCAACTCAACGGCATATCGAAGTCGTTCGGCGAGAATCACGTGCTGCGCGATGTCTCGCTCACCGTGCACAAGGGCGAGACCGTATGCCTGCTGGGACCGTCGGGCTGTGGCAAGTCCACGCTGCTGCGCTGCGTGAACTGGCTGGAAATTCCCGATGCCGGCACGGTCCACGTATCCGGCCGGCGCATGGGCCTGCGCGAAGGCTCGTCGATCAAGATGAACGATGCCGAACTCGCGCGTTCGCGCGCGCGCATCGGCATGGTGTTTCAACATTTCGCGCTCTGGCCGCATCTGACGGTGCTGCAGAACGTGATGGAAGCGCCGTTGCACGTGCTCGGACTTCCACGCGACGTAGTGCACGCGGAAGCCGAGCGCCTGCTTGAACGCGTCGGCCTCGCGGCCAAGATGGATGCGTATCCGTCGCGGCTGTCGGGCGGCCAGAAGCAGCGCGTGGGCATTGCGCGCGCACTGGCCATGAAGCCCGACATCCTGCTCTTCGACGAACCCACCAGCGCGCTCGATCCGATGCTCGTCGGCGAAGTGCTGAGCGTGATGCGCTCGCTCGCGCAGGAAGGCGCGACCATGGTCATCGTCACGCACGAGATGGAGTTCGCGCGGCAGGTGGCGAGCCGCGTCGTGTTCATGGACGCGGGACAGGTGATCGAAAGCGCGCCGCCCGAGCAGTTCTTCGACGCGCCGCAGACGCCGCGCGCGCGGCAGTTTCTTGCGCGCTTTCGCTCGCCGCATCACGCGGCCGA
Organism: Caballeronia turbans; assembly: GCA_001544655.2. Taxonomy (GTDB): domain Bacteria; phylum Pseudomonadota; class Gammaproteobacteria; order Burkholderiales; family Burkholderiaceae; genus Caballeronia; species Caballeronia turbans. Next base: position 59,382 of record FCOD02000013.1, read on the forward strand.
AGACTGAGCGAGTCTTCCGGACGCGCCTGACGTTCAGACTCGTCGCGGCCTGCATGCGCCGCGACGAGTCTGAGCGGATTCATTGCGGCGCAGCCATGTCCGCGGCCTGCCTGACTTCACCGTCCTTGTACTTGCCCCAGGTTTGCGCCAGTTCGCTCATCGACCGCGGATCGCAGTCGTATTCGGGCAAGGTGTCGGCATCCCAGTGACCGAAGCGATCGACGCCGCGCACGAGCGTCGCCCGACGTCGGCCGGTGACGGATCGCACATGCGCCGGCACATAGAAGAACGCGAAGCCGATGCGCCGATCATCCGAGCGATTCGGCAACGAACTGTGCGCGGTGCGTTCGTGATGCATCGAAAATTCGCCCGGCTCAAGCGGCATTTCGACCGCCAGGTTTTCGTCGATGTCGACGAGCGTCTGCCCCTTGGCGAGCATGTTGTCCTTCGCGTACGTCTCGACGTGCTTGAGGTCCGGCCCGCTGTGCGAGCCGGGCAGCACGCGCAGCACGCCGTTGACCGAATTCGCCGGCGTGAGCGCGACCCACACGGTCACTTCCTCGTGCGGCGTCAGCCCGAAATACGTCGAGTCCTGATGCCAGGACACATAGCGCGGATCACGACCGTTTTTAGCGAAGATCGACGCGCCGAACAGCATGATGTCCGGCCCGATGAGATCCTCGACCGCATCCAGAATGGCCGGATGACGGCCGAGTTCGACGATCGCCGGCAAGGCCAGATGACCTTTGATCTTGAGCGTCCTGTTGACGTCCTCGCCGGAGGACGCCTCGTACCGTTCGATGATGCGGCGATACTCCGCCGCCTCGTGCGCGTCGATCGCGCGCATCGGATAGACATAGCCGTGCTGCTTGAAGTGCGCGACCTGCGCTTCGGTGAGATGCTTCGTCATGGACGTTCCTCTGAGTGTGCTTCGATCGGAAAGACGCTTGCTCGTCCGGCAACGGGTCGCGCCCGCGCGGACGCTTACCGCATGAGTTCGTGCACGGCGCGCGCGACGCGCAACACGCCTTCGTCCGCGCCGCGCGCGCCGATGACGGACACGCCGACCGGCGCGCTGCCGATGCGCGTCCACGGCATGCTCACCTGCGGCAGGCCTGCGAGACCGGCGACGCACAGCATCTGCTGCGCACGGGCGCGCGTGTGATCGACCGTTTGCGCCGATGCATCGGCGCGCGGCGCGCCGCCCGGCACCGTCGGAACCAGCCAGTAGGTGCCTTGCGGCAGGGCTTCGGCCATTGCGTGGATCGCTTCAACGCGAAGCCGCTGCGCCTGCGCGATCTGCTCGCGCGTGATGGTCAGGCTCATCGCGAAGCGCGCGCCGACGTCCGCACCGAAGCTCGCCGAATGCTCGCGCGCCCACTTTCCGTATCGCTGGGCGATTTCCCCCGCCTGCAACACGCGGAACGTCTGCGCCCAGTCAGGCAGCGGTGCCTGCGGCGCGACGAAGCTCACGCGCTCGCCGAGCGCCTCGATCGACGCCTCGAAGCGCGCCGCGACGGGCGCATCGACGCAGGCGAGCAGGTTGCGCGGCACGTGAACGGCGAATGCATCGTCGTTCGATCCGACGACGCTTTGCGCCAGTACCTCGAACATGAGCGCGAGAGTGTGCGGATCGCGCGCGAACCAGCCGACCGTGTCGAAGCTGTGCGCGAGCGTGAGACATCCGTCGGTCGCGATGCGGCCGTGCGTGGGCCGCATGCCCCACACGCCGCAATAGCTAGCCGGCAGGCGCACGGAGCCGCCGCAATCGGTGCCGAGCGCGACGTCCGCATGACCCGCCGCGACTGCCACGACCGACCCCGACGACGATCCGCCCGGCATGCGCGCCGGGTCCGCCGGATTCACGGGCGTGCCGTAGTGCGCGTTGACGCCGGCAAGGCTGTAGGTAAGTTCGTCGGTGACGGTCTTGCCGATCCACTGCGCGCCTTCTTCGAGCAGCGCACGCACGGCGAGTGCGGTGCGCGCGGCGACCGGCTGCTGATCGCGCCAGGCCGGATTGCCGCCGCCGGTGCGCAATCCGGCGATATCGAAGACATCCTTCACCGCGAGGCGCAAGGTCGCGAGCCGATCGCCGGTGCGCGGCGGCAGCGCGGCGGGCGGCAGCGAGGCGAAGCCATCGGCGACGAATGCGCCGTGGAGGCCTGCTTGCAGCAAATCGTTCCGCGTCATGACGGGTCCATCCAGCTGACGTGAGCGGCGACCACGCGCCATTGACCGTCGATACGCGCCCACGTCTGCGACTGGCGCCCGATGCGCGGCTCGCCTGCGCGCGAGAACGTGATGTTCGTCACGGCGAAGTCCGCGCCGAAGCTCGTCACCGACCGGTCGACGATCGTGCGCATCAGGCCCTTGCCCGGACGCTGCGCCCGAAACTCGCGGATGGCGTCGTAGCCTTGCAGGTTTTCGGTCGCGCCGTAGCGCAGCGTGTGCGGACTCATCCAGAAGAGCGTGTCGAGCACGGCGACGTCGTTGGTCGTGAGCGCGCGCTCGTATTCGTCGAAGGCGGTTTCGACCGCCGCGAGCGTGGCCGGATGGTTGATCGGTTCTGCGCTCATGCGTTGTCGCCGGAAAGGTTTCTCATTGCGCGCGCGAAGAGTTCGGGCGGCGCCGCATAGAGACCGCGCCCGAGCAGGCCTGCGCGTCCGTCGCCGCCGATCATCGCGATGGCGGCGAGTGGCGCGATACCTTCGCGCTCGACGCGGGCGGCATCGAGCACACCGGGCAGCCGCGGGAACGCGGGATGCGGCTCCGTGTAAAGGCGCGCCTGGCGCTCGCGCCAGCCGGCGGGCAACAATGCCTCGAACGCCTGCGCCGGCTCCGGCGCGAGCGCCTGCGCGCCGAAACCGGCCGCGTCGATGACGCCGCTGTCGCCGGTCAGCGGCGCCGCCTCCGCCTGCTGGTGCGGATCGATGCGCGGTCCTTCCGGCGCGCGGGCGTCGGCGGTGATCCACCGTGAGGGCGCGCCCGCAAGCCGGATACCGATGCGCTCGCCGTTGCCCGCGAGCGCCACCACGAGCGTCGATGAAGCATCGCCCGCGCGCGCCGCCGCCGAAAGCATGAGCGCGCACGCGGCCATCCACGGCGTGAGGAAGAAAAGCGGCGTCTGGGCGAGCATCGCGTCGATCTCGCCGGATGCATCGGAGAGGCGCGGCGCGAGCAGCTCGCGCAGTGCGGCGGTGGCAGCCGTGGTGCGCGCGTGCAGATCGTCGCCATCATCGAGACCGGTTTGCGCCAGCGCCAGCAGATCGAGCGGGCCGCGAGCGAGCGCTGCATCGAGCGCGGGCGCGAGCACTCGGTCGCGCCATTTCATGCGATCGAGAATGCGCAGATCGCGGCCGCCGAAGCGAATCTGCGGACCCGCGCCGCTGCCCAGCATGGACCACGCACGCGCGGCGGAATCGTTCGCGTCGTTCACCTCGACGAGCATCGTGCGCGGCGAGATCACGGCCGCGAGCGGCGTCACCACGCCATACGCCTGCGCGCATTCGAGCCGCACTTCTCCTTGCGCGATCAGCCGTTCGGCGTGCACTTCATCCTTCGCCCAGCCTTCGTACAGACAGCACAGGACCGCAGACGAACGCACCGGCGCGGACGGCTCGCGCGGATTGTCGAACGGCGGCCCCGCATGCAGCAGCGTGAAGTCCGGCAGACGCACCGCGTCGCGCGCCGCCACGACCGCGCGCCATTGCGGACGCACCGCGTGAACGCGGCTCAGCGCGCGTGCGTTGGCATCGTCGGTGCGCATGGTCAGCGGGCCGCGAAGCTGAACAGTCCGCGCAGGCGCGACCACAGCATCTTCCAGAACAGATTGCCGACATCGAGCGGCGCGTTTGCCGCTTTCGCCGATGCCGCACGCACTCCCGGACGCGGTTCCACGCGCGTCTTCGGGGCGGGCGCTTCGGCTTCCTGCACGACGGCCGGCGCTGCGGCCTGCACCAGCGCGCTGCCTGCTGCCGTGTCCGCGACGTCGAGCTTCGCCTTGAGATTTTCGGCGAACGCTTCGGTCATGCGCGTCGCCAGTTCCTTCACGATCCCGCCGCGCGAAAACTGCGCGAGGCTGCCGCCGATCGTGTAGTCCACCTTCACGTCGACACGCGTTTCGCTCGCCGCCGTGGCTTCGAGCGCGAACGACGCCACGCCCTTCACGCGCGACGAACTCTTCCGGTCCACACCCGTTCCCGTGATGCTGCCGCGATACTGCGCATCGTCGAGCTGCATCGCGCCGTCGCCCGCGAACGACGCGACGATCGGCCCGAGCTTGACGGTCATCGCGAGCTTGAGCATGCCGTTCGCGACTGGCGCTGTGAGCGAGGCGCCCGGCAGGCACGCGACGATCCCGGGCGTGTCGTGAAAGCGCGCCCATACGGCATGGCGCGGATAAGGGACGGTGAAGCTTTGTTCGATTTCCATGGCGCGAATTCCGTATGAGTGTTTCAGGCGGTCGCGGCGGCGGCCGCGAGCGGGGCTGCGGCGCGGGCGCGACGCGCATCGAGCACGCGGCGGATCGCGCGGACGATGCCCACGTAGCCCGTGCAGCGGCACAGGTTGCCGGAGAGTTCGAGGCGCACGCGCGCGTCGTCGGCATCGGGCAGGCGCGTGACGATGTCGCGCGCGGTCATCAGCATGCCCGGCGTGCAGTAGCCGCATTGCAGCGCGTGTTCGGCGCTGAAGGCCGCGCGCAGCTCGTTCATGATGGCGTCGTCGTCGAAGCCTTCGATGGTGCGCACGGCGCTCCCCGCGCAACTGATCGCGGGAGTGATGCACGAACGGGTCGGCACGCCGTCCACGTCGATCGTGCATGCGCCGCATACGCCCTGCTCGCAACCGATGTTGGTGCCGCACAACATGCGCTGCTCGCGCAGGAAATCGGCGAGACTCGTGCGCGGCTCGACGCGGTCCACGACCGGCGCACGGTTGACGACGAGTTCGATCGTCTTGATGAATGCGTCGCTCATGGTGCTTTTCCGTCCTGATTGCGAATGGCCGCCGCCGCGCGCACGAGCGCGACGCGATGCACTTCATGTTCATAGCTTCCCGCTTCGATGCCCGCCGCTTCGAGATGTGCATCGAAACACGAGGTTTGCGGATTGGCGTCGCGCAGCAGATCGCGCGCATCGTCGATGGCGAAGGGCGGTGCGTCGATCGCGCCGATCACGGCACGGCACACGCCGCGCGCCGCATCGTCGATGAACACCGCGATGGCCTCGGCGAACTCGCCCGGCTTGCGGTTGAACTTGTAGTAGCTCCAGCGCGCCGTCGGCGAAAGACGCGCGAAGCGCACGCCGGTCAGGATCTCGTCGGCTTCGAGCGCGGTCGTGAATGCGCCGGCCATCCAGTCGCCGCCGTCGATCACGCGCGCGCCGCCCGGTCCCGCGACCAGAAACTGCGCATCGAGCGCGCACATCGTGTTGATCCAGTCCGCAGCGGGATCGGCGTGGGCGAGACTGCCGCCGAGCGTGCCGCGATTGCGCACCGCGCGATACGCGATGCCGCGCGCCACATATTCCATGAGTCCGCGTGTGCCGGTCTCGACCTTGCCGTCCTCGATCTGCGCATGCGTGAGGCATGCGCCGAGCGTGACCGTCTCCCCTTCGATGCGGCATGCACGCAGCGCCGCGATGCCGCGCAGATCGACGAGCATTTCCGGCTGCGCGAGGCGCAGGTTCATCATCGGCCCGAGCGACTGGCTGCCGGACACGAACTTGCCCATGCCGCCGGTCGGGACGATGAGCGCGATCGCCTCGTCGCAGGTGAGCGGCTTTGCATAATCGTAGGTCGCGGCTTTCATGCGGGCATTCCTTTCATCGCGCGGGCCTGGCGTTCGCGCTCCTTCGCGAGCGCTTCGACGACGAGGCGCGGCGTGACCGGCAACTGGTCGATGCGCACGCCGAGTCCGCGCAACGCATCGTTGACAGCATTGGCAAGCGCGGCGGGCGGACCGATCGCCCCGCTCTCGCCGATGCCCTTCTGCCCGAACTCGGTGTATGGCGCGGGCGTTTCCATGTGTTCGATGCGAATGGCGGGCACTTCGGTCGCGCCGGGCAGGATGTAGTCGGCGAGCGTCGAGGCGAGCGGCTGGCCGTCGTCGCTGTACGGCATCGCCTCGTAGAGCGCTGTGCCGATGCCCTGCGCCGCGCCGCCGTAGACCTGTCCGTCGACCACCATCGGATTGATGAGCACGCCGCCGTCTTCCACGATCACGTAATCTAGAATCTCCGTCTGCCCGAGCGCCGGATCGACCGCGACGACCACCGCGTGGCACGCGTAGCTGAAGGTGCCCGAATCGCGCTTCGCCTGATAGGACGTCGAGACTTCGAGGCCGCGCGGATCGACATCGGACGGCAGCAGTTGCGGCGCGAGATACCAGGTCCGCGCGATTTCCCGCAGGCTGCGCGACGCCTGTCTGCCGACCACCGCGCCGTTTTCCCAGCGCACCTCGCTCGAGGGTTCGCCGAGCAGATGCGCGCCGATCTTCAGGAGCCGCTCCTTCAGTTCCTTCGATGCGCGGCCCACCGCGCCGCCTGCCATCACGATCGAGCGCGAGCCCCAGGTGCCGGTGGAATAAGGCGTGACGCCGGTGTCGCCGAGCACGATGCGCACGCGGTCGGTGTCGATGCCGAGCACTTCGTGCGCGATCTGCGCGAGCGTCGTTTCCATGCTCTGCCCGTGCGAATGCACGCCCACGCGCACTTCGAGCACGCCGTCGGGCGTGAGGCGGATGACCGCCGGCTCGTAGCCCGGCACCATCGGAATGCCCCAGCCGTGATACACCGACGTGCCGTGCGCGCCCTGCTCGCAGAACACCGACATGCCGAAACCGATGCGCCTGCCGTCCGGCTCGCCGCGACGCTGCCGCGCGCGAACCGCGGACAGGTCGATCGCGGCCATCGCGCGGCGCACCGCCTCGGGATAGTCGCCGCTGTCGAAATGCTTCCTGGTGATGTTGTCGTAGGGCATCTCGTGCGGCTCGACGAGATTGCGCAGACGCACCTCATAGGGCTCGATGCCCGCTTCGAGCGCGATCGCATCCATGACGGTTTCGATCGCGTAGCACACGCCGGTGCGCGCCACGCCGCGATACGGCAGGATCGGCGGCTTGTTGGTCGCGACCGACCACGTGCGGCACCGGAAGCGCTCCATCTTGTACGGCCCCGGCAGGATGCTGCCGATCTGCGCCGCCTCCAGACACGCCGAGAACGGATACGACGAATACGCGCCCGAATCCACATGCGCCTCGCATTCGACCGCGAGCAGGCGGCCGTCGCGATCGGCGTAGCCGGTAATGTCGTAGTCGTGCTCGCGGCAGTTCGCATTCGCCGTGAGTTGTTCGCGGCGATCCTCGATCCAGCGCACGGGCTTCTCCAGTTGCATCGCGAGCCAGCCGCAGCAGACTTCCTCGGGCAGCAGAATGCCTTTGTAGCCGAAGCCGCCGCCCACGTCCGGCGCGATCACGCGCACTTGCCCTTCGTCGAGGCCGAGACATTGCGCAAGCCCGGTGCGCGTGATGTGCGGCATCTGCGCGGACGTGTGCAGGATCAGTTGCGACAGCCGCCGGTCCCAGTGCGCAACGCAGCCGCGCCCTTCCATCGGCGCCATGCTCTGGCGCGCCGTGCGCAGCTTGCGATGCACGCGGATCGGCGCGTCGCGGCGGATCGCGTCGAGATCGACGTCAGGGTTCGCATCGACGAAAGTTTCGAGGAAGACGTTGTCGCCCCAGTGTTCGTGCACGAGCGCGGAATCGTCGCGGCGCGCGTCGATCATGTCGACCACGGCGGGCAGCTCCTCGAAATCGACGAAAACCTGCGCGGCAATGTCCTCGGCCTGCGCGCGCGTCGCGGCCACGCACATTGCAATGATCTCGCCGACCTGCCGCACCTTGCCGCTCGCGAGCACCGGCTGCTCGGAAGACTTGAAGCCCGGCAGGCCCGAATTCGCGACGACAGGCTTCACGCCTTCCATGTCGCCAAGCGTGTAGATCGCGTGTTCGAAGCCCTCCGGCTTCTCGATGCCGACGATATGACCATGCGCGATCGGGCTGCGCACGAACGCCACATCGACCATGCCGACCATGCGGATATTGGGCACGTATTCGCCGCGCCCGTGCATGAAGCGCTCGTCTTCCTTGCGCGTGAGCGATGCGCCGATGCCTTGCGCGCTATCGCCGCCGCCCTGTCTATGCAGACGTTTGATCATCGTATGAACCTCGCATTCTCAGGCGGCGCGCGCGAGCGGCAGGGTCGGCGAAACGGCGTCGTGGCGCACGCCGTCGCGCAGGCAGAAGAGCGGCGCCAGCATGCGGTCGGTGATGACCTGCGTGCCTTCGTTGTCCTCCAGCACCCAGCGCCCGCGCCGGTCGTCGAGCACGCTGATGTCTGCGCCGCGTCCCACCTTGAGCGTGCCGATCTCGCCCTCCATGCCGACCATCTTCGCGGCGTTGCACGTCGTCATGGCGACGACGTGATCGAGCGGCAGGCCGAGCGCGAGCATGCTGGTCATCGCGCTGACAAGGCTGAACTGCGTGCGGCCGAGGAACGAATGCTCTTCGTCGGGATGGCTGTCGGGCGTGCCGGCTGGCGCGGGCACGTGTGTGTTGTAGCCGTGCATGTCCGCGCCGAGCGTGTCGGGCACGACGCCCGCATCGAGCACGATGCGCGCCGTCCTGAAGCTGAAATGCGAGCCGTGGCCGACGTCGATCTTCAGGCCGCGCGCGACCGCTTCGTGCACGAGCGGATGCAGTTGCCCGTTCTCCTCCACGAAGCCGCCCGGATGACGGCTGAACGGATGCGCGAGGATATCGCCGGGCTTGAGGGTCTCGACCACCTGATTGAAGATGCAGTCCGGCTGGACCGGCAGGCCGCCGCTCTGTGGCTTCGGCCACAACTGGCCGAAGTGGATGTACAGGGGCAGTTGCGCGCCACGGCCAATCTGCGCGGCGATCTTCATCACGTCGAGGCCCCAGCGCGCGAAGCCGCCGATTTCCGCATGCGCCTTGATGCCCTTCACCAGATCGGGATTGGCCTTGATGGACTTGATGGTCGCATCGGCATCCAGACAGTCGGGGCGATACAGGTCCGGATAGTAGTGACCTTCGAGCCCGCCGACGAGATAGGCGGAGATGAACGCGAGCACGCGCGTGGCCGAACGCTCCGCTACGTAATGACGAAAGCCCGGAATCGTGATGCAGCTCGGACCGCCCTGATCGACGATCGTCGTGACGCCCGACTGCACGCCGCACTGATCGGCATTCAAGCCGAAGCGGCCCGTCACGTACTGATAGATGTGGCCGTGCGTATCGATGAGACCGGGCAGCACCAGCTTGCCGCCGCAATCGACGAGTTCCGCCTGATGTGCCTGGCTCGCGGCAGCGGCGCCGATTGCGGCAATGACGCCGTTGTCCACCAGGACGTCGAGCGTGGCGTCGATTTTCTGGGCCGGGTCGATGACGCGCCCTCCCTTGAGCAGAACTTGTGACATGTACTGTGCGCCTGGCCGAGTCGAAAGATGCGTGGTGTACCGCAAGTTGTATGCCGGTTTTTATGCATCGATTTACGAACGAATTTTCTTCATCCGAATCATTCAGTTAGCAGTGTTCTTCAACGCCAGATACGTGCCATTCCACGGAGCTTCGCAAACTGCCTCGCACCAACTCGGAGAGCACCGACGCGTTCCCGCACCACGCCCATGCGCGATGCCTTCTTATGGTGATTCGTCGGTGTACCCCGCATTTGCGGCGCGCCGCGATTTCGGCCTAGAATGCGGCATCGGAGCGTCCGACGCTCGTCCCTCTTTCCACGGAAGTCGCTGACATGCGAAACACCGTCACCGATCACATCGACATCGAAAGCGTTCGCGCGGAGCTTGCGCAGCGGCAGGCGCGCTCGCCGCTGTTTGCGCGGCCCGGCTTTCTGATTCGCCGCATGCATCAGATCCATACGTTCCTGTTCGTGCAGGAAACGAGCGAGTTCAACATCACGCCGGTGCAATACAGTTTGCTCACGGCGCTGGAATCGCTCGGCGAGATGGATCAGAACTCGCTCGCCATCGAAGTCGGACTGGAGCGCTCCAGCGTCGCGGAAGTCATTCCGCGACTCAACGCGCGCGGGCTCGTCAGCCGCACGCAGGCCGAACATGACAAGCGGCTGCGGCTCGTCAAACTCACGCCGGCGGGCAAACGCCTGGTCAGGAAGATGGCCGCCGCCGTGCAGCGCGCGCACGAGCGCACCATCGAGCATCTTTCGCCTGTGGAGCGCGACGTCTTCATGCTGCAAATGATCCGGCTGGTGGAAGCCAACAACGCCGACAACCTCGTGCCCTTCCGGCTGCCCGACAGCCAGTTGCTCGCCCAGGACGAAAGCGAAAGCGAAGCCGGCGCGACGTGAACATGACGCCCGAGGAGCGCCCCGCCATCGCACTGCACGCTACGCTTTCGCGCGCGGATCGCGTCTATTACACGCTGCGCGACGAAATCTTCGACATGCATCTCCTGCCGGGCGACCGGCTTACGGAGGGCGCCATCGCCGAACGCTTCGCGGTCTCGCGCACGCCCGCGCGCGAAGCCCTGCAGCGGCTTCAGAGCGACGGTCTGATGCAGGGCTATGTGCGCGGCGGCTGGGAAGTCGTGCCGATCGACAACAAGCGCTTCGACGACCTCTACGAGATGCGCCAGATGATCGAAACCTTCGCCGTGCGCAAACTCTGCGACGCGCAGACGCCGCAGGCTAAGCTGCATCTGCTGCTCGATGCGCTCGATCGCATCTGGAAAATCGGGCGCGCGCGGCGCATCACCGATGGCCGCAAGCTCGTCGAACTGGACGAAGCGCTCCATCACTCGCTCGTCGCGGCGGCGGGCAACGACGAGCTCACCTCGGCGATGCAGCGCGTCACCGACCGCATTCGCGTGGTGCGGCGGCTCGACCTGGTGCAGGGCGACTGCATCGCCGAAACCTATGACGAACACGCTGCGATTCTCGACGCCATTCGCCGCGGCGACGGCGCGCTCGGTGTCGAACTCGTGTCGCGCCATATCCGCGGAAGCCAGGCCAGCGTGAGCGGCCTCACCATGCAGCGCCTGCTCGCCGCGCGCACCGGGACAGGGCGCGAAGCCGTCGAGCACGCACCGGCAAGGCCTCGGCGCACCATCTGACGACATCACGAGGCTTCGCATCGGCGTCGTCGACGCGGCGCTGCAAGCCTTATCCGGCAAGCCTGATCAGGGTTATTACCAAGCGTTGGCACGGATCTCGCATTGGTCGTTTCGTTGTATACAAGGAAACGTCAATGCTTCTGGAACACGCGCAAGCCGCTGCCAACACACTGAATCCCACGCGCGGATCGCGCGGCATGGCGGTCGCGCCGCACGCGCTCGCCTCGCAAAGCGCGCTCGCCGTCCTGCGCGAAGGCGGAAACGCGGTGGAGGCGATGATCGCCGCCGCCGCGACCATCGCGGTGGTCTATCCGCACATGAACAGCATCGGGGGAGACGGCTTCTGGCTGATCTCGCGCCCCGGCCACGCGCCCGTCGGCATCGAGGCATGCGGCGCGGCCGCGATGCGCGCCAGCATCGACACGTATCGCTCACTCGGTCTGAGCGCGATTCCCCCACGCGGCCCGCTCGCGGCCAATACCGTCGCCGGCACGGTGTCGGGCTGGGACTTCGCGCATCGCTACTCGAAAGACGTGCTCGGCGGTCGCCTGACTGTCGCGCGGCTGCTCGAAGACGCCATTTATTACGCGAGGGACGGCATCCCGGTCACGCGCAGCCAGGCCGATTGCATTGCGGGCAAGCGCGCAGAACTGGAAACCGTGCCCGGCTTCGCGCAGACCTTTCTCCCTGATTCACGTGCGCCGCACACCGGCGAGCGCTTCGTCAACGCGCGGCTTGCCGCGACGCTGCAACGCCTCGCGGATGCCGGTCTCGACGACTTCTATCGCGGCGACCTCGCGCGCAGCATCGCGAGCGATCTCGCATCGCTGGAAACGCTCGTCACGCTCGACGACCTCGAGCGGCACCGCGCCTGCGCGCGCACGCCGCTCGCGCTGCGGCACACACTCGGCACCGTCTACAACATGCCGCCGCCCACGCAAGGCCTCGTCTCGCTGCTGATCCTCGGCGTGCTGGACCGCCTGCTTACCCACGACATGGACCCGCTCGGCCCCGAGTTCGTGCACGCGTGCGTCGAGGCGACCAAGCTCGCCTTCAAGGTGCGCGACGAGCACGTGACCGATCCGGACCATATGCGCATCGACCCGGTCACGCAGCTCGATCCCGCCGCGCTCGACGCGATGGCCTCTCAGGTGTCGATGTCGCGCGCCGCGCCGTGGGGTCAGGGCCGAGGCCCGGGCGATACGGTGTGGATGGGCGTCATCGATCGCGATGGCGTCGCGGTCAGCTTCATCCAGAGCATCTATCACGAGTTCGGCAGCGGAATCGTGCTGCCGCAGTCGGGCATCAACTGGCAGAACCGCGGCTGCAGCTTCTCGCTCGACCCTTCGTCGCTAAATCCGCTGATGCCGGGCCGCCGCCCCTTTCACACGCTCAATCCCGCCCTCGCGCATTTCGCCGACGGCCGCACCATGGTGTACGGCAACATGGGCGGCGACGGCCAGCCGCAGTCGCAGAGCGCGGTGTTCTCGCGCATCGCGCGATTCGGCTGGAATCCGCAGGCCGCGATCGATGCGCCGCGCTGGCTGCTCGGCCGCACCTGGGGCCAGTCCACCGATTCGCTGAAGCTCGAAGCGCGCTTTGCCGCCCCGACCGTCGACGCACTGCGCGCCCTCGGGCACGACGTCGAAGTGCTCGCCGCCTACGACGAAGCGATGGGTCATGCCGGCGCGATCGTTCGTCATTCCGACGGTTCGTTCGAGGGCGGACACGATCCGCGCAGCGACGGCGGCGTCGCAGGCTGGTAACGCTTCAGGGCACATCGCCATTCGCAGTCGTTTCATCGTCCGGTCCCGCGATTCGTCGGACCGGACGGCGCCTCTCATCCTTTTGATTCGCAATACCACCGGGGAACGCAATGAACTCTCGCATCCAGCCGATGCACGACGATGCCGCAATGCCCTCGCCCGCCGTCGTCGCACATAACCGCTGGCTCCAGCTCGGCCTGGGCCTCCTCTGCATGATGGCGATCTCCAGCCCGCAATACGTCTGGACGCTGCTGACGAAGCCACTGTCGGCGAAGCTCGGCGTGCCGCTGCCGGAGCTGCAGGTGACCTTCTCGATGCTCATCATCCTGCAGACGTTCTTTTCGCCGTTTCAGGGCAAGCTGATCGACCGTTTCGGGCCGCGCCTCCTGATCTCGCTCGGCACGGTGATGTCGGGCCTGAGCTGGGTGCTGGCGTCGATGGCCACGAGCACGTCGATGCTCTATCTCACGTATGGTCTCATCGGCGGACTCGGCACGGGCATCGTGTATGTCGGCGTCGTCGGGCTGATGGTGCGCTGGTTCCCGGACCGGCGCGGCTTCGCGGCCGGCGCGGTGGCGGCGGGCTACGGCATGGGCGCGATCGTAACCACGTTCCCGATCTCGGCATCGCTTGCGACGCGCGGACTCGACGCCACGCTTTGGATCTACGGCATCGCCTTCGCGATCGTGGGCTTTGTCGCGTCGCAGGGTCTGCGCGTGCCGCGCGATGCGGCGCTCGGGCCGGCGTCGGCTGCGGCGGCATCGGGCGTGACGAATCTTCGTCCTTCGCAGATGATGAAGTCGCCGCTCTTCTGGCTCATGTTCGCCATGATGACGATGATGTCCACCTCGGGCCTCATGGTCACCTCGCAGATGGCGACCTTCGCGGCGGATTTCGGCATTACGAAGGTCGTCGTGTTCGGCATGGCCGCGCTGCCGCTCGCGCTGACTATCGACCGCTTCACGAACGGCCTCACGCGTCCGCTGTTCGGCTGGGTGTCCGATCGCTTCGGCCGTGAAAACACGATGTTCTTCGCGTTCGCGCTCGAAGGCGTGGCGATGGCGCTGTGGCTCCTCACGCGCGACAACGCCGTGCTGTTCGTGCTGCTCTCGGGCGTGGTGTTCTTCGGCTGGGGCGAAATCTTTTCGCTCTTCCCGTCCACGCTGACCGATACGTTCGGCACACGCCACGCGACCGAGAACTACGGCTGGCTGTACATCTCTCAGGGCATCGGCTCGATCTTCGGTGGACCGCTCGCGGCGCTGTTGCATCAGCATGCGCAAAGCTGGGTGCCGGTCTTCAGCGTCGCGATCACGCTGGACATCGTCACCGCCCTACTCGCGCTCTTCGCGCTCAAGCCAATGCGCACTCGCTTCCTGAAACAGGGGACTGTATAAACGTCCAGGCACCGCGAGAGGATTACCGTTCGACGTATGTTCGCTTGCCGCCGGGGCCGCCGATGCGCTCGCCCCGGCGACGGGCGCGGAGGCGTAACAGCCGATCAAGCGTCTCGGACATCGCATCGGCGAGGGACAGAGATTGGCCGATCTCTGCCGGGATGACCGGGCTGAATCGTTACAATGCATCGATGAACTCCATCTTTGACGGCGTCGAATGCGAGATATGCTGACTTCCTTTTTTTGGAGCGGCGACGCCATCCGCAGTCGTAACGTAAGCGACATCGTTTTATCGGGCACGCTCGATGTGCCTGCGCCTTGTGCGTCCGTGCTTGCGGATTGGCAAAGAGAGACAGCGACCCGGCTCGCCCTGGAACCTGGGGATGTCGAGGCAATGCATCTGGCGCGTACGCAAGTGCGCTGGCCGGACTACAAGCGGTGCGTGCAGGCCATGTCCGACTGGACAGGCGCCCTGGGACTGCCCGCGGTGCTTGCCGACAGCCCCATGGCGCTGATGGCCTGTCGTGGCGCGAAACATCACCATGATGGCGAGCAATATGGCGGTGCCGCCTTTTGCAATCTCTTCCTGAGCGAAGACAAGGGTCTGGACTTGCACTTTCCCTCTACGGGCCAACGCATTCCCCTTAAGCGCGGAACAGCCGTGATTTTCGATACGGCCCAGCCCCACGGCGTCGTTCAGCGCGGCAGCGACAGGTTTTTCCCGGCCGACTTCGCCCCGGACCAAGACTTCACCCAGATTTTTCTGACGTGGGAACTTCCAATCGAAGACGCCAATATTGGAAATGCGCTGAAGATCGTCCTCGATGTTGACCGCCCGACGTCGCTACAGCTCAAGGAAGAGCAAGTCCGGTTGAACGGTGCACCGGCCGCCGTGTGCCCGGAATCGGGTCGGTGGCTCCGCGTTGACTAGCGGTCGGCGTCACGGCCTGGACCGTGGCACTGGACCGCGAAGTAAGCGACTCACAACCCAACTCGTCCTCGCGTCGGCTCGAGGCGTACAGACATCGCCCCTAACCGGAGCGCATCCCATGCTTTCAGATCTCTATCGCGGCTACATTGCCTGTCTGAACGCGCAGGACTGGCCGAATCTCGGCACATACGTTCACGACGCGGTGCAGTACAACGAGCGGGCGCTGACGCTCGATGATTACCGCGAAATGCTGAAAAAAGACTTTCGCGAGATACCGGATCTCCTCTTCGATATTCAACTGCTGATTGAAGAGCCGCCGCGCGTCGCGTGCCGGTTGCGGTTCGAATGCACGCCGGTAGGGGAATTCATGGGACTGCGCATCGACGGAAAACGCGTCGTTTTCTGCGAGAACGTGTTCTACGAATTCCGCGAAGGGAAAATCGCCAAGGTCTGGTCCGTCATCGACAAAGCTGCGATCGAGGCGCAGCTTTAGGCGGCTTCCGTGAAGAACGTATCGACGATGTCGTCCCTCAACCCGGCGACCTCGCGATCCCCCACCTTCCGCGGCCTCGCCAATCCCACGTCGATCACTTCGCCGATGCGCCCGGGCCGCGCCTGCATCACCACGATCCGATCCGAGAGCAGTACTGCCTCTTCCACATCGTGCGTGACGAGCACCATCGTGATTCGTTCCCGCTCCCATATGCGTTGCAATTCCAGTTGCAAACGGCTGCGCGTGAGCGCATCGAGCGCGCCGAAAGGTTCATCGAGCAGCAGCAATCGCGGCCGATTGACGAGCCCGCGCGCAATCGCCACACGCTGCGCCATCCCGCCCGACAACTGATGCGGATAATGCCGCTCGTATCCCTTCAACCCGACGAGCTCGACATGTTCCGCCACCGCCCGCGCTTTCTCCGCTTTCGACAGCGGCGCATTGCGCAACGCAACGGCCACGTTCTGCGCGACATCGAGCCACGGAAACAGCCGATGGTCCTGAAACACGATCCCGCGCGACAAATCGGTGGTCACGACGCGCTTGCCGTCGAACTCGATCTCGCCTTCGTGATCGCCGTCCAGCCCTGCGATGAGCCGCAGCAACGTCGACTTGCCGCACCCGCTCGCCCCGACGATGCTCACGAACTCGCCGCTCGCAATCGACAAGTCGATGCGATCGAGCACCGGGGGCGCCGCATCGTCGTTGAAGCGCTTGCTCACATGCCGCAGCGTCAGACCGCTGTCCTGCCCGATTGCCGTCGTCATTACTGGATTCTCCTCAAGCCGCGCGCGACGTCTCGAACCAGCGCCGCTGCACGCCGCGCGCCAAGGCATTCAGCGCCCACCCCGTCAAACCGACCACGATCACGCCGAACACGACGAGATCCATGCGAAATTGCTCGCTGCCATCGACAAGCGTATTGCCGATCCCGCTGCCCGCGACGAGCAGATACTCCGCCCCGAGCGTCGCGAGCCACGAATAGATGAGCGCGAGATACACGCCCGTGAAGATCGAAGGCAACGCGGCGGGCAACACCACGTACGCCAGCGTCTGCAACCGGCCATAGCGATATGCCCGCGCCACATCGAGCCAGTTGACCGGCACCGCGCGAATGCCATCGCTCGTGTGCATCACGACCGGCACGAGTGCCGCGAGCGAAAGGAACACGACCTTCGCGACATCGCCCAGACCGAACCAGACGGAAATCAGCGGGATCCACGCGAACAGCGAAACCTGCTTGAAGGTGTTGAAGCTCGGCGCAATCGCGCGATTCGCGAGCTTCGAGATGCCGAGCAGCGCGCCGAGCGCGAGGCCGAGACCCGTGCCGATCGCGAACCCTGTCAATTCACGCGCAAGCGATGCGGACAACGCCCGCACGAGCGCGCCGCTTCGAACCTGCTCGACGGCGGTATCCCAGACCTGTGCGGGCGAAACCATCACGCCGTGCCCGGCTTGCGCGCCGCGCGACACGATCCACCACACCGCGAGCGCGGCGACCGGCAGCACGAGCCCGCGCCACGATCCTTTGACTGTTCCGGCTTCCCAATCCAGTGTCGACATCTGTTGATCCTCAAACCGAGCGGCCGCGCTGAAGCCTGCGCTCGAAAACATTGAGCAGACGATCCGCCGCATAACCGATTGCACCGACGATCAGAACCGCGGCCAGCACGAGATCGAGCTGAAAGAGCTGTCGTCCGTACACGATGAGATAACCAAGCCCTTCCGACGATGCCACGAGTTCGACGACGACGAGCGTCAGCCACGCCTTCGTGAACGCGAGCCGCACGCCGGTGCCGATGACGGGTATCGCCGAAGGCAAGGTCACGCGCGCAATCACCTGCCAGCGCGAATAGCGATACACCGCCGCGACTTCCTGCAATGCGCGCGGCGTGCCGCGAAAGCCTTGCAACGTGGACAGCGTGACGGGAACGAGCGCCGCGTGCCCGATCAGCAGATACTTCAGCGGCTCGCCGATGCCGACGACGATCATGAGGAACGGCAGCCAGCCGAGCACGGGCACCTGCACGATCGCATTGAAGCTCGGCAGCACGTAAGCCTCGAACGTGCGCGACAGGCCCAGCAAACCGCCCAGCAAGATGCCGAGCGCCACGCCACCGCCGAAGCCCACGGCGGCACGCGTCATGCTTGCCCACACGTGGATCCATAGCTCGCCGTTCTTCAGGAGCGCGCCGAGCGTTTCGAACACGAGCGCGGGCGGCGGCAACACCTGCGCGGAAATCCAGCCGTATCGCGAACCCGTCATCCATAGCAAGGCCAAAGCGATGGGCACGATCCACGGCAACGCAGTCCAGCCGATCGAGCGCAACGTATCGCCCGGCAGCGTCCTGCGCGCGCGATATGCCGGAAGAAATACACGCGTCAGGGCGTTGGCCATTTACCTGTTCTCCGCGAGACGTTCGCCGGCAGGCTTGCCCGAGGCATCGAAACGCGGCCAGTATGCTTCGAGCTTCAGCGACTTCAATGCCTGATCGAGATACTTCGGCTCGAACCATCCGTTCACGCTGACGGGCTGGCGGATCAGGTTCAAACGCAGCGCATCGTCGGCGACGGATTGATAGCGCGCGACGAGGAACGGGTCGATGAGCGGCGAGTTGCGATCCTTCAACGGCTGATTCGCATACTCCGAAGCCCACGATTCAGGGGGAATGCCGCTCTTCGACCACAGCGCGAAGAGCGCGTTGCGGTTCGCTTCGTCGGACGACCAGTACGCCGCCTGAACGACCGCGGTCACGACTTTCTGCACGGTATCGGGATGCGCGTTTTCGAAGTCGTCGAGCACGAGCAGATGCGCCTGGCGCGTGAGCTGCAAGCCGTCGTCGCGCGATGCATAGACGATCTTCGCGAGCCCCTGACGCTGCAGCTTGAAGAGCGAATAGTCGAGGAATACCGCATCGACGCCCTTCGATGCGAGCGCGGCCTGTGCAGCAGCGGTATCGAGATTGATCACGCGCAGATCGCGCTCGCTGAGGCCGTTTTGCTTCAGCACGTTATCGGCGACGAGTTGCAGGTTCGTCCCGCGAAAGATGGCGACGCGCTTGCCCTTGAGATCCTTCACGCTCTTGATATCGGAATCGGGCGGCACGGCGAGATAGACGCCGGCGCGCACGTTGGACGCCACCAGCAGATGCGTCTTCAATCCGTTCGCGCGGCCGATCACGGCAGGCAGATCGCCCTGATACGCGAAATCGATCTGCTTGTTCGCGAGCGCTTCGTTCACGGCCGGTCCCGCGCCTTTGAAGAAGATCCATTCGACCTTGAGCTGCTCGGGCCGCAACGCATCCTCGACACGATGCTGCAACTGCGCGGTCGCGGCCGGTGAGCCGCCGAAGGTCGGCGGATCGCCGCTGCCCTGCTGCGCGACGCCGATGCGCACCACCGCCGGATCGGCGGCATGCGCGGGACCGATGAGCGCAGCGAACAACGTCGCCGCGCCGACGAAGAGCTTGGATCGTAGTGTCATCGTGCAATGAGAGAGTGTGTGGACCGCCGGCGATGAAGCGTCATCGCCGGTGCATAAGGCGCGTCAGACGCTGCGGGTTTCCTGCCTGACGATGCGGCTCCTGCGCCCGTCGATGCCCACGGGCACGTCGCCATGCACGGTCGCGCGGCGCACGACGCGATGCGCGTCGCCGTAATCGGCCACCGCGTAATGCTGAGTCGCGCGGTTGTCCCAGATGGCGACGTCACCTTGCGTCCAGCGCCAGCGCACCGTGTTCTCCAGACGCGTGACGTGGTCGTGGAACAGTTCGATCAGTCGATCCGAATCGCGCTGCGACAGGCCGATGAAGCGCTGCACGAAGTGCCCCAGCACGAGGGTGCGCTCACCCGTTTCAGGATGCACGCGCACGACCGGATGCTCCGTCTCGTAGAGCGTCGAGGTGAACTGCTTGCGATACTCGCGCTCGGATTCCGTGTCGGGCACGTGACGTGTCGCGGCATAGTCGTAGGTATTCGAATGCAGCGCCCACAGCTTGTCGGCGAGATCGCGCAGGGCTTGCGGCAGATTCGCGTATGCGGCGGCGGTGTTGGCCCATACCGTATCGCCTCCCGCGGGCGGAATCACGACGCCGCGAAGAATCGAGATCTTCGGATACGCATCGACGAAGGTAACGTCCGTATGCCAGGAGTTCGCGCGCGTGCCGTGCTTCGAATCGAGTTCGAGCAGGCGGCTGCCGTTCGAAAGCGACGGCACCGTCGGATGCGCGACGGTCTCGCCGAAGCGCGCGGCGAAGGCTTCCTGCGCGGCATCGTCGAGATGCGACTGGCCGCGAAAAAAGAGCACTTTATGTTCGAGCAACGCCTGGTTGATTGCGGCGATCGCGTTGTCGTCGAGATCGGCGGAAAGCGTCACGCCGCGCACTTCCGCTCCGATGCGCCCGCCGATTGGGCGCACCTGGACCGGTTCATTCGACGTGACGGCCTGAAGCGGGGATTCGGCGGCGAGCGTGGGGATATCGGACATCGAAAAACTCCGTTGATATGCGTTTGTCGGATGCAGGCCGCAGTGGATGCGACGAAAACATTGAAGCATCGACAGCACGCTCGACCAACGAAGCGTTTCGACTAAGCATTAAAGCGATCAGCGAGATATGTATTGCTGCAGGCCCGCGATGCTTTGCTGCAATTCCGCCTCCAGTCGCGCCATCAGTTCGGCGGCGGGCAACTCGCGCACGAGCGCGGCCGCCTGCCCGGCCCACTGCGCGCCGTAACCGAATTCGCCTTTCGCTTTAGCGGCCGCGTGCAGCGACTTGCCCGCATCGTAGGCGATGGGATACGCGGGAACCGCCGGTGCATGCGCGCCGCGCCCCAACTCGGTGAACTTGTTGACGAGGCCGCGCGCCTTGCGGCCCGAGATTGCAGCGGTGAATGTCGTATGGTCCGCTGCATCGCTGAGAATCGCGCGACGATAGCCTTCGTCGATCGACGTCTCCGTGCACGGCACGAACGCCGTGCCGAGCTGCGCCGCCTGCGCGCCGAGCGCCAGCGCAGCCGCGATGCCCGCGCCATCCATGATGCCGCCCGCCGCGATCACCGGCACATCGAACCTGCTTGCAAGAAGGCGCGTCAGCGCGAAGGTGCCGAGGTTGTCGTCGCAGGCTTCTGGGTCGAAGGTGCCGCGATGCCCGCCCGCTTCGATGCCCTGTGCGACGATCGCATCCATGCCCGCCGTAACGAGCTGCTGGGCCTCTCGAACGTTAGTTGCAGACGCAATCAGTTTGATGCCGGCCCCGCGCAATGCATCGATATATTCCTTCGACGGCAAGCCGAAGTGAAAGCTCACGATAGCCGGCTTTTCATCGACGAAAACTTCGAGCATCGCGTCATCGACGACGAAGCTCGTGTAAATCTCGCTCAGCTTCGCGGGCGGCGTCGCGCCGTATTGCGCGAACACAGGCGCGAGCCATTCGGTCCAGGCCTTCTCGACGGCGGGCTCGGCGCTGGCGGGCGCATGACAGAAGACGTTGATGTTGAACGGCCTGCTGGTGAGTTCGCGCGTCTCGCGGATCACCTTGCGCGCGCCCTGCGCGTTCATCGCGCCGACGCCGAGCGAGCCGAGCCCGCCCGCATTCGATACGGCCGCCGCGAGCGCGGGCGTGCTCACGCCTGCCATCGGCGCCTGGATGATCGGCGTATCGATGCCGAGTAACGATGTCAATGCGTTCTTGCTCATGGATATGCATCCTTTAAACATTGCATGATTCAGCGCGTCGCGAGCTTCTCGACGACGAAGTCCACGAAAGCCCGCACGCGCGACGACAAATGCCTGCCATGCGGATACAGCAGGATGAACGGTCTGCTGCAGCCGCCGAACTCGGGCAGCACCTCAGTCAGCGTGCCCGCGCGCAACTCCTCCTCGACGGTGAAGCGATAGGTCTGAAAAAGGCCCGCGCCGTGACCTGCGAGCGGAATGCCCGCGAGCGCATCGCCGGAGGTGCCGTAGCCCCCTTCTGTCGTGATCTCTACCGCGTCGCCGTTCTGCATGAAGAGCCATGGCACCGGGCGCCCGGTGCTCGGCATCTCGAACTGAATGCATTCGTGTTCGAGCAAGTCCTCGATGCGCCTGGGCGTGCCAGAGCGCTTCAGATAACCCGGCGATGCCACGACGACGAGTTCCGCATCTTCCAGCTTGCGCGCGATCAGTCCGGAATCGCGTGGCGCGCGGCCGCGTATCGCCAGATCGAAACCTTCGTCGGCAAAGTCGATGTTGCGGTTGCTCAGATGCGCCTCGACGGTCACTTCGGGATAGCGCTTTCTGAACTCCGCGAGCAACGGCAGCATGCGATAGTGGCCGTAAGGCGTCGGCATGCTGATGCGCAGCACGCCCTTCGGCGTGGTCTGCTGGCCGGTGGCCTCGCGCTCCGCTTCCGCAAGACGATTGAGCGCGTCGCGGCATTGCTCGAAGTAGCGGCGGCCCGCATCGGTCAGTCGGATCTGGCGCGTCGTGCGCACGAAAAGCCGCACGTCGAGGCGTTTTTCCAGCCGCGCGACAGAGCGGCTCACCGCGGCGGGCGTGACGCTCGCCGCCGTTGCGGCCAGCGTGAAGCTGCCGAGTTCCGCGGCGAGGCAGAAGAGTTCGATGCTGCCGAGAAGAAGATCGTCGAATTGCCGCTGCATGTCGATGGGCTTCGCGTCGTTGTCGCTGCATCTTCCGCGCTTGCGGCCGCACGGTCAACCGACGCCGTTTCATTTGACTTGTGACGCACGGGAACAGATCGGCCGCGCAAGCCCCAAAAACAATCGCCCGCTTCTTCCACACGGGAAAAAGCGGGCGATATTCATACGTTGGGTGACGCCTTACTTCGCGGTCGGCATCGCGAATTCCGCGCCCTTCTCCGTGCTCTCGGGCCAGCGCTGCATGATCGACTTCTGCTTCGTGTAGAAGCGCACGCCTTCCTCGCCGTACGCGTGCATGTCGCCGAAGAGACTGCGCTTCCAGCCGCCGAACCCGTGCCATGCCATCGGCACCGGAATCGGCACATTGATGCCGACCATGCCCACTTCGATGCGTCGCCCGAACTCACGAGCGATGTGACCATCGCGCGTATAGCACGCAACGCCGTTGCCGAACTCGTGTTCGTTGACGAGATCGACCGCTTCGCCGAAATCCTTCACGCGCACGCATGCGAGCACGGGGCCGAAGATCTCTTCCTTGTAGATGCGCATGTCAGGCGTGACGTGATCGAACAGCGTGCCGCCCGTGAAGAAGCCGTCTTCATGGCCCGGAACCTTGTAGCCGCGGCCATCTACGACGAGCTTCGCGCCTTCGTCCACGCCAAGCGCGATATAGCCTTCGATGCGCTCCAGTGCGGCGCGCGTGACGATCGGGCCCATTTCCGCATCGGACTCCATGCCGTTTCTGATCTTGAGCTGCTTCGCGCGCTCGGCAAGCTTCGGCACGATCTTGTCGGCGACATCGCCCACGAGCACCGCGACCGAGATCGCCATGCAGCGCTCGCCCGCCGAACCGTAGCCCGCGCCGATCAGGGCATCCACGGCTTGTTCGATATCGGCATCGGGCATCACGACCATGTGATTCTTCGCGCCGCCAAGCGCCTGCACGCGCTTGCCGTGCTTCGCGCCCGTCTCGTAGATGTAGTTCGCGATCGGCGTCGAGCCGACGAAGCTGATCGCCTTCACTTGCGGATGCGTGAGCAAAGCATCGACGACGACCTTGTCGCCCTGCACGACGTTGAAGATGCCGTCGGGCAGGCCGGCTTGCTTGAGCAGATCGGCCATGAACAACGACGCCGACGGATCGCGCTCGCTCGGCTTCAGGATGAACGCGTTGCCCGCCGCGATTGCGACCGGGAACATCCAGCACGGCACCATGCACGGGAAGTTGAACGGCGTGATGCCCGCGACGATGCCGAGCGGCTGGCGCGTCGTCCAGTTGTCGATGCCGGTGGAGACCTGTTCGGTGTAATCGCCCTTCAGCAGTTGCGGAATGCCGCATGCGAATTCGATCACGTCGATGCCGCGCGACACTTCGCCCTGGGCATCCGAGAACACTTTGCCGTGCTCCGCGGTGATGATTGCGGCGAGCTCGTCGCGATGCTTGTTCATGAGTTCGAGGAACTTGAGCATGACGCGCGCGCGGCGGATCGGCGGCATGTCCCGCCAGGCCGGGAACGCGGCTTTCGCGCTCGCGACGGCTGCATCGACATCGGCGGCTTCGCCCAGCACGAGCTTGCGCGGGCGCTCGCCCGTCGCGGGATTGAACACCGGCTGCGTGCGCGTGGCCGAGCCATGCGTGCGCTCGCCGTGAATGTAATGGACTACGTCGGCCGTATCGTTGAACGCTTGCATCTCGACTCCTCTGTCTGACTGGTTTGGCACTCTACACAGTGTAAGAAGCGTCTCGTCCGCTGCAAAGACGCTATGATTGAACTCATTGTTTATATCGGCGAACAATCGGCTGATGGACGAGCAAAAGATCGAAGGTCTCTGGACCCATTTGCACTGGTTGACGGTGCTCGCGGAACAAGGCAGCTACACGGCGGCGGCGGCGCGCCTGAACGTATCGAAAGCGGCGATGAGCCAGCGCATCGCGGAGCTGGAGCGCGCGGCAGGCGTGCCGCTCGTCACGCGCACGACGCGCAGCGTGCGCTTCACGGAGGCGGGCCGAAGGCTCGTCGACGATACGCGCGAGCAATACGAGCGCATTGCGTCGAGTTTCCTGAGCGTGAAGGAAACGGCGGGCATCGCGCGCGGCCTGATCCGCGTGACCGCGCCGATGGCCTTTTCGCGGCAGCAACTCGTGCCGCGCATGTCGGGATTTCTGCATGCGCATCCCGAAGTGCGCGTGCAACTGGAGGCCTCGGACAAGCTGAGTTCGATCGCGACCGAAGGCTTCGATCTCGCGGTGCGGCATAGCGCGCAGGTGCCGGATACGCATGTCGCGTGGAAGTTGTGCGATACGCATTCGGTGATCGTGGCGACGCGTGCGTATCTGAAGCGGCGCGGCACGCCCGCGACACCGGACGACCTCGCCACGCACGATTGCCTCGTCTATCCGCGCCCGCAGGCGTCGAGCATCTGGTCGTTTCAGAGAAAGGGCTCGCGCAAGAGTTCGACCGGGCCCTATACGCTCGCGGTGAACGGGCCGTTCGCGGCGAATAACAGCGAAGTGTTGCGCGATGCCGCGCTCGACGATCTCGGCATTGCGCTGCTGCCTGATTTCACCGCGCAAGCCGCCGTGCAGGCGGGCAAGCTCGTCGTGCTGCTACCGGAGTGGCGTCCGGTCGGCGCGTTCGCCGATCAGCTATTCGTGGTGCGGCCGTATGCGCCGCATGTGCCGCGCGCGGTTGCGCTTTTCATCGGATATTTGCGCGAGGCTTTTGCGGGTGGGTTTCCGCTTTAAATCGAACTGCTCTGAACGGCAAAAACGCGCCCGCTTTCATGCGGGCGCGTTTTGTTGGAGCCCTTGTTGCTTAGTGATGCGCGAACGTCGGGAAAACCTCACTCTCGATCGCATTAATGTGGGCGCCCGATTGCGCCGAGCCTTCCGCCGCACCGCCGAATGCGCTCCGCGCGGCGCCGTTCTGCGCAGCGACGCGTGCTTCGGCGGCCTGGATATCAGCGGGATACCTGGAGTCGCTGATCACGCCTGGGTTATAGCCGGCCTTCTCCAGTTGCACGATTTGTTCGCGGACTTCCGCGCGCGTCAAAGGCTGATTCGATTGCGCGAACGACGCGACCGGAGCGGCAAAAGCGAGAGCGACCGCTGCAATACCGATGAACTTGTTCATGATGCTTCCTCCTGGAAGTTTTGAATTGCCGCTTCCGCGCTGTGTTGGCTGGCACGCTCGCGACCGTTGAACAGAGTTTAGGTATCGCACGTTTTAGGGTAAATACCTAAACGGCGAAATCACTTTTGGCGAAAATCCGCCTAATCCATGCAACCGCCACGAACCGACGACCTCCGAATCGCCTATAACGAAGAACAGAGCGGCCACCGCAAGTGGCGCATAGCACGAACGATCGTCTCTTCAGGGGAATGACCTTGAAACGAATCCTTGTGATCGGTGCGGGCTTCGCCGGCCTGTGGAGCGCGTTGTCGGCCGCGCGCAAGCTGGATGAACTCGATTGCACCGGCGAAGCCGAAGTCGCCATCGTCAATCCCGAGCCGTTTCATAGCGTGCGAGTGCGCAACTACGAGCAGCCGCTCGACCCGACGCTCGTGCAACTCGACACCGTGCTCAGGCCCGCAGGCGTGCGGCTGATTCAGGCGAAGGCCACCCATATCGACAGTGCCAGCCGCCGCGTGACGATCGAGCATGACGGTGCGTCCGAATCGCTCGATTACGACCGGCTGATTCTCGCGGCGGGCAGCGTGCTCGTGCGCCCGCCGATTCCCGGCCTCGACCGCTTCTCGTTCGATGTCGATACCTACGCGGGCGCGTGCAAGCTGCAGGCGCATCTGCTGACGCTGCCCGCACTGCCCGATACGCCGGGCCGCTATACGGCGGTCGTCGTCGGCGCGGGATTGACGGGCATCGAGCTCGCGGCCGAGTTGCCCGCGCGGCTGCGCGAGATCGTGGCGGCAGGCGATCGCGACAAGGTGCGCGTCGTGCTCGCGGATCGCTCGCCGAAGATCGCGCAGTCGATGGGCGGCGCACAGCATGTCATCGAAGGCGCACTGAAGACGCTCGATGTCGAAACGCGTGCCGGTGTGTCGCTCGAATCGCTCGACGGCCAGAGCGTGACGCTCCACGACGGCACCGCGAGCGAGCGCATCGCGGCCGCGACGGTCGTCTGGTGCGGCGGCATGCATGCGAACGCGCTGGCGGCGCAACTGCCGGTCACGCTCGATCCGCTCGGCCGCGTGCCGGTCGATTCATTCCTGCGCGCGGAAGGCGTGCCGGGCGTGTTCGCGGCCGGCGATTGCGCGCGCGTCCTGATCGACGGCACGCGGCCTTCGGTGATGTCATGCCAGCATGGCCGGCCGATGGGACGTTACGCGGGCAACAACGCCGTCTGCGATCTCTTCGGACTCGAGATGCTGCCGCTATCGATCGACTGGTACACGACCATCTGCGATCTCGGGCCGTGGGGCGCGGTGTATACGGAAGGTTGGGACAGGTTGCTCGTCTCCGAGGGCGAGACGGCGAAGGCGACGAAGCGCACGATCAACGGCGAGCGCATCTATCCGCCGAGAAGCGGCACGCGCGAGGATCTCTTCCGGGCGGCGGCGCCCGTCGTGCAAACGCCGCCGCCGACCGAACGAGGATAAGGGCTGAAGAATCAGGCCTTCTTCACGGACGCGTCGTAGATCTCGTCAATCGACTGTTCGAGCGTCTTGTCGAACTCGCTGTCGCTCATCGACTTCTTCAGCTCGTTGATGAGCGCGCGCGAGAAGCTCGCGATCATGCCGTGGTTCTGCTCGAGCTTCTTGCACGCGTCGCTGCGCGTATAGCCGCCCGACAGCGCGACGACACGCACGACACGCGGATGCTCGATCAGCGGCCGATAGAAATCCGCCTCGTCCGGAATGGTCAGCTTGATCATCACCTTGCTCGATTCCGGCAGCGCGTCGAGGCCCTTGAGCAATTCGTCGCGCAGAATCTTTTCCGCGCCCTTCTTGTCCGGGCTCTTGATCGAGACTTCGGGTTCGAGAATCGGCACGAGGCCGTGCTTGATGATCTGCGCGCCCACCTCGAACTGCTGCTTCGCCACCGCCGCGATGCCCTTCTCATCGGCCTGATGGATCACCGAGCGCATCTTCGTGCCGAACACGCCGAGCTTCACGGCGCGCGCGAGCAGATCGTCGAGGCCGGGAATCGGCTTCATCACCTGCACGCCGTCGGCTTCGGTTTCGAGGCCCTTGTCGACCTTCAGGAACGGCACGATGCCACGGTCTTCCCACAGGAACGTGGGGACCGGCTTGCCTTCTGCTTCGCCGTCCATTGTGCGCTCGAAAAGAATTGCACCGATTACCTTCTTGCCCGTAAATGAAGGCGCGGTCATGATGCGCACGCGCATTTCATGCATCAGCTTGAACATTTCGGCGTCGCCGCTGTAGGCGTCATCCGGGATTCCGTATTGCCGTAGCGCGCCGGGCGTCGATCCACCGCTCTGATCCAGAGCAGCAATGAAACCATCCTTCTCAGCCATTTGCGCGAGCATCTTCTCATTAGCCACGAACGTTTCCTCCTCGAAGTTCAAACTCCGGACGATGCGCGCGTGCATAGTCCGGGCTTATGGTTCAGCTTCCTCAAGTGTAATGGTTTTGGCGGGCGCCAAAGTCGTGCAAATCCGCCATTCGTGCGCAAAAGGGGCGCAACCGCGCGTTAGCCGTGCGTTCATGCACGGCCTGCGATTGAAAAGATCAGGAAGCGGCGGATTTGAGATCGCCGGCGTTGCCGGAACGCCAGACGAAGCCCAGCGCGCGGCGAAGCAAAGAAGGCGCGCGGTCGAAGCCGGCGGTTTGCGGCATTTGCGCATGATCGTTCGATGATTCCGCGACCGGTTCATCGACCGGTTCGTCGACCTGCACAGGTTCCGCTTCGATCGCCTCGTACTCGGAAAGCGGAGCGCGCTTTTCACGCGCGTCGCCGCAGCGTTGATTGAGCACGCGGCGCATATCGGGGTCGTCGATCAGCGCCTGGGCGGTGGCCATGCCGCGCTCGAATTGCAGCGCATAGGCGATGTCGGTGAAATCTTCATAGCGGCCGCTATCGGCCAGCTCGAACGCCAGTTCCAGCGTGCGCCGGCGTTTCCATGCATCGAGATCGTCGTGGGCCATGCTCACAGATGTCCTCTTCTTCGCGATGAGGTGCCGAAGATGTTAGCCCGCGCCAAACGTTTTTCCGTTGTCGCGTCACAACAAGCAGACGAAAAGCGTTCGTGAAATCGTACAAAAAGCGCTTGCCTAACGCACTCGATTCGCGATAGCCCTCGCTTGACACAGCTCGTGTACGGTATTTAATTCACACACCGCGCCTGCAAAATGGCGGACGGCCGCCGACATCTCCTGTCAGCGCAGTGAAGCAGTCCCGACGTATCGGATGTTCGCTCCAGGTGGAGCGCGATGTGCCTTTATCGGAGCCGCGTCATGTACCCGCTTTCAGGAAGTCCGGCACGCGCTGCCGCTCTCGCGCTCTCATGCGCGCTCGTCGCATCCGTCGCCGCATGCGGCGGTTCCGATTCCACTGATACGTCCGTCCCCGACGCCATCACGCAGATCATGAAAAAGCCCATGTATCAGGGCTCGACGTGGGCGCTGCGCGTCGTCGACCTGAACTCGGGCGATCTCGTCTACGACATGAATTCGAACGCGCAGGTGTATGTCGCCTCGGTGCGCAAGCTCTTTTCGCTCGGCGCCGCGCTCGATCAATACGGCGCGTCGCATCAGTTTCAGACGCCGGTGTATCGGCTCGGTACGGTCGATGCGAGCGGCACGCTCAATGGCAACCTCGTGCTCGTCGCGAGCGGCGATCTCTCGATGGGCGGCCGCACGAATCCCGACGGCACGCTCGCCTGGACCAACTTCGACCACAACGAGGCGAACAGTCTCGGCAACGCGCAGATCACGGCGCCCGATCCGCTCGCGGGCTACGACTCGCTCGCGGCGCAGGTGGCGGCATCGGGCATCAAAAAGATCAACGGCGAAGTCGTGATTGACGATCGCCTTTTCGATCCCTTCGACTTTCGCGGCGAGTTCGATTTGCGGCCGATCTTCGTGAACGACGACGTGGTAGATACGATCATCGGTCAGGGCAGCGCGGGGGCGGCGTCGCCGGTGGATTACCGGCCGAAGTCATCGGCATTCACCGTTCAGTCCACGCTCATGACGGGCGCGGCAGGCACGCCCGCGACGATCAAGGTCACGCCCGCGGATCCCACCTGCTTCGGCACGCTGCCCTGCGGCGGCGTGCTGAGCGGCTCGATTCCGGCGGACTACGTGCCGCCGATCGTGCCCAGCTTCCCGGTGATCCGCACGTTTCGCATCACGCAGCCGTCGAACTATGCGCGCTCGGTGCTCATCGACGCGCTCGCGCGCGCGGGCGTCACGGTCACCGCGCCCGCCGTCGAGAGCAATCCGGTGCAACTGCTGCCCGCGAAGAACGCGTATGCCGCCGATACGCGCGTCGCGCAGCTCACGTCGCAGCCGTACGGCGAATATTCGAAGTGGATCTTGAAGGTGAGCTATAACATCGGCGCGGACACGAGCCTGATGCTCTTCGGCGTTGCGAACAACGGCTCGACCACGCTCAATGCGGCGCTCGCCGCCGAGAATGCGAAGCTGTCGGCCGCGCCGTTCAATGTGCCGATGAGCCAGACGCATTTCATCGACGGCAGCGGCGGCGGCGAGACGACGGCGACGCCGCTCGCGGTCATCGCGATGTTGCGCGCGATGAACGGCCGTCCGGTCTTCCCGGCGTATGTGGATTCGCTGCCGTTCCTCGGCGTCGATGGCTCGCTCGCAAGCACCACGGCATTCGAAAGCGATCCGACGCTCGCGGGTGCGAAAGGCAAGGTCTACGCGAAAACGGGCACTTACGCGAGCGGCACCGAGCTGGCGAACGGCCAGATCCAGACGACGCTCAAGGGACAGGCGCTCGCGGGCTATATCGACGCGAAGAGCGGACGCCGGCTCGCGTTTGCGCTGATGGTGAACAACGTGCCGATCGCCGATGTGCCCGACATCCTCAACGTGTTCAACGACCAGGGCACGATCGCGGCGAACATCTGGAAGCTGCAATGACCCGCGTTCGATTCACCACGCGCCGGCGAACGCCAGCACCGCGCGATTGAACGCGCCGGGGCTCGCGACGTTCATCCCGTGCGATGCCCCCGCGATCGTCTGACGCTCCGCGAACTCGATCCACTCCTCGAGCTTCTCGACGTTGTTGCGAAACATACGCGGGCTTTTCTGCCCGTCGATGAGCAAGGTGCGGCACTTGATGTCGCGCGCCGCCTCACGCGTGTAGGCGGGCAAGGGATCGCGAAATTGCCTCGGCAGCGTGAGCGCGTTGTCGAGCGCCATGCGCCGGAAGCTCTCCGTGCTTTTCTTCCAGAAGCCCGGCATGCTGACCGAATCCACGAACATTTCGAGGCCGCGATCGAATTCGCCCTCTTCGATCAGCTCGGCCACGCGTGCGCGCAGCGCGTTGGTCGCAGGCGGCAGCGTGGCGGACACGGCCTGCGGCGCGATGTGCAGCGGGCCGCCCGGATCGGCGAGCGTGAGCGTCTTCACGAGCCGCGGGTATTCGCGCGCCAGATGAAACGCAATGCAGCCGCCGCGCGAATGCCCGACGAGATGCACCGGCGCGAGATCGAGCGATTCGATGAACCCGGCCATCTCGGCGACGTGCGTTTCCCAGCCGAACTCGCCCTGCACGAACGCATCGACGGCCGGCCAGTAATGCGACAGGCTCGGCGCGATGCAACGAAACTGCTTCGCCAGCGGAAGAATCTGCGCGCTCCAGTAGCGGTAGTCGCATAGCGATCCATGCACGAACACGAGCGGTTCGCCCTCGCCGCACTCGACATACGGCATCGAGACGCCGGTTGCCGTCGTGGCGAACGACGGTTCGGGCAAGCCTTGTACAGCGGTGAGGACGGAAAGATCGGTTCGCGCGTTCATGATTCGCTCCTTTGATGCGACTATGCGCCGCGCCGAAGCAAAAGAAAAACGCATAATTTTGATAGAATCGTTCAGGTTTTCTGATACCAAACGGTCGTTCACCCATGAAAGCGCTCGATCTGGATGTCCTTTCGATGATCGTCGCCGTCGCCGATACCGGCAACATCAGCCGGGCGGCGGAGCTCGTTCATCGCTCGCAATCGGCGGTGAGCATGCAGATCAAGACGCTGGAAACCGCGCTCGGCAAGCCGCTTTTCGTACGCAAGCCGCGCAGCGTGGTGCCGACGCAGGACGGCGAGGTGCTGCTCACCTACGCGCGCCGCATGATCGCGCTGCGCGACGAGGCGTGGGCGGCGGTGGTGCGGCCGGACGTGACCGGGCGCGTGGTGATCGGCGTGCCGGACGATTACGCGTCGTCGCTGTTTCCGCCGATCCTCAAGAAATTCTCGGCGACGTATCCGAAGGTCGAGATTCAGGTGGTCGGCCTGCCGAGCCTCGCGCTCGCGCCGATGGTGAAGGACGGCACGGTCGATCTCGTCTGCGCGACGCGCGTGAAGGGCTTGTCCGGCGAATTCCTGCGCCACGAGCCGATGGTCTGGGCCGCGGCGCCCGGCGCCACCGAAATCTGGAAAGAGCGGCCCTTGCCGATCGCGGTGTTCCTGCCGGGCAGCGTCGCCCGCGAGAATGCGATCCGGAGTCTCGAGCGCGCGCGCATCGGCTATCGCACGTCGTATGAAAGCCCGAGCCTGCTCGGTCTGCTGACGATGGCCGAAGCGGGCCTCGCCGTGACGCCGCTCGCGAAATGCGCGGTGCCCGCGCACTTCACGCTGCTCGGGCCGGCGCAAGGTCTGCCCGAGATCGGCACGCTCGAAGTGGTGCTCGCGCGCAGCGCGGCGTCCAGACGCCCGCCTTGCGACTTCCTCGCCGAGCGCATCATGGCCGAACTGCGGCGCTGATCTCCCGCTCTATTGCACGGATGCGGCGCGAGGTCCACGCGCGCAGCATGCCGTTCGATGCCACCATCGGCAACGATGCCGCCATGATGCGATACACGTCGTTGCGCCGCACTTTCGAGATCCGGCCGGGATCGAGCCACGCATCGTTACGCGCGAGCAGCACGAGTGTGTCGAGGCCGATCATGATCGGCCAGAGACAGGCGAGTCGCAGACGAACGGCGCTCGATGGAATTGCGAGCGTGTAATCGACCGCGTCCTGAAAGAGTGCGAGCGACGTGCGCAGCAATTCGAACAGCACGGGCCGCGCACGCGCCGACGACTCCGGCCGCAACACATCCTGCGGCGTCAGCCCGTGACGCGCGAGCATCGATTCGGGCAGATAGCAGCGGCCGATGCGCAGATCGCGCGCGCAATCGCGCAGCACGTTGGTCATCTGCAGCGCCTTGCCGAAGCGCACGCCGAGCGCGAGCATCGTATCGGGCGCGGCCTCGAGCACGCCTGGCATGTGCGCGTAGGTCATCGTCGTCCAGAACTCGCCGACGCAGCCCGCGACGAGATACGTGTAGCGATCGAGTTCTTCGAATTGCCTCAACGCGACGATCTCGCCCGATGTCTCGTCGGGGAACGTGCGCAAATCGAACTCCATGCCGGTGCTGAGCGTCGTGACGATCTCGCGAACCGCGGCCTGATCCTGCGCGCCCAGTTGCGGCAGGATCGCGAGCGCGGCGCTCAGGCTTTCGAGCAGCGCGCGCTCATCCGGCTGCGCCTGCTGTCCCGCGACTTCGCCGGCGATGCGCGCGAGCGCGCCGTCATCGGGCGCGCCATTGACTTGTGCGCGCAGCGAAAGCAGCAATTCCAGACGGCGTTGCGGCGAGATCAGCGATGTATCCGCAATCGTGTCGGCGGCGCGCGCCAGCAGATACGCAAGCCCGATGGGATCGCGCATGCCCCTCGGCAAGATGCGCAGCGTGAGGTAGAACGATCGCGATACGCGCTTCAGAAGCGGGCCCAGCAGAAAGGCCCGAGGCGAATGGTTCATGACTTGGATCGAATGACGGCGGCCGGAAGCGCGATGATCGCGCGCCGCCGCATTGTATCCGTCCGCGTGTCAATGAGGCGTTGCGTGCTTCTTTCGATGCCGCGGATGAGGCTCGATGCGCAGCATGATGCGTTGCGGCGCGCGGGACGCCGACGCCAGCGCGACGGGCCGATCGACCGGTTCGAGGATCACCTGCGCGCTTCCCGCGCGTTGCAGACCGAGTTCGACAGCCGCCGCGAAAGACAGATCGATCATGCGGCCTTTCACGAACGGGCCCCGATCGTTGATGCGCACGACAATCGACTTCGTCTTCGCGAGATTGCTGACGCGCACATACGAGCCGAGCGGCAATGTGCGATGCGCCGCCGTCAACGCGTGCATGTCGTAGCGTTCGCCGCTGGCCGTTCTGCGCCCCTGAAACTTCTTGCTGTAATACGACGCCCAGCCGATATTCGGAACCGTCTTCGTCCGGGCGTTGCGGTAGTCGAGCGGCTCGGCATCGAGGGCGTGGCTTTCCTGAGCGGGCATCGACTCCGCGATGTGAGCGCTTTCGGTGAGGATCGACGCCGAGTCCGCTTCCTTCGACGGGATGTCCGGCTGGTTCGCGCATCCGTTCAATGTGGCGCACGCGCCGGAAGCCGCGATAGCGGCCACGCGCGCCGCCTGCCACTGCATGATGGGTCCGTTGTTCTGCATTAGCGAGTTTCTCCATGAAATGCCGACGCATTTCATCGACTCGCTCACAACGCGCGCCTCGCCTGGAAGTTGACGCGTGCGCCGAAGATATGACCCATCTTTACAGACGAAGCGCCGGCGGCGCACTGCA
Organism: Caballeronia turbans; assembly: GCA_001544655.2. Classification (GTDB taxonomy): domain Bacteria; phylum Pseudomonadota; class Gammaproteobacteria; order Burkholderiales; family Burkholderiaceae; genus Caballeronia; species Caballeronia turbans. Next base: position 93,567 of record FCOD02000013.1, read on the forward strand.
TTCCCTTACGTCCGCGGCCCGTAGTCCAGCTTCGGGTACCAGTCCGTGCCGCGTCCTTCGGGCGTCATGTCGAGCACGGTCCAGAGCGGCATCAGATCAGGCGCGCCGCGCGGATCCTCGCCGGGATCGGCGGTAGCGAAATCCATCTCGCCGCTCCAGAAATGCCGGATCACGCCGTCGCGCCGCGTGAAAACGTTGAGCGCGGGCTCATCGCCGCCTTCTTTCGATATCGCGTGATAGTCGCGGCTGAACGCGCCGTTCGTATCGGAAAACAGCCTGAGATCGCGCCAGCCGCGCTCGGTCTTGAACGCCACCAGCTTCGCGATCGGCGAACGCGCGATCACCGCGAGCGCCACGCGTTGTTCGATGTCGCGCGCCTCGCCCTCCCATGCCGACAGCAGCGACGTGCACATCGGACACGGCCGTTCGCGCTGCGGCCCGAACATGTAGCTGTAGGTGACGAGCGTGTCCTTGTCGCCGAAAAGGCCCGCGAAATCGACCGCGCCGCGTTCGCCTTCGAATCGATAATCGCCTGTCACTTCGCCGCCGGGCGGCAGCGCGCGACGCATCTGCGCGACGCGCTCGATGTGCCGGCGCAATTCGATTTCCTCGGCCAGCAACGCGGTGCGCGCCCGGCGATACTCGGCGCTTTCGTTGGGAAACCTCATCGCGGCGCGCTTCGCGAGTTCATCGGCGGGAACGTGATTCGTGGTCGTGCTCATATCCGATCTCCTGTGGCTCAAGTAGCTCAGTCGCGGTCCGGCGCACCGAGCGGAAACAACGCGCGATACGGCCGCGCCTCCTCGACGGCACGAGCGAACGAGGGCCGCGCGAGCAGGCGCTTGCGATACGCGATCACGTTCGGATACGCGTCCCCGATTCGATGCGACCAGTCGGCATAGAACAGAAACGGCGCGGCGCCGCAATCGGCGAGGCTGAAGGTGTCGCCCGCCGCCCATTCGCGCGTGGCCATTTTGCGATCGAGAAAGGCGTAGGACGTGTCGAGCATCGCGCGGGCATCGGCGACGCCGCGCGCATCGCGCTCGTTCGGATCGCGCATCGCGTTGAACACGATCTTCTGCTGCGGTGTGGACACATAGTTGTCGAAGAAACGATCCATCCAGCGCGTTTCGAGCGCGGCACGCGGATCATCGGGAACGAGGCGCACCGGGCCAGGGTGGAACAGCCCCAGGTGTTCGATGATCACCGTCGATTCGATCACCGGCCGACCGTCATCGACCAGCACGGGAAAGCGCTTCATCGGCCAGATTTCGGCGAGTTCAGCCATGCATTGCGGCGTTTCGGGCGTGAGCGCGCGCCATTCGAAGCGCGTGCCGTTTTCGTACAGCGCCACCAGAACTTTCTGACAATACGAAGAAAATGGGTGTGCATAGAGTTGCAAGCTCATCTGAGAGCCTCCGGATTATCGAGCGGGTTCGGAACGCGGCGATGCGCCTGCGACGATTGCAGCGCCGATATCTGGACGACGAACGGCCACCGCGCCAATCGACAAGGAATCGATATATTTTGTAGTGCGGCGCAGCGTGAGACTTTTGATTTGCTAACGTGCGCGGTTCAGGCAACCGAAGCGCGGCCGGCGGATACATTGTCCGTCGAGCCCGCCGAAAAAAATGAAGCGCGAACACAAAATTAGTATCGTCGTTGCAGACGATCGCCCTGTCGTTTTGTATGGGCTGCAAAGCTGGTTCGAGTCGCACGAGCGGTTTCGGGTCACGGCATGCGTCAAGAGCGCCGATCAATTGCTCGCGAGGCTGCGGACCGCGAGTTACGACCTGATCGTGCTGGGCTGCGGTCTGGAAGGCTGCCATGCGGACGATTTCGCGCTGCTGCGCGAATTGCGCCGGACGTTTCCCGATACGCCCGTCGTCATCTTCACCGACGAAACCGACCCCGACGCGCTCCTCGATATGCAGCGAGCGGGCGCGTCGGGCCTCGTGAGCCCGCGCGAAGAAGCGCGTGCGTTCGAACGCGTGTGCGAGCGGGTGCTCTCCGGCGCGGTGAAAGTCCTCTCGCCGCGCATCGCGAGCTGCGGCGACGCAACCGGCGCCGCGGTCTCATTCGATGCCGCGCCCGACTATGACGGCGTGCGCATGAGCATCAGGCCGTTCAATTCGCGGCTCTGAGTGCAGCGGCGGCGACCGGTGCCGGCGGCTTCACGAGCGCGGGCGCTCATCGCCGGAGCGAGCCTCACGGCGTCGCGCTTTGCCCCATGCGCGCGCGCGTCGCGCCGCAATGCGCGACGAGATTGCGCTGCGTCGCGACGAATTGCTTGAGAGGCGTATCGATGTCGTAGAACCAGATGCTCGCGACAAACCCATACAACGCGCAATCGATGCTCGCGGGCGCAGCGCCGAACATGAACGGCCCGTCGCCGAGCAGGCTCGCCATCGCCTGAAGGCTCGCTATGCCGCGCGCATACGCGGCCTCGGGCTCGTACCGTCCGATGCCCTGATACCGATAGCGCTCGAAGTTGTATTTTCGCGCGCCCTCGAGCGCCTCCCCGCCGATATCCGGATGCTGCTCCAGAAGCGCCGCGCGGAACTGCGGCCAATAGCGGTCGTCGCGCCAGCGCGAATACGACATCACCCAATAGAGATCGTCGAGCGTGCGGCGAATCAGCAGATCGAGGTCGCGCTGCGGGGCGGTGAGCGCGTCGTCGAGCGTCAGCGCGTACTTGCGTTTCAGATGCGCGATGATCGCATCGCTGTCGCCGATGGTTTCATCGTCATCCACGAGATACGGAAGCTGGCCGCGCGGCGCGGCGCTCGTGTCGAGCACATGACGATGCCCGAACGGCAGGCACGCGAGCTTCAGGAACGCGAACACCTTCAACCCGAACGGGTTGTTGTCTTCGAGGCCGAACAACTGAGGATATGAATACAGCGTGATCATCGGCGTCTCCGGGCGTCGCCCTGCAAGGACGCGCCAACTTCGCTACGATTGCCGACTGGCCCCGCAGCTTCCCGTCACGCGGCGCGCGTTTCGGCATTCTCCCGTCACGCGCCGCCACACACGCAAAATACTATGCCCACGCCGCCTCATGCCATCGGTTTTACGCTCGATCCGCTCGATCGCGTGTCGGAAAAGCGCGACGACGAAGCGTTCGTCGCCAGCCTGCGCGACGATCCGTCCACGCGCTTTCTGCTTTTCGTGAACAACGTGCCGCTCTTCAAGCGCATCGACGGGCACGATCCGCTCTTCAGCGCGCAGGAAGCGGCGGCGGCCGGCGCGCCATCGCAAACAGTGTTTCTCGGCCGCGACGCCGAAGCGCGCGCGCTTTTCGCGGCCTCTTTCGACAACGCGACGGAAAGCCTTCCTGAAGTCGAAGCGATCGAGCTGCGCCCCATCGCGATGCAAGGGCTCGTGGCGCCCTGGCTCGTCAGCGCGCTCGGCGAAGCGCGGTCGATGCTCGACTGGCATCGCCGTCACCGATTCTGCGCGAACTGCGGCCAGCCGACCGATTCCGCCGGTGCGGGCTGGCGGCGCATCTGTCCGAATTGCAAGGCGCAGCATTTTCCGCGCGTCGATCCGGTCGTGATCATGCTCGTCACCGATGGAGAACGTTGCCTGCTCGGGCGTCAGCCGCAATTCCTGCCGGGCATGTATTCGGCGCTGGCGGGTTTCATCGAGCCGGGCGAAACCTTCGAGCACGCGGTGTATCGCGAGGTGCTGGAGGAAGCGGGCATCCGCTGCACGGACGTGCGCTATTTCGCGTCGCAGCCGTGGCCGTTTCCGTCGTCGCTGATGATCGGCTGCTTCGCGCGCGCCGCCACCGCCGAGATCATCGTCGACAGGAACGAACTGGAAGACGCGCGCTGGTTCACGCGCAAGGAAGTCGCCGCGATGCTCGACGGCACGCACGAAGCGGGCATGTCGGCGCCCAAGCCGTTCGCGATCGCGCATCATTTGCTGAAGGCGTTCGCGACAGGCGAGCTGGATTGAAAGGCAGCGTCGCGGCGTTCCTTCGGAGATCGGCGCAGAATTCCAGGCTGTGACGCGCGGGCGCGCACCGCATTTCTCAGACACCGGGTGAACGACATGAACATGAAAGGCGGCGTCCATATCTGGCTGATCCGGCATGGCGAAACCGAATGGAGCAAGTCGGGCCAGCACACCGGCACGACCGACATCCCGCTCACCGATGACGGACGCAAGCAGGCAACCGCGCTCGCGCCGGTCCTCGCGTCCCAGACCTTCGATCTCGTGCTGACGAGCCCGATGAACCGCGCGATCGAAACATGCCGCCTCGCGGGTCTCTCCGGTCTCGCGCAGGTCGAACCCGAACTGCACGAGTGGAATTACGGCATTTACGAAGGCCGCACGACGCCGGATATTCGCGAAGAAGTGCCGGACTGGTCGGTGTGGACGTCGCCGATTCCCGAAGGCGAGAGTCTCGCCGATGTCGGCAGGCGCGCGCAGGCGCTCATCGACACGCTGCTCGCAACGAACGCGACGAACATCGCGCTCTTTTCGCACGCGCATTTCTCGCGCGTGTTCGGCGCGCAATGGGCGACCGGCTCGCCCTCGCTCGGCGCGCATCTCGCGATGGACACCGCCGCGATGAGCGTGCTCGGCTTCGAGCGCGACGTGCGCGCGATCATCAAGTGGAATCTTCTGCCGTAGTCAGAGCGTCTCGCGCTCGACCAGCTCGAAGCCAACATCGACGCGCGTTTCCCCGGTCGCGCCGCCCAGCCTGTCGATGAGACAGCGCGCCGCCGTCGCGCCGATGCGCTTGCGGTCCACGCGCACGGTCGTGAGCGCGGGCATCGCGTCGGCGGTGAATTCGAGATCGCCGAAGCCGCACACGGCGATGCGCCCGGGAATGTCGATCGCGAGCCGGCGCGCCTCGGACACGACGCCGAGCGCGAGCAGATCGGAGCTGCAGAAGATCGCATCGACGCCCGCGCGCCTTTCGAGCACGCGCCGCAAGCCTTCCTTGCCGAGGGCGACAGAACTGGGCGGCGGCATCAGTATTTCGGCGACATCGTTCACGCCGTGTTTCTCGAGGGTCTCGACGAAACCGCGCCGCCGCGCGAGCGCGCGCCGGTCGTTCGCGGACACGAGCGCGGGGCGGCGCGTGCCGCGCGCGAGAAAGCGCTCGGCCACCATCACGCCGATGTGCTCATGCGAAAAGCCGACGAGCATGTCGATCGGATCGTCGCTCATGTCCCACGTCTCGACGATCGGAATGCCGAGCTTGCGCAGGCGGTCTCGCAGCGTCGGCGTGTGCGCGACGCCCGTCAGGAACACGCCTTCCGGACGACGGCTCAGCACGGCGTCGAGCAACGCGTCTTCGTCTTCGTCGCTGTAGCCGGACAGGCCGAGCAGCACCTGATAGCCGGCGCGCGCCATCGTATCGCTGAAAACCTGCACCGTTTCGGAGAAGAGCGAGTGCGCGACGGTGGGCACGATCGCCGCGATCAGCCGCGATTTCGCCGATGACAACCCGCCGGCCAGCCGGTTCGGCACGTAGCCCAGTTCCGCGACGGCGTGGCGCACGCGGGCGAGCGTCTCGGGCGCGACGGTGCCGGGCGCGTTGAACACGCGCGAGACGGTGATCGGCGAGACGCCCGCGGATGCCGCCACGTCGGTGATGCGCACGCCTTTCGCGCCTGTGCGCGCGCGGCGCGTGCGTGTGAGGTCCGGTTTGGTCGAGGCCATCTTGGTGTCGGCTTGAGCGGGCTTCGATGGAAACGCAAGGCCCGTACAGTCAGCCGACCGTGCGCCGCTTGCGCCATTCCTCGTAGGCGGCGAGCGTTTCCTCATTCGGCGGATACGTGCCGCGCAGCATCGCGCCGCCTTCCACGCGCGAGGACAGGAATTCCTCCATGATTTCCTGCCCGGTCGCGTCCTTCGCGACGTCCTCGGCCATGTAGCGCGGCACGACCACGACGCCATCCACATCGCCGACGACGATATCGCCCGGATACACCGCCACGCCGCCGCATGCAATCGGCACGTTCATGTCGACCGCGTGATGCTTCGCGAGATTGAGCGGCGCGCTCGCGCCCGCGCAAAAGAGCGGCAGGCCGATATCGCCGATCGTGCCCGAGTCGCGCACGCAGCCGTCCGACACCATGCCCGCGACGCCGCGAACCTTGAGACGCGTCGTGAGGATCGAGCCCGTCGACGCGACGCTGCGCTCGCCGCGGCAATCCTGCACGAGGACGCTGCCCGGCGGCGCGCTTTCGACGGCCTTGCGCTGCGGGTGATCCGGGTCCTGGAACACGCCGACGTGATCGATATCCTCGCGCGCCGGAATATTGCGCAGCGTGAACGCCGGCCCGACCATGTTCGGCGTGCCTTTCGCAGGCTTCACGAGCGGCGCGACGCCTTGCAGGAACACGTTGCGCAGGCCGCGCTTGAAGAGTTGCGTCGTGAGCGTCGCGGTGCTGACGTGGCGCAGCAGCTCGATGGTTTCGTCGGAAATGGCGATATCGGGTGTCGTCATGAGGTTGCGCGTCTCAATGTATGTCGGGGTCGCCGCCGGTCGCGGCTTTCTCTTCGAGGAAATCGAAGTCGCAGCCCTTGTCCGCCTGCGTCACATGCAATTGATGCATCACGCCGAAGCCGCGCTCGAACGGGCGCTTCGGCGGTGTCCACGCGGCCTTGCGCGCGGCGAGCTCGTCATCGGTGACACCGAGATGCAGGCGGCGCGCGGGCAAGTCCAGCTCGACGATGTCGCCGTCCTTCACGAACGCGAGCGGCCCGCCGACGAACGACTCCGGCGCCACATGCAGCACGCATGCGCCGTAGCTCGTGCCGCTCATGCGCGCATCGGATATGCGGACCATGTCGCGCACGCCCGCTTTCAGAAGCTTCTGCGGGATCGGCAACTGGCCCCACTCCGGCATGCCCGGCGCGCCGACCGGCCCGGCGTGCTGAAGCACGATCACCGAATCGGCGGTGATGTCGAGCGCTTCGTCGTCGATGCGCGCGGCCATGTCGGCGTAATCCCTGAACACGACCGCCGGCCCGCGATGCCTGAGCAGGCGCGCCTCCATCGCCGCCGGCTTGATCACGGCGCCGTCCGGCGCGAGATTGCCGGTCAGCACCGCGAGGCCGTCGTTCTGGACCAATGGATGGGTGCGGCGGCGAATCACGTCGTCGTTGAAAATCGCGGCCCCCGCGATGTTCTCGCCGAGCGTCGCGCCATTGACGGTCAGTTGCGAGCCGTCGATCAGATCGCCGAGTTCGGCGAGCAGCGCGCGCAGGCCGCCGGCGTAGAAAAAATCTTCCATCAGATATTTGCCCGCCGGGCGGATGTTGCCGAGCACCGGCGTCACGCGCGCGAGTTCGTCGAAGCGCGCGGTCGTGAGCGGCACGCCCGCGCGCCGCGCGACCGCCACGAGATGCACGATCGCGTTGGTCGAGCCGGACAGCGCGAGCACGGTCGTCACGGCGTTGTCGAAGGAGGCCGGCGTGAGAATGTCGGACGGCTTGAGGTCCGTCCACACCATGTCGACGATGCGCTGCCCCGTCAGCGACGCGTGCTGCGCGTGCCGCGAATCCACCGCGGGAATCGACGCGAAACCGGGCAGCGTCATCCCGAGCGCTTCGGCGGCGCTCGTCATGGTCGATGCCGTGCCCATCGTCATGCAATGGCCCGGCGAGCGCGCTATGCCGCTTTCCACGCCCTTCCACTCGTCCTCGGTGATCGTGCCCGCGCGCAGTTCCGCCCAGTACTTCCACGTATCGGAGCCGCTGCCGAGCGTGCGGCCGTGCCAGTCGCCGCGCAGCATCGGGCCGGCGGGCAGAAAGATCGCGGGAAGGTTCATGCTGATCGCGCCCATCAGAAGGCCGGGCGTGGTCTTGTCGCAGCCGCCCATCAGCACGCAGCCGTCGAACGGATACGAGCGCAACACTTCCTCGGCTTCCATCGCGAGAAAATTGCGGTAGAGCATGGTCGTCGGCTTCTGGAACGGCTCGGCGAGCGTCATCACCGGCATTTCGACGGGAAAGCCGCCCGCCTGCCAGATGCCGCGCTTCACTTCCTCGACGCGCTGCCTGAAGTGCGTGTGGCACGAATTGATTTCGCTCCACGTGTTGAGCACGGCGATAACCGGCTTGCCCATGTAATCGGACGCGTGATAGCCCATCTGCGCCGTGCGCGAGCGGTGGCCGAACGAGCGCAGGTCGTTCGCGCCGTACCAGCGGTGACTGCGCAGGTCTTCCGGCTTCTTGCGATTCAGAGTCAAGCGGCGTCTCCTTGATGGTAGCGCTACCATGCGACGACCAAAAATGGTAACGCTGTCATCCGCGAGCGTCGCTCGGGGTTTGTCCGGGAATTGCGCTACTTGATAGTGAGATGAACCGACGCGATCAGCTCGGACAGTCCGAGCCAAAGAATCTCGACGCCGATGCAGAAGATGACGAACGCGAAGAGGCGCATCGCGACCTGCGTGCCGGCAGTGCCGAGCAGGCGTTCGAGATGCCCGGCGAAGCGCACGCACACATAGATGCTCGCGCACAGGACCACCAGCCCGACGCCGACACCCGCGAGATGCACCGGCTGCAGGCCGTGGCGCGGCGAGCCGGTGCCGAGTGCGATGGCAACCGCGATCGCGCCCGGCCCGACGGTGATCGGCAGCGTCAGCGGATAAAAGGCCTTCGCGCGCAGCGATGCGCCGCTGCGGGGCCTCGGCGCGGCCTCGGAGGCGTCGTCGTCATCGGGCGCCTGCAGCAGGCTCCAGCCCGCCATCGCGACGACCAGACCGCCCGCCACGCGCAACACAGGAATCGAAATGCCGAAGAACGACAGCACGTAGGCGCCGATCGAAAGCGACGCGAGCAGAATCGCGAAACTGTTGATGCAGATGCGCCGCGCAAGCTCGGCGCGATCGTCGTCGCCGATATGCGGCAGCATGCTCAGCACGACGAGCGCCGTCGCCGGCGGATTGATGATCGGGAACAAACCGGCGACGATCACGAGGACCGTCTTGGCGAATTCGTTGAGCATGCGCGTCGTTGTCCGTTCGTCGTTGGCTTGCTGCAAGCCCGGACATTGTGCACGGTAAGTCGAATCGCGTGCGCGGCAATCGACGGTTCAGGCGAACGGCGCCGAAAGAATCAACGCGCATTCGGTGAGAAACGACCCGAGCCCGACGCCGATCAGCACGCGCGCGATGACCGTCCACATGCGGCGATCGACATTGCCCGCGCAGCGCCACGCGAGCGTGCACCACAGCAGATACAACGCCGAGCAGAGGGCGAATACGCCCAGCATGCCGGGCCAGAACCAGACGGTGATCAGCAGGAATGTTTCGGGAGCGACGCCGCTCGTCCAGAGGTCGAGATAGACGAACCACCATGCGAGGTGAATCGGCACGCCCAACAGCCACCAGACTTTCCAGCAACGTTCTTCTCCGCGCCAGGCCTTGCGCAACATGCGTCGTCATGCAGTGGAAAGAGGCACGCATTCTACTCCACGGCGCCTCGCATCCGCGTGCCGTTCACGCCGACAGGCTGCGGCGCTTCGCCTCCATGCGCGTGATGAGACGCTGCAGCACGTTCTCCGCCGCGCCCGAAAGCTGCACGAAACGGAATCCGACGACATAGCGCACATCGCCGCGCGGCGTGGTCACGGTGCGCGGCGACACGAGTTCGAGATCGACGGGCAATGCCGCGCCGGGGCCGAGATGCAGCACGACATCGTTGAACAGCGTGCCGGTCTCCGTTTGCGCGAGACGCGGCGTGTCCATGCGCAGCGCGATGCCGCCGAGCGACAGATCGTGCACTTCGTAGCGGAACGATTCGCCGTCGCCGAACGCGCCCTTCGCGTAGAACGGATCGAGAATCGGCGTCGGCACGCGGAAGTATTCGCGGCGCTGGAACTGATAGAGCTTCTCGGGAAAGGAGACTTCGAACGCCTGCCGTCCCTCGCAGGTCACGGCATGGGCGGCGTGCGTCGTGAATTCGACGCGCACGCCGTCCGGCGCACCCTTGAAATACAACTGCCGCGCTTCGAGCAGCGCGCGGTTGTCCGATTCCACGCCGCCCCAGTCGAACACGATACGCGCACCGCGCACATCGACTTCCAGCAATTGCGTGACGATCTGCCCTTTCCCGCTCGTGACCGTCAGCATGTCGCGACGCTGCACGAGATTGCGCAGAACAATGGATATTTCGGATGGCGTATGTCGCGCGAAGCGCTCGTGGTCCTCTGCGAGTTTTTCGATGTCGGATGCCTGCGGTAACGGTTCGGCGAGCATGATGGTCCAATCTAGTTATCAGTTTGGGACAGTGAGCGACGACTACCTGATCTGACCATGTTGCCCGAAAAGAAAGTGCTCCAGTCCGTCAGTAACGACTAGGTTTTCACGGTAATTCAGCGTTTTGCAGAGCAGCAAACGCGCTTGCCTTACGTTTTGCCTTCGAAAGTGCAAAAAGGCCGGGCGCTGTCACCCGGCCTCGTGCTTCACGCTGAATGCGTCACGCGAGCGCGTCGGACTCGCTTGTGAGCGCGCGGCGTCTCATCGGCGTGAGTGCGGCGCCGAGGCGCTCGCCCTGAGCCTCGCTGACCAGACTCGTCAGAATCTCGCCGAAGCGCGGCTCGTCGACGCCGGAGATGATGTACTGCCAGCGATACGCGTCGACCAGCCCCGCATGCACGCGCGCCTCTTCGTCGTCGGACAGCGCGCGGTCGAGTAGCGTGACGAAGTAGTGCGCGTCGGCGGCGGCTTGCGCCTGCATCATGCCGTCGATCGCCGCGACGAGTTCGATCAGATCGCCGATCGCGGCATCGCGTGCGTCGTCGTCGATGCGCGCGTCCTCGCGCACCCATTCCAGTTCGTCGATGATCGCGTGCTGCGACTCCTCCTTCCAGTGAAACAGGAAGATGTCCTTGAAGAGCGGCGAGAGGCTCGCGTCGCTCTCCATGCTCTGCCGGTAATGCACCTGCGTGACGATTTCGACGCAGCACGTCAGCGCGAGAATCGACCATGTGGACTTGCCGAGCACGAACGCGGCGACTTCGTCGGCCTGCGCAACGAAGCGATAGCCGGGCGGAAGCGCTTCGGCCGCGAGCGCCTCGACGCGGCGGAACAGTTCCTGATGCTTCAGCTCTTCATCGGTGAAACGAACGATCGCTTCGAGCGCGGTCTGATCGCCGAGCGCGTGATCGCGGCCGACTTCCAGCATCTTCGCGCCGACGAAACGCTCGATCATGCCGAACATGTTGGCGTACGTGCGGCCCTGAATCTGCGACATGAGCCGGCGTTCGCGCGTATCCAGAAACGGCAGGCGGTTGACTTCGGTGAGCCCGTCGGGCATGAACTTGTGCGCGGGATCGAAATGACGGCCGCGCAATACGTCGCGATCGATATCCCAGCGAATGCGGCGGGACACTTCGATGCACTTCGCATAGCGTTGTTGCGTACTGGTCTTGCTGGACTCGTGCTGAACGGCTTTCATGTAAAAACTCCGGGATGACTCTGCGTCGATGACTGCGTTGAAAGGGGCGCCGGACAGGCGGCGCGCCGCGTCGAACAGGTCGGCGTAGGGTTCATGCATGAGTCATGCGTCGCGTCACCGTTCTGCTGATCATTCTCGGGAGTGCCGCGCTTTCGCACATGAGGCGCAAGTCCCGGTCGCGAACCGGGACGCGACGTTTTGGCGCCAGGGAAGGGGGACGTGTGTCCCGAAGGCTCAGGCAGGCGCGTCGAAGCCCGCGCGGCGGGCAAGCACGATTGCCTGCGCGCGATTCTCGACTTCGAGCTTCGCGAAGATGCTGGTGATGTGATTGCGCACCGTCTTCTCACTGAGCGCGAGGCGCGCGGCGATCTGCGCGTTGTCGCGCCCGCCCGCGATCAATTCGACGATATCCCGCTCGCGTGGCGTCAGTGCGGAGAACGCGGGATCGGCCACTTGCGCAGACGGCAGGAACGCCCGCACTTCCTCGCGCCAGCGCTGCCAGGCGGCGTCGGATTCGAGCGTGAGATGGTTCTCGCTTTCGAGCGGCACGAAGCGCGCGCCGGGAATCTGACCGGCGAGCAGCCGGCTTTCGTCGAAGGGCACGCGCGCGTCGCCGGTGGCGTGCAGCACGAGCGTCGGGCATTGCACGCGCGGCAGCAGATCGACCACGTCGATCTCGTTGAACACGCGCATGATGCGCGCGGCATTGTGCGGCGTCGTGGTCAGCCGTTCGAGCTCGTTGAACCAGTGATGCTGCTCGGGCGTGCCGCCGGGAATGAATTGCGTCGTGAAGAATTGCCGGAACGCGGGATTCTGTTTTCCCCAGCCGAGTTCGGCGAGTTTCACGAGCATTTCGGCTTCCTCGCGCAGCGCCGGATCGCAGGTGCGCTTGAGCCGGCCGCGCGCGTAGCCGCCGTGCAGCACGAGATGCGTGACGCGCTCCGGATGCGCGACCGCATACGCGATGGCGATCGACGCGCCCTGCGATATCCCGAGCAGCGGAAAGCGTTCGAGGCCACTCGCATCGACGACGGTTTCGAGATCGCGCAGCCAGGCGTCGAAGGAAATGTCGGGGACATCGCGGTCGGAGAGACCGCAGCCGCGCTGATCGTAGCGAATCAGCGTGTGGCGGCCGCACAGTTCGAGCACCAGATGGCTCCAGACCGGACTCGTGAAGTCCAGCTCCAGATGACTCAGCCAGTTCGCCGCCTTGATGAGCGGCGGCCCTGAGCCGCAAGTCGCGTATGCGATGCGCACGCCGTCGCTCGCCGGGCAAAGGCGGATCTGCTGCCGTGGCATGGACGGGCGCGGCACCATCGGAGTGATGTGTATGTAGGGACTACGTACAAAGTCGATGCCCGCGCGGCGGCCCCGCGCGTTCGCTCATGCTCGCCCGTAATGCTTTGGAAAGTCAAGGACGGCGCGCGCCGCGCATCTGGCTTGTCAGGTCGCCGTGATGCATCGCGAGCGCGCGCATCGACGGCCACATATGCATGTAATGCACCATGAAGCTGTCGCTGCCCTGAAGCTGGTACGGCGTGTTGATCGTCGTGCAATCGAGAAGATCGCGATATTCGGCGAGGCCGTGCCGTTGCAGCACCTTGATGAACACGTCCTGATCGCCGCCGCTCGCGTATGTGGACGATTTATCCGCGATCCCGCCGATGGTCTGCTCGATTTCGCTCAGCACCTCGATGTTTTGCCGCGTGTTCCGAAAGCCCATGATGCCCGAGTTGAACCGCCAGCTCACGTCCGTCGCGATCACGCGGTCGCGGTCCTTCATGAGCGATTCGAGCGGCCTGCCCTGATCGACGACGAGCACGTCGGCATCGATCCAGAAGACCCATTCGTGTCCGGGCAGATGGCGCAGCAGCACCCACGGCTTGATCCAGTTGCCGCTCGCGTCCGGGCCGGCGTCCGGCGGCACGTCGCGATAGAGATGGAGCGCATAGCCGTGCCGCTCGCAATAGCGGCGCAGATTGCGCTCGGCGATCGCGCCGTACTCGCGGATATTCGGCGTGTAGAGCATCGCGAGCGCGACACGCGCGTCGCCGTTCACTGCCTCGTAGCGCGCTTCGCCGGTTTCCGGTGCCGGCAAGGCGAGATACGGCAGTCCGCGCGCCTGATAATCGTTGACGTGCTCCGCGAGCAGATCGCGCAGGCCAGCGAAAACCGGCTGATTTCTCGGCGCTTCGCGTATATCCGCGAGCGCGAGCGCGAATGCGGGCCATTCGGACCAGACCGGAGACACGTCCAGCGCGGCAAGCGCAACGGGCACATAGCCATTGATCGCCACGTTGAACGACAGCGGATCGAGCGCGCGCAGCAACTCGGATTCGCTCACAAGCGCGTGGCCGCCGAACTTCGCACGCTCGCAAAGGCGCTCGACGCACTCGCGCGCGGCGGGCGTATTGCGCCAGAGCTGGAACGCCGCCATCACATCGACGTCGTGGCTGTCGCGGTACGAGATGATCCAGTCGCGGCTCCCGCCTTGCATGAAAGTCTCGCAGGGTATGTCGCGCAACAGCAGGCAGTCCTGCGTCAGCAGCAGCACGAGGTCGCCCTCGGCGCTCGTGCGCAGCGCTCGCAGCAGCACCTGATATTTCAGCAACATCCGCAGATGCGGCCAGCCGATCGCGCTCGCATCGACGTATTCGTGTCTGTATCCCTGACGCGCGCAGTAGCGGCGCGCATTCTCGAACGACGCGTGAGCGTTACCGTCCGCGAAAAAACTGATGACGTGCGTTGTCATGGCGATGCTCCGTGATTTGCGTTCCTATCCGGGCGATTCTGGTCCCGGGGTCGGCGCGTGAGCAAGCGCAAGGACAGTTTGTTTCATCCGCTTGGGCATCGGCTGCGATCGTTTCGCGCAACGACGTGGGCAGCGTCGTTGCATTACCGACGCTCGACGGACGAATACGGATCGCGCGTTCAGCGTTTTGCGCGCAGCGGCAGCGTCGCGATGAACTGATCGATCGCCGCAAGGAGCGCCGCCTTGCGCACGCCGTCCTGCGCCTGAATCGACAAGCCCGCGAACAGCGTCATGCACAACGCGGCGAGCGCGGGAACATCGGTGCGTGCATTGAGCTCGCCGTTCTCGACGCCTCGCGCGAGCCGCGCCGCGACGATCGACGCCACCTTGCGTCTGCGCTTCTGCATCTCGCTGCGCAACTGCGCATGCTCGGCGCCGACGGACATCGCGCCCAGAAAGATCATGCAGCCACGCGGATTCGGCGCGCCGGTGAAAAGCTCGACGCTCGTGCGAAACATCGCGCGCAGGCCGTCGCGCACGGACTCGTGCGCCTGCAACTGCCTGAGCGCGGCGCCGCCTTCCGCGTCCGTGTAGAGCTCGACCGCCTCGCGATACAAATCTTCCTTGCTGCCGAACGCGGCGTAGAGGCTCGGCGAATTGATGCCCATTGCGTCGACGAGATCGGCCATCGAGCACGTGTCGAAGCCCTTGGCCCAGAACACTTCCATCGCCCTTCGCAAGGCCGCCTCGCGGTCGAACGTGCGGGGCCGTCCGCGCGCCTTGTGCTGCGTTTCCCGAACTTCCGACGGCATGTCTCGCTCCTTTGCGCGTCCCATCGATTGCTGCGCGCATTGAAATTCTGAATTATGTGTCGATCGTAACAAAATAACTGGACGCCGTCACGCGACGATGTTCAAATATATGTGTCGACCGTTACATAAATCTCGGAACCTTCTTAGGAGTGTCGTCATGAAATCGACTTTGTCCGCACTGGCCGCCGCGTTGCTGCTGATGAGCCCGCTGATGTCGTTTGCGCAAGCCACGGCAACGCCGGCGTCGCCCGCGCCGTATTCGGTGTTCGTCGATCAGCCGACCGGCTTCACCTTCGTCAAGATGCCGTCAGGATGGAAGTTCGTCGGCGCGGTGTCGAAGGACGAAGCGCAGCATGTGCCGTCGAATGTGCTGACGTCGGTGTTGCCTGCCGATTCGGCGCGTGCCATCGACACGGCATCGGTCAAGTAAGCGTCATACGCAGGCGGCCGGCAGCCACGGCCGGCCGACGAGGCAGAGCGCCGGAGCGCTTTGCGGAACTGGCGTTGCGGCGCGTCGCTAATGCCGTCGATACGCATCGAGCAGGCCTTGCACGATGTCCGCGGACACATAATGCGGCCCATCGAAAAGATAGGTCTTATATCCGCGATACGCATCGATCTGCGGCCTCAGTTCGTCCACTGTCGCGGAACGAAACCCGCCGCCCACTTGCGGCCGGAACGCTTCCGCAATGATTCGCACGCGATGCCGCCCGAGCTTCGCCGCAATCTGATCCGCATACTCCCGCGCGACGCGCGGCTCTCGCGCATACACGCCGCAGCCGTCCTGCAACAGCACGCCTACATCGCGCGGCAACCACTCATCGAGCCATTGCGCGAGCGCCGCGCCACCGACATTCGCGCGGTCATACACGCTGATCCACAACGGACGCGGCAACCCATCGAGCAGCGCGCGCAGCGCACCCGCGTTCTGCCAGGTCGGATCGATCTCGACGGGAAAGTAGTAGCCCGTCACATGCACGGGCGGATGAACTTCCACGAGCCGCATCGATTCGACGAACAACTGCGCCGCATTCGCGCGCGCCGCCGCTTCGTCGAAACGGCCCGCGAGTCCAACGATCACGTCGCGCGCCCAGGGCTCCTGCCCGATGCGCTCCCAGTCCGGCATCCGTGCCGCCGTGCGCATCCCGGCGCCGGGCACGAAGGCGATGCCGTCCACCGCCGTCCATTGCACAATGAGTTCATGCGCGCCGAGCTTGTCCCAGTCGCCGCGCGGATCGGCGTGCGCGTTGTCGGGCTGCCAGACGATGCCGTCGACGAGACGCACGCGCGAGGCATCGGCTTGAGCCGAAGCCGGCGCGAGCACAAGGCAGCACGCAATGACGAGGGCGGAAAATAGAGAGGACATCAGTACGAGAATACCGCGCCGAAGAACACGCCTCGCGCGCGATCGTCGCCGGCGACGCGCAAGCGGTACTGCACCGCGACATCCACGAACGAACGCGGCGCGTCATACGGACCGCCGCGGAACCAGTAGCGCGCCGCCACGCCCGCGCCGGCGCCCACCGGCACGCTGTGATCGACCGCCGAATCGTAGTCCATGCCGACGACCGCATGCGGAAACACCGTCAAACGCGGACTGATCGCATCGACGCGATAGGTGCGGCCCAGTCGCGCGTTCGCGGTCGCGTAAGTCGAATCGTTCTGGATGTAATGGCCCGCCTCGCCGTACACCGTGCCCGTCCACCAGTTCGGGACGTCGAGCCTGCGCGTGTCGCCGAAGCCGTTCGAATACGCGGCGCGCGCGAGCCAGTCGGCGCGCACGTCCGAGCCGATCGGCAGAATTTTTTCGATGGCGAGAATCGCATTCGCCGATGCGAACGGCTTCACGCGCGCGCCGATCGCCGCCTGCAACGTCGATACCCCCGACGGCCCGCCGCCCTTCACGCCGAAGTTCTCGTAACCGCGCGCGTACACCTCGAACATGCGGTCACCGAGGCTGCCGAACGGCCGCCAGTACGCCTCCGCGCCCGCCTGCCAGTTGTTCGATACGCCGGGCGTGGGCGCGAACGCGAACCCTTGCTGCGCACCGTTGCCGCGATAGTTCACCGACGCGCTGAAGCCCCAGTTGCGCGTCGCTTCGGCGTGCGCCGCGCGTGCGTCGTTCAGTGCTTCAGGCGCGAGCGCCTCGCCGGCGGGCGCGCCCGCGCTATGGTCGATCGCGCGTTCCAGGAACTTCACGCCTTCGTCGGTGCGGCGCAGGTTGAGCGCCGCGTAGCCGGCGTCGGCTTCGGCCGATGCGGGCAGCGCGCCCTCGCGTTCCGCGCGCGCGAAGTAGTGCAGCGCGAGCGCGCTGTCGCCCGCGCGCTGCGCGATGAACGCGGCCTGCGTGGCGGTCATCGAATCGAGCAGATTCGCGTCGATCAACGCGCGCGCTTCGCCCGAGGCCTCACGCGTGCGGCCCGTCGCCGCGAGCGCGTCGATCAGCGCGATGCGCGGCTGCGGATCGTCGGGCACTTCGGCGATCGCCGTGCGCCAGAAGCCGATGGCCGCTGCGCGATCGCCGCGACGTTCGGCAAGACGCGCTTCGCGTGTCGCGGCGAGTGCGGGATCGTGCGCGTAGACATCGCACGATGCGCCGAACCGGTCTTCGCGGCATTCGAAAGTCGGGCGCGCGCGCGGATCGATTTGCACGGTCTGCGTGGCCGCCATGCGCAACATCGCTTGCGCGCGATGGCGGCGTAACGTGATCGCGGCATCGGTGTCGTCGGGGGGCTGCGTGGCGACGGACGGCAGTGTATCGAGCGCCGCTTGCGGATTGCCTTGCGCGAGCCGCACGTCCGCGACGATCGTGCGCGCGACGCGCGCATCGCGATATGCGCGTGCGTCGCCCGCATCGGTGGATGCGGCCAGGGTCAGCGCGCGCGCGAAGTCGGCATGCTCTGCGCGCGCGGCGCGTGCGTATCCGCGCAAAGCCCACGCGAGCGCATTGTCTTCATCGATCGCGATGGCATCGCCCGCCGCGGCTTCCACGCCCGCGAGATCGCCGCGCGTGAACAATATCTCGATGAGCTGCATGCGGAAATCCATCCGCGCCGGCGCATACATGACAGCCTTCCGCGCGAAATCTTGCGCCGCATCCAGGTCGCCGCGCTCGCGCGCCACATATGCGGACTTCGACGCCCCGGGCGCAAGCCGGTCGCCGATGAAGCGCCGCCGCTCCCGCAAGGCGTCGCTGTCGCCGAAGTGCTGCGATGCGTCGACGGCCGCATCGTATGCGGCGGCATCGTCGCCGGATGCGGCGAGGGAATCGATCAGCAGATAGCGCAGACGCTCCGCCCGCGGCGCAAGACGCACGGCTTCGCGGCTTCCCGCCACCGCCGACGCGTAATCCTTCTTCGCGTAATCGCGATACGCCGCGCGCGCTGCCTTCGACGCCGGCGCCGGCAAGTCGTCCGGCACGCCGCCCTCGCCGCCCGACGCGATCAGGATGTCGATCTGCCTGCGCCGCGCGGTCAGCGAAGGCGCCGGACCGAGCTGCGCGATGGCTTCGGCAAGCACACGGCTCGCGTCCTTCAGACGCCCGCGCGCCGCGAGCGCATTCGCAAGCAGCAGACGCAGATCCGCGACGTCGGGCCGCTGGCGAATCGCCTCGCGCGCGCCTGCGATGGCATCGGCATAACGATGCTCGCCGTAGGCCGCGAACGCTTCGCGCGCCACGCGATACGCCGCGCCGCTCAGAGGCAGCTGCAGGGTCTCGTCCGCACGGGATGCCGCGGCGCCGCACAAGGCGAGCGCGGCGCACAACGCAACGCGAACGTGCGGCGTCATCGAATGCCGGCCCGCGCGAGATAGCGGCGGCGCTGCTCCGCGACTGCGGCGGTGAGCGCATCGGACGTGATGATCGCCTCCGCCACCATGTAATCGCCGATGCGTCCGTGCCGCTCCGGCCGATAGTCCCGCAACGCGGCCTCGAACGCGCTGCGCGTGACGAGCCCCATCTCGATCATGATGTCGCCGAGCAAGGGCACGCCGCGCGCGGCCGTGGCGTCGGCAAGCGCCGGCGAGGCATCGTCTTCGCCATCGCCTGTCAAGACCGGCATGCCGACCGCGCGCAGCATGCGCAGGCCCGCCGCGATCTCGCTTTCGCGCACGATCTGCAGCGCGACCGGGCCGCCGGACGTCGCGCGCAATTCGGCGAGCGACGCATCGTCGAGCAGGCTCGCGCAGACGAACACGGCGTGCCCGTTCGCATCGATGCCCTGCGGCAGCACGCGCAGCCGCACGAGCGTCTCGGGCGTCGCGATGCGCGTCGGGTCCATCCGCGCCGCGTCCAAGCGTCCGCGCGGCAGGTCGGCCTGGAACGCGATCGCTTCCGCGAGCGTTTCCTCGTCGAGCCAGCCGCGTGTCACGAGCACGCGGCCGATCGGCGCTTCGCGTGCATGATCCGTCCGCCGCGCTTCTTCGAGCCGCTCGGGTGCGATCGCCTGCCACGAGACGAGCAGTTCCCCGAGATCCTGACGCGTGTCGCGCAGGGCCTCGTTGCTGGGGAAATCGTGCATCGTCTTGTCCCATGCGAGCCGCCGCCCCGTCACCATATGCACGATGAAAAGCCGCCACGCGCGCGCCACCGCCATGAAGTTGATGACGTTGCTGACGACCATGCGCGGCACCGACAGCACGCCGTGCTCCCAGCCGTAGAGCCGCGTCGTGAAGATGATGCGCTGCGTGACGCGCAGCACGAGCGCGACGGAGTTCGCGGCGAGCAGCGCCTGCAGCCACCGCGAATCGATGAACGGCGACGGAAAGAAGTCGCCCGCGAGGCCGAGATACGAAGCCGTGGCGAACAGCATGAACTGCACGGCGAGCAGGTATGCGAGCATGCCGACGAACGCCGTCACCACGCCCTTGCGGTCGCGCATCAGCAGATAGCGATTCGCGAGCGACCCGCTCCAGCCCGTCAGCGCCCATCCCTGCAAGCCGATGCCGAGCGTCCAGCGCGCGCGCTGCCGATAGGCGGTGCGAAACGTGTCGGGGAAAAACTCGCGCACGCACAGCGGCATCGACAGCCTGATTTCGCGCTCGCGGCCCAAACCGAACCAGCCCTTGCGGCGCGTCGTGAATTCGACGGGAAAGAGCGGAAAGATCGACTGCATGCCGAGCCGCGTGATGCGCGTGCCGATGTCGTAATCCTCGGTGAGGCTTTCGGTGTTGAACGGCTGGTGCTGCGTCTCTTCGACGAGCGCGCGGATCGCGCGGCGCGAAAAGCACGTGCCCACGCCCGCCGACGGCACCGCGCCCGCAAGACTCTCACGCACGACGAGATCCTTCGCGTGCCATTCCGCGAACTCGTCCATGTACGTGCCGGCGACGAGCTCGAACCAGTGCCGTTCGAGCGACGCCACCGGCAACTGGATCATGTCCTTGCGCGGCAGGAGATAGTTGAAGAACTTCAGTTCGACGGGATGCAGCACGTCTTCGCTGTCGTGCATCACGATGCCCGCGAACTCCATCCCGGCTTCGAACTCGTAATGCAGGATCGCCTGCACGAGCCAGTTGAGGCAGTCGGCCTTGCATGTCGGACCGTCGTGCGGCACTTCCACGCGATGCAGATGCTTGTAGCGATGCCGCATGCGCTCCACTTCGGCGATCGTCGCCGCGTCGTTCTGATACGTGCCGACGAACACCGTGTATGCGCGATAGTCGAGCACGCGCACGAGATCCTCGATCATCGCGGCGATGACGTCGTGTTCCTGCCACGCGGGCACCATGATCGCGATGGGCTGCTCGTCGCGCGCATAAAGCTGCTCGACGGTGAGCGGCGCGTAGCGGCGCTCGACCGTCACGCGCCGCCAGAACTTGCGCGTCCAGTACCAGACGTCGATGAACAGATCGTCCAGGCTCGAAAGCAGAATGATCGCCGCGACCGTCGCGGCCACGTATTCGAGTCCCTGGTAGTACTCGGCGAGCAGAATCTCGCCGTACCACCCGAGCGCCTCCGGCATCACGCGCGATCCTCGTCATCACCGGCGCGCGCGCGATGCTTCCGGCGCGCCTGGCCCGCGAGCGCGATCAACGCGAGCAACAGCACCACGAGCACGGCCGGAATGCCCCAGCGCGCCCAATGCCGCGTGACCCAGTCGGCGCTCGACGCGGGTTCGTCGGTCATCTCTTCGGGGTTGACCGTGTCGAACTGCTTGAGCACGCCGCTGCCGTCGACCACGGCGATATTGCCGCGCGAAAGCTGCAGCTTGTCGGTCAGTACGGGCGCCGCGCCCGCCGATCGATACACGACGCCGCTCTCGCCGCCCGCACTCGCAACGCTCACGACCGCGACGCGCGAGAGCCCCGACATGTCGAGCAGCGTATCGCCCGCGGGTGATGTCAGCGAAAGACGCTCGGCCGAATATGCGGCGGGATTCTTCTCGTCGGCGAGCTTGACGTCGGCGGCGAGGAACGGGCCGGCCGGATTCGCCGCCGCGTCTGCCGCGTTCACCACGAATTTCGCCGATACCGGCGCGATGCCCGCCGCGCCGGTCAGCACGGCAAGGCGCGGGACGCTGTTCATTGCATCGTCGAGCCAGGCGCGCGGCACGTACACCGTCGCCGACGACGCATAACGCGCCGCCATGCCCGCGAACGTGTTGTCGGGCGGACCTTTCGCAAGCCGCAGATGGCTCGACGGCAGCACGGCGACGGGATACGTCTGGCGCGCCTGACAGCCGCCGTCCGGCTGGCGGCGGAAGGTCACGCGCAGATCGTTGGTGCGCGCGAGGGCGTAGCGCGGAATCGGCGCGACGAGACGCTCGCGCGCGCCATCGACGTTGATGAGCTTCGCGCCGATCATCACGTCGTTGAAGTACACGGTGGCGGTTGCCGCGCCGTTGGAGAGCGTCGGCGAAGCGGCGAGATCGAGCACCACCTGCTCCGGCAAGCGGCCGTTGCCCGAAGCCGCGGCGAGGTCGAAGCGCGCATCCCACGACGCGGCCGTCTGCACGTCGACACTGCGCGGATCGCCGCCGAGGTCGGACAGCGCGATGGTGTCGCCGCGCGTCTGCTGCGCCACGTCGATGCGATGCACGACCACGCGGTTCGATACATCGATGGGACGCCAGCCGTGCGCAAGCGCGCCGATGCCGCGCGTGTCGCCGACGACGATCATCGCGCGGCCGCCCACGTGCGCGACGCGCACTTCGCCCGGCGCGAGCGGCGAAGTCAGTTGCGACGCCGATTGCTTGCGCCATGCGTCGAAAGCGGCGAGCGCATCGCCCGATGTGTTCGTGACTTGCGCGCGCAACGCGTCGAGCGCGCGGTCGATGGTCTTGCGCATCGTCTCGTCGGCGACGACCACGTCCGGGCCGAACGCCGCGCGCGCGCCGAGCGCGACGAGCGCGCCGAGTTCCGCGTCGTCGGCGATCGCGTGCTTGCCGCCCGCTGCCAGCGCGGCGAACGCGGGCACGCCGCGCAACGGCGCCGGCACGTCGATGCCCGTGAGATCCACGGTATCGCCCACGGCCGGCAGCGCCTGCATCACGGGCCGCTTGCCGTCGCGTTGCAGCAGCGCGTCGGTGCGCCAGGCGGTGTCGAATGCGTTCGCGGACAGCTTGCCGCCCGACACCGCGAGCACCGGCGCGTAAGGCAGCGCGCTCCATGCGGTGCGCAGGTCCTGCACGTCGGCGGGACTGAAGCGGAACGTGAGACGCGTCGTCGGATCGACGCGCAGCACGTTGCCGATGGCGGTCTGATCCGAGCACTCGCCCTGGCTGACCACCGACGCGAACCCAAGCCCCACGCGCACGAAGCCGGCGGAACGCGCCGCGCCATCGACGCCGAGATTGACCGACACGCCGCCCGCATCCTGCGTGAACGCACGCGCGAGCACCGGCGAGCCGTCGAGAGAAAGGAGCATCGTCACGCGGCCGCCGTCGCCGCGCACATAGCCGCCGTCGAATTGCAGCGTCGCATCGGTGATCGGCACGCCGGCGGGCACAGGCAGGAAGAACTCGCGGCGCGTATCGGGTGCGCCGAGCGTCACGCTTTCGAGCAGGCCGAGTTGTCGCAAGGTCACGGTGCGCGTTTCCGGCACATCGAGGCCGAGCCGCCCGAGCGCGCCCGCGATGCCGGTGCCGGTCGCGGCAGCGAAGGCCGCATGCTGCAGACCCAGGAACAGCGCGATTGAAGCCAGAACGGCACGCTGGGCGCGCCGCTTGAAGATGTCGTTGACCAAGTTGAGTGCTCGAAGTTGACGCAACGGGGCGGGATGGCCGCGAAGGCACACGCACGTCGCGCGCGATCCGCCTCGATTGCGTGAAGCCTGATTCCGGACTCCCTGGCCGGAACGATCAGGCGCGTGTTGCTGAAGAAAGAGCCGGTGCCCGGAGTCGCGGCCCGGCCTTTGGCGCGACAGGCTGTACGTACGCGGCCGAAGGACTACGCGAACGCCTCGCCCACGACACGCGTCACATTTTTCGTGGCGCGCGGCATGACGGGTTTGAATTCCTCGAAGGGGCGGCCCGCGAGCGCCGCGACGATGCGCGCCGAGGCTCGCCCATCGCCGTAGGGATTGACATTGCGGGTGAACGCCGCGCGGGCGTTCGTGTCGTCGAGCAGCAGATGGACCGTCGCGGCGATGGCGTCGCTGTCCGTGCCGACGAGCACGGCGGTGCCCGCATCGATGGCCTCGGGACGCTCGGTGACGTCACGCATCACGAGCACCGGCTTGCCGAGCGCCGGCGCCTCTTCCTGCACGCCGCCCGAATCGGTCAGCACGAGCGTCGCGCGCTGCAGCAGCCGCACGAAGCCGAGATAGTCCTGAGGCTCGATGAGAAACACGTTCGGCGCACCGCCGAGCGCGCTGATCACCGTTGCGCGCACGTTCGGGTTCAGATGAACCGGATAGACGATCTGCACATCGGAACGGCGCGCGAGACGAACCAGCGCCGCGCAGATATCGCGCAAGCCCCGGCCGAAACTCTCGCGCCGGTGGCCCGTGACGAGAATCAGATGCTTCGATGGATCGAGAAACGGAAAGCGTGCGTCGAGCTTGCGGCGCAGCGCATCCTGCGAATCGATGCGCTTCGTGACGGAATGCAGCGCGTCGATCACCGTGTTGCCGGTGACGAATGCGCGTCCATGCACCGTTTCCTTCGCGAGGTTGGCGTGCGAGCGCAAGGTCGGGACGAACATCATGTCGCTCACGACATCGACGAAACGCCGGTTCATCTCTTCCGGCCACGGACTGCTCATGTCGCCCGTGCGCAGCCCCGCCTCGACGTGCGCGACCGGCACCTGCCGGTGAAACGCGGCGAGCGCGCCCGCCGTCGCGGTGGTCGTGTCGCCGTGCACGAGCACGCGATCCGGCTGTTCCTTGGTGATGACGTCGTCGATCGCCGCGATGAGGCGCGAAACCAGCCCGTTCAGGCTCTGGTTCTCCGACATGACCGCGAGATCGTGATGCGGCGTGATGTCGAACAGATCCAGCACTTGCCGGAGCATCGAGCGATGCTGGCCGGTCACGCACACCACGGACCGCACACCGGCTTCCGCTTCCAGCGCCTTGACGAGCGGCGCCATCTTGATCGCCTCGGGCCGCGTTCCAAATATGGAAAGTATCGTTTTTCGCTTCGTGTTCATTAGGTCCCGACGATTGCACAATCTTTAACAATTTCGATTGTATTCAGACGTTTAGGACCGCCAGCCAACTAAAATGTAAAAAAGTCTAACGAGAACGCGAAGCGCCGGTTTGGCGAGTTTTTGTCCAAAGTCGAGCGGCGTTTTTTACCTAACCAGTTAGCTTTCCCAACGTTCGGGCGAGATCGTCGAGGCGAAAATCCGACACTGCGTCGTCGCGTGATTTCGTCTGATGAAAACGCGATATGCGTGTGAGCGGCTTGCTTGGAGGCGATCGACCATTCGGGAGCTGCGGGGCCGATCGCCCTTTTGAAGGAGCGCTGAAGGACGCGCTCCGAGAACGAAACAGGCTTACTTCTCCATCGTCGCCATATCGATGACGAAGCGATACTTCACATCGCTCTTCAACATGCGCTCATAAGCCTTGTTGATTTCGTCCATGCGAATCATCTCGATGTCGGAGGTGATGCCGTGCTCCGCGCAGAAATCGAGCATCTCCTGCGTCTCCGCAATACCGCCGATGAGCGATCCGGCGAGCGAGCGGCGCTTGAAGATCATGTTCATCACCGAAGGCGACGGGTGCGGATGCTCCGGCGCGCCGACGAGCGTCATGGTGGCATCCCGCTTGAGCAGTGCCATGAACGGATCGAGATCGTGCGACGCGGCCACCGTGTTCAGAATGAAGTCGAAGCTGTTCGCGTGCGCCGCCATCTGGGCCGGGTCTTTCGAAATCACGACTTCATGCGCGCCCAGACGCTTCGCGTCCTCGATCTTGCCCGGCGAAGTCGTGAAGAGCACGACATGCGCGCCCATTGCGGCGGCGATCTTCACGCCCATGTGACCGAGACCGCCGAGACCCACGATGCCGACCTTGTGCCCCTTCTGCACGTTCCAGTGGCGCAGCGGGGAATAGGTCGTGATGCCCGCGCACAGCAACGGCGCGACCGCCGCCAGTTCGAGGTTCCCGGGGATGCTCAGCGTGAACGCCTCGTCGACGACGATGCTCGTCGAATAGCCGCCCGCCGTGAAGCCGCCGGACTTTCTGTCCGGCGAGTTATAGGTTTGCGTGAAGCTTTCCGGGCCTTCGCAGAACTGCTCCAGTCCTTCCTTGCAGGACGCGCACGTGCGGCATGAATCGACCATGCAGCCGACGCCCGCGAGGTCGCCGACCTTGAACTTCGACACGTCCGAGCCGACTTCCGCCACGCGCCCGACGATTTCATGCCCCGGCACGACCGGAAAGTTCGAGCCGCCCCATTCGTTCCGCGCCATGTGCAGATCGGAGTGACACACGCCGCAAAAGAGAATGTCGATGCGCACATCGTTCGGGCCGACATCGCGGCGCTGAATTTCGAGCGGGCCGAGCGGCTTGTCGGCTGCGGCGGCTGCATAGGAATACGCTTTCAGCATGATTGTGCTTCCTTCCTTGATTTGAATCTTTCGTGGACGAGCCGGCCCCGACGCAATGAAAAGGCCGGCCGATGAGACGTGTCAGGTGAACGGGTTTGTGCGGCAGCGAACTGTCGCCGTCATGCACCGCACGCGTTGCGAGTGACTTGCCGATTGCGCCGATATTTCGGCGGCGCTACGCAACCTCAATACTGTATGCCTATAAAAACTTCTCTGCCGAAATGGCGGCTCGATTATGCCTTTCGAAAGAACTGTGCAATTGCGTCGCCGGAGAATTTGACAATCGAACGCCCTTCTTTCGACTCCCTGCTAATGGGGATGGTCGAGAGCAGACGAGCGTCCTAAAGTGATCGTGCGCGAGGACACGGCCATCCTCATCGCACGGCGCCGGAACTTTGAGAGAGCGAGACCATGAAGGCGAAGGCAATTACGGCAAGCATCGGCATGCCGGGCGGCGCGGTCAGCGCCGAGTTTCATATCGACACGGGGCGCCTCAGGATCTTCGAACGCGGCATGCTTCGCGTCGAATTGTTTCCGCCGCAATCATGGTTCACGGTGGCGTCGGTGGCGGGAAACAGCCGCTGGGGCACGCGGCCGCGCGAAGCGGATATTCGTCTCGTCGTCGAGAACTTCATCCTTCAGCGCTTCGGCATGACGGCGTACCGGAGCGAAACTTCATGCGCGCAGTGACGTGCGCGCTCAGCGTGCACGCGCGCGCCGCGTGCGCTGATAGAAGGCGTCCGGCTTGGTCTTCACCCATTCGACGAAGCTATGCACGCCTTCGTGCGCGAGCAGTGCATCGACGGTCGAATAGCGCTGCGCCAGCTCCTTTTCGGTGAAGAGCGCATGCAATTGCCGATGACAGATGCGATGCAGCACGGCCGTCTGCCTGCCACCGTGCGATTTCGGCACGAGATGATGCAAATCGCGCTCCGATGGCGGCACCGCGCGCCCGCACAGCGCGCAGATTTCCTCCTGCGGCGGGTGATACCACGGCTCCGGTGTGCGCTTCGCCATTGCGTTCCTCGTTTGTTCTCGTCGAGTTTACGCCTCGTCTTTCCGCGCCGCATCGGACGATTCATCTGATCAACATTCCTTAGCTTCTCGATTCGACATCCTCATGCGGTGAGTCGTGCGCCGATACAATGGCTGCGTGAACGCGCGCATCGGCGCACTCCCTGCAACTGCAACGGAGATACACCATGACAGGTCCGGCGAGTAACCTCTACGAGAGCTGGCAGGAACAGATTCAGCGGGAGCTGAATGCGCGCGTCAGGACGCATCAGCACGAAGTGCGGCAAGCGAAAGTGCAGCAGGCGCGTCAGACCGGCGCGCCTGCGCCGCTCGTCCTGATCGGCGAGGGCGATTCGTGGTTCGACTATCCGCTGCCGGACCCACTTCATCCCACGGATGTATTGCAGGCGCTCGAGAACACGGGCAAGCCCGTTCCGCTGATCCTCAAGCTCGCGCACTATAGCGACGCGACCACGACGCTCCTCGGCGTGAACAAGCGCAACCGCCTCATCGATCAGTTGAAGGACCCGGCCAACGGACCCATCGACGCACTGCTTTTTTCCGGCGGCGGCAACGATGTGGTCGGCGACCAGTTCCGCTTCTGGCTCCACGATGCAGACGCGGTCGCCAACGATCCTGCGCAGGGCATCGATATCCGGCGGCTCGCGAATATCTTCGGCGTGGTCGAGAGCGCCTATCTGGATCTGATCCGCATCCGCGACCAGTTCGCGCCTCACGCACCCATCTTCGTGCACGCTTACGACTTTGCGATTCCCAGCGGCACATCGGCCTGCCATCTCGCCGGACCGTGGCTTCGTCCTTCGCTCGTCGATCGGGGCTGGCGGGACCTCGCGCCCGGCACGCTGATCGTGCGGACGATCCTCGTCCAGTTCCGCGCGATGCTGC
This sequence comes from Caballeronia turbans, assembly GCA_001544655.2. GTDB lineage: Bacteria > Pseudomonadota > Gammaproteobacteria > Burkholderiales > Burkholderiaceae > Caballeronia > Caballeronia turbans. The sequence goes on from FCOD02000013.1 coordinate 121,482, forward strand.
TGCGGCTCGCCAGCGATCCCGCGCACAATCTGGTGCTGGTCGAGACGCAAGGCACGCTTGCGCCCGATGACTGGGCCAACGAACTGCATCCCACCGGCGCGGGCTTCGCCAAAATCGCCGCCTGTTTCAGGGCCGCGCTCGCCGCACGCTTTGCGCATCGCATATGAGGGCGGCGTGCGCTGAGATGCGAGCCGGTATCGATACCGGCTCGCCGCCCGTTTCTCCTATCAGCCCTGCACGAATGCGAGCAGGTCGGCGTTGAGGACGTCCGCGTTGACCGTGAGCATGCCGTGCGAGAAGCCAGGATACGTTTTCAGGGTGCCGTTCTTCAGCAACTTGATGGACTTCAGCGCAGCGTCGGCGATGGGCACGATCTGGTCGTCCTCACCATGCAGGACGAGCGTCGGCACGGAAATCGACTTCAGGTCTTCAGTCTGGTCCGTCTCCGAGAACGCCTTGATGCCGTCGTAGTGCGCCTTCGCGCTACCCATCATGCCCTGACGCCACCAGTTCTGGACAACGCCCTGTTGGACGGTCGCGCCCGAGCGGTTGAATCCGTAGAAGGGTCCCGCCGGAACATCGACGAAGAACTGGGCGCGGTTGTCGGCCAGTGCCTTGCGAAAGCCGTCGAAAACCTCGACAGGCAGGCCTTCCGGATTTGCTTCGGTTTTCAGCATCAGCGGAGGCACCGCGCTGACGAGTACCGCCTTCGCGACACGTCCTGACGGTTCGCCGTGCTTCGCGACATAACGGGCGACTTCGCCGCCGCCTGTCGAGTGTCCGATGTGAACGGCATTTTTCAGGTCCAGCGCTTCGACGACCGCGAATGCGTCGGCGGCGTAATGGTCCATATCGTGACCGTCCGAGACCTGCGACGAGCGGCCGTGCCCACGCCGGTCGTGCGCGACCACACGATATCCCCGCTGCACGAAGAACAGCATCTGCGCGTCCCAGTCGTCCGAGGAAAGCGGCCAGCCATGATGAAAGACGATCGGTTGCGCGTCCTTCGGCCCCCAGTCCTTATAGAAAATTTCGACGTTATCTTTGGTCGTGACGAACGGCATGGTAATCCTCACTCGTGAAAAAAGGTTTGCAGGACGCCGGGCCGAGGTTTGAAACTCAGCGCCGGCTTCGATGTTCTTGCGGCAAGACAAGCGAAGACAGACGACGTTCGATCGATCGAACTTCACCGGATCGCGTGCGGGCTATCGAGCCCGAATCGTCGTCCGAGTAGAACCTTACACGGATACCGCGTCCGCTGGATGATTGCCCCCCATCAAGTGGGGTTGCAAAAGCCGGGACCAGTAACAGTTCCGACGCCCGGCACCAAAACGGTGAACAATGCCGACGACGCGCGCACGCTCACGCCGCGCTTTCTTCGTCAGCGTCGCGTTGGTGGGACAGCATCGCGAGCACGCCGTTCAGCGCGCCATCCAGGATCTGGGCGGACAGATCAGGGTCCGAAACGGCCCGCGACAACGTCACCGCGCCCACGCAGGCGCTCAGAATGTGAAGCGCTTGCGCGCGCTTCGTGGCGTTGAGCAACGCAGGCGATGCCTGAGCGATCAGCCCCACGATTTTCTCGACGCGGCGGGAATACACCTCCCGAGTCGCGCCCTCGCAGCGGCTCATGTCATTGACGAGCGCGGAGACAGGACAGGCGCGAAAAATGTTATCCCTGTGCGCCGCGGATAGATACGAACGCATCGCTCGTTGCGGCTCGGTCGGAATCGATGCTTCCCACGACTCGATGTCTCGCAGCGCACATTCGAACGCTTCCCGCACGAGTTCGTCGCGAGACGCAAAGTGCTTGTAGAAGCCGCCTACGGTGAGCCCGGCCTCCTTCATGAGATCGGCAATGCTCACGCCATCGATGCCGCGCTCACGCAACCGTTTCGCCGCCACCTCAACGATGCGTTGACGTGTCGCAATCTTTTGTGCCTGGGAATGGCCCATTCAACATCTCCACACTGCTCTGGCGGGCAAGTGTAATCCCGCGATCCGTTTTCCATTGATGCGGGCCTGGCAATTCAGAGTTGAGCCGCGAAGAATTGCGGGACTTCTGGATTATGACTAACATCCAGATCAATGCAATATCGACAGGAAGCGTCGACACGCATTCGCCCGAAATAGTGCATATGCACTCTAGTCAATGGAGATTCATCATGAAAGCACGCAGGATTCTGGTCACGGCGGCTGCCGGCAAGACAGGTGTTCACACGGTGCGAAACCTTCTCGAGAGCGGTCACGCCGTGCGCGCGCTCGTTCGCAAGGAGGACGAGCGCAGCGACGCGCTCCGGAACGCTGGCGCTGAGATCATGACCGGCGATCTCCTCTCGCACGATGACGCCATTCGCGCAACCGACGGAATGGACGCGGCGTATCTCTGTTATCCCGTTCGTCCGGGCTTCATCCAGGCCACCGCCTATTTCGCGGATGCGGCGCGCCGTGCGGGGCTGCATGCGGTCGTGAACATGTCGCAAATCTCGGCTCGTGAGAACGCGAAAAGCCACGCGGCCCGGGATCACTGGATTGCGGAGCGCGTTCTCGACTGGGCAGGCGTGCCGACCGTGCACATCAGGCCGACCTTCTTCTCTGAATGGCTCGTCTTTCCGTGGGTGCGAGACACGATCGTTCGAAACAGCGAGATTGCATTGCCGTTCGGCGATGGCCGGCATGCGCCTATCGCGGCGGCGGACCAGGCGCGTTTCATCGCCGCTGTGCTTGCAAGTCCGGATGATCACGTCGGCAAGACATACGAGCTGTGCGGGCCGACGCAAATGAATCAAGCGGAAATTGCCGGCGTGATGAGCGGCGTGCTGGGCAGGAAAATCGTGTACCGGCCGGCGACGCTCGACGGTTACCGGGAGCATCTGAGCCACTACGATCTTCCGGATTTCACGATTCAGCACTTCGTCGAAGTAGCGATCGACTATCAGAACGGCGTCTTCGAGGGCACGGACGGCATCATCGAGCGCGTGACGGGGACGGCTCCGCAGACCGTCGAAGCGTTCGTGGAGGCGAATCGGGCCGTCTTCGGGTGAACGATTCGGGTTCGGCGTCGCGATCCGGTCAGCGATGAAGTAAGCAGGCACTGCGGGAAATCCCCAAGTTTCATCGTGGCGACATTGCATACAATCGTCTCGTCGATTGCCTGAAACGAGCCCGAAGTGACGCCGACCGAAGTTGTTTTGCATACAACTCTGCCCGAACCGGCGCGTTCGGCGGACGACGTCTACGTCGCCATCAAAGAGGCGCTCGCGGGCGGCCAGTACAGCGCGGGCCAATATCTGCGCGAGGAGCAGCTCGCAAAAAGTCTCGGCGTGAGCCGCACCCCCGTTCGCGAAGCGTTGCGCCGGCTCGATGCGGAAGGCTGGGTCGAAACACGCGCGAACTACGGCGTGCGCGTGAAAGCGTGGACCTTGCAGGACGCGCGCGAAATCTTCGAGGCGCGGCTTCTGATCGAGCCGTATCTCGCCGGGCGCGCGGCGCTTGCAATCGGCGCCGCCGACATCGCGCGCCTGAAAGCGCTCGCCGATGCGATGCTCGACATCACGCAACGTCCGACGACATCCGAATCCTGCGAAGCGTGGTTCGCCGCGAACGGCGAGTTTCACGCGATCATCACGGCCGCCGCGAACAACGCGCGCCTCGATCGCTCGCTCAGGTCGATGAAGGAAACGCCGCTCATCAAATGGACCTTCGACACCTATAACGACGCGGACCGCGAGCGCAGTGCGCGCCAGCATGTCGAAATCGTTCACGCGCTGGAACAGCGCAACGCCGCGTGGGCGGAAGCCATCACGCGCTGCCATATTCTCGCCGCCGAAAAGGCGGTGCTCGACCGCCACGGCCGGGAACATCCAGCGTCCTGAGCCCGAAGCGGTTCGGGTCGCAACAGCATTACAAACAGTCGTTGAATAGTCGCGCGAGCGACACAGGAGACACGACATGCTGAGCACCGATGGCACGATCATAAGCACCGTAAGCGCCGGCCCGCGTCTGGACCGATTACCGATCTCCGGGTTTCACAAGCGCGTGCTTTGGCTCATCGGCGCGGGCATGTTCCTCGATTCGTTCGACATCTATCTCGCGGGCGGCGTGCTCGGTGCATTGGCCAAGACCGGCTGGTCGACGATGCAGCTCAACGCCGCGTTCCTCTCGTCGACGTTCGTCGGCATGCTGATCGGCGCGTTCGCGGCGGGTGTGCTCGGCGACGCCAAAGGCCGCAAGTTCACGTATCAGTTCAATCTCGCGGTGTTCGGACTCGCGTCGATCGCCGGCGCGTTCGCACCGAACATGACGTGGCTCATCGTGTGCCGCTTCTTCATGGGGCTCGGACTGGGCGCGGAAATCGTCGTCGGTTATGGATCGGTCGGCGAATTCATGCCGCCCGCCGTGCGCGGCAAGTGGTCGGCGTATCTGTCGCTCATCACGAACTCGGCGCTCTTTTTCTCGACGTTTCTCGGCTACCTGATCATTCCGACGATCGGCTGGCGCGCGATGTTCGCGATCGTCGGCATCGGCGCGATGATCGTGTGGGTCATTCGCAAGAAGATGCCCGAATCGCCGCGCTGGCTCGAATCGAAAGGCCGCTACGACGAAGCGGAAGCAATCCTGCGCGCCGCCGAAGAAGAGTCTTCGCGCCACGCGCCGCTGCCGCCGATCGACGATGCGCCGCGCACCGTGACGAAAAAAACCACGTTGATCGAGCTTTTCTCGCCTTCGCAGATTCGCCGCATGTTCGTGTCGATCGTCGTGCAGATCGCGGTCAACATGGTGATCTACGGCTTCATCGTCTGGGTGCCGACCTTTCTGATGAAGCAGGGCATCGGCATGGCGTCGTCGCTCGGCTATTCGACGCTCATGTCGCTCGGCGGTCCGGCGGGCGCGCTCGTCGGCGTGCTGATCGCCGACCGGGTCGGGCGCAAGAACGGCCTGATCGCGGTCGCGGCGCTCGCGGCGGTGATCGGCTGGCTTTACGGGCATTCCACCGGCGTCGCGATGGCCACCTTGCTCGGCTTCCTGCTCTTCACGCTCACGTATCTGATGGTCGCGCTCGGCATCGCGACGTACATCCCCGAACTCTTCGCGACCGAGAACCGCATGCGCGCGAACGGCATAGCGGGCTGCGCGGGGCGCGTCACGGGCATCCTTGCGCCGCAGCTCGTCCTCGTCATGTACGCGGCGGGCGGCGTGAAGGACGTGCTGTCGATGATCATCGGCGCGCTCGTCGTGATGGCCGTCGTGCTCGCGGTGTGCGGCATCGAGACGAATCGCCGCTCGCTGGAAGACATCGCGCCTGCGCCCGATGCCGATGGCACGCTCGCCGCGTCGGCGCTTTCGCAAGAATCGCATCGTTGAAACTTTCTGAGGAAACCGTGATGAGCGTTACGCATGAAAACAAGCGTCAGGCATTGAAAGCGCGTTTCGCGCGCAAGGACATCGTCACCGCGCCGGGCATCTTCGACATGATCTCCGCAAAGATGGCCGATTCGATGGGCTTCGATTGCCTCTATATGACGGGGTTCGGCACGGTTGCGTCCTACCTCGGCCTGCCCGACGCGGGGCTCGCGACCTATACCGACATGGTCGATCGCGTCGCGGCTTTTTGCGGCGGCACGAACACGCCGATGATCTGCGACGGCGACACGGGTTATGGCGGCCTGCTCAATGTCGCGCACACGGTGCGCGGTTACGAGCATGCGGGCGCGGCGGGCATTCAACTCGAAGATCAGGAATTCCCGAAGAAGTGCGGGCATACGCCGGGACGGCGCGTCATTGCGATGCAAGACATGGTCCGCAAGATCGAGGTCGCGGTGGAAAGTCGCACCGACAGCAACTTTCAGATCGTCGCGCGAACCGACGCGCGCACGTCGCTCGGACTCGATGAAGCACTGCGTCGCGGCGAGGCGTATGCGAAGGCGGGCGCGGATGTGTTGTTCATCGAATCGCCGGAGACGGTGGAAGAGCTGGAGAAGATCGGGCGCGCGTTCGACATGCCCTTGCTCGTGAATGTCGTCGAAGGCGGACGCACACCCCAACTCGCGCCCGAGGAATTGCAGAAGCTGGGCTTTTCGCTCGCGATTTATCCGGCGTCCGGGTTTCTGGCCGTCGCGAAGGCGCTGAAGGATGTTTACGGCGAAATCCTCGCGCGCAAAGGCACGCAAGGCGCTCTCGGCACGATGTATCCCTTCTCCGAAATGTGCGAGCTGATGGGCTTTCCTGAAGTGTGGGCGTTCGATCGGGCGCACGCGGACTGAGGGTATCGACGGTATCGACCGTCAGGCGACCGCCGCCACGCAGTCGATTTCGATGTCGAATCCTCCCGGCCACGCCGGCACGTTGACAAAGATGCGTGCCGGCGGGTTCGCCCCGAAGAAGCCCCCGTAGACCGCGTTGACGATGGGAAACGCTTGAACCGACGTGCAGTAGACATTGCACTTCAATACCTGATCGAGCGACGAACCCGCGGTTTCGACGCACAACTTCAACTGCTGCAACACCAGTTCGGTCTGACGTTCGATAGTTGCATTCGCAACGACCTCGCCGGTCAGCGGATCGAACGGCGGAAAGCCCGACACATAGACCGTATCGCCGTGGCGCGTGACGGCGGACGTCGGCGCCTTGAATCGTTCGAGCCAGGTCGAAAGCGGTTCGACGCGGATGATTTCGCGAGCCATTGTCATCGTCTCCTTTACGGTGAGGCACTACGCGCGCCCCACGAAAATTTCGTTCAGGTCATTGCCCGCCGCCGCGTCCCTGAAGCCGTCGAACCGGCCATCGGCGAGCCCTTGCGCCGCGCGCATGAACCCGCCCCACGCAGCGCGCGCGAGCCCTCCGCCGACGCTCACGCGCCGCACGCCGAGCGCCGCGACATCGCTCAAGGTGAATTCCGACACGCCGCCGATCAGCAGATTCACCGGCTTCGATCCCGCGGCCTTCACCACGGCCTCGATGTGCTCGCGCGTCTTGATGCCGGGCGCATAGAGGCAGTCCGCGCCGGCATCGGCGTACGCTTTGAGACGCGCGATCGCGTCGTCGATATCGGGCTTGCCTGCGAAAAAATTCTCCGCGCGGCCGACGAGCAAGGTGTCGCCGCCGGTTTCGTCGATGGCACGCCGCGCCGCTTTCATGCGCGCCACGGCGACATCGACCGGAAACAGGGGCGCCGATGCATCGCTCGTCGAATCCTCGATCGACAAGCCCGCGACACCCGTCGCCACCGCGAGCTTCACGCTCTGCGCGACGTCATCCGGCGTCGCGCCGAAGCCGCTTTCGAAATCCGCGTTCACCGGGAGATCGGTCGCGTCGACGATCTCGCGCAAATGCGCGAGCACCGCGTCGCGCGTCACGTGATTGTCCGCGTGGCCCTTCGACCATGCGAAGCCCGAACTCGTCGTCGCGAGCGCCTTGAAGCCGAGCGTTTCGAGATAGCGCGCGGAACCGACGTCCCAGGGATTCGGCAGCATGAAGCAACCAGATTCGTGCAGCGCGCGAAAGGCGGCGCGTTTTGCGGCGACGGTGCGGGGCATGGCGGGTCTCCTTTGGGAAATCGAGTCAGAACGAAAAACGATACGCCTTCGCGCGAAACCGCGCTGATCACTAAGTCTCTCTTAAGCAAGCACCCATTACGCTTGAGCCTTCCCTTTCCGTAAGACACGACATGGAACACACGAAGCATGCGCTCGCCAAGGTTCCGGAGCTGACCCTGGCGTTCTGGGCCATCAAAATCGCGGCGACGACGCTCGGCGAAACGGGCGGCGACGCGCTCTCGATGTCCATGAATCTCGGCTATCTGATGAGCACGTTCATCTTCGCGGCCGTTTTCGGCATCGCGGTGATCGCGCAGATCAAGGCGGACCGGTTTCAGCCAGCGCTCTACTGGATCACGATCATCGCGACGACGACGGTCGGCACCACGCTCGCCGACTTCGCCGACCGCTCGCTCGGCCTCGGCTATGCGGGCGGCAGCGCGATCCTGCTCGCGCTGCTGCTTGCATCGCTCGCGGTGTGGCATCGCACGATGGGCTCGGTCTCGGTCTCGACCATCGCATCGCCGAAAGCCGAAGCGTTCTACTGGGTGACGATCATGTTCTCGCAGACACTCGGCACCGCACTCGGCGACTGGACCGCCGACAGCGCGGGCTTCGGCTACACCGGCGCCGCGATGATCTTCGGTGGCCTGTTGCTGCTGATCGTGCTCCTGTATTTCTTCACACAGATGTCGCGCACCGTGTTGTTCTGGAGCGCCTTCATTCTGACGCGGCCGCTCGGCGCCGTGGTCGGCGATTTTCTCGACAAGCCGATCGCGAACGGCGGACTGGCGATGAGCCGCTATGGCGCGTCGATCGCGCTCGTGATGTTCATCATCGTGTGCGGCCTTCTGTTCAGGCAACGGCCCGCGCGCGTGGCGCATTGAGACAGCCGGCAAAGAAAAACGGCGGTCCCGAAGGACCGCCGCGTCTTGCGACTCTAAATGGCGCTGCCGCTTACTTCTTCTTCAGATCGAAGCGATCGAGATTCATCACCTTCGTCCAGGCCGCGACGAAGTCATTGACGAACTTCTCCTGCGCGTCGCTGCTCGCATAGACTTCGGCGAGCGCACGCAACACCGAATGCGAACCGAAGATCAGATCGACGCGGCTGCCGGTCCACTTCCGCTCACCCGTCTTGCGATCGCGCCCTTCGAACACGTCGCGGCGCGACGACAGCGGTTGCCATTCCGTGTCCATGTCGAGCAGATTGACGAAGAAGTCGTTGGTGAGCGTTTCGGGCTTGTCGGTAAGGATGCCTTGCGCGCTCTTTCCGTACGACACGTTCAGCGCGCGCAGGCCGCCGACGAGCGCCGTCATCTCCGGAGCGGTCAGCGTCAGCAATTGCGCCTTGTCGATCAGCAGCGACTCGACGGGCACGCGCACGTTGCCCTTGACGTAGTTGCGAAAGCCATCGGCGACCGGTTCGAGCGCCGAAACCGAAAGCACGTCCGTCTTGTCCTGCGTCGCGTCCATGCGGCCCGGCGTGAACGGCACCGTGACCTTCTGGCCGGCTTTCTCCGCCGCCTTTTCGATCGCCGCGCCGCCCGCAAGCACGATCAGGTCGGCTATCGAAATCTTCTTGCCGCCGGATTGCGCGCCGTTGAACTCTTTCTGGATGCCCTCGAGCGTCGAGAGCACCTTGCCGAGTTGCTCGGGGTCGTTCGCTTCCCAGTCTTTTTGCGGCGCGAGGCGAATGCGCGCGCCGTTCGCGCCGCCGCGCTTGTCCGAGCCGCGGAACGTCGATGCCGATGCCCAGGCCACCGAAACCAGCTCGGAAATCGACAGCCCCGACGCCAGCACTTTCTGCTTCAGCGCCGCGACATCCTGTTCCTCGACGAGCGGATGATCGACTTCCGGGATCGGGTCCTGCCACAGCAGTTCTTCCTGCGGCACTTCCGGCCCCAGATAGCGCGCTTTCGGACCCATGTCGCGGTGCGTCAGCTTGAACCACGCGCGGGCGAAGGCGTCGGCGAACTGGTCGGGATTCTCCCAGAAGCGCTTTGAAATCTTCGCGTATTCCGGATCGAACCGTAGCGACAGGTCCGTCGTCAGCATGGTCGGCTTGATCTTCTGCGACGCATCGTGGGCGTGCGGGACAGTTTCGCCCGCATCCTTCGCGACCCACTGATTCGCGCCCGCCGGACTCTTGGTCAGTTCCCATTCGTGACCGAAAAGGCTCTCCCAGAAGCCGCTGCCCCACTTCGTCGGGGTCGTGGTCCAGGTGACTTCGAGGCCGCTCGTGATCGTATCCGCGCCCTTCCCCGAGCCGTAGCTGCTCTTCCAGCCGAGGCCCATGTTTTCCAGATCCGCGGATTCCGGTTCGGGACCGACGTTATCGGCCGGACCCGCGCCATGTGTCTTGCCGAAGGTGTGCCCGCCCGCGATCAGCGCGACGGTTTCCTCGTCGTTCATCGCCATGCGTGAGAACGTCTCGCGGATGTCATGCGCCGCCGCGAGTGGATCGGGGTTGCCGTCCGGGCCTTCCGGGTTGACATAGATGAGACCCATCTGCACCGCGCCGAGCGGATTCTCCAGATGGCGGCCGCCCTCGGTGCGGCTGACTTCTTCGCCATGCTTCTCGACGTCGGCGGTGATCACGCCCTGATCTTCGTCGTTGCCCGCCGCGCCCTTGCCGTAGCGGACATCGCCGCCGAGCCAGGTCTTTTCATTACCCCAGTAGACGTCCTGATCGGGCTCCCATGTATCCTCGCGTCCGCCCGCGAAGCCGAAGGTCTTGAAGCCCATCGTTTCCAGCGCGACGTTGCCGGCCAGAATCATCAAATCGGCCCAGGAAAGCTTCTGGCCATACTTCTGCTTGACCGGCCAGAGCAGCCGGCGGGCCTTGTCGAGGCTCACGTTGTCGGGCCAGCTGTTGAGCGGCGCGAAACGTTGCTGGCCGCGCCCGCCGCCTCCCCGACCATCGCCGATGCGGTAGGTGCCGGCGCTGTGCCACGCCATGCGGATGAAAAGCGGGCCGTAATGACCGAAGTCGGCAGGCCACCAGTCCTTCGAATCGGTCATGACCGCCGCGAGGTCTTGTTTGACCGCGGCGAGATCGAGGCTTTTGAAAGCCTCGGCGTAGTCGAAGTCCGTGCCGAGCGGATTCGACTTGCTGGAATGCTGACTCAACAGATCTACCCGTAGTTGCCGCGGCCACCAGTCACGGTTGGTCGTACCGGTGCCGGCGGCATGTGTAAACGGGCACTTCGATTCGTTCGACATGCGTTATCTCCTTGCGAGGACGTACCCATTAGTTCTTTTACTACTCACCAACAAGGCGTCGGATTCGTATTTCCCGTGCTGCGCGGACCCGATCCGACAAGGGATTTCGCTGCGTGCATCGGGCGACGCGCGAATCGTCCGACAGCTTTCCTCAAATTAGAAAATACGTGAGACCGACGTTCAATAGAAGGCGATTTTTGCAATGCCGCTGATAGGTGACGGCTATAGGCAGAGAGCATTTTTCGATGTGCTGTCGCATGCTGCAATGCACGATAACCCGCGATGCCTCCACGTGAGATAAGCGCAGCCAGACGCAGTTCCGCACGGATGTTCAGTCTATCAGCGTCGTAAAAGCTTGGCAGGCGGCGTGCGCGAGGGCCTTCCTCGGCTCATCATGACGAAGAGCGGGCAAAACGTGAAGCCTTCCGCAGAGGTTTCCGTCGTACCCCTTACCATTCTGGATGCTTCCCTGTGCGCTATCGGGAAGCAAGCGTTCAGCTCCAGTCGTCCATATCGTGCCTGATGCTGTGCCGATTCGCGATGAGTTCCTCCACGCTCGGCTCGTTGTTCATCGCACGCTGAATGGCGAGTTTCGTCGCTTCGTAGTTCGTGCGATACATGTCCTTCTTGTCAAGGTTCGCGTCCGTCGCGCAGCGCGGATCGATCCACACGAGGCTGATGATGCACAGTTCGTTGGCCTGATCCTTCGGCAGGATGCCTTCGATCAGGCAATCGACCACGGCGTCGGCGGTGGCGGACTGCACCACGCCGCCGAAGAGGTCGATGTTCGCCATGTCCTTCAGCGTAACCTTGGGGACGATCATCGTTGCGGGGCGGACCATCTGATTGCACGCGCGGATCGCGAACATGGCCGTATGCCCTTTCGATTGCGCCATCATGTTGGCGAACGCGTGGCCGACAGGCCCGTCGACACGGCCGATCAGGATCTCCGGCATCGCATCGGTCGCCTGTCCCGGTGCGGCCAACACGGTTGCTTCGCCTGCGCGAAACGTCAAATCGAGACTCATGTGCATTCTCCTTGGCAAGCTGAACGATGGTTCGATAAACCGAAAGGACACGCACACGCAAGGACGATGCCATCACCGCCGATTCGGCCGCCGCGACCCGCCCGGCGACAGACTGCTCTTCCCGCGTGACACAGTGGCAGGCAGCGTTACCGCGATATTGCCTCTGCGCGACACGATGGCTAATGAATAATCGTGCTTTCGTAGCCCGTTATTAATGGCGTTGTGGAGAATCCAGTAGAGTATCGTGTGCAGGGCGACGACTATTCAGACAATAGAATGCCCTTGAATATCCATCGGACAGTGCTAACAATAGCCAATGACCTGATGCCCGCATGCGACTTAGCACGTAGAATCCTCTGGCACTTGTCGTTCTCCTGAAAATTCCAGAAGTGAGGGCTACACATACATGCAAGCACCGCCCAAGATCAGTGTCCTGCTGCCTGTGTACAAGGTTGAGCCGTACATCGAAGAGTGCCTCGACTCGCTCCTGGCACAGACTTCAACCGACTTCGAGATCATCGCCGTCGACGACAGCAGTCCTGACAGATCCGGCGAAATGACTTCCCGCATTCTGGAGAAGCAAAACAGAATTCCGTGGAAGCTCATCAAGAATCTCGAGAACAAAGGGCTTGCCGAAACCCGCAAGATCGCGGCGATGGCCGCGCGCGGCGAATACGTTCTGTGCGTGGACAGCGATGACCATGTTCATCACGACCTGATTCGCAAGGTGATCGACGAAGCCGATACGCACCATGCAGACGTCGTGGTCTTCGCTGCCGAAAACATCGCGCCGGATGGCAAAGTCAATTACCGTGTCGAAACGGGCGACGCCGTCATCACCGGCGTACAGGCGGTCGAGAAGATTCTCGATCTTTCCTTACAGGCTTATTGCTTCAACAAGCTCGTGCGCCGATCGATCTTCTTATCGGTCGAACATCCGACCGGACTGATCTACGAAGATATCTGCGTGTCGGTCCAGACACTCGGCAAGTCCAGAGTCGTGCGTCTGTGTCCCGACACGTTATATGCGTACATGTATCGCGAATCGGGAATTTCGACCCGCTTCAATCCGAAGATCGTGGATCTTTTTGCGATCATCGACCGGGTGGAAAGAAGCACCGCGTCGATGCCGATACCCAATTACCGGCGCCTGCTTTTTCGGCTGAAATATATCTACGCTTACCGGACGATCGCGTTTCAGGCGGCGATCAAGGCGCCGACCTATCGACTCGCAAAGCCGATTCTTTTCAGCGTTTCAGACAGGCTTCGTCTCGCGCATCTGCTCGGCATGTGTTCGGATCACAGGCCGAAGCTCTCTATCGTAATGGCGATGCTGAAAATCCATCCGTGGATTTTCTACTGCTTCGTCCGTCGTTTCGGGCGAAGGTAACCTGCACAGCATCGGGCCTATCCGTTATGCTGCGCTGTCATTGTTCAGCGCTGCGCAACCGGAACCGATGCTTACTCTTTCCCCACGCGACACCGCGATGCTCGACGGCGATCTCGGCGATGGCCTCGCACTCGCGATGCGCATCGTCGCGGCGACGGCGCGCGTCATGGACGCCGATACGCTCATCGACATCTCGTCCGCGCATATCGACGGCTGCCTCTATCACGGCGCGGCGAGCCTCGATTTCGTCGAGCGTTTCGTCGCGAGCGGCGCGAAGGTCGCCGTGCCGACCACGCTCAACGTCGGCTCGCTCGATCTCATCCATCCGGAGCTGTTTCGAGGCGATGCCAGTATCGCGAGCGCGGGCGCGCGGCTCATGCAGGCGCATATCGAACTCGGCTGCGAAGCGAGCTTCACGTGCGCGCCCTATCAACTGAAGCATCGTCCGAAGCTGGGCGATCAGATCGCGTGGGCCGAATCGAACGCGATCGTCTTCGCCAATTCCGTGCTCGGTGCGCGCACGAGCCGCTATGGCGATTTCCTCGATCTCGCCGCCGCCATCACCGGCCGCGTGCCGAACGCGGGCCTGCACGTCACGGCGAATCGCGCGGCGCGCATCGTGATCGCGGCGCCCGATCTGCGTGTGTCGCCGCATCGCGACGCGGATTTTGCGGCGCTCGGTTTCCTGCTCGGCGGCGAGGTCGGCGCGACGGTCGCTGCCATCACCGGCCTGCCCGCCGACACCACCGAAGACGAACTGAAAGCGCTCGGCGCGGCGGCGGCATCGAGCGGATCGGTGGCGCTCTTTCATGCAGTCGGCATCACGCCGGAGGCCGCCACGCTCGATGCCGCGCTTCAGGGACACGCGCCCGAGCGAACGATCGCGGTCAGCGCGTCGGATCTTCATGCCGTGCGCAAGCGCTGGAGCCGGGCGAAGCCGGGCGACGCGCTCGCGGCCATCGCGCTCGGCACGCCGCACTTTTCCGTCGATGAATTCCGCACGCTCGCGTCACTCCTCGATCGGCATGAAGGCGCGCCGCGCTGCGATATCTATGTGAACACCAGCCGCTTCGTGCTCTGGCAACTCGAAGAAGAAGGCATTGCGCAGAGGCTCACGGAGCGCGGCGTGCAGATCGTCGTCGATACCTGCACGTACATCACGCCGGTGATGAAGCAAGTGAGCGGTCTCGTGATGACCAACTCGGGCAAGTGGGCGCATTACGCGCCGGCGAACATCGGCGTGACGGTCGCATTCGGCAGCATGAGCGAATGCGTGCGATCGGCGTTCGAAGGAAAGGTATGCATCGATGAAAACGTTTGAGGCCGTCACACTCGTTCCAGGCCACGCGCGCGCCGCTGGCATCGCGCTGCCGCCGCTCAGCTTCTGGGGCGGTTACGACGCCGAACGCGGCGTGATCGTCGATGCCACGCATGCCGGTCACGGCCGGAGTCTCGCGTCGCGCATACTCGTGATGCCGCGCGCGCGCGGATCGAGTTCGAGCAGCAGCGTGCTCGCCGAAGCGTTGCGCAACGGCACCGGGCCAGCGGGCATTGTGCTCACGGAGCGCGATCTCATTCTGTCGATAGGCGCGATCGTCGCGAACGAACTATATGCGGCGGACGTGCCGGTCGTAATGGTCGATGAAACCGCGTTCACGCTAATCGCGAACGCCGATGCTCACATCGAAATCGATGCACGCGATGCGACGCGGCCCGCGAACGTGCGCCTCATCGCGCCATGATCGTCTGAACCACCGCGATGATTTGCTGCGCCGCCGTCTTCACGTGCTGTTCGAGCAGCTTCGCGCCGAGCTTCGCATCGCGCTTTTTGCATGCATCGATCAGGTTCATGTGCTCTTCGTGCGACTGTTCGCGGATCGGCACCTGCACGACCTGAAAGCGGAAATAGCGGTCGCTGCGATCGTGCAGCCCGCGCAGCATCTGCAATGTGATCTCGCGCCGCGCCGGCAAATAAAGCGTTTCGTGCAGGCGCCAGTTCAGTTGACCCCATACGCCCGAATCCGCGTGATCCATTTCGCTGACGAGCTTCTCGGCTTTCGCGATCTCGGCATCGGTGATATGCGGAATCGCCTGGGAGAAGAGCCAGGGCTCCAGCCGCAGGCGAATTTCGAACGTCTCCTGCACTTCTTCTATCGACAACTCCGCGACATACGCGCCCTTGTGCGGCACCTTCGTCAACAGGCCTTCGCCGGTCAGCCGCGTGATCGCCTCGCGAATCGGCACGCGGCTCACGCCGAGTTCGTCGGCAAGCGCTTCCTGGCGCAGCACTTCGCCCGGCGCGAGATCGCCGGAGAGAATGCGTTGGCGGATCGCCGTGGTGACGAGTTCGACCGTCGTCGTGCGCACGATCTTGTGCGTGGAATCGCCCGCGTTCGATGTGTCCGCGCGGCGGGAATGTGTGGCGACCGGAGGCATGTGCTTCTTTAGCGCTTGTTCGTATGAGTGCGGCATCGTAGCATGCACGGAAGGGCGCTTCTGCACGGTACGCATCGCCTTTGGTAACGCGAGTTCATAGCAGATTCTCCCGCACCCACGCGCCGTTCTTCATCACGCCCGCGATGCGCTCGCCCTGTCCCGTGAGCACGCGAATATCCTTCAGCGGATCGCCATCGACGACGAGCAAATCCGCATAAGCACCCGCCGCGACGATGCCGAGCCTGCCCTTCATGTTCACGATCTCCGCGCCGAACGCCGTCGCCTGACGAATGGCCTCGAACGCACCGACGATATCCGCGCGTATCGAAAGCTCGTCGCTTTGATATTGATGCATGTCGCCGAGCAGATCGGTGCCGAGGCCCATCTTCACGCCGCGCGCATGCAGCATCGCGAGCGCTTCGAGGCCGCGCTTGCGCACCGACTCGTTCTTGTCGAGCGTGTCTCTCGCGAGGCCCATCTGTGCGCCGACTTTCGACATCGCGTCATAGGTGACGAGCGTCGGCACCGCGTATGCGCCGTGTTCGGCCATCACGCGCGCGGTGTCGTCATCGATCAGATTGCCGTGCTCGATCGTGCGCACGCCGAGTTTCACCACGCGCGCAATCGCCTTCGCCGTATAGGCGTGCGCCATCACGTAGGTCTGATGCGATTCGGCTTCCTCGACGGCGGCCTTCACTTCATCGACGGAGAATTGCAGGTTGCCGATCGGATCGGTCGGCGAAGCCACGCCGCCCGACGCCATGATCTTGATGTGATGCGCGCCCGCGCGCATCTCCTCGCGCACGGCACGGCGCATTTCATCGACGCCATCGACCACGCGCCCGATCGCGCCCATGTTGCGATTGCAGCCGCACGGGTCCGGGTCCGAGTTGTCGAAGCGCTCGCGGAAATCGCCGTGCCCGCCGGTCTGCGAGAGCGCCTTGCCCGCGACGAACAAACGCGGCCCCGCGATGATGCCATCTTCGATCGCACGCGACAGCGCATAGTCCGCGCCGCCCGCATCGCGCACGGTCGTGAAGCCGCGATGAAGCATGCCCGCGAGAATCGGCACCGCGCGCAGCACGGCGAACGTATTCGGCAATCGGCTGTTGTTGCCCAGATGCGCGACCGATGCGATCACATGCACATGGCAATCGATCATGCCGGGCATCACCGTCTTCCCGCCGACATCGATCACCTGCGCGCCGCTCGCCTCGACCGGCTCGCGCGTGACATCGCGAATCGTGTCGCCGTCGATCACGATCGAATAGCGGCCGTCGTCGCGCTCGTGATCGGCGTCGAGCACGCGGGCGTTTTTCAGAATCAGCATGACTTGATCTCTCCCGTTTATTTCAGCAGGAATCCGTGCGCGAGCGGATCGCGGTCATCGACGAAAATCGTGTTATGACCGGTCACGCGCGCCCAGCCTTCTATGCCCGGCACGATGGCATCGTATTCGCCGACGCGCGCCGCTTCCATCGGCACGCCTTCGAACAAGGTGCCGATGATGCTCTCATGCACGAAGCGCTCACCGATCTTCAACTGCCCCTTCGCGACACGCTGCGCCATGCGCGCCGAGGTGCCCGTGCCGCACGGCGAACGATCGATGGCCTTGTCGCCGTAGAACACGGCGTTGCGCGCGCTCGCGCCTTCGACTGTCGGCTCGCCTGTCCACATGACGTGACTGAGGCCGCGTATCGCGTCGTTGTCCGGATGCACGAACGTGTACTTCTCGTTCGCCTTCTGGCGCAGCACGGGACTTACGCGCTGAATGTCGGAAGGCTTCAGCGCGTGCAAGCCGTCGTAGTTGCGCTGCGGCTCGACGATCGCATAGAAGTTGCCGCCATAGGCGACATCGAAACAAATCTCGCCCAGACCTTCGACTTCGACGGACAAGTCCCGCGAATGCAGATACGACGGCACGTTGACGAGCTGTACAGAATCCACATGCTCGCCGTTCATCCGATAACGCGCGACGACGACACCCGCGGGCGTATCGAGCCGCAACACACCGGGCTCGCGTGGTCGCACGAGTCCGTGCTCGATGGCCGTCGTCACGGTGCCGATGGTGCCGTGGCCGCACATCGGCAGGCAGCCGCTCACTTCGATGAAGAGAATCGCGAGATCGCAATCGGGACGCGTCGGCGGATAGAGGATGCTGCCGGACATGACTTCGTGGCCGCGCGGCTCGAACATGAGCGCGGTGCGAATCCAGTCGAATTCGCGCAGGAAATGCGCGCGGCGCTCGATCATGTTCGCGCCTTCGAGCGGGGGCGCGCCTCCCGCGACGACGCGCACCGGATTGCCGCAGGTGTGTCCGTCGATGCAGAAGAACGTGGATTTCATCGGGCGAGCGCCTTTACACTGGCGATCGCCTTCTCGACGATCTCGATGGTCCGCCGCCGCTCTTCGCCTTCGAGCATCAGGCGCGGCGCCTTCACGTACTCCGGGTAACCCGCCGTGATGTTTTCCGCGAGCTTGATGTATTGCACGAGCTTCACGTGCGTGTCGAGATGGAACAGGTCGATCAAGGCGCGATAGAGCGCGCGCGCCTTGTCGTACTCGCCATTGACCGCGTAGTTCAGCAAGTCCACGGATTCCCTTGGCATCGCGTTCGCCATGCCCGACACCCAGCCCTTCACGCCGAGCGCGACGGATTCGACGATCAGGTCGTCCACGCCGCAGAACACGACGAAGCGCTCGCCGAAGCGCGCATAGAGGTCGGTGACGCGCGTCGTGTCGTAGGTCTCTTCCTTGATCGCGACGACGTTCGGCTCATCGGCGAGTTGCGCGAGCAGGTCGGGACGCATGTCGACGCCATAGCCACGCGGATTGTTGTAGATCATCAGACCGAGCTTCGTCGAGCGCGCAATCGACCGATAATATTCGACGGTTTCGCGATCGTCCGAGCGATACGTGAGACCCGGAAACACCATCAGGCCTTGCACGCCGATCGCTTCCGCGTCCTTCGCGAATTGCGTCGCGTTGGCCGTATTCAGTTCCGCGAGACCGGAGATGACAGGCACGCGCCCCTTCACCGTTTCGACGGCGATCTTCAGCACCGTGCGCTTTTCCTCGGGCGTGAGTTGGGCGTTCTCGCCGACCATGCCCATCATCACGACGCCGCCGACGCCGTTGTCGATCAGACGGTTCAGGCCGCTCACGATGGCATCGCGGTCGAGCGAGCCGTCCTGTTTGAGCTTCGTCGTGACGGCGGGAAATACGCCTTTCCAGTTCACTTGCATGTCTGATTCCTCCGTTGGATTCTCAGTGGTCGAAACGCGCGATCGAATACGGGCGAAGCGGCACGCGCGGCGTGCGGCCCGCGAGCACATCGGCGACGAGCGCGGCGGTCGTCGCCGATTGCGTCAGGCCGAGATGCCCGTGACCGAATGCATGGACGACCGACGGCATGCGCGGCGATGCGCCGATCACCGGCAGCGAATCCGGCGTCGCGGGGCGATTGCCCATCCATTTCGCGGCGCCCGTATCGTCGATGCCGGGAATGAAGCGCTTGCCGAGCGTGAGCAATGCATCGCTGCGGCGATAGTTCGGCGGCGCAGCGGTGCCCGCGAACTCCGCCGCGCCGCCGATGCGCAGACCGACGTCGAGCGGGGCCGCGACGAACTTGCGCTCCGCGAAGATCACTTCACGCGTCGGCCCGACGCCGTGGTTCGGCAGCGTCGCGTTATAGCCGCGCTCGCTTTCGAGCAGGACGCTATCGCCGATGGACTTCGCGAGCGCCGCCGACCACGCGCCCGCCGCGATCACGATGCGTCGTCCTTTCACGCGGTTGCCGTCCGCCAGCAACACCGAATCCGGTGATTCGATCGCGCGCGCGACGCCCGTCACGAAGCGCGCGCCGAGCGCCCGCACGCGCTCCCGTAGGAGCGTGACGATGCGGCGCGGATCGCCGATATGCGACCAGTCGTCGAGAAACACGCCGTGTCTGAACACCGGCGCGAGCGACGGTTCACATTCGCGCACCTGCTGCGCGTCCAGCGCGCGCCAGCGCACGCCGAGTTCACGCTTCAACGCCCATTCCGCCTGATCGGCGGCGAAGGCTTCGTCGGTTTCATAGACCGTCAGCGCGCCGCGGCGATAATGCATCGCGCTCGCGCCGATATCGTCGAACATCGGCACGATGTCGTCGTAGACGCGGTTGTTCAACAACGCGAGCGCATGGGATATCGCCTGATAGCGGTCCGGCTCGCTTGCGCGGCGAAATGCCATGAACCACGGCAGCGCCTTCGGCAGATGCCTCCAGTCGAGCGCGAGCGGCCCGAGCGGGTCCATCAGCCATGTCGCGATCTTCGTGAACATGCCGTTCACGGCGATCGGCGTGCTCTCCGTCACCGCGATGCCGCCCGCGTTGCCATGCGATGCGCGATCGCCTTCGAAATCCCGGTCGATCACGGTCACGCGCGCGCCGTCGCGCAACGCGGCCCATGCACAGGCCAGCCCGACGATGCCCGCGCCGATCACGACGACATCCGCCATTTCTTCGTCTGTCGTCCTCATATCCCCACGCGCGATTTGATCAGCTTGTCGTCGACGGCTTCGCACCATGTATCCGCGAGCGTGAAGCCCGTCTGGAAGCGATCGGTCGGATCGACGCCGACTTGCGAAATCGCGGTGATCCACGCCTGCCCCGCCACGACCGGCACGACCGCGGGAACGTCGCCCAGGCGCGTGACCGAATCGATGCGGCTTTCGAAGACCGACCCGATGATCGACTCGTGCAAAAAGGTTTCGCCCACGTCGATCAGCCCTTTCGCGTGCATCACCGCGAGCCGCGCGGAGGTGCCGGTGCCGCACGGCGAACGGTCGCAGCGGCCCGGCGACACGATCACCGTGTTGCGCGATTTCAGCACGCCGTTCTCGCGCGAGAGCGGGCCGACGAACTCGGTCATCGTGATGCCCTTGATGAGCGGATTCAACGGATGCGGCGAAGGCAACTGCGCCGCCGCCGCGGCCTTGATGATCTGCCCGAGTTCGCACAGTTCGCGCGCTTCGTCGGGCGCGATGCGAAAGCCGAGCTTTTCGGCATCGACGAACACGTACGTCATGCCGCCATAGCCGACATCGACGCTCAGGCTGCCGACGCCTTCCACCTCGATCGTCCTGTCGAGATGATTGGCGAACGCGGGCTGATTCGTGAACTCGACCTTCGTGACCTTGCCGTTCGCGCACGCGCAGCGCAAATGAATGAGCCCGGCCGGCGCTTCGAGCACGAGCTCGGTGACGGGCTCGACCATCGGCAGGATGCCGGTTTCGAGCAGCACCGTGGCGACGCACATCGTGTTCGAGCCCGACATCGCCGGATACTCGGTCGATTCCGCGATCACGTAACCCATTTGCGCGCGCGGGTCGGTTGCGGGCAGCAGGAAGTTCACGGTCTGATTCGCCGACCCGCGCGGCTCGAAGATACAGATACGGCGCAGGTCGTCGCGCACTTCTTCCAGATGCATCATCTTGTCGAACATGGTCGCGCCGGGCACGTCGAAAACGCCGCCCGTCACCACGTTGCCGACTTCGCCTTCGGCATGGCAGTTCACCACTGTAAGCGTCCGGTTCCAGCGCATGTTTATTGCAGCGGCGCGTGCGCCGTCTCCTTGATGGTGACGACCGTGATCGTCGAAAGCAGCGCGGCGAGCATCACGAAATACGCGGGCGACAGCGGCGAGCCGGTCGCCTTGATGAGCGCGATGGAGATCATCGGCGCGAAACCGCCGAACACCGCGTTGGCGATGCCGTAGCCGATCGACATCCACGTCGTGCGGATCTTTGTAGGAAAGAGTTCCGACAACACCGCCGGCCCGACGCCCGAAAAGATGCCGATGATCACGCCGCCCAACACCTGCACCGCGCCGACGATCGCCGCCGATTTGTATTCGAGCATCAGATGGAAGATCGGATACGGCAGTATGAGAAACGCGATGCAGCCGATCGTATAGATGGGCTTGCGTCCGAAGCGGTCCGAAGCCGCGCCCCAGAACGGAATGGATGCCGTCATCACGATCAGGCCCGCCGTGTTGAGCCAGAGCGCCGTCGACGAATGGATGCCGACGTACTTCGTCGTGAAAGAAGGCAGGTAGTTGAGCAGGACATAGAGCGAGACCGTCCACACGATCACGAGTCCGCAAGCCTGCAGGCCGAGCAGCGCGGGTGCGCGGCCTTTCGTCTTGGGTGCTTCGTCGCTTGCGCTCTGGTAGACCGGCGTCTCTTCGCTGCGTTTGCGGATGATCCAGCCGATCGGCCCGATCACGATCGCACCGACGATGAACGGCACGCGCCAGCCCCAGTCGAGCAGCGCTTCTGGGCTGAGCAGTGTCGTCATGAGCGCGGCCGCGCCCGAACCGAGCAGCATTCCGCCGAGCGTGCTGCATTGCTGGAAGCTGCCATACAAGCCGCGCTTGCTCGGCGGCGCCCATTCGACGAGAAACGCGACCGCGTTGCCCAGTTCGCCGCCGACGGAAATCCCCTGCAGCATGCGTGCAGCGACGAGCAGAATCGGCGCCATGATGCCGATGGACGCATACGTCGGCAGCAGCGCCATGAAGAGCGTGGCGGCGGCCATCAGCGGCATGACGAAGGTAAGCGTCCACTTGCGGCCTTTCTTGTCGCCGAGCCAGCCGAAGATGATCGCGCCGAGCGGACGCGCGGCGAAGCCCAAGCCGAACGCGCCGAAAGTGCCGAGCATCGCGGCGAAGTCGTCGCCGGTGGGAAACATCACTTTGGCGATGACGGTCGCGAGGAACGCGTATGTGCCGAAATCGAACCACTCGAGGATATTGCCCACGACAGCGGCGGTCACCGCGCGGCTGGATCTGGATGAAGCCCGGGGGCTGTCGCCCGCGGTGTACGGGTTCGCAACGGCGTTGACGCGGTCGGTCATGGGAGTGTCCCTCGGTCGCTTGGGGTGCGGGTCCGGGGATTGTGCGCCTATGTCAAAATTGAATCAAGGATTTTGGATCCAAAATTGAGCACGAATGGCTGGCTACTTGCGCTCCAGTTCTATTCCCGTGGGCGCGTCAACTATTGGCCCTCAAAATACAACTGTCGCGATCCGAGTTTCGTAAGCCCGCGCAGTCATCTCAAGTTGAACCGGAGCCTGGACTCGAAGTAGACGAAGAACCGCCCTCGAGGCTCATCACGAGAAAAGGCCTCGAAACTTTCGAGGCCTGCGGATTCTTCTATCTAATGAATCGCTGCGTCTTAGCGTGAAACGAACACAAACGGAGCGATGCCGCCGTATCCCGCGCCGCTGCTGAACGATTTCAGCCCGAGATCGATGCTCTTGTAGCTACCGTCGGCCTGCGGCTGCAACTGGCTGACGGACCACGTCCCGTTCCTTTCGAAGAGAATGGATTTGGTTCTGGGTTCGTATTGCAGATAACCCAACAGGTTGGACGCCGCCATCAGGCTCGTCTTGTTCCCGCTCGTCACGTCGTAGAGAATGATCGGACTCGGACCCGTGTAGTTATCGTCGCCGAAAAGGATCTGCTGGTTGCTGATCGCCGCGAGGAACTTCGGCTTCTTTTCCGGCAGATCGGCCAGCACGCGCATGTTACCGCTCGTCAGATCGAGTTCCGTCAGACTGCCGTCGCCGGTGTACGACGTGAAGCTGAGGAAGTAAGCTTTCTTCGCGTCTGGCGTAACCGCGAACTGATCCCTGATCGTGCTCGATGCAGAGCCGACCGGATAGGCACGCGCGATCGAAGCGCTGGCCGTGTCGATGCGAAGGATCTGCAGCTTCGTACCGGGCGCGTTTGTCAGTGCATAGATGCTATTGGCGTCGTCCTTGGCCGTCGCTACCTTGATCAGGCTATAGCCTTCCGGCAGCACGATGTTCTTCATCAGTTGCCCCGAGTCCGTGTCGACGACGCTGATCCTGTTCTTGTTCGACACGTAAACCTGATTGCCTTCGTAAGCGGGTTGCAGGTTATAACCGGTAAAGGTCGTCAGCAGCGGAGCGATGGGCACGACCCGAATGATCGTGTTGGTCGCGGTGTCGATGGTCGCCAGATCGATCGACGTCGAGCTTCTCTCCAGAAGCACATGCAGGCGTTTGCCATCGGCGCTCGCGAACATCTGATCGACTTGCTTGTAGTCCTCCGTCAGCGACAGGTCGATCGAGGCCTTCACTTCACGCGTTGAGAAATCGTATGCGGTCACTTGGGCGGGAGCCTGGGCGCGCGTCAACGTGTAGATGGTTTCCTTGGGTCGGGGCGGGCCATAGAATCTCTGAACCATCTCGATGTCGGTGGCGCTAAGTTTGCCGTCGCCGTTCCACTTCGGATTGCAATAGTTCATGATCGAGGCAAGATCCCATTCGCCGACCATCGTGTCGCCTTGATTGCCCTGTGCAGGCTCGATGCATGACGACGGCGTATCCAGCCGATTCTGTTCATGCGCAAAACCCAGCGCGTGACCGAATTCGTGCGCAGCGATCCGGCGAATGCAATACTCCTTGCGCCCTTGGCAACTTGGGCTCCAGTTATTGAAGGTGAAATTCAGCGCCATTCCGCCCCGGGCATTGTTCAGCCTCGCGCCCAAATTCCATGTATGCGGCGCGCTCCCGGCAATGTCCTCGACTGAAATCCGAATTCCGTAGTAATTCGGTTCGTTCGCGCACTGCTGCCAACCGCTGAATTCGACGCCGGAGTGCTGTTCCCAAGTCTCTTCGACCGCGGAACGACTCCAGTTGCGCTCCGCGGAATACCGCGCGAAATCCGCGTCGTTCAAATCCCAGCAAACACCGATGGGCACTCGATCCCAAATAACGGTCGACAAGGCATAGCCCTTTCCCGTGGCCCTATCCTGCGCCGCCGATTGTTCGACCGAAGCCCTGCCCGTTGAGCCAAGCGCGTCGTTGCCGCCGTCACTTCCGCCGCAACCACTAATCAGTATTCCTGCCAATAGAGCGAGCAGTACCCCTCGTAACCCTTTCATCTTTATTCTCCGTTATAGATACGCCATGCGTTCTCACGCACAGGTCGGAGAAGTATATTTTCATCATGTAATCAAATTGGAATGTACATTACATAATTTTTCCAAATTCTTTGGATCGTCGTGTCAATGCGAGCTTGGTCGCTTCTTCGCAATCGTTTGATAGGCGAGCGCCGCAGAAGGCAAGCCGATTGCAGATATCGCCTGACCGCGACTAGCGAAGTTAACGTTTGAACGACTCACCGCGGCCCGTAAAACATCTGCGCCATCACGATATCCGTCGTGCTTAGTTGGCCGTCGCCGTTCCAGTCCGGATTGCAGTAATTCATGATCGATGCCAGATCCCACGCGCCGATCAACGTGTCGCCATAAGTGCCTTGCGCAGGCTCCTTGCATGTCGACGGTGTATCCGGCCGGTTCTGCTCATGCGCAAAACCCATCGCGTGACCGAACTCATGCGCGGCGACATTGCGAATGCAATACTCTTCACGCCCCACGCAACTCGGGCTCCAGTTCCTGAAAGTAAAGTTGAACACCATCCCGCCTACGACATTGTTCAACTCCGTTCCGAGACCTTGCGTATGCGGACCGGTCACGGCGCTGTCCTCGACCGATATCCTTATGCCGTAGTAATTCGGATCGTTCGTGCATTGCTGCCAACCCGTGAACGTGACGCCGGAATGCGCCTCCCAGCTCGCCTCGACCGCGAGACGGCTCCAGTCGCGCTGACTGGCGTACAGCGCGAAGTCAGCGTTGCTCAAGTCCCAGCAGACGCCGATCGGCTCGTGCTTCCAGATGACGGTGGACAAGGCGTATCCCTTGGATGTGGCCTTCTCTTGCGCGCCGGATTGCCTGCCTGCGGAATTGACGCCGTCGTTGTTATCGCCTCCGCCGCATCCGCTCGCCAGCATTCCTAACAATAATGCAAATACCCACGCTCTTAACCGTTTCATTTTCTTCTCCGTGGCCGCACGGCCCGCGCGTCTTGGCGCTCGACAGGAGAAGTATATTTTCTAACGGGCGGTCAAATTCAAATGGTCATTTCATAGTATTCACGGAACTCATCGGTCTTCCGCTCTGCAGCATTCGAAATGCCGCCGTGACCATTACCCCGCGCTCCGGATGCTCACGTTGCCCGAGCCTGATGTCCCCCCGATGCGCCTGC
The DNA here is from genome assembly GCA_001544655.2 of Caballeronia turbans. GTDB lineage: Bacteria > Pseudomonadota > Gammaproteobacteria > Burkholderiales > Burkholderiaceae > Caballeronia > Caballeronia turbans. The sequence goes on from FCOD02000013.1 coordinate 147,213, forward strand.
ACGATTTCCTTCGCGATCGCGAGCCCGAGCCCCGTGCCGTCCGTCTCCGCCGACGCGCGGTAAAACGGCTCGAACACGCGGCTGCGGGCTTCGGCGGGAATGCCGGGGCCGTTGTCCGTGACGGTCAGCGTCACGCGTTGCGCATCGCGCGTCACCGCGACGGTCACATGCCCGCCTGGCTGCGTATACCGAATCGCGTTTTCCACGATGTTGTAGACGAGCGCCGACAACAACCCTTCATGCCCGATCATCCACGCCGATTCAACGAGCTCCGCGCCCAGATCGATCTCGCGCTTCTGCGCGAACATCGCGAGATCCTCGATCACGTCCTGCGCGATCGCGGCGAGATCGACCTTCTGTCTGGCGAGCTGCGTGTAGTCCGCCGCTTCGGCCTGCGCGAGCAGCAAGAGCTTGTTGGTGAGTCCGACCATCGAGCGATTGCTTCGCTGCATCGCCGCGAGCGCTTCATGCAACGATGGCTCCATCCCGCGGTGCTGCCGCGCGAATTGCAATTGCGTCGCAAGCAGCGTGAGCGGCGTACGCAACTGATGCGCCGCATCCGCGATGAAGCGCCGCTGCGCCGCCACCTGAAGCCCGAGCCGCGCGATGCACTGATTGATCGCCTCGACGATCGGCCGCAACTCCGTATGCAAACGCTCGACGCGCAAGGGCTCGAGCTGCATCGGATCGCGGTCCATCACTTCTTTCTTGACCTTGAGGAGCGGCCGCAATTCGAACGTCAGGCCGATGCAGGCGAGGGCCACCGCGAGGAGCACCATCTCGATCTGCCGCAAGAGTTGCGGGCGCCAGATCTCGCGAACCATCGCGTCGCGCGACGCCTGCGTCTTGCCGACCGAGACCAGCACGCGACGGATCGCGCCGTTGTCGTACATTTGCCGCACGAAGCCGACGACGCGCAACGGCGTGCCGTGAAGGTCCGCGTCGTAATAGCGCGGCGCATCGTGCATCGCCGCCGTCGGTCCCAAAGGAAAATCAGGCAGTCCCGCGAGGAGACGGCCGTCGTCGACGCGCACGTTGTAGAAAACCTGATCGCCCTGGGGCGATGCGAACACTTCGAGCGCGGCAGGCGGAATATCGACGAGCAACCTGCCGTCCGACCACTCCACTTCGCCCGCGATCATCCGCGCCGACGCGAGCAGTGTGTTCTCCTGCACGAGATCCGCGGTGTGCAGCGCGTTGTCGTAGGCGGCCTTGCCGGTCACGAACACGTAGATCGCGAGCGGCACGAGCAGCCACCACAGAAGACGCACGCGCAGGCTATTGGTCATCGTCCTTCTTGCGCAGCAGATAGCCGAGGCCGCGCAGCGTGACGATCGCGGCCGAACTGGCGTCGAGCTTCTTGCGCAGCCGCGAGACGTAGATTTCGAGCGCGTCCTCGCTCGGGCTGTCCTCATGCGTGAAGATCGCATCGAGCAGCGACGCCTTCGACACCGTCTTGCCGAGACGCAGGATCAACGCTTCGAGGACGCTGCGCTCGCGCGGCGTCACGTTGAGCGGCGCGCCTTTGAGCGCGAACTGGCGCGTGTCGATATCGAAGACGAGATCGCCGCACGACACCTCGTTCGCCGTCGACGACGTGCGCCGCCGGATCATCACCTTCACGCGCGCGACGAGCTCGCGCACTTCGAAAGGCTTGACCAGGTAATCGTCCGCGCCCGCGCCGAGCAACTCCACTTTCTCGTCGATGGAACCGCTCGCCGTGAGGATCATCACGGGCGTCGCGTCGCCGCGCTGACGCATGCGGCGCAACACGTTCTTGCCGGACAGCCGCGGAAGGTTGAGATCGAGCAGCACGACATCGTATTGATTCGTGCGCAGCAGTTGATCGGCGGATTCACCGTCCTGCACGGCCTCCAGCACGAACGACGCCTGTTCCAGCATCTTTGCGAGCCAGAGCGAAAGCGTCGGATTGTCTTCGATCAACAGCAGTTTCATGAGCGGTTGCACGCGTGTGCGGAGCTTGGCCGCGCGATTGTAGGGGCTTCGACACGCTTTTGAAGCATCGGGTTAACACCCATGTTTTGTCATCGGCTCAGAAAGCTGGCAGAAGGTTTCGCCTTTCTATAATCGCCGCACACAACTGAAAAAGCGGGCCTTCCCTTACATCACGGCCCACACCAAGGAGACTCCTGATGCGTACTCTGCGCCAGATCGCTGCTGTATCCGGTATCGCTTTCGCACTCGCGGCCGCTTCCGTATCGGCTCATGCGGAGAAGATTTCGATCATGGTCGGCGGCGCGACCAAGATCATCTATCTGCCCGCGAAGCTGACCGAGCAGCTCGGCTACTTCAAGGACGAAGGGCTCGACGTCGAAATCCTTTCGCAGCCCGCCGGCGTCGATGCCGAAAACGAGTTGCTCGCGGGCGCGGTGCAAGGCGTCGTCGGCTTCTACGATCACACCATCGACCTGCAGAGCAAGGGCAAGGAAGTGCAGGCGCTCGTGATCTTCGGCCAGGTGCCGGGCGAAGTCGAAATGGTCTCGACCAAGGCCGCCGACAAGCTCAAGAGCATGGCCGACGTCAAAGGCAAGACGCTCGGCGTGACCGGCCTCGGGTCGTCGACGAGCTTCCTCACGCAATATCTCGCGCAGCGCGCGGGCGTCTCGTCGAAGGAATACACGCTGCTGCCGGTGGGCGCGGACGCGAGCTTCATCGCGGCGGTGAAGCAGGAGCGCATCGATGCGGGCATGACGACCGAGCCGACCGTCTCGCAACTGCTGAAGACCGGCGACGCAAAGGTGCTCGTCGACATGCGCACGATCGAAGGCACGCGCGCCGCGCTGGGCGGCACGTATCCGGCATCGAGCTTCTACGTGCAGCGCGCGTGGGCGCAATCGCACAAGGAGGATGCGGCGAAGCTCTCGCACGCGTTCGCGAAGACGCTCAACTTCATCGCGACGCATAGCGCCGAAGAAATCACCGAAAAGATGCCGAAGGACTATTACGCGAAGAACAAGGACCTGTACGTGGCCGCGCTGAAAGCCTCGCTGCCGATGTTCACGAAGGACGGCAAGATGCCCGCCGACGGCCCCGACACCGTGCTGAAGGTGCTCGCCGCGTTCAATCCTTCGGTGAAGGGCAAGCATATCGACCTGGCGCGCACGTATTCGAACGAATATTTGTCGGGCACCGCGACGGCATCCAAGTGAGACTCGACGCGATGACTTCAACCAGCAAGCAGGATACGCCCGCGATCGAGCTGCGCCACGTCTCGTGCCGCTTCATTTCGCCGGACGGCAAGGCGACGGTCGCGTTGCGCGACTTCAGCATGTCGGTGGCGAAGGGCGAGTTCGTCGCGATCGTCGGCCCGACGGGCTGCGGCAAGTCCACCACGCTCAGCATGATCACCGGCCTGCTCAAGCCGACGACCGGCGAAGTGCGCGTGATGGGCCAGCCGGTGGATGGCATCGATCCGCGCATCGGGTTCGTGTTCCAGGCCGACGCGGTCTTTCCGTGGCGCTCGGTGCTCGACAACGTCGCGGCCGGCCCGCTCTACCGCGGCCGCTCGAAGTCCGCCGCGTATGACGAAGCGCAGTCGTGGCTTCGGCGCGTCGGTCTCGACAAGTTCGGCAAGCATTATCCGCATCAGTTGTCGGGCGGCATGAGAAAGCGTGTCGCGCTCGCGCAGACGTTCATCAACAAGCCCGAAATCCTGCTGATGGACGAGCCGTTCAGCGCGCTCGACATGCAGACGCGCACGCTCATGCAGGACGAACTGCTGCAACTGTGGTCGGCGAATGCGGGCTCGGTGGTGTTCGTCACGCACGATCTGGAAGAAGCGATCGCGCTCGCGGACCGCGTGTTCGTGCTGACGGCGCGCCCCGCGACGCTCAAGAAGGTCTACGAGATCGATCTGCCGCGTCCGCGCATCACGTCCGAGATTCGCTATCACCCGCATTTCATCGAGATTTCGCGCGATATCTGGCACGACCTGCGCGAAGAAGTGCAGATCGGTTGAACCTGCCCCATAGGAACATCAATATGTCCACGCCTCAACAAACGATGCCCTCGGGCATCGATCCCGGCGCACTCGCGCAAGTCGAACGCGAGGCGCAAAAGCGCATCCGCCAGCGCAACGCGCTCGTCATCGGGCTGCGCATCGCGGTGCTCGTGTTCGTGCTCGGCGGCTGGGAACTGTCCGCGCGCCTCCACTGGATCGATCCGTTCTTTTTTTCGATGCCGTCCGCGATCTTCGATCAGATCGTCGAATGGTTCGTCGACGGCACGTCGCAAGGTCCGCTGCTCACGCAAGTGTGGGTCACGCTCGAAGAGACGGGCCTCGGGTTCATCATCGGCTCGGTGGCGGGCGTGTTCTGCGGTATCGTGCTCGGCCGCAACAAGCTGCTGTCGGACGTGTTCAGCATCTACATCAAGATCGCAAACTCGATTCCGCGCGTCGTGCTCGGCTCGGTGTTCGTGATTGCGCTGGGTCTCGGCATGGCGTCGAAGGTGGCGCTCGCGGTCGTGATGGTGTTCTTCGTCGTGTTCGCGAACGCGTTTCAGGGCGTGCGCGAAGCGGATCGCTACATGATCGCGAATGCGCAGATTCTCGGTGCGTCGCGCCGGCAGGTGACGACCTCCGTCGTGATTCCGTCCGCGCTTTCGTGGATTCTCGCGAGCCTGCATGTCAGCTTCGGCTTCGCGCTGGTCGGCGCGGTCGTCGGCGAGTTCCTCGGCTCGAAGCAGGGCATCGGCTTGCTGATCTCGACGGCGCAAGGCGCGTTCAACGCGAGCGGCGTGTTCGCGGCGATGATCGTGCTCGCAGTCGTGGCGCTCGCGGCGGATTATCTGCTGACCGCGCTCGAGCAGCGTCTGCTGAAGTGGCGGCCCACGGCAAATTGACGCGCCCGACAGGAAAAAACCCCACGCGTGGGGTTTTTTCATTCCTGGGGTTCAGCGAAGGCCGACTTGCTTGGCGCGCTGCACGTTGCACGCCGCGTGTTCCGTGAATAGGACGCGGTTCTGATTGTTGTAATAGACCGACCACCGGTCGGTGCCATGCTTCTGGAAGGCATATTCGGTGCACGGCGAATACCAAGGCCCCCAGTTTCCGTCGGGCGGCCCGAGACTGTCTTCGACGTCCGCGCGCGTCATGCCGATTTTCACGCGGCTCATGTATTGCTGCGGATCGGGATCCTTGCTGAGGACGGAACATCCGTTCAGGCCGACCACGATCAGGACCAGCCCCACTGCGCCACACGCCTTCGATTTGAGCATCGCTTCAGTCCTCGCAAAAGGTCTGAAGCTACCGACATCGCTCTGGCGGAACAATCGACTTAATCTGAAAGTGCGGGCGAGCGTCGCCGCGCCAGTTCCGCCACGCCGATGCACGCCGCCAGCCACGCGCCGCCCGACGCGAAACCGCCGATCACATCGCCGGGAAAGTGCACGCCGATCACGACGCGGCTCGTGCCGATCGCGAGCACGATGAAGCACGCCAGCGCGACGATGAGCGGATCGCGGCGCGTGGGCGCAAGGCGTAGCAGCACGTACGCGCACATGCCGTAGCAGACGATCGATCCGAACGTGTGGCCGCTCGGGAACGCGAAGCTTTCGGGCAGCGGCACCGTGGAGCCGGTGGGGCGGCCGCGGCGCATCATCGCCTTGAGCGCATGGTTGAGCAGGCCGCCCGCGCTCGTAACCGCGGCGAAATACACGGCGAGACCGAAGCGGCGCGTGAAAATCAGCGCCACGCACATGAGCGCGCACAGCAGCGTGAGAAACCAGGGATCGCCGAGATGCGTGAGACTGGCGAACCATCGCGCGGCGAGTGCGGGCGTGCCGTCGCGCACGGCGTCGAGCACACGCTGATCCGCCGATGAAAACGCCGTGCCGTGCGCAATGCGCATTGCAATGGCGACGAACACCGCCGCGCCCAGTGCGGCCGTCACGGACGCCGCGACCGCGACGGTGGTGCCCGACGCCCGCCTGTCCCGCGCGGCATAGGCCGAGGCGCAGGCCGCGATGGAAGGAACGACGAAGAGCACGATCGCGATGATCGCGACCGCATGGCGTTGCGCGAGCGCCGTGTAATCCATGATGTCCTGTTTCTCCCGAATTGCCCGGCGCTCGTGCGGATTCAGGACGCGGCTGCGCTCCCCTCCGCCTCGAACGGCCTTTCCCACCCGAACGCCTGCACACGCGCGACGGGTTGGTCGACGACAAGCACGCCGCAAATTCCGCCGGGCATCGGCAGCGTGAGGCCGCGCCAGTCGGGCGGCGAGGCGTCGTCGTGCATTGTGCCGTGTGCCGCGCGCAGTCTGCCGATCCGCGCCGCTTCGCCCCACATGAGCTGTCTGGCGTCCGTGTCGTGGGCGCCGGTCGTCTCGACGGTCAGGCCGAGCCCTATTCTCGTCGATGCCACCGCGATCACGATCCAGATGCCCGAGTACGCGACATCGACATGAATCGTGCCCTCGACGAGCGGGTGCGTGACGACGATGCGTTCGCCGGGTTCGTCCTCCACGCCCACCTGGTCGGGCTCGCAGTGCAGCATGTGCGAGAGGACGAGACGCAGCGTCGCGCGCGCGACGCCGAAGCGCCGCCCGAGCGCCGAGTTCGGATGCAGGCGCGCGCGTTTGCGCTCGGCCGGACTGAGCCAGTTCCCAATATTCGACGCCGACGCAAAGCGGAATTCGCTCGGCACCAGCCATAGACAGACCTCGCCGGGCGCCGGCGGTTCGTGGGCCTGCACGCGCGACTTGGCGAGATCGTAATAGCGCCACGGAACTTCCGCGGCGTGAAGCTGGGAGATTCGGTCGGTGGAGGGCATGCGCGCCAGCGGAGACCGCGGCGCGCAAAACGCGCCGGAACGCTCCGCATTCAGGAACGAAACTTACATTTTCGGCGCCTGAAGCTTATGGGACGCTTAGGTGACGGATATCACCGCGGCTGGGGTGCACGCGGAATATTGTCAGACGCAGGCTCCGAATGGTAAGGAGCGTCGCACGAAACGCCTATCCGCCGTGAGGATGAAGCGACGATGTGCCGCTAGTCGAAACGGCCTAGCTCGAGCGTGCGCCGCCGCGGAGCGCGCATGACTGCCCGCTACGCATCCGGCGTCGTGTGCGAATCAGGCTTCGGCTTGCGCTTGAACCACTTCACGAGACCGCCGCCCAGTGCGACGACCGCCAGCGCGATGACCTTGAAGAACTTCGCGGCGAACGCAGCGATCAGCGCGAAGAGGCCCAATTTCTTCATCGCAACACCGCCTATCAGCGCCGCGAGGCCGTATTCCGCCAGCTTGTCGGTCTTCGCGTCGAAGTCGGCATAACGCTTGCCGCTGTTGAAATCGAGGCCCGCGAGCAATGCCTGCACGGCGCGCTTGTCCTTGTCGATCGTGGTCTTGTCGGTGATCAGATCCAGACTTATGTAACCTTCGCGCCCGAGCGCGTACGTGTTGTAGTTGATCGTCTGCGGCGCGCCGGCGGGCTCGTCTTTCGAGCGCGACGCCATCGACCAGATCAGGTGGCGCTTCGCGGCGTCATAATGCGGGCGTTCCACCCATCCGATGATTTCGACCGGAGCAATACCTCGCTCCTCACGGTCCGCATTCGCCGCCTCGGTGCCTTTCTTCAGGGACTTGTAGAGATCGTCGACGTTCCAGTCCCTAGCCTCGTCGTCCCTGATATAGCCCGAGGCGATGTAATCGACATCGACGATCCATTCGTCATCGTTGGTCGGCACGACCAGACCAATGCGATCCGGGTCCTCGCTGTTGCCGTTCGCTTTCATCAGCCGGTCGGCCTGGGCCTTGGGGATGAACACCTCGCCGTTCCCGATCTTGAGTTTGGCCTGGTCTCTCAGAGGAATGTCGGCAGGTCCTACGATTGCCGCAGCCTGCGCCGCCTTCCACGCCATTTCCAGTTCGCGTTTATTGCTGGCCGAACTATCCGCGTGCGCGGATGCGACCGTCCACTGCAATGCGATTCCAAGGAGCATGCTTGCTCCGAACGACTTCATGCGTTGAATTTTTGCGTCCATATATTTATAACGATTGCAGTCCTCAATCTTTCTCGTGTGCAACGGCGCTGCGCGGATCTTTCGGCATGGACGCGCGTACACGGCGGGGCGTTCGCCACGCCATGTGGGTACGCATGGCAGTCGTTCGCAGATAGCGGGAGGCGTTCCCTCTTGAGGTAGCTTCGCTGGCGCAGGCATTCTGATGCCGGGCTCAGGCAATAAAAATCAGCACATTCCGAGTCGAAGGCTTGGAGGACCTGACTCGGATACCGCTCGCGTCGCGGTGCGGCTTGCGAGCCGAGCGCGCGCCCGCACGCACGAAGAGAATTGGCTTGCCGCATAAGCGTCGGCATGGCGTATTGCGGCGGGTCGCCGCGCGCTCCCACGCCACGCTTTATGACACCCGCGACCTCATCCGTTCGTTGTAGACTCCCCTACCCTCTTCCGGACACACCGGCAAGGCCCCATCCTGCGCGACACCCTGTCGCATCGGTTTGATCTGAAACAATTTTCCAAACATTCGCGCCATCGCGAAAAATCGCGCGTGGCATGATCTTGACGCGGCGCAAAGCCGTGCAGTGGCGTTCTTCCCGGGACGCTTCGATCATAGAAACCAGCGAATGCAATGAATGAAAATACCCAACGTTTAGCAGTGCCATTGTTATCGGGGTTGATAGCCAGTCTCTGTCTTTCGGGATGCAAGCTGGAGGTGTTGGACTCGAAAGGCGTGATTGGCGCAGCGGAATCTTCGCTGATCGCCACCGCGACTTACGCCATGCTTCTGGTCGTCGTCCCGGTGATTCTGCTCACCCTGTTCGTCGCATGGCGCTATCGGGCGTCCAACAAGAACGCCACCTACGCGCCGAAGTGGGCGCACTCCACGGCCATCGAAGTCGTCGTCTGGATCATCCCCGCGATCATCATCCTGTATCTCGGCATCCTGACGTGGAAGACCTCGCACGAGCTGGATCCTTATAAGCCGCTCGAATCGAACGTCAAGCCGATCAACGTCGAAGTCGTGGCGCTGGACTGGAAGTGGCTGTTCATCTATCCGGATCTGGGCGTCGCGTCGGTGAACCAGCTCGCGTTTCCGGTGGGCACGCCGGTGAACTTCCGCATCACGTCGGATTCGGTGATGAACTCGTTCTTCATCCCGCAACTCGGCAGCCAGATCTACGCCATGGCGGGCATGCAGACGCGTCTGCATCTGCTGGCCGATCACGCGGGCGACTATGCGGGGATCTCGGCGAACTACAGCGGCAAGGGCTTCTCCGACATGAAGTTCCGCGCGCTGGCGATGTCCAACGCCGACTTCGACGCGTGGCTCAAGCAAGTCAAGAGCGCGCCCGAGGCGTTGAGCATGGACGTCTACGCCGGCGTCGCACGCCCGAGCGAGAAGGTTGCGGTACGCTACTTCTCGACCGTTGATCCGAAGCTTTTCAAAAACATCGTCGCCAAATACAACAATGGCCGCTTCGATGTGAATGGCGAAAATTGTGTAACAAAGGGGTAAGCCATGTTCGGCAAATTAACGCTTGAGGCGATCCCGTACCACGAGCCCATCATCATGGGGGCGACCGTCTTCATGGCGATCCTCGCACTCGGTACCGTCGCCCTTATCACCAAACTCGGAAAGTGGAGCTGGCTCTGGCGCGAGTATCTGACTTCGGTCGATCACAAGCGCATCGGCGTCATGTATCTGATCGTCGCCGGGCTGATGCTCGTACGCGGTTTCGCCGACGCCGTCATGATGCGCATTCAGCAGGCCATTGCGCTCGATGCACCGGGCTATCTGCCGCCGCATCACTACGACCAGATCTTCTCGGCGCACGGCACCATCATGATCTTCTTCATGGCCATGGCGCTGCTGGTCGCGTTCTTCAACCTCGTCGTGCCCCTGCAGATCGGCGCGCGCGACGTGGCCTTCCCGTTCATCAACTCGCTCTCGTTCTGGATGACGGCCGTGGCCGCCATCCTGATCAACCTGTCGCTTTTCATCGGTGAGTTCTCGTCGACGGGCTGGCTCGCGTATCCGCCGCTTTCCGAGACGCAGTTCAGTCCGGGCGTCGGGGTCGACTACTACATCTGGGCGTTGCAGTTGTCCGGCGTCGGCACGCTGCTGACCGGAGTGAACTTCTTCGTCACGATCGTGAAGATGCGCGCGCCCGGCATGACGTGGATGAAGCTGCCCGTCTTCACCTGGACGGCCTTCTGCTCCAACGTGCTGATCATGGCGACGTTCCCGATCCTGACCGTGGCGCTCGCGCTGCTGGCGCTGGACCGCTACATGGGCATGCACTTCTTCTCGAACGACGGCGGCGGCAATCCGATGGTCTACCTGAACCTGATCTGGGCCTGGGGTCACCCTGAGGTCTACATCCTGGTTCTGCCCGCTTTCGGCATCTACTCCGAAGTGGTCGCCACTTTCTCGAAGAAGCCGCTCTTCGGCTACAAGACGATGGTCTGGGCGACGTGCTGCATCATGGTGCTGTCGTTCCTCGTGTGGCTGCACCACTTCTTCACGATGGGCTCGGGCGCGAACGTCAATGCCTTCTTCGGCATCATGACGATGATCATCTCCATCCCGACCGGCGTGAAGATTTTCAACTGGCTCTTCACGATGTACCGCGGCCGCGTGCAGTTCACCACGCCGGTGCTGTGGACCATCGGCTTCGTCATCACCTTCACGCTCGGCGGCATGACCGGCGTGATGCTGGCCATTCCCGGCGCGGACTTCGTGCTGCACAACTCGCTGTTCCTGATCGCGCACTTCCATAACGCGATCATCGGCGGCGTGGTGTTCGGTTACTTCGCAGGCGTGCAGTACTGGTGGCCGAAGGTGTTCGGCTTCAAGCTCGACGAAAAGCTCGGCCGCAACGCGTTCATCTGCTGGTTCGTGGGCTTCTTCGTCGCGTTCGTGCCGATCTACATCCTCGGCTTCATGGGCGCGACGCGCCGCCTGAATCACTACGACAACCCGGCATGGCAGCCGTTCTTCATCGTCGCCGCTATCGGTGTCGGGATCATCGCGCTGGGCGTCGTGTTCCAGGTCTTGCAGATCGTGGTGAGCATCATCCGCCGCAATCAGCCTGCCTATCGCGACATCACCGGCGATCCGTGGAACGGCCGCACGCTCGAGTGGACGATCAGCTCGCCGCCGCCCGTCTACAACTTCGCCAATATCCCGGCTGTGCGCGCACTCGACGATTTCGCCGATGCCAAGGAACATGGCCGCGTCGACACGCGTCCGTACCGCGACATCCACATGCCGTCGAACACGAGCGCGGGTCTCGCAATCGGTCTCTTCGCCCTCGCATTCGGCTTTGCCGCGATCTGGCACATCTGGTGGCTGGCGGTCGTGGGTCTCGTTGGCGTCGTCGCGACGGCGATCGGCTATAGCTTCCGTGAGAACGCGGGCTTCATCATCCCGGCTGCGACCGTGAAGTCGACCGAAGAGCGCAATCGCCCGCCGAAGTCGCCTGTGAAGGCCGGCGCGGAGCGCGAACTCGAACTGGAGGCAATGTAATGTCGCAATCGACACTTTCCGCGCAGCACGCGCACGGCCATGAGCACGAGCACCAGTCGCATTCGGTGTTCGGCTTCTGGGCCTACCTGATGACCGACTGCGTGCTGTTCGCGTCACTCTTCGCGGCCTTCGCAATGTTCGCGATGCAGACAGCAGGCGGCCCGACGGGCAAGGATCTTTTCAACCTCACGGACGTCGCGTACGAAACGGCGCTGCTTCTCACGAGCAGCCTGACCTTCGGTCTCGCGATGATCTCGGCGACTCGCAGAAAGTCGGGCGCAGCGCTCGCGTGGCTCTTCGTCACGTTCGTGCTGGGCGCGGGCTTCCTGTGGCTGGAAGTGCACGAGTTCGCGCATCTGATCGCTGAAGGCGCGGGTCCGCAACGCAGCGCGTTCTGGTCGTCGTTCTTCACGCTGGTCGGCACGCACGGCTTGCACGTCACCATCGGCCTGATCTGGCTGGTCGTGCTGGCGGTGCAGATCGCGAGCAATCCGGAGATGAACGAGCGCGAGTTGCGTCGTCTCGCCTGCCTGAGCCTCTTCTGGCACTTCCTCGACATCGTCTGGATTTGCGTGTTTTCCTTCGTCTATCTCGGGAGCGTCGTCTGATGGCACATGCTCATACCAACTCGAGCGATGTCCCGCACGTCACCGTGCGCGGGTATCTCATCGGCTTCGTGCTGGCCGTGGTGCTGACCGTGGCGTCGTTCTGGGCCGCAACGTCGGGCGCATTCAAGGGCGAGAGCGGCATCGTCGCGCTCGCGGTGCTGGCCGCGGTGCAGGTCATCGTGCATGTGGTGTTCTTCCTGCACGTGAACGCGTCGAAGGGACAGCGCTGGCATGCGATGTCGTTTGCTTACACCATTCTCATGTCGTTCATCCTGATCGTCGGCACTGTCTGGGTGATGCATAACGTGCATATGTTGATGATGGCGCGATAAGCCTCTCGGACTCACCGAGCGAATCGAAAGGCGGGCCCGCTTGCGGGTCCGCTTTTTTTTCGTTTGCGATCCGGCCGTCATCCTGCACGAATTCAGCATCCGGTGAAGAATCTTGACAATCTTCCCGACGAGGCCGATTATTTGTCCATAATTTGAATCTATGATCCACATTATGGACAAGGAGACGCGATGACCGCGCCAAAACCCACGGCGGACGCCATGACGCCGTATCAACTGCCCTTCCCGAAAGAAGCTCAAAAGGAAATCGTCGTCCCCTGCGCGATTCCCGCCGACGAGCGCGAATGGGTCCCGCAAGCGGAAAACGTCTGGTTCCGTCCGCTGTGCCTGAACGTATCGACCGGCTACTGGATGAACCTCCTGCGCGTGCGCAAATCCGGCGTGCTGTCGCGCCACCGTCACCCGCAAGCCGTTCACGGCATGGTGCTGAAAGGCCGCTGGCGCTATCTCGAGCATGACTGGGAAGCGACCGAAGGCAGCTACGTCTTCGAGCCGCCCGGCGAAACGCACACGCTCTACGTGCCGGAAGACGTGGAAGAGATGATCACCTACTTCCAGGTGAACGGCGTGATGTTCTATTGCGACCCGTACGGCAACTACACCGGTTACGAAGACGTGTTCACCAAAGTCGACATGTGCCGCAAGCACTATGAGTCGGTTGGTCTCGGCGCGGATTTCGTCGACCAGTTCATTCGCTAATTTCCCGAACCACCTCTCGCAGACTCAAAAGAGCATCCGGAGGAGACAACAATGCTGGAAAAATCACCGCGCCTGAAGCGCATTCAGGTCGTCGCGATCGCCTTTCTGATGCTCGCGGGCATCGTGAATTATCTCGATCGCAGCACGCTTTCGATTGCCAATCACTCGGTTACGCAGGAGCTCGGCCTCTCTGCCTCGCAGATGGGCTTGCTGCTCTCCGCGTTCTCGTTCGCCTATGCATTCTCGCAGTTGCCCATCGGCGTGATGCTCGACCGCTTCGGCGCGCGCATCATGCTCGGCCTCGGCATGTTCGTGTGGTCGGTCGCGCAGTTGTTCGGCGGCCTCGTGACGAACCTGCATCAATTCCTCGCGGCGCGCATTGCGCTCGGTATCGGCGAGGCGCCGCAGTTTCCGGCGGGCGCTAAGGTGGTGTCGGAATGGTTTGCGCAACGCGAACGCGGCAAACCGACGGGGATCTTCGTCACGTCATCGACGATCGGCCCCGCGCTCGCGCCGCCGATCCTTACCGTGCTGCTGCTGTCGTTCGGCTGGCGCAACATGTTCGTCATCATGGGCGCGCTCGGCATCGCGGTGTCTATCGGCTGGTACATCGTCTATCGCAATCGCCGCGACGTGAAGCTCGACTCGGACGAACTCGCGCATCTGACCGAAGGCGAGCCGACGCAGCGCAAGGAACGCAACATGACGTTCGCGGAATGGCGCGGCCTCTTCGGAAAGGCGACCACGTGGGGCATGATTTTCGGCTTCATGGGCGTGATCTACATGGTGTGGCTCTATCTGACGTGGCTGCCCGCATACCTCGAACATGAGCGTCATCTGACGATCGCGAAGACGGGCTGGATCGTGACGATTCCGTATCTCGCGGGCACGCTCGGCATGCTGTCGTCGGGCTTCATCGCCGATGGACTGATGGCGCGCGGCGTCGCCCCGATCCGCAGCCGCAAGTGGCCGATCTGCTCGGGTCTCATCGGCGGTGCGCTCTTCACAGTGCCGGCCGCGTTCACGCCGAACCTCACGCTCGCGATCGTCTATCTCTCGGCTGCGATGTTCTTCGTCAACATGGCGAGCGGCGCGGCCTGGGCGCTCGTTTCCGTCGCGGCGCCGCGCCACATGGTCGCGTCGCTCGGCAGCATCCAGAACTTCGGCGGCTATTTCGGCGGCTCGTTCGCGCCGTTCATCACCGGTCTCGTGGTCGACAAGACGCACTCGTTCGTGAACGCGTTCCTGATCAGCGCGGGCGTCGCGTTCGCCGCCGCGCTCGTCTACATGTTCGTCGTGCGTTCGCCGATCGAAGATACCGAGCAGCAGGCCGAACCCATTCCCGCCGTCTGACCTTCACGATATGACTTTTCAATCTGATCTCTTCAAGGGCAAGACCGTCGTCGTGACCGGCGGCACCCAGGGCATCGGCGCGGGCATCGCGCAACAGTTCGCGGCGCTCGGCGCGCGCGTGGTTGCAGCCGGTCTCGCGCCGACCGATGCCCAGCGCGACGCGTTGGGCAACGGCATCGAAGTGGCCGCGCTCGATGTCGCCGATGCCGCCAGCACCGCCGCGCTCTTCGCCACGCTCGACACGCTCGACGTGCTCGTCAATTGCGCCGGCATGATCCGTCGCGGCGACGAGCACGATATCGAAACGTTCGAGCGCGTGATCGCCGTGAACCTCAACGGCACGATGCGCATGTGCTCGGCCGCGCGCCCGCTGCTCGCGAAGACCCGTGGCGCTATCGTCAACACGGCGTCGATGCTGACGTTCTTCGGCGGCGGCCTCGTGCCCGCGTACAGCGCGAGCAAGGGCGGCGTCGCGCAACTGACGAAGTCGCTCGCGATCGCCTACGCCGCCGACGGCATCCGCGTGAACGCGGTCGCGCCCGGCTGGATCGCGACACCGCTCACCCAGGCGCTCCAGGACGACGACGGCCGCGCGCAAGCGATCCTCGAACGCACGCCGATGAAGCGCTGGGGCTTGCCCGAAGACGTCGCGCGGGTGACGGCGTTTCTCGCGTCGCCGGGGGCGTCGTTCATGACGGGCGCGGTCGTTCCCGTCGACGGCGGCTATCTCGTGGCATGATTCGCGGATCATGCCATCAGACACCACTTCCCTCGACGCCGCCAGGGCAACCGGCACCGCCGCCTTTTCGAAGTTCATGGCGGTGCTGCAACTCATCGCCGATGCCGACGAGCCGCCGACCATCGCGCGTCTGACGGCCGCGAGCGGCTATCCCCGCCCGACGGTGTATCGCATCGTCGGCGCGTTGCTTGCCGAAGGGCTGGTCGTCGAGAACGCGCGCGCCGGATGCTACGCGCTCGGCCCGCGTCTGATGTCGCTCGCAAGCCGAAGCTGGGAGCGCTCGGATCTGCGCATCGCCGCCGCCGACGCATTGCAGACCCTGCGCGACGCGACGCAGGAAACCGTGCATCTGGCGGTGCGCAGCGGCTCGGAGATGGTGTACGTCGAGAAGCTCGAAAGCCCGCACGCGGTGCGCATGGCTTCGCGCATCGGCACGCGCGTGACGCTTTATTCGAGTTCCGTCGGCAAGGCGTATCTGTCGACACAATCGCCCGCTGAACGTGACGCGCTCCTGCAAGGCATCGCGTTCGCGCGCTTCACCCCGAACACGATCGTCGAGCGCCAGGCACTCGACGCCGAACTCGACGCGACCCGAATGCGCGGCTACGCCGAAGACCGCGAAGAAAACGAAGCGCAGATTTTCTGCTACGGCAGTGCGATCGTCGGTGCGAACGGCGCGACGCTCGGCTGCGTGAGCGTCAGCATTCCGCTGTTCAGAAAGAGCGCGACCCCGCTCGAAACCTACATCGCGCCGCTGAAAGAAGCATGCCGCGCGATCGCGGAGCGCATGAGCCCCGGCACGCGCTAACGAGACGTCGTGCCGCGCGTGCGTTGCGCGGCCGCCGCGCGATTCGCGATGAGCGACGGCAGACGCGGCAGCGTATGCGGCCAGTGCGTCGCTTCATGCGCGAGGCGCGCCGCCAGACTTCTGAAGCTCAACTGATCGGCGGCAAGCCGCACGATGACCTTGCGCGCGATCTTCCACACATCGACATTCGGCGCGACGTCCTGCGCGACGCGCTCGATCCTTTCCGCCGCTCTCGAGAGCAACACCGCCCGCGATGCAATGCGCCCGTGCGCCGCGCTGAACATGTGCTCGGCAGGCGCCTGGCCGACCGCGGCAAACAGATGCGCGACGCCGGCGCTGCGCCTTGCATGCGGCGAGGCGAAACGCTCCGCCTCACGCCGATACGTCGCCTCGACGCGCACTTCGTGAGTCGTCGCGTTCGCCTCGGGCCGGCCGTGCTCGAGATGGGCGCGGGCGGCCGCCTTGTGATCGCCTGCCATGAGCGCATGCGACACGCCGACGAGAAAATCGCGTTCGTGGGCGGCGAAGATCGTCATCGGGTTATCGGCTTCGAGAACGATCTGGCCGCGCGTGTCGGGCTCGACGCTCACGCGCGCGCCCACCGCATCCAGCCCCGCGTGATACAGCCCGACGCCTAACGCCATGTCGAAGAAGGCTTCGATGAGCGTCGCGAGGGCATCGGCCTGATCGAGCCCACATGATGCGAGCGCATCCGCATCCGACAGCGCCGCCGTTTCGATCGCGCGCGTGGTCAGCACCACATCGTTGCAATAGTCCCAGAGCACTTCGGGCACGGCGAGGCGATTGTCGTCGCGCAGGCGGAAGCGCAAGTAGCTCTGATCGGCCGCGCGCTGACGCAGGTCGATCATGGCATCGACGCTCTCTCGCGCGCGGCTCACCCACTCCACCGGACGCAGGTCGCGCGCCTTCGCCGAGCGCCGCTGCGCGAAACGCGCCGCCGCGAGCGCCAAATCCAGATCGTCTTCGAGTTCGCCATAAGCGTCCGCGCGCAATAGCGTGACGCGCACGGGCAACGCGCCGATGCGCGCGACGTGCGTCTGCTCCGCGACACCCGAGCGCAAAGGCATGTCGCAGAGCGCCGTGAGTTCGAAAGCGAGCGTGGCGGGAAACGCCGCTTTGCAAGCCGCGCGAAAGCGGGCTGCATCGTAGGGCGTGAACAGTCCATCGAGCTCGGAAAGCGCGACGCGCACCGCCGTTTCAGCGAGCGCGGGATGACGCGCGAGCGCGCCCGATGCGTTTTCCAGCACGCGCGAAAGCTGCGAGAGCGCGGGCACACCGGCGCCGAGCGGCGCGGCGCGCGCGCCATGCGACGCGAAGAAGCGCGCGACGCGCGTCATTGCGGCGCCGTCATCGGTCAGATGCGTCTGCTGGCTTTCGTGGACGAACGCCCGGCCAAGGCGCCAGAGCGTCGCGAGTCGTCGGACGAACAAATTGAGGGCTCGCTGAAAGTGAGTTGAAACCGCTGGAAGAGGGCAATACCGTCGTGCCTGGCATCCGGATTGCTCAATGTGTAACACGATTCGTTTGCACCTGCACGACGATCGGTATTTGATTCGACATCCTTTTTATTCTTTTGGCTCATGAACGTTGCTAACGATTCATTGCAACGCGCGCTGAGTGCGCAAAGCGGCGTGCGCAGCTTCGTCGTCGCGCACGATGATCGCATCGTGTTCGAGCATTATCGGCGGGACGTTGCGCCCGAATGTCTGCAAGACATCAATTCCGTCACGAAGACTGTCGTGGGACTCGCGGTCGGCGCGGCGCTGCATGAAGGCGTGTTGCCGCCGCTCGACACGCCCGTCTGCCGCATTTTGCCGTCGATGCGCGAGCCTGCCTTCGATCCCCTTGTCCAGCGCGTCACGTTGCGGCATCTGCTGACGATGACATCGGGCTTCGAGTGCGACCCGAGCGTCATCGACGATTGCGTGCTCGGTCCCTGCGACCGGTTTCGCCCCGGCGACAGTCGTCTGCGCTTCATTCTGTCGCGGCCGATCGCCCGGCCCGGCGCGCGCTTCGCCTATGACTCGCATGCGGTCCAGTTGCTATCGCTCGTGATCGAATCGGTGACAGGGCGCACGCTCGCACGCTATGCGCGCGATACGCTGTTCGCGCCGCTCGGCATCGCGGCGAGCGAATGGATCAGCGACGAGGAAGGCCACACGTTCGGCGGCCGCGGGCTCATGCTGCGCACGTCGGACATGATCAGGCTCGGCCTCCTGATGATGCATCGCGGCGCATGGCGCGGCACGCGGCTCGTCGACGAGACGTTCATCGACGAAGCCATGTCCGTGCAAAGCGACGGCGGCCCGCCGATGAACGACGCGCAATATGGCTACCTCTGCTGGATCGCTCCGCGTTACGTCTTCGCGGCTGGACACGGCGACCAGTTCATATTCGTCGCGCCCCGCGAGCGGATCGTCGCGGCCACGACCTGCGATAGTCACGACGCGCCAACGGGCGTGCGCGACCTGTTCGTCCGTCATGTGCTGGACGCGGCCCGATGACCGAAGCGGCCGGCGTTTCGATTTCCGCGCCAATCCGTTTCGGGCGCAAATGCCGCAGTTGAGCATTATCGGCTCAAGGACGTGCCGGTAAGCATCGAAGAGCCGCAACATCCGGATTTGACGCGGCACTAAACTAAGCCCGGACGCGCCGACAAATAGAACGCCCCTGCATGCCACACAGGGGCGTTTTGCTTTTTCGAGCGCGATAACAGTCGGCGCCAGTGTATCTTTTTGTTGATACACAATTCAGATCAATCTGATTACGGTATCTTATTAATAGGCATAGCCAGACGTATCCATTCAACACCAAGGCAACGTCGAGTGCCCGTCAAGAAAACTCATAACGATCAACCGAGAGGCGTCATGCAACACCCTTCCGAGCCGCCGATGGCGAAAGCGATGTTCATCCTTGGACAGATCGGCGCGATCATCTGCCATGAACGCGGGCCGTGCCCGCAAACAGCCGTGCTGACGAAGATGGCCTCGCGTCCCGCTGAGGGCTTTTCGATCGCCGTCGCGAGAATGAACGAAATGTGCCTCCCGCGACGGGGACATCGCCGCGCGCTGCTGCAATGGAAGCACAAGGAGATCCGCCGTCTGGGCAAGATGCTGCCCGATCCGCTGCCGACTGCCGCATCCGCGCATACGCAGATGCCGTTCTGGGCCGGTTATTGCCAGTACTGGGAAGACATGCTGAAAGATCACATCCAGGGGGATATGGACGAGCTCCCGCCGAAGCGCGTCGACATTCAGCGCACGCGCACCGATGCGTGATCGCCTTCGCCTTCCCGCATCGAGAAATAGTCGCGCAGCACCGCAATCATGCCGTCGAGCTCCGTCGGCTTGACGAAGTAGCCGTTGAAGCCGGTTTGCTGCGCGCGCGTCAGATCCTCCATATCCGTTCGGCTCGTATGCGCGATCAGCAGCATCGAGAGATCGATCGCGCGGATCGCCTCGGCCGCTTCCCAGCCATCGCCGAGCGGCATCATCAGATCGAGCAGCACGACGCCCGGCCGCCATTTGCGCGCGAGCGACACCGCGTCGAGGCCCGTGTGCACCGCGCGTACCGTGAAATCGGCGTCTTCGAGGGCAAGACAGATCGCGCGCGTCGCCTCCAGATCGTCATCGGCAATGAGCACGCGCGGCTCGTCGTGGTGCGTCGCGCGAGGCGGGATGCGCCACAGCGCTCGCGAAGGAACACGGTCTTGTCGTTGCATGTTTGGGCCTCGGAATAAACGAGGATGACAGCAACGATCGTTCCCTCGCAGCTTTCCTGAAGTCATCGTCAGGCGGCGTGCGGCTCGCCAACGTTACACTTCGGGAATTCCCGGTGGCTGTCGCGGCGCGCCGATGCACGGGCGCCGTGCAGGATCTTCATCGCCGTGCATGAGTGTCGACGATGGTGCACATCCCCAAACGAGAGGCTAAACGATGTTCGTCGTGTATTGGCTCGGCGGCAACCCTGATACCGAAGGTGCGGCATGCTTCAAAAGGTTCGATGCAAACGCGCTCGCCGACGCGCTGCGCTACGCGGAAGCCCTGCGCAAGCGCCAGGCCGATGGCGAAGACATCAGCTTCGTCACGTTATGCAGTGAAAACCCGCATGCGGTCGGCAAGCCGGGCGTCGCCGATCCGCCCGCCGACTACGACTGGAAAAAACGCCGCCGTTAATTTTGGGCGGTGGCCGCTGAGATCGCCTTCCCGGGCGAAAAGGAGAACGTCAGCGGAATGAACAGGAACGCGAAGATCGCGCACGGGGCGAAAACGTCGAGATACGCGAGGATCGTCGCCTGCGTGCGCTCGCGGATCATCGCGGTGGCGAGCGACATGCAGCGACGACTCGCGCTCATTCGCAGCTAACTTTGCGCGCCGATCATCCGGTCTGAGCGATACACACCGGAGAGTCATCATGTACAAGCACATTCTCGTCGCGGTCGGCACGAGCCTCAGCGAAAGCGCCCTCACCACCGCCATCACGCGCGCCCGCGACTGCAATGCGCGGCTCACGGCACTGCATATCGTAGATCAGATGCCGTGGTGGGCGATCGTCACCGCCGACAGCAATCCCGGCGACACGCTCCACGTGATCGACGACCACGCGCGGGCCGTGACACGCTATGCGGCGCGACTGATCGACAGCGCGGGCATCGACGGCATCGCGCGCAGCGTCACGCAGCCGCTCGACGGCACGAGTGTTGGCGAGCTGATCGCGAACGAGGCCAAAGCGGCGGGCGCGGACCTCATCGTGCTCGGCGGCGAAGCGGACACCGGCTGGCGCCACGGCGAAGCACGTCTGCGCGACGTGGTCTGCTCACACGCACGCTGCGACGTGCTGATCGCGGCGCACGCGCCGGCGCCGGTGCGCGCGGAGCAGGAAGCGGAATCGATCGGCACGCGCCTCACCGCTTCGACGGGCCGCATGGACGCGCGCGCGTCGCATCGTCAGAGCGCGCCGCGCAAATGAGCCGCGAGTTGCACGATGCCGATCGAGATCTGCTTTTCACGTTTCGCATCGAGCCGGCCGAGCGGCACGCTCGTCGATACCGCGACGCGTTTGCCCGCCGGCGTCGTCCCGACGTAAGCCGCGAAGCACGCAAGTCCTTCAGCGACTTCCTCGCGCTCGACAGCGAGCCCGCTCTTGCGGATCGACGCGAGTTCGCGCAACAGCGCCGCGCGCCGCGTGATGGTGCGCGGCGTCACCGCTTCAAGACGCTCGGGAAGGCGCCCGATCACGGCTTCATCGGCCATTCCCGCCAGCAGCGCCTTGCCGAGCGCGCAACAGTGCGCGGGCAGGCGCGAGCCGAGATCGGACACGAGCCGCACCGGACGATGCGCATCCTCCCGCGCGATGTAGACCACCTCCACGCCGTCGAGCACCGCGAGCTGCACGACCTCGTTGTGCTTGTTGATGAACGCACCCGCGCCTTCGCGAAAGGCGGCCTGCAGCTTGTCGTGACGCACATACGCGTTGCCGAGTTCGAACAGACGCACGCCGATCATGTAGCCGTCGTCATGTTTTTCGATCCATTGCATGCGCGCGAGCGTTTCGAGCATCAGATAGAGCGTGCTGCGCGAGAGGCCTGTCTGTTCGGCAAGCGACGCGGCGCGCACCGGTTTCGCGGCGGCGGCGAGGGCATCCAGAATGTCGCTCGCGCGGCGCAGCGCGGGGACGTCGTAGGCTCTTTCCATGTGCGGGCTCGGACATTGCGTCCGGCCATATTCCAACAGGTTGGATAAATAATCAACCCGATGGACACCGTCCCGGACGCGGGCTACGATCGGCTTTCCTTTCCCGCCGGTCATCCGCATTCATGCAAACCGCCAACGTCTCCTCCTTTTTGCCCGAAGATTTCGCCGATGCCGTGCTGATCGGCCGTGTCTGGCGTCCCGCGCCCGTGAACGGCCCCGCCGTCGTCGCCGTGCGCCGGGGCGAAGTGTTCGACATCACGCGCGCCGCGCCGACGACCGCCGACCTCTTCGATAACGCCGATGCGCTCGACATCGCCCGCAACGCTGAAGGCGAACATCTCGGCAACGTCCAGGACTTGCTGCAAGCGACGCTCCAGGGCGCCTCCGATGCCCCGCGCCTGCTCGCGCCGTGCGACGTGCAGGCCGTGAAAGCATGCGGCGTCACGTTCGCGGTGAGTCTGCTCGAACGCGTGATCGAGGAGCAGGCCGGCGGCGACGCGAGCCGCGCGCAGGAAGTACGCGACACGATCAACAAGCTGATCGGCGCGGATCTGTCGAAGATCAAGCCGGGTTCGGAAAGCGCGGCGAAGCTGAAGGCCGAACTGGAGCGACGCGGCGCGTGGTCGCAATACATGGAAGTCGGCATCGGACCGGACGCGGAGGTGTTTTCGAAGTCGCAGCCGATGTCGTCGGTCGGGTTCGGCGCGGACGTCGGCCTGTATCCCACATCGCAATGGAACAACCCGGAGCCGGAGATCGTGCTCGCGGTGAATGCGCGCGGCGAGATCGTCGGCGCGACGCTCGGCAACGACGTGAATCTGCGCGACATCGAAGGCCGCAGCGCGCTGCTGCTCGGCAAGGCGAAGGACAACAACGCGTCCTGCGCGATCGGCCCGTTCGTGCGGCTGTTCGACGAACGTTTCACCCTGGATTCGGTGCGCGCATCGAGCGTGTCGCTGCGCATCGAAGGCGCGGACGATGGCTTCGTGCTCGAAGGCGTCAGCCACATGAGCGAAATCAGCCGCGATCCGGCCGATCTCGTCACGCAGACGCACGGCGCGCATCATCAGTATCCGGACGGCTTCATGCTGTTTCTCGGCACGATGTTCTCGCCGATCAAGGATCGCGATACGGAAGGCGGCGGGTTCACGCATCATCTCGGCGACGTCGTGACGATTTCGACGCCCAGCCTCGGGGCGCTGGTGAATACGGTGAGGTTGTCGACCGAGATCGAACCGTGGACGTTCGGCGTGCGCGCGTTGTATCAGAGTCTCGCGGCGCGGGGCTTGTTGGGAAAGGCGGGCTGAGCGCGTCCGGAGCGCCTCACGACGCCCCGAACCGAAACCCCTTCGCCTGCGCCTTCGTCACCAGTTGAACCGGCGTCTCCATGTACGGCGACAAATCCCTTTGCCGCCGCTTCTCGAGCAACGCCTTCACCGCGACGTCCACGCCGAACACCGCCTGCCGCGCGCCGAACTGCTCGACTGTCGCGAGCAGGCGGCCGTCATCGAGCATCGGCTGCACGGCATCGATGTTGTTGTAGCCCGTCACCAGCACGCGGCCCTTCTTGCCGGCAATGCGAATCGCGTCGATGGCGCCCATCGCGATATTGTCGTTCGCGCAGAGCAGGCCCCGCACGTCCGGATGCGCATACAGCATCTGCAACGCGACCGACTTGCCGCTCGCCACGGTCCAGTCGCCGCTGGCCGTATCGGCGATACGCATGCCCGCCGCGTTCATCGTCTCTTTGAAGCCGAGCGTGCGCTGCCGCGCGTTGAGATCGTTCGACGGCCCCTCGATGATGCCGACCTCGTCGCCCGCCTTCAGCTTCGAGCCGAGATACGCGCCGACGAGCTTCGCCCCGCGCCGGCTGTCCGGCCCGACGAACGGAATCGTGATGTTCGCCGCTTCCTGGGCGGCTTCGTCGAATGGATTGTCGATCGCGATCACGATGATGCCCGCCGCGACGGCCTTCGCGGCCGCGGGCAGAAGCGCCTTCGAGTCCGCGGGCGCGATGACGATCGCGTTGACTTTCCCCTCGATGAGCGTTTCGACGATGTGCGCCTGCCCGGCCACGTCGTTGTCGGTGAGCGTGCCGTTCGTCGCGAGGTCGAGTTGCGATGCGTAATGCCGCTGGTAGTTCCGCGCGCCTTCGATCATCGACACGACGAACGGATCGTTCAGCGACTTCATGACGAGCGCGACGCTGGCCTTGTCCGACGCCGCGCGCACGTCGCGCGCAGGCGCAAACCCGCACGCGCTCAGGGCGCAAGCGGCAAGCAGGCGTCGGCGAACAAGGCTCGTCATGAACTGTTGAGACGGATGAAAACGTCCCATTGTAGACGCAGGCGCCGGGCCGCCGAACGCGGCCCCACCGCCGGCAAGGCCTGGGTTTCAGCGCGCCGCCGCTTCCACGAGCGCGGCCACGCCGCTGACGGGCTTCATCGCGTCGGCGTCGAGTCCATGGCGCGCGCGCAGATACTCCGTCGCGTTATAGGACAGCCACGCGCGGCCGTTGGCGTCTTCCCATGACAGCACCTTGAGGGGCAAATCGAGCGCGGCAGTCGGCACGGCCTGCATGAGCGGCGTACCCGCCTGCGGATTGCCGAACACGAGCAACTGGCTCGGCGGCATCGTGAGGCCGGCGCGCGCCGCGTCGCCGCTGAAGTCGATGCGCGCGAAGAGCATCAGACCGCGCGCGCGGATCAACGCTTCGAGCCTGTCGGCGGCCGCAACGGCTCCGTGCGCGCTCGCAATCGTGACGACACCGTTGTTGTCGAGCGGCCCTGTGGACGTCATTTTCAGCGCTTCGCCCGCCCGCTCCAGGCGAGCGCGACGAACGCCGTGCACAGCGCTTCCATGCCGAGCGCGTCTTCATCGTCGAAGCGGTTCGGCACGGGGCTGTCGACATCCCACACGCCGATCAGCGTGCCATCGCTCGCGACGAGCGGCACGACGATCTCCGAGCGAGACGCCGAATCGCACGCGATATGGCCCGGAAACGCATGCACATCCGGCACGACCTGCGTGCGCCGCTCACGCGCCGCCGTGCCGCAGACGCCGCGTCCGAGCGCGATGCGCACGCACGCCGGCTTGCCCTGAAACGGCCCGACGACGAGCTCCGCGCCATCGAAGAGATAAAAGCCGGCCCAGTTCAGATCGGGCAGCGTGTGATAGACGAGCGAGGAAAAATTTGCGGCATTGGCGATGAAGTCGTTTTCATCGGCGATGAGCGCGCGGGCTTGCTGCAGCAGGTCGTCGTATTGCGCGGCCTTGCTGGCGTGCGTAGCTTGGGAAAGCGAGAACATGACGCGGCGGAGAAAATGTCGAAAAGTGTCGCCGACGATAGCACATCGATCCACCCGCCGCTTCGCGGGCGCCGCTCACCGAAAGCTGGTTTCTGGTCACACGTAAGCTCGCCGGAAAGCTTCGGCGCGCGGCTTGGCACTGGCGATTGCATCGCCTAGTGTGGAAGCGCACCGGGTCCGCGATTTGCGGCGACCGGGCATCGCGCGTCATGCGATGGCCTCTTCAAAGCGTACTTAAAAAAGCAGCTCCGGGATTTCCCTTCTTTACTTCAAAGCGCTGCCAGTCTTAAATAAATCAACTTGATTTAATTAATGGCCGCGATTCGATGGCCGTCCTTCGGAGACAGCGCGTGAAATCCCCAAGCGGCAGAGGCAGCAACTCCGCGACCGTGCGCCGATACAACGAGCGGCTGCTTTTGCAGGCGCTTCGGCGCACCGAGCCGGCATCCAAAGCCGAGCTCGCGCGTCACGCGAATCTCACGAGCACGGCGGTCGGCAGCATCGTCGAGTCGCTCGAAAATGCGGGACTGATCGAATACACCGGGCGCCGTCTCGAAGGCCAGCGCGGCCAGCCCGCGTCGCTGATCCGGCTCGATCCGCGCGGCGCGTTCGGCATCGGCGTGCGGCTGGATCGCACGGGCATCGAGACCGTGCTCGTCAATTTCGCCGGCGACGTGCTCGCGCGCAGCGCACTCGATGCCGTGCTGCCGCATCCCTCAGAGGTGCTCGAGATCGTGCGGCGCGACATCGGGAAGATGCTCGACCTGCTCTCCGCCCCGGAGCGCGAGCGGCTGGCGGGCGTCGGCATCGCGCAGCCGTTCAATCTCGGAAGCTGGCTGCGCGAACTCGGCCTGCCCGCCGAAACCTTCCGCGCATGGGACGAAACCGATTTCGCCGATGAACTCAGCCGCGCGCTCTCACTGCCCGTCTTCAGCGAAAACGACGGTAACGCCGCCGCGACCGCCGAGCTTTTCTACGGGCACGGCCGAAGCTGCGACGACTTCGTCTATCTGTTCCTCGGCTCGGCGATCGGCGGCGGCATCGCGATCAA
This sequence comes from Caballeronia turbans, assembly GCA_001544655.2. Lineage (GTDB taxonomy): Bacteria > Pseudomonadota > Gammaproteobacteria > Burkholderiales > Burkholderiaceae > Caballeronia > Caballeronia turbans. The sequence continues at coordinate 173,352 of FCOD02000013.1, forward strand.
CGGCGACTGTCTGCGGGGCGCGTCGGGCAACGCGGGCGATATCGGCGTGATTCCCGTGCCGCCGAGCCGCCTGCCGTCCGCCCCGCAGCCCGCAGGCCAGTGGGACATCCTGCTGTCGCGGGCGTCGCTGAACGCGCTCGTGCGCCATCTCAACTACTGCGGCGCGGCCGCGGACAACCGCATCGACTTGCAGGCGTGCATCGAGCGGCATCTTCCCGCCGTCGACGAATGGATCGACGACTGCATCGAGGCGCTCGCGCCCGCCCTGCGCGCGACGCTCTGCGTGCTCGACGTGCCGATGGTCGTGATCGATGCCGACATCGACGGCGGCCTGCTCGACAAGCTCGTCAAGCGCCTCTCGACCACGCTCGCCGCCAACGCGCCCGAAGCGCGCGGCACCCCGACGCTCGTGCGCGGCTCCTTCGGCCCGGATGCGGGCGCGATCGGCGCGGCCACGCTGCCGATGTTCTTCAACTTCTCACCTCGCGCGGCCATTCGCCACGCGGGCATCAAAACGCAAGAGGTGAACCATGCCGCATGACCCTTCCAGCCGACCGCCGCTTCTCGAGATGCGCGGCATCAGCAAGACCTTTCCCGGCGTGCGCGCGCTCAACGACGTGCGTCTGTCCGTCTATCCCGGCGAAGTGCACTCGTTGATGGGCGAAAACGGCGCGGGCAAGTCCACGCTGATGAAAATCCTGTCGGGCGCCTATCAGGCCGATGCGGGCGGCCAGATTCTCATCGACGGCAAGCCGGTCACCATCGACGGGCCGCTCGCCGCGCGCGCGCTCGGTGTCGCCGTGATCTATCAGGAGCTGAGCCTCGCGCCGAATCTCTCCGTCGCGGAGAACATCCACGCGGGACGCGAGTTGCGGCGCGGCGGGCTGGTCGACCGCAAAGGCATGGAGCGCGGCTGCGAGGACGTGCTCAAGCGCCTCGGCGCGAGCTTCAAGCCGCACACGCTCGTCGGCGACCTGTCGATCGCGGAGCGGCAACTGGTCGAAATCGCACGCGCCGTGCATGCGCAGGCGCGCATCCTCGTGATGGACGAGCCGACCACGCCGCTTTCGTCGCGCGAAACAGACCGTCTTTTCGAGCTCGTGCGGCGGTTGCGCGAGGAAGGCATCGCGATCATCTACATCAGTCACCGGATGGCGGAGATCTACGAACTGTCGGATCGCGTCTCGGTGCTGCGCGACGGATCGTACGTCGGCACGCTGATGCGCGAAGATCTGTCCGCCGACAGCCTCGTGAAGATGATGGTCGGCCGCGACATCTCCGGTTTCTACAAGAAGCAGCACGCGCCCTACGATCCGGGCAACGTCGTGCTGTCCGTGCGCGATATCGCCGACAACAATCGCGTGAAGGGATGCAGCCTCGACCTGCACAAGGGCGAAGTGCTGGGCATCGCGGGGCTCGTCGGCGCGGGGCGCACGGAGCTTGCGCGCCTCATCTTCGGCGCGGAAGAAAAGACGCGCGGCGAAGTGTCGATGCACGGCAAGCCGGTGAAGCTGCGCACGCCGCGCGACGCGATCGACGCGGGGCTCGTCTATCTCACCGAAGACCGCAAGGGCCAGGGCCTCTTCCTCGACATGAGCGTGCGCGACAACATCAACATCACGGTCGCCGGGCGCGACGCGAAAGCCGGCGTGATGGATCTTCCGCGCGGCAACACGCGCGCAAAGGACGCGATCGCCGCACTCACCATCCGCGTGCCGAACATGCGCGTGAACGTGGGCGCGCTGTCGGGCGGCAATCAGCAGAAGGTGCTGCTGTCGCGTCTGCTCGAAACCAAGCCCGACGTGCTGATCCTCGACGAGCCGACGCGCGGCGTCGATATCGGCGCGAAGTCGGAGATTTATCGAATCATCAACGATCTCGCGCGCTCCGGCGTCGGCGTGATCGTCATCTCGAGCGAGCTGCCGGAAGTCATCGGCGTGGCGGACCGCGTGCTCGTGATGCGCGAAGGCGAAATCGCGGGCGAACTCGGCGGCCATTCCGGCACGCCGATCTCACAGGAAGGGATTATCGAACTGGCGACGGGCTCGAAGGTCGCGCTCGATCAGGCGGCTTGAGACACCAAGGGAATCGGAGAGAGACATGGCAAACACGACGAAACACCACGAAACGGGCAACGCGCCGGTTGCGAAGGCCGAGAGCACGACGCAACGGCAGAGCCGCATCGAGCATCGCGAACGCATGCAGGTGCTGATGCGCACCGCGGGCATGCTGCCCGTGCTGATCCTGCTGTGCATTGGCTTCGGCATCGTGACGGACGGCTTCTTCAGCTTCCAGAACCTGTCGATCGTCGCGCAGCAGGCATCGATCAACATCGTGCTCGCGGCGGGCATGACCTTCGTCATTCTGACGGGCGGCATCGATCTGTCGGTCGGCTCGGTGCTCTCGGCGGCGGCGGTCACCGCGCTGCTCGCATCGAATATTCCGGGCTGGGGATGGCTCGGCATTCCGGCGGCGCTCGCGGTCGGCCTCGGCTTCGGCGTCATCAACGGTCTGCTGATCGCGCTCCTGAGACTGCCGCCGTTCATCGTGACGCTCGGCTCGCTCACCGCGGTGCGCGGCATCGCGCGGCTCATCGGTCACGACACGACCATCTTCAATCCGCAACTGTCGTTCGCGTTCATCGGCAACGACACGCTCTTCGGCGTGCCCTGGCTCGTGATCATCGCGATTGCGGTTGTGATCGTGTCGTGGTTCGTGCTGCGCCGCACGGTGCTCGGCCTGCGCATTTATTCGGTCGGCGGCAATCCGGAAGCGGCGCGTCTTTCGGGTATCAAGGTGTGGGGCATCCAGCTCTTCGTCTACGCGATCTCGGGCTTGCTCGCCGGGCTCGGCGCCGTGATGTCGGCCGCACGCCTCTATGCCGCGAACGGCCTGCAGCTCGGCCAGTCGTACGAACTCGATGCGATCGCCGCGGTCATCCTCGGCGGCACGAGCTTCGTCGGCGGCGTGGGCTCGATCGTCGGCACGCTGGTCGGCGCGCTCATCATCGCGGTGCTGACGAACGGTCTCGTGCTGCTCGGCGTGTCGGATATCTGGCAGTACATCATCAAGGGCCTCGTGATCATCGGCGCGGTGGCGCTCGATCGTTACCGTCAACGCGGCTCGGCTCGCACCTGATTTCCGCTATTCGGGCGCATTCGGGTCCGCGTGCGCCCGCCCTCGAAAAAAGGACCAACTGGAGACAACAAACATGCGCAAACACAATAAGCTTTTCGCCAGCGTCGCACTCGCTCTCGGTTTTACCCTGTCGCTATCCGCGCACGCCGCCGACAAGCAACTGAAATCCGTCGGCATCACGGTCGGCTCGCTCGGCAACCCGTACTTCGTCACCATCTCGAGGGGCGCGGAAGCGAAGGCCAAGGCGATCAACCCGAATGCCAAGGTGCAGGCGGTGTCGTCGGACTACGACATGAACAAGCAGTTCACGCAGATCGACAACTTCATCTCGGCTCACGTCGATCTGATTCTGCTGAACGCCGTCGATCCGAAAGCGATCGAGCCGGCCGTGAAGAAGGCGCAGAAGGCGGGCATCGTCGTGATCGCGGTCGACGTCGCGGCGGCGGGCGCGGACGCAACCGTGCAGACCAACAACGTGCAGGCCGGCGAAATCTCCTGCGATTTTCTGGCGAAGAAGCTCAACGGCAAGGGCAACGTCGTGATCGAGAACGGGCCGCAGGTGTCGGCGGTGATCGATCGCGTGAACGGCTGCAAGTCCGTGCTCGCGAAGAATCCGGGCATCAAGATCCTGTCCGACGATCAGGACGCGAAAGGCTCGCGCGAAGGCGGCATGAACGCGATGCAGGGATATCTCACGCGCTTCCCCAAACTCGACGGCGTGTTCGCTATCAACGATCCGCAAGCGATCGGCACGGACCTCGCGGCGAAGCAGCTGCACCGGAACAACATCGTGATCACCTCGGTCGACGGCGCGCCCGATATCGAGACGGCGCTCAAGTCCGACACGATGGTCCAGGCATCGGCGAGTCAGGATCCGTGGGCGATGGCGCAGCAGGCGGTGAGCGTAGGCTATGACCTCATGAACGGCAAGAAGCCGAGCAACACGACGATTCTCTTGCCGTCCACGCTCGTCACGCGGGAGAACGTCGGCAGCTACAAGGGCTGGTCGTCGCCGCGCTAAGGCATCGACATCTGATCGGCACGACTCGCAGCGCGCTCGGCGTGTCCGGCGCGCTCGACCGGTCCACCGCGATCAGGCGCTTGCGCGCCACGTCCACCGCGACGCCCCGCGGCGCTTCGAAACCGTCGGCGACGACCGTCGACCGGCCGCGTTTCGAGAAGCTCGATCTTGCCGCATTGCGCGACTTCGCGTGCGATGATCATTTCCGCAGCGTCGCTGCGGCCCGGTCATCTGTGGCGCGACCTCGGCCTCTTTTGACGCGACGACGTCACCGGCATGCTCGCGCGTCACTATCCCGATCTCATCGCACGCAACGTCGCGAACCTGCGCTGGAAGAAGTGTCTCGTGCGGCAAGTCGCGCTCGCGAGAGTCGCCGCGCCGACATGGGCGCCGGGCTGTCCCGGATGCGAGGATTTCGCCTTTTGCTATCCGCACAACCGATAACACCGGCGCCGCCGCAATGAAACGCCCGTCCGATTTCCTTCGTGTATTCTCTCGGGCATGGCGACAACCCTCAAAACGACGGAACGCGCGAAGGAGACGGGCACGGCGGGTCAGCCGGCCGAAGTTCGCTTTCGCATGCGCATCACGAAAGGCGAAACGATCGCCATTGGGCCGGGCAAGATTTCGCTGCTGGAAGCGGTGCGCAAGCACGGCTCGATATCGGCGGCAGCGCGCAGTCTCGACATGTCGTACCGGCGCGCGTGGTTGCTCATCGACGAACTCAATCGTTCGCTCAAAACGCCCGCGACCATTTCCGAACAAGGCGGCCAAAGCGGCGGCGGCTGCGTGCTAACGCCGGTCGGCGAGAGCATCATCCGGCTTTATCGCGATGTCGAAACGCAGGCGCAAGCGGCCTGCGCCGCGCAGATTGAATCGCTCACGCAGTTGCTCAAGCCCTGACCGTGTCACAGGCAGAACGCCGACGGCGGCGGTGCGCTCGCGTGCGTGTTCTGCGCGCTCGCGCCTGGCCGCGCGACGAACTCCACGAAGCATCCCGCGCGCAGGCTCCGGACAGGGCGTATCCTACGACTTCGGCGCGCCGGCCCGGCCCGCAAAGCCGCATCCGCGAAACACGCAACGCCTGACGTTTCCAATCGCGAGAAATCGCCCACAAGGAGAATCTGAATGGCCAGGGTTGAAGTCAAGGTTCCGCAGCTTTCCGAATCCGTCACCGAAGCGACGATGTTGCCGTGGAAGAAGAAAGCGGGCGACGCGGTGACGCAAGACGAAATCCTCGTCGAACTGGAAACGGACAAGGTGGTGCTCGAAGTGCCCGCGCCCGCCGCCGGCACGCTTGCGGAAGTGGTGAAGAAGGAAGGCGACATCGTGCACGCCGACGAACTGCTCGCGATCATCGATACGGAAGCGAAGGCGTCCGCCGCTGCACCCGCCCCCGCACCGGAAAAGCCCGCCGTTCAACCCGCGCAGGCGAGCGCCGCCGCGCCCGCCCCCGCCGCCGCTTCAGACCAGAAGGCCGACTTCGATGTCATCGTTATCGGCTCCGGCCCCGGCGGCTATATCGCCGCGATCCGCGCCGCGCAGCTCGGCCGCAAGGTCGCGTGCGTCGAGGAATGGATCAACCACGCCGGCAAGCCCAAGCTCGGCGGAACGTGCCTGAACGTCGGCTGCATTCCGTCGAAGGCGCTGCTCGCATCGAGCGAGCAATTCGAGAAGGCCCAACTGCATTTCGGCGATCTCGGCATCACGATGGACAACCTTGCCGTCGACGTCGACAAGATGGTCGGGCGCAAGGAAGCGATCGTCGAGAAGATCACGGGCGGCGTCGAGTTCCTGTTTCGCAAGAACAAGATCACGTGGCTCAAAGGTCACGGCAAGCTCGCGGGCAAAGACGGCGCCAACTTCAAGATCGACGTGAGCGGCGACGGCAAGAGCGAAAGCCACACCGCGCAACACGTGATCATCGCGACGGGCTCGAAGGCGCGTCATCTGCCGAACGTGCCGGTCGACAACAAGATCGTCTCCGACAACGAAGGCGCGCTCGCTTTCACCTCGGTGCCGAAGAAGCTCGCCGTGATCGGCGCGGGCGTGATCGGGCTGGAGCTCGGCTCCGTGTGGCGCAGGCTCGGCGCGGAAGTGACGATTCTCGAAGCGCTGCCCGAATTTCTCGGCACGACCGATGCCGCGCTGCAAAAGGAAGCCGCGAAGCTCTTCAAGAAGCAAGGTCTGACGATTCACCTCGGCGTGAAAATCGGCGGCGTGCAGACGACGGATTCGAGCGTCTCCATTTCCTACGAGGACAAGGACGGCAATGCGCAGACGCTGGAGGCGGACCGCCTGATCGTGTCGATCGGCCGCGTGCCGAACACGGACGATCTCGGCCTCGATTCCATCGGCCTGTCAGCCGACGAACGCGGCTTCATTCCCGTCGACGGTCATTGCGCGACGAAAGTCCCGAACGTCTACGCGATCGGCGATGTGGTGCGCGGCCCGATGCTCGCGCACAAAGCCGAAGACGAAGGCGTGCTGGTGGCGGAGATCATCGACGGTCAGAAGCCGCACATCGACTACAACTGCATTCCGTGGGTGATCTACACGCATCCGGAAATCGCGTGGGTCGGGCAGACGGAGCAGGCGCTGAAGGCCGAAGGCCGCGCGATCAAGGCCGGCCAGTTCCCGATGCTCGCGAACGGCCGCGCGATGGGTATCGGCGAGACGGACGGCTTCATCAAGATCATCGCCGATGCGAAAACCGACGAAATTCTCGGCGTGCACATCATCTCGGCAAACGCGTCGGACCTGATCGCCGAAGCGGTCGTGGCGATGGAATTCAAGGCGGCGAGCGAGGATATCGGGCGCATTTGCCATCCGCATCCGTCGTTGTCGGAAGTGATGCGCGAGGCCGCGCTCGCCGTCGACAAGCGCGCCCTGAATATTTAGACGCGCCTCGGCATCCACACGCGCAGCAGCGAGTAAAGCCGGTCGATGTCGATCGGCTTCGCCAGATAATCGCTCGCGCCCGCCGCGAGACATTGCTCCTGATCGTCCTTCATCGCCTTCGCCGTGATCGCGATGATCGGCAGCTTCCTGAAACGCGCGTCCTCGCGGATGTGCCGTGTCGCTTCGAGTCCGTCCATGCCGGGCATCATCACGTCCATCAGCACGACGTCGATGTCGGGATGCTTGTCGAGCGCTTCGATCGCCTCGAAGCCGTTGCGGCCGATATCCACCTTCAGCCCCTGATGCTCCAGCGCGCTCGATAGCGAGAAGATGTTGCGGATATCGTCATCGACGAGCAGCACGCGGCGGCCATCGAGCACGCGATCGCGCGCGCGCGAGACGTGCAGCATCGCCTGGCGATCCGCCGACAAGTCCGTTTCGACCTTGTGCAGGAACAGCGTCACCTCGTCGAGCAACCGCTCCGGCGAGCGCGCGCCCTTGATGATGATCGACTGCGAGTAGCGCATGAGTTCCGCTTCCTCGTCGTGCGTGAGGTTGCGCCCCGTGTAGACGATCACCGGCGGGAACGAATACGCGTCGATGCCGGCCATCTGCCGCAGCAGGTCGCCGCCGTGCATGTCGGGCAGCTTCAGGTCGATGATCATGCAGTCGAAAATCGTCGTCTTCAGCAGTTCGAGCGCCTCGCGGCCGAACTCGACCGGCGTGATTTCCACATCCGTATCGCTGATCAGCTCGACGATGCTCTGACGCTGCCGCGCATCGTCCTCGACGAGCAGCACGCGCTTGATTTTCTGGCTGCTCTTCTCTTCGAGCCGCTGGAAGATCGCCGTCAGTTGCTCGCGCGTGGTGGGCTTCACCGCGTGACCGATCGCGCCGAGATGCAGCGCGGCCTCGCTTCTGTCCGATGCCGACACGACATGCACCGGAATGTGCCGCGTCTTCGGATTCGCCTTGAGTTCCTGCAATACCACGAGCCCCGAGCGATCCGGCAGGCCGATGTCGAGCAGGATTGCCTTCGGGGCGCTGTCCTGCGCGAGCTTGAGCGCCTCGCTCGCCGTCCCGCTCACGATGCAGCGATAACCCAGTTCGTGCGCGAGATCGAGCAGCACCTGCGCGAAGTCCGGTTCGTCTTCAACGACGAGAACGAGGCGGCGGCCGGGGGCGGAGTCGGTGCGATCGTCGTCGATGACGTGGACCACTTCGATCGGCTCCCCGGCCGGCGCAGGTTCGTCGATGGCGGCCGGCGCCTGCTCGACCGCAACCGGCAACGCGCCCGCGCCGTAAGCGACGGGCATCGTCAGCGTGAACGTGCTGCCGGTGCCCTGCGCGCTGCGCACTGCGATATCGCCGCCGAGCAGATGCGCAAGGCTGCGCGAAATCGACAGGCCGAGACCCGTGCCGCCGTAATGGCGGCTCGTGGTTCCGTCGGCTTGCTGGAACGCTTCGAAGATCGCTTCGAGCTGGTCCGGTGCGATGCCGATGCCCGTGTCCGTCACGACGAACTGCACCGTGGCCCTGTCTGCTGTTCCGCCCGCGCGCTTGAGCGTGAGCGACACCGTGCCCGCATCCGTGAATTTCAGCGCGTTCGACAGCAGGTTCCTCAGGATCTGCTCGAGGCGCCGGAAATCGGTCGTGAGCGTCGGGTATTCATCGATCTCATTGCGAAGCTCGAGCCTGAGCCTCTTCTGCCGGGCGAGCGGCTCGAACGTGCGCGAGAGCGTGTCCATGATCCGCTGCAAGGGCACCTCTTCGATATGCAGATCGAGCTTGCCCGCCTCGACCTTCGAGAGATCGAGAATATCGTTGATGAGATTGAGCAGATCGTTGCCGGCGGAATAGATCGTCTGCGCGTACTTGATCTGATCGTTCGTAAGATTGCCGGCCTTGTTCTCGGCGAGCAGCTTCGCGAGAATCAACGAACTGTTGAGCGGCGTGCGCAGTTCGTGCGACATGTTCGCGAGGAACTCCGACTTGTAGCGGCTCGCGCGCTGCAGCGCTTCGGCGCGCGTTTCCAGTTCGCCCTGCGCGGCATTGAGCGCGACGTTGCGTTCGTCGAGCACGCGCGCCTGTTCCGCGAGCTGATCGTTCGTCTGCTCGAGCTCCGCCTTCTGATTCGCGAGATAAGCCTGCGCCTGCGAAAGCGCCGTCGTCTGCTGCTCGAGTTCCTCGTTGGTCGTGCGCAGTTCTTCCTGCTGCATCTGCAGCTCTTCATTCAACTGCTGCGTTTCTTCGAGCACACGCTGCAGACGCTCGCGATACTGCGCCGCCTCGACGTAATCACCGACATTGCCCGCGATCGTCTTCAGGAACTGCTGGTCGCGCTCGGTCAGCGCGTGCATCGCACCGAGTTCGATGGCGCCGTTCGCCTGGCCTTCGTTTTCGATCGGCACGATGACGAGACTGACGGGCACGCTCGCGCCGAGCGCCGAGGTCACCTTCCAGTAGCCGGCGGGCACATCGTGCATGCTCGTCAGCTTGCGCGCGTGCACCGCCTGTCCGACGAGGCTCTTCACGCCCGCAAGCGAGTCCGGCACCGGCGCGCTGTCGGGATCGAAGCCGAAGCTCGCGGTGCGCTTCAATGCGCCATCGCCTTCGCGCACGTAGAACGCGCCCATCGATACCTTCAGATAGTCTGCGAGAAAATCGAGAATCGTCTGGCAAAGCTGAGCGAGCGATTGCTGGCCGATCACTTTTTCCGCGAGCTGCGTCTGCCCTTCCTTCAGCCACGCCTGCTCCTGCAGCGCGCGCGTCTGGCGCTCCTGTTCGCCGATCGCCGCACTGAAGGCATTGGAAAGCTGCATCAGCTCGCGCCTGCCGAAGATCGCCAGAATCGCGGACAACGTCAAACTCAGAAACAGAAATACGGCGACGGTGATGGTCGTCAGTTGCTTCGCGGACTCCACGCGCTGCAGCCGCAACGTCTGTTCGATGTTGAGAAACGCGGCGAGCTCGCGCTCGGTCTCCGCGCGTTCGCCCGAGCCGCGTCCCGCGCGCACGAGTGCGAATGAATCCTGGGCGTGGCGGCGCGCGTCGATCAAGTTGTCGGCGACCTTGTCCCATTGCGCCTGCAACGCGCGGATGCGAATCAGGCGGTCGACTTGCGGTGCGTTATCGGAGACGAGACCGGCGAGCGTGTCGATATCCGCGACGAGCTTCGGCTTCGCGGTTTCGTAGGGCGCGAGAAACGCTTCGTCGCCGGTGATGAGATAGCCGCGTATCGCGCTCTCCTTCTCGCTGACGAGGCGGCCGATTTCCTGCGCGTTGCCGATCACGCGCTCGGAATGCTCGACCCAGTTGATCCCCGACAGCAGATACAGCACGAGCACGACGAACGCGATCGCCGTGACGACACCGGTGCCGAGCGGCAGTGCGATGTTGCGAAAGAGAATGCGACGAAAACTGGCCTCGTCGACACCAGACCGCGATGGCATAGACAGCTCCGAATAAGCGTGAACGTCGCGCCGGCCGATGTCTCGAAGCAGCGCCCATGACCGCGACGATCGCGAAAGTTGTAGTTCTTGTTTCAGCCGCTGCGCATCATAACCGGTTCGGCTTCGCCGCGTGGCGGGCCTCGGACGGTGCGCGGCGGGTTAGCACTGTATCGCTTTTCGGCACGTTCGTTCGGATACTTTCAGCTCGCTGAACGTTTGAACGTACCGCCTTACAATGACGCGGCGGCATTCGGCATACGTGTCGCCGCGGCCACGAGGACGGCATCATCGGCCCGGGAAGTGATTGCTGGTTGCTTGTTGATCAACCTATCTTTGGAGAGGAATATGAAAGCAACGCTTGGCAGCAGACTCGCCGTCTCGTTGATGGTGTCCGCTTTCGGCCTGACGATTGCGCCGCTCGTGAGCGCGCAGGATAACGCCGCGACGACCGCCACCGGCACGACGCAGACCGCGCCAGCCACGAAGGCGGAGAAAAAGGCCGCACGCAAGCAGGCACGCGCGAAGAAGAACGCGGAGTTGAAGAAGCTGGAAGATGCGGGCTACAACCCTGCGAAGCGCGACGACGCGAATTATCCGCAGGACATTCAGAACGCGCAGAAGAAGGCCGGCATCGGGGCGGGCGCGAGTCAGTAGGTTTCTTTTGTGAAGCCGCCTCGGTTATCGGCGCTCGGCGATCGAGGCGGCGTATCGCGCGATACATCGTCGGAGAAGCGCTCGCCGGCTTGCCTGTCAAGGCGTCTTCTTGAATGAAGCCCTGGAAAACCGTGCGTCCGCGGGCAGCGTCAGTGTGCCGTTTTCGATGTTGCCCGACCGAAGACGCGGCATCGGATCGCTCATATCGAGCGGCAGCCGCAGCGCGTGCTCGGGACAGCCACGCCGCGTCGAGCCGATGCTTCCCGGCTGGTCGAGGCGGCCCGAGAATTCGTTGCAGCCGTCGAAGCCTTGAATTGCTTGTCCTTCGATCGTGAAGCGGGGCAGCGCTTTCTCGTCTGTCGACGAAGGCGCGATCAGTTTCCAGCTTCCCTGCAAGTCGGCGACGTTCAACGGCTCTGCGATCGACGCCGTGCTCCATAAGAACGCCCCAGCGATCAGCCATGTCTTCGGGAGCCGCGGCATCGCGTCCTCCTGTCGTCGAGGTAAAGAGACGATGGCCCGTCGTCCGTTCGAACCGGCGAGCCACCGAAGCCGAGGCTAGTTGCAATATCCCTGCGACGCGAACGTACCGCCGCCGGGCGCCGCACCGCTGCACAGCGTATTCAGCAGCGATGCGATATTGCCCGAACCGTAATTGCCATACGTGGCGTTCGGATACTGCGTGTTCTGACGGAACTGCGACGCATAGTTATCCTTGGGCGCGTTCGGATCGGACGATCCCCACGATGTCACGCCGATGATCGCGAGATTCGACGAATTGCCCACCACGGCGCCGCCGGAGAGAACCGCATCGCGTGCCCGGAAGTTCACGATCCACGGTCCGCCGCTTGCGCCGCCCGTGAGATTGCTGCCCTGCCAGAGTTGCGATGCGCCGCTGACCGTCGTCGTGTAGGTCGGGCCATCGGTGCGCTGCATGATCGCGCCGCTGTCGAGCAACGCGGGATAGCCGAAGGTCGTCACGGCCGCCGTCTGAAGATTGCCGGTTTTCGACGACGATATGAAGGAATAGTTGTTCCAGCCATAGTTCAGATATCCGGTGATGTCGCCGATGAATTGATTCGATGCGTTCTTCGCTATCGCGATCACCGCGATATCGTTGTTGCGCGCCGAACCCGATCCGGTGTCAGTGCCGTTCGCCCATGTCGATGGCCGCACGAGCCCGGCCCAGGTCCATCTGCCATAAGGCGCGATCTGCGCTGCGGTGGCTCCGGAAGCGCCGTAATGTCCCGGGATGAACTGCCAGCCCGAGAAGAGCGAGCTCCCGCTGCCGAACCCCTGGACGCAGTGCGCTGCCGTAACGATGACGCTTCTGCGAATCAGGCTCGCGGTGCAATATCCCGCGGAGAACGTGAGCTTGCCGATCGCGCGATAGGGATAGGTCGTGCTGAGGTAATTCGCGCTCGTGGTGCCGGAGGCGCTTTGATTGCCGTCCTGCACGCGGCCGGTGGTATAGGGGATGCCGAAATCGCCATATGCTCTCGTCTGCGCATTGCTCACGATGCCGCTTTGCGTGTTCACGCCCGCCGCATAAGGTTCCGGACCGGTGTTCGGGACAATCGTGGATGTGTCCGGAGGCAGAAGTACGTTGACGACCGGCTTGAGACTCGATACATCCGTCATCGCGGCGCGCGAGGCGGCAGGATTCGTATTCACGATGACTTCATCTTCCGCATGTGCAACGTTTGCGCTCACTATCGACAGCGCGACAACCGCTGTCACCTCCACGCAGGCGACTCGTTTCGATCTTTGCATGACACCCTCCGGTTGATGAATACGATGTGTCTGATGAACATCGACTTTTCGTTGTTTGGTATTCCTAATTCTTATGAACATGTCCGTGGTCTGATTCGTCAGATGCTTGCGGGTGTCATTGCTTACGTCGAATGGAGATGACCCGGGTTCCGGCGCGCGCTTAACTTGGACGAATTCAAACGCATGCCGTGCAATCGATCAGGAAAGCGAACAATAAATAACTCTAGTTCAAATTCTCGCCGATCTCGATCTGGTCTTTCGTCAGCGGATAGTGTCGGCGTCCTTCCGTCGTCTGACCGGTCGCGCGTTTGCTTTTGATCCGCGCGGGCATGGTCCGATTGGATATGCGGTTCACTGCACAGAGCTCGCTTGACGACAGCCTTTCCATACAGATAGCCTACACGCAGGCTATAAACAGCTTTCGAAACGAAATCAGCGACAAGCCCCTTCTGCGCGGCTTCCGGATCAGGCTGCTTCTTCGACGCTCGACGCGGACGGTCGCAACGGCCGTCATTCCCGGTCATGACTTCGGCGAGCCAGATCGCGACGGGCGCACATATTCCGGCGCTCGCAATCGGCCGCAAACGTTCTCTGCGCGTTCGCGCACGGCGTGAAACGACGACGCCCTCGCCTCCGGTTGCGTACCGCACAGAACGCTACGTACAGCCTGTCATTCTTGCCCCACATCGCGTTTGACTCTCCAGGTGGACGCGTGGCGAAGAAACACTTCAAGGGGCACAGATGAGTAATCCTAAAAAATTCAAATTCAATACCGCAATCAAGCTCAGCGTGATCGTGATCGCGGCGGCCATGTCGAATCTCGCGTCGGCGCAAACGGCGGGGAATCCTTGCAGCAACCAGACTTCAGAGGGGTGTGTGCTGATCGGCCCCAGTGCCGTAATGACGGTTGCAGCGACGGACTCGTCGACGAGCGTAGCGCCGTCGACGACACCGACGGTCGATACGGTGTCGGCCGTCGTGCCTTTGCTCGAGGGCGGCCGCGGCGGACAGGGATCGCCCGGTGCGGGCTCGAGCGGCGGAAATTCCAGCGGGTCTGGCTCAGGCAGCGGTTCCGGGACAGGCACCGGCTCGGGACAGGGTTCGGCCAGCAGCGGTCCGGGCTCGACGGCGGGCGCTGGCGGCACGAACTCGGGCGGCGGAGGCAAGGGAACGGGATCGACCGGGAGCGGCAACGGCAGCTCGGGCCCGGGTGGTGGCGATTCCGGCGGCGGTGATTCGGGAGGAGACACCGGCGGCGATGGTCACGGACATGGTCATGGGCACGGTCACGGTCACGGCGATGGTGACGGCGATGGCGATGGTCACGGCCACGGGCATGGTCACGGCGATGGTGACGGCGATGGTCATGGTCATGGTCACGGCGACGGTGACGGCGATGGTCATGGACATGGTCATGGCGACGGTGATGGCGATGGTCATGGACATGGTCACGGCGACGGTGATGGCGATGGTCATGGCCATGGACATGGTCACGGCGACGGTGACGGCGATGGTCATGGACATGGTCACGGCGGCGGTGACGGCGATGGCGATGGTCACGGCCACGGGCACGGTCACGGCGATGGCCATGGCGACGGTCATGGTGATGGCCACGGCGACGGTCACGGTGATGGCCATGGGGACGGCCATGGTCATGGCGACGGTGACGGGGGACACGGCCATGGTGGAGTCGGCCACGGCGACGGCGGACACGGCGACGGCGGCCACGGCGACGGCGGACACGGCGACGGTGGCCACGGTGATGGCGGTCATGGCGACGGTGGCCACGGCGACGGTGGTCACGGAAATGGCTCGGCTGGTGGTCATGGCAGCGGTCACGGCGGTGGCGACGGCGGCGGTGGTGGCAACGGCGGCGGCCATGGTGGTGGTGGCAACGGCAACGGCGGCGGCGGCGGCAACGGCGGTGGCGGTGGCGGTAACGGCGGCGGCCATGGTGGCGCCGGCAACGGCAGTGGCGGCAACGGCGGTGGCGGCCATGGTGGTGGCGGTAACGGCGGTGGCGGTGGCAACGGTGGCAACGGTGGCAACGGTGGCGGCCATGGTGGTGGCGGTAACGGTGGAGGCGGCGGTAACGGCGGCGGCCATGGTGGTGGCGGCAACGGTGGCGGCGGCAGCGGCGGCGGCGGCGGCGGCGGCAGCGGCGGCGGCGGCCATGGTGGTGGCGGCAACGGCGGCGGCGGCAACGGCGGCGGCGGCGGCGGCGGCGGCCATGGTGGCGGCGGCCATGGTGGCGGCGGCAACGGCGGCGGCAGCGGCAGCGGCAGCGGCAGCGGCAGCGGCAGCGGCAGCGGCGGCCATGGTGGTGGCGGCAACGGTGGCGGCGGTAACGGCGGCGGCGGTAACGGCGGCGGCGGCCATGGTGGCGGCGGTAACGGTGGCGGCGGC
>FCOD02000051.1 GCA_001544655.2 Caballeronia turbans
ACAGCCCGGCGCTCCGTTTACAACCACTTCTCACCCCATAAACAAAAATGCCGTGCAGCGCTAACTGAACGGCATTAAGCCGCGCGGGCTGCCTTTTTTCGTTCGGCGTCAGGAACTCACGACGACTTGCGCGGCATCCCAAGCCCACCGAGCAACGCCGCGAGCGGCTGTTTCGGCGCGCTTTTGCGCTCGGGTTCGACCGTTTCCTCGTGACGCTTCATCGCCGAAGGCGACGGCTCGTACGGCTTCAGGAAAAATTCGTCGACGGGCTGCTGACGGCCACGCGGGCGATCGTGCGCGCCCGCCGGACGGCGCCGCGAACCAGATTCGTCGCGCGAGGCATGACGATGCTCGGTCCGCTCCGGGCGGCCCAAGCGCTCATCGCGACGCGGCGCCGATCCGTCGCGGCGCGCACGCTGCGTCACTTCGAGAGTTTCGACTTCGAGCGGACGCTTGATCAGTTTCTCGATGTCCGCGAGCTGCTTGCGCTCGTTCGCGCTACACAGCGACAGCGCATCGCCCGACGCACCCGCACGCCCGGTTCTGCCGATACGGTGCACGTAATCTTCCGCGTTGAACGGCAAATCGAAATTGATGACGGCCGGCAACTCGGCGATATCGAGACCGCGCGCCGCGACGTCGGTGGCGACGAGCGCCTCGATCTCGCCCCGCTTGAACGCGTCGAGCGCCTGCATGCGCTCGCCCTGCGTGCGGTCGCCGTGAATCGCCGTCGCAACGATGCCGTCGCGCTCCAGCACGCGCGCGAGCCGGCTCGCGCCAATCTTGCTGTTGCAGAACACGATGACCTGCTTCAACTCGCGCTCGCGAATGAGTTGCGAGACCGCGCCGGACTTGTCGCTTTCATGCACCTCGAAGACGATCTGGCGCACGTTGGTGGCGGTTGAATTGCTGCGCGCGACTTCGATCGTCTGCGGATTGCGCAAGTACGTGGACGCGAGCTTCTTGATTTCCGGCGAGAACGTCGCCGAGAAGAGCAGCGTCTGACGCTCCTTCGGCAACAGATTCAGGATGCGCTGCAGGTCGGGCAGGAAGCCCATGTCCAGCATGCGGTCGGCTTCGTCGAGAACGAGCATCTGCACCTGGCCGAGATTGACCGTCTTCTGCTGCACGTGATCCAGCAGACGCCCGGGCGTCGCGATCAGGATCTCGACGCCGCGGCGCAACGCATCGGACTGCGGGTTCATATCGACGCCGCCGAACACCACCGTGCTGCGCAGCGGTGTGTGCTTCGAGTAAGTCTGCACGTTGGCGGCGACCTGGTCGGCGAGCTCGCGCGTCGGCGTGAGCATCAGCGCGCGCACCGGATGGCGCGCGGGCGAGGCGCTCGTGTTCGCCGAGGGCAGCAGGCGCTGAATGATCGGCAGCGAGAAGCTCGCGGTCTTGCCGGTGCCGGTCTGCGCGGCGCCCATGACATCGCGGCCCGCGAGGACGACCGGAATCGCCTGCGCCTGGATCGGCGTGGGCGTGGTGTAGCCGGACTCGCTCACCGCTTTCAGGATGTCGGCGGACAATCCGAACTGGTCGAACGTCGGCGCGTCGGCCCCTGCGGTGGACGTGTTCGTGGCGGCGGAATCGGACATGGTGACTATATTGGCTTTCGCTAAAGTGCCGCTCGATGCGGCGCGCGTAAAAAATCGGTCGAATCGTTCGGTCGATCGTCGCGACCGGTTGCTTACGCGGATGGGTTTCGTTGGCGCACGCGGCGCATCAATCAGGCACGAAGTGCGCGCTAGACGGGGCGGCCTGTTTCGAGCCTGACTCGCCCGTTCCGGTACGCGAGCCCGCGCTCCGATAGGACACGGCTTCGATGACGCCTTCAAGGCACGCGGCATCGCCGATTTTCTGGAGCGGCGGTTCGCTCGAGGCCCGTGTACCGCTCAAGCCGGCACCGAACGGCGATGCCGGAAAATCCGGAATCCGGTCCGGCAACGATTTCACAGCCGGAAAGCCGCACATTGTAGCACCGCACGCGAGTACGCTCGCGCGGCGCGACAGCGCGGTCCGACCTTCTTCCATCATGCTGCGCGCCTACTTCTTGCGCGCCTCGCAATCCGCGAGCAGGGGCGGCGAGTCCTTCGCGGCCATTTCGTCGTACAGGTTCGCCTGCGAGCCCTTGGTCCACCACGTGTACTGATCGGCGACGTATCTCGCGCCGGATCCCGCGACCACGTTGACGAACAGCAGCTTGCGCCCGTCGACGGTCAGCGCCGCGAAACTCTGACGATTGCGCGTGTTCGTGTACTGCACTGACACGCTTTTGCCGTCCTTGCAGTCGTAGCGGGTCGTCTGCGTCGACGCGGTCTGGATCTGCGGCACGGTGAGCGGCATTGCAACGGCCGATTGCGTGACGAGCAATGCGAACGTGAGTGCGATGGGTTTCTTCATCATCCGATTTGCGATGGTTTCGAAGTCGATGCGAGCGCAGCGATCACGGATCGATCACGTCCGCGCATGCGTCGGTCGGCGCCGCCGCGACATGCCCAACGACCGGCACGATCTTCAGTCCCGCCGAGGCGATACGGCACGGCGCCGCGGCAAGCCCGCAGCCTGAAAGTCCCAGCGAAACCGCGACGAGCGCGGCCAGTGCTTTCCATATCACGTTCTCGCTCCCGCCGGCGCCTGTGGGCCGGTCATCTGGCCGAAACCGGCCGCACCTTGGACGCCGCGAGTTTCGCGCGCTCGCGCGCCTCGTCGGTGTCGGCCCCCGTCGCCAGCGCGACGCCCATGCGGCGCTTCACGAAGCTCTCCGGCTTGCCGAACAGCCGCACATCCGCCCCCGGCACGGCGAGCGCTTGCGCCACGCCCTCGAACGCGATGCCCGCTTCATCCAGACCGCCGTAAATCACCGCGGACGCGCCCGGCTCGCGCAGGGCGGTATCGACCGGCAAGCCGAGAATCGCGCGTGCATGCAATTCGAACTCGGAGAAGCGCTGCGTCGCGAGCGTGACGAGGCCGGTGTCGTGCGGACGCGGGCTCACTTCGGAGAACCAGACGTCGTCGCCGCGCACGAAGAGCTCGACGCCGAAGAGCCCGCGCCCGCCGAGCGCGGTCGTCACCTTCGCGGCGACATCGCGCGCTTTCTCGAGCGCGGCGGGGCTCATCGCCTGCGGCTGCCACGATTCGACGTAATCGCCCGCGACCTGCACGTGCCCGATCGGATCGCAGAAGTAAGTTTGCGTTTCGCCGCTCGCGGGGTCCGCCGCCCGCACGGTGAGCTGCGTGATTTCGTATTCGAAGTCGATGAAGCCCTCGACAATCACGCGTCCGTAATTCACGCGCCCGCCTGCCATCGCGTAATTCCACGCCGGTTCGACGTCGGCATCGCTGCGCAGCACGGACTGCCCCTTGCCCGACGAGGACATCACCGGCTTCACGACGCACGGAAAGCCGATCTTCGCGATTGCCGCCTTCATCTCGTCGAGCGATTGCGCGAACGCATAGGGCGATGTCGGCAGGCCGAGCTCCTCGGCGGCGAGGCGCCGGATGCCTTCGCGGTTCATCGTGAGCTGCGTGGCGCGCGCCGTCGGGATGACGGTCGCGAGTTTCGCCGCTTCTATTTCGGCGAGCGCGTCTGTCGCGATCGCCTCGATCTCCGGCACGATCAGATGCGGCTGCTCCTTCTCGACGAGCGCGCGCAGCGCCGCGGCGTCGGTCATGTCGATCACGTGCGCACGATGCGCAACCTGATGCCCCGGCGCGTTCGCATAGCGGTCGACCGCGATCACTTCCACGCCCAGGCGCTGCAACGCGATGATCACTTCCTTGCCGAGTTCGCCCGCGCCGAGCAGCATCACGCGGGTCGCGTTGGCGGAAAGCGGCGTGCCGATGCGCCACGCATCAGGACGGATTGAATCGGTCTGCATGAGTGCTCCAGGGATCGATCGGTGACGAGGCCAGTAAAGCCGAAAGCGGCGGAATTGGGCGCGATGTTAACACGCAGCGCCGACCGTAACACTCTGCCGTCCGGTCTATTGACAGCGTCCTCGCAAACCGTGTTGACACGAAAATGTCGACGGGAATTCCCGCGCATTGCCGATCGATGACAGCCGCGGACGGTCAAGTCGAACATTTTGTTGCTCGTGGGCGCTAGACAAATAGTAGGACGCGTGCGATACCCTTACGGTTTCGCCTGCTTCAGGATCATCGATGCCCATGCATTTCCTTCGCGCATACGCTCTTCGTTCGGCGCGCTCATCGTCAGGTTTCCTGTCGCGCCGCAAAGCGGCGCTTTCGCTGGCGTCCCGCGCGTGCGCATTCGTCGTCGCGGCGACGGTCGTCTCCGGCTGCGCGATGCCGAAGCACCCCGATGCGAGCGCGCCGCCCACCGATCCTTATAATCCTGCCGCCACGCAATTACTCGACGACACGCAATGGGAGCTCACGAGCTGGACCGACGCGAGCGGCCAGCCGCGCGCGGTGCCGCACGCGGGCGAGAGCGACGCGCGGCCGATCACGCTCGATTTCTCGACCGCGAATGGTCATCGCCAGGCGAGCGGTTTTTCGGGCTGCAACCGTTTCGCGGGCGCATACGCACTGAAGGACGGCAAGCTCACGTTCGGCCCGCTCGCCGGCACGCGCATGGCGTGCGTGCAGGGTGCGGGTGCCGCGCTGGAGCGGCCCTATCTCGAGGCGCTTGCGCATATCGCGAAAAGCGGCGTGCAGATGAACCCGCCGCAAACGCTGCAACTGACGCTCGACGACGGTCAGGTGCTCATCTTCTCGGCTCGCGCGAAGTGATGTGTTGCGTACATGCGGCACGCGTGTCGTGCCTGCGCGGCGCCCGCGCGGTTGCCGTTAAACTGCTCGATCGAACAGTCCGGCCGGCAGGCGCGGCCGAGTGGCAGTCTCCGGGTCACAACCTGATTCGTTTCACCCAACATTGATTCAATCTCAAGCATGCACATGGTAGTTCTCGGCTGGTTCGGTGCATCGGTCGTCTGGTTTCTTCCGCTCTTCTGGCGCATTGTCAAGCTCGCGCTGCCGGGCAGCGCAGGCGTGCGCGGCCCCGGCACGATCCGCCTCTGGCTCGGCTTTATCGGAGTACTGCTCGCGAGCAGCACGCTGGAAGGCGCGCTCGCAAACTCACTCGAAACGCAGGTGAACATCAACCGCTGCGGGCGCGCGCTCGCCACAGCGTTGAGCGGACCCGCGCATCTGGGCGGCGCAGCCGCGCTCGCGGCAATCGTGCTCGCGATATGCCTGCCGTGGCTGATCGAATTCAGCTGGCGTTCGGTGCTCGCATGGGCGGACGAAGCGTTCGGCTTCGGCCTGCCGCAAAGCTGGCTCACGCCGCGCGAGCGCGAAAGCGAGTCGCGACAAAGTTCGCCTGGCCGCGACAAGACTCGCAACAAGGCGGGCAACTGGTTCGAACGGCGCGCGCACGCAAGAGCCGCGCGCGATACGCAGGAACGCGCTCATCGCGCGGAGCGTTTCGATGCGCCGCCGCCCCGCACGTCGCACGACGAGCCGACGCTCGGTCTTCCGACCGCCCCCCGGAGCAGCCGTTATCAGCGGCCGACCGTGTGGCGCCCGCCTTCGAACGGCAAGAGTGCCAAACGCACGTCGATGGCCACCGCGAGCGCCATCGCCACCGCCGAGGCTTACGCGAAGCGCCCCGCGTTCGAGGCGGCCGGTGTCCCGCGTCCGGTGACGCAGATCGAGCCGGTCGCGCCTTCGGACTGGCTGAATCCGTCGGCGTCATCGGCGAATCGCGAGGCCAGCGCGCCGTTCGGGGCGCGTCGGGCGTCCGCGTTCGAACCTTCGGGCTCGGGCTTGCGCGCGTCTGTCGCCGTCGACAAGCCGCGCATGTCCGCGCCGCCGACGCCCGCGCCTCGCATGGATCGCCCGCGCAGTCCGGTGACGTCGATGCCCGCGCAACGGCCGTCAGGCGCGGCGAGCATATCCACGTCCGTCGCGACGGGCGTGAGCGCCGCGCGTAGAACGCCTCTGCCTCAGGCGCCACAGGGCTTCCGACGTGCGCCATCCGTGCATCCCTCCGCGGTCGGTGCGACGCGTGAATTCGCGCCGACACCGCTCGCCGCACCGGCGTTCTCGCGGCCGGCCACACCGCTCGGGCCGCCCACGCCGCCGCCCGCGCCCGAAGCGATTCAGGCGACGTTGCGATCCATCGAGGAAAAAACCGCGCTGTGGACGTCGCTCGCGGGCGCGAGTCTCGCTCGCGGACATGTGGCGATGGCGCGGGCCGGCCAGTCCGACGTTCAGCCGAACGCCGAG
This sequence comes from Caballeronia turbans, assembly GCA_001544655.2. Classification (GTDB taxonomy): domain Bacteria; phylum Pseudomonadota; class Gammaproteobacteria; order Burkholderiales; family Burkholderiaceae; genus Caballeronia; species Caballeronia turbans. Next base: position 6,256 of record FCOD02000051.1, read on the forward strand.
GAGGTGAAAGCGTCGACGACAGCCGACGAAGGCATCGTCGGAACGGTGCCCGAACCGCGCATCGAGCCGCAGGTGCCGCCGCCTGAAAAGGCCCGGGAAATCGAAGCGCGCATCGAGCCCGCGGCGCCCGTGCCCGCACCGATCCAGCAATTCGACGCGGCCATCGAGGCTGTGACGCCGCAGCCCGAACGGGTCCGGGAAGTCCATCCGCACATCGAGCCGATGGCACCCGCGCCCGAAAAGGTCCAGGAAACCGAAGCGCGCATCGAGCCGCCTTTGATCGACGCGCACGTGATCGCCCCCGCGCTTGTCGAGCCCCCGCCGCTCTTCGACTTGCGCCCGCCAGAACCGCCGGCCCCCGCCGAGCCGAACGCGGCCGAGGCAAACGCAACGCAAGCGCCCACGCGCATTCACTTGCCGTCCGAACCGGCACTGCCTCGCCCGGCCGAGACGGCGGCGCTTCCGCCCGTCGCGCGACAGCCGGAACAAGCACAGGACTCGCGCGATCTCGCGCCGACGCCGCCGTGGCTCGACATGCCGGAGTCCCGCGCAGCCCACAGCGAGCCCCCTGCCCCGCCGCTCTTGCGCGTCGCCGACGAGCCGGACGATGTGCTCGACATGCCGGAGGACGAGCCGCAACCCGTCGCCGAGCGCCAGGTCGCCGGCGACGAATTCGCATCGCCGTCGAACATCGTGCGCTTTCCGGTCGTCGCGGCCGCCCCGGTCGTCGCGCCTCCCGTCACGAGTCAGCAGGCCGCGACGCCGCCCTCCTCGCCCGAACCGCGCCCGCCGGTGCGCGGCTCCGCGCCGACCGAGTTCGAGTTCCATGCGCCGCACGCGTCGGCGGTGGAATTGCCGACGCTCGATCTGCTCGAACCCGCGTCCGGCGAAATCGAGCCCGTCTCCGAGGAGCATCTGAACGAAACCGGCCAGTTGATCGAGCAGCGTTTACAAGAATTCAAGGTGCCGGTGACGGTGGTCGGCGCGTCCGCCGGTCCGGTCATCACGCGCTTCGAGGTCGAGCCGGCGCTCGGCGTGCGCGGCAGCCAGATCGTCGGGCTGATGAAGGATCTGTCGCGCGGCCTCGGCCTCACGTCGATCCGCGTCGTCGAAACGATTCCCGGCAAGACCTGCATGGGCCTCGAACTGCCGAACGCGAAGCGCCAGATGATCCGCCTCTCGGAGATTCTCGAGGACGACGTCTATCGAACGTCGAAGTCGAATCTGACGATCGCGATGGGCAAGGACATCGTCGGCAATCCGGTCGTAACGGACCTCGCGCGCGCGCCGCACATGCTGGTCGCGGGCACGACGGGCTCGGGCAAGTCGGTCGCGATCAACGCGATGATCCTCTCGCTGCTCTACAAGGCGAAGCCCGAGGACGTGCGCCTCATCATGATCGATCCGAAGATGCTGGAGCTGTCGGTCTATGAAGGCATTCCGCATCTGCTCGCGCCGGTCGTCACCGACATGAAACTCGCGTCGAACGCGCTCAACTGGTGCGTCGGCGAAATGGAGAAGCGTTACCGGCTGATGTCGGCGGTCGGCGTGCGCAACCTGCAAGGCTTCAACCAGAAGATCCGCAATACCGAGGCCGCAGGCAAGAAGCTCACGAACCCGTTCTCGCTCACGCCCGACGCGCCCGAGCCGCTGTCCACGCTGCCGCTCATCGTCGTGGTCATCGACGAGCTCGCGGATCTGATGATGGTCGCGGGCAAGCAGATCGAGCAGTTGATCGCGCGTCTCGCGCAGAAGGCGCGCGCGGCCGGCATCCACCTGATTCTCGCGACGCAGCGGCCGTCCGTCGACGTGATCACCGGCCTCATCAAGGCGAACATTCCGACGCGCGTGGCGTTCCAGGTCTCGTCGAAGATCGATTCGCGCACGATCCTCGACCAGATGGGCGCGGAATCGCTGCTCGGCGCGGGCGACATGCTGTTCCTTCCGCCCGGAACGGGCTATCCGCAGCGCGTTCACGGCGCGTTCGTCGCGGACGACGAAGTGCATCGCGTGGTCGAGCATCTGAAGCAGTTCGGCGAGCCGGAGTACGAGGAAGGCATTCTGTCCGGCCCGACCTCCGAAGGTGGCGGCGCCCAGGATCTCTTCGGTGAAACACCCGACGCCGAAGCCGATCCGCTCTACGACGAAGCCGTCGCCTTTGTCGTGCGCACGCGCCGCGCGTCGATTTCGTCGGTGCAGCGGCAGTTGCGCATCGGCTATAACCGCGCGGCTCGCCTCGTCGAACAGATGGAAGCGGCCGGCCTCGTCTCGTCGATGAGCAACAACGGCAACCGCGAAGTGCTCGCGCCGCCCGGCCCGGCGGACTGAGCGTTACCAGAGCCGCAGGCGGCGCAGCAGAAAGATGGTGATGGCGGCACAGCCCGTCATCACGCCGACCACGATCCAGAACGACGCCGGATCCTTGGTCCCCGGCAAGCCCGCCACGTTCATGCCGAAGATGCCCGTCACGAGCGTGGCGGGCAGCAGCAACGCGGACATGATCGCGAGCCAGAGCAGCTTGCGGTTGATGTCCTCCGACAGCGCCGTGGCGATTTCATCCTGCAACAGCTTCGCGCGTTCGTAGAGACCTTCGAGACCGCCGCCGAGGCCGTTCAACACCTGAATCGCCTGCACGAGCGCTTCCATCGAGCGCGGCTCGGCCCATTCGAGGCGGCGCAGTACGAGCTGCGTCAGCGCGTTGCGCTCGGGATCGATGAACCGCTTCACTTCGACGATGCGCCGCCGCACGTCGCCCAACACCGCGCGGCATCTGGAATGGCTTCCTTCGAGCACGCTTTCCTCGACATCGTCGAGACAATCGCCGATTTCGTCGATGCGGTCCGCGAAGGTATCGTTCAGCGCGCGAATGAGTCCCGCGAAGAGGTCGACGGTATCGCGGAATATCGCGCCTTCGAGGACCGCGTGGCGCAACCGGTCCGTCGATTGCAGCGGCCGTGCGCGCACGGTGATCATGCGATGTTTGTCGACGTAAAAGCGCAGCGCGCCGGTCGCACGGTTCGCTTCGCGCGCGCCGGGCGCGGCCGCATCCGGCGTCTTCGCGACGAGTTCGAGGTCCGCGACGACGCCGTACATGAAGTTCGAACCGATATGCACGCGCGGACGCTTGTCCTCGCCGTTCAGGAATTCGCGCGCGACATCCGGCATCGACGTGACGCCTTCGAGCCAGCCCTCGACGGTGTCGTCGTTCGCCGACAGATGCAGCCACGTCGGGCCATTGCCCGCGACGGAATCGCGCGCTTCGTCCCACGTCAGCCGCAGCGCCTCGCCGCCGGCAAAGCTGAACGCGCTGATGAATCCCGGCGGCGCCGGCTCGTTGCGCTTGAGCGGGCGCTCGCGCGCGTCGAATGTTTGAGTCATGTTCAATCTTGCATTTCCTGCTATTGCCTTTCGGTTTCCTCAGGGCATCTTCAGTCAAATGGGCGCGAAAAGCGCTTCGGAACCGCATCGTACTAGAACTCGTAGCGCCCCCAGAAGAAAGCGACGTCGCCATCGTTCAGGCCGGGGATGTGCGGGATGATCGTCGCCATGACGGACGCGCGCCGGTAGCGTATCGAGCCGAGCGGCAGCGGCAGCGGCAGGTAATGAGCGATGTCGCTGCGCGCCGTGCGCCGACGAAGAACCCGCCGCCCGCCTGCAATCCGCCGAGCACCGGTTTCGTGTACCACTGTCGTGCGTAGCCGCCGATCGGTTCGAAGTTGTGATGCGAATCCGAAAAAGCGAACGCGAAGAGGATGTCCTCGTTGCCGTTCGCATCGGTCCAGTGCTTGCCCGCGCCGCCGCCGTATGACCACGGGTTGAGTTCGCTGCGATTGTCGAGGCCATCGATATGCCAGCCGTAACCGGCTATGTAGAGATCCCATGTGCCGTCGTGCGCGACGCGCATCACGCGCTGACACGCCGACGACATCCACTCCCGCTTGAAATCGCACTCCTTGTTGTCGTCCGCCCGCACCGCGAGCGGCGCGCACAACATCGAAACCATGACCGCCTTGAGCAGTTTCTTTTTCATCGTCGTCGGACAGCATGCCGCGGTGTGGGTCGCGGCTCGTCGGCCGCTCTCGTCGCTCCGACATCGTCACGACGGCGATACGAACTTGAAATCGACCGGCGAGCCAATCGACAGTTGCTTCGGGTCCGACGCGAGCTCACCCGTCTGCGGATCGCGGCGGAAGAAGTACGCGCTGTCGGTTTCCTGATTGCCGACGACGAGCCAGCGCCCGGTCGGATCGATCGCGAATTCGCGCGGCGTCTTGCCGAGCGTCGGATAGCGTTTGACGAACTTCAGACGGCCGTTCTTCGGGTCGACCGAGAACTGGACGAGCTCGTTGGCGTCGCCGCGATTGGTCGCGTAGAGGAAGCGCCCGTCCGGCGACAGATGAATCGCCCCGCCGCCGATCTTCCCTCTGAAGCCGGGCGCGATCATCGACGCGATCTGGGCCTGCGTGAGATTGCCGTCGCGGTAATCGAACACGAGCACCGACGCGTTCAGCTCGGTCGTCAGATAGGCGTGCTTGCCGCTCGCGTCGAAGATCAGATGGCGGGGCCCCGAGCCCGCCTTGATCGGCGTGTAGCGCGCTTCGGTCGGACCGAAGAGGCCGCGGCTCGATGCGGACGGATCGGCCGTGTAACGGTAGGCAAACACCTTGTCGACGCCGAGATCCTGCGCAAAGAGATATTTGCCGTCGGGCGAGAACACGGTCGAGTGGACGTGCGAATTGTCCTGCCGTCCCTTCACCGGTCCGCGGCCTTCGTGATGCACGGTCAGCACCGAGCTGCCCACGTGGCCGTCCGAGCCAAGCGGAAAGACCGCAAAGCTGCCGCCCGGATTCGAAGCGACGGAGTAGTTGGCGGTCAGCAGATATTTGCCGTCGGGCGAGAGCGCGAGGTAGCACGGATCATTGCCGTCCGACGAAACGCGGTTGAGAAAGCTCAACTGCCCTGTCGCACGATCGAAGCGAAAGGCGCTCACGCCGCCGCGCTGCGTCGCCGGTCCGTTGTCGCCGGGCAATTCGTTCACTGCATACACGTAATTCCGGTCGCGGCTCACGACGAGATACGACGGATTGACCGTCTGCGCCGACGCGATGCGGGACAGCTCACCGCTGCTCGTGTCGAAACGATACACATAGATGCCTTCGCTCTTGCCGCCGCCCGTATAGGTGCCGATGAGCAGATCGTAGACTTCGCCCGGCGACCCGTTCATCGTGGCCGTGCCGCTCGCCGCACCAGGTGCGGGGGGCGTCGCAGCCGTTTGCGCGAAGGCTTGCGCGGCCGCCAGCGAGAGCATCAGCGCGACGCCTTTCGCCCACGCGACGGGCCTTCCGCGCATCGGGCGCGCGTCTTGCAATACGGACCTGGGCGAATTCGCGCCGCTGGGATGGCTCGGGTGCATGAAACCTCCTCATCGTCTCTTTGCTGCGTGTTATAGGGGCGACGCGCGAGTTCGCCGGCATCGCAAGGCCCAAGGACGTGCGAGAGCAAATTCCGCTCCAAACGGCGTACATCGCCAACGAGAGCGATGGAGTTCGCCGCCGAAGTACGCCACGCGCGACAGGCCAGCCGACACGATTCGAACCAACAACAGGAGTTGCCGCGATGACTATCCACCTAAGCCTTGGCCCGCTCGTCTCGCTGATCGCCGGGATCCTGATTCTCATCATGCCGCGGTTGCTGAACTTCATCGTCGCGATCTATCTGATCGTGATCGGGCTGATCGGCCTGTTCGGCATGGGATCGGCCCATTTCTGACGGGCGCGCGACTGTCGTTGTGACGCCGATTCACGTCGGCGGTTCCGCGTGCGGCCCTAAACGCGCACGCGCGCACACGGCCCGACACGCGCGTGCGCACAGTGTCACGAAAGAAGGACAGGCGTAACGAACGTAGCTTCGTCAGCCGTTAGCAAGTTGATCGAGACGCAGGCGTCCTTGCAGCGACAACGCCCCGACCGAAACGCCGCCGGCGCCGAAGCTGTATCGGCTGAAACAGCCGCGTTCCGTGAGGAATGCGGCGGCGGTTTCCATCGCGTTGCGTGACAGACCGAGATGCTTGTGATCGAGCGCGAGAAGTGCCTCCGCATCGGAGACGTGGCTTGCGGCGGAAAGAATGGCGATGCAGTCGGCTTTCGACGGATAGAGCATGGGTTCTGTTCCTCGAAAACGCTACGTTAGGGAGCGGCCGGACCGTGCGCAGAGCAGCTTGCATGACCCGCGTGCGCATCGCGCCCGGATCATGCGTGAAAGACGCGCGAAAGGCGCAAGCGTTTCAGTGTCTGGAAGTAACAAAGGAAACGGCACCGTGACCTTTCACGAAACTTCATTCTAAACATCAGGCGAATGCTTTTTCAACGGCGCGCTGGACGGTTCGCTAGTGCTTTTCCGCCAACGCTGCGCTCGTTACTGTCGCGCAGGCCGTTGCGCGAGGTCGTCACGCGCGGCCCGGTTTTCTGCTTGCCGCGAACGATTGGGGCAGAATGCGGCCAGAAAGCTGCGTGGCGTGCGTCGCGTCATTCGTCCACGACGCCGCGCTTTGCTCGGGGCACGCGCGTCCCGAACATTTTGCTCAACCCGCGGCGCGTTTCGATTCGACATGCGCCGCCAGCAGGAAGATGTTTCGCTTATGCCAGCACTGATCGAAGACTATGCGATGGTCGGCGACGGCCATACCGCCGCCCTCATATCCCGCGACGGCTCCGTTGATTGGCTCTGTTGGCCACGGTTCGACTCCGGCGCGTGCTTCGCGGCGCTGCTCGGCACGCCCGAGCATGGCCGATGGCTCCTCGCGCCCGAGATGCCCGACGGCGAAATGCCCGTCACCAGGCGCCGCTATCGCGACGACACGCTGATCCTCGAAACGGATTTCGAAACACCGCAAGGCGCGGTGACGATCGTCGACTTCATGCCCTTGCGCAACGGGCATTCGGAGCTGGTGCGCATCGTGATCGGCCGACGCGGCACGGTGCGCATGAAAATGGAGCTCGTGTTGCGCTTCGATTACGGCTCGGTGGTGCCTTGGGTCTGCCGCCTGCCCGACGACAGCGGCATTCGCGCGATCGCCGGGCCGGATCTCGCGCTGCTGCGCACGCCGGTCGATCTCGTGGGCGAAAACATGCGCACTACCGCCTCTTTCGACGTGACCGCCGGCGAGCGCGTGCCCTTCTCGTTGTGCTATTCGCAGTCGCATCTGCGCCTGCCGCACGCGTCCGATCCGCATACCCAACTCGCGCGCACCGAGAATCACTGGCGCGAATGGTCGGGGCAAAGCGAGCTCGAGGGCCGCTGGGCGAGCGCGATCCGCCGCTCGCTCATCACGCTCAAGGCGCTCGCCTACGAGCCGACCGGCGGTATCGTCGCTGCGCCCACGACTTCGCTGCCGGAGCAGCTCGGCGGCACGCGCAACTGGGACTATCGCTACTGCTGGCTGCGCGATGCGACCATTACCCTGCTCGCGATGATGCGCGGCGGCTACTACGACGAAGCCCGCGCGTGGCGGGCGTGGCTGGGGCGCGTGATGGCGGGTTCGCCGTCGCAGATCCAGATCATGTACGGCATCGCGGGCGAGCGGCGCCTGCCCGAGTGGGAGATCGCGTGGCTTCCCGGCTACGAGGGCGCGTCGCCGGTGCGCATCGGCAATGGTGCGGTCGATCAGTTGCAACTCGACGTCTACGGCGAAGTGATGAACGCGCTGCACCTTGCGCGCGTCGGCGGCCTTCAAAGCGACGAAACCGCCTGGTCGATCCAGTGCGCGATGCTGCAGCACCTCGACACCATCTGGGAGGAGCCCGACGAAGGCATCTGGGAAGTGCGCGGCGGCCGCCAGCACTTCACGTTTTCGAAGGTCATGGCCTGGGTCGCCTACGACCGCGCGATCAAGTCGGCGGAAAAGTTCGAGCTGCCTGGCCCGATCGACCACTGGCGCGCGATGCGCGCGCGCGTCCGCGCCGAGGTGCTGAAAAAGAGCTGGAATCCGGCGCTGAACTCGTTCACGCAGGCCTACGGCAGCGATGCGCTCGATGCGAGCCTGCTGCTCATCCCGTTGCTCGGCTTTTTGCCGCCAAACGATCCGCGAGTGACCGGAACCGTACATGCGATCGAGACCAATCTGACGCACGATGGCCTCGTCAAGCGTTATCACACCGCCGAAGTCGCGGACGGGTTGCCGCCCGGAGAAGGCACGTTTCTGGCTTGTAGCTTCTGGCTGGTCGACAATCTGGCGCTGCAGGGCCGGATCGATGAAGCGCACGCCATGTTCGAGCGCCTCGTCGGTCTCGCGAACGACGTCGGGCTGCTGGCCGAGGAGTACGACACGGTGGCGAAGCGCATGGTCGGGAATTTTCCGCAGGCCTTCACCCACGTGGCGCTGGTGCACACCGGGATGAACCTGATGCGTCACGAGCAGGAGATGGCAAAGGCCACGGGCCAGCCATCCGGCTCAGGCAATCACGACGAGCCGGAAGCGCAAGCCGAGATCGATGCTGCGACAGGAAAGTCTTAAATAACTGTTTTGTTTGGTGAAATTGGTGTTTGCCGGTTATATTGTTGCAATGCACAAATAATAAGTTACAGCGATCTGTTGTTTCCAGGCCGGCAAATTCGACCGATCGGTTGAAATCAATGCTTAATGCGCGGAAAATCTTGCCCGCGCCGAGTCAAGGTTGTCCGAGCGTCGGTATTGCGCGGTTGGTAGTGCGGGAAACGCAGGCGGGAAACGCAGGCAGGAAACGCAGGCAGGAAACGCAGGCAGGAAGCATCGCAGTAAAGACAGTGCCCCGGCAGCATGGCAACAACTCGCCACGCTGCGGGGGGTCATCGAATGCCGTTGATGTTCATCGCCGGATGTATTGCCGGGATCAACGGGCGTACCGGTTCCACCGGAGTTACTGGGGCAACCATGCTCTATCAAATTCACGAATTCCAGCGAGCAATGCTGTCTCCCCTCACAGCATGGGCAGAGGCCGCATCGAAATCTTTCGTCAATCCGGCCAGTCCGCTCGCCTATATTCCCGGCTCGAGTCGTCTGGCCGCGGGTTACGAGTTGCTCTACCGGCTCGGCAAGGACTACGAGAAGCCAGAGTTCAGCATTCATCAGATCGTCAAGGACGGGCATAACATCCCGATCGTCGAGCAGACCGTGATCGAGAAGCCGTTCTGCCGTCTCTTGCGCTTCAAGCGCTTCGCCGACGACAGCGCCACCGTCACCAAGCTGAAAAACGAGCCGATCGTGCTCGTGTGCGCGCCGCTCTCGGGTCACCACTCGACACTGCTGCGCGACACGGTGAAAACGCTGCTGCAAGACCACAAGGTCTATATCACCGACTGGATCGACGCGCGCATGGTGCCGATCGAGAACGGCCCGTTCCATCTGGACGATTACGTCGAGTACATTCAGGAGTTCATCCGCCACATCGGCGCGAAGGATCTGCACGTGATCTCCGTGTGTCAGCCGACCGTGCCGGTGCTCGCCGCCATTTCGCTGATGGCGAGCCGTGGCGAAGACACGCCGCGCACGATGACGATGATGGGCGGCCCGATCGACGCGCGCCGCAGCCCGACGTCCGTCAACTCGCTCGCGAACGAGCACTCTTACGGATGGTTCGAGAACAACGTCATTTACACGGTGCCGGCGAATTATCCGGGCGTCGGACGCAAGGTTTATCCGGGCTTCCTGCAGCATGCGGGCTTCGTCGCGATGAATCCGGAACGCCACCTCACGGCCCATTGGGACTTCTATCAAAACCTGCTGCGCGGCGACGATGACGACGCCGAGCAACATCGCCGTTTCTACGACGAATACAACGCCGTGCTCGACATGGCCGCCGAGTATTACCTCGAGACGATCCGCATCGTGTTCCAGGAGTTCCGGCTCGCAGAAGGCACCTGGGAAGTCAACGACGAACTCGTGCGTCCCCAGGACATCAAGCACACTGCACTCTTCACGATCGAAGGCGAGCTCGACGACATCTCCGGCAGCGGCCAGACGCGCGCCGCGCACGATCTGTGCACCGGCATTCCGGCGAAGCACAGGCGGCATTTCACGGCGGAGAAGGCCGGCCACTACGGCATCTTCTCGGGCCGTCGCTGGCGCACGATGGTGTATCCGCAGCTGCGCGAGTTCATTCTCGAGCACGACAAGACGCCGAAAACGGAAGCGGTGCCCGCGTAAGTACGCGCGCGGCGGGACCGATTCCATCGCTCGAATAAAGACGTCGCGCCTTGCAGAAGGCGCGACGTCTTTTCTTTGACAGCGTCCGATCAGCGGCGTGTCAGATAAGCCAGCAGCAATTCGGTGTTCATGCGGACGATCTGCTCGCGCTGGCCCGGCTCGTTGAAATCGAGCCCGAAACTCGCTTCGAGCGTGAATCGGTTCGAGACAATGTAATAGCCGAGTCCCGACAGTACGATGTAGAGCTTGAGCGGATCGACGTCGGTGCGAAACAATCCTGCCTTTTGGCCACGATCGAGAATGGCCGTGAGCGTCGTGACCATCGGCGAAATGAGTTCGCGGATTCGATTCGAACCTTTGATATATCTCGCCTCATGCAAATTTTCGTTATTGATGAGGCGCAGCAATTCCGGGTGATCCCGATAGTAATCCCAGACGAAATGCGCAAGACGCGTCATTGCTTCGATGGGCGCGACGCCGTCGAGTTCGAGCGTACGCTCGGCATCGACGAGCGCGGCAAGGGCATGTTCGAGCACGGCGGTGAATAACTGCTCCTTGCTACCGAAGTAGTAATAGAGCATGCGTTCATTGGTCTCCGCCCGGCGTGCGATCTGATCGACGCGGGCGCCGAACAGACCTCCGGCAGCGAACTCTTCTGCGGCGGCAAGTAAAATACGGCGCCGGGTGCCTTCAGGATCTCTTTTGATTTTCGGCTGATTCATGGTGGCATGACTCGGGAGCCGCGTTGCCGGATTAGCGTCACGCGGCCCGCATTGGGGTACATGACGTGAACGGGCGCTGCCCATGGTTATTGGGAAACACCGTCCTGCGGTCAAACGGAAAAGCGCTTCGATTATGCGCACATCGAAGGACATTGGCAATTAGGATTGAAAGCCATTCGCCACGACGGTTGACGACTTCGGCGATAATGTCGGTCAAAGCCGAGCGCGTGCCGGAAAGCGGGACACGCGCCGAACAGGCAGCGTGCCGTCGTCGTGTACGCCGAAGCGTTTTCTCGCATCGAAGCGCGGCGTGATCACAGCGACGCCCTTCGCCCGCGTCGCGCACATGCTGCGCCAGTCCCCAAGGCATCATCGCAATTCCTCGTGACCGCAACCGTTCCCAAGACGCTCGCCGAGCGCATCGAAGATCTGCTGCCGCAGACGCAATGCACCAAGTGCGGCTATCCGGCCTGCCGACCGTATGCCGACGCCATCGCCGCGGGCGAGGCGAACTACAACCAGTGCCCGCCGGGCGGCGCCGAAGGCGTCGCGCGACTGGCCGCCTTGCTCGGCAAGCCCAATATTCCGCTCGACACGACGCACGGCCTCGAACGCGCGCGGCCCGTCGCCGTGATCGACGAGAACGCGTGCATCGGCTGCACGCTGTGCATGCAGGCGTGTCCGGTCGATGCGATCGTCGGCGCGGCGAAGCAGATGCACACGGTCATCGCGCAGCTGTGCACGGGCTGCGATCTGTGCGTGCCGCCCTGCCCGGTCGATTGCATCGCGATGGTGCCCGTCACCGGCGAGCGCACCGGCTGGGATGCCTGGAGCCAGGACGAAGCCGATGCGGCGCGCGCACGGCACGACCGCCGCGTCGCGCGCCTCGAACGCGAGCGCGCGGCTGCGGAAGCGCGGGCAAGCGCGCGTCAGGCAGCGCGCGCCGCACAAGCGGACCAGCCAGCGCCCGAAGCGCCGCCAGCGCAAGCGGCCGCGCCCGCTGCCGCGCCAGCCGCGAGCGACGATCCGGAAGCGAAGAAACGCGCGATCATCCAGGCCGCGCTGGAACGCGCGCGTAAAAAGAAAGAAGAGATGGCGAAGCTCGGCGCGGGTCCCAAAAACACGGACCACGTCAGCGCCGCGGTGCAGGCGCAGATCGACGCCGCCGAGCAACGCCGACGCCGTCTCGGTCTGACGGACGACGAAAACGCGTCCCATCCCGGCGAGCACGATCGCAGCGACAGACCCGCGTGAGAACGGACATCGAATCATGAACGCCACGAAGCGCCGCGCTATCTACGAGACGCTGCAAAGCCTGAATCCGCATCCGACGACGGAGCTCGAATACACGACGCCGTTCGAACTGCTGATCGCCGTGATGCTGTCCGCGCAAGCGACCGACGTCTCCGTCAACAAGTCGATGCGCAAGATGTTTCCTGTGGCCAATACGCCGGCGGCGGTGCTCGCGCTCGGCGAAGAAGGCGTATCGGAATACATTCGCACGATCGGGCTTTACCGCACGAAGGCGAAGAACGTGATCGCGACGTGCCGCATTCTCATCGATCAATACGGTGGTGAGGTGCCCGACAATCGCGAGGCGCTCGAAGCGCTGCCGGGCGTCGGACGCAAGACGGCGAACGTTATCCTGAACACGGCGTTCGGGCAGCCGACGATCGCCGTCGATACGCACATCTTCCGCGTCGCGAATCGCACGGGGCTCGCGCCGGGCAAGGACGTGCGCGCGGTCGAGACCGCGCTCGAGAAGTTCACGCCGAAAGAGTTTCTGCACGACGCGCATCACTGGCTGATCCTGCACGGCCGTTACGTGTGCAAGGCGCGCGTTCCCGAGTGCTGGCATTGCGCGATCGAGCCGCTCTGCGAATATCGGCCGAAGACGCCTGCGCCGGTCGAATGAGCCGGTTTTGGCGGACCGGGTGCGCCGCGGTCTACAATAGCGAGTTCGGAAACCCGCAATCGAATCAATACGTTATGTTCAACCCCAGCCGCGACGAAGTTCGCCAGTTCTTCACCGATACCTGGCGCAAGGAACGCGCCGGCGAGATTTTGACGCCGCTCGAAAGCATGGCCGCCGACTGGATCGGCGAGCATCCCGAATATCACGACGCGCTCGTGAATCCCGATTCTCGCGAGGCCGATTACTCGCCCGATCGCGGCCAGACCAATCCGTTTCTGCATCTGTCGATGCATCTTGCGATCAGCGAGCAATTGTCGATCGATCAGCCGCCGGGCATCCGCCGCGCGCACGACAAGCTGGTCGCGCGCCTGGGCTCGCCGCATGACGCGCAGCACGCGATCATGGATTGCCTCGGACAGGTGATCTGGGAAGCGCAGCGCTCGGGCACGCCGCCGGATACGGACGCCTACCTGGCGCTGATCGAGCGTCGTGCTTCGCGCGACTGAGCACGCGAAAACACCGCCGCCAAATGAAAACACCCCGCTTGCAAAGCGGGGTGCTGTCTGCTGACGAGACCTCGAAGCCGCGCGCTTACTTCTTCAGCACGAGACTGCCGTCGAGCGATTCGATATACGCCGCGAGATCCTTCAGATCGCTCTGCGACAGGCTCTGCACCTGCGCCGCCATGATGGCGTTGTTGCGGCCGAAGTTCGGGTTGTTGCCGCCGATCTGATACTGGCGCAGCGCCCAGTAGATATAGCTCGCATGCTGGCCTGCGAGCCGCGGATACTCGCCGCTCACCGGCTTGTTGAGCCCGGGGCCGTGGCAGGCCGCGCAGTTGTGGCTGTCGGACAGCGCCTTGCCGTTGCTCACATCGGCCGCGTGCGCCGCGCCGACCGTCATGCCGATGAGCGCCGCTGCCGCGCATGCTGCCTTGAAGCTGGTGTGAAGTGCCTTGGAGGGCTTCATGGATTCTCCTTCCCGTTATCGCTTTGCCGTGTCACGCGCGGATCACTTGTCGGGATTGTTCTTCGATTGGGGAGTCTGCGCGGCATAGTACGCGGCGATATCGGCGATGTCCTGATCCGACAGCGTCGTCGCGATGGCGCGCATCGTGTCGAAATGACGGTCGCCCTTCTTGTAGGCGTGCAGTGCATTGGCGATGTACTGCGCGTTCTGGCCGCCCAGCATCGGCACTTCGTAGACTTCGGGGTACGCGGTGCGATAGCCGGGGATGCCGTGGCAGCCGATGCACATCGCGACCTTGCCCTCTGCGGCCTTCGCGTTGCCGACGACGTCGGCCGACGCCTGGGTCGCGAAGCCGGCGAGACCGGACAGCGCTGCAATCACGGCACATTTGCCGACGAAATTGTTCATAGCTCTTCTAACCTGGCTTGAGGGGAAATCCGGCGCTCCAAAGGCCGCGGCCCGCGCCGAGCGCTTACAACCTTCTCGGGACTGTTTGCTGCTACAGGGTCTGTCGCCACGCAGGCCAAAAAAATCGCGCTAATTGTACCGCGCGACCTACCCCCCGTCCACACGCGAACCGCGCCGAAGCCCTGCTGGCAAGGGGAATCGGCTGAAAAGCAGTCACGTGGCCTGCGACAATTCGTCCCTGTACACGCGATGAACCCGCTTGCGCGCACGCTGCACACGCGTTCGGCACGCTGCGGCAACCCGCCGATGGAGCGGCTCAAACGATACCCGGCGCCCCTCCATGCCGAAAGGTCTTCTGACTTATACTGGGATTTTTTTCCTGACCGGATCTTCGTCATGCGTTTCGAAGGCTCATCGCAATACGTCGCAACCGACGATCTCAAGCTCGCGGTGAACGCCGCGATGACGTTGCAACGGCCGCTGCTCATCAAGGGCGAACCCGGCACCGGCAAGACCATGCTCGCGGAAGAAGTCGCGGGCGCGCTCGGCATGCCGCTCCTGCAATGGCACATCAAGTCGACGACCAAGGCGCAGCAAGGCCTCTACGAATACGACGCGGTCTCGCGCCTGCGCGATTCGCAACTCGGCGACGAGCGCGTGAAGGACATCCGCAACTACATCGTCAAGGGCGTGCTGTGGCAGGCGTTCGACTCGGACCAGCAGAGCGTGCTGCTCATCGACGAAATCGACAAGGCGGACATCGAATTTCCGAACGATTTGTTGCGCGAGCTCGACCGCATGGAGTTCTACGTGTACGAGACCCGCGAGCTCGTGAAAGCGAAGCACCGGCCGCTCGTCATCATCACGTCGAACAACGAGAAGGAACTGCCGGACGCGTTCCTGCGCCGCTGCTTCTTCCATTACATCCGGTTCCCGGATGCCGAGACGATGAAGGCGATCGTCGAGGTGCACTTCCCGAACATCAAGCAGGATCTGCTCGCCGCCGCGATGCAGAGCTTTTTCGAGCTGCGCGGCGTGTCGGGACTCAAGAAAAAGCCGTCGACGTCCGAACTGCTCGACTGGCTCAAGCTGCTTCTCGCCGAAGACATTCCGCCCGAAGCCCTGCGCTCGTCCGATCAGAAGCAGATCGTCCCGCCGCTGCACGGCGCGCTTCTGAAGAACGAACAGGACGTCGCGCTGTTCGAGCGTCTGCTCTTCATGAACCGCAACCATCGCTAAAGAAATGAGCCGCTGGATCGAACCCGTCACACTGGAAGGCGAGCATGTCAGGATCGTGCCGCTCACGGCCGGTCATGAACAGGCGCTCACGGCCGCCGCGAGCGACGGCGAATTGTGGAAGCTCTGGTACACGTTCGTGCCCTCTCCCGACAAGACGCGCGGTTACATCGACACCGCGCTCGACATGCGCGAGCGCCTCGGCGCGCTTGCGTTCGCGGTGATCGATGCGAAGACGGGCGATGTCGTCGGTTCGACGCGGTACTTCAATGTCGACGAAGCGAATCGGCGGCTGGAGATCGGCCATACGTGGTACGCACGACGCGTGCAGAAGACGGCGCTCAACACCGAAGCCAAGTTGCTGCTGCTGACGCACGCGTTCGAGAAGCTCGATGCCATCGCGGTGGAGTTCCGCACGCATTTCATGAACCACGCTTCGCGCGCCGCGATCGCGCGGCTCGGCGCAAAGCAGGACGGCATCCTGCGCAATCATCAGATCGGCCGCGATGGCGTGCTGCGCGATACCGTCGTGTTCTCGATCATCCAGTCGGAGTGGCCGGCAGTGCGCGCCAATCTGACCTACCGGCTCAACCGCTGAAACCCGTCACGATGGAGAGCGCGCCATGCTGATCGACTTTTTCTACTCGCTGCGCGACGCGAAGCTGCCCGTCTCGGTGAAGGAATATCTGACTTTGCTCGAAGCGCTGAAGGCGCAGGTGATTTCGCCGTCGCTCGACGAGTTCTACTTCCTCTCACGCATGACGCTCGTGAAGGACGAGAAGTACTTCGACAAGTTCGATCGCGCGTTCGGCACGTACTTCCACGGCGTGACGCAGCTTCCCGACGAAGCCTTCGACATTCCGCTCGACTGGCTCAAGAAGCGCCTCGACCGCGAATTCACCGCGGAGGAAAAGAAGCGCATCGAGGCGCTCGGCGGCCTCGACAAGCTCATGGAGCGTCTGAAAGAGCTGATGGACGAGCAGAAGGAGCGCCACGAAGGCGGCAACAAGTGGATCGGCACGGGCGGCACGTCGCCCTTCGGGCACGGCGGCTATAACCCGGAAGGCATTCGTATCGGCGGGGGATCGTCGG
>FCOD02000078.1 GCA_001544655.2 Caballeronia turbans
ACCTTTCCTGCCAGCGGCAAGCGGTACTTCGCGAGTTGGCCGAGTCCGATGTTCCGGTATTCGGGCCTTGGTTTTTTTACGGCTTCAGCCATGCTAGACCCCAACTTGTTAAAACACTAATCCGCGATTTTAGCGCCTTTTTATTTCGCGCTGCAGCGAAAAGCGGTCCAAGAGACTGTTGCTCCGTGCGCGAAAATGGCCGTGTTGACGCACCTTTTCCGCGAGCACTCAGCCTGTGCTCGCGGCCCCGTTCTTCATTCGATCAACTCAGGTCGTTCTGATAGTAATAACCAGTCGTGACGTACCATCCGCGCCGCACTTCGACGGGGCGATCGCCATAGGTATAAGACACGCGCTCCACCGATAACAGCGGAAATCCCTGCGTCACATCGAGAAACTGCGCGACGGTCTCGTCGGCGGCAACGGCGCGGATCTTTTCCGTCGCACGGATCATGCGAGTGCCGAACTCCGTCTCGAACATTGCGTAGAGCGGGCCTTTGTACTCGGCGAGGCGCTCGGCCGTGAGTCCACGAAACACCGCGCCTGGCAGCCAGATCTCGTCGAATACGGTCGTGACGCCATCGAACTGCAACAGACGCTTGATAAGAACGACGGGATCGGCGGGCTTCAGATCCAGTTGACGCGCGATCTCGGCGGGAGCGCGCAGCCGTCTGCATTCGAGCAGGCGGCTGACGTGAGGATGAACGTCGCCGTCGTCGGGCAGGAGGCGCAGGAAGCGGAACTGCACGCGATCTTCGTTGTGCGTCGCAACGAACGTGCCTTTACCCTGACGGCGAACGAGGAGGTTGTCGGCGGCGAGTTCGTCGATCGCTTTGCGGACCGTGCCCTGACTCACCTTGTAGCGCGCGGCCAACTCGACTTCGCTCGGGATGATTTCGCCAGGCTTCCATTCGCCGGACTCGAGCCCCTGCGTGATGAGCGCCTTGATTTGCTGATACAGCGGGCTGAACGTCGGCGACGGCGTGCTCGCGGCAGCCTCAGCCGCCGGTGCAGTGCCATTGGGGGTCGTCGTGCTCGCCGGGTTGGAATTCATGCCGCGCATTTCAACACAAGGGCCGCCGTGCGTCCAGACTTTTCCCGCCGATTCCTATGTCTTATATAAGACATAAGATAGTGTTGACTTTACCTCGGACCGCTCCTACACTCTTTGTCGAGCAAGGGTTTGCGGGTCGTTGCCAGCGCGCAGGAACCGCCGGTCAGCGTGTTTTCACAGCGGCTTTCTCGCCGAGAGCACGCGGAGTCGCGGCATCCACGCATTGCGCAGCTTACCGCCAGGCACGCCCTTTCGCTTTCGCCTCACGCCGATCGGCCACTCGATTCGCGCGCCGCTGCCTGCCCCACGCCTCGCAACGTCAAGCGCCGTCTCGAATGGGCGCGTTGCCGTCAGACCCAAGCGAAATCATCGCGTCCTTCCAGACCGTTCCGCACGCCTCTCGCTCGAAGAGAAGGATTCATGGCATGACGGTCGCGCCGCTCGAGCATTCATGCGACGCGAATCCACGAATGAACGCGCGCAACGCCACGTGGCAACCGCGTTCGGCGGTTTCGCGCACGGCATGGCCGGCATGTCTTCATCAACGCTTTGCGTAACGCGCATAAAATGGCGTTTTTCCCTAGCGTTCCACGCACTGTCCAGGAGAGTTCTCAATGGCTAAGTCCGCAAAGCGCGTTGCCGTAACCGGCGCCGCAGGTCAAATCGGCTACTCGCTGCTGTTCCGTATCGCCAACGGCGATCTGCTCGGCAAAGACCAGCCCGTGATTCTTCAGTTGCTCGATCTGCCGCAAGCGCAAGCCGCTGTGAAGGGCGTCGTGATGGAACTGGAAGATTGCGCATTCCCGCTGCTCGCGGGCGTGGTCGTCACGGACGATCCCAAGGTCGCGTTCAAGGACGCCGATGTCGCGCTGCTGGTCGGTGCGCGTCCGCGTTCGAAGGGCATGGAGCGCAAGGATCTGCTGTCGGCGAACGCCGAGATTTTCACGGTTCAGGGCAAGGCGCTGAATGATGTCGCGAGCCGCGACGTGAAGGTGCTGGTCGTCGGCAACCCGGCGAACACGAACGCGTACATCGCGATGAAGTCGGCGCCGGATCTGCCGAAGAAGAACTTCACCGCCATGCTGCGCCTGGATCACAACCGCGCGCTGTCGCAGCTGGCGGCCAAGTCGGGCAAGCCGGTCGCTTCGATCGAGAAGCTCGCGGTGTGGGGCAACCACTCGCCGACGATGTACCCGGACTTCCGCTTCGCGACCGCCGAAGGCGAGAACCTCACGAAGCTCATCAACGACGACGAATGGAACCGCAACACGTTCATCCCGACCGTCGGCAAGCGCGGCGCGGCGATCATCGAAGCGCGCGGCCTGTCGTCGGCGGCATCGGCGGCTAACGCGGCGATCGATCACGTGCGTGACTGGGTGCTCGGCACGAACGGCAAGTGGGTCACGATGGGCATTCCGTCGGACGGCTCGTACGGCATTCCGGAAGACATCATCTACGGCGTGCCCGTCACGTGCGAAAACGGCGAGTACAAGCGCGTCGAAGGCCTGGAAATCGACGCGTTCTCGCGCGAAAAGATGGACGGCACGCTGAACGAACTGCTCGAAGAGCGTGACGGCGTCGCGCACCTGCTCGGCAAGTAAGCACGTGTTGAAAGGGAAGCTCGCAAGGGCTTCCCGTCAGCGCGGACGCCTCGTCGCGTTCGCGCCTGATCCGATCGCGCTTGAAAGATGTTCGAGCGCGATCGGATCAGATGCATGAGCAGATCGAATTCACATCCCTCCAATCGGACCCGATGCCGACGATGCGCGATCTCACTCCCGCCGAAGTGCTGTTTGACGGCGAACCGCAGCCTGCCGTGCTTCCGCCCTGCGATCACTACGCCGGCAGCGAGAAGCTGATGAAGAAATCATTGGCGTTGCAGGCGCAACTGGGCCCGGTGTTCGACATCACGCTCGATTGCGAGGACGGCGCGCAAGTCGGTCACGAAGCCGAACACGCCGAGCTGGTCGCATCGTTGGTCGGCGGCGAGGAAGACCGTTTCGGGCGCGTCGGCGTGCGCATCCACGACTTCCATCATCGTGCGTGGCGCGACGACGTGCGCATCGTCCTGCGCCACGCGAAGCACGCGCCCGCGTTCGTCATGCTGCCGAAGATCCGCAGCGCCGTCGATGCCGCCGAGATGGTCGCTTTCATCGAAGCATCGCGCTGCGAGTTCGGCATTCCGAAGCCGATTCCCTGTCATCTGCTCATCGAGACGCATGGCGCGCTCGCGCAAGCGTTCGAACTCGCCGCGCTGCCGGGCGTCGAATCGCTGAGCTTCGGCCTGATGGATTTCGTGTCCGCGCACAACGGCGCGATCCCCGATACCGCGATGCGCTCCCCGGGTCAGTTCGATCATCCGCTCGTGCGGCGCGCGAAGCTGGAGATCGCCGCCGCATGTCACGCGCACGGCAAGGTGCCATCGCACAATGTGTCGACGGAAGTGCGCGACATGAGCGTCGTCGCGAACGATGCCGCGCGCGCCCGCAACGAGTTCGGCTACACGCGCATGTGGAGCATCCATCCGGACCAGATCAGGCCGATCGTCGAGGCGTTTTCGCCGCGCGCCGAAGAAATTGCGCTCGCGGCCGAGATCCTGCTCGGCGCGCAACGCGCGCAGTGGGGCCCGACGCGTCACGGCGACACGCTGCATGACCGCGCGAGCTATCGTTATTACTGGGCGGTGCTGCGTCGCGCGCATGCGACCGGCCAGACCATACCGGAACAATGCGCGCCGCTCTTCGCCGCGCCGGGTACAGGGGCATGAGCGCGAATTCAGCGTCGCACAGGCGTGCATGCCAGGCGCGAGCGTCAAGCACCACAAGTAACGCCGCGTAGCGAGCGTACGAAAGGAGACCGGAGAGCATGACTGATACCGCATCGACCGAAGCACCCGCAACCGCTGGTTTCAAGCCGAAGAAATCCGTCGCGCTGTCCGGCGTGACGGCGGGCAATACCGCGCTGTGCACGGTCGGCAAGACCGG
>FCOD02000014.1 GCA_001544655.2 Caballeronia turbans
GCGGCAGCGCGTAGCGCTGTGCCGGCGCTATTTGGTGCTGAACCAGCGTCTTTTGAGTACTAGCTTGTCAGACCGTGCGCGATCCAAGCCCGGCTGTTCCTTGCGGGCGACACTTAGGCAGCCCACGAACGGCTGGCACGCGTGGCCAAACTGCGTGTGACCGCGGGCCTAACAAGCTGCTTTCTTTGGTTACTTTCTTTGCAGCAGCAAAGAAAGTGACTGCCGCCCCGCACAGGGGCAACGCTAATAAACCACAAAGAAAACGGGATCCGGCGGAAAAGCCCGAACATGTCAGGCACTACGAAGTGCAGGCCGCAGCCACTCGCAGTGCCATCCAAACCGGCGAAGCCATTCAAAACGGCAACTTGGCATCCGGCTTCTCAGCCAGAATCACACGACGAAAATCTTCCTGAATCCGCTTCAGGGCCGCGTCGTTGTCCGCCTCGAAACGCATCACGACGACCGGTGTCGTATTCGACGAGCGCGCGAGCCCGAACCCATCCGGATATTCGACACGCAATCCGTCGATCGTCAGCACATCGTCCGCTCCGGTAAACTTCGCCGACTTCTGCAAACGCGCGATCAGCTCGAAGTTCTCGCCCTCTTCCAGCTTCAGTTGCAACTCCGGCGTCGACAGCGAATTCGGCAGATCGTTCAGCAGCTTGCTCGGATCCGCCACGCGCGACAGGATTTCGAGCATGCGCGCGCCGGTGTACAGACCATCGTCGAAGCCGTACCAGCGGTCCTTGAAGAACACGTGGCCGCTCATCTCACCCGCGAGCGGCGCGCCGGTTTCGCGCAGCTTCGCCTTCACGAGCGAATGGCCGGTCTTCCACATCACCGGCTCGCCGCCCTGCTCGCGCACCCACTTCGCCAGATTGCGCGTGCACTTCACGTCGAAGATGATCTGACCGCCCTTGTTGCGCGACAGCACTTCCTGCGCGAACAGCATCAGCTGGCGATCCGGATAGATGACCTGCCCATCCTTCGTCACGACGCCGAGACGGTCGCCGTCGCCATCGAACGCGAAGCCGACTTCGGCATCCGTTTCCTTCAGCGCCTTGATCACGTCCTGAAGGTTTTCCGGATGCGCCGGGTCCGGGTGATGGTTCGGGAAGTTGCCGTCGATATCCGTGAACAACTCCACGAGTTCGCAGCCGAGCGCCTTGAACAGTTTGGGCGCGAGGCCGCCCGCGACGCCGTTGCCCGTATCGACGACGATCTTCATCGCGCGCACCGGCTTCACGTCCGACACGATGCGATCGAGATAGATCTGCGACACGTCGAACTCGGTGTACGTGCCTTCGCCCGTCGTGAAGTCGCTGTCGACGATGCGCTTGTACAAGCCCTGGATCTGCTCGCCGTAGATCGCGGCGCCGCGCAGCACCATCTTGAAGCCGTTGTAGTCGGGCGGATTGTGGCTGCCCGTCACGACGATGCACGAATCCACGCGACGCTCGCCCGAGGGCAAAGGCAGCGGCACGCTCGCCGCGAAATAACCGACGGGCGTCGGCACCATGCCGATATCGACGACATCGACGCCCGCCGCCCGCAGCCCGTCCGAGAGCGCACCAACAAGCTCGGGGCCGGAGAGGCGCCCGTCGCGTGCGACCACAACCGAGTCGCCGCCCTGCTTTTTGATCTCGCTGCCGAATGCCTGGCCGATGCTCTTCGCGACATCCTTGTCGACCGTCTTGCCGACGATGCCGCGGATGTCGTAGGCCTTGAAGATGGATTGGGATACTTGGCTCATGAGATGGCTACCTCTTCTCTATTAGTTGATGGTTTCTCGGCGATGCAGCCATGAGGGCATGCAGGTCGTGACGGGTGACGCGCCAGCGCAGCGGGCATGGCGCGCGAACGACTGCCAGATGACGTACGAATTCTGCCTATGCGTCTGTTAAATCAACACGAAAGAAACAATTGGAAGCAACTGGATGCAAAAGCCGAGCAGTGCGCGGGCCGTCCGCGGATCGCACTTATAATCGCTGTCTTTCGGCGCTCTCGTGGTTGCGCGCGGCGCTCACAGCCTGCGCGTTCATTCTAATCCAATGCTCAAACGCTCTTTCGCCTCGATGCCTTCGAATGAGGCGCGCCTGCGTGCAAACACACAAAACTTGACCGATCACGCGCGCTTCTTTCAAGGCGGTCAGGCTTGGGTAGCACGCCGCGTGCCCGTTTTTACGGCGGGAACGGCCGCATGAAGGCCCTGACGCGCTCCGGCAATCCGGACGTCGCCCGCGCGCTCGCCAATATCGTGTGGCTCGGGCTCGAGCGGCTCACGCAGATCGCAGTCGCCATCGTCATTGCGGGACTGCTCGCACGCTATCTCGGCCCCGGCGATTTCGGCAAATGGCAATACGCGAACACGCTCCTGCTCGTGATCGCGCCGATCACCTGGGTTTGCGGCGCCGAGATTCTCGTGCCGACGATCGTCAACCGCACGCCCGCCGAGGCCGGCGCGGTGCTCGGCAGCGCGTTCGTGCTGCGCATGGGCGTCTCGATCGCCGCGCTGATCCTGACGTGGATCTGGATCGCGGCGGGCGGCACCGATCCGATGGTCGGTCTGATGCTCGCCGGCCTCGCCGTCACGATGCTCTTTCGCGAGCCGTTCATCGGCGTTGTCAATTCGTGGCTGCAAAGTCTCACTTACAGCAAGCCACAACTCATCGCGAGCATGGCGGCGGCCGTCGTCAAGGCGGCGCTCGTGTTCGCGCTGGTGCGCGCGGCGGCCGCGCCGTCGAGCTTCGGCTGGCTCTGGGCGCTCGAAGCCGCGGCGATCAGCGCCGCGCTCGTCGTGTATTACATGCGCCGTCACGGCGGCACGCTCGGCTGGCGCTTCGACCGCGCACTGTTCAGACATTTCGCGAGCGCGGGCACGGTGTTCTGGCTCGGTCTCATCTGCATGTATCTGTTTCTCAAGCTCGACCGGCTGATGCTCGCGCATCGCGTGTCGTTCGCGGAACTCGGGCTCTACTCCGCCGCGCAGCAGTTGAACGAGAACTGGATCGCGCTCGCGCTGATGCTCTCGCAGACCATCGCGCCGGCGTTCGTCTATCGCGTGCAGGACACCGCGCGCCTCAGACGCAACCTCGTGCGCCTCTTCGCAATGACCGGCGCGCTGATGATCGCGGGCGCCGCCGTCCTCGATGCGCTCGCGGGCTTCATCATCGCGCGCGTGTTCGGGCCGAACTATGCGGGCGCCGCCGATATTTTCCGTTGGGCCGTATGGCTTTCCGTGCCGGCGGGCATCGAGGCGATCGGCAATCTCGTCGTGCTGAAATATCAGGCGAAGTATGTGCTGCTGTCGAAATGGCTGTTCGCGCTGGCGGTCGCGTTCGCGGTGAACTGGTTCACGATTCCCCGCATCGAAGGCTACGGCGCGCTGATCGGGCTCGCGGCGGGCTATGTCGCGGCGGCGTCGGTGAATTTCTATTACATCCGTTTCCGGCTGCGCGCATGAACGATCTATCCGATGTCGTCGTACTGATGCCCGCGTTCAACGGCCAGGCCGAGGTCGAACGCACGCTCGCGTCGTTCAGGGAAGCGTCGACGGTGAACGCGCTGATCGTCGACGATGGCAGCACGCCGCCGATCGTCGCGCCCGTCATCGACGGCATGCGCATCGACATTCTGCGGATGCCGCAAAACGGCGGCATCGAGCGCGCGCTCGAAGCGGGCATCGCGGCGCTCGCAGCGCGCGGGGCACGCTATGCGGCGCGCATCGACGCGGGCGATCTGGCGACGCCCGGCCGTCTGGCGAAGCAGCGCGCGTACATGGAGGCACATCCGCGCGTCGCGGTGCTGGGCATGTGGACGCACGTCGTCTCGAGAGAAGGCGCGCCGCTTTTCGACCTGACGCCGCCGACCGAGCCCGCCGCGATCCGCCGCATGATGCTCGCGCGCACGTGCTTCACGCATCCGTCGCTGATGCTGCGTGTCAGCGCCGTGATCGAAGCGGGCAACTATCGCGCGCACTATCGCGCGGCGGAGGATCTCGATCTGATCCTGCGGCTCCTGCAGCGGCACGACGGCGCGAACCTGCCCGAGTTCGGTCTCTTCTACGAACTGAACGAAGGCGGGATCAGCGCGACGAAGCGGCGTGCGCAAGTGATGTCGACACTGCGCCTGCAACTGCGTCATTTGCGCGTGACGAATCCGCTCGACTGGGCGGGCATCGCGAAGAGCGCCGCGCATCTCGTGCTGCCGTATCGCGCGTTGCGCAGCCTGAAGGCGCGGTTGTTGAAGGCCACCCCTTCCGCGTGAAAATTTCAATGTTCAGTTCGCGCTACGTTCAGCGCTCTTTCCGGATGACGAAAGAAAAATCGAGTCTTCGCATCGCCCTCGTCTGCAACACGGCGTGGGCGATCTGCACCTACCGGCAGGGCGTGCTGCGCATGCTGACCGCGCGCGGCGCGCAAGTGACGATCATCGCGCCGCGCGATCGCACCTTCGAGCCGCTCACGGAAATGGGCTGCCGCTGTGTCGAGCTGCCGGTCGCATCGAAGGGAACGGACCCGCGCCAGGACCTGAAGACGCTTGCCGCGCTCTATCGCGAATATCGCACGACGCGCCCGCACATCGTGTTTCACTACACCATCAAGCCGAACATCTACGGCACGCTCGCCGCGATGCTCGCGCGCGTCCCGTCGATCGCGGTGACGACCGGCCTCGGCTACGTCTTCATTCAGAAGAGCCGCACGGCGCAGGTTGCCAAGCTGCTGTACCGTTTCGCGTTCCGCTTCCCGCGCGAAGTGTGGTTCCTGAATCGCGACGATCACGAAGCCTTCCTGCACGAGAATCTGCTCGCGCATCCTGATCGCGCGCGGCGTCTGCACGGCGAAGGTGTCGATCTCGATGAGTTCGCGCTTCAGCCGCTGCCCGCGCGCGAGGACTTCGTTTTCATCCTGATCGGGCGGCTCCTGTGGGACAAAGGCGTGGCGGAATATGTCGAAGCCGCGCGCAGGATCCGCGCGAAATTCCCGCATGCGCGTTTTCAGTTGCTCGGGCCGGTCGGCGTCGACAATCCGAGCGCGATCAGCCGCACGGACGTCCAGAAGTGGGAAGCGGAGAATATCGTCGAATATCTGGGCGAAGCGAACGACGTGCGCCCGCTCGTGGCCGCGGCGGACTGCGTCGTGCTGCCCTCATATCGCGAAGGCGTGCCGCGCACGCTGATGGAAGCCTCGGCGATGGGCCGTCCGATCGTCGCCACCGATGTCCCCGGCTGCCGTGAGGTCGTCGAGCACGGGGTGAACGGTCTTCTCTGCGAGGTGAAGAGCGCCGACAGCCTGACCGAAGCGCTCGAACGCATGCTGACGCTCCCTTTGGACGAGCGCGAAGCGATGGCGCTGCGCGGCCGCGAAAAAGTCGCGCTCGAATTCGACGAAAAGAATGTCGTCGAGCGCTACAAGGGCACAATACATGCCATTACCGGCATTTCACTCTGATTTCGAGTTTTTGGAGAACGCATGATGAATGGCAATCAGTCGCCGATAACTGGTGCGAAGGGCACGATTCTCGTCACGGGCGGCGCGGGGTTCATCGGTTCGCACACGTGTGTCGAACTGCTCGATGCGGGCTATGGCGTCGTGGTCGTCGACAATCTCGTCAATAGCCGCGCAGAGTCGTTAAAGCGTGTCGAGCGCATCACGGGAAAGCGCGTCGCATTCTACGAAGCCGACGCGCGCGACGAAGCCGCGCTCAATCGCATTTTCGACTCGCACGAGATCACCGGCGCGATTCACTTCGCGGCGCTCAAAGCCGTGGGCGAATCGGTGGCGAAGCCGGTCGAGTATTACAGCAACAACATCGGCAGCCTGCTCGCCGTGCTGAAGGTGATGAAGGAGCGCAACGTGCGCAACTTCGTGTTCAGTTCCTCCGCGACGGTCTACGGCATGCCGAAGAGCGTGCCGATCGACGAATCGTTTCCGCTTTCCGCGACCAATCCGTACGGCCAGTCGAAGCTCATCGCCGAACAGATCCTGCGCGATCTCGAAGTCTCCGATCCGTCGTGGCGCATCGCGACGCTGCGCTACTTTAATCCGGTCGGCGCGCATGAGAGCGGTCTGATCGGCGAAGACCCGGCGGGCATTCCGAACAACCTGATGCCGTATGTCGCGCAGGTGGCCGTCGGCAAGCTCGAGCGCCTGCGCGTGTTCGGCAGCGATTACGATACGCACGACGGCACCGGCGTGCGCGACTACATTCATGTCGTGGATCTGGCGCGCGGGCACATCGCGGCCATCGACGCGCTGAAGACGCTCGATCGCAGCTTCGTCGTGAATCTCGGCACGGGCCAGGGCTACAGCGTGCTCGATGTCGTCAAGGCGTTCGAGGCGGCGTCGGGCAAACCCGTGCCGTACGAGCTCGTGCCGCGCCGCCCGGGCGATATCGCCGCCTGCTACGCCGATCCGGCCGCCGCCGCGACGCTCATCGGCTGGCGCGCGGAGCATGGCATCGAACGCATGTGCGCGGATCACTGGCGCTGGCAGTCGCAAAACCCGAACGGGTTCGCGTAAAGTCTCGCTGCGCCCCGCGTCGTCGTTCCGAGCGCTGCGGGGCTGCTTCTCCCAACCGGTTCTATTTTCATGCTTAGTTTCGCGCTTGCTTTTCTGGTCTCGCTGCTCGTGACCTTGTTGATCGTGCGTTTCGCACACCTGCAGGAAGGCGTGCTCGGCGACACCGATCTCGCCGGCGTGCAGAAGTTTCACGCGCGTCCCGTGCCGCGCATCGGCGGCGTGGGCATCCTTTGCGGACTGACCGCATCGGCCGTGCAATTGCGATGGGGTTATCCGGCCGTGTCGGGCGGCATTCTCGGCATCGTCGCGTGCGGCCTGCCGGCGTTTCTCTCCGGGCTGATCGAAGACCTGACCAAGCGCGTCTCGCCGCTCGCCCGCCTCGTCTGCACGATGGCCGCCGCCGGCCTCGCCTACGCGTTCCTGAATATCGCGGTTACGCGCATCAGCGTGCCGCCGCTCGATTTCCTGCTGTCCTACGCGGTGATTTCCTGCGCGGTCACGGTGCTCGCCGTCGCGGCGCTCGCGAACGCCGTGAATATCATCGACGGCTTCAACGGCCTCGCGTCGATGGTCAGCTTCATGATGTTCGCGTCGCTCGCCTACGTGGCGTTCCAGGTGCACGATCCCGTCGTGCTGTCCGGCTCGCTCATCATGATGGGCGCGGTGATGGGCTTCTTCATCTGGAATTTTCCCGCCGGCCTGATCTTTCTCGGCGACGGCGGCGCGTACTTCGTCGGCTTCATGCTGGGCGAGCTATCCATCATGCTCGTGATGCGCAACCGCGATGTCTCCGCGTGGTATCCGGTGCTGCTCTTCATGTATCCGATCTTCGAAACGTGTTTCTCGATCTATCGCAAGAAGTTCATTCGCGGGATCTCGCCCGGCATTCCGGACGGCGTGCATCTGCATATGCTCGTCTACAAGCGCCTGATGCGCTGGGCCGTCGGCGTGAAGAACGCGCACGAACTCACGCGGCGCAACTCGCTTACGTCGCCGTATCTGTGGCTGCTGTGCCTCGTCGCGGTGATTCCCGCGACGCTCTTCTGGCGGCACACGGTGCATCTCTTCTGCTTCGTCGTCGTGTTCGCGGCGACGTATGTGTGGCTGTACATGAGCATCGTGCGCTTCAAGTCGCCGCGATGGCTCGTGTTTCGACGACCGCACACCGTGAAGAAGTGAACCGAACGCCGCCCTGCCCCGGGCGGCGTTTTCGTTTGCGGCGTCGATTACGTCAGATGCTTCTGGAAGAACGCGGCGGTGCGGCCGTTCGCAAGTTGCGCGGCCGCCGCATCGTAATGCACGCCCTTGTTGCGCGCGAACGCGTGATGACAGCCGGGATACGTGAACGCCTCGACGTTCGCGTGCCCTTGCACCGCCGCGAGCACGCGATTGCGGGCATCGGCGGGAATGAACTCGTCTTCTTCCGCGAGATGCAGCATGAGCGGCACCTTGATCTTGGGCAACTCGCCGAGGTACTGGTCCGTGCCGCCGCCGTAATAGGAAACCGATGCATCGACATCGGTGCGCGCGGCCGTCAGAAAGGACAGCAATCCGCCGAGACAAAAGCCGACCGAACCGATTTTGCCTTTCACCTGCGAGAGCCCGCGCGCAGAGCCGATGGTCGCCGCGATGTCCTCGACGCCCGTGTTCACGTCGAACGCGTTGTAGTACTTCAGCGCCTGCTGCCACTCGGCTTCGGTCTTGTCGGTAAGCTCGACGTTCGGCTCGAGCCGCCAGAACAGGTCCGGACACAGCGCGACGTAGCCCTGGCGCGCGTACTCGTCGCACGTTTCGCGCATGTCCGCGTTGATGCCGAATATCTCCTGGATCACCACCACGGCGGGCGCGGGTGTCTGCGCGGGATAGGCGACGTAGGCGTCGAAATTGCCGTCGGGCGTGGAGATGCTGAGCCGGTCGGACATGGGAGTCTCCTGAGTGATGGTGTCGATCGAAAGCGCGCAAAGGCCCGCTCGAGCGTGCGCGTGGCCGATAGGCGAAGTGTGATTCGCGTGTGTGACGGTGAGACGTGGGCGATCGGAGAAAGCCCCGCGCGTTGCGAAGATGCAATGGATGCACGCAGCGCAACGCGGCCCGCCTTGCGGCAAGAACCTATTTGATACGCGAAAATCGGCGCGCGCGCCAGCGTTGAATCGCGCGGTTTCGGCGTGCGAAGACGGTCTGCCTGGATACGGCAGCGCTCATCCCGGCGATGCTCGCGAGTCCCCGGATGAAATCGAATCGTATCGATCGATCGGGTTTCGCATGCGTGTCGCGCCGAACAGGCCCATGCCGTTTCCCTTCTGCGAGGGGTCGCTCGTTGTCGAGTGGCTTGCGCGGCCTGAACCGCACGTCCTCGTGGGCCTGCTTGCCCCGAAACCGGGGTTACCTCGTATCGGCGCGTGCACGCACATCGCACGTATTGAGTGGTCTCACGCCGGAACATGTCGCTTCCGGTGATTCAATCTTCGGTCCGGAAATCGGGGGCGATCCGCCAGAATCCCGTGCTTTGCGGACATGAACCCGACGCGCGCGCCGTCGCGGACCGTGGCGATGGAACGCGCCGGACAAAGCGTGGTGCGGCGCACATGTGCGTCCGTCGTTTCGCGCCGAAGACTAGTCGCCTGACGCCGCTGCAACGGCGCGCGCGAACGGCCGCTGATATATTCGGCAAAAAAATGGGGTTCCCGGGGTCGAAATGCGCAACAAGTTCGCCGTCTTCTGGATATGGCTTTGCCTGCTTCCGCTCGCATTCGACTTGAAGGGCGTGGAGATGGCGAACAGGACGGTCGATATTCTGCTCACCGTGACGTCGATGGGCGCCGCCTGTGCGATTCTCCTGATCGCGCCGCGCTTCGCACGCCGTTCGCGCATGCGCGCGCTCGTGACCTCGCTGTTTCTGCTCACGATCTTCGGCAGCGTCGCGACGCAATTGCTGCAGGGTAACGAAGCAGGCAACTACGCCCGCGTGATCCTGCCGTTCCTGCTGATGCTGCTCGGCTATTTCGTCGGCTGCCGTCCGTGGGATGCGCAACGTATCGAGCAGATCGAGCGCGCGTTGACCGGCGCGATGATCGCATCGCTCGTGTTCAGCGTCGGCTTCGATATCGCGATATCCGATGGAACCGGGAACGTGAGCATTCACGCCGTCCCGGTTACGTTCCTCTGTCTGCAGGGGCTGCTGCTGCACGAGTTCGTCTTCGCGCAGCGCATCACGAAGTTCGCCGCGCTGATCTTTCTCGCGACGCTCGTCATCGAGATTCTGTGCGCCACGCCCAGCCTGCTCGTCGGCACGGTGCTGCTCATCGCCTACGCGACGTGGCTCGCCGCGCCTTCGATCCGCCTGTTCTTCACCACCGGCCTGCGCGCGGTCGTGATCCTCGCGCTGCTCGGCGCAATGGCGGCCGCATCGGCGACGTTCTTCCCGACCGTCGCCCAGCAATGGGTGCAGTACATCCCGTTCGCGAAGGATGCGCCGCCCGCACGCGATCCGGTCGCGATCGCGCGTCTTGCTGAAATGAAGGATCAGGTCGATCAGACCACATCCTCGACGCTCTCGACGATGGTCGGCATGGGCTACGGACACGACTATCGCTATTCGCCTTCGTACTTGCCCGATCTTGCTGGCCTGATCAGCGAGAAGGATTTTTACGCGATCAGAAAGTGGGCGGCCGGCCGCGACTTCTGGGTCTATCAGTTCTTCGCGGGTGGTCTGCTGTTCGGCCTCGCGCTGCCGCTCGCCGTGCTGTGGGCGCTCTGGCGCGGCTCGATGGCCTACCGCGCGTGGCGGCATCGCGCGCCCGATGCGCCGCATCTGCCCGTGCTCGGGCGCGCGCTCTTCGTGCTCGCGGCGCTGCCCGCGACGTCGATCGGCGGCAATCCGCTCGGCGACCGCTTCTCGGGTGTCGTGTTCGGCGTCGCGCTCGGCCTCGTCGTCGCGTCGTATGCGCGCATCGCGCACACGATGCAGATCCGCGCCGCCGAAGCGGCGGGGCACCGGCCGCCGCCGCGGCCTCCGTGGTTCGGCACGCCGCCCGACATGCGCCCGCCCGGCGAGCCGCTACCGGAGATCCTGCCTGCGAACCCGCCGCGCGCTTCCGGCACGCTGCCCTCGCGATAACGCGGTCACATTCACTGCGCGGGCAGATGCGTCCTCAGATACGGCGCGAAGCCGTTCTGCACGGAAATGATCTTTCTCGCGCAGTCGTCGAAATCGGAGCCTCGCGCGCGCTCGTCGCCATACATGCCCTTGCATTGCGCGAAGAGCGAGATGGTCGCGCCGTTGCCGTTCGCGATGCGCGTCGCCGAGAACACCGGCTTGCCGGTACCCGAAGGTATATCCGTTTCGATGGCGGCATCGTCGGCGCGTGTCAGGCGTTCCTTCGAATTCTGCTCGACGTAAGTCTTCGTCAGCTTCCAGGCCGCATCGCATTGCGCGGCGTCGCGGCACGCGACGGTCGCGTTGCGTTGCGCCGTATCGAGCGTCTGCTGCGAGAGCAGGAACGTACGTTCCTTCTGCTCCTCTTTTTCGACGGACGAGCAGGCGGTGAGGACAACCGAAGCGAGTGCGAGAGCGATGAGCTTTTTCACGGACGGACAGCCTAATAACCAGGTCGGACGGCGATTATAACGACGCCCGCTTTCGTCGCACGTAATACGCGGCTGCATTGCGTGCCGGCCGGCGTGAATGGCCGCTCGTGCAGGGTTTTTGGCGTTAGTGGCCGGCGGCGCGCAATATCCTGTGTTCATGCGTGCGCGGCTCGCCGCCAACGCACCCGACAAGCAAGCCCGGAGGAGACTCATGAAACATGCGCTACGCACGGCGCTTTTGTCGCTGACCATGACCGCTCTTGTGCCATCGGCCGTGCAGGCAGGCGATGCCGCGGATCCATCGGCGACGGACAAGCTGCTCGCGCAGCAGAACGGATATGTGGGTAATCCCGCGGGCGGCGCGCGGCTGCGTCCGAGCCGACCCAAGGCCGACGCGCGGGCGATGATGATGCCGAAAAGCGCGGCCGCGGCGCTCTATCCGGCGCCCGCGGGCCTGAATCCGCCAGCGGCGAATGCCGCGCGATCGCGCGACATCTACAAGTCGCCTTACTGAAGATCCGCAGGCCCGAGCGGGCTTTCACTCCGCGATGCTTTCGTAGCCGTAGTAGCCGGCGTACGTGCTGCCCATCAATATCTTCGATTGCGGAACGTCGGTGAGCAGAACGCCCTTCATGTGCACGCCGCCGTGATACAGGCGCTTCATCGTTTCGCCGATCTCCTGCACCTGATTCTTGCCGTGCCGCACGACGAGCAGGCTCGTGCCCGCGTGCCTGCCGACCACCGTCGCGTCGGTCACCGCGAGCACCGGCGGCGTGTCGATGACCACGAGATCGTAGTGCTGCTTCAGTTCGGCGAGCATTTCACCGAGGCGGTCGCTCGCAAGCAGCTCCGCCGGATGAGACGGCAGCGAGCCCTTCGGGATCAGATCGACGCCGGGCAGCACGTCGTGAAGGATCGTGCTCATCACGTCGGCGCCCATCAGCACGTCGGAAAGACCGGGCGAGTGGCGCACGCCGAAGTGCGAGTGAATGTCGCCGCGGCGCATGTCGGCGTCGATCAGCAGCACGCGCTTTCTCGTCGAGGCGACGAGCGTCGCGAGATTCGCCGACATGAACGACTTGCCCGCTTCCGGACGCGAGCCCGTCAGCATCACGACGTTGTTGCGCGCATCGGAAAGCTGCAATTGCAGCGACGTGCGCAGGCTGCGGATGCCTTCGACCGCCGCGTCTTCCGGCGCTTGCGCGGCGAGCACGTGCAGCCCCTCGCGGCGCATGCCGACCTGGCGCTGCAGACGAAGCTGCTGCGTGCTGCGCGGCACGATCGCGAAGACGCGCGTGCCCAGTTGCCGTTCGATGTCTTCCGGACGCTCGACGCCGCCAAACAGCGCCTTGCGGACGAATGCGACGATGATGCCGAGCACGAGTCCAATCGCCGTCGAGATCAGGATCACGAGCGCGCGTTTCGGACGCACGGGATCGTCGGCGACCTGTGCGAGGTAGACGATGCGCACGTTGCTCACCTGCCCCGCCTTCGCGATGCGCAGTTGCTGCACGCTGTTGAGCAGGTTCGTGTAGAGCTCGCTGTTCGCGCGCACGTCGCGCGTGTAGCGCAGCGCGGTCTGCTCGGTATCGGGCAGCGTCGACACGTTCTTGCCGAGGCGCGTCTGCGCGGCGGTGAGCGCGGCGATCTGCGCATCGAGCGCCTGGACCGACGGATGATTCGCCGTGAAGCGCAGCGACAGCTCCGCGCGCTGTTGCTGCAAGTCCGAGAGCTTCGTCTTGTTATCGACGATCTGTTGCAGCAGAAGCCGGCTTTCCTCGGAGAGATCCACCGACCCTTGCTTGTTGCGAAACGCGCTGTAGCGCTGCTCGGCTTCGTCGAGCCGCTTCTTCACGACCGGCAGTTGCTGTTCCAGAAACGCGAGCGTGTGCTCGGCTTCGGCCGAGCGCTTCTGCGTATCCTGCTCCACATAGCGGTTCGCGATGTTATTGACGATCGCGGCGATTTCCTTCGGATTACTACCTTCCAGAGACACGCCGATGATGCCCGATTGCAATGCGGTCTCCGCCACGGTGAGACGCTTTTGCAGACGGTCGATGGTCGTGAGCGTCGAGAAGCGCTGCAAGTCGAACTGCACGCCGGGCTTGCTCGTGAGCTTGTCGACCTTGAGCGTGATGGGGCCTTGCGGCGTCATGCCGGAGGCTTCCTGGCCGACATGGCCGGTGAGAATTCCCAGGCCGTCCGGGTCCTGCAACACGTATGCGCCGCGTTCACCGGCGACGAGCGTGAACTTTCTGTCGTAGAGCGTCTTCGGCGTGTCGAAGCGCGGCACGTCGATCTCTTCGTCGCCCCATGCAAAGCGCGACAGATATCCCGATGGAACCGGCTTGTTCAGCATCGAGAATACGTTGCCGACGAGCTTGCCGACGACCGGAAACGAACGCGGCGACGCGCTGATGTCGAGATGCATGCGCCGCACCGTGTCGTCGATGAAGAGGCGCGAGCGCAACAACTCGATCTGCGCGGCGGTGATGGATTTCGTATCGGTGAGCTGCGGCACGACGGCCTGCGCCGCATTGGCGCTGGCGCTCGGCTTGTTGCCGCTGGCCTCGTCGACCTGGATCATCGCGTCCGCCTTGTAGGTCGGCGGCGCGAGGTAGGCGTAGGCGGTTCCGAGCGCGACCACGGCGAGCATGACGAACGTCACGAGCTTCCAGTTGCGCATCACCGCGGCCAGATAATCGGACAGCCGCAACTCGTCGGCTGTCGATACGTCCGTATACCGCGTATCAAAGTTCATCGCCATGATCTCGCTCGCTTGTATTTTTTGAGTCGAACAATGATGCTCCGGCGCGCCCCCGCGCGCGCCGGTCAAACGCCTGCGGTCAATCCACTTACTTCGTCAGCACGGCCGCCGTCAGACCCGCGTTGATCGCCGGCAAGAGCAGGTTCAGCACGCGCGAGAAGCGGACGAGCCCGTTGTTGTCCACGTACACGACGTCATGCGGCTGCAGTTCGAAGTTGTTCGCGAGCAGCATCGATACCGGCGAACGCGCATCGAGCTTGTAGACCTCCGGGTTGTCCGTCTGGCCGTTGCGGATCACGTAAAGCTCGCGCGGGTCCGACGTTTCCGGATTGAAGCTGCCCGCCTGCGAGATCGCGTCCGAAAGCGTGAGCTTGCCGTTGCGCATCGGGATGACGGTGGCGGGCTTGGTCACTTCGCCCATCACGTAGACGCCGTTTTCGTCGCGCGAATCGACACGCAGCGCATCGCCCGGCCTGAGCATGATGTCCGACGGGCTGCGGCCCTTCGCCGTCATGCCGGCCATGTTGATGTTGTACGTGACGCCGTCGCGGATCAGCGTGACGCGGCTCTGGTCCGCCGTCGTCGCAAAGCCGCCCGCGCGCCCGATCGCCTCGGTGAGCGTCATCGGAATGTCGTTGATCTGCTGCGCGCCCGGCGTGCGCACGTCGCCGTCGATATACACCTGCGACGCGCGGAACGACGCGACGCGCACCGTCACCTGCGGTTTCACGAACACCTTCGAGAGCTCCGAGTACAGCTCGCGCTGAACCTGCGTCTCGGTCTTGCCCGCGACATGCAGCGGACGGGTCACGTACGGGAACTGCAGATTGCCGTCCGCATCGACGACGAAGCCGGGTGCCGCATCCGAGGTGCGCGTCTGCTGCGCAGGCTGGCCGAGTGCCGCGACGAGCTCGGGGTGATCCCACACCGTGATCTGCAGCACGTCGCCGACGCCCAGCTTGTACGGCGCCGGCTTGCCGTAGAGCGAAGCGTTCGGATCGGTCGCGGCCGAAGGCTGCGCGGTGCGCATCTTCTTCACGAGCGCGGCGTCGATCGTCGTGATCGGAATGTTGGTCGTGGTGGCCGGATCACCTTGATCGTTCGACGTCTCGACGAGCGCGGCCGGCTTTTCCATGTGCATGCCCGGCGCGAGCCCGCAACCCGTCAGGATCACGGAGATGGAAGCTGCCGCAGCCAGGCTCGTGAGGCGGAAGATACGCGACACGTTGGTGTTGGCGGCCATGGAGGTGGTGCCCGGTTGTTGTTGATTGTGCATAATGGTCGTCCCCTGCATCAGTAAGCGTTGGTGTGGCGTAGTCCCTTGAAGATCGTTGCGGCAATGATTCTCATATCGAGTCCGAACGACCAGTTACCCAGGTAGTACAAATCGTGAGCGACGCGTCCTTCCATCTTTTCGATCCGATCCGTTTCTCCACGAAAACCGTTGACCTGGGCCCAGCCGGTGATGCCTGGCTTGATCCGGTAACGATGGATGTACCCCGATACGACCTTCTGATACAGGTCGTCATGTTCAAGCGCGTGTGGACGCGGGCCCACGACCGACATGTCGCCACGCAGAACGTTGAAGAACTGCGGTAGCTCATCGAGGCTGGTGCGGCGCAGGAATGCCCCGACACGGGTCACGCGCGGATCGCCGCGCGTGGCCTGGCGGAGCACCCCGGCCTGTTCCGTGTGCATGCGCATCGAACGGAACTTGTAGATGGTGAAGACGCGGCCATCCGCGCCCTTGCGGCGTTGCCGGAAAAGCACGGGCCCGCGCGAAGTCAGCTTGATCGCGAGCGCGATGCAGATCAGCGCCGGCGAAACGGCGATGATCGCGCCGAGCGCGAACGCGCGGTCGAAGAGTTCCTTCTGCAACTGCGCGGACGCCGACAGCGGCGACGCGACCAGATTGATCGCGGGCTCGCCGAGGAGATCGGTCACGCCGCTTTCGAAGAGCGCAAGGCTGCGCACATCCGGAATGAAGCGCACATTGAGCAGATCGTCGCGGAATTCGTTCACGAAGCGCAGGATCGTGCGCTCTTCGGAAAGCGGCAGCGCGAGCCACACCTCGTGCACGTTCTGCGTGCGCACGAAGTTGACGAATTCGTCGAAGTCGTCGTACACCGGCAGGCGCGTGTTGAGCCGTGCCTTGGCCGGCGCCGCATTGAACGCGGCGCGCATGCGAAAGCCCGCGTCCGGCGAGCGCTCGATCTTGCGCAGGATCGAATCGCAATGCCTGCCGCAACCGACGATCGCCACCTGTTGAAGGTTCAGGCCGGCGTGGCGCATGTGCGCGAGGATCGCGTGCGTGATGAGACGCCCGGCGATCATGAGGCCGCCGGACATCGCGGTCCAGTAGGCGAACCAGAGGCGCGACACGTAGTCGAGTCGATGCAGGGAGAACATGAGCGCGAGCGCGCAGCCCTGCACGACGAGCCAGCCGAGCGAGACCTGGCACGCGAGCTGAAGCTTGCTGCGGCCGCGCCACGACTGGTAGACGCCGAAACCAGGAAAGAGCGCGAGCGAGAACGCCGCCGCGAATGCGACGAACGCCACCGAATAGGTGTGAGCCTCGATGTACTCGAACCTGATTTGCGACGCCACTGCCGCGCCGCCGACGATCATCACGACGTCGAACAGGCGCGCGAGCAATCCCTGTAAATCGCGCATGTTGTTTTCCCCGAACGCAATCAGCCCTTAACCGCCCTCTTCAGTCTCCTCCTCGCGTCGCGCCCGTCTTTGTCGAATGAAAGCCGTTGCAAAGAAGTCGGTCGCATCAACCCGTCATGCCATCGCCCGCCGAGCGCTCAATGGCGCCCGTAGGTGTCGTCGAAGCGCACGATGTCGTCTTCGCCGAGATAGCTCCCCGACTGCACCTCGATGATCTCGAGCGGCACCTTGCCCGGGTTCTCCAGACGATGCCGCACACCGAGCGGAATGAACGTCGATTCGTTCTCGCTCAGCAAGAACTGCTCTTCACCGCGCGTCACGAGCGCCGTGCCGCACACGACGATCCAGTGCTCCGCGCGATGGTGATGCATCTGCAACGACAGCTTCGAACCCGGCGACACCACGATGCGCTTCACCTGAAAGCGCTCGCCGTGCTCGATCGAATCGTAGAAGCCCCACGGACGGCGCACCTTGCGATGCGTGTCCGCTTCGGGCGCATGCTGCTCGCGGATGCGCGCAACGAGCCCCTTGATGTCCTGCACGCGCGAACGGTCCGCGACGAGCACGGCGTCGTCCGTCTCGACGACGATCACGTTGGTCGTGCCGACACACGCGACGAGCCGTCCGCCTTCGGAGCGCGCATAGCTCGATGTCGCGCCTTCGAACACGACACGACCGCTCGCGACGTTGCCGGACTCGTCCTTGTCCATCGCGTCCCACACGGCGTCCCACGAGCCGAGATCCGACCAGCCCGCGACGAGCGGCACGACGATGCCGTCGCACGGCTTCGTCGGCGTACCGATGTGTTCCATCACGGCATAGTCGATCGAGTCGGACGGCGCGCGGCCGAATTGCGCGGCCTGCGGACGGAAGAACTTGCCGTCGTCCTCGCCTTCCTTCGCGGCGGCCGAGCAAGCCGCGTACATATCGGCGTTGAGCTTCCCGAGTGCCGCGAGCCACACGCTCGCGCGCACGATGAAGATGCCGCTGTTCCACCAGTACGTGCCCGCCGCGACATATTGGGCGGCGAGCTCGGCCGCGGGCTTCTCGACGAAGCGATCGATCTCGTGCGCGCCATCGTCGAGCGCGTCGCCCAGACGGATGTAGCCGAAGCCGGTGTCGGGGCGCGTCG
This sequence comes from Caballeronia turbans, assembly GCA_001544655.2. Lineage (GTDB taxonomy): Bacteria > Pseudomonadota > Gammaproteobacteria > Burkholderiales > Burkholderiaceae > Caballeronia > Caballeronia turbans. The sequence continues at coordinate 17,681 of FCOD02000014.1, forward strand.
GCGGAATGCCGAGCGTCGCGATCACGCCGCGCTCCGCATGCTCCGCCGCGATCGCGATCGCGCGATGCAGCGCGGGAATGTCGGCGATCGAGTGATCGGCCGGCATCGCGACCATGATCGCGTCCTCGCCGTCCTTCACCGCGGCGAGCGCCGCGAGCGTGAGCGCGGGCGCGGTGTCGCGGCGCGCCGGCTCGACGATGATGCGTGCGTCGACGCCGCTTTCGCGCGTCTGCTCTTCCGTCGTGAAACGATGCTCCTCGCCGCACACGATGATCGGCTCGCCATCCACCCTGAAGTCGCCCGCAAAGCCTTTCAGCCGCGAAACCGTGGCCTGCAACAACGAGTCGTGACCGATGACGCCGATCAGCTGCTTCGGGAACTGTTCACGCGACATCGGCCACAGGCGCGTGCCCGAGCCGCCGGCGAGGATCACAGGAACGAGGCGGCGGCACGGCCCGGCCAGTCCGGCCAGGCTCGCCTCGACACCCGCTGCTCCCTGCTCCACCTCACCCTTCGTGCGTGCTTCATTCGTCATAGAGGACTCTCCTGCCTGCAAATTCGTTCGAACGGCAATGCCGTCCGGGAAATGATTAAGTGCCGGACCGATCGGGTCCGGCCAAACATCCGACGCTTTACGCCATAGTCGGCGTCAGCGCGGCCCACGTCACACTTCGCGCGGGTCAGCCGTTCGCCTCGCGCCTGCTCTGCATCCGGTATTCCGTCGGAGAGATCAGAAGACGCTTGCGGAAAATCTTCGCGAGCCTGTCGCCGTTGCCCATGCCGCTTCTGCGCGCGATCTTGTCGACCGGCAGTTCCGAATCCGTCAGAAGCGCGCAGGTCACGGCGAGGCGCGCCTGCAGCAAATAATCGGATGGCGTGATGCCCATCTCGATCTTGAAGCGGCGCAAAAAGTTGCGCTCGCTCATCGCGGCCACCTGCGCCGCATCGACGACCGAAATCGGCCGTTCGCAGTTGTCCTGCAGCCAGCGCGCCGCCGCTCGGATCTTGTCGCCCGCGGACGCCGCGCCGCTGTCGCCGAGAATCGACACGAGCTTCGCGGCGGAGCCGGGCATCAGGCGCTCGGCGACGCTGCGTGACACGTCGATGCCCAGGTCGCGCTTCACGATCAGGAGCGCGCCCTTCATGGATTCGTAGCGGTCGCCCGCGTCGCCCTGCTGCTCGTCGCGCACGAGATGCATGGCGTTGCCCAAGCGCGCCTGCGCGTCCTGCGCCTGGCCGATGCCCGCCGCGTCGAGCACCTTGCGGCCCTCGGAAATGGGGCGCACGACCGTCGTCTTGGACTGCACGCGGCGCAGCCATTCGATGATGCGATCGTCCTTCGCGGCGTCGTCGGCGCCGCGGCCGCCCGCGACGAAGAGCGCATCGAAGCCGCCGTAATGACGCGCGTCCAGGCCGTCCGTCCACACGCGCACCGACGACGAGCACGCCACGTTGCCGCCCTCGACAGACAGGAACCGCACGTCATAGCTGCAGTCCGGCCGGGACTTCACCGACGCGAACTCGTTCGCCATGTGGAAGACCTCCGCGACGATCCCCGCGCCGAGCAGGGAAAAACCGTCGAACAGCAGGATCGCGATCTGGCGGACCTCGGTCTGCGACGTTTTCGTCGCGGGAGGCGTCCAACCCATGACGGCGGGTTCTAGAGTGGCGTAAGGCATGGTCATCCTCTGCAGCTTTGCATCCTGGAAGGCGCGGAAGAGTTTCTCGGCCATTGCGGCGCATCAATGGACTTTCCCGAACTTCGCCGGGTTGCCGTGACCGATTGGAACGAAGTGTTGGCGGAATCGATCCGCTGGCTTGAATAATAAGCAGACAATCTTTTTTGTGCTCTAGATTTTCGCGCTTAAACCACAGAATCTGTTCCGATGTGAGGGTGAGCGCACATTGAAATCCCTCCCCAAATTCTGGAACGCCGTTTTCAAGGCGGTGATTATCACAATTCATCCGTCATACAAACGCTGACGGCAGCCTAGTGGAATCCGGTTGACGCGCCGCCAGATCGGACAGGTGCGCGGCCCCCATGCCACGGGCGGCGGCTCTGCGCGGTTTGGCGGCAAGCCAGACGACATGTCAGATCAAATAAATTGATTCAATTTTGAAACATCGAATGGCGAAAAAGCGGACGTTCGTACTGCGGGGAATCGGAAAATTTTGGATTTTGCCGTTACATTTCGGAACCGGATGTAATAGGCATTTGACACGCCGGTTTAAAAGTAGGATTTGATCGTCTATTAACTACCACGGATTAACCATTAATCGGAAGGCTGGCAATCGAGCCATTTTCAATTAAACAACTGGGTTTTATTGAATGGCGTAATGCGGTATTTTCATATGAGGTTGGATGTTGCGCCGCAATAAGCGGATCGCAGCGCCGAAGCTGCATGGGCGCGGGACACGGGGCGCTCTCCGCTACGGCGTCCGATGGTGTTTTGCGGCGGCGCACGCGGCGACACGATTTTTGAATCGTCCAATCAAACCCTTGCACGCTTCGCGCGGGTGCCGCTCAATTCGCGCGCACGTTCGCAAATCGCGCGGCGGGATTTTTGCGCGCGGCGAGCGCGTGAGGATCGGTCAAGTTTGCCGTCCGTGCACGGGCCTGTGACGACCGAATTCGTCAGCCTTGCTTGTTTCACTCATGAGAATCGATCCGAAGATGTGCACCGTCGCTACACGCCGACGCCCCCGTCGCGTCTTTCGGACGAAGCACGTCGGCGCGTGCGCGTACGCACGGTCATGCGATGGCGCAGGCATCATCGTTTGCGCTGTGCCGGGCGTGCACTTTCACCGGCGCTTGCCTCGCGCACGACGATCGCAAACACGGAGCAACGATGCTGAGCAACGCGGACTTCCTGACGGTGGTGCGGCTCACGCCGCTCGTGGCGATCGATCTGATCGTCACCGACGGCAACCGGCGCATTCTCCTCGGACATCGGCGCAACCGGCCTGCGCAAGGCACGTGGTTCGTGCCGGGCGGGCGCATCACCAAGAACGAATCGCTCGACGCCGCGTTCAAGCGCATCGTCCACAACGAGCTCGGCGTCGCGAGCGCGCAGCGATCGGCCGCGCGTTTCTTCGGCGTGTACGAGCATCTGTACGACGACAACTTCGCGGGCGCCGAGGATATCGGTACGCATTACATCGTGCTCGCGTATTCGATGACCCTGAGCGGCAAAGTACCCATCGGCCGCTTCGACCAGCACAGCGACTATCGATGGCTCATGCCCGACGAGATACTCGCGCGCGACGACGTGCACGAGTACACCAAGGCTTATTTCCGCTGAGCCGGCAAAGCACGCGCCGAAGGACAAACGGCGCGCATTGCTGCGCGCCGCCCACCCTTTCCGCCAAGAAATTTCGATCCGGTCGCGTCACTTCTCGTCGAAGACACATCGCCCGATTCCGTCACACGACTGGATGGATGTGAGCCTATTCCCCGCGTACCGAGATCATCTGCCAACAGTTCGTCAATTTCGGACTTGGGGCGCGGCGACTGTTGGGCGCCGCGTATAGTGCGACCCATGTAAGCTCACTTTCCCGCTACTTACGTTCCTTCATGGACCGGACCCGCACAAGGCGTGACAACGCCGGCCCGGTCCGCACAGGGGAGAAGTCGATGGTGTACGCCAATGGTACGGGCAGGCTTCAGGTCGTGCGCGCCGTCGCGCCCGACACGCCGCCCGCCGATATGGCCAGCGCGGCAAAACGGATCGGCATTCTGATCTTCGAGGATTTTTCGCTCGTCGAAGTCAGTTCGATCTCCGAGGTCTTCTCGGTCGCGAATCAGGTTCGCATGCCCGCCGAAGCCGGCGAGCGCGCCGAAGCGCCGAACTATTCGCTGCGCTTCGTATCGAGCGAAGGCGGCAGCGTGGCGAGCAGTTGCTCGATGCGCATCTGGACAGAAGGGCTCGAAACGCGCTGGATGAACGAGTGCGACGCGCTTTTCATCGCGGGCGGCGTGGGTGCGCGCCATGCGCGAAACGACGCCGTGCTGAGAAAGCGGCTCGGCCGCGTGGCGCCGAAGATCCCGTTCATCAAGGCGATCGGCGAGGGCGCGCACATTCTCGCCGCGGCCAATCTCAGCGTGCAGAACCGCTCGCTCGATTTCACCGGAGGGCCGGAGCGCAGCGCGCGGCCATCCATGTTGTCGAACCCGCTTTTCATCGCCGAGCAGACGCTCACGCTCGACGATCCGAAAGGGCCGATCGCAGCGGCGCTGTCGATCATCAAGCGCGATCACGGCGCCGCGCTCGCGCGTGAAGTCTCGGAGCGCTCGATTCCCGGCGCATGGCAAAAGCTCGCCACGGTGCTCGACGATACCGAAGCCGGCGGCGTACGCCAGAAAATCGACGCGGCCGCGCGCTGGATTCGCGAGAATTACGTGCGACCGATCTCGATCGCCGACGCCGCACGCGTCGCCGCGATGAGCGAGCGCAATTTCCTGCGCCGCTTCAAGGCGCAGATCGGGCTCACGCCATCGGAATACCTGCTGCGTGCCCGGCTCGATGCGAGCTGCATGTTGCTCGCCGCGACCGACTTGCCGATCGACAAGATCGCACGGCGCTGCGGCGCGGGCAGCGGCGATGGCCTCGCCAAGATCTTCCGCAAGCGACTGTCGATTTCGCCGACCGAATACCGCATGGCCGGCCGCCGAAAGCTGGGCGACACTTCATAACGGCGTCGGTCGAGCCCGCGAGCCTGCCCATAACGGATACGCATGGAATCACAGGTACTCTGGACGCTTTCGAATCTGGGCGATGCAGCCTTCATGCTTCCGCTCGCGCTCGTCTGCGCGCTGTGGCTGCGCACCGTGGACGCGCGTCTCGCGTTGCGCTGGGCGATCCTGCTCGCGATCGGCATGGGGCTCGTCGGTCTCTCGAAGATGCTGTATGCCGGGTGCGGCCTCGAAATCGCCGCCATCCAGTTGCGCATGATCAGCGGTCATACGATGCTCGCCGCATCGATCTATACGGTCGCGGGCGGACTGCTGTTCAGCGGCTTAGGCGGCGGCTGGCATCGGCTGGGCGCGGCGGGCGGCCTTGCGCTCGCAGCGGCGATCGGCGCGAGCCGCGTCATGCAGGACGCGCATACGCCCGCGGAAGTCGTCGCGGGCTGGGTGCTCGGCGCGGTCATCGCCGCCCTCTTCCTCATGCGCGTTTTCGACCGGCCGCGCAAGATGCCGCGCGCGCTCGTCGCGGGTTGCGGACTGCTTGCCGTATCGTCGATCGCTTACGGCCATCACGCGCCGTTTCAGCGGATGATCGAACACTACTCGTGGTGGCTTTGTCAGGGCTCCGGGCTTTAGATTCACCACCCGCCCGGTGAAGGCGCGCGCAGAGGCGATCCCAAGTATGATCGTCGCTTTAAAAGTCACGCTCTTCTTTCGCGCGCGCCCCCAAGAGGCGCGCGTTCACGTTTCCGGAACCCGAGCATGGACCGCTTTCTCGCAATGAAAGTCTTCGCGCGGGTCGTCGAGGCGGGCAGTTTCTCGAAAGCCGCCGACGCCCTGCGCCTGCCTCCCGCGAGCGTCTCACGCACGCTTCAGGCACTCGAAGCGCATCTCGGCGCACGCCTCATCAATCGCACGACGCGCAGCATCAGCATCACCGAGGACGGCGAAGCCTATTACGAGCGCTGCGTGCGCGTGCTGGGCGAAGTGGACGACATGGAAGCGTCGCTCTCGCATTCGAAGCTCAGTCCCAAGGGCAACGTCAAAGTGAGCCTGCCGCAGGTGATGGCGAAGAACACGATCATTCCCGCGCTGCCGGATTTTTTCGCGGCGTATCCGGATATCGGCGTCGAATTGCTGCTCACGGACCGGCAAGTGGATCTCGTCGAGGAAGCGGTCGATTGCGTCGTGCGCGTGGGCGCGGTCGGCGACGTCGGGCTCGTCGCGAAACGCATCGGCGCTTATAAGCAGATCACGTGCGCGTCGCCGGGATATATCGAGAAGCACGGCGAGCCGGCGTCGCTCGACGACCTCGACCAGCACCTCGCCGTCGGCTATGTGCTCAACAACTCGGGGCGCGTGCGCAATTGGGAATTCGTCGTCGATGGCGAAACGCGCATCGTCCCGATGAAGCACAAGATTGCCGTGAACGACGGCGATTCGTATATCGCAGCGGGCGTGACGGGACTCGGCCTGATTCAGAGTTCGAGCTATACGCTCGATCCGCTCATCAGAAGCGGCGCGCTCAGGGAAGTGCTGAGCGCGTATCCGTCGTATCCGCGTGTGGTGTCGGTGCTGTATGCGGCCAATCGGCATCAGCCGCGCCGCGTGCGCGTGTTCATCGACTGGGTTGCGCAGCTGTATGGGCGGCTGCCGTCGTTTCAGGTCAACGGCTCGCCGGGCTGAGCGATGCCTCGCGCGCAAAAGGCATCGCGCGCCAGTCGTAGTCGCGATACGCGCGTTCGATAGCGTCCAGGTCCGCGGGCCGCGCGCTCGCATGAATGCCTTGCAGATGCGGCAACGCGAATTCGACCGCGACGCAGTTCGTGTAATCGCGCGCGCGCATGAAGGCGGGAATCGTCGTGAAGAAGGCGGTCGTCGGAACGTCGAAGCCGGCCGCGATATGCAGCGCCGCCGTGTCCGCCGTGACCAGATAGCGCGCATGCCCGACCCACGCGAGAAAATCGTCCGTATCGATGCAAAGCGACGCAATGTCGCGATAGCGCGGATGATCCACCGCGCCGAAGCCGAGCACCGGCATGCCGGTTTCGTCCGCGAGGCGCGCGACGATACGCGCGCGCATCGACGCGGGAATGCTGCGCACCGGCGTGCTCGCGTCCGGGCAGAACAGCGCGTAGGGCGCGCTCTCGATGGCGGCGAGCGGCACATCGGCGAGCCATCGATTGCGCTTGTCGCCGGCGGCGATGCTGTCGGGCGCGACGCCCATCGCCCAGAGGAAGAAGTCGATCATCGGCATCGAAGCGAAACGCGGCCAGAAAAGCTGATTGCCGATGTCGATCTTCGGTTCATCGGCAGGCAGGCTCGCGAGCGGCACGGGTAAATCGATCAGATCGGCAAGGCGCGGCGCGACGAGCGCGTAGAGACGCTGCACGTGGCGTGGCGCGCGGGCCGGTCGATAGATCGTGAACCGAAGATGCGGATGAAGGCGTTTCACCGCCGATAGCGCCGAAAGCCCGATGATCGAATCGCCGAGCGTGACGCCGAACGCGTTGACGAGATGCACGCGGCTCGCTTGCGCGTAGTCAGCGTCGAAGGGGGCGCGGCCCGCGTTCAGGATATCGGCGGGCAAGGCGGAAAAACCGGAGGCATCGGCGTGCGCGACTTCGAGATCGTACGGTGCGACGATCTCGCCGCCCGGCGACAACAGCGAGCCCGCGTGGGTCAGCGCATGAACATCGTCGAGCGTCGTCATGCGTCGACCGTCCGCGTCAGCCCGCCGCGCCGCGCTCGTGCGCCGTCTGCACGGCCGCGACGCTCTGCAGGACGGGCAGCGTCGCCGTCTGATATTCCGGCACCCAGCGGCGCAGGTCGCGGCGCACTTCTTCGTCGGAAAGCACGCGATGCTGCATGAGCCAGGGCAGCAACTCGTCGATGAAATCGTTCGGCACGCCCCGCGCCTGCGCGATGCGCAGTTTCGGATGCGGCGTGCGCGTGGTGGTTTCGTCGTCGGCGAGCAGTTCCTCGTAGAGCTTCTCGCCGGGGCGCAGGCCCGTGAAGACGATGCGGATCTGCTCTTCCGAAAAGCCGTAGAGACGAATCAGGTCGCGCGCGAGATCGACGATCTTCACGGGCTGGCCCATGTCGAGGATAAAAATTTCGCCGCCGCGCCCCATGCTCGACGCCTGCAACACGAGCTGCGCGGCTTCCGGAATCGTCATGAAGAAGCGCGTGATTTCCGGATGCGTGACGGTCACCGGCCCGCCTTTCGAAATCTGCTGCTGGAACTTCGGGATCACGCTGCCCGCGCTGCCGAGCACGTTGCCGAAGCGCACCGTCTCGAACTGCGTGTGCGGCGCGGATTGCTGCAACGCCTGGCACGACATTTCGGCGAGACGCTTGGAGGCGCCCATCACGTTGGTCGGGTTGACCGCCTTGTCCGTGGAAATCAGGACGAAATGGCGCACGTCGTGGCGTATCGCCGCGCGCGCGACGCGCAGCGTGCCGAGCACGTTGTTTCGCACCGCCTGCCATGCGTTCTGCTCTTCCATCAGCGGGACGTGCTTGTAGGCGGCTGCATGGAAGACGATGTGCGGCGTGAAGCGTCCCATCGTCTGATCGAGCAGCAGCGAGTCCTTCGCATCGCCGACGACCGGAATCACCGAGCACTCCGGAAACCGCTCGTGCAGTTCCTCGATCAGGCGATACATCGCGTACTCGGAAAGGTCGTAGGCGACCAGTTGCGCCGGCGAGAAACGCAGAATCTGACGGCACAGTTCCGAGCCGATCGAGCCGCCCGCGCCCGTCACCATCACGACGCGCCCGTGCAGCAGTTGCTCGACGTGCGGCATGTCGATCTTCACCGGCTCGCGGCCGAGCAGGTCTTCCAAGTCGATCTGCCGCACGCGCGACAGGAAATTCTGGCCTTGCGTGAGCGGCGTGAGCGCGGGCAGCACCATCACCTTCACGCCGGCGCGCACGCACAACGTGGCAACGCGCCGCTGCTCCTCGACCGACGCCGACGGAATCGCGATGATCACGTAGTCGACCTTCAACTGTTCGGCAACGCGCGACAGATCGCCGAACGAGCCGAGCACCTTGTGTCCGAGCACTTCGCGGCCCTGCTTGCCGGGATCGTCGTCGAGCAGGCCGACGAGGCGCCATTCGCTCGAACGCGCCAGCTCGCGCACGAGCATCGCGCCCGCCGTGCCCGCGCCGAGCACGATCACCGGCTTGCCCTGTCCGACGAGGCCGCCGTACAGGTAGAACTCCTTGCTCGCGCGATAGAGTGCGCGCGCGCCGCCCATCGCCAGGAAGAGCAGGAGCGGAGAAACGATGAGCACCGAGCGGGGAATGATCGGCGTTGGCTGCGACATCACGGCGCCCACCATCACGATGAGCGCGCCCACGACGATGGATTTCGAAATGCGCATGAGGTCGGGCAGGCTCGCGAACACCCACATGCCGCGATACAGCCCGAAGACGCGGAAGACGACGGCGTAGACCGGTACGACCCAGATGAGCGCCGCGAGCGCGCCATGACGGAAGTCATGCGGCACGGCGCCGTTGAAGCGCAGCAGATAAGCGATGAGCCAGGATCCGACGACGGCCACGAGATCGAAGCCGAACGCGCCCGCCGATAGCCATGTAGCTTTTATTCGATTCATCAGCATGGACCCTCAAGATTGGTCGGAATGGCGCGTCGCATGACGCCGCCAACGCGCGTCGACCACCGCGCCCGCTGCCACAACCACGACTGCCCAGCCCGCAACTGCCGCCCACTGCCCCGCGAGAGAAAACCGCAGCGCCCCATTCGCGAGCATTATGCCCGCCAGCATGAACAGATACCACGTGAGCGCGGTGCGCGCGTGCCCCATTCCAAGGCGCACCATGCGCTGATAGTAATGCTCGCGGTGGGCCTGCCAGAATTTTTCGCCGCGCGCGAGGCGGCGCAACAAGGTGACCGTGGCATCCGCGATGAAAGGCGAAAACACGAGCGCCGGAAACCAGACCGGCCACGCGCCCCGTTGCCAGCCCCAATAGCCGAGCGCGCCCGCGAGAAACCCCAAGGGAATAGACCCGGCATCGCCGAGAAAAATCCGGGCCGGATGGAAATTGAGGGTCAGAAATCCGGCCGCCGCGCCCGCGATGGCCAGGCTCGCGAGGCCGAGATCGGCTTGCGGCGCGGGTCCGGCGAGTGCCGCGAGCGCGTAACCGCCGAAGCCGAATAGCGCCATGCCGCCGGCGAGCCCGTCCGAACCGTCCATGAAGTTGTACAGATTGACGAGCCACAGCATCAGAAAGCCGACCAGCGCGAGCGCCCACCACGGCACGTCCGCCGGATGCACGACGATGACGAGCGCCACCGCGACGATATGCGCCGCGAAGCGCACGCGCGCGGGCAGGCCGCGGCGATCATCGATTTGCGATACGGCAGCGAGGAAGACGGCGCACGCTGCGACGAGCCACATCGACGGTGCCGCGACCAGAAGTGCGATCACCGCGACCGGCACGATGCCCCATCCGCCGACGCGCGGCGTGGGCCGTTCGTGCAGCGAGCGTTCGTTTGGAATATCGGTGGCGAGACGCCACGCGAGGCCGGTGTGGATGAGCGTACGGAGAATCAGCACGCACGCGGCGAGCGCCAGTACCGCAACGGACACCGCGGCCAGCAGCGGCGAAGCTTCAAAATACGAATGCAGCATGCAATGTTATGAGTTGTCGAAAACGAGGCCTGGTCGTCCCGGCAGTTCTTCGCTCGGGAAAAACCCGAAAGCATACGCGAACGCTCGCCGCATTTAGTTTAAATATCTGACGAACAAGGAAAAATCGCGCTGACTGAAGCTGTCAGGAATCTTGCAATGCCGGTGTGGAAGCAGCGCGTATTTTAACGTTCGCGACCGGCGGTTTCGACCGGCGCGAAGCGTTCATTGCCCGCGCGTCGAGCGAAACCACGCGGCCGTGGCGGCCAGACCTTCATCGAGAGATTGCGGCGCCTGCCAGCCGAGCGCGTCGCGGATACGGTGCGAATCGACCCGCAGGCTGCCAGTCAGCCGGTCGATCTGCGCGGTCTTTCCGGCAACGCGAGCGAGGCCGCGCAGCAGTCCGGCCGGAACCGGCACGAGCCGCGCGGGCCTGCCGAGATGCGCGCCGAGCTTGCGCGCGAGTTCGGCGACGCTCGGATCGTAGCCGTCGGTGACATGGAACAGGCGTCCCGCGGCGGCGGGATTGAGCGCGCATTCGATCGTCGCGCTCGCCAGATTGTCGACGGAGACGAGACTGCGACGCGCATCGATTGCACCGAGCGGCAACGGAATGCCGCGCGCGATGGCGCGCATCATCGCCAGAAAATTGGCGCGCACGCCGGGACCGTAGACGAGGGGCGGCCGCACGATCGCGATCTCGAGCCCCGTGCGGCTGCCGAATTCGAGCAGTTTCACTTCGGCTTCGGCTTTCGAGACGCCGTAGGCATCGGGCGGATTGCGCGCGTCGTCTTCGGTGAACGGGCGGCCCGGGTCGCTTTCGCCGAGCGCCTTGATGCTGCTCATCAGGACGAAGCGCGTGACGCCGGCGCGGCGCGCGGCTGCGGCGGCGGCGAGCGTGCCGTCGACGTTGATCGCGCGGTACGCGTTCAGCAGCGCCTCGGAGGTCTTTTGCGCGGCGGCGTCGGTCATCACATGGACGCGCGCGGCGAGATGGATCACCGCGTCGCAGCCTGCAAATGCGTCGGGCGCGATCGAGTCGAGGCCGTCCATATGCCGTACATCGACGCCCGGTTCGCACTGCGCGTCATGCCGCACGAGCCCGGTCGCGCCGATGCTGCGCGCGAGCAGCGCCCGGCTCACCGCGCGGCCGACGAAGCCGTTGGCGCCGGTGATCGCGATGCATCGGCCGGTTTCGCTCATAGCCATCTCCAGCCGAAGCGGTTGAAGAACCGGTACGCCGACGTGACGAAGAGCTTGATATGCACCGAGCCCTTCTTCGCCGCGCCGCCGCCGTGATGCAGGATGCGCACCGACGGCACATACGCGATGCGCGCGACCCGGCGCGTGCGCAGGCTCAGATCGTAGTCTTCGAAATACAGGAAATAGCGCGGATCGAAGCCGCCGAGCGACTTGAGCACGTCGCTTCTGAAGAGCATGAAACAGCCGCTCACGATCGGCGGGTCCCACACAATGTTGTTCTCGCCGATGACGTCGCGCATCTCGTAGCGCGCGAGGCGCCGCGCGAACGGTTTGCGCAGCGCGGAGGGCAGAAAGCCGCGCACGAAGAGATCGAGCACCGTCGGATAGCGGCGGCAGAGAAACTGCTGACGGCCGTCGTCTCCGCCGATCCACGGCGCGAGCAGCCCCGTTTCCGGCGAGTCGCGCAAAAACGCGAGCGCGCGGCGCAGGCCGTCCGCGTTGAGCTCGACATCCGGATTCAGGATCAGGTGATAGCGGCTGTCCGCGCGCGCGATCGCGAGATTGTGTCCGCGCCCGTAGCCGACGTTGCCGTGCCCTTTCAGCACCACGGTGTCGAATTCGGCGTCCGAGGGCGTCGGCAGGTCGGCGAGTTCGCCGGGATCACCGTTGTCGATCAGATACAGGCACGGGCGCCCGGCGACGTCGTGCAACTGCGCGAGCGCGGTTTCGAGCGTTTCGACGGTGCGCGCGAGCAGCGCGGCATCCGGCCGGTAGACGACGATGGAAATGCTGAGGGTGATGGCGGGATCGGACTGAGGCGCCGATCGGTTCTGCGGGGCGTTCGCGTTCATCGGACAAGGGGGGTGTCCGCGCCACGAAAGGAAAACGGACCGCATCGACGAGTGGAAGACGTCAGATTGTCCTCAATGTAGATGTTTTCGGCAACCGCGCGAGGTGGCGCACAGCGCGGTGCGACGAACCGTTCTTGTTACAGATTGTGCTAGATTGCGCCAGCAAGCGGAGGATTCTGTCGCGCCCGATTCGCCCTTCCCTGGTTGGGACCGGACGCGCTGTGGGCTTAACCGATCACCCGACGCGAATTGTATGAACAAGCCCATTGTCGTGGATCTCGACGGTACGCTGATCCACTCCGACATTCTCGTCGAGAGCGGATTCGCCTTTCTGAGATCGTTTCCGCAAAAGTTCTACAAGCCGCTGCAATGGCTCTCGAGCGGCGGCAAGCCCGGACTGAAGTCGCGGCTTGCCGAGCACGTGAGCATCGACGTCACGACCCTGCCGTACAACACGCAAGTCGTGAACTGGCTGCGCGAGATGCGCGCCGCGGGCCGCACGATCGCGCTCGCCACGGCGAGTCATGAGACGTTTGCGCAGCGGATCGCGGAGCACCTCGGCATCTTCGATCGCGTGTTCGCCACCGACGAGCACGTCAATCTTTCTTCGCATCGCAAGCGCGACCGGCTCGTCGAAGCGTACGGCGAGAAGGGTTTCGACTACGTCGGCAATTCGCACGACGACATCGTCGTCTGGGCCGCCGCCGATCGCGCATACGTGGTCAATCCGCATGCGGGCGTCGTGCGGGCGGCGTCGAAGCACGACAACATCGAACAGGTCTTCGAGAGCCGCCAGCCGACGCTCAAGGTCTGGGCGAAATCGCTGCGCCTGCATCAGTGGTTGAAGAACGTGCTGGTTTTCGTGCCGCTGCTCGCCGGGCACCAGCTGAAATCGCCCGCTGCGATCGGGTTCGCCGTGCTCGCGTTCTTCGCCTTCGGGTTGTGCGCATCGAGCGTGTATCTGCTCAACGACCTGCTCGATCTCCAGGACGACCGCCAGCATCCGGTGAAGCGCAAGCGCCCGCTCGCCGCCGGCACGATGCCGCTCGCCTGGGGCATGGCGCTCTGCCCTGTCCTGCTTGCCGCGTCGTTCTCGATCGCGCTGACCTTCTTTTCGTGGAAGTTCAACGCCGCCCTGCTTGGCTACTACGTGCTGACGCTCGCCTATTCGCTCGCGCTCAAGCGCCAGGTGATGATCGACGTCGTCGTGCTCGCGGCGCTCTACACGACGCGCATCGTCGCCGGGGCCGCGGCGATCCACGTGCCGCTCACGTTCTGGCTGCTCGCCTTTTCGATGTTCGCGTTCCTGAGTCTCGCCCTCGTGAAGCGATACACCGAACTCCACGCGATGATGAAAGCCGGACGCGACAGCGCGCGCGGGCGCGGCTATCTGGCGAGCGATCTCGCCATCGTGTCGTCGCTCGGCACATCGTCGGGCTATATCTCGGTGCTCGTGCTGGCGCTGTACATCCAGGACGAGCACACCAGGATGCTCTACCGGCACCCGCAATTCATCTGGATGGTCTGTCCGCTGATGCTCTACTGGTTCAGCCGGACGTGGGTCATCACGCATCGCGGCAGAATGAACGACGATCCCATCGTGTTCGCGGCGCGCGATCGCATGAGTCTGCTCGTCGTCGCCCTGTGCGGCTTCGCGTTCTGGCTCGCGATCTGACCGATGAGCGAACTGCTCTCCTGGGGCCGCTACCCGCATCTGCCGCAGACGGCGCACGCCGCGCACTGGCGCGACGAAGCGCAGGCGCAATGGCGCCACGTGCAGCGCGCGCACGGCACGACGCTCGCATTCGGCAACGGCCGCAGCTACGGCGATGTCTGTCTCGCGAGTTCGAATCATGTGTTCCAGACGCTCGCGCTCGATCGCATCATCTCGGCCGACTGGACGCGCGGCATCGTGCGCGCCGAGCCCGGCATCACCTTCGAGCAAATTCTCGCGCTCGCGGTGCCGCGCGGCTGGATGCTGCCGGTCACGCCGGGCACGAAGTACGTGACTCTCGGCGGTGCCATCGCCAACGACGTGCACGGCAAGAATCATCACGTGCGCGGCACATTCGGGCGGCATGTGCGCGCATTCGGCCTCGCGCGCAGCGACGGCACGTTCATCGAATGCTCGCCGGAAACGAACACCGAAATGTTCAGCGCGACGATCGGCGGCCTCGGGCTCACGGGACTCATTCTGTGGGCCGAATTTTCGTTGATGCCCATCCGCACGAGTCTCATCGACGTGACGAGCATTCGCTTCGGCAAGCTCGACGAATTCTTCGACTTGTCGGAGGAATATGACGCGAAGCATGAGTACTGCGTCGCGTGGGTCGATTGCGCGAGCCGCGGGCCCGCGCTCGGGCGCGGCATCTTCATGGCGGGCGATCATGCGATCCACGGCTCGCTCGATGTCGAGGAACGACATAAGCGCCGCATGCCGTTGACGCCGCCCGTCTCGCTCATCAACGGCCTCACGCTGCGCGCGTTCAACGAACTGTATTACCGCAGGCAGCGCAAGCCCTTCGAGATTTCGCGCGTGGGCTATGACGGCTATTTCTATCCGCTCGACAGCCTGCTCGAATGGAACCGTGTGTATGGGCCGTCCGGGTTTCAGCAATATCAGTGCGTCGTGCCGGCGGCGAGCGCGCGCGATGCGGTGCGCGCGATGCTCGATCGCATTTCATCGAGCGGCACGGGCTCGTTTCTCGCGGTGCTCAAGCGCTGCGGGGACATTGCATCGCCGGGACTGTTGTCGTTTCCGATGGAAGGGACGTCGCTCGCGCTCGACTTCCCGCAGCACGAGATGCGCAATGCGCAGCTTTTCGACGCGCTCGACACGATCGTGCGCGAAGCCGGCGGACGCATCTATCCGGCCAAGGACGCGCACATGTCGGGCGCCGATTTCCGCGCCGCCTATCCTCAATGGCAGCAACTCGAGTCGCTTCGCGATCCGGCCATGCTGTCGCACTTCTGGAAACGAGTGACCGGCCTATGAAGAACATCGTCATCGTGGGCGCCACGTCCGCCATTGCCATCGCCTGCGCGCGCGAATGGGCCGTCAAAGGTGCGCGCTTCTTTCTGGTCGCTCGCAATCAGGAGCGCATGGAGCAGGTCGCCGCCGATCTGACCGCGCGCGGGGCCGCGTCGGTTGCGGCGCATCGGCTCGATATCGACAGGCTCGACGATCACGCCGCGATGCTCGCCGACTGCGCGGCGCACATGGATTCGATCGATATTGTGCTGGTCGCGTCGGGGACGTTGCCGGATCAGGCCGCTTGTCAGCGCGATCCGGCCGTCGCGGTGCGCGAGTTTCATACCAATGCGCTCTCGCTGATCGCGCTGCTCACGCCGATCGCCAATCGGCTCGAAGCGCAGCGGCATGGAACGCTGGCCGTGATTTCATCGGTGGCGGGCGATCGCGGGCGGCCGTCGAATTATCTGTACGGCAGCGCGAAGGCCGCGTTGCAGGCGTTTCTCGAAGGCTTGCGGGCGCGGCTTTTCAAGGTCGGCGTGCATGTGGTCGATGTCAAGCCCGGCTTCGTTGCCACGCCGATGACCGCGGGTTTGCCGCTGCCGGGACCGCTCGTCGCGACGCCGGAGAAGGTCGCGAAGGATATCGTGCGCGCGGTCGAGCGGAAGAAGGACGTGCTTTATACGCCGTGGTTCTGGTGGGGCATCATGCTCATCATTCGGAACGTGCCGCGGTTCGTGTTCAAGCGCGCGAGTCTCTAAGAGAACGAGCGGAACACGTAGCGCTTGTCGAGTCGGTACTTGATCACGTAGCCGATCGCGAGACCGATGCACGCGCCGATGTAGCGTGCTTCGGCCGTTCCGAAGATGTGATTGAAGCCGAATTCCACGCCCCAGAAGATTGCCGTGGTGACGAGGCCCATCGTCACGTAGAGCGTGAACATGGTCGCGTCATGGCGCGCGTTCTCCGCCTTGAAGCGGAAGATCCATTTCTTGTCGAGCACGTATTTCACGACAAGGCCCACGCCCGTGCCGATGAACACCGCTAACAGGATGTGCCAGGGGCCAGTGTAGAGACGCGTAGTGAGGTCCTGCGCGCCGATGTTGGCGGCGGTAGCGATGGCAGCGAAGAAGGTGTAAAGCAGTGCGAGGTGCACGGGTCTACGCCCCCGACGATGATTCGACGTCTTCGCGTCGGGGCGCAAAGAGCCGTTCGCCCCGTCCCAGCAGGAGCCCCGCAAAACTCCAGAACGCCAGCGCGGTGGTCTGCCACATGAAGTCGTCGGTGCTGTTCTTCGCAAGCATGCCGACGACCAGCGCTACGCCTGCTGCGCAAATCCAGGGCGTGGCATGACGCAGCCGGCAGAATCGCACGACGAGCGCGATCAGGAGCGACATTTCCAGTACGACGCCGATCAGTCCGGATTCAAGCCAAGTGTTCAGGAACAGGTTATGGGCATGCGTTAAGGCTTGCGGTTCCCTAGACAGGAACTGCGTCGGAATATCGCTCTTATAGACGCGTCCGGGAAGCGGCTTTCCAAATCCGACGCCCGTCCAAAAATGCGTCTCTCCCGCTTTCAGATAAAAGTGCCACATTCGCGGACGCGTGTCGGCGGAGACGGACGCCACGATGCCACCGAGAAACTGGGGCAACTGCACCTTTTCTTGGCCGAGACTCACGACCTCATCCGATGCGGGAACAGGGCGTACATTGCGCATTCGCGCGCTGTACTCCAACGTTCCGACCGCAGCGACGCCCGTCAGCACGACCACGATCGTCGCCAGAAAGAGATGCTTTCGATACATAGGAAACAGCGCGACGAGGATAGCGAGACCGGCTGCAGGCCAAAAGAAGCGGTTGAGCGTTGCAAGCCCCACGAAGAAGCACAGCAGCAGGCCTGTGACTCCGATGATTCGCCATCGTCCTTGCATCGTCAAACCGGTGAACAAGGACATGGCGAAGACGACGAGCGTGCTCGTGTGACCGACGCGATTGTAATAGTGCAACAAAAATGTATCCGCAGTGGGCGGCTGCAGTTGCCCCCAATGGACGATGCTCGTTACCGCAAGCAGCACGCATGCGACCCAGCTGATCAGAACAAGACGCTCCGGTCGCTCCGATTGGATTCCGACTAGCCAGAACGCAATGAATGTAACCAGGGGATAAGCCACTTCATCCAGCCAGGCATGCATGCTCTCCGCCGGAAACGGCGACCACGCCACGGACGCGAGCGACCATGCCCCCCAGAGAAGAATGGGAACGATGAGCGGCCATCGCGAAACTGAAGGCTGTGTCTCCGAACATGCGGCAGCAATCACACCCACGCCAACCAGGCCGAGCAGGATATTTTCAATGGCCGTCATGTGGGCGTACATCACTACAAACATGAGTAAAGGACACGCAATCCAAAGTACGCGTTCCACGCGCAGGCCCACTCTCGTCATCACACTCCCGCTGATTCGTCCGTTATCCATTCCGACGCCACTGGCACGACCCGGGTCGCAAACGCGACCTTTTTTGGTTCCGGCCTACAACGTATTGGGGCACTTCGCGGTGCCACGCCTATTTGAAAAATCCGATCGGGCGTTGCCGCGATAGGAAAACCGACATTTTAACGCTCGCATATCACTGCGGCGCCGGCTCTCCGGAACGTCGTTCGCGGCCGTGCTCTGGCAAACTCGCAATAAGTGGTTCGGCATGCGTCGTCGATCACTCGTGCTTCCATCGAAGAAATTGGCCTTGCTGTCAGGCAAAGTGCACCCGTTCCAATCGATCATCCCCTACCGTCGATGGGGAAGAGATCGCCATCGAGGCACATTCGCAGCGCTTGACAGTCGCATACAACGTCACGGACAGAACAAGCTTTGCGAGAAGGTCGCGACGGACGTCGTACGCATCGTCGAAAGGAAGAAGACCGTCCTTTTTATGCCGTGCTTCTGGAAGGGCATCATGCTGAATCCCGCGATGTACCGCGATTCTTCTTCATGCACGCTTCCCTCTGGGAGAAGGTGCAGAACAACTAGCGCTCGTAGAGCCGGTACTTGATGACGTAATCGATCGCATGACCGATGCATGCGCCGAGGGAACGCGCCTCGGTTGACTTGAGAAGGTAGTCCATGGTGAATTTCACGCCCAGAGACTGCGGTCGTCACGGGGCCCGTCGTGACGTAGAGCATGATGATGGCGTCGTTGCGCTCGTTTTCCGCTTGGAAGCGGACGACCCGACAACGCGCCCGACGCCCGTGCCCATGAGCACCGCCAACAAGATGTGCCACGGACCAGTGTCGAGGCGCGTCGAGAGGTCGTAGTCGCGGGTGTTGGCGACGGTGGCGATGGCGATGGCGATGGCAGCGAGGAATGTGCAGAGCAATGCTATTTTCAATTTATCGGGGGCCGGGATAGCTATTGGACATTTCGGCGCCCCTTCCGCGTCACTGAATCGAACGCGCCTCACGTCGCGCGCGATGCCTCGAACTAAAATGAAAGGTATTCGATGTCGAAGCCGAAGTGTCGCGTCCAAGCGCTGCCTTAATGGCCAAAACCATACCGTGTCAGCTAAGAGACGAGATCATTAAAGTTGCGCCACTGTTCGCCCGCATACGCGTCAGCGGCCCGTGCGGCAGTCGAGCGCATTTACCAAGTTAAGGCGCCGATTAAAAATAGCGCAATTACTGTATGGTGAAGCAGCCGTTTAGCGACACGAAAAGCCGCTCGACTTTTCGTCTCGAGAAGCGATTAAGTACATTTAAATATAATCCAACCGGCCAGCACAAGCCTCCTAAGCGACTCAATCCAGTTATTTCGTTATTCGAACACTCCCAAGCCAACCAGAATACTTTCTCGCTCTTTTCACGCTCTGCGACAATAGCGATACATGTCGTTTCAATGTTATCACGCATCCTCGACAGAAAATCTATTGCTTCGCCCACATCCCACCCGCCTCTTCATGGCTCCGCTGCCAAGTGCAACAACAACTCATGCGACAACTCTTACTTATTCAGAAAACAACAGTGCCTAGACTTTGTGGAGCTACCAGCAAATCGGCCTACCCACGTTCGGCAACTCATTTATTGCCCGTATCCAAGTCGCAAGACCCAGTGAACTGAGTGTTCTGGAAATTGAGTTTCGCTGGACTCCTAGGTCATTTGCCGCGCGAACACAAATCGATACAACGGCGGATTGAGGACTTCTTCGAGCGGACATTCAGGCCGAAGCGGTACTCCTTGCTTCGACGGCCGATGCAAGCCACACAAACTAAAACCAGAATCGAGCAGGAGATGATATGAACCACTGCCACCACGCTAATTGCCAGGTCGCGCGCAACCCTGTTCGATAATCCTCCTATGAGTCTTGATTGAACAACACCATTCTTTCACAAGAGCGTCATTCGCGACCTATAGCCACGAGAGTACATTGTCTGCAGGAGAACAGAGTCATGGAGTTTGAACACCGATTGAAGGCAACGATCGGAGAATCCGAATAAGACGTTGATGAACCGTTTTACTGGTTCAAGAGATGCCTAACGACCTCGGCAACTCATAAGCAACGATGATCTCCTCTGATGTACTGAGGACCCTGAATATTCACTAGCGTGCTGTGGAGGCGAGAAAGCGCAAGGCCCGGACGGCCTTTGGCTGCGAATGACCGGCCATGAGTCAGTCCATGCGTCAATTCTGAACAGGTATCGAAATTGCGTGCCAGCACGTGGATGAGCACCATCACTTTCCGCGACGAAAAATCGGTCTCCATCTGCGCTAAATCGTCGCGCAAACTCGTTTGCAACGAGTCGATCAGTAGCAGCGCTTCGGAGGTTGTCATCAAAAATTTAGTCGCGCACGACCTCGATACGCGCCCGATCAACGCAACCGGATCCATCGCGCGGCCGTTCACGGAAGCTCGAGTTCAGCCAATTTACAATGGTATCAAACTCGACGACAAGACGGTAACTACGGAGGCACTGCTTCGTTTTTGCGCTTTGCCCAAGCTAGAGGTTGATCGGCGCGCTGATTTAGTCCCGTATCGCTCATCGGATCGCACGGAAGACGCTTAGCGGTCCGACGACGCGGCGCCCGAGTTTTGGTCGGTTTAGTTGGTTGGAGCCATCCAAACCCGCTCCGCCATACGTCGAATAGGACGTGCGCGGCGCGCCATGCGACGTGAAGCATAATGGTGGAAATCAATCGCAACGCCTTTCGTGACGCCGGCCTGGAATTTGTGTTGGGCACGGGCCGCTTCGTCGCCCCCCGCCGGCTCGCCGTTAAAACAAATGATGGCAGTCTGCGAATCATCGAAGGTGAGCATGCTTTCATCAACACGGGCACGACGGCGGCGATTCCCGACGTGCCCGGGTTGAAGGCCGCCGCGCCGCTGACCCACTTCGAAGCGCTGGTGCTGACGACCTTGCCCGAGAGCCTGATCGTTCTCGGTGGTGGATATATCGGGCTGGAAATGGCGCAGGCATTCGGTAAGCTCGGCAGCAAGGTCACAGTGATACAGGACGCGCCACGCGTGGCGATGCGTGAAGACGAGGACGTCACCGAGGCAATAGAAACAGCGCTGAAAGAGGAAGGCATCGATGTCAAAACCGGCGTGAGGCCCGCCCGCGTGACGGGCACGTCGGGTGAGTCAGTGACACTTGTATTGCAGAACGGCAGCATGGTGAGCGGTAGTCACCTTCTGGTCGCGGCAGGCCGCACCCCTGTCACATCCGGTATCGGCCTCGAGGCCGCCGGCGTGGAAGTGGACGCGCGCGGCTGCATCAAAACGGATGAACGTCTGCGGACGACAGCAGAGCGCACATGGGCGATCGGCGAGGTGGCAGGGACACCGATGTTCACGCATGCATCGTTTGACGACTACGGCGTTCTGCGCTCGCAACTCGTTGGGGAAATTGCGAAAACCACGCGCGGCAGAATCATCCCGTATGCGCTATTTATCGAGCCGGAACTCGGTCGTATCGGTTTGAGCGAAGTCGACGCGAAGGCGCGCGGCATCCCGGTGCGTATTGCGAAGCTGCCGATGGCGGCGGTGCCACGGGCGCGGACGAACGGCGCGACCAAGGGCTTTATGAAGATCCTGATCGACGCGCAGTCAAACGCTATCCTTGGCTTCGCGATGCTGGGCGCCAATTCCGGCGACGTAGTCGCCGCGGTGCATATGGCGATGCTTGGGGGATTGCCTTATACAGCGGTGCGCGATGCGATCATTGCGCATCCGTTGATCTCCGAAGGGCTGAATATCCTGCTTGCGAAGGTGCCGGAGCGTACCCTCAATGCGCAGCGGTGAAAAAGACTGCCAGCTGTGGGGAACAAGTCACGGTTCTGGACCCGGAGCACTGGCGACTGTCCCATGCTTCTCGACACACCACAGCCGTACGTCGCTCCGTTACAAGGCGATTGACTTCCACTCTTGGAATTACCTGTTGATCGTTTTACCCCTTAGCTCGTGTTTTCCGTTACTGTAGCCAGGTTTCGAACACGCCTGATCAGCGCTTCCTGCTGCGCCTTGCACACAGCATCCGCCACGAGCGTATCCGCGGAGCAGTCCGGACGACGAACCTCTAACGGCTTCTTCGGCATGCATCATGCGGTGCCTCGCTTGTCGGAATTTCGTTCCCGCGGCAATCATCCGATAGCAGCCCTACGGTAATACGCCAGTTTCCTTTAAGTCAAACTCGTCTTCGCGCCCGGGCTTCAAGTGCGGCCTGCGGGTCTTGTCCAACTCGGGGGCCCTACGCGATGCTTTGCGGCTGCTCACCAGAACGACCTTGCCGTGCTCGCTTTTCGACATCAAGGCTAAAGAGTGTTCAGGCGAGCTCGACGATCCCACGTTCGCGTAGTCCATTTCGTCTAATGTTCTTTACGTGCTCATGGATACCGCTCAACAGCGTGGGCGAGATCGCGAAATTGCCGCACGATGGATTCGAGCCCGCCCCGCCGCGGACGTCGAAGAGAAAGTGCTGCAGGTGTAGCGCGAGTTCTGGTTGAAGCGCTGACACGCTAGATCAACTTGCCGGGGTTCAAGATGCCGTTCGGGTCGAGCGCGCGTTTGATCGCGGTCATGGCCGCGATCTCCTCGGGCGAACGCGAGAGCGGCAGGAACTCGCGCTTGAGCAACCCGATGCCATGCTCCGCCGAGACCGATCCGCGATACGGCACGACCATGTCGTAGACGAACGCGTAGACCTCATGATGCAGCACGCCCGGCACCGAATGACCGTCCACGGTCACGTGCAGGTTCGAATCACCGATATGGCCGAAGTAGTACGAGCGGTTCGACGGCCAGCGCGCATCGAGCGCGGCGCGGCATTCGTCGACGAATTGGCCGATTGAGCCGACCGGCAAGCTGACGTCGAAATTGATCGGATCGAGCCGTGCCGGAAATTCCGCAGTGCACTCGCGAACTTGCCACAGCGCACGCGCATCCGCCACCGATTGCGCGACGATCGCATCGCGCACCGCGCCGGCGCCGAAGGCCTCGGCGAGCGCGGCAGCGAAGCGCTCGCCGTCGTGGTCGGCATCGAAGCCCGCGTGTTCGATCAGCGCGTAAAGCGAATGCGCCGCGGCAAACGGCGAGCGCGCCGAGGGTGTGAGCGAAACGCCGAAGTCGAAGAAGTCCGGCCACATGATTTCGAACGCGCCGATATCGTTGCCGAAGCGTGCCGAGAGCGCACGCAACAGCGCGACGACCTGATCGTAGCCATCGAGCGCGACGAGTGCCGTGTGACGCCCCGCGCGCGGCGGATGCAGCCGCAACACTGCGCGCGTGATAACGCCGAGCGTGCCCTCCGAGCCGACGAAAAGCTGTTTCAGGTCATAGCCCGTGTTGTTCTTGATCATCTTGTTCATCGAACTGAGCACGGCGCCGTTCGCGAGCACGGCTTCGAGGCCGAGCACCTGTTCGCGCGCGGTGCCCGACTGGATGACACGATTGCCGCCCGCGTTTGTCGCGAGGTTGCCGCCGATCTGACACGAGCCGCGCGCGCCGAGGTCGAGTCCGAGTTCGAAGCCCTCCGCCGCCGCGGCTTCCTGCGCGCTCTGCAAGGTGGTGCCGGCGAGCACGGTCATCGTCGCCGATGCCGCGTCGATTTCCTCGATTCCAACGAGCCGTTCGAGCGAAATCGCGATGTCAGCCGCACGCGCGATTGCGCCGCCCGCGAGCCCCGTCATGCCGCCTTGCGGCACGACGCTCTGGCGCGCTTCGTTGCAGATCGCGAGCGCGCGCGACACCTCTTCGGTCGAGCGCGGCAGCACGAGCGCCGCGGGTCGCGCGGGCGCGTGGCCGGTCCAGTCGGTCATCGAGCGTTGCCCGATGGCTTCGCCCACGCGCACGCGGTCGTTGCCCAGGGCCTCGCGCAACGCGGCGATGGTGGCGTCGAGCGGCGCGCTCATGCGGCTGTGCCCTGCTGCTCAGCTGCGCGTTTCTTGCGATAGCCCATTGAATCGTT
This sequence comes from Caballeronia turbans, assembly GCA_001544655.2. Lineage (GTDB taxonomy): Bacteria > Pseudomonadota > Gammaproteobacteria > Burkholderiales > Burkholderiaceae > Caballeronia > Caballeronia turbans. The sequence goes on from FCOD02000014.1 coordinate 41,499, forward strand.
GATGCGCCCGAGGATGTAATCGCCTGCCGCTACCGGCGCATGACGCACCTCGCTCGCCGGTGTGCCAAGCTCGGCCGGATCGACGATGGCGCCGTAGGTCGGATCGTAGAAAGTCGCGATCGAGTAGCGCTGCTGGCCCGACGCATTGATCACGCGATGCAACGTCGAGCGGAACCGGTCGTTGGTCCAGCGCGCGAGCAGATCGCCGACATTGACGACGAAGCTGCCCGGAATTGGCGGCGCGTCGATCCAGGTGTCGTTCGCGATTTCACGCACTTGCAGACCGCCCACCTGGTCCTGCCAAAGCAGCGTGATGCAGCCGTAGTCCGTATGAGGCGCGACGCCGAATTGATCCTCGTCGGATTGGCACGGCTGCGGTGGGTAATAGACCATTTGCGTGCGCTGCATGCGCTTCGTGTAGCGCGAGGCGAAAAAATGCTCGTCGATGTCGAGACTTGACGCCACGGCCCGCAGCAGATGACTGCCGCACTCGCCGATCGCCTCGTAATACCCATAGAGCGCCGGCCTCAGCTCGGGCATGAAGTCAGGCCAGTTGTTCGGGCCGCGCAGCGCCTGGCCCGCGAGCACGTCGGGATCGTCCTCGGGCAGTTCGAGGCCGATGCTGTAGAACTCCTTATAGTCAGGGCGCTTGGCCTGATACATGGTTGCGTCACCGAGCGAATTGAAGCCGCGATGCCGTTGATTCACCGCTGCGCGCCGCTTCGTTCCGACGGGAAACGCAAAGAACTTGCGCGCGGCGGCTTCGGCTGCGTCGATCACATCCTGCGGCACACCATGATTAACGATGTAGAAGAAGCCGATGGTCGTGCAGGCTTCGCGAATTTCGTGGCCCACGCGCACGAGAGCGGCAGCGTCGCCTTCGCGCACGCCGCTGAAATCGATGAGGGGAATTCGGGTGACTGACGGCATCGGCTGGCTCCTGGAGCGGCGTGGCGAGGGGGTGTTCGGCTCGCCGTCACGCGAAAAAACTCGCGCACGGCATCACGCATCTCCGGTTGTATATACCGCCAATTCCAACGCCGCAAGTTGCAACGCAGCGAATCGGACCGCGACTTGCCGGCATGCTCATGCGCCTAGGAATCTGCAAAGAATTTCTTTTTGGTCGTCGAAATTTCGCGGTATATACTGCCTCGCATACCGCGCTGACCAATGGCTGCCGCACGCGCGACGACCGCTTTGCTACCTGGAGACTCTAATGAATATCCTTGCAGGCTGGAGAAGTCGAGTGCTGATGTTGACCCTGTGCGCCGCGAGCGTGTGCGCGCATGCCGAAGATCAGCTTGCGAAGGTGAAGAAGGCGGGCGAACTCGTGGTCGGCACGGAGATGCAGTTCGCGCCGTTCGACTTTCTCGAAAACGGCCAGCAAGCAGGTTTCAACAAGGATCTTTTCGCGGAGATCGGCAAGGAGATCGGCGTGAAGGTGCGCTTCATCGACTTGCCCTGGCCGAGCGTGCTGCCTGGTCTTGAAGCGGGCAAGTTCGACATGGTCGGCGGCCCGATCACGGTGACGAAAGCGCGTATGGAACGCTATACGTACACGCTGCCCGTCGCCGATGCCACCGACGCCTTCCTCAAGCGTGCCAACGATTCGAACCTCAAGCAATCGTCCGATGTCGCGGGCAAGACCGTCGGCGCGGGTAAGGGTTCGGCGCAGCTCGATCAGTTGAAGGCCTACGCGGCCACGCTGCCGAAGCCGCCGGAAATCCGCGAATACGTTGATAACAATCAGGCCTACGCGGACCTCGCGGCGGGCCGGATTGTCGCAGTGGCAAATTCGATGACCAACATCGCGTACGTCGCAAAGCAGCGACCGGAGACGTTCGCGGTCGTCCAGCCGCCGTTCGGCGCGAAGGTGTACTTCGCGTATTGCCTGCGCAAGGACGCGGACAGCAAGCCGCTGGCCGACGCGTTCAACAACGCGCTCCTTAAGCTCGACAAGGACGGACGCCTCGCCACGCTGCAGAAGAAGTGGTTCGGCGTCGCGATGCAGGTCCCGCCGACGCTGCCCACGCCGAACTACTGAGTCAGCGCATCACGCGTCCGAACACGGAGGCCCCATGTTCAGCATGACTGTTTTCGTGCAAGGCATCCCGCTGCTGTTGCAGGCGGCGGTCGCGACTATCGGCATTTCGCTCGCCGGACTCGTGATCGGATTTTTCGTGGCGATCGGCGTGTGCTCGGCGCGGCTCTCGCCGAGCCGGGCCTGGCGCGCGGCGGGCGGCGCGTACGTATTCTTCTTTCGCGGCGTGCCGATGCTCGTGCAGTTGCTGCTCGTCTACTACCTGCTGCCGTTCGCCGGCATCAACGTGCCGCCGCTCGTCGCCGCAATCAGCACGGTGTCGCTGTGTTCGGCGTCGTACATTGCGGAGATTTTACGCGGCGGCTTTCTCAGCATTCCGCCGGGCCAGATCGAAGCCGCGCGCATGCTTGGCCTGCCGCCGCTTGACACGCTGCGCCGCATCCTCGTGCCGCAGGCGTTCCGGCTGACGCTGCCGTCGCTCGTGAACGAGATGGTGCTGCTCATCAAGGCGTCGTCACTGATCTCGGTGGTCGGCATCGCCGAAGTCACGCGCACCGCGCAGAACATCGCAGCCAGCACGTACCGGCCGCTGGAGGCGTATGTCGCGGCGGGGCTCATCTATTTCGTGATCTGCGGCGCGCTGTCGCTCCTCGCGCACGCCGCCGAAGCGCGGCTGCAACACGCCTAAGGACGACGCCATGCAGCAGTTCGACCCCGCCGTCATCACGCACAACCTGTCCGCCATCGGCGCGGGACTTGCGACGACGCTCGGCACGTGGATCGCCGGTGTCGTGCTCGGCCTCGCAATCGCCTTCGCCATCGCGCTGCTGCAACTCTTTTGCGGACGCTGGGTGCGTGCCGTGCTGCGCGCCTACATCGAACTCTTTCGCGGCACGCCGTTTCTCGTGCAGCTCTTTTTGCTGTACTACGGCGGCCCGTCGTTCGGGCTGACGCTCGAACCGCTAACTGCGGGCATCCTCGGGCTCGGACTCTACGGCAGCGCGTACTTCGCCGAAGCGTTCCGCTCGGGCTTTCGCGCGGTGCCGCCGGGACATCTCGAAGCGGCGTCGTGTCTTGGCATGTCGCGCTGGCAGATCGTCCTGCGCATCCAGATTCCTCAGATGTTCGTACTGATCGTGCCCGCCATCGTCAACTTGATCATCGTGCTTAGTAAGGAAACCGCGGTGCTGTCGATCGTGACCGTTCCCGAACTCACGTTCGTCTTGACCGGCATCGGCTCGGCGACGTTCGCCTTCGTCGAGACGCTGCTTGCGCTATGCGTGTGCTATCTGCTGCTCGTCGAACTCGCATCGCGCGCGGGACTCTGGGCGGAGGCACGGCTCACGCGCTTTCTCGTCTGACATGTGGACCATGTGGATTGTTATCCCTCGTCACCAGGTGAACCGATGAATGCCATGATCGACCTTCCCGCTTCCGCGTCCTCCGTCGTCGAGCCGCGCGCGCCGTCCTCGCCGCTGATCGAAGTGCGCAATCTCGGCAAGCGCTTTGGCGACGTCGAAGTCCTGCGCGGCGTCGATCTCGACATTGAACGCTCGGAGGTGGTCTGCATCATAGGGCCGTCTGGCTCGGGCAAGAGCACGCTCTTGCGCTGCCTCGCCGCGCTCGAAACGTATGACACGGGCGAAGTGCGCATCGAAGGCGAACTGCTCGGCTACGGCGAGAAGAACGGCCGGCGCGTGCGCGCGTCACAAGGCGAGATCAATCGCGTGCGGCGCAACATCGGCATGGTGTTCCAGCAGTTCAACCTGTGGCCGCACATGACCGCGCTCGAAAACGTAATGGAGGCGCTCTTGCGCGTGCAGCGCCTGCCGCGCGCGCACGCACAGCGGCGCGCCAACGCGATGCTCGAGACGGTGGGCCTTGCGAACAAGGGTGACGCCTATCCGGCGAAGCTCTCGGGCGGGCAGCAGCAGCGCGTGGCGATCGCGCGCGCGCTCGCGATGGAACCGCACATCATGCTCTTCGACGAACCGACGTCCGCGCTCGATCCTGAACTCGTCGGCGAAGTGCTGCAGGTGATGAAGCAGCTCGCGCGCGACGGCATGACGATGGCCGTCGTCACGCACGAGATGGGTTTCGCCGCGCAAGTTGCGGACAAGGTGATGTTCATCGATCAGGGACGCATCGCCGTGCAAGGCAAGCCCCGCGAAGTCTTTCACGACGCCCGAGATCCGCGTCTGCGCCAGTTCCTACAAAACTATTTCGACCGCAACGCGTTCTGGTCGCGCGGCGGCGAAGGAGAAACGGCATGAGCGCCACTGATGCGTTCATCGCGGCGCTGCGTCCCGATGTGCGCGATCTGCCCGCCTACAATGCCGGCGCATCGGCGGAGCGCGTGCGCGAACAGTTCGGCGTGTCGCGCGTCGCCAAGCTCGCGAGCAACGAGAATCCCTGCAGCGCGAGCCCGCTCGTGCGAGAGGCGTTGCAGCGTGCGGTCGAGGAAAGCGTCGCGCGCTATCCGGACTCGTCGTGCAGTGCATTGCGCAACGCGATCGGCGCGACGCTCGACGTCGAGCCCGCGCGCATACTGTTCGGCAATGGATCAGAGGATCTGCTGGCGGTGGCGGCGCAGACGTTTCTCTCGCCCGGCGATGAAGTCGTCACTGTCACGCCCTCGTTTGGCTTGCATGTGATCTATCCGCAACTCGCGGGCGCGCGCGTGCGCGCCGTGCCGATGCGCAAGCTGCGCTTCGATGTCGATGCGCTTTGCGAAGCGCTCACGCCGCGCACGCGCATGCTGCTCGTGAGCAATCCGTCGAACCCTGTGGGCGCGGCGCTTTCGGGCGACGAATTCGGGCGACTGCTCTCGGCGGTCGCGCCGGGCACGCTGATCGTCTGGGACGAGGCGTATTTCGAGTACGCGCGCGTCGATCCGTCCTACGCGGCAAGCTTGCCGGCCCTTGAGCACTCGCATTCGCCGTGGCTCATGCTGCGCACGTTCTCGAAGGCCTACGGGCTGGCGGGTTTGCGCATCGGTTACGGCGTCGCGTCAGATGCGCGTCTCGCCGATCTCATGAACCGCGTGCGCACGCCGTTCAACATCAACCGTCTGGCGCAGTGCGCGGCGCTCGCGGCATGGTCGGACACGGCGTATGTCGCCGACGTCGTGCAGCACACGATCCGCGAGCGCGAACGCATGCGCGACGCGCTCACGGCGATGGGCTACGCCTGCGCGCCGTCGCTCGCCAACTTCCTGTTCTTTGACGCGCGCGAAGACGCGGACGCGCTTGCGCAACGCCTGATGCGCGCGGGCGTGATCGTGAAACCGTGGCGCGAGCCGAACTTCACGCGATGCGTGCGTGTCTCGACAGGCAGCCGCGACGACAACGATTTCTTCATCGAAACGCTCGGGCGCGTGCGCTCGGCGCGGCACTGAGGAGGAGGCGGCGCAATGTCGGGGACCCCGAATGCGAAGCCGGCCGAGCGGGCGCACCAGACCCTCGAAACCGCCGATATCGGTGCTGAGGCGGACGCTCCGCTCGCCCGCTACGCGCAGGTGAAGACTTACATCCGCGGCAAGATCGAGGCGGGCACGTGGCGGCCGGGCGATCGCGTCCCTTCGGAACTGAGCCTTGTCGACTCGCTCGGCGTGTCGCGCATGACAATCAACCGCGCGCTGCGCGAACTGACGGCCGAGGGCTGGATCACACGGCTGTCGGGCGTCGGCACGTTCGTCGCCGAGGCCAAGCCGCAGTCCACGCTGCTGATGATCGCCCACATCGGCGACGAAATCCGTGCGCGGGGCCACGAGTACACTTCCGAGACGATTCTCGTGCAGCGCGAGAGCGCGCCCGCCGCCGTGGCGAACGCGCTGAGCCTGCCGCCGAGTTCGTCGGTGTTTCACCTGATCTGCGTGCATCGTGAGAACGGCGTGCCGGTGCGTCTTGAAGACCGCTATGTGAATCCTGCCGTCGCGCCTGAGTTTCTCGAACAGGACTTCACGATCCTGCGCCCTTCCGAATACCTCGCGGCGACGGTGCCGGCCCATGAGATAGAACACGTCGTCGATGCATGCCTGCCCACGCGTTCCGAAGCCGAATTGCTTGAAATGGCACCCGACGAGCCGTGTCTCACGCTCGTGCGCCGCACATGGTCGGGCGATGCCGCGGTCACGTTCGTACGCTTCGTCCATCCCGGTTCGCGTTATCGGCTGGGATGCCGCTTCAAGCCCGACGACTCGCGTTACCAGAGCTGATATGACTCTCCGTGTCAATCGGGGATCGGTTCTTGGTTTTCTCTAAAGACATGTTTTTGGGAGTTTCCTGAGGGCGACGTAGCAGTAAATCTCGACGGTGGATCACGCTTCTATGGGCGGGTTGGCTACCGCATTACAGAGGTCCGCCTGATGAGCCTGCCGCCATCTAAAGTCGCAAGTCGGATTAGATCCGTTGCGTAGCTCTGTCGCGGGTTGCTCGTGTGCCGGGCTACGCCGCCTTCAAGAAACTCCTCCTTCTCGAGTGGTTCGCGTAACTGAAGCAGTGCTCAAGTTTCGCGTCACGCCATGCGCACCTCGGGCCGTAAGGCGAGCGACATCGCGAGTTGGCTGATGTCCCAGATGAACCCGGCGAGTTCGCGGGCGACCGCGACCACCGCGATGTTCTTCTGCTTGCCGCGTGCGACGAGCTTGCGATAGCGTAGGCATAGGCGCATCTGCGCATCCCAGGCGCGCTCAACAATGGGCTTGGGGATGCCTTCGTGACGGCGCTGGATGTCAGGACTTACGCGGGCTGGGTGCTGGTAGCTCCAGGCTGCTTCGACCAGCAGCTTTCTGGCATAGCTGTTGCCGTTCTTGGTGATGCTGCCCTGGCGGCGCTTCTCGCCTGAGGAGTGTTCAGACGGCGTGACGCCTAGCCAGGCCATCAACTGGCGAGGGTGTGCGAAGCGTGACAGATCGCCCAGCTCAGCGAGCATGCCCACCGCGGTGGTGAACTGCACGCCGCGCATGGTCTGCAGGCCAAGAACCGCCGGATAAAAGCGCCAGTTGGCAACGGCCTCGCGTAACGCAGCCTCGAGCCGTTCGCATTGCGCGAGGCGGTCGTCGATCGTGCGCCGATGTTCCTCAAACGCCATTTGCTGCCATGCGCTGTCGAACGCATACGTGCTCAGCCAGCGCCGGTGCGCCGGGCTCCAGTCGGCGCGCCCGGTATAGCGCACTCCATGCGAGAGCAAGAAGGCCTTCAGCCGTTGCCGCGCACGCTTCAGATCGTCCTTGGCGCTGACCCAGGTGCGGGCCAGATCGCGAAATGCTTCGTCTTCGACGCTGGGCACGTAGACCGCTGACAGGTCGCCGGCACGCAGCGACCGCACCAGTTTGATCGCATCGCATCGGTCGGTCTTGACGCGCTCACCGGGCTTCCTGGGAATCAACGACGGTGCGCACACCATGCAGTCGAATCCCTTCTGTACTAGCTGACGGTAAAGCACGTAGCCGCATGGGCCGGCCTCGTAGACGATGTCGATGCGTCGCGCCTTCGACTGCAGGCGCTTGCACAGGCGATCGATATCCGTCTTCGTCGTGCCGATCTTGCCGAGCAGTTCGACCTCGCCTGCGTCGAGCGCATAGGCAACCGTGATCGAATCCTTGTGAACATCAACACCGACGTACAGCGTGCTATCGTCTTCCATGCTGGCCTCCGCGGTGGAAATCGCCGGGTGTGGCCCTGTCCACACCGTGCGGCTCTGGCAGCGATGCTAACCCGCGTTTGATTCCTCACGGCAGGCCAGCCTTTGCACCGCACGGGGAGTCATACTGACTAATTAGCCACGACCCCATAGCGCTTGCCGGTTCCTCGCGCCATGGGACATCGCGCTTCTCAGCCAGCACTGCTGCTGAGAACGACTCGCTTCCCCAAGTTCCCTTTCGCCTTGTGTCGCTGCTAGGTAGCGCTCTCCCGGGAATCGCAGCGAGTACATGTTGTCGCGACGCAATTTTTGCGTGCAGTTGCTGTGGGCACGAACACGCGCGTTTGGGCGCCACGTCGCGGGTTGCCGGTTAAATAGCTTCGGAGAGCGGCTCACACAAGCCAGGCAGGTTTGTGAACACGTGGCACCGGCTCATCGACGGATGCGCGTAATAACCGGCAGAGTTGTCGTGCTGATAGCTAAACGCGATTGCTTCCTACGACCCCATTCATTTTAACGTCCTGCTTCGGGCACGAGGCGAACATTGGACGATCACAGTAAGTCAGCAAGAAGGGACGAAACTAGAAAGCTATCCTATTTTTGCGAGCTTTCGCTTGCTCGCATGCGCCTGTACCCCGGTACAGTGGACTTGACCGGTCGGGCCTGGACTGCCTATCAGCCACGGGAACCAGAAGGGCTGCCTCGACGGCATGGAACCAACTCGCACTGAAGCCCCACCTCACGAACGACTACCGATGAACTGTCAAGCACTAAAAATCACTAGGGTAATGAATATTCCTTTCTCATGCTCACAGACGCAATGCCCCTCCTTGAAGTGCAACATTGGCCTGCAGCGTCGTGACCAGAGATCAATGCTACAGCAAAGCAATACTTCTTCAACTCGAGCGTTTTCTTCGCTGCGTCGTGCAAGCAAGTTCGATGTAAGCGAGGAAGCGCAATGATGGAATGACCACAATGACGACTTCATTGGAAATAAAGATAACGATCAACGAGTTTGTCACGCCAGACTTGTTTCGCGCCGTGTCTGCCGTCTCGAATCCAAGGCAACGAGCCGCGCTACTTAAGCGCCTCGCCGAGGACGCGCTGCGCAACAGCGGTCCGATCAGTCAGATAGCGCCGACTGCGACCTCCGGTGCGGCAGGCACCAATGTCGCGACGCGGATGATCCAATCCGGAGCTGAGCCAAGTTCATCGTCGATTAACCCTGCGTGCCTCTTCTCCGAGACAGGCGTTTCCGACGACGACCGAAGGCAGTTCGAATGCACGGCCGACGTGGCAGGAGCCCGCTCACAGCGTGAGACCGTCGCGTCTTTGGTAGCGATCGTCCCTGACTACAAGGCAAGCGCGATGAGTTCGACAAAAGAACCGACGATGCCTGGACAACCTGTTGAATATGGTGGGACGCCCTATGCGGACACTATCGCTCAATCGAGCGGCAGGCGTGGCTTTCTCACGCAGGCGTTGGTAACGGCGGCGCTCGCTATTGAGAGAAGCGCATACCGGCTCCGTTGCGCCATCATGGGTCGAGGAAGAAGGGCGAAGAAGATAATTGGTAAATGATGGAGCAGCCTTGCACTGCCCGCTGCTCCTTGCGTGCGACCGATCCGATTCATGCATGATTCCGTTCTTCTGCTTGAGGACGAGTTGGGCTCGTGATTATGCATCCCGGATACGAGCGCTTAATACGTTCGTCCTCTTTCGTCGAAGTTTCAAAACGCCTGGCACATGTGCCAATACGTCGGCTTGGAGAACTCGCGACGGTCACTTTATAAAAGCGCGCAGTGTAGGCGCGAGGCTGCGGTCCGCGTCATATACCGACGCGCTTGGAAGTGAGCCTCGCGCTCAGCGGTGGCTCATAGGGTTCCGGGTGAGCTTGATTTCTGGCCACACCGCACGGGTCCAGTGTCCTCGACGTTTTCGCTTGGCAAGAGCCATATCATGGAATGGCTGCCCGTCGACTTGCCTCGCAGGCACGTGAGAAGCGTCGTTACATCAAGCGATTGCGCAAATAGGTTTGGAGCTTCCTAGTACCGACCCAGATTCGCCGTCGCAGGCCGACGCCGATGAGATCGTGAAGGGCTCACGCTCTGGCGACAAAGCGCGCTGTTACGATTCTGCTGTTCGTCCACAGATCTTCGAAATCTGGGATTTTGTATACAAGCAGATTGACATGCGACGCTCAAAGATCTTCCGAAACGCCGTGTCGCCGCGCCGATGCAGACGAGTATAAGTAGGCCCTAAGGCGTGTCGCCAATGTCCGAACACCAACACCTTGTCGCCTTCGTTAAGCGTTCGTAGCCATTCGGATCGGCTCGTCCACACTTCAACTTGGGTTAGTTCCCCCACATTCGTACCATGGACGCAAGGCGTGGGTGCTGGGCGCTTAAGCTTTTGAACATACAACGACCGGTCCTTGCGTGGGATGGTCTGGATCGCGGACACATGGTCCACGAGCGCGACAGGAAAGGAAATCGATGTTTGGCCGATCCAGCGATAGGCTGCCAGAAATCGCTCTTCCTCATAATAGAAGTCGTTCCAACACACCGGCATCCCTTTGAATACCAACTTAATACGGTCTATCGGCACGCTGTCCCCTCCACATAGGGCGCGAAGCGAAATAACTCTCTTTGCAGTGTTCAGGTATGCAGATAGAAAACTTCGCAGATCATGTGAAAAATGCGGGCCGGTTTCATGCGTTGAGTCGATCGCTTGCCCGAGCGTTGCGTGCACGCGGAGAGCAGTCAAGTCGCGCATATCATTGAAGGCAAGGAGACGGAAGGAATAGCGTTCCCGCTCTAGCGCCTGCAAGAGGCCGAGCGACCGACGTGCAATCACTTGAACCTTATCGCAGAGATCGAAGACGCACGCTTTTTCGTGTGTGCCTTTCGGAAGCAGGCGGAAGTATCCTTTCACCCAGTGCACCTAACCTCCGTTCTCGCGCGCGTGTGGCGGCACGTAAGAGACAGCAGCGCCGCAATGCTTACATTTCAACGCTTTCGTTTCAGCGAGAGACGCGATTTCGTCCGCGACGATTTCTCGCCCCTCGATTGTTAGTGCGGAAGCCATCTTTGCGGCCATTACTTTTCTCCTGCGCGCTGCGGCGGCGCCGCTTTCGATGAGTGGTTATTTGATGTTTTTTTCCGACCTTTCATTGGCAATGCCAATTAAATAATCGTCGATTCGACTACGAGACACGGACTAGACACTGGTGTTTGCGGTGACAGCGCGAACGGTTACAGTCGTGTAGGCTGCGACTTGCGCTGAAATGTGCAAGATGAGATCCGCTCTTTTTTTCCCTAGCGAATGTGATTGGCAGCGCGATTGGGACTAGCCGCGCCGTCCGGCGCGGCTAGCCTTCAACGAAAAATTGCAGGCGCGCTGACGGCACGCCTGGTTATTAATGGGCCTAGTGCGATGCTCCGCGAACCCAACGAGCGCAATGACGAACTACAAGGCTAGCGACCCGGCGTATGAACATCCGAAAAGCAAATGTGCCCGACCACAAATAGCGTCAGCGATGTGAAGCAAAGCAAAGCCGTTTCAATGATTACTCGCAAGTCCCAGGTCTTCGTCGCGTAGACCAAATAGCCTGCACCGATCAACGCCCAGGCGCTCAGCAAATGGGCGAACCGTCCATTAAGCCGCCGCTGAGACTCAGTCGGCGCTTCAAAGAGTCGCAGGCTGGACAACGAGCGCTCGACAAGGCTAAGTTTCGCGCCTAAAACATATTCACCGTCCTGCTTGCGTTCAACTCGATAGCTGACTCCATCGACCTTGACGCTCATACTGATCTGTCGCTCCGACTTCTCTAGGATGCCGAGCAACGCACTCAGGCGCGGCGATAGGCTGAGACGAGATGACGTCTGCACCACGACATGATCGGTCAGATCCAAACCGCCTGCATAACGGACTTCCAGTACAGCGACTTTCATAAAACCTCCTTAGGTGGAAAGGTACATGCCTTCAGCGTTATGCCGAAAGCGGACTACAACGGTTTAAAAAAACGAAGGCGCCGGTATGCGCGCCGCTATCAGCTCAGCCCATCGCCCCTTAAGCTCAGACACGACGGCAATAAAGTAGAGGTGCAGCGGCGTGCGAGTCGTCGCTGTCGATAAATGTCCGGTCTGACTGATCGGCATCAGGAAAGCGACCGACAATGGTGGCAACACGTCGGACGCGCTCGCGAGGGCAAGCGTGTCCTTAGTTCCGCCGGGATCGAGAGATGAAGATCTGGTGACGGACGAGCAGAAGCCGCTCGCCTGATATGTCGATGCGTTAAGACGCGGTGGGTGAACTCAATATAGACCGACAGCCATTCTCAGTGAGGCTAAAAGGTTCGAAAAAACGGCGTCTTTCCGGTTTTGCTCGGAAGCGTGCCCGGCTCTATCCGGAACGGGGGTATGGCCCGCTCTTGTGGCGGCGGGTTGCCCGAGTTGGATCGACGCTGCGCTCCCCTACCCTTAGCCTCGTTTCGCTGTATCGCTTTCGCTGTATTTCGTTCCGATTCTTCGTCGCGTCACCGTCTTTTTCTTAAACGACGGGTCAGCACCGCCCGAGGATCGATAACGCGGCTGGCCTCGCCGGAATGACCGCATGTCCGATCTATATGGGTGTCAAGTCGCGCTGCGTCCAGATAACGTGCATGCGTTGCGCGGAAATTGATTAATCTTGTGCGCAAAAAGTAATGTAAATCGGACAACGCTAGAACGCCGTCGGGTGCCGTCGGATGAAGGCGACAGTCCGCCTCCGCGAATATGGCGATGCTCTCGACCGGACAATCGTGCTGAGAGAGCACTGACCGTAGATGGCGCACCGCCGGCTTTGCGCGCCGTAAAGGCGACGTGTGCACCGTGACGCCGCCCAAATCATCGATCACGAGCAGTTCATCTTCGTTGGTCCCGGGCCTGACCTCGCCCCTCCAATCGTAGTGGTTGACGACGAAAACACCGAAAGGTGTAACAGCAAGACAATGGACCAATGTGGTCGCGTTTGCGGTGCCCGGCGCATGTTCGAGGGTTAGCTCTTCGCGAAAGCGCACTTGGCTCTCACACACGCGGCCGAAGATGGGCGCGATTCGGCGGCGCAACCGCCGGCAGATGCGTCGACGGCGTGCGCCTAAGACAGAATCGCGCTCTTGCAGATGGGTGAGGTGATCGGGGCCGCTTCGCATTCGATCGTTAAACGAATGGGATGCGGGTTCTCGTTTCTGAACTGGATTTCTCATTTCGTTTCTCGCGGTTGGTTTATTGCGGTCATCAATCAGTCTTGGCCGAGCGCTGCAGGTTGATGGACGACACGTTGCTAACAGATCTCGTTCGGTGTCACTCCCACCCAGCAAAGAACATTGAGCGATAGGCATCGTGACGTCGAAGATTGCTTGCGATCCTGGTTATTGAGCCAGAGGTCGCGCGCAACCGACAGTGACGCGTGAGTCCCATTGCTCGTGATAATTTCGGTTGAGCGCGTTCCAATCAGTGAACGTTCACGCACATTCCCGGCGACATGATGCTTCTGCAGTTAGAAGGTGTCGAAGGGCGCCTAAGCGCTTCATCTGCGCGGGGACGAGGCAGATTTCTTTCTCTAAACGCTCGAGCCGCCTGAACCAGTAGGACCGATCAAGGTAAAGCGGCAGGGGCGGTGCATTCGCGCTTAGGATGTGGCGTATCACGCTTTCAAGGTGCGTCAATTCAGCGTCCGCGCACCGTGAAGGTCGCTTCAGCTCCGACGCTCCAGACTTCGCGGTGGCTTGCCGTTTTATCGCACGCATGCTTTGGCTCCGCCAGCGCGAGGGCGCTGCGCGCGCATCGGGTCACGCGTGCACGCACGAGACCACATAAGGCGCGAGATACCCTGCTTACGAGCGACGCTTCGCGCTCGCGGTACGGGTAACGCATGACACAGACGCTTCGTTGTTGGCATAGCGGCGGAGAACTGGTTTGAACAAAACCAGCATGCCTGCGACAAATAGAAGTCAAGGCGCGCCTCCATAACGTCCCGCTCGCGCTTCGCATAACTAATTGTTTTGACCGAAACGAGCGGATTAATGCAATGCTCGCATGCAATTGGGGTCTTGTTTTCCGGTTCAGAGTACCCGTGGCTCGACGGTAGGCTTGTAGTCTCCAGCCGATGTCGCACAGCGCGTCTCAGGCGCATGGTACCGGAATGGCGCAATCAGCCACTCCCCTATCACCATGGCCGCTGCGTGGACCCACGCCGCCGAAGCGAATGAGCCCTCATTTCCGTGTCCGCGCGGCGTCCTCGCTGACGGCACATCGGTGGAGTGACATTGCGCTTTCAGCGTCCTCGCACGTCAGGATTTTGTGGGTGAACGCGCGACCATAGAGAGGACGAAACTGCGCCGATGCGCCCCACACCAATGCGTTAATACTGGCGGCGGACGGCGAGTCATGAGCGTTGGGTTGCCGATCGCTGAGCAATGATTGGCGCGACGCTGGGGGCCATCGGCGTTGCGACGCTCGGCTGACATCCAAGATTGACGGTTGTCGATCGAACCACTTCCCGCGAGACGACTTGCGGCGACGTCATCTGCGGCAACGCTATCCGGATAGCGGCACTTTCGAGAAATGACGCACAGAAGCTTGGCGCTGTTGGCCCAACGCTAGGGGACATTGTCGCTGCGGCGCTCGGCACATCCAAGATTGACGATTGTCGATCCAAGCATGCGAGACCCGTCGTCCAGCCCATCGTTAAATGTGATCTTCAGGAGGGACGGGGCGCAAATGTGCTGGGCACGCGGGCGAGCAGAGCTTTATTGAAGATGCCACCGAATTCGCGCATAAACTCAACAATTTCGGCATCAGTAATCCGCTTTTTCAGAACTTTGCTGATCGACTTCTCGATCTCAGCACGGTACTTCCAGAGAAGCTCCGAATCTCTACATTCGATCACCAGCCGATTTCGGCCTCTTCCTTTCCTAATGCGTACACGAGTGAAAGCCGACGGCCGGATATTTTCCGCGTTGAGCTCAGAGAGAATGTTCGCTGCCGTCCGGCCGCTCGCGTCGAACATTGACTCCACGCGGCGTGCCCGTACAAGCATCTCATCGAGCCCCAGTTCGTCCTTGAGCATGAGAAGTCGTTTCCCAACCGCGAACGTTAGGTCCTTCTCATAGAACAGATGACGAACTGCGTCGGGAAGCTCCCGAATCGAAACGGCAACGCTAACGTTCCGTCGTGATACGCCGAGCGCCTTCGCACAGGCACTGAAACTTGCCCACTCTCCATTCGTCACCCCGAGGTGGTAGCGGTCGGAGATGTTTTTAGGCAGATCAAGCACGCGGGCCACGATCTTTACGGGGTCTTGCCCCGACCAGCGCAGCATTTTCTTGGAATTCAGTGCTTCGCCTTTAACAATCTTCAATACTGTTTTATTCGAATGCTTTGCATTGGTCGCCCCGCTTTGCCGGATACGGCCGAGCACCGTTTTGATCCCATCATGAATGATTGTATGGCGAATCACTCGAACGGTGTGGCTGCTGATTCCAATGCGGTCATCGAATAGCTCGAGCACTTCATTGGGCAACTCCCGAAGCTGCAATGCCAATGACAAATCTCCCTGGCTCACGCGCAATGCGCTTAACGCGCCGAGTTGCGTCTTCCACTTCCCTTCGTTGAGTCCTTCTTGAAAATTCTGCGCAAGCAGTAAGCAACTGCGACGGCTTATCAAGCGATAAGGTCTTTTTGATGTTTTCATCTGGTCTCCTTTCGTTCAGCGTCTGGATGATCGCATACTTGCTGCTAAAGTGAGAGAGTTGTGAAGATGACGCCACAAACTTTTTTTAATCTGAGCGAAAGCCGTATAAAAAACACCCTCTTTTAACTTTTCTCTTTTCAAAATATTTACTAAGATCATCGAACAAGTGACTCGAGTGCATCGCAGTAAGATGATGGAAGCGGCGACGGATACCGCGTCCGCTACCAGACGCTGCGAAATTCGAGAGCAGCTTGTGCGTCAATGAAAGTTGCCGTAGAATCCGACATTGATCCATGCACTGCGACTTCGACGACTGGACTTTCAAACGCAGGTCAGCAATTCGCTGCTTTCGCTGCCCAAACCCCTCCGCTGTTTTCGCTGTAACCCCCTTCTCGATTTCACCGTTAGTCAGCCCGGCAGAAGTTCGTCCGGAGAGCATTGCTTTTTTCAGTGATGACACGCAGCTAACCCGTTGATTTTCATGTGAAAAAATATAAATATTGCGAAATCGACTGCGTGTAGCCAACGGCTCGTTTTTCGCTTACGCCAAGTCTTTCAAACGCAAGTCAGCAGTTTGCTGCTTTCGCTGCCAAAACCCCTCCGCTGTTTTCGCTGTAACCCCCTTCTCGATTTCACCGTTGGTCAGCCCGGCAGAAGTTCGTCCGGAGAGCATTGCTTTTTTCAGTGATGACACTCAGCTAACCCGTTGATTTTCATGTGAAAAAATAGAAATATTGCGAAATCGACTGCGTGTACCCAACGGCTCGTTTTTCGCTTACGCCAAGTCTTTCGAACGCAAGTCAGCAGTTTGCTGCTTTCGCTGCCAGAACCCCTCCGCTGTCTTCGCTGTAACCCCCTTCTCGATTTCACCGTTAGTCAGCCCGGCAGAAGTTCGTCCGGAGAGCATTGCTTTTTTCTCTGGCGACACGGAGCTAACCCACTGATTCTTATGTGAAAACTGCGAAATATTGCGAAATCGACTTCGTGCAGCCAACGGCTCGTTTTTCGCTTACGCCGAGTAGTACGGCGCAAGCGTCGGAACGAGGCGATGAAAAAATGCGCGTCTGTGCCGAAGTGCCAGAGCGACGCTCGCCCTATTTATCAGGACCGGTGCGCGTCACGCTCGGCTTGTTCGACGGCGTGATCCCAACTCTGGCATCCTTTCCGTAGACGTGCATTGATCTCGTTGACGTCAAAGAAGGACCAGTTGACGGCACTGTAGCGATCGTAACTTTGCCGCAAGAACTGACTTAGTTCGTGCAGTTTGAAGATCGCGGTGGGAACCCCAAGTTCGATCGCGCAAGCATCATGCGTGGCGATGGCGATCGCCTGCACTGGGCATTGCAAATCCGACAGTAGGGCGGAAAGAAAGTGAACGGCGGGTGCCGCACGCCAAAGAGGACATGGAAAGGTATGTGCTGCGCCCGACTCGCTCAGGACGATCATTTCGTTAGCCTTCTGCGAAGAGGAAATGATGCCAACCACCGGGATGTGCGTAATCACAAAGACACCGAAGCGAGTGACGGCTACGCAGTCCACGTCGACGCCCTGCCCCGAAAATCCTTTGCTCGTGAGCACGAGCATGTCTTCATGCAAAGCGTAACGGTTGACCAGCAACGGGGCGAGAATCGCTCGCAACTTCCGCGAAAACTCGGCGTAATCACGCCGGCGCTTCTTGAGCGCGGGCTCCTTCTCATAATCTTTGGGGTACCCGAGGTAAGCCTGGGTCGGGAAGAACGGGGTGATCTGCTCTTTAGCCCGTGCGCGGGTTTGATTTACCATTGATTGAAGCTCCGTTGTATTTAGCGAATCGTTCAGCCAGCTCTTGGTCGTTGAGGTGCCCAAAAACAATCGTAGGGTCGATTGCGAGCATTGAGAGCATGGAATGACGCCGAATTCGATAGCTCTTTCGTCGCAGACAGCGAACGGTGCCGCGCGCGGCGCTCGATGAGCCCAAGCCGCTGCCCCAAACTTTTTAATGTGCTAATGCGGCCGGCGTCGTTTCGCGCGACTGCTTCGATATTGCGAGCGAGTTCCACTAGCCATGCGCCAACGCCACCGGCGTCTGCGTGCAGCACCCGCGTGTGTCAAGGATAGTTTCGATCGAACTTCCGCGTGGAATTGTGATGCTGACTCTGGTTCCCGCGAGCGGCTGCTCATAACTGCGTTGCCAGGCAAGACAAACGCGGCCTATATCGGCGCGCAGAGCGGCACGGACAACCATGTCGGCAGATCGCCCATTTGAAGCGCTGCCGTCGGATGGCTTTAACCGCTAGAGAAGAAGCCACATGTTGAAAAGCGATGCGTTTTCGTACCTCTTTTCGCCGATCCACAAATATCATGATATTTCCTAGCGAGCGGCGGTGAACCGACGCACTCAATCATGTCTCTGAAAAGTGCCTACGCTGCCTTAACGGCAAACAGCGTACAACGCACTTTCAAGAGCGAAGGTCGAGCCGCTGTCCGCCGCCTCGGCTCAGGAACCGAGGGATTCACAAGATGATTCAAGTTAGACGCGAGGGCCATGTGTTTGACGCTCAGTACGAGGTACCGGC
This sequence comes from Caballeronia turbans, assembly GCA_001544655.2. GTDB lineage: Bacteria > Pseudomonadota > Gammaproteobacteria > Burkholderiales > Burkholderiaceae > Caballeronia > Caballeronia turbans. The sequence goes on from FCOD02000014.1 coordinate 59,472, forward strand.
TCAGCGAGGAAGCAAAAGTTACAGCACCGGGTGGAGGTTGTCCCGATAGCAACCAGGCCGTGCAGCGCCCCTTGGTGAAAGGATTATGAAAGACGCATGAGGAAAAGCTAGCAGAAAAACGCCGTCATTCTGCGATATGAGCGCTATCCGGATAGCGTTGGTCGCCGAGATGAGCAGGCCGAGGGTGTCCACGATTCGCAAGCTCAACATCGAAAACCGTTGTGTCCATCCAGTAGATAGACGTCAAGGCGACGCGCGAGGCGCAGCATGGAGTCGCTGCTGTTCAGCCACATGCAACATTCGTTGTTCGGTGTAGCCGATCCCGACAAGAGATCTCCGCGCGACGGTTCTCCCATGTGAGAGCGAGCGCGACAATACTGCAGACAGGCTGGAACGAAACCAACAAGGAAACGGCACCGTCATTCGGTTACGGGATCGTTCTGCGCGCTGACTCACGCAGGGCACAGCAGATCGAGAGAAAGAAGTGTGCCTTGGCGGGCTTTGGGAAGCGGTGCAGTCCATCGTGACCGCTTGGACTTCTGCGGACCGAATGAGCGTCTCGCCCGCGTGAGCGCTCGCATGAGGAAGGGATCGCCTACAGACGATGACCGTGCATACGGCCGGGCGCCGATCAATCTCGGTCGACGCCCATCTCAGTAATCATGCGGCCGAGATCATTGTCGCTAGATTCATGTTAGCTCGACCGATCGTCAAGCAGCGACAACTGCCCAGGCACCGGATTGTCACAGCACGCGTTAGCAGGTTCGTTCATAGACGGGTCGTCAAGAAACGCTCCGATTGGCCGCGGATTTGCGGCAGCGGAATCCCCACATGAAGAATCTTGCGACGGTCCGCGCTTGGCAAGGATGCGGTAAAGCGCTTGCCTCGATATCTTTAAGTTTTTCGCGGCTTCAGATTTCACGCCGTTCGCAGCAGTGAGGGCGGCGATCACCTGTTCGGGCGTGATCGCGGGTCGCGATAGGCGCTCGGCCGTGGCAAACGTCGAAATATACGCCGTCGCCTTCCCAGCAAGACTATGTCCTGCGGCTTCGACTAGCTGTTGCATGGCCCTTTGATGAAGTTCCGGGTCGGGCCGGTAGTCAGCCTTCTTGATGGGCGCCGGTACGCCGGTGATTTGCTCGTACATCCTCTGAAGGTACGCGTGGCGCAGGCCATGTACGGTGACACCTAATCCGGCGCGGCTGATGCCCTCCTTCTGCAAAACATGATAGAAATGGCGATACCATTTCTTGAGCGACCAAGGCTCGGGGATCATCGACCCGGTGCGTGGGTTGGCGAGCCTGGCTGCACGGATAAGGACGTCGTACTGCCATTCGGCATCGATGGGCACAAGTCGGGGCCTGCCGCCCTTGGTGCCGTCAATCACATGGAGGTGGCCTGAAACGCGCAGACACTGCAGAGGACGCAGGAGCATGCTTTCCTGCGCGCGCAGCCCAAAGGTCGCCTGCAACTCGACTTGAATCGCGACCCAGCGATCGCGTTCGCAAAGTCGTGCGATGACGTCATTGACGTCGACGTTGGCCGCTTCCCACGATTTATCTTCCTGCGCCACATAGTAACGGCGATATCCGTCGGGGCGCTTGATGTAGTCATCGACGGTCCCCACGAGTTGATGCTTTTTCATCCACGCTGCAAGCGTGCGCCAGTAGGTGAGCTTGTTCTCGACCGTACCCGGCGCTTGTTCCTTCTCGGTGACCCAAAGTTTGACCAGATAGGCGATGTGTTTTTCAGAGAGGTTCCACGGCGACTGAAGCGCAAATCCGCCCTTTCGTAGTTCGCGAAAACCCGCGATGAGATGTCGCACGCGGTACGTCTGGGTCTTGATGGAAATCGCGTTGGAGGTCACGCGGGTCTTGCCGTGTGCTTTGGTTAGGTTGTGTTGAAAGAGTTCGGTGAGTTCTTTCGTGAGCCGCTGTGGCAGCCCGGCGTTGTCCAACAGTGCCGAAAAGTTGAGTTGGATTTTCACAGCTGTCGCATGAAAAGCGACGTTCTCACCTATCAGAAGAACGTCCCGGGGTGGTTGGAATACTGCACGCTTTGCTTTCCGGGATCTTAGAGATCAGATTTTCGATTCACCCGGCGCAGGGAAGCACTGCGGCCTGATGATCCCGCTACGGACGAATCCGCAGCACGGCTACTTGACCGCAGGCACAAGCCCGTCGAGCCAAGCAATTCTTGTTGCGCATTTTGTTTTCGGCTGCGCGGGCCGACGGAAAGAGATGAAGAAATCCGCACCGAGGGTGCAAGTGATTTCCCGTCTCAAGAGCTTGCTCATCACGGTCGCCTCGATGTGGGACCGCGTGAGTCAGGCTTGGCGTGATTGCCGGAGACGATAGGAAAGTAGACGTTCACACTGTCCGTGCGAGGTTGTTCTCAGTCGATGAGGTTCTGCGTTTTGCTGGAAAGGCTAGCGTTCGTGCGGTTCTGATAGGACTCAGTTTCCGCAAGACACGGCCAGCTTAATGGGCAGCGACGCTGCCGTTGAGGAAGATTGCGCTCATTGAGCGCGAGGCTTGGTACAAATGGAGTGCGCTGCACTCGGGTCGATGCGTCGATGACGCGGATAGGTGAATAGATGTTAAACCTTTCGATGCGCAGCGGTCGGCGGAAAGCTCGCGATTTTGATGTGCCTTTCTGCTAACCCCTTTCAACACCCATGCAGATGGAGCATTAGCGCGCTCACGAAGAATTGAACCTCGAGCTCTTCGCGACGATCGGCGGCCTAGGGCTCACCGGCCTTATCCTGTGGGCCGAGTTCGCGCTGATGCCGATCTGCACGAGCCTCATCGACGTTACGAGCATCCGTTTCGGCAAGCTCGAAGAGTTCTTCGATCTCTCCGCGGAATACGACGCGAAGCACGAGTACCGCGTCGCGTGGGTCGATTTCGCGAGCCGCGGATCCGCGCTCGGACGCGGCATCTTCATGGCGGGCGATCACCCGATTCACGGCTCGCTGGATGTCGAGGAACGGCCCAAGGGCCCCGCGTCCTTCACGCCGCCCGTCGCGCTCATCAGCGGCCTCACGCTGCGCGCGTTCAACGAGCTGTAATATCGCCGCCAGAGGAAGCCGATCGAAAATCCGCGCGTTAGCTACGACGGCTATTTCTATCCGCTCGACAGCCTGCTCGAATGAAACCGCATCTACGGCCGTCGGGGTTCATCAGTATCAATGCGGCGAGCGCGCGCGACGCGATGCGCGCGATCCTCGTTCGGATTTCGTCGAGCGGCACGGGTTCGTTTCCCGCAGTGCTCAAGCGCTGCGGGGACACTGCCTCGCGCGGGCTGCTGTCGTTTCCTACCGAAGGCGCGTCGCTCGCGCTCGGATTTCCCCCAGCACGAAATACGCAATTCGCAACTCTTCGCCGCGCCCGACACGAGCATGGGCGAAGCCGGCAGATGCGTCTATCCCGCCAAGGACGCGCACATGTCGGGCGCCGATTTCGCTTCGCGATCCGGCCTTGCTGTCGCATTCCGCGTTTTGCGTTCAAGCGCGCGTCGCTTAGGCGAAGGTGCGGAAGACGTAGCGCTTGTCGAGCCGGTATTTGATTATGTAACCGATCGCCAGGCCGATGCATCCGCCGATGTAGCGCGCTTCGGCCGTTCCGAAGATCGCGTTGAAGCCGAATTCCACGCCCCAGAAGATCGCGGTCGTGACGACGCCCATCGTCACGTAGAGCGTGAACATGGTGGCGTCGTGGCGTGGGTTCTCGGCTTTGAAGCGGAAGATCCCCTTCTTGACGAGCACGTATTTCACGACAAGGCCGACGCCCGTGCCGACGAGCACCGACATCAGGATGTGGAACGGGCTGGTGTAGAGGCGCGTCGTAAGGTCCTGCGCGCCGATGTTGGCCAGCGTCGCGTTGGAGGCGAAGAAGGTCTAGAGCAACGCGAGTTGCATCTGTCTGCATCCGGACGGTTCGGCGTATTGGAGTTCAAATGCGCTTGGTTCGTCGAAGCCGGCTGAACCCACCGCAAAGGTAGTTTGGCGCAGCCGGCATTCGACGTTCGACCCCGGCCCCTCTTTACCTTCAGCGCCTGAACCAGGACGACGTTACATTCTTCTTTCTAGTTGAAGGTCCGTCTTTCGCATCGTTCAGAGGAAAATTATCGTGCTTCCTCGAGCCGCCAGTTTTTTCCAGATAATTTGCAAATCGCAGCTCGAAGCGCATTTGTTCGTTTTTCCATTCATCCAGTTTTTGTTCCGAGAATTCCGAAACGTTGGAATCATGGAGTAAAGTCAACTCATTTGCTACGATACAGTTGAATCCGGCCAGAAATGCTCTGAACGTAAAGTCAATATCATACGTGTGGAAGCCTCGCAACCGCGCTTCATCGAATCCTCTCAGCACGTCATGCACTTTTCTGGTGCACGCGATGAAAAGTCCGTCCAAAGCCTGAATGCCCGCGACATGCCGCCTCGAAGAACGACCGAATAACTCGAGACGATATTCGCCCTGCCTGCCCGGATCCGGAGCCACGACAGCGCCCATATTATATGGCTCGCCGGCATCGTACCAATTCCCTGAAATAAGGCGAGTGGTTCCACATGGGCCGAAGAGGTCTGAGTTGGACATTGCATCGAACAGGATCTTGTCGACATCATGATCAAGAATTCCGATGTCGTCGTGGCAAAAGAAAATCCACTGTCCGGTCGCACGCTCCGCTCCCCGGTTATAGCCTTCCGCCATGGACTTGGCGTCTTCGATCCGGATGACCTCGAGTTTCGGCAGGTTGACTTTCCCCACAAAACGCTCCTCGAACTGGCGAAACCTTTGATTATCGCGGCTGTTCACGACAATCGAAACGGATTCAACTATTCCGCGATGTGTGCGCATGCTTGGTTCCTACTTTCCCAGACGATTCCATAGATCGTTGACTAGTCGTCGCGTGCTCAATGCTTCAACATCGCCCAGCAGCGTTCCGAGGCCCGACATCTCCGTGGCACGATCGACGTATTGCCTCAACGAACCCTCGTTCCAATGACCCGTGTGCTCCCATATGAAATCCCTGAAGAAGTCGGGCCGTGACGAAAGTCGCTCGGTGACCACGCCCGCGCCACATGCTGCCGCGAGATAGAGTCGAGGTTCGAAGGCTGCATGTCCGTCCGCATGGACATTCAGGACAATTTTGGATCGCCTGAAAATTTCGGCGAGCCGTTTTCCCGATAGTCCATGCGCAACCCATAAAAAGCTCATTGAGCTCGACCGCAGAAAATCAAGCTGCGAGATCCGATGCGGGGTTGGCTTTCCCAGAAATGTGACGTCGAATGACCGCTTCTTTCCAGCCGATGGCGGCCGGAAGTGCGACGTATCAATTGGCAAGGGCCAGAACTCGTCAATCGGAAAGCGCATTTTTTCTGCACTTTCCTGCTTGCCCTTGTCATAGAAAATGCGCCAGTGATACGCACCCCAGGCCATCGAAGCATAGACTCGTTCTCGGAGTCGGGTTTCATCGGTGTAAGTCAACTCCCCGTCCGTGAGAACGGGCAGCGGCTCCGACAATATCGCAACTCTGAGTCCGGGAATGCTCTCGATATAGTGCCTCGGGTACAACTCCGGCCGAAAAAACAGCGTCAGTTGTGGCCGGAAGTTGTATACGGAAAGCAGCCAACTATAGTCGCGCTCGTCCACGTCGACACACAAAACCTCTGAATCGCCTTGCCACCCCTCGGGAAAGTGATTTTCGAAATAGGTAAAGTGACCGACAACCGCAATCCGCGACAGCTTTTCAGCCATGATGACCTTTCAACGCCCGAAGCGGTGCAGTGATTCTCCAACTCGTGGACCCTCGCAGCGCTTGCACTTCTGTCTGAAGTTCTTGCAGCCGCCGATTCACCTCGGTGAACTCCGACAATTTCTGAGTGAGATCTGCGATATGGCGATCCTTGTCCGCTATATGACGATCCCTATCCGCGATATGGCGATCCTTATCCGCAACGATACCGGCAGCGCTGAAATAGCCCATTCGCTCCGGCAAAGTCCCGGCAATGAGCGAAACGAGATCTTGATAGAATCCCATGCGGGTTTTATCCAACGCCAACGCCATGAGCGGACCGAGGCGAGGATCATGCGGGTCAAGGAAAAGAACGCCAAGCCCGTATGAATGGTGGAACTCGACGGTAGCAAACCGTTCCTTCAGTTCTTCCCACAGTCTGTGAACGCCAAATCCTCGGTCATAGACGCAAGTATCATGAAACAAAATCACGCCCGAGGGCGTCATAGCGCTGAACCACGTGGTGAAGTCGTCTTTCACCGCGTCGTAAGTGTGCAGGCCGTCAATATGAAGCAAGTCGATCGATTCATCGCTAAATTGACTGCGTGCGTCCGCGAAGAAAGACCTCACCAATTTGACGTTCCGGAAATTAACGTCGAGATGGGTCTTCAGCTCAGTATAAATCGCCTCTCCCTCATAATGCCCGGCATGGTCGTCGCCCATCCATGCGTCGACTCCGTATAGCCTGCAATCAAGATTATACGATTTAGCTGCCGTGCAAGCCGCAATCAAACTTGCGCCGTTGTGAACCCCAAGCTCGACGTATGTTTTTGGCTTGAGAAGTTTCATTAGTGCGAACATGAACGGAATATGTCCCTGCCACGCCGTCACTGGCAACTTCGTCGGGACACTGAACAGCGGTTCGATCAACTTTGAGAATTCTGACGCAAATCCCTCGAAAAGATCGGTAGAACCCAGACGCGCCGGCAAAGTTGACCCTGAAGTGCGGGATGCGACGACCTGCGTGCCGCCAGTCAGCACTACGTTTCCTTTGGCATCAACCACAGAAAAACTTTGCTGGCGAGGAGACTCCGACTCGCCGATTTCGAAATCGACCAGACCAGCAATTTGCGACGAGACGTAATTTTGGGTCTCGCTATACTCGCTCTTTACATAAGAGAATTTGAAGTCGAGTTTAAATTGCTCCCGCTCTGAGACATTATGTTGATCCGGATAATTCAGGGCGAGATTACGAAGAGCCTTTGAATCGAGTCCGCCGGTCGCGAACTGCTTTGCCAGATCGACCCAGTGAAATCCGTTACGCTTGGCAATATTGATTCGTTCGCGCATAAGGCGATTATTACCGTTTGCCAGCTTAAAACCAAACTGCACGCGGCTCTGGATCGGAATGTGAATGCAGTAACTGTCGTCGCAGTCGATTTTGGTAAAACCTCGATCATCAAACGTACTGACGTCGTGGTAGCCCTGGCTTACGATGAAGTCCGGTGCTTTTGCCGCAATGCTCTTTTTGAGCGCAACTTTGAAATAGAGCGGAGAAGGCAGACCACGGATAAAGGCGCCCGAAAAGATATCGCCGCCATCAAAGTTCTCGGGACACGCGTTCAGCCAGGGAAAACGAATAACATCCGCTCCCGACTTTTTTGACAGAAACTCTTCGAGATGCTTCCTGTCATTAAATGGCAGAAATTCGTCGCAGTCGAGGAAGAACAGATAATCGGCGTCCCCTTGGGAGAAGGCGTTCTTGGCGAAAAAGCTTGCCACCTCGGACTGCGGATATCCGGAGGCTTTCAGTTGGTAAAGCTCGAACTTCGAACTGTCTCGACGACTTACCATCTTCACGCTGTCGTCGCTAGATCCATGGTTCAAAATGACACATTGATCAAACAAGGCTTCGACTTGGTCCAAAAATGGGCCCAGAATCGGGGCCTCGTTCCGCATCATCACAAAACATGCAATCTTCATTTGCAGTTCCTTCCATTCGAAATTTTGCAACGGCTAGCATAGCAATCCCAAAAGATCTGGAGATCACAAACCTCGCGTCTGGCGCACATGATACTAAACCGCTGACGGTATAGGTGGGTAGTGATCGGCGTGGATTCACCAACGAGACAACCGCGGGTCTGAAGGCGGTCTACTGCGAACTCGCCAATGGTCCGCGCCGCGGGAGAGCGAACCAATGCTCGCGATGAGTCACCGCAGCGCGTATCGTGAGAACGACCGCGGCGCACATCGTCGGGCGTGGGCATAAGGTTGGATCATGCGGGTTCACGTCCGGTCCCGATGAGAGACGGGCGATCTGCAACGCGCGTTCGGGCAGATGCGGACTTGCAACGCTGCTCTGTCGAGAGTGGCACATGTGCCCCTGCCCCCTGTATACCGCGGACGATCAGAGGCGGCGAGCAGTCGCCTTGAGCGACCTGGCGTACGCTCCGTCGCACCACTGCGTCGAAAGCCGGGGCGGCGAGACGATGTGTTATAAATCATGGACAGACCGATTGATGGGCATGCGAAAAAGCTCAGCTCGTCATCGCTTTCGAGACAAAATGCCAACTTCAAACGGCCCAGGTCTCACTTAAGTCCACGCTCCACGGCGTTATTTTAAAACCGCATTAAATAGTCACTTAAAAGCTCGTCGAATGACACTTTTACCACGTAGTCTTTTGCGCCGCCTTCGCGACCGCATAATTGCGCCGGTTACGCTGAAGTTAGAGACTGAAATTGAAAGCCGCAAAACAGAAGCGGAATCACTAAAGCAATATCTCCAGGCGCAGGCAGTTGCCCACGAAGCGCGGATTAATGAACTCGTTGCGGCATTCGATACCAGGCTTGCGGCCCTTCAAGTCGAGCACGAAAACCGCTTCAACGAAATCGTTGCGGCATCGGATGCAAAAGCGCTCGCGCTCCGCGCAGACATCGCTAGGATCACCGAACTGCTAGCGGCCACGACCTACGCTCAAGAGATGAGCGCGCGAAATCTGAACGAACTGAGCGTGCGCGGCGCCGAGGAGGCAAAGACCACCGACGCCCTGCTTTCCAGCGTCGTCACTACGTCGCTCGCGCCGCAAGCGAATACACGAGCGCGGCATACGTCGAACTTACCGCGAGTCAGTGTGGTCATGCCGGTTCGAAATCGACCAGACGAGATCCGCGCCGCACTGATCAGCGTTCAGGCACAAACAATGACGGACTGGGAAGCGGTCGTCGTCTCCGATGGCTCTGCCGACGCCACGGCAGCCGTCGTCCGGGAAATCGCTGCGTCGGACGAGCGCGTGCGACTGTTCGAAATTGCTCCATCCGGTGTCTCTCCAGCGCGCAATTACGCACTTTCGCGCACTCGCGGTCAGATAATTGCCTACCTCGATTCGGACAATCGCGCACTTCCAACCTACCTCGAGGAAGTCGTCAATGCATTCGACGACAAGTCCGAAACTCAGTGCGTGTACGCCGCAATGGTGTGTGACGCGCCGATCTTCCATGGCAAGCACGTGCTGTGGCATCCGTGGAATCGAGAAGCGTTATTGCATGGAAACTTCATTGATCTGAATGTCTTTGCACATCGAAGGGAGGTTTATGAACGCCTCGGCGGATTTGACGAGCAACTCACACGACTCGTCGACTGGGATCTGATTCTTCGTTATACCGAACATCAGGCGCCGCTGCGCTTGCCCGTAGTCGCAATAAGCTACAGCACGCGTAGCAGGAACCGAATCTCCCGTCGGGCTGACATAAATCGCAATCGTTTCCTGATCCGCCGCAAGTGGTTGTCATCGGAACAGCACGGGCCACGCGTGCTTTACGTTCTGGATGATCGGTCTCGAGCTTGGGACCGTCACGCCGAGACGGAAATTCTTGCATTGCGGCGTGCTGGCGCAAATATCGAAGCGTGGGCGGGAGACGGAGCAACTTCTATTTCTTCCGAAGTCGTCACTTTGCATAAAGATTCGCTCAAATCGGCGATGCGGCAATTTCAGCCCCGCATCGTGCATATCCACGGATTCAGCCAACTGTCCGATGTGCTCGCCATCGCAAAGACGCAGCAGATTCCCGTTACGGCGAGAGCTCACCACCACGAGGATTTAGAAGGGCTGGTGAACATGTCGAAAAGCGACGGAATTACTCGAGCCGACATTTTTCCTCACCAGGTCGCCGCAGTGGCGCCCAGATCATGGATTCACGTCACTTCTACGGTATTCGATACGACGCGCTTCTTTCCGCCCTCGGACATCATCGCGGGGAAAGAACCCCGTCTGGTCTTACGTGTAGCGACCGCCCTGCCATGCGAAAACCTGAGCGTTTTCGTTTCGGCTTCGTGCCGATTGCGCGAACATCGCTTCGTGCTGGCACTAACGACAGAAGGCGCCAATGCTTCGTACATCGAACTGATCAAGAAGGAAATCGAGGAGCGAAACGCTCCCATTGAACTGCACATCGATCTGTCGTATTCCAACATTTTGGCGCTCATGACGCGGGCTGAACTCTATCTTCATTCGATTTCCGACGAATCTGCGCGGGATCCGAGACAGATGGCGATACCGCAATCGGTCGTCGAAGCGATGGCGACCGGTACGATTCCGCTGATGCGAAATGTCGCGGGCCTCGCGGAAGTACTCGATGAAAGCGGCATCGTGTATAGCGGCGTCGAAGATCTGACCGCGAGCATCGAAGAAACGGCAAAATGGGATGTCGATACATGGCGGCAGCGCAGAATCGCCGCTATCGATTGGGCTTACGGCGGACATACGGATGACATCGTACTGCGGCCCATCTTCGACGCCTGGTGCGCATTGTCAGAGAACTACGCTGACGCTCCCACCGCGTAATGCCGAATACATTGAGAACGGAGGCGAAGATGCCGGAAATGTTCAATAGCAAGTCCTACTGGTCCGAACGATATCGTGCTGGAGGGACGTCGGGTGCAGGGTCATATGGGCGGCTCGCCGAGTTCAAGGCCGAGGTGATTAACGGCCTGGTTGACAAGTACGGAATTGATTCGGTCATCGAATTCGGATGTGGTGACGGAGCGCAACTCTCACGTGCGATTTATCCTTCCTATCTCGGATTCGACGTCGCCGACGAAAGCATCACCATGTGCCGTTCCGCATTCGGCGAGGACAGCACCAAGGCGTTTCGAAATGTGGATCAGTACAACCACGAACGAGCCGATGTGACGCTGTCACTCGACGTCATCTTCCATCTCATCGAAGATGACGTGTTCGAGGAGTACATGCGGCGACTGTTTTATTCGGCAAAGCGATTCGTCGTGGTTTATTCATCGAATTACGATGGAGAATGGCCCGACAAACACGTGAAGCATCGCAAATTCACGGATTGGGTTGAGAAGCATCATGCCGATTTCGAGCTGGTTGAGCACATTCCCAATCCCTATCCGCTTCTCAATGATCCGCAAAACGAAACCTTTGCGGATTTCTATGTCTTCAAGAAGCGGGCTGTGAAAAGGCATTCGCTGCCCGGCAATCTTGTCGTCTCCGTGACTTCGTATGCGGTCCGATTTCCTACCCTGGGACTCACGCTGCGCAGGATCCTTCAGCAGTCTGTGGTGCCCGATGAAACCGTGCTATGGATTTCGCCGCGCGATGCCGAGCATCTCCCTTCGAACGTTATTGCACTTCAGCGTTGCGGCTTGTCCATTCAGATCACGAAAGACATTCGCTCTTACAAGAAAATCATTCCCGCGCTGAAGCAGTATCCCGACAGTTTTATCATCACGCTCGATGATGACCAGATATATCCTCTCGACGTGCTCGAGCCGCTGATCGCGAATTACCGTTCACCGACGGAAATTCTGTGTCGCCGTGCCCATCGCATCAAATTCGATGAACGCGGAGCTCCACTTCCCTATATGCAGTGGCAGCATGAATATCAGAAAAACGACGATTGTCCTGATTTATTCGCGACCGGCGTGTGCGGGATACTTTACCCGCCGAATGTCTTGCCGCCGGAAACGCTCGACGAGGCAACGTTTTTGCAACTCGCGCCGCATGCCGATGACATCTGGTTGTATTGGATGGCTCGTCTCGCAAGCCGTAATATTCGTTTAGTCGGAAGACCTTGGCAAAATGTCATGTGGCCTGGGGCGGAATCGTCATCTCTTATGAATTACAACTGGAACGGCGGCAATGACACGCAAATTGCCGCCATGGTCGAGCATTTCGGAGTTCCGAGGAAATCGACGCCGGCGAGCTCCCGGTCGATATTTCGCGCCTTGGCCAAACTGCGTTCCGCGACTTGAACATTCTTGGCAACCTTCGCGTTTTGCCCCGCGCACGAGCGCTTCTTTCTAGTACCATGCATGTGTGCCAGAGCAGATTGCCTACGCCAGGGTGACCCATGGAAAGACGCGACGCGGTTCTGGAAGGTCTTACGAAAGATCAGCGTGGAATCGAGATCGGGCCGTGGTTCAACCCACTCGCGTCCAAGGCGGAGGGTTACCAGTGCCTGGTGCTAGATGTATTTGACCTCGCCACGCTCAGGCAGCGCGCCACTGAAATAGCCAACGTTGCCGATAATATTCGGGATCGGATTGAAGATGTCGACCTATTGGGCTCATCCACGGATATCGAGGAGCTTGTCGAAGCGCGTGGTGAATTGGGCAAATTCGACTACATTGTGTCCTCGCACAATTTTGAGCATTTACCCAATCCGATCAAGTTCCTGCAAGGGTGTGCCAAGGCTCTGAAACCCAGCGGGATAATTTCGATGGCCATTCCCGACAAGCGATCGTGTTTCGATTATTTTCGGCCATTAACGTCGCTCGGCCAGTGGATCGACGCCTATGAAGCGCAGCGAGACAAACCGACGCGCGCACAGTACTTCGATCTGTATTCGTGCCTCGCCGCGTTTGACACCGGAAATGGGGCAAGTATCGCGTTTCATCGTGGCGTACCACCGGACAAGGTTTCCTCGAGTTTGAGCCTTGACCGGTACTATGCTGAGTGGCAAGAGCAATCGAGATCGGGCAGCGAGCAATACCTGGATACTCATTGTTCCGTATTTACACCTGCGTCGTTTGAATTGTTGATCCGGGACCTTGGTTATCTCGGCCTTGCCCCATTCGAAATTGTCCGGGTATTCGACTCGCCTGGCGTCGAGTTCTATGCGCGATTGAAACGCTCGGATTCGCCGTCGTCTTTGCGGCCGCCTGATTACGAGGATACGCGAAACACGCTCCTTCGTCGGATACTGGATGAAAGTTCTGAAGCGTCGAATACGAGACTAGAAGCGACCGAGCTCAGAAATCAAAACACCAGATTGAAAGATGAATTGAGCGCTTTGCATCGAGAGATCGAAGCGTTGAAGCGCGAAGCTGCTTTGCGCGATCACGAATTATCTGCGGTGAGAACGTCTACGAGCTGGCGGATTACTTCGCCATTGCGGCGCGCCGTCACGATCTTGCGAAAGTGACCATAAGAGCCAGGCTTGAGAAATTCCTCATTTCCCGGCAACTGACACGATCGGCGAATTCCGCTGCTACATTGTGAATGCCGCGCCTGTCCGCCGTTGACTGACGCTGAGTATACTGAGGCCTTCACATCATCCGACGCGAACCCACCGCGAGCAGCATGCAGAATTTTTTGAACACGCCATTGCAATCCGACGTCAGCGATCACGGACTCGGCAGCCTTTGCGATTCTTCGCTCGATCCCATCTTCTGGCGGGCCGAACGAATCGATGCAATGAGCGCCTGGTGCGAGCACATTCCCTTAGCTTACTGGCTGATTGCGGCCACGGCGCCGCGTTCTTTCGTCGAACTGGGTACGCACAGCGGCGTTTCATATGCCGCGTTCTGCTCGGCTGTCGAGCGCAGCAAGCTTGCTACGCGTTGCTACGCCGTGGACACGTGGGCCAGCGACCGACGTCCGGGAGAGACTGGCGACGCGGTGTACTCGGATCTGCTCGCATACAACGACCGGCGCTTCCGCGCGTTCTCCAACCTGTTGCGCACGACATTCGACGAGGCCGCGCTTCAGTTCCCGGATGGCTCCATCGACTTGTTGCATATCAACGGTTTGCGCACCTACGACGCCGCACGACACGATTTCGATCTCTGGCTTCCCAAGCTGAGCGACCGCGCAATCGTTCTCTTGCACAACACCAACGAGAAACGAAGCGACGCCGGCGCAGGACGGCTGTGGTCGGAGTTAAACGGACGTTACCCTTCGTTCGAATTTCTGCATGGACACGGTCTGGGTGTGCTCGCCGTCGGCGCTCACGCGCCCGAATCGGTACAGCGTCTTTGCGGATTGAACGACGATGGCGTCGCGAGAACCCGCGACCGCTTCGCGATGCTGGGTGAACGATGGGAAAGCGAGCGGCGCGAGCGTGCGCATGCAGCGCGGCCATCGCGGGAATCGGACGAACGAGCCCGTACGAGCGAAATCGACGAGATCCGTCAGCGTCTGCAAGAAGCGAAAGGCGCACTCGCCGCCGCGACCACGGTTGCCGAGCATGAAACCCGCCAACGTCTCGCACTCGAGCAGGATCTGCGCAAGGCGCGCGCGCGCATCCTTTCAGTGGAAGACGCCCGCGCCGACCTCGAAGCGCAGATGACGCACGCACTCGACGATGCGCAACAGCGGGCATCCGAAGCGGAAGAGGCGTTGCGCGGCATCGAATCGAGCACCATCTGGCGCGCCACGCGCCCGCTGCGCTCAGTGCTTGCGCAAGCGCCCGGAGGACGTCGCAATGTCGGAGCCGCCCTGCGCGCGCGCGGCGCGCGGATCGCCAGGCAGCTTCCGCTCGGTCTCGGCGGACGCGCGCGTCTGGAAGAGAATGCACGGATCGTCGCCGGGTCCCCGCTCTTCGACGCCGAGTGGTACGTGCAGCAATATCCGGGCGCGTCGGGGAAAAGCGCGGCACATCACTTTGTGAGCGTGGGCACGGCGGAGCATCACGACCCGAGTCCGCTCTTCGATGCCCAGTGGTATTTGAAGCACAACCCCGATGTCGCCGCGCACGGCATGAACCCGCTCGTGCATTTCGAGAAGTTCGGCCGCGCGGAAGGCCGCGCAATTCGCGCTCTCGACGGCAAGACGGCGGAGCCTGCCATCGAACCGGTCGAGGCCGCCTTTCCGGCGCCGGCGGCCGGCTGGAAGCCCGAACGGGCCGGCCCCGATCTGCACTCGCTTTTCGCGCAACGATTCGCACCCATCGCGCCGCTGAGGATTTTCCGCGTCGCCGGACAGGAACAGCACGTGACACTCGTCATCGACAGCGTCAACGGCGGACCGCTTGCCAACGATCCGCGCGCGGGCCTCGCCCTCGCGGCGACGCTCGCTAGGCGCATCGGAGCCGGCCTGCGGATCGTCACCCGCCTCGAAGCCATCGACGCCGGAAACGTCGACATGTTGCTCCGACATCACGGGATCGAGTGGCACGGCAACATCGATTTCGTCTACTCGGCGGTCAACGACGGCACGGCCGTCGCCGTGGGACCGAACGACCTGTTCCTCACGACAAACTGGTGGAATGCGCACGCGGCAACGCGCGTCGTCGAGCCGCGCCGGATCGTTCACCTTCTGCAGGAAGACGAACGCGCGCTCTATGCATGCGGAGAAGAACAACTGCGCTGCGCCGAAACGATTGCCACGCCGGGGCTGCGCCTCGTGGTCGATTCGCAGACGCTGCACGCCCACCTCGTCGCCGATGGAGTCGTTCCGGCCGACACGCCCTGGTTCGAACCCGCCGCAGCGCACGCCATTCCGTCCGAAAAGGCGCCGCAGCTTCCCGAATGCAAGCGCCGGTTCGTCTTCTACGCGCGGCCCGATCAGCCGCGTCACCTATACTGGCGTGGCCTCGAAGCGATCGGAGCGTGCGTCGAGGACGGCATCCTGAACCCGCAAGAGTGGGAAGTGCATTTCTTCGGCGCGGGACTGACGCCTCTGGCGCTGACCGGCGCCGTCTATCCGCAACTTCACGAACTGACGTCGTTGGCGGACGCGAGCGGCGATCCCGGACGCGTCATCCAGACGGCGGACGTCGCGCTGTGTCTGATCGAATCGCCGCATCCCGGCTATGTGACGCTCGATCTCGCAAGTGCCGGCATTCAGGTCGTGTCGAATCGATACGGTGTCAAGACATCGCTTGAGCGCTATGCGCCTAATCTGCAATGCGTCGATCCGAGTGTCGCGAGCCTGAAAGCCGCAATTCGCGACGCGGCGCAGCGCAGGCGCGTTCCCGCGGCCGCGCCTCGCCCGGCGCACTGGGAATCGTTGCTCTCGACCGCGCTGGCGGGTCTCGAAACGTCCGCAACGTCGGATACGGGAGCATCGCCCAATGTTTAACTCCGTGTTCGAGAATCCGCTGCGTTACGCGCATCCCTGGGACTTGAACTTCGAGCGACGCTACGAAGCCTTGATGAAGCGTCCCCGGCGCGTGGCCTACTTCTATGAAAAGCCGGACAGCACGACGTTCCGCTACCGCGTCTTCAACATGACGCAGGCGCTCGAAGCCGACGCTGCATCCGGCGTGTCCGCGTCGTGGTTCTTTCGTGAAGACCTGCCGCACATGACGCGCATCGTCGACCGGATCGACACGCTCGTCTTCTGCCGCACCCATTTCTCTCCGAGTATCGGCGAGCTGATCGACCGGGCGCGCCGGCGCGGCGTGCGCGTGCTCTTCGACGTCGACGATCTCGTCTTCGATACCGACTACGTTCACCTCATTCTCAGTTCGCTCGATCAGGACGCGAACAATGAAGCGGCGCTGAACGGCTGGTTCGCGTCGATCGCGCGCCAGGGCTCGCTGCTCAAGATGTGCGACGGCGCCATCGTGACAAACGCGTTTCTCGGCGATCGCATTCGCGCATTCGCGCCGTCGCTCGATATCTCGACGGTCCCGAACTTCCTCAATCGTGAGCAACAGGCCGTGTCCGAGCGGATGTTCGAGCAAAAGCGCGAGCGCGACTTCGAGTCTTCACAACCGTTTCATATCGGTTACTTCAGCGGCACGCCCACGCATCGGCGCGATTTTGAGATTGCTGTGCCGGCGCTTGCGCGGCTACTTCGCGACGACAGTCGGCTCAGGCTGCTGATCGTCGGCGCGCTCGAATCCGCCGAGGTTCTCAAGCCCTACAAGCACAGGATCGACCGCTATCCGCTGCAGGACTACATGAACCTGCAACGTCTGATCGCGCGCACCGAACTGAATATCGGCCCGCTGCTCGACAACCTGTTCACGAACTGCAAGTCGGAGCTCAAGTTCTTCGAAGCGGCGATCACCGGCACCGTCACAATCGCGAGCCCGACCTACGCATTCCGGCAGGCGATCACGGACGGCATCACCGGACTGCTTTCCCGGTCGCACGAATGGCACTCGAAGCTGGAGCGCGCGGTCGAATTGCTCGATGACCGGCAGCGCTATGCCGACATGAGCGCCGCGGCTTACGAGCACGCGCGAAACGTCTACGGATGGAACCGGCAGACCACGGCCATCCATCACGCGCTGTTCAGGGATGCGCCGGAGCAACGGCTGGCGCAGACGGGCGTGAAGGCAGAAGTCTCCGTCACGCCCTGAAGCGAAGGCGCGACAAGAAAATCAGCGTTCTTCGATGCGTCCGTGCTGGAAGGTCAGCACGCGATTGCACATCTTCTCGACGAGGCTCGGCGAGTGCGAAGCCAGCACGAGGATGGACGAGTTCTCGACGACCTTGTCGAGACGCTCGGCCGCCTTCTCGTTAAACGCGGCATCGCCGACGGACAGCCATTCGTCCATCAGTACGATATCGGCATGAATGGATGTCGAGACCGCAAAGGCCAGGCGCAGCAGCATGCCGCTCGAATACGTCCGCACGGGCATGTTGAGGAAATCCTCGCCGAGCTCGCTGAATTCGGCGATCTCGTCTAGCTTGCGTTCGATCTCGCTGGGCTTGATGCCCATCATGATGCCGCGCAGGAAGATGTTCTCGTAGCCCGTCGCCTCGTGATCCATGCCGAGGGAAAGATCGATCAGCGAGACGATCCGGCCGCGCACTTCCAGCGATCCGCCCACCGGTGGATACACGCCCGCAAGCACGCGCAGCATCGTGGTCTTGCCCGCGCCGTTGTGGCCGACGAGCCCGATGCGATCGCCCGCCTTGAATTCGAACGACACGTCGTCGAGCGCGCGCACGGTCACGCGCTTGGCGGCGTCGGCGGCGACGCGCCCCCCCGTGGTCGCCCGCATCAGCGACTTGCGCAGCGAGCGGTGCGACGCGTTATAAATCGGAAATTCGACGACGACGTTCTGCGCGCGAATGTATGAATCACTCATCGTAGACTCACAGCCAGTATGCGATGCGATCACGGAAACGCCCTTGCAGCGCGATGCCGATCACGAGAAGTACAAAGGTGGTCGCAAGCGACCAGATCCACGAATCCAGCGGGAAATACCCGTTGATGATCGGCGCCCGCACGATCTCGATGAGATGCGCAAAAGGGTTGTACTGCGCCACCCATTGATGTTTTTCACCGAGCGCCTCCGGGCGCCAGATGATGGGCGTGACGTAGAAGAGCACCATCGTCGCGTTTTGAATGATCATCGGCATGTCGCGAAAGCGCGTGCAGAAGACGCTCACGACCATCGAAATGGCGAGCATCGCGATGGTGCCTAGCAGCAGGCCCGGCAATGCCAGCCACGCATGCCACGTCAAACTCGGGCCCAGCAGGCCGATGACGATCACGATGATCACGCAGTTGTGCCCGAGGATGATCAGGTTGCGCATGAGAATGCGCAGCAGATAGACGCCCATCGGGAAACGGATCTGCTTGATCGTGGATTCGAACTGCGTAAAGCCGGTGCACGCTTCGTTGATCTGCGCGGCGTAGAAAGTCCACACCACGTTGCCGATCGCGAAGAACGGCAGGAACGACTTGACGTCGTTCTTGAAGAGCACGGACCACAACACGCCCATCGTGCCGATCATGATGCCCGTGGAAAGCGTGACCCAGAACGGGCCGAGAATGGAGCGGCGATAGCGCTGCCGGATGTCGTACCAGGCGAGCAGCGCCCAAAGATGCGGATTGGCAAGCGCGGCCCAGAGATCGCGCAGACCTTTGAAGCGGTCGAGTGAGGTTGTGTTCATACCTGCTTGCAAAAATTTAGCTCACTATTGTATCTGAATGCGTTTTCGCGAAAGCACCGCGTGGGTCACGATTTCGTCTGACACCGCCTTCGCAACGACGCGGGTTTCAGGTCCGAAGAAATCCTTCGGTAACTCCCTTCAGCATGGCTCGCGCCCTCGCCAGCCGTGGCGCGACGAACAGGCTTTGCAGCACGAACAGCCGCACGAGCCGGCGTATCCAGAAACGCCGCCAGGGCGTCGGCACGTCCGCGGAGCGAATCAGCCGGACGGAATTGCGGAAATAGTAGTAGTCGCGAAGCGGGCTGTGCACCGCAAGCTCGCGTCGCCTGAGCAGCCAGAAAGACACCACTTCATCGCCGATCATGTGATTGAGGCGCGCGCGCGGCGCGCAGTACATGGCAAAGCCCGATCGCTGCGCGCGCAGGCACCATTCGATGTCGACCTGATCGACGAAGTACGTTTCATCCATCGGGCCGACCGAATCGAATACCGCCATCGGTATCAGCGAGCCCGAAGCAATCAGATATTCGCATTCGGTGGGCTGCGAGGGCGGCGCCTGTACGAATCGAACGGCGCCATCGACGATCTGCGGCAACGGGGCCGCGGTCTGCGTCTGCCTGTCGATGATGACGGGCCCCACCGCCCCGAGCGCGACAGCACGCGCGGCGAGTTCCTCCGCCGCGACGCGCAGCGCGGCGACCATGTCAGGATCGGGCACGCTATCGTGATCGAGCAGTAGGACATGGGTCGCGCCAGTTGCCCTCGCCCATTCGATCCCACGATTCTGCGCCGCCGCGACGCCCAGGTTCTTGTGCAGCCCGTGCAGCTCCGCCCGCGTGCCGCAAAGCCGCGCGACCTCGCGCGCCGATTCCTCGCGCGATCCGTTGTCGACCACGACGATGCGCTCCACCTGCGCCCGCGTCGCCGTCAGCAGGGCGTCGAAAACGGCGGCGTCCGGATTCAGCGTGACCACGACGGCAACGATGCGGTGCGAGCCCGCCTTTCCATCCGGACACGGCCCGGCGCGCATCGCGTCCGTTCCGTTCATGCGCTCGCCGCGTAACTGCCGATGAGCGACAGGATGCGCTGCGCCCGGCTCGCGTAGGTGTGATCCGCGATCGCCCGCGCCTGCGCTGCGCCGGCAAGGGCCGCGGCTTTCGCGGGATCGTCTCGGAGCATCTCCACATGCCGGCGCAACTCGGCCGGTGTATCGAAGAGCAGGATTTCGCCCGCATCGGGATCGAAGTAATCGTAGATTTCCAGTCCTTCGACGAACATGCATTGCACCGTGCCCGCCATCGCCGCTTCGAAGGTGCGCGGTCCTGGCGTGGGCGCGTCGAGGTTGAAGCGCGCGTTGGCGAGATCGAAACGGCGTCCGAAGTTGAGCGTCACGAGCGAACTCGCATAGTAATCGGGCAGCAAGCGGTTATCGATTCGCTCGTTGCGCGCGAACTTCAGCGTATCGGGCCATTCGGCCCCGAGTATTTCGACCTTCAGATCGCCGAGAACCGGCGCGCAGTCGCGCAGCACGCCCACGCGGTTCGGAAAGCCGACGCCGCAAAAGAAGACTTCGCGATCCTTCGACGGCCGTGGCGCGCGATAGTGCTCCGCCCTGCTGGCGCCGAGCGGTACGTGATGCACGCGCGGATGCTGATAGTGCGTAACCGCCCAGCGATCGTTCGAGAAAATCACATCGGCGATCGGCAGAATCTTGTAGTTGAAGTCGAATTCGTAAGGATCGTCATGCAGCCAGAACGCAAGGCACGCACCGGTGCGAAGCGAATAGTTCTTCAGCCCGTGATAGACGCTCACGGCAGGCATACACGATCCGAATACGAGAACCAACTGCGGCGCGAATTCCTCGGCGCAGTATTCGGCGGCTTCGAGCGAGGTCACGCGCACTGCCGCGTCACCGAGAATCGCGCGAAAGCCTTCGGCGACATAGCCGCGCAACTGCGCATTGTTGTTGATCGAATCGGGCGATGCGCTGCATACCAGCACACGTTCTAGCGAGTCCATAAAATCCTTTTCGCATGTTTTGCCAGTAGCTGGGCCGTTCTCTTGAAGCCGTGCGCCGCGTAATACGCCTGGACGTTGCGCAGTTTCGTGCGCCGCAGTTCGTTCATGAGCTGGGCGGGCACGACGGCAGCGGCCATCGACTGCAGGGGCGACACTGAGGATGGCGTGCCCTGCATCGCGAGGCACGGTGCAGCGCCGTTCTGAAACCACGACGTCGACTGCAGCACGATGCCGAGCTCCGCGATGCCCACCGCGCGAAGTTCCGCGGACGGCTGGCTGGCGTGCGGCAGGTCGCGCAGGTGCTGCCGGTATTCGCTCTTGAGCGCGGCGACGTGCGGCGTGAGCGTCGGGTAGAGTTCCTCACGCTGACGCGCCGCGATATGCGCCTTGAGCCGGGCAAGCAGCGCGCGATCTTCGGCGAGCAAGCGGATCGCATTGATGAGATCGCCTTCCGCGCCGACGCGAATCTTAATGCCATTGACTTGATTCTTCACCCGTTCGCCGAGCGCGCCGATGTCGGACACGACCGGCACGATACCGTTCTGCCAGGCCTCCGAGAGCGTAAGGCAATACGTCTCGGGCCAGATGGACACATGCACCGATACGTCGCACTCGAGCAGTGCCGGAGGAAGCTGGTCCGCGACGTAGGTGCCGTGGACGAACACGTTCGGAAACATCGCCTTGTCGTTCAGGTATGCGTAGCCATCGTCGATGCGCCCGAACACATGGAACTCCACGGCGGCATTCGCCAATGCCGCCGCGGCGGGTGCGAACAAGTCGCCGCCCTTGCCGACCGTCACGTTGCCAAGGAGCGCCACCTTCAATGGTCCGGCCGGCCGTGTCGCTTCTTGCGCGTTGGCGCATTGCGGCTTGGGCGCGAGGACGGGTTCGTCGTCGAGGATTGGCACCGGCAGCACCCGCACGCCCAGATGCTGGCGCACGGCAGGGTAAATCCCGCCGACCAGATTGCGTACGCCGGCTGTATTGAAAAAGATAAGGTCCGACGCCGCGAGCACGCCGTTCCAGAAATCCCGGCGCGCCGCCTGGGAGCCCGGCAGGATCTGACGCTTCTTCCAGAGACAGAGATCGCATTGCGCGAGCGACACATCCGGCGCGCCGCAGAATTCGCCCTTGAACGAGATCAATTGATATTCGTTGCACACGGGCAGATAGTCGTGAACCGTCATCGCGGTCGGAATGCCGAGCGATCGGGCCACATACACCAGCGACGGCGGGTGGCCGATGAAATGCTGGAAATGAACGAAGTCCACCTTGCGCTCGATCAGCATCGCGTGGAACGCCTTCTCCCGCTCGGGCGATGACAACATCTGCACGGCGTACGGCTCTTTGAACGTGTAACGCTTGAGCAGCGAGTACTCCTGGTCGAGCAGAAGCGCGTCCCAATGCTCGCCTGCGCCTCCGCGCACATAGAACAGGATGTCGAATTCGTCGCCGAGCTTCGCGCGCAGCCGATCCAGATAAATCTCGACACCGCCGAAATCGCCGCGCGCCACGTAGTTATGGCTCACGAAGAGAAGCGTCTTGCGTGCGGGCTTCGCGGGGTCGCGCGGAATCGCAACATCGCTCGCGAGCGGTTTCGGCGGAAGATTGGCGGCTTCGCCGAGCATCGTCGCCACGCGTTGGTCGTAGGTGTGATCGCGCAACGCACGCTCACGCGCGGCCGTCGCGATCTCGTTACGATACGCGCGGTCGTCGATGACGTCGGATGCCTTGCGGATGAAATCCCTTGCGTCCGAGAACAGAACGATCTCGCGCCCCGGCTCGAACGCGAGCGCAACCTCGGCAAGCGACTCCTGCACGAGCTGGACGCCGCCCGCGAGCGCCGCTTCGAAGAGACGCGGCGGCGGCGTTTCGGCGAATTCGCGGTTTCCCGACGCGGAGAAGACACGCGGCAGCAAGATCGTGATGGCCGAGCGGTTCACGAAGCGTCCGAAATCGGGCGGCGAAGTGCGCCATGTAATCAGGCTTTCGGGCAGATCGACGTTACGCGGAGGCAGATGCTCGTTCACCGGCAGTGCGAGCTTGAAGCGCCAGTCGGCAGGCATGTCGCCGAGTATCGATCGAACGAACGCCGTGCGGTTGGGCCATGCGGTGCCTGCGAAAAAGAGGTCGTAACGCAACGGCTTGTCGGTGGGAAGCACTGGAATGCTGTGAAACTCGACGGCGCCCGCAAGCGGCAGGTGGCGTCCCTTCGAACCGTATTCGGCGACGCTCGATGAATCGTTGGTGAAGACCAAATCGAAGATCTCAGCGTTGCGCTTGTTGATCGAGATTTCGTAGGGATCTTCCGTCACCCACAGGATCGAGCGACCGCATTCATGCGCGAGTCGCCTGCACAAGGTCGTGTCGAGCTCCTCGCCGTCGAATGCAATGAAGAGGTCGCACCGGTTGCGATAGGCGAGTTCGATGGCATCGATGGCATCGGCCTTGATGACGAGTTCAACGTCGCCGGAACGCGCGAGCGCCTCGCGCAGCGCAATGCAAATATAGTGATTGGGGTTGCGAAACTTGGTGTCGAGTAACAGAACCCGGTATTTACGGTTTGTCATGAATATCCCAGTGATCACTCTCTCGGTGCTCTAATCCCTTTCAATTGACCGGCGACAGCTTGTTCGATTACCCTTGTGCCGAATTATCCACTCGGGCTTCGTCACTTGTCTCGCCGCACCGCCGCTGTCATTGTCACATACGAGCCCGAGGCCGAAACGCTGGCGCGGCTGATTCAGTCGCTTTCCGCGCAGGTACGCACCGTCTTTATCGTCGATAATGCGTCGTCCAATTTTGCGCATTGGCAAGACATCCTTGCGCCAGTCGATTGTCGTGTGATCCGCATGGCGGACAACGAGGGCATCGCGGCCGCGCTCAATCGCGGGCTGATCGCCGCCGAGGGCGAGCCGGGGCTCGATTTTTGCGCCATCTTCGACCAGGACAGCGCGCCTTCGGAACGGATGATCGAAGCGCTCGAACAGCATCACGACCAACTATCCCGGCGCGGTCCCGTTGCGCAGATCGGCCCGTATTTCTTCGAGCACAATCGCGGCATCTTTCTGCCGTTCATCGAGTTCAGATTCGGCATTCCGCGCCGCAAGCGCGATCCGGGCAACGGCACCTGGACCACCGCCGATTACCTGATTTCATCGGGATCGCTGCTCTCGCTCGCCGCGCTCAAAAAAATCGGCAACATGGACGAGTCGCTGTTCATCGATTACGTCGATATTGAATGGGGGTTGCGCGCCCAGGCGGCGGGCTTCCAGAGCTACGGCGCATTCGATGTCCGCATGGAACACCGCATAGGCGAGGAAGCGCTCGATGTGGCGGGCTTTCGCCTCGCCGTCCACAAACCGCTGCGCCGCTATTACTACTATCGGAACGCCGTGCTGCTGTGCCGCCGCCCCTATATTTCGCTCGCGTGGAAGGTCAGCGAAATGACGCGGCTCGGCATCAAGTTCGTGATCTTCAGCACGATGTCGAAACGCCGCCGGGAAGACTTCGTCATGATGACGCGAGGCATTCGCGACGGCTTGCGCGGCAAGACGGGCAAGTACCAGCATTAACGCGGCGATACACGCCGCGCCCACGGACTGCGGTCGTCAACGCTCGGTGAGACACAACCGCAACGCTTCATCCCATTGCGGAACCTGCAAGCCGAATGTTTGCGCGAGCTTGTCGCACGACATGCGCGAGTTGGCGGGCCGCTTCGCCGGCGTCGGGTACTCGCTCGCGGGAATCGATTCGACGACCGGCTTCTTCTCCAGTGCAGCCAGATCGAAGATGGCCTGCGCGAAACCGGCCCACGACGTCGATCCGCCCGCGCAGAGATGATAGACGCCCGCTCTCGACTTCCACCAGTCCTGGCCGCCAACGACGCCCTGAGCGGTGATGTGCGCGACGAGCGTCGCGATTGTCTTGCTCCACGTAGGCGCGCCATGCTGGTCGCCGACGATGCGCAGCGCCGGCTTGTCGGCTGCGAGACGGAGCATCGTCAGCAGGAAGTTCTTGCCACGCAGCCCGTAGACCCAGCTCGTGCGCAGCACGAGCGCCGCGCCGCCCACCTGAGCGATGGCCGCTTCGCCGGCGAGCTTGCTCGCGCCGTACACATTCTGTGGATTCGTGGCGTCGGTCTCGACATAGGCTTCGGCCTTCGTGCCGTCGAACACGTAGTCGGTCGAGAAATGCACGAACGCAGCGTTCAGCTTGCGTGCCTCTTCGGCGATGACCCCGGGCGCCTCCCCGTTCACACGCATGGCCGCGGCGCTGTCCTGCTCGGCCTGATCGACCGCCGTGTAAGCCGCAGGATTCACGATCAGCGCGGGTTTCACATCGCGAATCACCGCGCGGATCTGATCGAGATCGGACAGATCGAACTGCTTGCGCTCGAGCGCGACGATCCGCCCGAGCCCCTGAAGCGTGCGCGCCAGCTCGAAGCCCACCTGGCCATTCACGCCGGTGACCAGAACCGTTTTCTGCGGCGCGGCGCTCATGCAAACGTCTCCGCGTCCGCGAGATACTTGCCTGCCGCATCCTTCGCCGCAAGCATCGGCTCGAAATCGATCGGCCATTCGATCCCGATCTCCTTGTCATTCCACACGATGCTGCGTTCGAACTCGGGAAACCAGTAATCCGTCGTCTTATACAGAAACTGCGCCGCATCCGACAACACGACGAAACCATGCGCAAAACCCGGCGGAATCCACAGCTGGCGATTATTTTCCGCCGACAGCGTCACGCCCACCCACTTGCCGAAGTTCGGCGAGCTCTTGCGGATATCGACGGCGACATCGAACACTTCGCCCTCCACGACGCGCACGAGCTTGCCCTGCGCATGCTGAATCTGGTAATGCAGCCCGCGCAGCACCCCCTTCGCCGAACGCGAATGATTGTCCTGCACGAATTCGACGCCCGCCTCGACTTGCTCCGCGAATTCGCGCGCGTTGAAGCTCTCGTAAAAGAACCCGCGCGCATCGCCAAACACCTTCGGCTCGATGATCTTGACTTCGGGCAGCCCCGTAGCGATTACTTGGATGGCCATGCGACTTGGTCCTTGGGAAGATTGAGCAGATATTGACCGTAGGCGTTCTTCGAGAGCGGCTTCGCCAGCGCGAGCAACTGTTCCTCGCCTATCCAGCTCTTGCGATACGCAATTTCCTCCGGACACGCCACTACGAGTCCTTGCCGCTTCTGCAATGTCGCGATAAACGTCGCCGCTTCGATCAGCGAATCGTGCGTGCCGGTGTCGAGCCACGCATAGCCGCGCCCCATGATCTCGACATCGAGCATCTTCTGTTCGAGATAGCGCGAGTTGACATCGGTGATTTCGAGTTCGCCGCGTGCCGACGGCTTGATGTCCGCGGCGATGTCGCACACGCGGTTGTCGTAGAAATACAGGCCCGTCACCGCGTAATTTGAACGCGGCTGCGCGGGCTTCTCTTCGATCGACAATGCGCGGAACTGCTGGTCGAACTCGACCACGCCGTAACGCTCGGGATCATGCACGTGATAGGCAAACACCGTCGCGCCGTCCGTTCGGGCGCTGGCGCCCTCCAGTTGCTTGGCGAGATCGTGACCGTAAAAAATGTTGTCACCGAGAATCAACGCGGACGGATCATTACCGACAAATTCCTTGCCGATGATGAACGCCTGCGCGAGCCCGTCGGGCGACGGCTGCACCGCGTACTGGATGTTCATGCCCCACTGGTTGCCGTCGCCGAGCATCGACTCGAACCGCGGTGTGTCCTGCGGCGTCGAGATGACGAGCACGTCGCGAATGCCCGCGATCATCAGCGTCGAAAGCGGATAGTAGATCATCGGCTTGTCGTAGACAGGCAGAAGCTGCTTCGACACCGCGTGAGTGATCGGATAAAGCCGCGTGCCGGAGCCACCGGCGAGAATGATGCCTTTGCGCGCCATCGTCAGCCCCTCACGCGCGCTGCGCGTAGTTCGTCTCGACCCACTTCCGGTACTCGCCGGAAGCGACTTCATCGGCCCACGCTTGATTGTCCAGATACCACTGGACCGTCTTGGCGAGACCGGTCTCGAACGTTTCCGCAGGCTTCCAGCCGAGCTCGCGCTCCAGCTTGCGCGCGTCGATCGCATAGCGGCGGTCGTGGCCCGGACGGTCCTTCACATAAGTGATCTGATCGCGATACGAACCGCTCGATTTCGGCTTTGCCTCATCGAGCAAGTCGCACAGCGTGTGCACGACTTCGAGATTCTTCTTCTCGTTCCAGCCGCCGACGTTGTACGTCTCGCCCGGCGTGCCGCGCGCGAGCACTTCCCGGATGGCGGAGCAGTGGTCGCCCACGTACAGCCAGTCACGCACGTTCTGGCCGTCGCCGTAGACCGGCAAGGGCTTGCCCGCGAGCGCGTTCGCGATCATCAGCGGAATCAGCTTTTCAGGGAACTGGTACGGCCCGTAGTTGTTCGAGCAATTCGTAGTTAGAACCGGCAGGCCGTAGGTGTGGTGATACGCGCGCACCAAGTGATCGGAGCCCGCCTTGGTCGCCGAATAGGGGCTGTTCGGCGCGTAAGGCGTGGTTTCGGAGAACTGCGGATCGGTGGCGGAGAGCGAGCCGAACACTTCGTCCGTCGACACGTGCAGGAAGCGGAACACAAGCTTCTCTTCTTCGGGCACCTTGCTCCAGTACATCCGCGCGGCTTCGAGCAGCGTGAACGTGCCGACGACGTTGGTCTGCACGAAATCGGCCGGTCCGTGGATCGAACGATCGACATGGCTCTCGGCTGCGAAATGCAGGATCGCACGCGGCTTGTGCTTGGCCAGCAATGCATCGATCGCGGCGCGGTCGCAAATGTCCGCGCGCGCGAACACGTGACGGTCGTCGTCCTTGAGCGACTTGAGCGTTCCCAAATTGCCCGCGTACGTCAGCTTGTCGACGTTGAGAACGGGTTCATCCGAAGCGTTGAGCCAATCCAGAACAAAGTTGGCGCCGATAAAACCGGCGCCGCCCGTCACGAGAATCATATAAGCCCTCTTTGCTGACTTCAGCCAGCTTGTAAGCCCGAACGCACGTTCGAGTATAGGAAAACTTGCCCGCCTGGCGCTGTTTTTGTGAAAAGTCGGAATCTATGACTGATCCAAACCTGTTTCTCGTCGCCTTTCGGTCAACCGCTAATTATAAGGCCACGCCATGCAAAAACTACACGACTAACAACTTGATACAGCTACCTATTTATGGTTGCACACGTTGCAAAAAAGTGTCATTACGCGGCAGCGTCCCTATTTATCTGACCGCAGATACTCATGGCGTGTTTCATAATGCGCGGATCGCGCACTTAAGCCGGCTCGCGGCTCCTTCAAAACCCGTAATCTCCGATGACCGACGCCCTCACCTCCAGTCTCGACCTCGCCTCCGCCCCGCTCGTCTTCGGCGATCTTCAGGGCTGCTGCGACCCTTTCGAGCGTCTCCTGAAGAAAGCCGCGCCCGAGCCCGGCACGCCGCTCTGGTTCGCCGGCGATCTGATCAATCGTGGCCCCAAGTCGTTGCAAACCCTACGCGAAGTGATCGCCCTCGGCTCGCGCGCAACCGTCGTGCTCGGCAATCACGATCTCAATTTGCTTTCAGTCGCGGCGGGTCTGCGCAAGCCGAAAAAAGGCGACACCCTCGATGAAATTCTCGAAGCGCCCGACGCCGCCGATCTCATCGAGTGGGTGCGTCACAAGCCGGTCGCGCACTTCGAAAACAATGTGCTGATGGTCCACGCGGGCGTGCTGCCGCAATGGGACGCGACGATGACGATGGAGCTCGCGCACGAGCTCGAACAGGCGTTGCGTGCGCCGAACTGGAAGGAGACGCTCGCGTCGCTTTACGGCAACGAGCCGCATCGATGGGAAGATTCGCTCAAGGGCGCTGATCGGCTGCGCGTGATCTACAACGCGTTGTCGCGCATCCGCTTCTGCACGCCCGAAGGCGCAATGGAATTCGCCAACAACGGCGGCCCCGATGCCGCGCCGCCCGGCTATGTGCCGTGGTTTGACGTACAGAACCGACGCACGCAGGACGTAACAATTGTGTTCGGCCATTGGGCCGCGCTCGGCCTGATGGTCCGCGAAAACGTGCTGTGTCTTGACTCGGGCTGCGTGTGGGGCAACAAGCTATCGGCGGTATTGCTGACCGCTGATCCGGCCCAACGCGTAATCACGCAGGTGAGCTGCTCGGTCAATCACCCCGGCAAAGCCCGGAGCTTTTTGAAGCACTCGAAAGCTCGAGATTGACCAGACCTAGCACTGTAAAGCGCTACGTTGTGCAGAGACAGCAAACCCACCGTCGAATGCTTCCTCAGTTCGACGCTCTGGAAGTCGCAGCAGCAGACAAGCCCCGGGTAGGTACGAAACGGGCTGCGACGGAAGCGAAGGCTTCACCTGCTGCACAACATGGTCGAGGGGAGCCATACCCGAAGGTATGCGTCACTAGGCCCGTAAGGCCAACCGCGCCGAACGGACTTCGGCGGTGATCGAATAGGGGCTGCCTTGGCTGTTTTTGTACTCGATCGGAATGGCAGAGCGTTGATGCCGTGCAGTGAAAAGCGCGCGAGATTGCTGCTCGCGCGGGACCGCGCACGCGTGCATCGAGTTGTGACGTTCGTTATTCGGCTCACGCACCGTAACGCCAATTGCAGCAAATTTCAACCGTTGCGCCTCAAGTTCGACCCCGGTAGCAAGACCACCGGTCTAGCGCACGTGCGCGACATCGTAACGCCGAGCAAGGAGTCCGTCGAACTCATCCGCGGCGCAGCCGTACTTAATCTATTCGAACTGGCCCAACGCGGCCGGCAAATCAGTGAGGCGCTTACGGCGCGTCGGGCCATGCGTTGCCGGCGACGCGGTAAGCTGCGCTACCGTGCACCACGCTTCTCGAACCGCACGCGCTCTATGGGTTGGCTTGCCCCCTCGCTCCAGCACAGGGTTGATACTACAAAGGCCTGGGTTCATCGTATCATGCGCTGGGCACCGATCAGCGCATTCTCCAGCGAGCTCGTGCGCATCGACACGCACCTGCTCGAAAACCCTAAAGTCACTGGGGTGGGCTATCAGCGGGGAACGCTGGCAGGCTACGAAATACGCGAATACCTTTTGGAGAACTGGGGCCGGCGTTGCTCATACTGCGACGCAAGTGGTGCGCCGCTGCAAGTAGATCACATCGTCGCTCGGGCCCGCGGTGGCACCGATCGAGTGTCGAACCTGACGCTGGCCTGCGAACCTTGCAACCGGGCAAAGGGGGCGCTGTCTGCTGAAGCATTTCTAGCGAAGCGGCCAACGCGATTGGCGAAGATCCTGTCCCAAGCGAAGCGTCCACTGAAAGATGCTGCAGCAGTGAACGCCACACGCGGGGCGCTGACCAACGCACTGGACACGATCGGCCTACTCTTGGAACTTGCCTCAGGCGGACGTACCAAATTCAATCGGTTGGCAGTCGGTGTACCGAAAACACATGCGCTCGACGCCGCTTGTGTCGGGGCAGTATCTGTCGTAACAAACTGGATTAGACCGATCCTGTCTATCAGCTGCACCGGTCGCGGCAGTTACCAGAGGACAGGGCTCGACCGCTGTGGCTTCCCGCGCGGCGGATATCTGACAAGGGCAAAGCGTGTGCACGGATTCCAGACCGGCGACCTCGTGCGCGCCGATGTACCCTTTGGAAAGAAGGCTGGCACATACGTCGGCAGAGTGGCGATGCGTGCTACCGGTTACTTCAACATTCAAAGAGCTGGGAAAGTTGTACAGGGCGTCGCGCATCGGCATTGCCGATTGGTTCAACGTGGCGACGGCTACGCATACTCCCGGATAAGCCCGGCCCACGCAGGCGCCCGCAGACGCGGTGAGGGCCCGTCGCCCTATCCCTTGTGAACTTGAAGCCCTTGGTCTCCGGCGCAAGTGGTTCGAAGCTCAGCGGCGCGATCACTAAGGGCGACATCGGTCACAATAGCCGACGCGCCACACATGCGATCCAGCGCAGCCTGCACCGCCGCCTGCGCCTCGCTCGCCAGCAGCCGCCGGTCCGCGCCCGGTGCGAGCGGATCGCATACGTACAGATGCGCGGTGATCGCCCCCGCGCGCAATAGCGCGTTCAGCGAATCGTTGAGCGACATATCGCCGATATACGCGGGCGCAGTCGATTGCCGTCCTCGCGCGTCCTCGTACATCAGGCAGATCGGCTGAACCGGACACGATGCCGACACCGCCGCCTGAAACATGTTCGCGTGAAACGGCAGCAGCGACTGGCCATCGGTCGTCGTGCCTTCCGGGAACACGCACATCATTTCGCCCGCGAGCAGCCGGTTGGCGAGCTCGTGCATGATGCGCTTCGCGTCGCTGCGCTTCTCGCGCTGCACGAACACCGTGCCCAGTTGATGCGCGAGCCAGCCGACCACCGGCCACTTGCGGATCTCCGCCTTCGAGACGAACGGCGTCGGACGCCACGCGTTGATCACATAGATGTCGATCCACGAAACGTGATTGCCGACGACGAGCACGCCCGCATCGAGCCGCGCCTCGTCGTTATGCACGACGAGCTTCATCCCGGAAAGACGCAACATTTCCAGCGACCACACGCGATTCATCTCGGCGCGCTCGCTCGCGGACGCGCGTGGAAAGCGCCTCGCGACGATCCACATGCCGTACAGCAAGTGGACGGCGAGCCGCAGCTTGCGCAACGCGCAGCGCATGATCAGCGGCACTCGTACGCCACGTGACCGCCGACGATCGTCGCACGCACGCGCGCCGGCAGTTCGTAGCCGAGGAACGGCGTGTTGCGGCCCTGGCTCTTCAGTTTCTTCGGATCGACGCGCCATTCGCCCGCCGCGTCGAACACGCAGAGATCGGCAAGCGCGCCGGTCGTGATGCGGCCCGCGGGCAGCTTGAGCACGTCGGCGGGCGCGGACGAAATGCGCGCGAGCGCCTTCGCGAGCGGCACGTCGGCTTCGCGCGCCCACTTCACCGTCAGCGACAGCAGCAGTTCGAGACCAGTCGCGCCGGGCGTCGCTTCGGCGAAGGGCAAGAGCTTTTCGTCGTCGTCGAGCGGCGTGTGATCGGAGCAGATCGCGTCGATGGTGCCATCGGCGAGACCGGCGCGGATCGCATCGCGGTCGCGCTGCGAGCGCAGCGGCGGATCGAGACGGAACTGCGCATCGAAGTAGCCGATGTCGATATCGGTCAGATGGACATGATTGATCGTCACGTCGCAGGTCACAGCGAGCCCTTCGGCCTTCGCCGCGCGCACGAGCTCGACGCCCGCCGCCGACGACAGATGCGACAGATGCACGCGCGCGCCCGTCACGCGCATCAATTCGAAGATGGTATGCAGCGCGATGGTTTCCGCCGCCACCGGCACGCCCGACAAGCCGAGCCGCGATGCGACCGCGCCGCTCGCAGCCACCCCGCCCTTCGACATGTACGCGTCCTGCGGACGCAGCCACACGGTGTAGCCGTAAGTGGTCGCGTACTGCAGCGCGCGCTGCAAAGTGCGCGTATCCGCGATCGGGTTATCGGCCTGCGAGAAACCGATGCAGCCCGCTTCGGTCAGCTCGACCATTTCGGTGATGGTTTCGCCCTTCAACCCGACGGTCAGCGCGCCGAGCGGATACACATGCGCGAGGTGCAGCTTCTGCGCGCGGAACTTGAGCATCTCGACGAGGCCCGGCTCGTCGAGCGTCGGATCGGTGTCGGGCGGGCACACGAGGCTCGTCACGCCACCTGCCATCGCGGCGGCCATTTCGGATTCGAGCGTCGCCTTGTGCTCGAAGCCCGGCTCGCGCAAACGCGCGGACAAGTCGACGAAACCCGGCGCGATGTAAAGCCCCGACGCGTCGATCACCTTCGCCGCGTTGAAATCGGCGGGCGCTTGGCCGATGCCGACGATCCGCCCCGCCGCGATGAATACGTCCTTGCGCGCTTCCGTGCCCGCAGCCGGGTCGATGATCGTGCCGTTTTGAATCTGGATCTTCATGTCGTCTTCTTCAGTCGCTGTTGCCGGCCACGATGCCCATCACCGCCATGCGCACGGCGATGCCGAAGGTCACCTGATTCAGGATCACCGACTGCGGGCCGTCGGCCACCTGCGAGTCGATTTCCACGCCGCGGTTCATCGGGCCCGGATGCATGACGATCGCATCGGGCGCGGCGAGCGCGAGACGCTCGAGCGTGAGTCCCCAACTCTTGAAATACTCCTGTGCGGAAGGAAGGAGCGCGCCGCTCATGCGCTCGTTCTGCAAGCGCAGCATGATGATCACGTCGACGCCCTTCAGACCTTCGTCGAGATTGTGGTAGACGTGCACGCCCATCTGGTCGAGGTTGCTCGGCAAGAGCGTGCGCGGTCCGATTGCGCGCACTTCCGGCACCCCGAGCGTGGTCAGCGCGTGAATGTCCGAGCGCGCGACGCGCGAATGCAGAATGTCGCCGACGATCGCCACGCGCAGCTTCGTGAAGTCGCGCTTGTAATGGCGGATCGTGTACATGTCGAGCAGGCCTTGGGTCGGATGCGCGTGGCGGCCATCGCCTGCATTGATCACGTGCACATGCGGCGCGCAATGCTCGGCGATCAGATACGGCGCGCCGCTCGACGCGTGACGCACGACGAACATGTCCGCGTGCATCGCGGAGAGATTGTTGATCGTGTCGAGCAGCGATTCGCCCTTGCTCGTCGACGACGCGTTGATGTTCAGATTCAGCACATCCGCCGACAAGCGCTTGGCCGCGATTTCGAACGTGGTGCGCGTGCGCGTCGAGTTCTCGAAGAAGAGATTGAACACCGACTTGCCGCGCAAAAGCGGCACCTTCTTCACCTCGCGGTCGGTCACGCTCACGAACTGCTCGGCGGTGTCGAGAATGTGCGTGACGATCGAGCGCGGCAGCCCTTCGATAGTCAGCAAGTGCTTCAGCTCGCCGTTCTTCGTGAGCTGCGGGTTGCCTTTGAGAAAGCCGTACCGGAATTTATCCGATGCGGGCGCGCCCGGAACGGCAGCGCCCTGGATGGCGGTGTTCATGATATTCCCGGATGTTTCTTTGGAAAGAAGCGTAAAGACGTAAAGCAGCCGCCATGTGCGCGTCAGTGCGCGCGCGGTTCGGTCGTGAACGCAAGTGTGTTGTCGTCACGGCGCGCGAGCACGAGATCCTCGTTCGCGGACACTTCGACCGTGCCGCCGGTAAAGCGCGCCGCGATCGGCATTTCGCGCCCGCCGCGGTCGGCGAGCACCGCAAGGTCGATCGACGCCGGGCGGCCGTAGTCGTACAGCTCGTTGATCGCGGCGCGCACGGTGCGGCCCGTCGACAGCACATCGTCGATCAGGATGATGCGACGGCCGTTCACGTCGAAAGGCAGCTCGGTCGGACGCGCCTGGCTGTGCAGGCCCTTTTTCGCGTAGTCGTCGCGATGCAGCGCGACATTCACCACGCCGAAGTGCGGCGCGTCCAGGTCCTTCGCGAGCCGCTCGGCGAGCCACACGCCGCCGCTGTAGATGCCGGCGAGCACGGGGCCATCGGGTGCGGCAAGCGATTGTCCGAACGCGGCGCGAATCTGGTCGACGAGCGCACGGTAGAGCGTCTCGGCGTCAATGGAACTCATGATCGTCGGCAAGTCCGTCGAGGTATTGTTGAAGGATGACGCGGGCGGCTTCGGCGTCGATCTCGTCGAAGCGGCCGCGTGTGTTGGTCCGCACGCCGCGTTCGCGCAGATCGGCTTTGGCGTCGACGGACGAGTAGCGCTCGTCCACCCATTGCACGGGCACGTTGAAACGGCCGTTCACCTGATTGCCGAAGCGCTTTGCGAGCGCGCTCATTGCATGAGGCGTGCCGTCGGGATGCATCGGCATGCCGACCACGACAGCGTCGGGCTTCCACTCGTCGAGCAGTTTGCGCACTTCGACGAAGCGATATTCGCGATCGCGATTTTCCAGCGTAAGGAGCGCACGCGC
Organism: Caballeronia turbans; assembly: GCA_001544655.2. GTDB lineage: Bacteria > Pseudomonadota > Gammaproteobacteria > Burkholderiales > Burkholderiaceae > Caballeronia > Caballeronia turbans. The sequence continues at coordinate 94,267 of FCOD02000014.1, forward strand.
GCTTTTCGTGAGCGTGTTGCCGACGGCCACACCGATACGCTTCTCGCCGTAATCGAATGCCAGCAGCGTGGCTTCGCGGCTCATGCGTGCCCTGCTTCGCCGGACAACATCGAGCGCGACACGCCGAGCAGCGAGAGCGCTGCTTCGAGGCGATCTTCGGCGGGCACGTCGAAGATGATGCGCGGATCGGCTTCCACCGTGAGCCAGCCGTTCTTCGAGATTTCCTCTTCGAGCTGCCCCGCGCCCCAGCCGGCGTGACCGAGGGTGAGCAGGAAGCGCTCGGGACCCTTGCCGCTCGCGACTGCTTCGAGCACGTCTTTCGACGTGGTCATGGAGAGGCCGCCGGGCACGCTCATCGACGAACTGTACGGCTCGCCCTCGCCCGCTTCGTGCAGCACGAAGCCGCGCTCGGTCTGCACGGGACCGCCGAAATACACGGGCAAATGGACGAGCGGCTCGATCTCGAGCTTCAGATCGATGCGATTGAAGAGCGACTGGAGATCGATATCGGTCGGCCGATTGATGACGAGGCCGAGCGCGCCCTTCTCCGTGTGATCGCAAAGGTAGACCACCGTTCCTGAGAATGTCGGATCCGCCATGTTCGGCATGGCGATCAGGAACTGATTCGTCAAATTGATGCGATCGGAAGTCTTGGACATAATTCAGAATTTTAACAAAGGCGCTGCGAGATGGCCGGCTTTGATGTGGGTCTGGTCTGGTTTCGGCGGGACCTTCGCGCGGCAGACAATGCTGCACTCTATCATGCGCTTACAAGGTGCCGCCGCGTGCTGTGCGCCTTCATTTTCGATCGCGATATTCTCTCGCCGCTCGATAGAAATGACCGGCGCGTACCGTTCATCCATGCAAGCGTCGTCGAGCTGGATCGCACGCTGCGCGAGGCTGGTGGCGCGTTGATCGTGCGGCACGGTCATCCGGTTCACGATATTCCTGCACTCGCGCGCGAATGCGGCGTCGATGCGGTCTTCGCCAACCGAGACTACGAGCCGTCCGCGAAGGCGCGCGACGAGGCTGTCGCGCAGAAACTCGCGAGTCAGGGCATCGCTTTTTTCACGTTCAGGGATCAGGCCGTCTTCGATCACGACGACGTGATGACAGGCGCGGGCAAGCCCTACACCGTCTTTACGCCGTATAAGCGCAAATGGCTCGCCACGCTCACGCCGGACGCGCTGAAGCCGTATGCGTCGGAGGATCATCTGAGCGCACTCGTGCAACCGCCGGCTGGCGTGACATGCGCGGCTCCATCGCTCGCCGCGCTCGGCTTTCCGGATGCGCACCGCCCCGCGTTTCCCGCGGGCACGAGCGGCGCTTACGAACTTTTCGACGATTTCCGGGACCGCATGACCGACTACGGCCGCACGCGTGATTTCCCCGCGCTGAAGGGCCCGAGCTATCTCGGCGTGCATCTGCGGCACGGCACGGTGTCGATCCGCGCGCTCGCCCGCAGCGCGCACGACGCGCAGCGCCACGGCGACAAGGGCGCGGAAACCTGGCTCGGCGAGCTGATCTGGCGGGAGTTCTATTTCTCCGTGCTGCACCATTTTCCGCACGTCGGTGTGCCGGGCGATCATCGCGCGTTCAAGCCGGAATACGACCGCATACTCTGGGAAACCGGCGATACCGCCGACGCCAGTTTCGCCGCGTGGTGCGCGGGTGAGACCGGCTACCCGCTCGTGGATGCGGCGATGCGGCAGATCAACATTTCCGGCTACATGCACAACCGGCTGCGCATGGTGGTCGCGAGTTTCCTGACGAAGGATCTCGGCATCGACTGGCGGCGCGGCGAGGCGTATTTCGAAGCGCACCTGAACGACTTCGAGCTCTCGAACAATAACGGTGGCTGGCAATGGGCCGCATCCAGTGGATGCGACGCGCAGCCGTACTTCCGGATCTTCAATCCGGTCACGCAATCGCGGAAATTCGACTCGACGGGCAAGTTCATCCGGCATTACGTGCCGGAACTCGCGGGCCTGCCGGATCGCGATATTCACGCGCCGTGGCTTGCGAAACCGGACGCGCTGAAGGCTGCGAAACTCTCGCTCGGGGCGGATTATCCGCAACCGATCGTCGATCACGATGCCGCGAGAAAACGCACGCTCGCGCGCTACGACGTCGTGCGCGGACCGGGCGCAAAGCGCGACGCGCCGCCCGAGGACGATTAACGCGCGATCAGCGCCGGCTTCTCGATCATCGCGGTGAGCGCGACGATCGAGCCGCGGCCTTCGGAGGGCGCAATGCCGGCGGCCGCCTGATGCAGCATCGAGCGCAGCATTTGCGCGGCGCGCTCGGGCACGGTCGCATCGATGCCGCGCGTCGCGCCCTCGGCGCCATCGGCGTGGGTTTCTCCATGATGTGCGACGCGCCGCCACGCCAGACCGAGTGTGTCCGCCAGCAGCGCGACATGACCGAGGCCCAGCGCGCAGGCCGCCGCACCCAGCCGATGCGACGCATCGGCCGCGGAGAGCGCCGCGGCTTCGTCCACGGTGCCGGTCTCGCTCGCCTGCGCGCCGCGCTCGACGAGCGCATCGATCGATGTCTCCGCACTCTGCAGGAAGTCTTCGTAGGCGGCCGCGTTGACGCGCAGCACGCCGAGATCGCGGGTTGCGGCGTCCCGCGTGGCTTCCTCGCTCGCCTGCGCGGCGCTCGCTTCCCACGCCGCCTCCGATGCCGGCGTCGCCGCGACGTGCCACGCCACGGTCAGACCGTAGTCGCGCAGCACGTCGACGTGCCCGGCGTCTTCGGGCGCCGCGCCGTACAGCGCGAAATCGCGCCACAGAAGCGCGAGCGTCGCTCGCACCAGCGAACGGGGCGCGTACGACAGCGCATGCGCCTGGTCCGCCAGCACGAGGTTGAAGCGCGCGTAGAGACGCTTCGCGTCGGCGATATGGTCGAGCTCACCGCCCGTGCGTTCGGCGCGCTCGCGCAACGCACGGACCGTCGAGGACGCGAGCCGCCAGAAATCGTAGGGATCGGAACCGCGCAATTCGTCGAGACAGGCATCGAGGCGCGCGTAGGCATCGGCGGATTCTCCAGCCGGTGCGCGCAGGAGCTTGAGCAGCGTCTCCTCGTAGTGCGCCCGCACCCGCGCGAGGCGCTCGGGTGCAATGCCGCGCAGCGTCGCCGGCGCGATCGCGCGGCCCGCGAGCGCGAGGTCGTCGTAGGAAACCGGCGCGACGCGCGTGTGCGCGGCCAGCAGCGCGTGCAGGCCGCGATAGTGATCGAAAAGCACGGTCGAGCACGAAAGCTCGCGCAGATTATGGCGCTCGACCGCGCCGCGAAACACGCCGATCGCGGCGGCAATGCGCGCGTGGCTTCCCTCCGAGTCGTCGCCAAGCGGCGCGACGAGCGCGAGCGCCTCGGCGAATCGCTGCCCGGGCAGCCAGCCCGCCGAATGCAGCGCGGCAATGGCGCGCTTCAACGCGGCCCCGGTTTCGCCCTGACGCTGAAACGCGTGCAGCGCGTCGGTCAGCGCCATTTCGGCGAGGCGCACCGATCCGCCGCGCGGATTGGGCAGGGCTTCGAAAGGAACGGGCAGATCGGGACGAGATGTCATAACAAGCGCTCACAAGCCGGTTCGCGGGCGCGGTGATCGAACGCCGCCGTCGCACGCGGTTGAAATGCGTCATCGGTAGGCGCGCACGGTGTCGCCACGCCTGCTTCAAGCGTATGCCTTGACGAGCGGGTGCGGGGATCGAATGTGTCCGACGGATTTGTCGCACCTTTCACTTCCTTCGCCACACTCGCGCGATGCCGGAATCGCCGCAACGAAATCGCCCTACGCCTCGAAATCCGAAAAAAATCAGGTAAACCGCACGGCGGCAGCCCGCGCGCGGCACGCGTCGTCATCGTCGAACGCGGTCCGCTAAAAAACGCGCGCCGCATGACTCGCGTCATGCGGCGCGGCAGAACGACAAGATCAGATCTGAACCATCTCGAAATCTTCCTTGCGGGCTCCGCATTCGGGACAGGTCCAGTTGATCGGAACGTCCTCCCAGCGCGTGCCCGGCGCGATGCCCTCTTCGGGCAATCCCGCCTCCTCGTCGTAGATCCAGCCGCAGATCAGGCACATCCAGCTTCTGTATTCCATACTTATGCCGCGTCGATTGGTCGGTTGAAATTAGGACATGATGGTACCGTGTTGCCGTGTCGATGCCTAGCAAGCGGCCCGCCCGCTGTGCGCGCATCGTGACATCGGTCGAAACGGGCGCCGCGCAGGCTGCGCCACCCCGAGCCCCGCGCGCCGGAAAAAAGTGCGCAAAGAGAACAGCCGGACGGCATTAGGCCGCATAATCAGACATGACCGAGCGGGCATTCGCTCACGCGCCCGAGGCGCGGACGAGTTCGCTTAAAGCCGATCGTCCATTCAAGCAATCCAATACCATAATGTCCGCTTTTGCCATGACCGGCGACTCCCCCCCGATCGTTCTCACTTTCGGCCTTTCCGATCCCACGGGCGGCTCGGGCCTGCAAGCCGACCTGCTGACGCTCGCGAGCATGGGCTGCCACGGCGCGACCGTGCTCACCGGCTACGCGGTGCGCGACTCCGCGACCTGCGATGAAGTGACCGGGCTCGATCCAGACACCGTCGCAACTCAGGCGCGCATGTTGCTGGAGGACATGCCGATCGCCGCGTTCAAGATCGGCGCGGCGACCCGCGCGGAGCTCGTGTCCGCCATCGCCGAGGTCGTCTCCGACTACGACGATGTGCCGCTGATCCTTGCGCCCGATTTCACGCTCGACGACGAACACGTGCTGTCCGCCGACGAGCTCCGCGAATCGCTTGCCGATCTGCTCGTGCCGCAGACCACCATGCTGATTGCCGACCATGCCACGCTGCTGCAACTCGCCCAGCCGGACAGCGACGCCGAATCGCCGACGCTCGATTCCGCGATTTCCCACATCCTGGCGCAAGGTTGCGAGTACGTGCTCGCCATGGAAACGGGCACGCATCGGCACGTGAACACGCTGTACAGCGAAGAGGGACAAGTGCGACAGGACACGTGGGAGCGCGGCGTGCAGCGCATCATGGGCCTGACTGATACGCTCGGCTCTGCCGTCGCCGCATTGCTCGCGAATGGGCAGGAGCCCGCCGAGGCCGCCCGCGAGGCGCAGGAGTACGTGTTCCAGGCCGCGCGCGCCGCGTTTCGCCCCGGCATGGGCGCCTATTTGCCGGACCGCTTCTTCTGGGCGCGCTCGAACGACGCCGACGAAGACGGCGACACGTCCTCGCTTCCTGATGATCCAACGGGACTGCCCGGAGAAGCCCGACACTGACACCCGAACAATAAGGGAGCGACGCGAGCGCATGCCATATCGACTGCCCCATCTGCACAAGCCCGGCCCGCAAGGCGCGATCCGCATCGGCTGCGCGGGCTGGGGCCTGTCGAGCGCTGTCTCCGCGAGCTTCCCGCATGAAGGCACGCATCTCGAACGCTATTCGCACGTGCTGACGTGCGTCGAGATCAACTCCAGTTTCTACAAGCCGCATCGCGAGCAGACTTACGCACACTGGGCGGAGAGCGTACCCGAGTCGTTCCGCTTCTCGGTCAAGGTACCGAAGGCGATCACGCACGACGCGCGCCTCGTCGATACCGAATCCCTGCTCGACGAATTCCTCCAGGCGGCCGGGCAACTCGGCGACAAACTCGGCTGCTGGCTCGTGCAACTGCCGCCGAGCCTGCCGTTCGATCACGACGTCGCCGAGTCATTTTTCGCGGCGTTGCGCGAACGCACGAAGTTGCCGGTGGCGTTCGAGGCGCGAGAGCATACTTGGTTCACGACGCACGCAGCGGCGCTTCTGAAGGCGCATCACATCGCATACGTGGACGCCGATCCGATCCCCGATGAATGCGAGATCAAGCATCGCGCGGACGCGTCGCTCGTCTATGTGCGACTGCACGGCTCGCCCGAGCTCTACAGGTCTTCCTACGACTACACCTATCTCGACGAGCTCGCCCGCACACTGCATAACCGCGCGAAAAAGACGGCTGAAGTCTGGTGCATCTTCGACAACACCACCGAGAGCCATGCGCAGCCCAACGCACTGCATCTGATGGAGCGGTTGCGGATTCATCACAAGGTCTGACCACATTCGACGCCACGGAGATTCCCCGATGCATAAGCCGGCAGGACGAATTGCCCGTTTGCTTGGAGCCACGATGCTCGCCTCGCTGTTCAGCCTTGCTCCGCCCGCTCACGCTCAGAATGCCGCGCCGCCGCCGGGGGCGACGCCCGCGGGCGACGGCACATTTTTACTGACGATTTTCCTCAAGCATGACGAATCGAAGACGCTGCCGCAGATAAACCAGCAGCTGAAAGAACAAGGCTACTTCAAGCAGTTCCCGCCGCCGGGCGTCGAAGTGGTGTCGTGGTACGTGATGATGGGCATCGGACAGGTGGTGACGCTGCGTGTGCCCGCCGAGCGGCTGCGCGAAGTGAACCGCGCGATCGAGAGCACCGCGTGGGGCGGCTATCGCACGGAGTTTTACCCGACCTACGACTACAAGGCGGCCGCGCAGAAACTTCGCGACGAGATGAACAAATAACGTTTGTATGGACAAAAAAACCCGCATCGCTGCGGGTTTTCCTTTCGCACGGCGCGAAACCTCTTCCGAAGCCCGCGCCGATGCAATCGGCCAAAGCCAGATTACATGTCCATGCCCATGCCGCCCATGCCGCCGGGCATGCCGCCAGGCATCGGAGCGTCTTCCTTCGGCAGTTCGGCAACGGCTGCGTCGGTCGTCAGCAGCAAGCCTGCCACCGATGCCGCGTTTTGCAGCGCGGTGCGCGTAACTTTCGTCGGGTCGACGACGCCGGCTTCCACCAGGTCACCGTACTCGCCGGTCGCCGCGTTGTAGCCGTAGTTGCCCGAACCTTGAGCAACGGCCGCCACCACGACGGAAGCTTCTTCGCCGCCGTTCGTGACGATCTGGCGCAGCGGCTCTTCCATTGCACGCAGAACGATCTTGATACCTGCGTCCTGATCGGCGTTGGCGCCCTTCAGGCCGTCGATCGCACGACGAGCGCGGATCAGCGCGACGCCGCCGCCAGCCACGATGCCTTCTTCCACAGCCGCGCGCGTTGCGTGCAGTGCGTCTTCGACACGTGCCTTCTTTTCCTTCATTTCGACTTCGGTCGCAGCGCCGACCTTGATCACGGCAACACCGCCGGCCAGTTTGGCCACGCGTTCTTGCAGCTTTTCACGGTCGTAGTCCGACGTTGCTTCTTCGATCTGCTTGCGCACTTGCTTCACGCGCGCTTCGATGTTCGTGGCTTCGCCAGCGCCGTCGATGATCGTCGTGTTTTCCTTGGCCACTTCGATGCGCTTCGCCTGGCCCAGTTCAGCCAGCGTCGCCTTTTCGAGCGTCAGGCCGGTTTCTTCCGCAATCACTTGACCGCCGGTCAGGATCGCGATGTCTTCCAGCATGGCCTTGCGACGGTCGCCGAAGCCCGGAGCCTTGACGGCGACGGTCTTCAGGATGCCGCGGATGTTGTTGACGACCAGCGTTGCGAGCGCTTCGCCTTCGACGTCTTCAGCGATGATCAGCAGCGGACGGCCAGCCTTCGCGACTTGCTCCAGCACCGGCAGCAGATCACGGATGTTCGACACCTTCTTGTCGTGCAGCAGCACGAACGGGTTTTCCAGAACGGCGACTTGCTTGTCCGGGTTGTTGATGAAGTACGGCGACAGATAGCCGCGATCGAACTGCATGCCTTCCACGACGTCCAGTTCGTCTTGCAGCGACTTGCCGTCTTCGACGGTGATGACGCCTTCCTTGCCGACCTTGTCCATCGCTTCAGCGATGCGCTCGCCGATCGACGTGTCGCTGTTCGCCGAGATCGAGCCGACTTGCGCGATTTCCTTGTTGGTCGTGCAGGGCTTGCTGATCTTGCGCAGTTCTTCGATCGCGGCCGTGACGGCCTTGTCGATGCCGCGCTTCAGGTCCATCGGGTTCATGCCCGATGCGACGTACTTCATGCCTTCGCGAACGATGGATTGCGCCAGAACGGTAGCGGTCGTGGTGCCGTCACCTGCGTTGTCGCTGGTCTTGGAAGCCACCTCCTTGACCATTTGCGCGCCCATGTTCTGGAGCTTGTCCTTCAGTTCGATTTCCTTCGCGACCGAGACACCGTCCTTGGTGACCGTCGGGCCGCCGAAGGAGCGCTCGAGCACCACGTTGCGGCCCTTCGGACCGAGCGTGACCTTGACCGCGTTGGCCAGGATGTTCACGCCTTCGACCATCTTGGCGCGTGCGGAATCGCCAAAAGTGACTTCTTTAGCTGCCATATCCAAACTCCTTGATTCGATTCGGTTTGCTGGCTTCGCTCAGCGCGCCCGAAAGGGCTGCGGCTTGTTGGCGAAGCCGAACGTGCAGGAAGGATGCTTACTTGACCAGAACGGCCATGATGTCTTCTTCGCGCATGACGAGCAGTTCTTGCCCGTCGACCTTGACGGTCTGGCCGGCGTACTTGCCGAACAAAACGCGGTCGCCGACCTTCACGTCGAGAGCGTTCTGCACGCCCTTGTCATCGCGCTTGCCCGGGCCGATGGCCAGGACTTCGCCTTGATCCGGCTTCTCAGCCGCGGCTTCCGGAATCACGATGCCCGATGCGGTCTTGGTTTCCTGGTCCAGACGCTTGACGATGACGCGATCGTGCAAAGGACGAAGGTTCATACACACTCCTCTCTTGATTGAGACTGAAAACACGGGAAAACCCGTCCGTTGAGAACAATCTCGCCGGACGGCAATCTTGTTAGCACTCTCGTGCAGTGAGTGCCAATTATATGGACCGAGTTTGACAATTTCAAGGAGGGGCACGAACGGAGTGTCGAAGTTCATCGAACACTGAACTACGTTCATCGAGTGTTGATTGCTCGACGACAAGCACGCATGTCTCACGGCGCCAGATCTTCCGTCAGATCAACGACTTAGGATTGTTGGACGCGACGGTCAGCTCGGGCAGGCGCCGTGGGCGGACCTGTAAAAAACTCAAAACCGGACGACTCGCCCACGCGAAGCGTTGCTCCTTGAGGGTTAGTGTTACCTCCCTCGAACCTTCTCATCCATTGACGTTCGCCGTCAGGGGACATGAAGTTGATTCCAATCTGGGCGCATCACCGGAGAATTGGGCGGGTCACGGCAGCAACGGCAGTAGGATGTGCGGATTCAATGGGTCGAACGTCGCTGAGCGACCCTCGACCGAACTTGACCTAGTGACCGTCGGTGGCAGCTACGGGGCTGCAACGGTCGCTCGGCCGGGCACGTTTTCTTTCGAATTAGGCACATCGCCGAGCAGCCTCTTTTCAACCGAAGATAGCGCAAAACGCCCACTTCGAGCAAAGCCTACGAATTCTCCAGAATGCGCGGTGGGGCGCTGGAGACCCGGCTGATCAACACCGTGCTGGACGTCTCAGACCCGCGTCCGCCAAAAAGAAGCACGGCGGGATGAAATTCCGCACTTCGTGCATCTTCGTTCGCGCCTGGAGAGGGAGGAAACGACAGCGGGATAGGAAGATAGTATCAACGATAGCATGGCGCAGCAGAGCTGCAGCTTGTCCCGGCCCGCCCGACGCAGCCGCGCTCAAAAATAGGCTGGCTCGCCGATCCTGCCGCTCAGCGACTTCAGGGGCAACGTCGCGGCAAAGGTCATGAGCGCGTGCGGCGCGAGATGGGTTGCGGCAGCGGCATGAGCTGCTGGCGCCGTCTGCGCGACTGGCAGGCCGCCGGTGTCTGGGACCGACTGCACGAACTGCTTCTTGCAAAGCTACGCGAAGCGGACCGCATAGACTGGTCGCGCGTGGTCGTCGACTCCTCCTCGATCCGCGCGGTTGGTGCGGGTCAAAAACGGGACCCAATCCCACCGACCGTGCGCGACCAGGTTCAAAGCACCACCTCATCACAGAAGCGCAAGGCATCCCGCTCGCGGTAATCCTCACTGGCGCCAACCGCCACGATGTCACCCAGCTGCACGCGCTGGTTGACGCCATCCCGCGCATCGCCGGCAAACCTGGCCGCCCGCTTTCGAAACCCCGGATCGTTCAAGGCGACCGAGGGTTACGATCACGACAAATACCGCCGTCCACTACACACTGCCGGCATCGACACTGAAATCGCCCGACGAGGCGAACCTCACGGCAGCGGACTGGGCAAAACCCGCTGGGTCGTCGAGCGCACGATCTCCTGGCTTCACAACTTCCGACGGCTGCGCATCCGCTTCGAACGTCTTGCATTCATCCACGAAGCCTTCATGAAAATCGCATGCTGCATCATCTGCTGGAGACGACTCAAAACGTCCTTTTGTTAAGGCCTGTTAGCCGACATTGACGGTAGTCGCGTCCAAGGTCCGCAGCCTGGCGGACAGCGAACGTTCCCGGCGTCGGCAGCAGGACCGCAACTGACCGGATCGGCGAGTTCACACTTACGACCCAACATGGCTGAAGCTCCCAAAACGCATCATTATCCGGATAACGGTGTACTCTGTTACTCAGGAATTCGGGCAGCATGTCTTCACGAACCACCGTCGGCCTCTAGTCGAATCCATAAAGCCTCGTGGCATTGTCTACAAATATTTTCTGCTGCCAATCCGATCTGCCGATCCACCCGTCGATAGTGTCGAGAAGACCTGCGTCATCTGGCTTGACGCCTCTCTCAGTCGGATGCGGCCAATCGGTGCCCCAGAGCATTCGCTCGGGAGCCATGCTAATCAGCGTTTTCGCCACAGGCGCAACATCCGCGTAAGCAGGCGCCCCAGTCTTCGTATCGACATAGGGGCCCGACAGAGTAATGAATGTGTTGCCTTTGTCGACGAGGCGCTGCGCCGTGCGCAGTGCCTCCGACGTGAGACCGCCTGGCTCGGGAACATGCGCGATATGGTCGATCACCAGCGGACAAGGAAGCGCCGAGAGACGGCTTTCCAGTTCAGGCAGCCGGACGCCTTGCACAACGAGTTCGATATGCCACTTCAACTCAGCGATTCGCGTCGCGAGCGGCGCCAGCATATCCACCGTTGTTGCGCCAGGATAACTGAGATTGAACCGTATAGCTCGAATGCCGCCCGTGTGAAGTTCGTGCAACTCCTTGTCGCTTACCGACGTGTCTACGACCGCCACACCGCGCGCGTTGCTTCCGATTCGCTTCAGCGCATCCAGCGTGCAACGATTGTCGGTTCCATAGGTCGACGGCGTCACAACGACATTTCGGTCAACGCCAAGACGAGCCTGCAGCAGTCGATACTGCTCCACCGTTGCATTGGGCGGCCGCAGCGTCGTGCCGGGAGCGACAGGAAAGCGATCGTCGTAGATATGCATGTGGCAATCGACGGCTCCGGCAGGCAGTCGGAACGAGGGCGGCTCAGACCCGCTGGACCATGTTTCGATCGCCTTGACATGCGTCGGCAACGTCGACGCTGCCATCAGCGCCCCGCCCATCTTGAGGAAACCTCGTCTGGTCGCTTTTTGCATGGTCAGACGGTCTCCGTCTTGCGTGCCAGGTGTTTCGTCTGTCCGTTGCGCGTCAGCATTAAGAGCGTTGCGACGCTGACGAGCGTGAGGACCGCGAGCGGCATTAGCGCCAATGCGTAGCTGCCCGTGGCTTCCTTGACCCATCCATACACATTGACCATGAGTCCGCCGCCGAGAAGGTTGGCGATCGCGTTGATGGTCGCCAGGCCCGCTGCAACCGCGCTGTTCGACAGCATGTCCGTGGCAAGCGCCCAGAAAGGCCCTTTGAAGGAATAAGCACCCACGAGCACTGCGCACAGCATGAAAATCGTCGGCACGAGCGAGCCGCTCAGCGAGGTTGCAAACAGCCCGCCACCAATCAGAAGCATCGGCACGACAGTGTGCCAGCGACGTTCACCTGAACGGTCAGACCGGCGTCCCCAGTAGACCATCAAGACAGATGCCACTGCGTAGGGAATCGAATTGATGAGACCCGTTTGCATGACCGACAGACCGAACGACTTCAGCAACTGAGGTTGCCAGACCGACAAGGTGCTGCCGGCAGCCGACGCACAGGTATCAACGAGTGCCAGGCACAACACATAGGGATTGCGAAAGAGCTTCGTCAGCGGCATGTCGAGCACCTTCTTGGGTGCCTTGGTCTCACTGGCCAGCGCATCGACGAGCCACTGCCGTTCGTCGTCCTGGAGCCACTTTGCATCGCCAGGTTTGTTCGTCAGGACAAACAGGCAGACGAGGCCCAGCAGCACCGTGGGAATGCCTTCGAGGATGAAGAGCCAGTGCCAGCCGCGCAGGCCCCAGAACCCGTCCATCTGCAGCAGCGCCGCGGAAATGGGTGAGCCGATGAAGCTCGCGGCCGGGATCGCGACCATGAACGTGGCGACGATTCGCGCTCTATACGACGCAGGAATCCAGTACGACAGATACAGCAACACGCCTGGAAAGAATCCGGCCTCGGCGGCACCGAGGAGAAAGCGCAGAATGTAGAAGGTGGTTGCGTTCTGCACCAATGCCGTTGCCGCCGACACGATGCCCCACGTAATCATGATCCGGGCAATCCAGATTCGCGCGCCGTATTTTTGCAGCGCCATATTGCTCGGCACTTCGCAGAAGAAGTACGAGATGAAGAAGAGGCTGCTGCCGAATCCGAAGACTCTCGCGGACATGCCCAGGTCGTGATTCATCTGCAACGACGCCATGCCCACGTTGCCGCGGTCGATGAACGCCAGCAGGTAGCAGATCATCAGGAACGGAATCAGCCGCCATACGACCTTCCGTATGGTGCGGCGCTCCATGTCCGATTTCGCCATGACACCGGTAGCTTGCATGTTTGTCTCCACTCTATTTTGCGCCTCAGCGCTGTTCCTTGAATCGTTGCCACAAGACGATGGAAATGACACCCACTGCGAGCACCACGGCCATCGCCGCAAATGTGTGCCGCACGCCCAGCGCTTCGGATACCGTCCCGACAAGCAGGTAACCGAACGGCATGGTCCCGTTGTAGGCCATGCCGTACATGCCCACGAGTCCGCCGCGCACGTGTTCCGGACACTGTCGCTGGATCGTTGCATTGGTCGAAGTAGCGGCGAAGGTGAGGCTGAAGCCCAGGATAAAAAAAGCCGGCATGGACGCGGCGGCTGCATCGGTCGTCGCGAGGACCATGAAAGCAGCGATGGCCGACCACGGCGCCCACGCGATGAACCGAGCCGATGCACGCGGCCCAAGGGCCGAGGACAACAGCACCGCCGAACTCAGCGAGCCGGCGCCTGCGCACGCGAAGAACACGCCCGTAAAGCGTGCGGCGTCGTGACACGCCTTGTCCGCGAGCAGCGGCACTAGCGTTTGATAGCTCGCCGCGAACAAACCGATGCACGCCAGAATCGGCAGGTACCGCGCTGAAAAAGCGTCCGACATGACATAGCCGACCGCGTCGCGCAGGCTGCTTTCAGCGCGAGACGGTCTTGCCTTATCGGAGACGCGGATCGAGCGCACGCACGTTGCCATGAAGCAAAGCGCCAAGGCGTAGATGGCGAACGATGCGCGCGGTCCGAGCGTCGGATAGACGAAGCCCGCGATCGTCGGCCCGACCATCCGCCCGACGTTGTAGACCATGGTGTTCATCGCCACGGCGTTGGAGGTGAGCGTTCCGTCTCGCAGGCTCGTCAGCAGCAGGACCTGGCGCGCGGGCACTTCCACGGCGCTCGAAACGCCGATCGCCAGCGCATGCGCGAGGATCAGCTTGACGCCCAATACGCCCAACGTCCCCAAAGTGATCAGGCTGCCGGTCAGAACGAGCGACACCGTCAACACGCAAAGCGTGACACGCCTCGCGTTCTCGGAACGAATCCGCGAACCTGCGATCGGCGCGACGATCAATTGCGGTCCGTACAGCAGGAAGTTCAGCAAGGCAAGAATCGCCGCCGAACCCGACAGGTGATAAACAAGCAGATTCAAGGTCACGTTCTGCGTCCAGCTGCCCAGAACAGATGCGACTTGCCCACTGAGATATCGGCGCAGCGCCGGCTCGGTCAGCGCGGGAAAAAGCCGGCTGACGATGCCCGATGATCGTGCGGCCGTGTTCATGAAAGCGCCTTGCCCCGCGTCTCAGGCGCGAAGAACACAACGATGGCCGCCGCGATGAACGCGACGATCGTCGTCGAAAGCCCGAGAACGAAGCCGCCCGATGTCGACGCCAACGTGCCGATGACCAATGGTGCAATAAAGCCGCCGAGCCGCCCGCCGTTGTACGCGAGCCCCATGAAGAACCCTCTCGACGCCGTATTCCCGATAATCTCCGCGAGAAATGGCCCCGCGCCCGCGAAGATGCCGTTCACGCTGAAGCCGGTGAAGAAGATCGCCACCGTCAGAACCAGTGCGCTCGACGACATGATGTAGCCGAACACCGCCGCCGCGCCGACGAGCAGGTACGCCATGAACATCGGCCGGCGACCGAGACGGTCTACAAAGGCCGAGAACAACAGAAAGCCGGTGATCGCGCCGAACTGAAGCGCGAGAACGAACTTGAGGCTGTGCACGAAGTCGAGATGTTTCACCGCGACGAGAAATGTCGGCGTCCAGGTGAACACGCCCCAATACAGGTACTGAAGGAAAAAGATGAACGTGAACGCCGTCACGAGACCTCGAACGTTGAGCTTTTCGTCGATTGCTGTTTTCTGGATCGCTGGCTGAGCGTTTGCGCGTTTGCGCTCAAGCCAGATCGGCGACTCGGGCGTCTTGCGTGCGACAAAGAAGAGGATAAAAAACGGCAGCGCGCCGATCAGAAATAGCACTCGCCAGCCGTTGCCGCCCAAGCCATCGTTGACGCTCGTGACGATGCCCGAAATCGTGATGGCGAGAATCGCGCCAATCGGCAAGCCCATCTGCATGAGGGCACCGCCCTTGCCCCGACGGCTCGCATGCCAGGTTTCGGCAATCAGCGCCGCGCCGGCCGTCCACGTTCCGCCCATTCCCAACGCGCCGAAGAAGCGGATCGTTGCGAACCAGTGCTCGTTCGGTGAGAACGCGAGCAATCCCGAGAACAGCGAGTAGATGCCGATGCACAGCATGGCCGTGCGCACGCGGCCGAGCCGGTCCGACACATAGCCGAATAAAATCCCGCCGACGATCTGCCCCGCTGCCGTAATGCTCGTGAACAGCCCAAGTTGCGCTTTCGACAGACCGAACTGGAGGGCGAGCGTCGGCAGAAGAAGCGACAGCAGGAACGAGTCGTAGCTCTCGAATGTCCATCCGAGTCCCGCAAGGGAAAGCGACCGCCATTCGACGCGGGTGATGTCCTTGTAGCGCTTTCCCTTGACCTCGTTGTCGGGTCGAATCTGCGCAAGGCTCGCGCTTGTCTTCATCATGTGTCTCCGTGAAGTGACAGTCGGTAAGTCGCCGCCGCGGTCTTGCTAAAGAGCGCTGCCTTCTCTTGCGGCGTCATCGAACCAGCCAGTCTTTTAAAGGCGTTCCACACGACGCCGTAGCCGAACATGCCCTTATCGACGGGAAAGTTGCTCTCGAACATGCAGCGCTCGACGCCGAACAATTCGATGCACGTATCGAAGTACGGTCGCCATGCGGCGGCGAGATCCTCGGAAGAAGGCGGTAAGTCGTGGCGCGCGAAATCGAAGCCGAATACGCTCATGCCCGCGCCGCCGAGCTTGATACGTGTATTCGGCAGAGTCGCCATACGTGCAAGGCCACGTTTCCAGTCGGCGAATACTTGCTCATGCTTGCCTTCGTGCGGCCCGACGCCGACCGGTCCTCCAAAGTGGTCGATGACGACCGTCACATCCGCTGCAGCGCGAGCCAGCTCGTACAACTCGCCCAACTGCGTGTGATACACCCACGCGTCGAGCGATAAACCGAAACGGGCCAACGTCTTCACACCGCGCTCGAAAGCGGAATCGAGCATCAGATCGCGCGGTGGAGTAACTGGGCTGGAACTCACCTCGGGACTTTCATGCCACGCCAGCGGATTGCGAATGCCGCGTAACCGCCCGCCCGAAACCTCCAGCATCGTTTCGAGCACGTTCTCGAGCGCGTCGCCAAGCGTGAGATCCGCACCGCCAACGATGGCCTCGCAACCGCGCGCCGGCCCATACCCTCCACTTGCGAACATCGCCGCGATGCCGGTCGCGAATTCGATCTCGCCGACGGGTTTCATCGACTCGGGACCGTCGTGGCGCAGCATCGAACGACACTGCACGTAGACGGTCGATACGACTCGATGACCGCATCGCACATCTTTTCCGAACTCGTCGGTCAGGTATCGCCCTGTCTGACGATCCCAAAGATGGTGGTGCGCATCGACGATCAGAAGCTCGGGCTCGAGGATCGGCTCCTCGCGCAACGCAAGCCATTCTTCGCGGACAGGCAAGTGAGGGGCATGGACTATTTGCACGGCGGTTTCTCGTCAGGATCGCGTCGTCAGAACTTCTGGCGAAGACCGACGGTGACGCCGGTCTGGTTATGGCCCGCTGCGACCGTGCCGTAGCCGTTCACGCCGAGCGCCGAATTGTCCTTGTTGTGCGCATATGCGACGGTCGCGTACAGGTCCGTACGTTTCGACAGGAAGTAGTCCGCGTTCAGAACGGCGAGCCACGGATCCGCGCCCGTCGAATGAACGTCGTGGTAGTAGCCGGCAGCAGTCAGCTGGAACGACGGCGTGATCAGGTACTGCGCACCGAGCCAGTAGAGATTTGCGGCATTGGCTTTCGAACCGTTGGCGACTGCGATCGGATTCGTCGGCAGGAATGCATTCGACGCACGCAGATAGCGATAGCCGGCGTAGGCGGTCACGGGCCCGAAGTTGTAGCTCGCAGCGGCCAGCGCGCGGCGTTCGGTGCTCGTGTTGGTCGCGACCGTGTTGCTGTTGCGTTGCTCGTAGACGGCAGTCGCGGCAACCGGGCCGCTCGCATACGTCAGGGCGCCGCTGAAGAACCGGCCGGTGATGAGCGCGCCGGGCACCTCTGCACCGTATCCCGTGTCATAGCGCGTGCTATACATCGCCTGGGCCGTCACTGGGCCAAACTTTCCCGTGTACTTAACGGAATTGTCGATGCGCGCGGCCAGCGCGTAGTCGAGCGAAAGCGCGGAGTAGCGGGACGACACGCCCATCGGGTCGAACACGATCGACTGTTCGTAGATAAGGGCGTTCTGCCGACCCAACGTCAGTTGCTGGCCCTTGTAGGAAAGCCCGACCCACGCCTGACGGCCGAAAAGCCGGCTGGTCGTCGTCGGATTCGCGCCGAGGCCGCGCGTCGATTGCGCGGTCGTGCCGTCGTTGATGTTGAAACCGTTCTCCAACTGGAAGATGGCCTTCACGCCGCCGCCCAGATCCTCGACGCCTTTCAGGCCCCAGCGTGAGCCGGACAGATTGCCCGACACTTCCCTGACCTGCGATCCTCCCGCCGTCGTGTTGTTGAGGAATTCGACGCCGACATCGGCAATGCCATAGAGCGTCACGCTGCTTTGCGCATGCGCCAGGTTTGATCCGAATACCAGACTTGCCGCTGCGACGGCGCCAAGCGAGAAGCTAGTGTTGAGGTTGGCTTTCTTGGGAGCCTTCTTCAAAGACATGGTGTCTCCAGACAGTGGGTAATAGATTTTGTTTGTTCGACGCGCGCGACTTCTAAAGCGTCGCCGATGCCTCGCCTGCATTGGCGCCGGGATCGCCGAGCCATGCGATGGTCGCCGCACCGACGAGCATCACTGCCGCAATGGCGAACAACGGAACGGTGAAACCGCCTGACATCTGTTTGAGTGCACCGATCATCGACGGGCCGACGAAACCGCCGAGATTGCCGACCGACACGATCAACGCGAGACCTCCCGCCGCCGCCCGGCCCGTAAGAAAGCCCGACGGAATCGCCCAGTAGGTGGCTTGAAACGACAGGATCCCGCTCACCGTGAAGCACAGGCACAGCAGCTTGAGAACGGCGCCGTCAACGTATGTGCTCAGGCAAAGGGCCGCTGCTGCAACCACCAGCGCGCCTGCAACGTAGGGAATTCGGTTCGCCGCTCGGGCAGCGATTTTTGCCCATAGCAGCATGACCACGGCTCCGGCGACGTAAGGAATCGCGGTCAGCCAGCCGACGACGGCGTGCTCGACACCGAGCTGCTTGATGATCTGCGGCATCCATAGGCCGACGCCGATCGACCCGACGATGCCGCAGAAGTTGATGAACGCAAGCACGAACACGCGCCAGTTGGTCATCGCGTCGCGCAGCTTGTTGCCGTGCTTGGCACCAATGTCACGTTGCTCCGCCGACAGCCTCCGGGCGAGCGCGGCCTTCTCGTCGTCGGAAAGCCATTTAGCCTTCTCCGGCCGGTCAGCCAGCACGAACAGACACGCGATGCCGAGAAGGACCGCAGGCAATCCTTCGATCAGCAGCAGCCATTGCCAGCTACGTAGCCCATGCATGCCGCCCAGTTGCAGCAGCGCGCCGGAGATGGGCGAACCGGTGATATTGGCCACCGGAATACCGACGAGAAAGGCTGCCGTCACTTTGGCGCGCCACTTTCCCGGGAACCAGTGCGTGAAATACAGATAGATGCCGGGTGTAAAGCCGGCCTCGGCCAGCCCAAGGAGAAAGCGTGCCGCTGCGAAGCTCTTCGGACCGACGACGAAGGCCGTCGCCATCGACAGAATTCCCCACGAAATCATGATGCGGGCGATCCAGATGCGCGCACCGACCTTCTGCATGATGAGATTGCTGGGAATCTCGAACAAAAAATACCCGATGAAGAACATGCCCGCGCCGAACCCGAACTGCTCGGCCGTCAAGCCGAGGTCTTTGTTCATGGTCAACGCCGCGAACCCGACGTTCGTTCTGTCGAGGTAGCTGATGACGTAGCACGCAAAGATAAAAGGCAGTATCCGACGAAAGACTTTCGCCAGGGTGCGCTCGCTCGCGGCGTACTCCTCGCTGCTGATGCTCTGGACCGGCTTCGTTTCGGTCATCGGCGAAGTTTGTGCGCCGTTCACACTTTGCGATATGTTCATGTGTGCTCCTCCATCGCACTCTTTTCGGCGCGACGTGTGTTTCTCGTGGCTTGGATGAGTCGAGCGCGCGGACTAGCTCGTCTTCGCTCGCTTGGGCAGTGGGCCGGCGACCGCCATGTCGGCTCGCAGAATCGTTCCGGATACCGATTCGGTCATGAACAGCGTCTTCATGTCGGCGCCGCCGTAACAAAGATTCGTGAGCGAAGCGCCCTCCGGGCTCGTCAGAATCTCAACCGGTTCGGCGCGATGATTCAGCACCCACACGCGGCCAAGCCCAGGATTGGCGACCAGGATGCGTCCGTCGAGATCGACGGTCAGGCCGTCCGGGCCGCTCGGTCCGTACGACGTAAAGAACTGGCCGACCTTGCTCACGGAACCATCGGCCTGAAGCGGAACGCGCCATACGCAATTGCCCCGCGTCATACCGACGAACAGAACTTTTTCGTCGGGCGACAGCACCAGTCCGTTGGGACTCGGGCAGTTGCCGAGCAGCACGTCCAGCTTGCCGCCCGCCGAGAGCCGATAAACGCGGCCGGTCGGATCGTGCAGCCCCGTCTGTCCTTGATCGGTGAAGTACAGATTTCCGGCGGAATCGAAGGTCAGGTCGTTCACGCCTCGGAAGCGCTCCGTATTGCGCCGCTCGAGGTATGGACGAACCTCTCCGCGCGCGATGTCGAGCAGCATCAGCCCGTTGCGATAGTCCGTGATGAGCAGATGGGCATCGTCGAAACGCTTCATTCCGTTCGGCTCACCGTCGTACTTCGCGACGAGTTCCCACTCGCCCGCCAGCGAAATCCTGAAGATGCGACCGTGTGGGATATCGGTCACGAACAAAAAGCCGGCAGGATCCCAAACGGGTCCTTCGAGGAAGGAATCCGTGGACACGCCGCCTCGATTCGCGCGCGCCCATTCCGTTTGAATGTCCGGCTGACGGAACTTTTGCGGCATGCGCGTGAAGACTTCGGCGGTGCGGACTTCGGGCGATGTGAGATAGAACACGCTTAACCTCTCTTACCGAATCAGGCCACGTTGCGCGCGTTTTCCGCGACCACTGCCAGGACATTCGCTGCCGCGCCCTTGCCCATGTTCACGTACGCGGCATCGCTCACTCCGCCGATGTGCGGTGAAAGGATGACGTTGGGAACGGACTGGAAGGGGTGCGTCGTCATCGGCTCGACGGCGAAGCTATCGAGGCCTGCTGCGCGCAATTGACCGCTCGCGAGCGCTTCAATCAAGGCTTCTTCGTCGATGAGACCGCCACGCGCGGTGTTGACCAAAATCGCGCCGCGCTTGAATCGGCTCAGCACTTCACGATTCAGCATGGCGCGGTTCTCCGCGGTGAGCGGGCAATGCAGCGAAACGATGTCCGACGTGGAATAGATGTCTTCGAGTGACACGGGCTTTACGCCCTCGTGTGTCTCCTTCGCGAACGGGTCGAACGCCTGAACCCGCATGCCGAAAGCAAGACCTGCCTTCGCGACGCGACGGCCGATGGCACCCAGCCCGACGAGTCCGAGCGTGCGTCCTTCCAGTTCGAAGGACTTGTGTGTCGACTTGTCCCAATGACCCGCGCGCATCCGCACATCGAGTTGAGGAACCGATTTCGCGCATGCCAGGATCAGCGCCCACGCGTGCTCCGCCACGGCCGCGGCGTTGGCTCCGGTAGCCGCGCGAACCGCGATACCGCGTGCAGCGGCGGCTTCCTGGTCGATTACGTCGATGCCGCTGCCGTGCTTGGAGATGACTTGGAGGTTCTCGGCCGCATCCATGATGCGGGCATTTACCTTGCCGTACCGAACGATGATGGCAACCGGCTTGTGCTGTGCGCACAGCGCGACGACGTTGTCTTCCGTCGGCTGCTTGCCGGCGAACACGAGCTCAAAATCGTCGAGCATCTCCAGCGCTTGTGGAGCGAGGTCCGCTGCCGTCACCAGCAGCACGGGCTTTGCAGAATTCGCGGCCATTACAGCACCTCGCCTTCCGCGAGCATGCCCGCCGCGCGCAGTTCCTTCTCGAGCCAGCCGGCACGCGTGTCGCCTTTGCGGATCGCCGCGATACGGGCGGTTTCGGCGTCGAGCTTCTTTTGCGCGAGTTCGACAATGCGCGCAACGTCGTCCTTCGGAATCACGACGACGCCATCAGCGTCGCCTACGATGAGATCGCCTGGATTGACGCTGGCGCCCGCCACCGAAATTGGGAAGTTGACGCGGCCTGCGACGCTCTTGGTCGGTCCGCACGGATTGAGGCCGGCCGAGAACACCGGAAACTCGCCTTGCGCCAGTTCGTGCGAGTCGCGCACCGCGGCGTCGATGACGAAGCCCGCGATACCTGTGGCGTGAGCCTGAGTCGCCATGATCTCGCCGATCAGGGCGCAGCTGACGTCGCCCTTTCCATCCACCACAATCACGTCGCCCGGCTTGGCCACAGCGAGCGCTGCATGGATAGCCAGGTTATCGCCCGGCCGCACTTCGACGGTGACGGCAGGTCCCGCTACCTTCATCGTCGGCGCGAGCGGCTTTACGCGGCCGTTGAGCGTACCGCGGCGGCCAGCCACGTCGGCAAGGATGGCGGCTTGGAATTTGGCAGCGTCCTCGACGAGTTCAGGGCTCACACGCTCGACACTGCGGTTGATGGAAGAGTTGGACATCGTGCTCATTTGGAATCACCTCGAATTGAAGTTGTATCTAGTACAACTATGGTGTACGGCATGAAATTATATTAATCATGGCCTCAGCGCGATGCCATCGGCGTTAACCCTTTTACACCGTGCAACGCGGTTGTACTGTATAAACCTTCGCGACTGACGTTTTACTGTGTAAAATGCGGCGAGGAGACAAGGGACGGGAGAACGAACGTGGGAAACGAAGGTGTGGCAGCGGTCGAGAAGGCGCTTTCGCTGCTCGATTGCTTCAAACCAGGTGTGGAGTCGCTTTCATTGGCCGCGCTCGCGCAAGCGTCGGGCATGCACAAGACGACGGTTTATCGGCTGATGAACTCGCTCGAACGGATGGGGTATGTCGTGCGGTCCGAAGCAGGGTCCTACTCTCTCGGTCATCGGGTTCTGTATCTTGGAAAGCTGTACGAGCAGTCTTTCCACCTCTCCACGATCGTCGAACCGATCCTGCATTCCCTTGCCATCTCGACGAAGGAGAGCGCGTCGTATTACGTCATCGACAAGAAGCAGCGCCTTTGCCTTTTCCGAGTGGAACCGTCTGAGGGTCTGAGAGAGACCAGGCTTGCCGGAACATCCTTGCCTCTGGATGACACGGCGATCAGCCAGGTGCTGAGATACTGGGGACTAGGCGAGCCGCTTTACGAGAAAGCTCCTTCCTTGCCGCTCTTCACTTCAGGCGCGCGAGATGAACATACCGCCGCGTTCGCCACCCCGATTTTTGGAGCATCGGACAAGTTCATGGCCGCCCTTAGTCTTTCTGGACCTGCGTCGAGACTCAACGCGGCCCACAAGACCGGCGAGTTGACCGCACTGCAACTCAACGCTGCCTCAGACCTGTCGCGAAAGCTCGGGGCAAGTATTGCGTTCTGCGAATTCATTTACGCGATCCGCTAAACCGACGGGGCCCGACATCCCGGCCATGTACTTATCTAGACGTGTAGATACTCTGGCAGAACGGATGGCTCGCGCCCAGTGCTCGCGAAAGGTTTGCCGCGGCGACACGCTGAGGCTCGCCGAACTCGCCAGTGACATTGCCCGCTTCGAGCGTCGAAGCAGCGCCGGAGAGCTACGGAACGGGGCGCTCGTGAGAGTGCTCGGCGGCTGGGACATTGGATCCGGCGACGTCCACGTCGTTCTGCCAGCAGGCCGGGCCGCCAAACCGTCAGCGCGCGCGTTCGCGGATTTCATCGTGTCAGAATTTGCCCATGCAACCTTCGACGGACGGCGTGTCGGCGCGTGCGACCGTGTCGAAGCGTTAAACCGCACCCGCTTAGGCCATGCATCGCGGCGCGGGCCGAGCGAATCCAGTCAGCAATGTCCGTAATACAGGTAGTCCGGACGCTGATTGTCTGACGCCGAGGGAATGGCCGATTTGGTGAGGTCGACAACGTCCGCTTTACGGTGCTCCAGTCCGCAAAACGCTGATTCGGTAGACTGACCGCTTTGCGGAGGGGCGTCTGACCGAAGTGGGTCGGTTTGCGTCCGTTCGCTCCTCAAACTCGTCGCTGGACAGCGGTAAGTGGAGTTCAGCTGCCCAGAAGCGCCCAATCGGCAGCGGCTCTTCCCAACCCCGAACAGCCGTTGAAAGTTCCCGAAGCCTACGTTTTAGGGCTGCGGAAGTCCCCCCTGCGTAAAATGCGCTAGGCGAACGTAGCGCGTTGTCGCACGTGCGACAATTTGGTTTTCGCCTGCGCGCGCACCGCCCTTGAGCGTCTGCACCGCATCGGCACAGGTCGGGCCATCCGGGGCCATATATCATGAACCTGCAAACACCGGTCTTGCCCCCCGACTGGGTAAGGCGTGCCGAGTCGATAGAAGGCGTCGAGCGCATCGAAGCGTGGTTTCACGGCAGCGCGTATTCGATGCACCGCCACGACACCTACGCGATTGGCCGCACGCTCGCGGGCGTCCAGAGTTTCAACTATCGGCGCAGCCAGAGGAACAGCCTGCCGGGCAACACGCTCGTGCTGCATCCCGATGAGGCTCACGATGGCCAAGCGGGCACCGATGAGGGGTTCCAATACCGGATGGTCTACGTAGAACCCGCTCTCTTTCAGGAAGTGCTCGGCGGACGAGCGCTGCCGTTCCTCGAAGGTGGCGTGACTACCGATCCGCGCCTTGCGGTTGCGACCGCAGCGTTGCTGCAGCATGTCGGCTATACGCTTGAGTCGCTTGAACAGAGCGATGCGCTTGCCGAATTGGCGAATGCCCTGGCCGCCGTCACCGGTACGCCTACACGAACAGCCAAAGGGGACTTCCTCGCTGCGCGGCGCGCACGCGACTATCTGCACGCGAACTGCTCGCGCGTTGTCACGCTCGACGAACTTGAAGCGGTGACGGGCCGCGATCGCTGGAGCCTGTCGCACGATTTTCGCAGGTTCTACGGCACGAGCCCGTATCGGTATCTGACGATGCGGCGTCTCGACGCAGTGCGCCACATGCTGCTCGCTGGCACCTCGCTCGCTTGCGCTGCTGCAGCCGCGGGTTTTGCTGATCAGAGTCATATGACGCGACACTTTTCGAAGACATTTGGACTGACGCCGGGGCGCTGGTTACAAGTCGCGGGCGGCGTTTTGCGCGGCTAAAAACACCACGATCGTTCAATACGACCGAAAGGAGTATGCGTATCCTCAACGCATCAACCTTTGAACGGAGAGAACGATGTCCCAATCCTCGAACCATCCCACCGCGCCGGTCACCCGCGGCCAGTGCCACACCATCGATCTGATGGGCAAGATCGCGCAGATTAACGATCACTGGCAACCGCGCGTTGTCGCTGAAATGAACGACTATCAATTCAAGGTCGTCAAGGTCGAAGACGACTTCGAGTGGCACCGACATGCCGATACCGACGAAGCGTTCATCGTCCTTGATGGCGAGCTGCGTATCGATTTTCGGGCAGGGCCTTCAGGCGATGGTTCGATCGTATTACGTGCCGGACAGCTGGGAGTAGTTCCGAAGGGCGTCGAGCACAAGCCCTGTGCAAACGGAGAAGTTAAGCTGCTGCTTATCGAGCCGCGAGGTGTGGTGAACACGGGCGACGGCGCGACAAGCGAGCGTACTGTCGCAAACGACCAGTGGATTTGAGGCGGCCGCCGGGGTATGACCGGTGAGATGAGCGGACGGACACGGGCGATTCTTCGGGGGCGCGATTGTCGTGGATTTGAACCCGCCAGTTGAACGTCCGCTCGTGTCCGGGTCGAGGTAGTGCCGCCCGCGATTCGCTCGCCGGAGACCGTCCATTGAGCGTCGGTGGACGACGCCTTGGATATTCAAATTGGAGGGTGACCCCGACCGACCGCTGATGGCCCGCAAGTACGCATTGGCGCCGGTGTAACGCGCCATTTGCGGCCCGCGAGCTGCGGATGGCTGGAAGGCGGAGTACAGCAGCCTCAGCACGGCCAACC
Source organism: Caballeronia turbans (assembly GCA_001544655.2). GTDB lineage: Bacteria > Pseudomonadota > Gammaproteobacteria > Burkholderiales > Burkholderiaceae > Caballeronia > Caballeronia turbans. Next base: position 119,334 of record FCOD02000014.1, read on the forward strand.
ACCGAAGCATCGCTATGGCCGACGATCTGCCGGAGGAACGGAGTGGCCGACGGCCATTGTTCCTTTGAGGCGACCTCGCGTGAGGCTCAGCATCGGCCTCGTGGTTCGAAGAGCCGATTTTCAGATCGTCAAGTCAACGGGCTTCCGCCGCCGCAAGCCGCGAATGGCCGAAAAACGCGCCGCATCCGCCCTGATGCGCCGTAACGAGTAGCCATCCCGCGCGCGTATCAAAAGCTGCAGGCTAAAGCGACTAAAGAAGGTATTTCTGCGCCAACGCCTCATACAGCGGCGGAGCGAAGAGCCTCGACACCTGGCTCGAAATCAGCGCCGTGGCCATCAGCGACAGCACGAGCGCGTGACCGTTGATCATCTCGATGACGATCACGAATGCTGTAATCGGACTCTGCGTGACTGCGGCGAGATAGCCCACCATGCCCAGCGCGATCAGCATCGGCAATTGCATGCCGCCGAAAATCTGGTGAAGCGCGTTGCCGATGCCCGCTCCAATCGCGAGCGATGGCGCGAAAAGTCCGCCGGGCGCGCCGGGAAGATACGAACCGACCATCGACGCCATTTTCAGTAGCGGATAGCTCGCGCCGAGCCGCGAATTGCCTTCGAGCATACCGCGCGCTTCCGCATAGCCGCTGCCGAACGTATGACCGCCCGCTGCCACCCCGATCACGGCGATGAACAGGCCGCACATGGCGCCGAAAGCCACGGGATGCGACTGGCGCCAGCCGACCATTCGTGCCGGCATCCAGCGCTGCGTGTTCAGCAATAGCCAGCAGAACATCCCGCCAGCGATGCCCGTTACCGCGCCAAGCAGAACGACTGCGAGCGCGAGCGATTCGGGAAAATGCCCGTCCAGTTGAATGGTGCCGAAATAGGTGTAGTTGCCTTGCAGCGCGAGCGACACGATACCGGCAAAGATGATCGCCGTGATCAGCACGCCGCTGGTGCGCTGCTCGAAGCTGCGCGTGAGTTCTTCGATAGCGAACACCACGCCCGCGAGCGGCGCATTGAACGCAGCCGACAATCCGGCGGCCGCGCCCGCGAGCGCCAGCTTGCGCTCCATTGCGCCGCCGCGAAAGCTGCGCAAGCGCAACGGATAGAAGCGACGCAGGCTATACATGAGCGCCGCGCCGACGTGAATGGTCGGCCCTTCCCGCCCGATGGTGAAGCCCCCGAGAATCGACAGGAACGACAAGGCGATCTTGCCCACGAGAATCCGGATGGTGAGCAGCCGCGGCCCGAGCTCCCGCCCGTCATGCAGCGTCGCGATGACCTGCGGAATGCCACTGCCTTCCGACCCGGGAAAGAAGCGGCGCGTCACCCAGACGCCGAATGCGCCGATCGCCGGCGTGATCACCAGAGGCAACCACCAGCAGACGGCCGTGAAGCGTAGAAAGGTGTCGTATCCGAAGTCGATGAGCCGCGCGTACATGACCGCGACGAGCCCCGTCGCGACCGCGCCGAGCCAGAACACGCCGTAGTGCAGCCATAGCCGCCTGCCGCGCAATATCGTGCGTCGGTCGATGAATCCGGGGATGCGCATCGGAAAATGGAGAACTCGAATTTAAGGCACATTGTGACATAAATTCGATTCTTCCTTCGATGCGACCCGGCTCGTGTGTTATCGGCTCACTCTCGCCTGTCGTCGAAGACCCAGCCGAACGACCCATAGTGCGATTTGTGTTCCGCTGCCAGCCTGAGCAGACATCGCTCGCCTTTGGCTGTCAGATGCACCTGCACCTGTCGACGATCCGTCTTGTCGATCTTGCGCGTGACGAGGCCCGCAGTCTCGCATCGCGACACCAATGCAGCCGTTCCGTTGGGCGCGGCCTGCAATCGCTCCGCGAGTTCGCCGACAGTGGCCCACTTGCGCTCGGGGAATCCGCGAACGTGCAGGAGCAACTGATATTGAAGCGTGGTGATCCCGGCCGCATTGGAGATCTCTTCCGACACACGCAGGAATTTGCGTAGCTCGTAACGGAAGAGCGACATCGCTTCCAGATCGTGCTTGTGAGGAACTGCGGCTTTCTGTTTCGTGCTCGATGACATGGGCGGCCCTGATTCGACATTGACATGACGATCCGACCACGCGCATCGGATTTCGTCATTCGTGTTCGCGGATCATACCCAGTCCTGGAAACGCGGGCGTGCCGTGACGCCCGCTTCGCCTTACTGCGACATCGCGCCCGATGCGGGATGGTCCATGCCCATCGCGTCATGCTTCTTCATCTTGTCGCTCTTGCTCATCTTGTCGTGAGACATCTTGTCGTTGGACATGCTGTCTTTCTTCATCGCGTCGTGCGACATCGCGTCGTTGGACATCGTGCCGCTTGCCTGTGCGAACACGGCCGATGTGCCCATGGCCAGCGCCGCTGCGAGTACGGCCGTCATCAATCGCTTCATAGCTTCTCTCCTTGGTGAGTCAAACATGGCATCCGGACAATCCGGAACCGGTGGATGGTTCGGCGCTCAGGATCCGCCGAACCAGTTGTATCCCTGGTCGACCCAATAGCCGCCCGGATAGGTGTTGGTCACGAATATCTCGACGATGTGCTTCGGATTCTTGTAGCCGAGCTTGGTCGGCATGCGCAGCTTCATCGGATAGCCGTATTTCGCCGGAAGGCGCTGCCCGTCGTATTCGAACGTGAGAAGCGTCTGCCGATGCAGCGCCGTCGGCATGTCGATGCTTTCGTAGTAGTCGTCGGCGCAGCGGAAGCCGACGTACTTCGCCGTCGTGTCCGCGCCCACGCGCCGCAGAAACTCGGCGAACGGCGTGCCGCCCCAGCGCCCGATGGCGCTCCAGCCTTCGACGCAGATGTGCCGCGTAATCTGCTCTTCGTGAGGCAGCGCGTATAACTCCGGCAACGTCCAGACGCGTTGTCCCGTCACGAGCCCGCTCACCTTCAGGCGATAGTCGCTGCCGTTGACTTCGGGTACGTCATCGATCCCATAGAAGGCGTTGAATGGAAACGGCCGCGTGAGTTGCGCTTCGGTATAAGTCGGCGCGAGCCGCTTCGGATCGAAGAGCCACGCCTGCGCACGATCGTTCAGACGCGATACGGCGGTGAGGAGCGTGTTGACGGAGTCGTCGTCGGTGATCGAGCAGCCGGTCAGCAGAGCGAGCCCGCCCAAGGTCAGCATGCGCTTGCCGAACAAGCGCCGCGACGGCATATCGAGTTCACGGCGCGCATCCGCCAGCACGGAAGCACGATCGACCGTGATGATTCGCTTGTCGTTGGATTTCATGGCGTGTTCCTCAAATGCATCAGCGGCCGCGCAGCATCGTCACGAGCGAGCGCGGCACGAGCGCGACCATCGTCACGTGCACGACGACGAACGCCGCCATCAATGCCATCGCGCAGAAGTGCACGACGCGCGCGTTGTCATAACCGCCCATCAGCTCGCGCAAGAGCGGAAACTGCACGGACTTCCAGATCGCGAGCCCCGAGAGCACGAGCACGATCAGATCGACGACGACCGCGAGGTAAGCGAGCTTCTGCACCGCGTTGTACTGGCGCAGATCGGCGTGCGCGAGCTTGCCGCTCAATGCGGCGATGAGATCGCGCAGCACGGCGCGCGGCGATAAAGGGAAAAACTTCGAGAAGAATCGGCCGCTCGCAATATTGAGCGCGACATAGACGATGCCGTTGAACACCAGCAGCCACATCGCCGCGAAATGCCACTGCAAGGCGCCGCCGAGCCATCCGCCGAGCGTGATCGACGGGGGAATGACGATGCCGCGGAACACCGGCGACGCGTCGTAAATGCGCCACCCGGAGAACATCATGATCAGCGCCGCGATCGCATTGAGCCAGTGCGTGACGCGCAACCAGAACGGATGGATCGGTGCATCGGGAGGCGAGCTTTCGCGCACTGGCGAAAGTGGCGGTCTCATCGCTTTCATATGGGTTACCTCGAAAGTCGAACTGAAGCTTGGTTACCGGTTAATTCGTCGCCTGGGCGTCGCTGGTTACAGCGCGCGAATGAACCGGCATCTTTTTGTGACCGATTCGGGAGAAACCCGCGAAACAGGCAGGCCATGCTGTAACGCGTGGAGGGAAAAGAACGAACTAACGAAAGGCACGAGGGAAACGACGAACATGAACCAGGACGGCGTCATTGCAGCGCATCACGGCTTCGGATACTGTGTAGCGACCGATGCAAAACGCAGCACGCCGCTCGCTTGCGCTGCGGCGTGCGAAATTTCGTCCCGTTGTCCCGCCCCTACAGGAACCATGTCGCACGATGCGGAAAGCCGGCTGAAAGCGTTGTTCATCAGCGGACTTGCAGGCGATCAGAACGCGTATCACAGCTTTCTGCAGGCTCTCACACGGCATCTGCGCGGCTATCTGCGAAAGCGCATTCCGCATCGTCTCGACGATGTCGAAGACCTCGTCCAGGAAATTCTGCTGGCGGTACATAACGCGCGACACACCTATCGGTCCGATGAGCCGTTGACGGCGTGGCTGCACGCGATCGCGCGCTACAAGCTGATGGACTTCTTCCGCTCCCACGCACGTCGCGAGTCGCTGAACGTCCCGCTCGACGATCATGAGGAACTGCTCGCCGCCGCCGACGACGAACCCGCGCAGGCGCGGCACGACATCGGCAAGCTGCTCGAGCATCTGCCGGACAAGCAACGTCTGCCGATCGTTCACATGAAACTCGAAGGGCTGTCGGTGACGGAAACCGCGCAGCTCACCGGTCTTTCCGAGTCGGCCGTCAAGGTGGGCGTGCATCGCGGACTCAAGGCGCTCGCGGCTAAAATCCGGGGATTGCGATGAACACCGACGAACTCATCTCCCTCCTTTCGAACCAGGTGACGCAGGTCGACCGTAGGGCCATCGCACGCCGGTTCGTTCAGGCGCTGCTGATCGGCGCAGCGGGCTCGCTGGTCCTGATGAGCATCGTGTTCGGCGTTCGTCACGATCTCGGCAGCGTCGCCGGTACGGGCATCTTCTGGGCGAAGCTGGCCTTTCCGCTGGCGGTTGCCATCGGCGCGCTGCTCGTCATCGCCCGGATCGGCCGGCCCGGCGCTCGTGCGGGATATGCGTGGGCGCTCGTGGCCTTGCCGTTCGCGGCGGTCTGGATCGCGGGCTGGATGATCGTCGACAACGCGGGCCCGAACGCGCGTGCCGCATTGGTGCTCGGTCAGACGTGGCGCACCTGCCCGTTCAATATCCTGCTTCTTTCGATGCCGACCTTTCCCGCTGCGATGTGGGCGATGCGATCGCTCGCGCCGACGCGACTGCGGCTTGCAGGCGCCGTCGTCGGCTTGCTGGCAAGCTCGACGGCGACGATCGTCTATTGCCTGCACTGCCCCGAAATGAGCCCCGCATTCTGGGGCGTGTGGTATGCGATCGGCATGCTGTTGCCCGCGCTCATCGGTGCGTGGACAGGCCCGCGATTTCTGCGCTGGTAGTGTGACCGCTATCCGACGACGCGTGCCCATGCCGCCCGAATGCGACGCCCGCGATCTTCGAGAAGATACGAAGCGAGCAGCGCCAGAAGTCCGGAGACGACGCCCGTCAGCACGTGCTCGACATAGGGCAGACGGTAACGGCTCGCGTGCGCATACGCATCGCCGATTGCAGTCAGCAAGCCGACGATCGCTGCATTGCCGTACCGGTTTTCGTAGAGCTTCGCGGCGGGCGTAAAAGTCAGAAGCACCGCCAGAAGCCCGGTGAAAAGTCCGGTCTTGAACGCTACGGTCCAGTGAGCCATGCTCGCGATATTGCTCCAGCTGCCCGGCATGCAGGTCATGCACGCGCTGGTCGGCTGCCAGAAACGCTGAACGAATAATCTGACCCGCCGCTTGAACTCGCTCGACATGATCGACACCCCTTCTCATTCGTCGATGAGATTCGACTGGCTTACGAGCGCGCGATCTATTGCTTCGAGCGCGTAAATGAAACCGGACTTCCGGCCTTCTTGCCTGATTCGCTGAAGCTCCTTAATCGAGGCAGCGTTCCGATCACCCTTTCCGTACGAGACCAGCGCCCGTGCGCGCCCCACGTAGAACGCTGAAAAGAGCGATGGCTCCCGGCGAGCGTATTCCTCCAGCGCCGCGGCATGATGCTCGGCCGCATCCCAGCGGCGCCGATCGATGCACGCTTCGATCGCGTCACGTCGAAAGAGAAAGTGATTGTGGCTCACCGCGCCGGCCGTGAGCAGCGCCTGCGCTTCCGCAAGCGCGCTTTCGAATACATCGATGTCGTCTGTCACGCGCGCAAGGACGCCCAGATAATGCGCGCCCAGATAGGCCATGCCCGTCTCCCGGCTGATCGACAAGGCCTCCGCGATATCGTCCAGCGCTTCGCGCCCGCGCCCCGCGATCCGATGCAGTTCCGCACGAAGCGCAAGCGCTTCGCCTTCGAATCTTTTCGACTTCAGTTCGCGCGCACATCGCAGCGCAGGTTCGACGTGCTCCCACGCACGATCCCATTCGGCGAGATCGTGCAGGCAGTGCCAGGCCGCGTGATGAGCAACGGCGAGCGCCCGAAGATGCCTCACCTTCTCGGCCGCGGCGACACTCGCGAGCGCGGCTTCCAGTCCGGCCTGTGTCTTGCCTGCGAACCACGCCGTGATGGCGCGCATGGGAAGATTGGCGACAGCGATACGTCCGAACCCGTGGCCTTCGCAGAGTTCGATGCAGCGGCGGAAGGCGTCGTGAGCACTGATCATCCGTCCGCGCATGTACTCGGCATCGCCAAGCCCGCCCAGCGCTGCCGCTTCCTGTTCGGCGTCGTGCGCCTCGCGCGCGAGTGCGAGACTGCGTCCATGTTCGCGCACGCAGCCCTCGATATCGCCGCGCGGAAAGCAGAGATTGCCGCGCAGGAAGTGAATGCGCGCCGCCTCGCGCTGAAAGCCCTGTGCGGCAGCGACGCCGGCGGCGAGATGGAGATCGGCCCATGCGCCGTCGAGATCGTCCGTGACGCGCTTGACCGTGGCGCGCCCGATCCACGCCTGGCAGCGCTGCGCGTCGGACACCGCGACCTCGAGCGCGGCTTCGAATGCCGCGAGCGCCGACCGCATGTCGCCGACATCGTGCAGGATATCGCCGCGAAGGCACTCGAGCGCGACGCGCTCGCTGCTCTCGCGCGCAAGCTGAAGGCCCCGTTCGACGAGCCGGAGCGCGGATTCATGGCGATGCGCCCTCGCCTGCGAGCGCGCCGCGTCGCAATAGGCGCGCGCCGCCTCGCTGTCCATTGCCCGATCGAGATGTTCGGCTCGCAGCAGCGGGTCACGTTCCGCATACCACTGCGCGGCGCGACGATGCAGCTCGCGACGCCGGCTTTTCAGCAAGCCGTCATAGACGGCGTCGCGAATGAGTGCGTGATGGAACAGGAATCCGGCACCCTGACGCCGCAGCAAAAGACTCGTCACGAGCGGCTCCAGTGCGGCGCCGGCGCCATCGACGAGATACTCGAGCGCGTCCTTCTCGAAGAGTTGACCGAGTACCGAGGCGGCCTGCAAGACTGTCCTGTCGACGGCGTGGAGCCGATCCATCCGCGCCTGCACGAGACTGCGCACCGTGCCCGGCACGCGGGTTTCGTCGCTTTCCTCCGCGTTGCCCAGCAGCTGCTCGAGAAACAGCGGATTGCCCGCCGCCCGCGCGATGCAGCGCGACGCGAGGTCCGCGGCCGCACCGGGAAACGATGCGGCCATCACGTGCGACTCGCTGACGCTGAGCGCAAGGAGATCGACGAGCGCGTACGGCGCGCCGGCCGCCGCGCGCCACGATTCATCGAACGCGTGGCCGGCGGGACGAGCGGTCAGCACCAGCACTGCCGGACACTGCGCCACGGTCGCCGACAGCCCGGCAAGGTCATTGAGCGTCGATCCATCCGACCAGTGGATGTCCTCGACGGACAATAGTCGAAATTGCCGGCGGCTCGCGCGCTCGACCAGCCGGCTCACGACATGGCGCCGCCCGCCGGCGCGCGTCGCGTTGTCCATCGCTTCGTAGATTGCGCGATCTGCGAGTGACATCGGCACATCGGCGAGATCCTTCAGAAAAAGCGCGTCGCCGCGATCGAGCAGGCCGTCGCCGATCGCGTGCTCGACGCCGCTCAGGCCGGCCTGCGCATCACTCGCGTCGTCGAGCGCCAGAAGCCCGCGCACGAGAGACTGCATCGCGCCCCGTCCGGTGGCGGCGCCGAAATCGAGCACGAGGCCGCCGTGGCAGAGAAAGCCCGCATCGCGCGCCTCGCGTTTGAGCTCATCGAGAAGGCGCGTCTTGCCGATTCCGGCCTCGCCGCGCAGTAGCACGGTGCGACCGGCGCCGCTCTCGCGACATGCCCCAAGCATCGCGCGAAGCTGGCGCAGTTCGTCAAGACGACCGACGAACGGCCGTCCCGGCGCACTGTGCAGGAGACCCGCGATACACCACGCCGAAACCGGCTCCGCGAAACCCTTGACGGAAAGCGCGCCGCGTCCGGCGCACTCGACGCGGCCGGCCAGCGCGCGCCGCACAGCCTCCGAAATCAGGATTTCCGCGGGCCCGGCCGCGTCGGTGAGACGCGAGGCGAGATTGACCGTCTCGCCGGTCACGGTGTACTCGCGATGCGCGGCGCTGCCCGTGCCGCTCGCGACGACCTCGCCGCCCGCAATGCCGATATGCACCGCGACCGAACGAGTGAGAACGCGCGACAGGGCGGGCATCGCGTCGCTGATCGCGAGCGCTGCCCGCACGGCGCGTTCCACATCGTTGCCGTGCGAAACCGGCGCGCCGAAAACCGCCATGATCGAGTCGCCGACATGCTTGTCGACGTAGCCTCCATGCTGCTCGACGATGCGATCGGCCGTCTCGAAGTATCGATCGAGCACGGCGACGATTTCTTCCGGATCGGCTTCCCGGCTCATTTTCGTGAAGCCGCACAGATCGGCGAAGAGCACCGCGACCTGCCGCCGTTCTCCTTTCGCCCCGTTCGGGCTCGTGCCCGCGTCTGCCGGGCCGGTGCGCGCGCGCAGTTCCGTCAGCGCATCGAGCAATTTCCGGCGATGCCCGACCGAAGCGATTCCAAGATCTTTCAGGTCGTCCGCGGTAAGGCTGCGCAGCACGTCGGCGTCGATGGCGTTCTCGGCGAACACCGTTTCGTACCGTTCCATTCCGAGGCTGCGCAGCCAGACGGCGACGTCCACGATATCTCCGGGCGAAGGAATCGAGTCACTTCAAAGATAGCATCTAGACCCCCGGAGACTCCGTCAATCGGCGGACCGATAGTGATTGAAACGATTAATGTCAAATCGCGAATACTGATTTGGGCGAATCAGGGTTTTTACCTACAACGCCGCGTCCTACACTGCCTCTCAACGACGAAGCAGTGGAGAGAAACCTCACCACCCGCAACGTTCCCCAAAATCAGCATTCGGAGGTCATCATGTTCAAGTCCATCGTTCCCGCCATCGCCATCGCTGCCGTTCTCGCCGTTCCGGGTTTCGCCCAGGCGCGTGAAGACGGCCCGGTCACCCGCGCGCAAGTGCGCGCCGAACTGGTTCAACTCGAGCGCGCGGGCTACAACCCGGCGGCCGATCAGACGACCTACCCGGCCCAGATCCAGGCAGCACAAGCCCGTGTCGATGCGCAGCAAGGCGCCGCTGCGTCGTCCTTCGGCGGTGCAAGCGAAGGCGCATCGGCGTCGGGGCATGCGGGCCGGTCGAGCTTCCTCGACCGCATCGTCCGTCTGGAGGCGGCCAACCCGGTCGACTTCAATCGTCCGTAAGCCGCTTTTAGCGCAAGAACGCCCGGCCGCGCGCCGGGCTTTGCGCTTTCCAGACCGATGATTCGAGCCGTCCGGCCACCTTTCATCACCCTGTAATCCGTCGATTCGACGATGTTTTCAGACTCGGCGTTTTTCATCGGCCAGTCCGGCGGCACTACAATTTGTGTCTGTCGTTGACACATATTTTGGATCCGCTGCCTCATGCCCATGCCGTCCCTGCGCCTCGTTTTCGCCTCCCTCGGATTTCTCGCCCTCGCTGCCTGCGCTGGCCGCAGCGCGGTCACGCCGAGCTATCAGCAGGAGCTGTTCAGCACCGGCGCGAGCCCGTTCGCGCACAATTTCGACGCCACCGTCAACGAAACTTGCGAGGCCGCGCGCCGCGCGCTGCTGTCGCAAGGCTTTCTCACGACGATGGGCCAGCCCGACACCGTCGACGCGACCAAAAACTTTCAGCCGAGCGCCGAGACGCACGTCGTCGTGTCTTTCCATGTGGTGTGCACGCCTGGCGAGAACGCGACGAATCAGAGCATCGCGTATGTGAACGCCGTGCAGGACGGCTATGCGCTCAAGAAGAGCGATACGTCGGCGAGCGTCGGGTTGAGCGTGTTGGGGTCGCTGTCGCTGCCGATCCGCTCGAACAGCGACGCGATGGTCAAAATCTCGAGCGAGACCGTGCCCGCCGGCAAGTTCTACGACCGCTTCTTTTCCCTGATGGGCCACTATCTGAACACCGTGCCGCGCAGCGCGCCCGTCGCGGCGGACGAAGTGAAGAGCAAGCCGCTCGCGCCGTCGCTCATCGTCAACTCGCCCGAACTCACGCCGACACCGATCGTCGTGCAGACGCCCGCCGCTGCAACGGCGATCCAGGCATCGGATGCAGTCGCGGCCGGTGCGTCGGATGTGTCCGCGGCCGCGGCCGCAGCGCCAGCGGCGCCGCGAACCACCACGACTCAGTAAGCCGCGCGCCGCGTCAGTTCGGCACGTTGACGATGCCGCCCGCCGTCGTAATGGCGTTCGCGCCCGGATCAACGGCGATCGGCGGCAGATTGGACGCCGTGAGCGCAGGCGCCGATCCCGCCTTGCCGCCGCGCGCCACCGTGCGCACCACCTGAGAAGGCGGCAGCGGCGCGTTGTTCTTCAGGTGATTCCACATCAGGTTGAGCGCCTGAATGTCGTAGTAGTGGACCGGAATGAAGCGCGTGTCGAAGCCCGCCACGCTCAGGAACGCGTCGAAGTGCTGGCCGTTCGTGATTTCATAGAGCGAAAGCTGGCTGTTGTTGCCCTCAGCCACCCGATTCGCGCCGAGATACGGCCGGGACGCATGGTTGATCGGCACGAGCGCATCGGCGCGGCCCTGCACGATGATCGCAGGCTTGCCGCGCAGGTTCGCGTTCACGCGGATCGCATTGACGTTGGCCACCATCGTCGCATTGCCGTTGGTCCACAGCGAGCGCAGGCATGCGGCGCCCGCGTAACTGGCATCGGGCGTCGCCAGGCGATGATCGGCCGCGCCCGCCGTCCCCGCGTTGTAAACCAGGTTGATGCCGTTCGTCGGCGGCACGCCGTTGCCGTTGCCGAAGAGCGTCGGCATCGGCGAGACGAGCGGCGCGACGCCCGCCGCGCCCGTTAGCGCGTTGGTCGTGCCGAAGCTGAAGTCGCACAGGTTGTCGAGCACGCTCGCCTTCATGTACGCGTCGGCATACGTGACGGCGACGGCCGGCACCGCTTGCGAGTCCCACATCGGCGCATGGAGCGTGTCGGAGTCGGTCTCGTAGCCGGCCTGATGCAACTGGTTGAGCGCGTCCGTGGCCTGCGCGACGGTATTGCCGCCCGCGACGAGCCCGCTCGCGGCGAGCGTCGCGCACCGCGCCGTGCGGATCGCGTTCGTGGTCGCCACGGGCAACGTCGTCAGATACGGCGCGCCGGCTGCGGCGGGCGCGAGCGCCGCGCAGGGCTGAAGCAGATTGGCGAGCGTCATGTAATCCGCGAGCGGCCGCCCGAACGAGCCGACCGGCACGCCGCCCTGCCGCACCGAGACTTGCGACGGCAGATTCAGATTGATCTGCGGCTCGCCGACGACGACCGCCGTGATCCAGCCATCGGTGTCCTGCTCCGCCGCCGCCAGCGATGCGCCGCCGCCGTTGCTCACCGATGCCGCGATCGTCGTGATGCTGCCTTTGCTGTAGCGCACCTGATGCGTCGAGCCGCTGACCGGGCCGAACATGTCGTTGAGCGCCCAGTATGCAAACTGGATCGCCTGCAGCGTGTTCTTGCCCCAGTCCTTTTCCGGGTTCTGTTGCGAATGCGCGTGCTTGTACGCGTAGCGGTTCGGGAAGGCCGAATTGAACGACGACAGCGCCGACGCGCTCGCGTTCGCCTTGAAGATCGCCTTCGTCCCGGCAATGTCGGCGTTCGCGAGCGTGCCGTCGATCAGCGTGACGAGATTGGTCGACAGTTCGTGGCCGCCGTTGCCGCTGCCCTTGTCGTTATAGGCCACCGCGCAGCCGCGCTTCAGGCCCCACTCGCCTGCCGCCGAAATCGCACCGTAGACGCCGCGCGACCCCGACGACGTCGCCGTGACGATGCAAGGCTGATCCGGGTTGAAGCTCTGCGGGATCTGCACGAGCAGGCTGACGTTCTGCGTGCCGCTGCCGTCATCCGCGTAGGCGATGTATTCCTTGCCCGGGATCTTCCCCTCGCCGAGCGTGTCGTTGCCGTTCAGATCGACGTTCGGCCCCCAGAAGCGCCCGTAGCCGCCGTTCGACGACATGTCGACGAGCGCGCGGTAGTTCGAATAGATCGCGAGGCGGCGCAGTTCGGCGGCCGTCGGCGCCGCCGGCTTGGCGAGCGCGGGCGCGGTCGCCGACGCGAGGCCCGTCTTGCCGAGACCGGCCGTGAGCAGGTCGTCCGAGACGCCGTCGTAAGTCTGCGTATTGACCGAGCCGGAGATGAAGCTCGGCAAGGTGTTGGTCGGCTGGCTGCTGCCGTTGTCGTCATCGCCGCCGTGGCATCCGGCGAGCGCCAGTGCGGCGAGCGCCGCCAGCGCGACAGTGCGCGGCATGTGCTGCAAAGTCTGCAACCTCTGGGTACGCGCGAATCTTTTCATTGTGGGTCTCCGCCATACGTTCCGATGAGTGGTGCAACCTGAGAGTGCAACACGTCCGCGAGGCTCGCGTGCGCGCCGCGCGGCCGTTGGTGCAAGTATCGCGCCTTATCCGCCGGCGGTCTTGGCCAAATTCACGCCGCGGCAGCGAAAGCGCCAAACGACAACGGGCTCCGGCAGCAAAGCCGGAGCCCGTTCGAACGCTCGCTTGACGAGCGAAAGCCGGCGGCATCGTGCGACGTCGCCGGCTTTCTGTAACTCGTGTTACTGCCCGCCGCCTTGCACGCCGAGGGTGAGCTTGTTGGAGACCGACTTCACGCCCGGCACGCCCTTTGTCACTTCTTCGGCCTGGGCGATCTGGCCGCCTTCCGGCACCGTGCCCGTCAGCGTCACCGCGCCGCTGCGCGCGCGCACGAACACGTTCGACACATCGAAGCCCTGCGCCTTCGACAGCGCGCGGCGCACGTCGTAGCCGAGCTTGCGGTCGGTCTTCTTGGTCGCGGATTTCTGAGCCTTCGCCTGCGCCGCCGAGTCGGTGCTCGTGGCCGCCGCGTCGCTCGATTGGGCATAGGCGCTCGATGCCACGGCCACGCACACCACCACGCCCAGCGCCTTCAACAGATCGACTGCTTTCATGATTTCTCCTTTTGTTTCGCTTGTTGACTTCGCACAGTTGCTACTTCGCTCGTTTTTGCACTACAAAACCGGACCGCATTCCCAGCGGCTGGGCTACGACATCGAGCGGCTGCCCGTGGCCACGCGCGCCCGGGGCCTGAAACGGCGCGCGGGCATGACGGCGGCGAGCCGGCGAATGCGGCTCACGGTGCTGCGAGAGACTGGCGAAAGAAACAAACTGCGGCCGGTTGGTCGGGCGGAAAAACCCCGTCGGCTCGAATATGACCTGCCGCATGGCGGCTGACTGGCGCGGCTCACGAACCCACATTCCGGGCTGCGGCCCGCGAAAAGCCTTGTCGTGCGGCGGCGAACGTCAATTTAGCCCAGCGCGGCCATTAGCGCAAAGCATTTAACAATGCGACCTTCCGCGAAGCCGCGCACGCGCAACAGCACCGCCTGCGCCGACACACGTCCGTCACAGTCCGCACGCGCCGCGCGGCCCGCCGGAGGCCGATCCATCTCCTGTACCATCGACGCCATGCCGGCCGCCCGGACGCGCCGCTCGCGCGCCAGCCGAACCCGTTCGTGGAAATGACCGCGCATCGCGATCGGTTAAGCTCGCGGGCACGCAGTTTTACGATTACCGACGAGATGACCCACCCTTCAGGAAACAATCCGGGCACCGATCCGGACGTCCCACCGGCACGCAAGCCGCAGCAGCGGATCGTCGCACGCTTCGTCGCGATATCCTGGCGCGACCTCGCGCTCACCTTCGGCCCGATCCTGCTCGTCTGCGCGGCCGCGCTCTATGTCGCCGTGCGGCTGATCCAGCCCGCGCCGCCGAGCACGCTGACCATCGCCGCCGGGCCGAAAGGCAGTTCGTTCTGGACCAGCGCGCAAAAATACAAGGCGATCCTCGCGCGCAACCGCGTGACGCTCAACGTGCTCGAGACGCAAGGCTCGCTCGACAACCTGACCCGTCTCGACGATTCGAAATCGAACGTCGACGTGGGTTTCGTACAGGGTGGCCTGACCAAGCCGGGCACGACGCACGACAACCTGGAATCGCTCGGCAGCGTGTCCTATGTGCCGCTCGCGGTGTTCTATCGCGGCGCGACAGTCGTCAGCCGATTGTCGGAGCTGAAGGGCAAGCGGCTCGCGATCGGCGCGGAAGGCAGCGGCACGCGCGTGCTCGCGCTCACGGTCCTGAAGGCGAACGGCATCGAACCGGGCGGCGACACGGAGCTGCTGCCGCTCGCCGGCGACGACGCCGCGAAAGCGCTCGAAGACGGCCGCGTCGACGCCGTTTTCCTGACAGGCGACTCCGCCCAGCCGCCGACGATGGCGAAACTCTTGCGCTCGCCGGGCATCCGTTTCATGGATTTCGTCCAGGCCGATGCGTACGCGCGCCGCTTTCCGTACCTGACGGAAATCGAGCTGCCGATGGGCGCCTTCGACTTCTCCCGCAACCTGCCGCCGCGTCCGGTCCACATGATCGCGCCCACAGCCGAACTGGTTGCGCGCGACAGCCTGCATCCGGCGCTCTCCGACCTGCTGATCGAAGCCGCGCGCGAGGTGCACGGGCGCGCCAATCTGCTGCAGCGGGCCAACGAATTCCCCGCGCCGCTCGTGCACGAATTTCGCATCAGCGACAACGCCGAGCGGTATTACAAATCGGGTAAGAGCTTCCTCTACCGCACGCTGCCGTTCTGGCTCGCGAGTCTCGCGGATCGCGTGCTCGTCGTGCTGGTGCCGCTCATCGTGGTGCTGATTCCGGGCTTGCGGCTCGTGCCGGGGCTGTATCGCTGGCGCGTGAAATCGCGAATCTATCGCTGGTATGGCGCGCTCATTGCAATAGAGCGGGAAGCGATCAGCGGCCCCGATACCGCCCAGCGCGATGCCCTGCTCGACCGCATCGACGCGATCGAAACGGCCGTGAATCGCATGAAGATGCCGCTCGCGTTCGCGGATCAGTTCTACGTGCTGCGCGAGCACATCGGCTTCGTGCGGCAGCGCCTCGCGCATGTGCCCGTCGCGCAGCCCGACGAAGCCCCCGCGCGCGACGTGGCGCAACCGGACGCGTCCGTTGTCGCTTCGCGGGCAGACACGGAACAAGGCAGCACGTAATATCTATTGGAGGAACGCAAGAACGGGATGCAACGCCGCGCGCGTCGCATCCGCCATGCAGGACACGACAAAAAACGAACAGATGAGGCTCAGGCGCGCGTTTGCGCGAGCAAAGCCAAGGAATCTCAGGGAGAAGGGAACATGAGTGCCCCGCATTCGACCAGTACTGGTCATCCGTACTTTTTCTTCGACTTCATTTCGCCGTTTTCGTACTTGCTGCTCGAACAGCATGAAAAATGGCCGGACATGCCGTTCGAGCTCGTCCCCGTCCAGTTGATGAAGCTGCTCGACCGCTGGGGCCAGCCCCACGCCGCGACGATTCCCTCCAAACGCGTCTTCACCTACCGGCACGCGCTGTTCCGCGCGGAACAACTGGGCATTCCGTTCAGGATGCCGCCCGCGCATCCGTTCGACCCCAGCAAGGCACTGCGGCTCGCCGTGCTGGCGAACGGCGAGATCGGCCGCGTGCGCGAGATCTTTCGCTACATCTGGCGCGAGGGGCGCGATCCCTCCACGCCGGAGGGCTTTCGCGGATTGTGCGAGCGCGTCGGCATGCCGGACGGCGAAACGCGCATCGAGGACGAGGACGTCAAGGCGAAGCTGCGCGACAACAACGACCGCGCGGTGGCGATGGGCGTGTTCGGCGTGCCGACCTTCCTCGTCAACGATCAGATCTTCTGGGGCGAGGACACGCTGCCGATGGTGCTCTATGTCGCGCGCTCGCCGAACTGGCTCGACGGCGCGGAAGTGAAGCGCATCAGCGCGCTGCCGATCGCGCCGCGAGATGCCGATTTCGGTTGATGCTGGCCGGGTCGGCGCTCGCGCCTATGCCGTGCATAGCGCGCTCGCTATGGTGTCAAAAACGGATAAGCGTTTAACTTCGGGTAAGGGTTCGCGAGTTCGCGCCCGCGCAACCCGAATTCAACCGTTTCGCAAGCCATGAACGATCCCGCCGACTCACTCGACATCTGGCTCATCCGTGTGCTGCGCACCCTGCTGCTGGAGCGCAGCGTGACGCAGACCGCGCAACGGCTGAACCAGACGCAGCCGGCGATCAGCACCGCGTTGCGCCGCCTGCGCGAAATCCTGAACGATCCGATTCTCGTGCGCGGCAAGCAGGGCATGGTGCCGACCGAGTACGGCGAATCGCTGCTCGCGCCGGCGCAACGCGCATTGCGCGAAGTGGAATTCGTCGCGACGCCGCACGGCGATTTCGATCCGGCAAGCTCGCGCCGCACCTTTCGCGTCGCCGCGCCGGATTATCTGAACGATTTCTTCATGCCGACGCTCGTCGCGGCTTTTCGCGACGCGGCGCCCAACGCGCGTCTGGAGATCGAGTCGCTCACGCCGATGCGCGACCACGAGCGCATGCTCGACGAAGGCGAAATCGATCTGATGGTCGCCAACTGGACGAAGCCCGAGCCGCGCTTCGAACGCCAGGATCTGTTCACCGACGTATTCGTCTGCCTGATGCGCGCGAACCATCCGCTCGCGCGCGAGCCGCTGACGGTGGAACGCTATGCCCTCGCCGCGCATCTCGCGCCGACGCCGTATAGCGGCGGCAGGCGGCATCCGATCGACGTCGGCCTTTCGCGCGCGGGCATCGAGCGGCGCATCGTCACGACGATTCCCTACTTCGGACTCGTGCCGCAGGTGCTTTTGCAGTCGGACCTCATCTTCACCGCGCCGCGCCGGTTCGCGCAGCACTATGCGGCGATGCTGCCGCTCGCGGTGCTCGACTCGCCGGTGCCGTTTCCGCGCATCAAGTGCTATCAGCTTTCGGTGCCGCAGCCCGATCAGCCGACGGATGTCGCGTGGCTGCGCACGCTGATGTCGACCGTGTCCGATTCGCTCACCCGCAAGAAGGCCGTCGCGGCGCCCTCGGGAGAGGAGACCCGCGAACTGGGCGAACTCGCGAAGTAGCGCACGCCTCGCGGGACTTCGGTACTATCCGGAACGACACCTCGCCGGCCCGCCCACATGGACGCACTCGACAAACTGATCCAGCTTGCGCACCTCTCCGGCGCGCTCGATCTGCGCTGCCTGCTGAGCGGTCCGCTGGAACTCGATCACGCGCCCGCGCCCGCTGGCGAAGCGGTGTATCACGTCGTGCTCGATGGCGCGTGCACGGTGCTTCGAAAGGGTCATGCGCCGCTCGAACTGCGGGCAGGCGACATCTTCTTCTTGCCGCGCGGCGACGCGCACGTGCTGAGCATTCAGCCTCGTGAAAACGGGGCGGCGAAGACGGAGATGAACGTGCGCCACAACGGCGCGGTCACCGTGGAAAGCAATTGCGGCGGGCAGCCCCCGGGCGTGGACTTGCTGTGCGGTCGATTTCTCTATGCGCCGCGCGCCCTGCTGATCGACGTGTTGCCGGATGTCGTGCATGTGTCGTTCGCGAATGCATCGGAGACTTACCTCGCGCCGCTCGTCCAGACGATGCGCCGCGAGGCGGAAGAGGCGCAACTGGGCGCGCCGTCGATCGTCACGGCCCTGTCTACCGCACTCTTCACGATGGTGTTGCGCGCCTGGCTCGACGGGCAGCCCTCGCTCGCGGGCGTGCTCGGACTGCTTGCGAACCGGCGGCTGGGCGCGTCGATCATCGCGATGCTGGAGCGCCCCGCCGAACCGTGGACACTCGAAATGCTGGCCAAGGAAGCGGCCATGTCGCGCGCGACGTTCATGCGCGCGTTCTCGGCGCGCTCCGATAGCTCGCCGCTCGCCTTGCTGAGTCACGTGCGCATGCAGCTCGCGAGCACGATGCTCACGCATACGAAAAAGAGCATCGCGGATGTCGCGGCGGATGTGGGGTATCAATCCGAGGCGGCGTTTTCGAAGCGTTTCAAGGAGCTTTACGGGGTGGCGCCGGGGAGGTTTCGGGCGGCGAACGGGTTGGGCTGAGTCACCGGAAATCGGAGCGGTAATACGCGTGGTGATCCTCGGCAGCATCGTGCTGCGCGGCGGGCGCCGCGATTTCGCTTGCGGCGGACGCCGGCGCATCGTGCTCGACGAGTTCCGTCGCCTGGCCGAGGTTCGCTTCGCTTACATAGATGCCGTGTGAAAGAAAGTAGCCGCGCAGCGCGCACACGACGCGCTCCTGCACGCACATTCTGAATTCGAGCGATGCCGATTGCCTGCGCGACGGCTGCCGCGCGCCTTTCGTTCTCAGATTGGTGACGTGGTAGATGCCGGTGCCCGGAATGCTCGTCGTGATGCGGCCGCGCGTGTTGTAGGTGAACCCTTTTACGCCGATCGAGGTGCTGATCCCGCTCTTGCTCAGATTGACCGCACGCCGGGCAATATCTTGATGCTCTCGCGAAAACCGAACCCCATCACTGCTTCCCTTACTCAAATCGTCGATTCCGACATGTCAGGGATGCAGGTTGAGCGATCTATCCGACAGTTCCGAGGACATCGCACCGAGATCGACAAAGACAGTCACGAGGAGCGAAACGGTGCGCTTCACGCGGTCGCGCGGACTGTTCGTGACGCTTCGGCCCCCACTCGCGCCGCCACCTCCCTCACCCTCAACAACTGCGCCGCGACCGCCAACCCGATCGACCACGGCGCTTTATCGGCGATCCCTTCCACGCCGATCGGACACGTGATCTCCGTCAGCCGCTGCGCCGCCACCCCGCGCTCCATCAAACGCCGCTCGAACTTCACACGCTTCGTCTTCGATCCGATCAGGCCGAAGTAGGCGAAGTCGTCGCGCCGCATGATGCGTTGCGTGAGCGCGAAGTCGAGCGAATGATCGTGCGTCATCACGATGAAGTACGCGCCCGCCGGCGCCTCGTCGACGATCGCATCGTGCAGATCGGTCGCTTCGATCTGCACGTTCGCCGGGACTTCGTCGGGGAAGAGTTCGTCGCGCGCATCGACCCACTGCACGACGCACGGCAGCGTGCCGAGCACCTTCACGAGCGCGTGGCCGACATGGCCCGCCCCGAACAGGACGACGTGCATCATGACCGCGCACTCCTCACCGCGTTGACTGCCTTGAGAATCGCTTCCGCCGTGGCGGGCGCGTTCAACGGCGGATTCACCTTGTGATCGCCGACCGCGGAAACGGCGTCGCGGATCGCGAAGAACACCGAGAACGGCAGCAACAAGGGCGGCTCTCCCACGGCCTTCGAGCGATGGATGCTGTCTTCCGCGTTGCGGTTCTTGAAGAGATCGACGCGGAAATCGGCGGGCATGTCGTTCGTCGTCGGAATCTTGTAGGTGGACGGCGCGTGCGTCATCAGCTTGCCGTTGTCGTTCCACCAGAGTTCTTCCGTCGTCAGCCAGCCCATGCCCTGCACGAACGCACCTTCGACCTGGCCTTTGTCGAGCGCCGGGTTCAGCGACGCGCCCACGTCATGCAGCGCATCCGCGCGCAGCACGCGCATCTCGCCGGTCAGCGTGTCGATCACCACTTCCGATACGGCCGCGCCATAGGAGTAGTAGAAGAACGGGCGGCCCTGCATCGTCGCCTGATCCCAGTAGAGCTTGGGCGTCGCGTAGAAGCCGTCGGACCACAACTGCACGCGCGCGAGATACGCCTTCTGCACGACTTCGCCGAACGGAATCGCATCGTCGCCGACGATCACGCGATCGTTCGCGAAGCGCACCTGCTCCGGCGTGACCGTGCCGCCGCCGAACTTCTCCGCCGCGAATTTCGCGAGCCGTTCGCGCAACTGGCGCGCGGCGTCCTGCGCGGCCTTGCCGTTCAAATCCGTTCCCGTCGATGCGGCCGTCGCCGATGTATTCGCAACCTTGCTCGTGTCGGTGGCCGTCACGCGCACGCGCTCGAAGGTCACGCCGAGCTCATGCGCGACGACCTGCGCGACCTTCGTGTTCAAACCCTGGCCCATCTCGGTGCCGCCGTGGTTCACGAGCATCGAGCCATCCGTATAGATGTGAACCAGCGCGCCCGCCTGATTGAAATGCGTCACGTTGAACGCGATGCCGAACTTCACCGGCGTCAGTGCAAGGCCTTTCTTCAGGATTTCGTTGTTCGCGTTGAATGCGTTGATGGCCGCGCGCCGCCGACGATAATCGCTCGTCTCTTCGAGCTCGGCGATCAGCTCGTGGATGACGTTGTCTTCGACCGTCTGCCCATAAGGCGTCTTGTTGTTTTCCGTCTTGCCGTAGAGATTCGCGCGGCGCACGTCGAGAGAATCCTTTCCGACCGAACGCGCGACGTTGTCCATGATGTACTCGATCGCGAACGCGCCTTGCGGCCCGCCGAAACCGCGGAACGCGGTGTTCGACTGCGTGTTCGTCTTGCCGCAATAGCCTTCAATCTTCACGTCCGACAGCCAGTACGCGTTGTCGAAGTGGCAGACGGCGCGCGTCATCACGGGACCGGACAGGTCGGCGGAGAAGCCGCAGCGCGAGGTCATGTCGACGCAAACGCCTTCGATCTTGCCGTCGTCGTCGTAGCCGACTTCGAAGTTGTAGATGAAGTCGTGGCGCTTGCCGGTGATCATCATGTCGTCGTCGCGATCGGGACGCAGCTTCACCGGGCACAGCAGCTTCCACGCGGCGAGCGCCGCGCAGCACGCGAAAATCCCCGACTGCGATTCCTTGCCGCCGAACCCGCCGCCCATGCGCCGGCATTCGACGAGCACGTTGTGCGAATGCACGTTGAGCACGTGCGCGACGAGATGCTGCATTTCCGTCGGGTGCTGCGTCGAGCAGTAGACGTGCATGCCGTCGTCGTCCTTCGGCACGGCATAGGCGATCTGCCCTTCGAGATAGAACTGTTCCTGACCGCCGAGCTTC
This sequence comes from Caballeronia turbans, assembly GCA_001544655.2. Lineage (GTDB taxonomy): Bacteria > Pseudomonadota > Gammaproteobacteria > Burkholderiales > Burkholderiaceae > Caballeronia > Caballeronia turbans. The sequence goes on from FCOD02000014.1 coordinate 140,685, forward strand.
ATCGCGCCGCGCTCGTGGTTCGAGGCTTTCGCCATGCGCCCTTCGGCGTCGCCGCGCGACAGCTTCAGCGGATTCAGCACATACGATTCGGCCTTGCGCGCGTCCTGCGCCGTCAGGATCGGCACGAGGTCTTCGAACTCGATCGTCGCGCGGCGTGCGGCAAGACGCGCCGTATCGTGCGATGTCGCGACGACGATGAACATCGGCTGGCCGACGAACTGCACGATGCCCTGCGCGAGCACCGGATCGTCGTGAATGATCGGGCCGCAATCGTTCACGCCGGGAATGTCCTCGGCGGTAAAGACGGCGACGACGCCCGGCGTCGCGCGAACGGCGTCGAAGTTCATCGACACGATCTTCGCGTGCGCCTTCGGGCTCGTGCCGAGCGCGGCGTGCAGCGTGCCCGCGACGGGCGGGATGTCGTCGGTATAGCTCGCGCGGCCGCTCACGTGCAGATGCGCCGATTCATGCGGACGCGACACGTGGACCTGCTTGAACGCGTCGATTTCGTTCGCGAGCGACTGGGCTTCGGCGAGAAAGGCTTCGGCTTGCTGATTCATTGTCTTGTTCTCCCTTTTCGCTTACTTCGCTTCGACCAGTTCGATTGCACGCACGTCCAGCTTCGATTTATCGAGCGGATCGTGCGGACGCGTCTCCAGCCAGAAGCGATACAGCAGGCTCTTCGCGGTGTCGAGGCGATAGTCGCTGCTCGCGCGCATGTCGGTGAGCGGCTGGTAGTCCTTGGAGAGCGCGAGCATCGCGGCCTGGACGGTGGCTTGGTGCCAGTGGGCATCGGCGAGAACGGCTTCCGCGTGCGATGCGCGCTTCGGCGTCGCGGCCATGCCGCCGTAGACGAGGCGCGGCTCGCGGATCGTGTCGCCATCGGCGATGAACGAATACGCGGCGTACACGGCGGAAATATCGGAGTCGAAGCGCTTCGACAGCTTGTAAGCGCGGAACTGCAGCGTCGCGCGCTTGCCTGCGCGCGTCGGCACGCGAATGGCGGCGACGAACTCGTTCTCGCGCATGTCCTTCTTCTGGTACGCGATGTACAGGTCTTCGAGCGGCATCTCGCGCGTGCCGTCCACGCTTTGCAGCACGACGCGCGCATTCAACGCGATGAGGCCGGGCATCGAATCGCCGATCGGCGAGCCGTTCGCGACGTTGCCGCCGAGCGTGCCCGCGTTGCGAATGGGCAGCGACGCGAAGCGCTGGCACGTTTCCCCGAGTTCGGGATAGATCGTCACGAGTTCCGCATACGCGCGTTCGACCGACACGCCCGCGCCGATCTCGATCCAGTCGTGCGTCGTCTCGACGTGCTTGAACGATTCGATCTGCCCGATATAGACGATGTCGCCCAGATCGCGCAGTTGCTTGGTGACCCACAAACCGACATCGGTGCTGCCCGCGAGAATGCGCACGTTCGGATTTTTGTCCTTGATCGCAGCGAGCGCCTCGGCGGTGCGCGGCGCCTCGAACCGGCGGCCGGCGTGCTCGTAATGAAACGTGTCGTCGCGTTGGATGCTTTCGAGCGTGCGCGCGAGCGCCGGAACGTCGAGGGGCGCGAGCGGCGCGTGATCGAACATCTGCTCCGCCGCGTCGATGATCGGCCGATAACCCGTGCAGCGGCACAGATTGCCCGTCAGCGCGTCGCTGATTTCCTGGCGCGAAGGCTTCGTCTTCTCGCATGCGCCCGGGCAGCCGGTCGTCGCATGGCCGTGCTTTTCGTAGAGCGCGAACATCGACATTGCAAAACCCGGCGTGCAGAAACCGCATTGCGAGCCGTGGCAATCGACCAGCGCCTGCTGCACCGGATGCAGCGTGCCGTCCGGCTGGCGCAGGTCTTCGACGGTGAAGAGCGCGCGGCCATCGAGCGTCGGCAGGAACTGCACGCACGCGTTCACGGCCTTGAATGCGACGCCGCCCGCGCCGTCCGGCTCGCCGATGACGACTGTGCACGCGCCGCAGTCGCCTTCCGCGCAGCCTTCCTTGGTGCCGGTGCAGCGCGCGTCCTCGCGCAGGTATTGCAGGACGGTGCGCGTCGTCGACGCGCCGCTCACTTCCTGGATCGCGTTGCGGTGATAGAAGCGGATCGGCTGGGTCATGTGATGTCTCGGGGCTCTTCGATGCTTTTCTGCTGGTTGCGCGGGATGCGCAGCCGGTGGCATGTGCGACTTCGCGGGACTTTCTCGGACGGGTCCTGTCGCTTCGATGATTCGAAAGCTATCACCACCAAAAACCACAACCCATAGGCGGCATTGCATGAACGACATATTCTTCGTCCGATATGTGCCCTGAGCTTTATGCAGCAAGCCTTTCGGAGTTGCCGCCCGATCGTTCTGACCGTCGATTTGTCCCACCTGGTTACAAAACACGTGCGACGTTGCGCCGCAACATATGGGAGAATCACGCCTTCGCGCCGAATTCAACCCCGCACTTTCCCTATGTCCTCCGAGCCTCGCATCGCGCCGCAGGGCGATTTCGCAGTCACGCTGCGGATTCTGCCCGTCGTCCTGTACACATTCCTTTGCTACCTGACGATCGGTATTCCGCTCGCGGTGCTGCCGGGTTACGTGCATACGGATCTGGGCTACGGCTCGGTCATGGCGGGCGCGGCGATCAGTGTCCAGTACTTCGCGACGCTGATGTCGAGGCCGCTCGCGGGCCGCACCGCCGACACGCTCGGCCCCAAGAAAACCGTGCTGTACGGCCTCGCGGCGTGCGCGGCGAGCGGCGTGCTGCTGCTCGCGTCGGCGCTCGCGGCGCAATGGCATGCGGTGAGCCTCGTGCTGCTGGTGATTGCGCGGCTCGTGCTCGGCTTCGGCGAAAGCTGGGTCGGCACGGGTTCGATCACGTGGGGCATCGGGCGCGTCGGGGTGACGAACAACGCGAAGGTGATTTCGTGGAACGGCATCGCGACATACGGTGCGCTCGCGATCGGCGCGCCGCTCGGCGTCGCGATCGATCATTCGCTCGGGTTCGCATCGCTCGGGGTGATCGTGATTGCGCTTGGCGGCTTCGGCTACTGGCTCGCGACCCGCATGGCGAGCGTGCCGATCGTGCATGGCGAGCGCATGTCGTATCGGAGCGTGTTCTTCCGCGTGTTGCCGCACGGGCTGGGACTCACGCTCGGCTCGGCGGGCTTCGGCTCCATCGCGACGTTCATCACGCTCTATTACGCCGCGCACAACTGGCCGAACGCGGCGCTGTCGCTCACGGTGTTCGGCACGATGTTCATCGGGGCGCGGCTGCTGTTCGCCAATACCATCAAGGCGTACGGCGGGTTCCGCGTGGCGATCGTGTCGTTTGCGTTCGAGTGCGCCGGGTTGCTGATGCTGTGGCTCGCAGCCGAGCCGACGATCGCGCTCGCCGGCGCCGCGCTGACCGGCTTCGGCTTCGCGCTGGTGTTTCCGGCGCTCGGTGTCGAGGCGGTCGGGCTCGTGCCGCCGGCGAGCCGGGGCGCGGCGCTGTCGGCTTATTCGGTGTTTCTGGACTTGTCGCTTGGGCTGACCGGGCCGCTCGCGGGCTATGTCGCGGGCGAGTTCGGGTATGGGTCGGTATTCTTGTTCGCCGCGCTGGCGGCGGCTGCGGCGGTGGCGCTGTCGTTTGCGCTTTATATGCGCGCAGGGCGCGGGGTGGGTGGGCCGGCTACGGTTTGAGACGCGCTTCGGGCCCATGGTCGATACGAAGCTGCAGAATGCGATACGGGCGGCTCGAAGTGCAGGGAACCTCGTCAAGATAAGAGACGGGACGCCCCTTCGTCTTCAATGTTTGTCTTAAAATCCCCGCTTGGCCCATTAGCGTCCGCTTTATGAACCCGACCTCGGAAGACCGCTGGCGCGACTTGCGCCCGGACCCGGACAGCGACACACCGCTCTATCTCCAACTCGCTCGCAAGCTCGCCAACGCCATCCACGACAATCGCTGGAACGCAGGCGAAGCGCTGCCCTCCGAGCGCGTGCTGTCCGATGCGCTCGGCGTCTCGCGGATCACATCGAGAAAGGCGATCGCGCTGCTCGTCGAACAAGGGCTGATTCGCCGCGAGCAAGGCGCGGGCAGCTTCATCACGCCGCGTTATGAAGATCCGCTCTCGCGTCTGTCGAGCTTCTCCGAGATGCTGCGGCGGCGCGGCTTCACGCCGAGCTCCAGGTGGCTCTCGCGCACCATCGAGCCCGCCAATCGCGATGAAGTCATTCAGCTCGGCCTCTCGCCCGCCGCCACCGTCACGCGCCTGAAACGCCTGCGTCTCGCCGATGACATCGTGATGGCCGTCGAGAACTCCACGTTCCCCGCGTCGTGCATTCCCGATCCGCAGACCATCGGCGATTCGCTCTACAGCTATCTCGATGCGCGCGGACTTTCCATCGTGCGCGCGCTTCAGCATTTCCGCGCAGTGAACGCGAGCGAGGAGATCGCGCGGCAAATGGGCATCGCGCCGCACGACGCGCTGCTGCTCATCACACGCGTCGGCTACACGGCCGATCAGCGCGCGATCGAACTCACCGATACCTACTGCCGCAACGATTACTACGATTTCGTCGCGGAGTTGCGAAAATAAGCCCAGCCCGATGACCGACACTGCCACAGCCCAGCCGTCCGACCGATCGCTCTCCATCATGCTGTGGCTCGTCGCCACGGGCTTCTTCATGCAGACGCTCGATTCGACGATCGTCAACACCGCGCTTCCCGCGATGGCGAAGAGCCTCGGCGAAGCGCCATTGCGCATGCAGGGCGTCGTGATCGCCTACTCGCTCACGATGGCGATGATGATTCCCGTCTCCGGCTGGCTCGCCGACAAGCTCGGCACGAAGCGCGTGTTCTTCAGCGCGATCCTCGTGTTCACGATCGGCTCGCTGTTGTGCGCGAAAGCGCAGTCGTTGCAGGCGCTCGTCGCGTATCGCGTCGTGCAGGGCGTGGGCGGCGCGATGCTCTTGCCGGTCGGGCGTCTCGCCGTGTTGCGCGTGTTCCCGGCGGAACGGTACCTCTCGGCGCTCGCGTTCGTCGCGATTCCGGGGCTGATCGGCCCGCTCATCGGCCCGACGCTCGGCGGCTGGCTCGTGCAGATCGCGTCGTGGCACTGGATCTTTCTCATCAACGTGCCGGTGGGCGTGATCGGCTGCATCGCGACGAATCTGTACATGCCCGACAGCCGCAATCCCGCGACCGCGCCCTTCGATCTCGCCGGCTATCTGCTGCTCGCCGTCGGCATGGTCGCGCTGACGATTTCGCTCGACGGCCTCGCCGATCTCGGCCTGCAGCATGCGATCGTCATCGTGCTGCTCGTCCTCTCGTTCGGCTGCTTCGTCGCCTACGGCCTCCATGCGACGCGCGCCGCCCAGCCAATCTTCTCGCTCGATCTCTTCAAGATCCACACCTTCAGCGTCGGGCTGCTTGGCAATCTGTTCGCGCGCATCGGCAGCGGCGCGATGCCGTATCTGATTCCGCTGCTCCTGCAGGTGAGCCTTGGCTACACGGCGTTCCAGGCCGGCATGATGATGCTGCCCGTCGCCGCCGCGGGCATGGCGTCGAAGCGCGTCGTCACGCGTCTCATCGAAAAGCACGGCTATCGGCGCGTACTGGTCGTGAACACGGTTCTGGTCGGGTTGATGATGGCGAGCTTCGGACTCGCGAGCGCGCATCAGCCGCTATGGCTGCGGCTCGTGCAACTGGCGATCTTCGGCGCCGTCAATTCGATGCAGTTCACCGCGATGAACACGCTCACGCTGAAGGATCTCGGCACGGGCGGCGCGAGCAGCGGCAATAGCCTGTTCTCGCTCGTGCAGATGCTGTCGATGAGTCTCGGCGTGACCGTGGCGGGCGCGATTCTGTCGACGTTCACGGGGCTTCTGCCGCAAGTCACCGAATCGAACTCGCTGCCGGCGTTCCACGCGACGTTCCTGTGCGTCGGGATCATCACTGCGGCGACGGCGTGGATCTTCGGTCAGCTCGCGCCGGAAGTGCGCGCGGCACGCCGCAAGCCCGATCCTTCCGAGTCGAACTGAGACGGCGCGTGAACGCGCACCGCGCCGGTGCCCGGACGCACGATCGCGCGGCGCGCGCTCCCGGCTCTGTTGCACAAGCGTCCAATCCGCACACGAAAGGGCCGCGCGGCGCACCCGGTAACCGCTGCGACCCGCCTGGGTATTGAATTCGCACGCTTTTTGCTCGAACGCTGAGATGCCGATCCGGTAAACTATCTCGATAAAAATCACCCGCCTTGCGCCCAGACCCCATGAGCATGGTTGATCTCGACCCTCCCCGCTTCCAGCCGCCTCGGCCCGTCGCCGGCGACGATGGATCGCGTCGCACCGTGCTGTACGGCGAGTACACCGTTTTCAGCGTGTTCCAGCCCGTGTTTTCCGTGTCGCACCGGCGCGCGATCGGCTATCACGCGTCCCTGCGCGCCCGCGACGACGCGCATCGTCACATTCCGTCTCACGAGGTGTTCACACAAGCGGCGCGTCGCGGCGATCTGCTCGAACTCGGCCGGCTCGCGGAATCGCTGCATCTGGGCAACTTCAACGCCTTCGACAGCCACGACGAATGGCTTTTCCTGAGTCTGCATCCCGCTGCGCTGATGGACACGAGCTACGGCGATGCCCTGCTCGCATCGCTGAAGGATGTCGGCCTGCCGCCGCAGCGCGTCGTGCTCGAAGTTCCCGAGCAGGCGGGCGGCGAGACGACGCGATTTGCCGAAATCGTCGATTCGCTGCGCAAGTCGGGCTTTCTGATCGCGCTGGACGGCTTCGGCGTGAAGCATTCGAATATCGATCGCGTGTGGCATCTGCGACCCGATATCGTGACGCTCGACCGCTGCATCCTGCAGCAGGCGACCGAGCATTCGCATATCGAGCGCGTGCTGCCGCGTCTCGTGTCGCTGCTCCATGAATCCGGCCAGCTCGTGTTGATGGGCGGCCTCGCGACCGAGCGCGACGCGTTGATCGCGCTCGAATGCAACGTGGACTTCGTGCAGGGCGCGTATTTCGCGCAACCGAGCGTCGATGCGGTGCACAGCGAAGTCGCGGCAGGTGTGATGGATGCGCTGGCGGCGGCGTCGCGCGAACGCGTCGCAGCGCGCGAGCGGGCGCAGGTTGCGCGTCTCGGACCTTACGTGAGCGGGCTCGAGCGCGCGTCCGTCAAACTCATGGAAGGCGAATCGCTCATCACCGCGACGAGCGAGTTGCTGCAGCTCGCCGACACCGCGCGCTGCTTCCTGCTCGATCAGGCCGGACGTCAGATCGGCGACAACGTCGTGCCGGTCGTGCGCACGTCGCAGCGCGCGAAGCGCTTCAGCCCGCTGCTGCATTCGGAGGGCGCGAGCTGGGAACGCCGGCCGTATTTCATCGAGGCGCTGCGCGCGCCGGGGCGTGTGCATCTGACGGCGCCGTATCTCTCCATCAACGATGCACATCTTTGCGTGACGGCGTCGATCGCCGCGCAGACGCCTTACGGACTGCAGGTGCTGTGCGTGGACATCAACTGGGAAGGCGCGAAGCAGCGATAGGTCTACGCGCCGTTTCCGGAATCGGGGCGAAGCAGATCGAAGCCGGCGAGTGCGAGCACGCCGGCGAGCACGATGAGCGCGGCGGAATGGCGGCCGAAATACAGCAGCGCGGCCGCCGACCAGGCCGCGAGGCACAGGCCTGCGAAGCGTTTCATGATGACGATGCGATTAGGAACATTGCGACAAGCCGCCATTCTAGGCTCGTGTTCCGACCCGCGCAGCGACGGCACGGCTGAATGCGCGTCAGGCGCTCGTCCGCACGTGCTTTGAGAACCAATGAAAAAAGCCCTCTTACGAGGGCTTTATCTGTCTGCGGCCTTCAAAACTCACTGAAGAACGCCGCAACCGGATTCATGCGTGATTACGCACCGAAATTCTTGGCGGCGAAATCCCAGTTCACGATGTTCCAATAAGCCTCGATGAACTTCGGACGGGCATTGCGATAGTCGATGTAGTAAGCATGCTCCCACACGTCGATGGTCACGAGCGGCTTCGCGTCGGTCGTGAGCGGCGTGGCGGCGTTGCTCGTCGACACGATATCCACCGTGCCGTCGGTCTTCTTCACGAGCCAGGTCCAGCCCGAGCCGAACGTGCCGGTCGCGACCTTCGCGAATTCTTCCTTGAACTTGTCGTAGGAACCGTACTTTGCGTTGATCGCATCGGCCAGCGCGCCGGTCGGCGCACCGCCGCCCTTCGGCGACAGGCTGTTCCAGAAGAACGTGTGATTCCACACCTGCGCCGAGTTATTGAAGACGCCGCCCGACGACTTCTTCACGATTTCTTCCAGCGGCAGGTTCTCGAATTCGGTGCCGGGGATCAGCTTGTTCAGGTTCGTCACATAGGTCTGGTGGTGCTTGCCATAGTGATACTCGAGCGTTTCTTCCGACATGTGCGGAGCGAGCGCGTTCTTGTCGAACGGCAGCGGCGGGAGCGTATGTTCCATGATGCGAGCTTCCTTTCTATGTGGATTGTGGGAATGTGAGGATGAGGCAGTGGAGCAATGGATTGTAGGCGAGTTGGGATAACCCAGCAAACCGTGTGCCCTTTATGAGCAAGATTGCTTTCTATATGCCTCGGGCGGCGTAAAAAGTGCTCTTACGAGCCTCTCCGGGCACGTCAAATGTACGCCGATTTTGCGTCTCGCGTCGTGCTCAGAATTCGTCCGACAGACGCGGCTGAACATCAGCGAGCAACACGTCCGCGGACCCTTGCGCGAGATGCACCGTGAGCGGCCGCCTCGGTTTCAACGCGTTCGGCGCACGCACGGCGCGGCCGGATTGCGCATCGATCAATGCGGCATAGCCGCGTTCCAGTGTGCGCTGCGGACTGAGCACCTGCAAGCGCGCCGCCAGTTCCGAGACGCACGCTTTCTCCCGCTCCGCGCGTCGCTGATGCGCGCCGCCGATCCGCTGTGCAAGTCGCAGCAAATGCTCGCGTTCAGTCGATACGTCCGGACGCTTGCGCTGCCAGCGGTAATGCACCAGCGCGAAATGCGCGCGCGCGTCGCGTACGGGTCGCGCGCCTGCCGCTGCGAGACGGCTCGCCAGTTGCCGCAGATGCGCCCGCTGCCGCGCGAGCCGCTCCGCGGGACTGACGAGCCTGCGCGCGAGCCAGTCGAGTTGCTGCGCGCGCCGCTCCATCGTCCGGCCGAAGCTGCGCGCGAGCGCCGCATGGCGATGATCCAACTCGCGCAACAACAGCACGCGCTGCGGGCTGACGAGTTCGGCGGCGGCGGTCGGTGTCGGGGCGCGCACGTCGGCGGCGAAATCGGCGATGGTGAAATCCGTTTCATGGCCGACGCCGCTCACCACGGGCAACTCGCTCGCCGCGATCGCGCGGGCGAGCACTTCTTCGTTGAACGCCCACAGATCCTCGATCGAGCCGCCGCCGCGACACACGATGAGCACATCGACTTCGCGACGCGCGTTCGCGGCCTCGACCATCGCCGCGAGCTTCACGCCGACGCCCGCGCCTTGCACCGGCGCGGGATAGACGACCACCGGCACATGCGGCGCACGACGCGCGAGCGTCGTGAGCACGTCGCGCAAGGCGGCTGCCTGCAACGACGTCACGATGCCGATGCCACGCGGATGCGCGGGCAGCGCCCGCTTGCGTTCAGCCGCAAAGAGTCCTTCGCTTTCGAGTTGCGCCTTCAGCCGCAGGAACGCCTCATAAAGCCGGCCCTGCCCCGTGCGCCGCACCGCTTCCACGTTGAGTTGCAGCTCGCCGCGCGGCTCGTACATCGTGACGAGCGCGCGCACCTCGATCTTGTCACCCTCGCGCGGCATGAACTCGGCATATTGCGCGCGGCCGCGGAACATCACGCAGCGCATCTGCGCGTTCGCGTCCTTGATCGAAAAGTACCAGTGGCCGCTTGCCGCACGCGTGAAGTTCGACACCTCGCCCGACACCCAGACGAGCGGAAACGACCGTTCGAGCATCGAGCTGATCGCGCGATTGAGCACGGAAACGGGGATGACGGCATCGCCGCTTTGCGACGACAGGGAATCGGGAGTCATGTCTGGATGAGAAAAATGCCTTGGGCCGCAGCTGCTGTGTCCGATGGACAAACGGCGCCAATCGAGGTACGCAAGTGTAACAAGTGTCCACACAGAAATACTTACCGCCAGCCGCGCCGCGGTGTCGCCGAAAGCCCGTCACTGCATACCAAGTATCTGTTTTTATAGCGATTTGTTTTCGTGAACACTCTCATTCCCGGAGCAACTCTTTCCTTACGCGGTTTCGCGCTCGCCGCGTCGCAAGTTCTTCACAGACTTATCCACAGGCGCCTGAAGCGAGCCGAGCCGAATTCTCATACGTGCGGGCGACTGGCGCCCACGGCTCACGCGCGCTAGAGTGCCGGGTTCCAGCACCGGCTGGCGCGGCCGGGTCTCATTCGTCCCGAGCCGCGACTCGCCGGGCATCGTCCAACGCCGACCGTATTCGAGGAGCTGCCGTTGCACGCCATGCCGTACCCGACCTGCCGCCCGCCAGCGTTTCGCGCGAAGGCGGTCCATGTCTGATTTCAAGCCGCCGATCGAGAACTTCCTCGCCCGCGAATGGCGCCGCCGCGGTCCGGTCGCCTGGGCGCTGACGCCCTTCGCCTGCATCTTCGGTGCGATCGCAGCCGCGCGGCGCGCCTGCTACGAACTCGGCTGGATAAAGCGCGTCGATGTCGGCGTGCCGGTGGTCGTCGTGGGCAACGTGACCGTCGGCGGAACGGGCAAGACGCCGACTGTCATCGCGCTCGTCGAGGCATTGCGCGCCGCAGGGTTTCAGCCGGGCGTGGTCTCGCGCGGCTACGGCGCGAAGGTCGCGAAGCCCACGGGCGTCACGCCGTCCTCCGCCGCCGCCCAAGTCGGCGACGAGCCGCTCCTGATCGCGCGACGCACGCACGCGCCGGTGTTCGTCTGCCCCGATCGCGTCGCCGCTGCGCGAGCGCTGCTAGAGGCGCATCCGAACGTCGATGTCCTCGTCTCCGACGACGGCCTGCAGCACTACCGCCTCGCTCGCGCGTTCGAGCTCGTCGTGTTCGATGCGCGTCTCGGCGGCAACGGCTTTCTGCTGCCCGCGGGTCCGCTTCGCGAACCGATGTCCCGCCGCCGGGACGCCACGCTCATCAACAGCCCGTACGAACGCACGCTGCCGCCGTGGCCGGACACGTTCGCGCTCGAACTCGAATCCGGCGACGCGTGGCTGCTCGACGATCCGCATCAGCGCCGCCCGCTCCATCAGTTCGCGGGCGAGAAAGTGGTCGCCGCGGCGGGCATCGGGTCGCCGGAGCGATTCTTCGCGACGTTGCGCGCGGCGGGCATCGTGCCCGCGACGCGCGCGTTCCCCGATCACTATTCGTATCGCGAGAATCCGTTCGCGGGCGTCGAAGCCGATGCGATCCTGATCACCGAAAAGGATGCAGTAAAATTTGGGGCCTGGCGCGACGCACGCATCTGGGTCGTTCCGGTGCAAGCCGTGCTGAGACCGCGCCTCATCGCTCATGTTGTGGAGAAACTCCGTGGACGCACGTCTGCTTGAAATCCTCGTTTGCCCGATCTGCAAAGGCCCGCTCAGTTACGATCGCGCGGCGCAGGAACTCGTCTGCAGCGCCGACAAGCTCGCCTATCCGATCCGCGACGGCATTCCCGTGATGCTCGTCGACGAAGCGCGCCAGACCGTCGAGGGCACGCCCGTCGAGCCGATCAAGCCGAACGGCGACGCCTGAGTGCGCTGACATGTCCGTTCCGTTCATCGCGGTCATTCCGGCGCGTCTTGCTTCCACCCGCCTGCCGAACAAACCGCTCGCCGATATCGGCGGCAAGCCGATGGTCGTGCGCGTCGCCGAGCGCGCGCGCGAATCCGGCGCGAGCCAGGTGCTCGTCGCCACCGATTCCGATCGCGTGGTCGAAGCCGTGCGCGATCACGGTATCGAAGTGATGATGACGCGCTCGGATCATCCCACCGGCACGGACCGTCTCGCCGAAGTGGCGACGCGCCTCGGCTGGGACGATGACGCGATCGTCGTCAACGTGCAGGGCGACGAGCCGCTCATCGATCCGCAACTCGTGCGCGATGTCGCCGCGCACCTGTCGGCGCATCCCGGGTGTTCGATCGCGACGGCCGCGCATCCGATCCACGATCCCGCAGACGTATTCAATCCGAACGTGGTGAAAGTCGTGCTCGATGCGAAGAGCGTCGCGCTCTACTTCTCGCGCGCGCCGATTCCGTGGACGCGCGATGTCTGGCAGCCGCACTGGCCGGATGTCGCCGCGCTGGCAAAGCTGCCTTCCGTGCCGGAGAACGTGCTGCGCCACATCGGGCTTTACGCGTATCGCGCGAAGTTTCTCCGCGACTTCCCGACGCTTGCGCAAGCGCCGATCGAAGCCGCCGAAGCGCTCGAGCAACTGCGCGCGCTGTGGCACGGTGAGCGCATCGCGGTGCGCGTGACGCAGGACGCGCCGCCGCCCGGCGTCGATACACCAGCCGATCTCGAGCGCGTACAGGCGCTCTTCCCCACAGCCGACTGAGCGCCGCCGCACAACCCGTGTAAACCCCGCCGACGCCCAATTGGCGGGGTTTGTGGCGTTTTCTATCCGCGTTATTACGGTCGCGATCGTAAAGAGCCGTGGCATAATCAAGCGATTGCGCGAGCCTTCCGGTCAGCGCCACGCTCAACGTTGCGCCGCTGTCCGCAGGTGCCCGCCGTCTCCCTTTCGGCCGCGCGCCCTGTCGTCGACGCCGCACGAGCCAAGCACCGGATGTCAAATCAGCCTCGCGGCTTGAAGCGGTTTATAGACGATTCGGAGAGATCACCATGCGTTTGATCCTGTTGGGCGCACCCGGTGCGGGCAAGGGCACCCAGGCAAACTTCATCAAGGAGAAATTTGGCATTCCGCAGATTTCGACCGGCGACATGCTGCGCGCAGCCGTCAAGGCAGGCTCGCCGCTCGGCGTCGAGGCGAAGCGCTACATGGACGCGGGCGAACTGGTGCCGGATTCGCTCATCATCAATCTCGTGAAGGAACGCCTGCAGGCGGACGACTGCAAGAACGGCTATCTGTTCGACGGCTTCCCGCGCACGCTGCCGCAAGCCGAAGCCATGAAGGATGCCGGCGTCGCGATCGACTACGTGCTCGAGATCGATGTTCCCTTCGACGAGATCATCACCCGCATGAGCGGTCGCCGCGTGCATGCGGCATCGGGACGCACGTATCACGTCAAGTTCAATCCGCCGAAAGTCGACATGACCGACGACGTCACCGGCGAGCCGCTGATTCAGCGCGACGACGACAAGGAAGAGACCGTGAAGAAGCGTCTCGAGGTGTACGTCGCGCAGACCAAGCCGCTGATCGCGTACTACAACGACTGGGCGAAGACCGGCGAAGCGCCGAACGGCCTGAAGGCGCCGGCGTATCGCAAGATCTCGGGTCTCGGCACCGTCGATGAAATCCGCACGCGTGTGTTCGACGCGCTGAAGTAAAGCGCGCGAGGCATCACGCCAGGAAAAACCCGCTCTCGACGAGCGGGTTTTTTTACGCCCTCGCGTATGAATTCGCATGACCATCGTGCGAATTTGCAGCATGCGGCTTCGCTACAATCGACGCGTTTCCCACGAGGACGACATCGGCGCGAGCGGCCTGTACCCGGGCCCTCGCACGCACGAATCACATAAAGGAGAAGAATCATGGAGATGCAAGGCAATGTCTTTCTGATTACCGGCGGCGCGTCGGGACTCGGCGCGGCAACGGCGCGGGTGATCGCGGCGCAAGGCGGCAAGGTCGTGCTCGCCGACATGAACGAAGCGGCGGGCGAAGCGCTCGCGAAAGAGCTGTCCGGCGCGTTCGTCAAATGCGACGTGAGCCAGGAAAGCGATGGTCAGCGCGCCGTCGATACCGCGTCGAGCCTCGGCACGTTGCGCGGTCTCGTGAACTGCGCGGGCATCGCGCCGGCGGCGAAGACGGTCGGTCGCGACGGTCCGCATGCGCTCGACCTGTTCTCGAAAGTCGTTGCGGTCAACCTCATCGGCACCTTCAACATGATCCGGCTCGCGGCCGCCGTGATGTCGAAGAACGAAACCAACGATGCGGGCGAGCGCGGCGTGATAGTGAACACGGCGTCGGTCGCGGCATATGACGGGCAGATCGGCCAGGCGGCCTATGCGGCGTCCAAGAGCGGCGTGGCGGGCATGACGCTGCCGATCGCGCGCGATCTGAGCAAGAGCGGCATCCGCGTGATGACGATCGCGCCGGGGCTGTTCGAAACGCCGATGCTGCTCGGCATGCCGAAGGAAGTGCAGGACGCGCTCGGCGCGATGGTGCCGTTCCCGCCGCGTCTCGGAAAGCCGGACGAATACGCCATGCTCGTCAAGCAGATCTTCGATAACCCGATGCTCAATGGCGAAGTGATCCGTCTCGACGGCGCGATCCGCATGCAGCCGAAATGACGCTTCGGATGTGAAAACGGCGGGCTTCTTTCGAAGTCCGCCGTCCGCGTTCAGTCGCCGTTGTGCTGCGTGCGCTGCCGCAGCTCATGCAGCTCGGTTTCGACGACCGTCGCGTCCTCGGCATCCGGGCGCATCTCGATGTAACGCTGCAAATCTTCGAGCGCCGGCCGCAGATAATCCAGACGCGCATACGCGAAGCCACGATCGCGTACTTCCTCGATGCTGTTCGGCAATGCGATCACGAGCCGCTGCTGAACCGCGAGCAGACGCTGCCAGCGTTCCGTCTGCAAGTAGACGCCCTTCAGATTCCGCAGCATGCGCGCGACGATCTCGCGCCGCGTCGCGGGTTGCAACAGCACGCGCAGCGCGCTGCCGATCGATTCGCCCACGCGCTGCACATACGGCTCCAGCATCTCGACCATCTGCGCTTCGGAAAGCGTCTGACCGGTAGTCGGATCGAGCATCAGATCGTGGCCCGGCGTGGCGACGCGCAGCAGGAAATGCCCCGGAAACGACACGCCGCGCACCGGCAATCCGAGTTGCTCGGCCATTTCCAGATAGACCACCGCGAGCGAAATCGGAATGCCGCGACGCCGGCGCAGCACCACGTTCAGATGGCTGTTGTCGGGATCGTAGTAATCGTTGAGATTGCTGGAAAAACCCAGCTCGCGAAAGAAGTATCGATTGAGCGCATCGACTTTCTGCTTGACGCTTGCGTCCTCGGGCATGCGGCGGCGGGCGCGCACGACGAGTTCGTCGATCTCCGCGAGCGCGGCCTGCATGTCGAGATCGGGATACGCGTCCTGCGCGAGCGACAAAGCCGCTTCCGTGAGCGGAAGGCTGTCGTCATCCGCCATCAGCGAAGAAAAGTAGTCGAGGATACGCGTTGTCGTCATCAAAGCGTGCGTCTCTTGAAATAGGCGTACTTGAAGCCCATCGCGGACAGAATACCGAAATATAGCGCGGCGAACACGACGAGACTCGCGCCGAGCAGCGCGATGCGCAGGAACGGCGTCGCGCGCATGCCGATCCAGTCGAAATTGATCGTCACCCAATGCATCGCGCCCGCAAGAATCAGGCACGCGCCGATCAGTTGCACGAAAAAGCGCAGCCAGCCCGGCGACGGCTGGTAGATCTTGCGGCGGCGCAGGCCCGCGAACAACAGGAGCGCGTTGGCGAGCGCACCGAGGCCGATCGAGAGCGTCAGACCCGCATGCGAAAAAATCGGCACGAAGATGTAGTTGCTCACCTGCGTCATGATCAGCACGAAGACCGCGATCTTCACCGGCGTCTTGATGTCCTGCTTCGCATAGAAACCCGGCGCGAGAATCTTGATGAGGATGAGCCCGATCAGCCCGATCCCGTACGCCGCCAGCGCGCGGCCGACCATCACGACGGAATGGCTGTCGAACTTGCCATAGTGAAAGAGCGTCGCGGTGAGCGGCTCGGCGAAGAAGAAGAGCGCGATCGCGCTCGGCGCGGCCAGCAGGAACGTGATGCGCAGGCCCCAGTCGAGCAGCGCGGAGTATTCGTCGTTGTCGGCGTCGACGTGCGCTTTCGAGAGGCTCGGCAGCAGGATCGTGCCCAGCGCCGCGCCCAGCAGCGCGGTGGGAAATTCCATCAGGCGGTCGGCGTAGTTGATCCACGACACGGCGCCCGCCCCGATGTTCGACGCGATATTCGTGTTGATGATGAGGCTCAACTGCCCGACCGACACCGCGAACATGGCCGGGACCATCTTCAGCAGCACCCGCTTGACGCCCGGATGCGCGAGCGCGCGCCTGAAGTTCAACCCGACGCGCGGCGTCATGTCGATCTTCTTCAGGCCGGGCAGTTGCACGAGCAATTGCAGAACGCCGCCGACGATCACCGCGTAGGCGAGCGCGTAGACCGGCACCTTCAAATGCGGCGCCACGAACACCGCCGCGAAAATAAACGCGACGTTCAAGAGCACGGGGGCGAACGCGGGTAGCGAAAACTGCTTGTACGTGTTGAGCACGCCGGAGGCGAGCGTCGTCATCGAAATGAGGACGATGTACGGGAACATGATGCGCGTCATCTCGACGGCAAGCGTGTATCCGATGCCTTCGTGCCGGAGCCCGGACGCCACCGCATAGACGACCCAGCTCGCGCCCGCCATGCCGGCCAGCGACAGCACGACGAGAAACCACGTGAGCACGGTCGACATCGCGTCGACGAGCGCCTTGGTCGGATCGTGGCCCTTGCTGTTCTTGAACTCGGCAAGGATCGGGACGAACGCCTGCGCGAACGCACCTTCCGCGGAGAGGCGCCTCAGCAGGTTGGGGATGCGGAACGCGACATAGAACGCGTCGGTATAGAGACTGGCGCCGAAAGCTCGGGCGATCAGCGTTTCGCGGATCAGGCCGGTCACGCGCGACAGCAGCGTGAAGCCGCTGACCGTCAGGAGGGCTCGGAATAGATTCATGGGGCGCTTATTATACGGGCCACGTGCGGCGCGCCCATCAGACTGCGCTTGCTGCTGGCGGCCAATGGCGAAGGATTGACCAATTGCATCAAATCGCCCGGCGGCGGCGCAATCCACGCCGCGCTTGTCACGTCTCATATTCCCTTGCTATAATTTCCGGTTTCGAAGCTCCAAAAATCTGTTGGATTGCGTAGCTTCGCGTCTTTTCCGGCCCTGGCCGGCGATGTTTTAGAGGTTCTCGGGCAATCGTTCCCGGGATTTCAGATCAAAAGGCAGCGCGCTCGAGTGCCCGCGTCAGGGCTTTTCAAGGCCTTCGTCGGCCGCGCGCGCCGGACAAGTAACAGCAGAAACAGGACAAGGAAACCGTCATGGCAAATTCCGCTCAAGCTCGCAAGCGCGCCCGTCAGGCCGCCAAAGCAAACTCGCACAACTCGGCGCTGCGCTCGAAGTTCCGCACGGCCATCAAGGCAGTTCGCAAGGCTATCGACGCCGGCGATCAGGCCAAGGCCGCCGAAGTGTTCAAGTCGTCGGTCAAGACGATGGACATCATCGCGGACAAGAAGATCGTCCACAAGAACAAGGCCGCTCGCCACAAGAGCCGCCTGGCTGCAGCCATCAAGGGCCTGCAGGCCCCCGCTGCCCAGTAATTCCGGCTCGCTTCTGGCGGGCGCTCTCCGGTCATCATGAGTTTTCGTTGACGGAGCGTTCGCCGAAGCAGCTTCCTGTTTCCGCTGCGCAGTAACGAAAAAGCCCGCTTCGGCGGGCTTTTTTGCGTCTGCTCATACTTCGATGTTTCAGGGCTGTTGCTGCTGAGTCTGCGTGCCGTGATGCGGCGGCAGCTCGCACGCCTCGGTCACGAGCAGGTCATTGTCCTTTGCGAAGTTCAGCACGAAGTCGAAGGCCATCGGCTCGATGTCGCGCAGGCGCGAATCGACGATCACGACCTTGATGTCGCCGATCATCGTCGGACGCACGTAGATGGAATATTGCAGACGGGCGTTGGGCCCTTTCGCCTTGGGGCCGAATCCCGACATCACACCGCACAGGCGCTCGGACCAGTCGCTCGGCCGAAACTTCCTCCCGTTCTTGGTGATGCCCTGTATGAAGTATTCGGTAGGAGATGTTTCAGCCATGTAGAAATACCTTTTGACGGCCGGTGACGCGCACCGGGACGCACATGCCTGACGCAGGGAACCGCAATGGCAGGCGCAGGAAGCGCGCCGGGCGGTTTCGCGCGAGTCGATTCCGTTGGAACCGTCCGCGCCCGCGGCAAGAATGGCGGACTCGACAGCACTGGGCCATCCACCGCGAAATCGAAACGCGCAAAGTTACGCCGACCGGATTCTTGGAACCCTTCGCCGCAGATGCGCGTGAAACGGTGCTGAATGTTGCAGAACTGTTGAAACGAGCGAGCGCAATTATACAGCAGCGACCTCTTTTCCGCAGCGCACACAGACATCGGGCGCGTCCATTAGGGGCACTACGAAGTCATGGGTACGGCTTGCGCGCTCGCCATCGTCCTTTTGCCCAGCCTCGTCAAACATCGCAAAATCCTTTATGCTCAAATGCGATACCACTCACGACGGCGGCGCCGTCCGGCCCTGACGCCTGTTGGCGAAGCGGCCGGTTCGAAGCCGCCGCTTGCGTTTCATGACCGCCAAAAAAATTCGCCACTATCTTCAGTTCAAGGATTTTTCGCTCGACGACTACGAGTACGTGCTGGAACGCGCGCGCATCCTGAAGCGCAAGTTCAAGAACTACGAGACCTATCATCCCCTGCACGACCGCACGCTCGCGATGATCTTCGAGAAGAGTTCGACGCGCACGCGTCTCTCCTTCGAAGCGGGCATTTTCCAGCTCGGCGGCCACGCTGTCTTCATGAACACGCGCGACACGCAACTCGGCCGCGGCGAGCCGATCGAGGATTCGGCGCAGGTCATCTCGCGCATGGTCGACATCATCATGATCCGCACGTTCGGCCAGGACATCATCCAGCGCTTCGCCGAAAGCTCGCGGGTGCCGGTCATCAACGGGCTGACGAACGAATATCACCCGTGTCAGGTGCTCGCTGACATCTTCACGTTTTACGAGCATCGCGGTCCGATTCACGGCAAGACTGTCGCGTGGGTCGGCGACGCGAACAACATGCTCTACACATGGATCGAGGCCGCGCACATCCTCGGCTTCAAGTTGCGTCTCGCGACGCCGCTGGGCTACAAGCTCGATCCCGCGCTCGTCGCCGAGGAAAGTAAGCCGTTTTACGAAGAGTTCGACGATCCGAACGAAGCGTGTGCGGGCGCCGATCTCGTCACGACGGACGTCTGGACGAGCATGGGCTTCGAAGCCGAGAACGACGCGCGCATGAAGGCGTTCGCCGACTATTGCGTCGATGCGGAAATGATGGCGCGTGCCAATCCCGACGCGCTCTTCATGCACTGCCTGCCCGCGCATCGCGGCGAGGAAGTGAGCGCGGAAGTGATCGACGGCCCGCAGAGCGTGGTCTGGGACGAGGCGGAGAACCGTCTTCACGTCCAGAAGGCGCTGATGGAGTATCTCCTGCTCGGCAAGCTCAATCACTGAGCGGATACCGGGCAAAATTGGCGCCATCGATGATGAGCCGCGACGCCCGAAATGACGGAAGCGCGGCTTTTTTGCTTTAAAAAAGCGTTTTTTCCGCGCACTTCGATCACACGCAGGAAAAGGTCAACGGCTGGGTGCGCTGGAAGCTCTACGAGGGCAGCGTGTCGGTCGTCTCGCGCGATTCGAAGGAAACGCTGTTCGACAAGACCATCGCCCCTGCGCATGCGCATCGCGGAAAACGCACGCCACAAGCGCAGCGCGTAATTCGCCGGTCGCTGAATGTGAAAAAACCGCCGCACTTTCGTCCGGCGGTTTTGTCTGCGCATCGGGAATCAAAGGCAGACCGGTTCCATCTCCAGATCGACGCCGAAGCGCGCGAGCACATCGCGCTTGATGGCTTCGGCGAGTTCCAGCACTTGCGCGCCCGTCGCGCCGCCGCGATTCACGAGAACGAGCGCCTGACGGTCATGCACCGCAGCCCCGCCGATGCCGCGCCCTTTCCAGCCGCATTGGTCGATCAGCCAGCCCGCCGCGAGTTTCACTTGTCCGTCCGCCTGGCTGTATGAAACGACGCCGGGTTCGCGCTGTTTCAGCGTCTCGAATGCCGTCGCGCTCACGACGGGATTCTTAAAGAAGCTGCCCGCATTGCCGAGCACGGTCCAATCGGGCAGCTTGGCGCGGCGCACGGCGACGACCGCATCGAAAATAGCCTTTGCATCCGGTTTCGCCGCGGCTTCGAGCGCGCGCGCGACATCGGCATAGTCGGCGCGCGGCGTCCACGCTTTCGGCAACCTGAATACCACCGACGTGATCATGAAGCGCCCGCGCCCTGCCCGCTTGAAGAAGCTGTCGCGATAACCGAAGGCGCACGCGGCGCGATCGAAGTCCGCACGTTCGCCGGTCGCGAGTTCGACCGCGCTGAGCCGCTCGAAGCGCTCGCCCATTTCGAGCCCGTAAGCGCCGATGTTCTGAATCGGCGCCGCGCCGACCGTGCCCGGAATCAACGCGAGGTTTTCGAGGCCCGGCATGCCGTGTGCCAGCGTCCAGGCGACGAAACCGTGCCAGTTCTCGCCCGCGCCGGCTTCGATGAGCCACGCATCGTCGTCTTCGTCGATCACGCGTTTCCCGGTGATGCCGACGATCAGCGCGACGCCGTCGAAATCGCGCGTCAGCACGATATTGCTGCCGCCGCCGAGCACGAGTTGCGGCATGTTCGCGATGCGAGGATCGGTGGCGAGCGCGACGGCCGCGTCGACGGAATCGATGTGCATCGCATGACGCGCGCGCGCATCGAAGCCGAACGTGTTGTGGACGAGCAGAGAGAAATCGGAGAGAAGCTGGAGCGACATGAGCGAGGCGCGTCGGTAGAATGACGACAGGTCCGTGATTATAGCGATTGCGCGAGCCGCGCTTCCGCAGCGCGCTCGCCTCAATGAAGGAGAAAGACAGATGCCATCGTTTGACGTCGTCAGCGAAGCAAACATGATCGAAGTAAAGAACGCGATCGAGCAGTCGAACAAGGAAATCTCGACGCGCTTCGACTTTAAAGGCTCGGATTCACGCGTCGAGCAAAAGGAGCGCGAACTCACGCTCTACGCCGACGACGATTTCAAGCTCGGCCAGGTGAAGGACGTTCTGCTGAACAAGCTCGCCAAGCGCGGCGTCGACGTGCGTTTTCTCGACTACGGCAAGCAGGAGAAAATCGGCGGCGACAAGCTGAAGCAAGTCGTCACGGTAAAGAAAGGCGTGTCGGGCGATCTGGCGAAAAAAATCGTCAAGATCGTGAAGGACAGCAAGATCAAGGTTCAGGCGAGCATTCAGGGCGATGCCGTGCGCGTGCAAGGCACGAAGCGCGACGACCTGCAGAGCGCCATCGCGCTGCTGAAGAAGGAAGTCACGGACACGCCGCTCGACTTCAACAACTTCCGCGACTGATTCGTTGCCGCGTAAGAAGTGAAAAAGCCGTTCCGGTTCGCGCCGGAACGGCTTTTTGCTTATTCGGGCGCTTGCGCCGCTTCCTTCTTTTCACCGATGCGGCTTTCCTTCCCCGCCAGCAACTTCGAGATATTGGCGCGATGCCGCCAGATGAGCAGCAGGCTCATTGCGAGGACGGCGAGCGAGATGCGGCTCGGTCCGAACAGGAATACCTGAAAGAACGGCGCGAACACGGCCGCGACGAGCGCCGCCAGCGACGAATAGCGGAAGAAGAACGCGATGATCAGCCAGGTGAGCAGCGTCGCGATACCGAGCGCCGGATGGATCGCGAGCAGCACGCCGGCCGCCGTCGCGACGCCCTTGCCGCCCTGAAATCGGAAGAAAACCGGGTACAGATGCCCGAGGAAAACCGCAATGGCCGCGAGCGCCGTGGCCGTGTTGATGCCGGCGCTGTCCCAGCCGAAGCTCGCACCGAAGTTCGCGACGATCCACACGGGCAGCCAGCCCTTGAACGCGTCGCCGATCAACGTGAGGATCGCGGCCTTCTTGTTGCCGGTGCGCAGCACATTGGTCGCGCCGGGATTGCCCGAGCCGTACGAGCGAGGATCGGCCAGTCCCATCGCGTGACTCACGACGACGGCGAATGAAATCGAGCCGATCAAATAGGACACGACGGCGACGATCAGAAAAATCATGGTGTCTTTTCAGTTGTGGCGAGAGCGGAACGCATTCTAATCGACGCTCGCGCACTGCACGGGCTTTGCGTCGAGCAATTCGGTCAGAACGGACGGCTTCAGGCTCACGAGATAGCCGCGCCGCCCGCCGTTCAGGTAGATCCGGTCGAGCTCCAGAATGCTCGATTCGACGTACACCGGCATCGCTTTCTTCGTGCCGAACGGCGACGTGCCGCCCACGAGGAAACCCGAATGCCGGTTCGCCACTTCCGGCTTGCACGGCTCGATGCGCTTCGCGCCCGTTTGCCGCGCGAGGCTCTTCGTGGACACGGTGCGGTCGCCGTGCATGAGGACGATGAGCGGCTTCGCGTGCTCGTCCTCCATCACGAGCGTCTTGACGACGCGATGCTCGTCCACGCCCAGTTGCCGCGCGGATTCCTCCGTGCCGCCGTGCTCGACGTAATCGTAGGGATGCTCGCCGAACTCGACCTTGTGACGGCGCAGAAATTGGGTCGCAGGCGTTTCGGACACATGTTTGGCTTTCGACATGGACGCATTGTAGCGGCGTGTTTCCCGCCTCACCATTGGCCATTCGGCCGAGTGTTCAGCAGCGTGCCGCCGTGGCACGATCGTTCGACAATGAAGCGATTTATCCGCGCGGATGATGCTCGCGATGCAGCTTCTGCAAACGCTCGCGCGCGACGTGCGTGTAGATCTGCGTCGTCGAGATGTCCGAGTGGCCGAGCAGCAATTGCACGACGCGCAAATCCGCGCCGTGATTGAGCAGATGCGTCGCGAACGCGTGACGCAGCGTGTGCGGCGAGAGCGGCGCATGCACACCGCCCTTCAACGCATGGCGCTTGATGATGTTCCAGAACTGCTGACGCGTCATGCCTTCGCCGCGCGCGGTCACGAAAAGCGCATCGGCGGAACGCGCGCCGAGCAGCGCCGCACGCGCTTCGCGCAGATAGCGTTCGAGCCAGGCGTGCGCCGTCTCGCCGAACGGGATCAGGCGCTCCTTCGAGCCTTTGCCCATCACGCGCACGACACCTTCGTTCAAGCCGACCTCGACCGTTTTCAGCGTCACGAGTTCGGTCACGCGCAGACCGCTCGCGTACATCAGCTCGAGCATCGTGCGATCGCGCAGGCCGAGCGGAGTCTCGACGTCGGGCGCGCCGAGCAGCGCTTCGACTTGCGCCTCGTTGAGCGTCGAAGGAAAGCGCGGAGGCTGCTTGGCCGAACGGAGCTTCAGCGTCGGATCGGAGGACACGCGGTGCTCGCGCAGCGCCCACGCGTAGTAGCGTCGAAAGACGGACAGGCGCCGGTTCGCGGACGTCGCCTTGTCGCCGCGGCGCGCGGCCATGTAGCCGTTCATGTCGGCTTCGGTGACGGCATCGATCGATGCGCCGCGCGTCGTGCCGAGCCATTCGGCGAACAGCTTGAGATCGCGCCGGTACGCTTCGAGCGAGTTTTTCGCGAGCCCGTGTTCGAGCCAGAGCGCATCGCAAAAGAGATCGATCGCGCCCTGACTCGCGGTCAGTTCCGGTTTTTGTATTGCTTCGGTCGTTGCGCTCGTCATGCGATCCGTACACCTTCATGCGCCAGCAGCCAGCGCTTCACGTTGCGATAAAAACCGTCGCCGGGATGATGCGCGAAGCCGCCGATCCCGCCCGATGCCACTACCCGGTGGCACGGTATCACGATCGGCAGCGGATTAGAGCCGCACGCCTGCCCTACCGCGCGAGGCACGCTGCCGATCTCGCGCGCGAGCTGGCCGTAGGTCCAGACATGCCCGGCCGGGATGGCGCTGATGCCCTGCCATACACGCTGCTGAAACACGGTGCCGCGGATCGCGAGCGGGAGGTCGAAATGCATCGACGGCGTGTCGAAGTAGCGGCGGATCTGCGCGGCGGCTTCCTGGGCGAGCGGCGTTCGCGGCTCGATGATGTCGACATCGCCGGGCAGATACACGATCTCGCGCACCGACTGCGCATCGGCGCGAATGCCCACTTTGCCGAACGGCGCGTCGATCACGGCATCGAACGGGATGCTCGTCATGATTGCTCCAGTGCCCACCGAACGTGTTCGCGGACGAGTTCGGACGGATCGTCCTCACGCGCCTCCAATGCGTCGACGATTGCCTGGCGTTCGCCCGCATCCAGCCCGGACGCGCGCAACGCATTGCCCATCGCGACCGCGATGTTGCGCAGCCAGCGCTCATGCCCGATGCGCCGGATCGCGCTGCCCTGCATGCGCGTGTCGAAATCCGCGGCGCTCCATGCAAACAGTTCGACGAGCGTCGCGCGATCGAGCCCGTGCCGCACGTCGAAATCCGCGACGGGCGCGGCCTGCGCGAACTTGTTCCACGGACACACGAGCTGGCAGTCGTCGCAGCCATAGACGCGATTGCCGATCAGCGGACGCATGTCTTCGGGGATGCTGCCGTGCAGTTCGATCGTCAGATACGAGATGCAGCGCCGCGCATCCACGCGATACGGCGCGACGATCGCGCCCGTCGGACATGCGCCGATGCAGCGCGTGCACTGCCCGCAATGCGCGCCCTCGCGCTCGGGATGCGGATCGACGGGCAACGGGACATCGACGAAGATCTCGCCGAGAAAGAAAAGCGAGCCGGCATCGCGATCGAGCAGCAGCGTATGCTTGCCGCGCCAGCCGTTGCCCGCCTGCTGCGCGAGCGCGACTTCCAGCACCGGCGCGGAATCCGTGAACGCGCGATGCCCGAACGGCCCGATTTCCTTCTCGATGCGCTCGGCCAGTTGCTGAAGGCGATTGCGCATGACCTTGTGATAGTCGCGGCCGCGCGCATAGATGGAGACCATCGCCTGCGATGGCTTCGCGAGCCTCGACCATTCGATCGCGCGCCAGTCGTTCTTCTGACCATCGGCTGTCGCGACACTTTCATCGCCGGTTTTCGCGAGCGTTTGCGCCGGCAGATAGGCCATGCGCACGGTGATGACGCGTCGCGTTCCGGCCACAAGCTCGGCCGGTCTTGCGCGTTTCATCCCATGTATGGCCATATAATTCATTTCGCCGTGATAGCCTGCTTCGAGCCAATCAGTGAGGCCTTTCTCGGCATCCGCCAGGTCGATATCGCTGATGCCGACCGCACCGAACCCCAGCTCGCGCCCCCACACCTTGATGCGTTGCGCGAGTTCCGCCAGCGCGTTTTCATCGATATCGAAAACGCGAGGCTCTGAAACAGATTCAGCGGCAGCGTCGCAGGACGCGGTCGTGACTTCAACGGAATGTTCCGGCAATCGGTTCATCACGACATTTTACGAGCAATGCCCGAAAGCCCCGCACGAACGACGCAAGACCTTCCTCCCGCGCTTCTCGAACGCCGCTTCGACCTGCGCGACGAAGCCGCGACGCTCGCTTTCGGAGAACGCTTCGCGCACGCCATCGACACCACGCGCCTCTTTGCATCGCGGACTTCGTCTGAACGATTCCACGGTCTGCAGGTCCAGTTGATCGGGGACCTGGGCGCGGGCAAGACCACGCTCGTGCGCGCCACACTGCGCGCGCTCGGCCACGCCGGCCGCGTGAAGAGCCCGACCTATACGCTCGTCGAACCGTACTCGCTCGTCATCGAAAGCGGCCCGCTCGACGTTTATCACTTCGATCTCTATCGCTTCGCCGATCCGGCCGAATGGGCCGATGCCGGCTTCCGCGAATATTTCGATGCGGGCGCGCTGTGCCTCGTCGAGTGGCCGCAACAGGCGGGCGGCCTGCTCGGTGTGCCGGACCTCGTGTTCCAGCTATCGCTGCCGGGCGAGCACGGCTCGCCGTGCAATTCGAACGAAGAAGAAGGCCGCGTGCTGACCGCGCGGGCGTTCAGCGAAACAGGAAAGTCATGTCTCGAAAGATGTTGATCAAGCCATTTCATTCGATCGAAGCTGCGGCCCACGCGCCGCACAACTGGCGCCGCCGCCAGGTGCTGCGCGCAGGCGCCTCGACGCTCGCGCTCGCGCTCGTCGGACCGAAGCTCGCGCACGCAAGCAGCGTGCTCGGCGTGCGTGTATGGCCCGCGCGCGATTACACCCGTGTGACGATCGAATCGGACCAGCCGCTCCAGAACGCCAACCAGCTCTTGCAGGGACCGGACCGGCTCGTCGTCGATCTCTCCGGCATCGACCTCGATCAGTCGCTGCGGGATCTCGTCTCAAAGATCACGCCGAACGATCCGCAGATTCAGGCAGTGCGCATCGGGCAGTATCAGCCGCATGTCGTGCGCATGGTGTTCGACCTGAAAGGATCGGTGAAGCCGCAGGTGTTCACCCTGGGTCCCATCGGCAGCTATAAATACCGGCTCGTGTTCGACCTGTATCCGGCCGTCGCGCCCGATCCATTGATGGAACTGCTCGCCCAGACCGAGCGCAAGCAGGAGGCGCTCGACCGCGCGAATCCCAATCCGTCCGCGCCGCCGCCCGCCACGCTCGCCGGCCCGGCCACGCCGCAGAAACCGACGACGCCCGATTCCACCGACGAGTTCTTCCAGAAGTACGCGCAGAACGATGCGCCGGCAGGAACCGCACCGTCCGCGCCGCTCGCGCCGCCCGCGCCGAAGCCCGCCGCCAAGCCGCGCGTTCCGTCGCCGCCGGTCATCGCCCAGAAGGACGACGACAACGATCAATACACTTTCTCGGCGCCCAAGCAGGGCACCGGCACGACGCGCCTGCTCACGGTCGCGATCGATCCGGGTCACGGCGGCGAGGACCCCGGCGCGATCGGCGGCCAGGGCACGTACGAGAAGCACATTGCGCTCGACATCGCGAAGAAGCTGCGCGCGAAGATCGACGCCCAGCCCAACATGCGCGCGATGATGACCCGCGACGCCGACTTCTTCGTGCCGCTCAACGTGCGCGTGCAGAAGGCGCAGCGCGTCTCTGCCGACCTGTTCGTGTCGATTCACGCGGATGCGTTCACCTCACCGGACGCCCGCGGCTCGTCCGTGTTCGCGTTGTCGGAGCATGGCGCGTCGAGCGCGGCCGCGCGCTGGATGGCGGCCAAGGAGAACTCGTCGGATCAGGTCGGCGGCATCAACGTGAAGTCGCAGGACGCGAGCGTCAACCGCGCGCTCTTCGACATGTCGACGACCGCGCAGATCCGCGACTCGATGCGCTATGGCAGCTTCGTGCTGAATGAGATCGGCGGCATCAACAAGTTGCACAAGGGCTCGGTCGAACAGGCCGGTTTCGCCGTGCTGAAGGCGCCGGACATTCCGTCGATCCTGGTCGAGACCGCGTTCATCAGCAACCCGGACGAGGAAACGCGCCTGAACGACGACGCCTATCGCGACAAGATGGCCAACGCGATCATGAAGGGCATCAAGCGCTACTTCGCGGCGAATCCGCCGCTCGCGAAGAGCCGCATGACGTAAGGCGCGTGCCCTGCTCCGTTCAGCGCGCCGGCAAGAGTCGCTGGACGAGCCGGGCGCCGAACACGTTCACCACCAGTCCCGCCATCACGAGCGCCGCGCCGACCACTTGCGCGGCGCTCAGCCCCTCGCCGAGAAACACCGCGGCCGACGCGAGCCCGATCACCGGAACGAGCAGCGAAAACGGCGCAACGCTTCCCGCCGGGTAGCGCGCGAGCAACTTCCCCCACAGGCTGTAACCGACGATCGTCGCGATGAACGCGAGGTAGAGAATCGCGAACACGGAAACGAGCGGGATGGACGCGAGACTCGCCTCGATGCGCGCCGGCCCTTCGAAGATCAGCGAGAGCGCGAGGAACGGCAGCGGCGGAATCAGGCTGCCCCACACGACGAGCGATAGCAGATCGACCTTGCCCATGCGCTTCGTCGCGACATTGCCGAGCGCCCACATCGCGGAAGCGGCGAGCGTGAAGAGAAAACCGGCGAGGGTCATCGCCTGGCCACCGCGCATGCCGATCAGCGCGAGCCCCGCCGCCGCGATGACGAGTCCGGCGACGTTCGCCGCGCGGATGCGCTCGCCGAGAAACATCGACGCGAAAATGAGCGTGAAAAACGCCTGCGCCTGTAAGACGAGCGACGCGAGTCCCGCCGGCATCCCCACATACATGCCGTAGAAGAGCAGTGCGAATTGCCCGAGGGAAATGGTGAGGCTGTAGGCGAACAGCCAGCGCAGCGGTATTTGCGGGCGTTTTACGAAGACCACCGGCACGGCGGCGAGCGCGAAGCGCAGCGCGCCGAGCAGCATCGGCGGCACACCGTGCAAGCCAAGTTTGATGACGACGAAATTGACGCCCCACGCGAC
This sequence comes from Caballeronia turbans, assembly GCA_001544655.2. Taxonomy (GTDB): domain Bacteria; phylum Pseudomonadota; class Gammaproteobacteria; order Burkholderiales; family Burkholderiaceae; genus Caballeronia; species Caballeronia turbans. The sequence goes on from FCOD02000014.1 coordinate 169,021, forward strand.
AATGACCACCGATGCGATCAGCAAATCCTTAGGCGACATCACCCTTCCCCCGTCTCATGTGCGTCGTTGGCGAGCCGTAAAGTGTAGCGGAGCGTGTGGCGGCAGGCTTGTCAAAAGCTGCGCGGCGCGACGAAGGACGCAAAAAAGCGCCCGCGCCGGGCAAACGGCGCGAGCGCTTTCCTCGGAGTGTCGGAACGGGTCCTTACTTGCTCTGCCCTGTTTCCGTCCCAGAGTCATTGCCGGTTTCCGCGGCGGGCGTTTTTTTGGTCGACGTATGCGCCGACTGCTTGTGCATCTTGTGCTTCTTATGTGTCGTGGGGGCCGCCGAATTGTCGGTGGCCGCGCCAGCGGTATCGTTGCCCATCGCCGCCGACGAATTGCCCGACGAAGTTTGCGCGAATGCACCTGTCGCGGCGGTGGCGGTGAGAAGACCCGTGGTAATGGCGATCAACAGTTTGTTCTTGCTCATGGCGAAGCTCCTATCGAGGTTGCGGAAGTTGCGTGAAGCCGCACGCGTACTGAAAAGCGCGGCGACGTAAAAAACGAGAGCCTCGGCGGCACGTCTGCGCCGCGCGGCATCGGCCGGTAGAATCGACTCAGACACGCGCCATTCCGGCGCGCGATCTTCCCATCGGAACCTGCCATGCCTTCGCCGATCCGCGCATTGCTCAAGCCCCACGAACACGACGTCGGCGGCCTCATGGTGCGGCGCGTCCTGCCCGCGCTCGCGGCGCGCACCGTCGGACCCTTCATTTTTTTCGACCACATCGGTCCCGCAACGCTCGTGCCCGGCAAGGGACTCGATGTGCGCCCGCATCCGCATATCGGACTGGCGACGGTCACGTATCTGTTCGACGGCGCGATCATGCATCGCGACAGCGTCGGTTCGGTTCAGAAGATCGTGCCCGGCGACGTGAACTGGATGACCGCGGGCCGCGGCATCGTCCATTCCGAACGCACGCCCGATGAAGAACGCGCCTCCGGCCAGACGATGCACGGCATCCAGACGTGGGTCGCGATGCCGGTGGCGAGCGAGGACATCGAGCCTGCCTTCGAGCATCACGCGGCGTCCGCGCTGCCGCAAATCGAGCGCGACGGCGTCACGCTGCGCGTGATCGCGGGCACGGCGTTCGGCGCAAAAGCGCCCACTCGCACGTTCTCGCCGACGCTCTATGTCGCCGCGCAGTTCGCGGCCGGCAGCGCGATCACGCTCGACACCGAGCACGAGGAACGCGGCGTCTATCTCGTGAGCGGCGATTTGTCGATCGACGCCGAATCGCTGCCCGAACAGCAGATGGCCGTGCTCACGCCGGGCGCGGATGTGAAGCTGCACAGCAGGAGCAGCGCGGTCGCGATGCTGCTCGGCGGCGCGCTGCTCGACGGCTCGCGCTTCATCGAATGGAACTTCGTGTCCAGCTCGCGCGAGAAGATCGACGCGGCCAAGCTCGCATGGAGCGAGCAGCGCATGGGCCACGTGCCCGGCGAGACCGAGTTCATTCCGCTGCCGCCACAGCGCCGGGAAAATCGCGCGCCCGAGGCATGAGGCCTGCGTGCGCGCTTGAGAGTCACGCGGATCGTCCCTAACTGATTGGGATAGACCGCAAGCATTAGGAGAAAACGCATGGATACGACCCTCGCCACCTTCGAGCACGACGTCATCAACGCGTCGATGCTCGCGCCCGTTCTCGTTGATTTCTGGGCGCCCTGGTGCGGCCCGTGCAAGACACTCGGGCCGATGCTGGAGAAACTCGAAGCCGAAGCCGCGGGAAAGTGGAAGCTCGTCAAGGTGAACGTCGACGAAAATCAGGAGCTCGCCGCGCACTTTCAGGTGCGCAGTATTCCGCACGTGGTCGCGTTCGCAGAGGGCCGCCCGGTCGATCAGTTTATCGGCGTTCTGCCGGAAGGCCAGTTGCGTGCATTCCTCGACCGGCTCGTGCCTGAAGGCGCCGACGCCGAGCGTCACGCCGCGCAAACTGCATGGGCCGCGGGCAGGCGCAAGGAAGCGATCGACACAATCAAGGCCGCGCTCGCGCTCGATCCCGGTTACGACGACGCACGCCTCGACCTGATCGAATGGCTGGTCGCAGAACGCCGCATCGACGAGGCGAAGGAAGAGGACAAGCTGCTATCGCCGAAGACGACGCAAGGCATCGATGCACGTTACAACGCGCTGAAGACCGAACTCGACGCCGCCGATGCAGCAGCGGATCTGCCGCCCGCCGACGCGCTCATCGACGCGGTCAACGCGAACCCCGACGATCTCGAAGCCCGCTTCGCGCTCGCCAATCGCCTGATCGCGGGCCGCGATTACGGCGGGGCGCTGGAGCATCTGCTCGCGATCGTCGTGCGCGATCGTGCCTTCATGGACGATGTCGGCCGCAAGACGATGCTTTCGGTGTTCGAGCTCGCCGCGAATCAGCCGGATCTCGTGTCGCAATGGCGGCGCAAGCTGAGCGCGGCGATCAACTGATCGTCGGCTTCAACGAAGAACGGCCAGCTATTAAAGCTGGCCGTTTTTCGTTTCAGGCCGCGCGCTTCGCCAGATCGCGCAGCACATGCGCGGCGGCCGCGAAGCCGAAGCTCGCCGTCACGCAGACGCTCGATCCGAAGCCCGCGCAATTGAGGCCGACCGGCCCGGAATAGCCCGCGCCGGTTTCGAGATGCTCGGCGCCTTCGCTGATATCGCACGCGGGCGCTTCCGGATAGATCAGCGGTTCGTCCGAATACACCGCGCTCACCTTGAAACGCGCCTTCGGTCCGCGCGGAAAACCGTGCAGCTTGCGCAACTGGCCGCGTACCTTGGACAACAGCGGGTCCTGAATGGTGAGCGCGAGATCGTCGATGCGAATGCGCGTCGGGTCCAGTTGCCCGCCCGCGCCGCCGACGGTGATGAGCGCCTGCTTGCGCGCCACGCACCACGCGATGAGAGCGGTTTTGGTGCGCACGCTGTCGATCGCATCGACGACATAGTCGAAGCCGCCGCCGAGCGTCGCCTCGAAATTGCCGGGCTCGACGAAGTCCTCGATCTGCCGCACGTCGCAAGCCGGATCGATCAGCTTGATGCGCTCGGCCATCGCCGTGACTTTCGCCTTGCCGTAGTTGCCGTCGAGCGCGTGAATCTGCCGATTCGTGTTGCTTTCGGCGACATTGTCGAGATCGATCAGCGTCAGCTTTCCGACAGCACTGCGCGCGAGCGCCTCGGCGACCCACGAGCCCACGCCGCCGATGCCGATCACCGCGACATGCGCCCTTTCGAACGCGGCGAGCGCGGGCACGCCGTACAGACGCGCGATGCCGCCGAAGCGTCGGTCGCGGTCGGCGGCGTCGGCGGCGGTCGGTGTGAGAGCAGTTTCGGTTGAAGCGTTCATGGCGTGCGTCGATAAAGCCGGGTACGTTGAAAGCAAGCTAAAAGCTCGCAAAATGCAGCGCCCATTGTGCGGCGTCAATCAACCCTTACAGGCGGCTGTCGAGCGCGCAAACCTGTGCGCTCGATCATGCAAAATGCGGGCGAATTGCGTATTCTGCCTTATCGAAACCTTGGACGTGATAGCTGCAAGCGCCGCACCCGCCGGCACGCAACAGGTCCAGGGCTAATCAGGGCAAGATCGTTTCACCTTGGCTATACTGACCCGACTGTAGCGCTTGCATAAAAATGACGACTCTCGCAGACCTTCGCAAAAATTATTCGCGCGGCGCGCTCGATGCCACCGACGTCGACCCGAACCCGGTGAACCAGTTTCACACGTGGTTCGCCCAGGCGCTCGATGCGAAACTGCCCGAACCGAATGCCATGACACTTGCGACCGTCGATTCGCAAGGTCGTCCGTCCGCCCGCATCGTGCTCATCAAGGGCGCCGATGAGCGCGGATTTGTTTTTTTTACCAATTACGATAGCCGCAAGGGCCGCGAGATCGCCGCCAATCCCGCGGCGAGCCTGCTGTTTCACTGGATCGAACTCGAGCGCCAGGTGCGCATCGAGGGCCGCGTCGAAAAGACGAGCGATGAGGAGAGCGATGCGTATTACGCGTCGCGTCCGCTCGGCTCGCGCATCGGCGCGTGGGCATCGGATCAGAGCCAGCCGCTCGAAAGCCGCGAGGCGCTGGAAGCGCGCGAACGCGAGATGGTCGCCAGATACGGCGACGCGCCGCCGCGCCCGCCGCACTGGGGCGGCTATCGCCTCGTGCCCGATACCATCGAATTCTGGCAGGGACGCCCGTCGCGCCTTCACGATCGCATCGTCTATACGCGTGATGACGCGGGCGCGCCGTGGCGAATCATGAGACTCGCGCCGTAACGCGAGCACTGGCAGCAACCGAGATCGCAACGGCAACGAACATGAAGGCGGGAGCCTTCCCTTGATTTTCTTTAGCGCGGAGAAACAAGCATGTTCTGGGAGAAGAAGCTGACGCAGTGGGTTGAGGAAGTGCGCGACCGGGCCAATTTGCCTGCGCGGCTCGTGCTCTGGGATGGCCAGCAGCACGATTTCGGCCAGTTCGCCGCTCCTCGGGTGACGCTGCACGTGAAGAGCGCGACCGCGCTGCCTTATCTGCTCGAACCGAGTCTCGACAATCTCGGCGAAGCCTACGTCAAGGGCAAGATCGATATCGAGGGCAAGCTGTCCGACATCATCAACATCGGCTATTCGCTCGCGAAGAACACGGTGACGAGCGCAAGCAAGCTCGCCCGCGTGCGGCGCTACTTCAATCACTCGAAGACGTCGGACAAGAAGGCCATTCAGTACCACTACGATGTGTCGAACGAGTTTTATGCACTGTGGCTCGACAAGAACATGGTCTATTCGTGCGCGTACTTCGAGAACGGCGACGAAGACATCGACACCGCGCAGCTCAAGAAAATCGACCACATCCTCACGAAGATTCAGCTTCAGCCGGGTCATCGTCTGCTCGATATCGGCTGCGGCTGGGGGGCGCTCGTGATCCGCGCGGCGCAGAAGTTCGGCGCGAAATGCGTAGGTGTCACGCTCTCCGAGAACCAGTTCAAGCTCGCGACCGAGCGCGTCAAGGCGGCGGGGCTCGAAGAGCGAATCGAGATTCGCCTGCAGGACTATCGCGACATCCCGGGGCAGTTCGATCGCATCACGAGCGTCGGCATGTTCGAGCATGTCGGGCGCAAGAATCTTCCGGGATACTTCGCGAGAATCCGCGATCTGCTCGTCGATGACGGCATCGCGATGAATCACGGCATCACGTCGTCGGATGCCGACAGCGGCGAGACTTCGCTCGGCGGCGGCGAGTTCATCGACAAATACGTGTTCCCGGACGGCGAGCTGCCGCACATCAGCCTCGCGCTCGAAAGCATGCAGCGCGGCGGGCTGGAAGCGATCGACGTCGAAAGCCTGCGGCGGCACTACGCGCATACGCTCGACATCTGGGCCGACAGGTTCGAGGAAAACGCGGAGAAAGCGAAGAAGCTCGTCGACGATGAGCACTTCCGCATCTGGCGCGTGTACCTCGCGGGCTGCGCGTATGCGTTCGAGAACGACGACGTGTCGATCTATCAGGTGATCTGCCGCAAGGCGGGGCGAAGCGCGAAGACGCTGCCGTGGTCGCGGCGGTATATCTACGAGAAGGCGCTCTGAACCGCGAATCAATGCATATCGAAGCGGGGGAGCCGGACGATCAGTTCGATCTTTTCGGCGTGCCTGCAAACGCTGCTTCGGCGGAGCCTGCGGAGGCACGAAAGCCGCCAAAGCCGCGCGGCGTGCTGCCCGCGCCCTTGCAGCCCGAACTCGAAGCCCTCGCGAAGCGCCTGCCGGATGCAATCCATCTCGGCACATCGACATGGTCGTTTCCGGGCTGGCGCGGCATCGTCTATGGCGACGAGTACTCGAACACGAAGCTTTCCCGCGACGGTCTCAGCGCCTACGGCGCGCATCCGCTCCTGAAAAGCGTGTCGATCGACCGCTCGTTCTACGCGCCGCTGACGCTCGCTGAATACGCGCGCTACGCATCGCAGGTGCCGGCGCACTTCCGCTTCATCGTCAAGGCGCCCGCCTCCGTCACCGATGCCTTCATCCGCGGCGAGCGCGGCACGCCTGACGCGGAAAACCCTGCGTTTCTGAACGCGCAGATTGCCATCGATGAATTCGTGACGCCGTGCATCGGCGGTCTAGGCGCGAAAGCGGGCGCGCTCGTGTTCCAGTTCTCGCCGCTGCCCGACGCGATGATCGTCGATCCGGCCAGTTTCATCGAACGGCTATCGGCGTTTCTGCAAGCGCTGCCGCCGCTCGAAGGCGAGTCTTGCTACGCGGTCGAGATCCGCGACGCGGTCATGCTCACGCCACGCTTCATCCGCGCGCTGCGCGAGGCGAACGTGCGCTACTGCATCGGCGTGCATGCGCGCATGCCGGACGTGCGCCGTCAGGCGAAGGCGCTCGCGTTGCTGGACGAAGAAAGGATGGGACCGTTCATCGCGCGCTGGAGTCTGCACAGCGGCTTTCGCTACGAACAGGCGAAGGCGAAATACGAGCCGTTCGACAAGATCGTCGATGAAGATCGCGGCACGCGTGAGGCGCTCGCCGAGCTTGCCGCGCGTTATGCAATCGCGGGCCAGCCGGTGGTGATCGCGGCGAACAACAAGGCGGAAGGCTCGGCGCCGCTCACGTGCTTCGAGCTCGCGCGCGGCATCGCGGAGGAATGCGAGCGCGCGCGAAGCGACTAGAAGCGCATCACGCCTTCAGGCGGTGCGCGAACTTCTTGCGAAATTTCGCGACCTTCGGCCCGACGACCGCCGCGCAGTAGCCCTGATTCGGATGCTGCGCAAAATAGTTCTGGTGATACGCCTCGGCCGGATAATAGTCGTCGGCGAGCGGCACGACTTGCGTGACGATCTTGCCGCCGTAGACATCCTCGCGCTGCAGTTCGTCGATGACGTCGAGCGCGATCTTACGTTGCTCGTCCGAATGCGTGAACACGACCGAGCGATACTGCGTGCCGACATCGTTGCCCTGCCGGTTGAGCTGGGTCGGATCGTGCGTCGCGAAGAAGATCTCGAGAACTTCGCGATAACCGATGACCGATGGATCGAACACGACCTTCACCACTTCCGCGTGACCGGTTTCGCCATCGCAGACCTGCTCGTACGACGGATTCACCACGTTGCCGCCCGCATAGCCCGATTCGACCGACTCCACGCCCTGCACCGCGAGAAACACGGCTTCGGTACACCAGAAACATCCGCCGCCGAGCGTCGCGGTCTCAAGTCTCGCCTGTTGGATCATGCGCAACTCCTCATCAAGTGCATGCGGCCACGCCGCGGATCCTGCATGTGGATGCGCCCGGCCGATTCTTCAATCTTCCGGACGCGATGAGTCGAGCTTACTGGGTTTGGCCGGGCCGCGCAGAAAGCCCCTTGCGACAGAAAACTTGCTGCCGGAATACGGTCTTTTGGCGCTCGGCGATTGCCGATTCCGATAGAATCGACACAATTCTCCAGTTTTTACATGACTTCTGAAAAGGTTCTTCCGACTGAAGCGCGACGCGCGGCCGGCTCGGTAGCACACGACACACTCGACCGCCCATTTGCCTGCTCATCTGCCAAATGACACGCGCTAAAACCCCGAATTTCGACCCGAATGCGTTCCGCGCCGCGCTCGGGCAGTTTGCGACCGGCGTCACGGTCATCACGACGCGCACCGCGTCCGGCCAGTTGATCGGGATCACCGCAAGCTCGTTCAACTCGGTATCGCTCAATCCGCCGCTCGTACTGTGGAGCCTCGCGACGAAATCGGCGTCGATGCCGGTGTTCCGCGCGAACAGCCACTATGTGGTGAACGTGCTCGCTGCATCGCAGCTCGACCTGTGCCGGCGTTTCGCCACGGTCAAGGGCGACCGCTTCGCGGGCGTCTCGCACGCCGCCGGGGACACCGGCATGCCGGTGCTCGACGGCGCGCTCGCGTGGTTCGAATGCCACAACCGCAGCCGCTACGACGAAGGCGATCACGTGATCTTCGTCGGTGAAGTGGAGCGTTGCGGCGTGCGCGAAGACGCAACGCAAACCGCGCCGCTCGTCTTCCATGCCGGCGGCTTCCATACGCTGGGGCCGCTGGAATAAACGCTCAGGGCGTGTGCGCGCGTCCCGGCTGCTCGATCAGCGCGACCGGCACGCCCGCATCGTCCTTCATCGTCTGAAGCACGATGTTCGAGCGGATGTCGATCACGCCGGGCGCCTTGTAGAGCTTCGACAGAATGAAATCGGAGTAATGCTTGAGGTTGTGCGCAAGCACGCGCAGCACGTAGTGCGTGTCGCCGGTGACGACGAACGCGCCGACCACTTCCGGCCATTCGCGCACGGCCGCGGCGAACTTCTCGTGCCAGTTTTCCTGGTCGTTGCGCATCGAGACATGGACGAAGGCTTCCAGTTCGATGCCGAGCCGCTCGCGGTCGAGGCACGCGCGATAACTCGCGATCACGCCTTCCTCTTCCAGCAGGCGCATTCGGCGCAAGCACGCCGACGGCGATAGCGAAATGCGCTCCGCCAGGTCCAGGTTACTGATCCGTCCATCTTCCTGCAGTACCGCCAGAATTCGGCAATCCGTTGCATCGAGCGTGAAGCCGGTCATTTTTGAGTCCCCTAGCCCGTTTCATCGAATTATGTTCTAAGCGCGACACTTTTGGGTGGTTATTTCGCAAGCACCTTTCGAGATAACGCGACTATGATTTGACGCATCTTTACGATTTCTGTTAGGGCGCGTCATGACGCTTCTGGACATTTCCCCATCGATCGGCCCCGCCACGCCCGTCTGGCCGGGCGACACGCCGGTCGGCATCGAGCGGGTGTGGCGAATCGAGGCGGGCTCGCCCGTCAACGTTGCGCGGCTCACGCTGTCGCCCCACACCGGCGCGCACGCCGATGCGCCGCTCCATTACGACGAGCACGGCAAGCCGATCGGCGAAGTCGCGCTCGATACGTACATCGGCGAGTGTCGCGTCCTGCACTGCATCGGTGCTTCGCCGCTCGTCACGCCGGAGCACGTCGCCGCGCATCTCGACGGCGTCCCGGCGCGCGTTCTGCTGCGCACGTATGCAAACGCGCCGCTCCATGCATGGGACAGCGCCTTCGCCGCCGTCGCGCCGGAAACCATCGACTTGCTGGCCGAAAAAGGCGTGAAGCTCCTCGGCATCGACACGCCGTCGCTCGATCCTCAGGACTCGAAGACGATGGATGCGCACAAGCGTATCCGCGCCCACGGCATGGCGATCCTCGAAGGCCTCGTACTCGACGCCGTCGCGCCCGGCGACTACGAACTGATCGCCCTGCCGCTCAAATTCTCGACGCTCGATGCGAGTCCGGTTCGCGCCGTCCTGCGTCCGCTTTCCTGATGATCTTCAAATATATGGACTTTTCGATGAAACATCGTGACGAAGCCGCGGCGCTCGACCGCGACGATCCGCTCGCGCCGCTGCGCGAGCAGTTCGCATTGGCCGATGGCGTGATCTACCTCGACGGCAATTCGCTCGGCGTGCCGCCCAAAGCGTCCGCCTCACGCGCCGCCGACGTGATTTCCGCCGAATGGGGCGAAGGCCTGATCCGCAGCTGGAACACGGCTGGCTGGTTCGCGTTGCCCAAGCGTCTCGGCAACAAGCTCGCACCGCTGATCGGCGCGGGCGAAGACGAAGTCGTCGTGACGGACACGATCTCCGCGAATCTCTTCAAGATTCTGTCGGCCGCGCTCAAGCTCGCAAACGAGCGCGATCCGAAGCGGCGCGTGATCGTCTCCGAACGTTCGAACTTTCCGACCGATCTGTACATCGCGCAGGGTTTGATCGAGCAGCTCGATCGCGGTTACGAACTGCGCCTCGTCGACGATGCTTCGGAACTGCCGGCCGCGATCGACGAAAACACCGCCATCGCGATGATCACGCACGTCAACTACCGCACCGGCTACATGCATGACATGGCCGCGCTCACGCAGACCATTCATCGCGCGGGCGCGCTCGCCGTCTGGGATCTCGCGCATTCGGCGGGCGCGGTGCCGGTCGATCTGAACGGCGTCGGCGCGGACTACGCGGTGGGTTGCACGTACAAGTATCTGAACGGCGGCCCGGGCTCGCCCGCGTTCGTGTGGGTGCCGAAGCGCCATCAGAGCGCCTTCTCGCAGCCGCTCTCCGGCTGGTGGGGACACAGGAAGCCGTTCGAGATGGACCCGGTGTATCGCCCGGACGACGGCATCGGCCGGTTTCTTTGCGGCACGCAGCCCATCGTGTCGATGTCGCTCGTCGAATGCGGGCTCGACGTGTTTCTGCAAACCGACATGCAGACGCTGCGTCGCAAGTCGCTCGCCTTGAGCGATCTGTTCATCCGGCTGGTCGAGGAACGCTGCGGCGAATTCCCGCTCTCCCTCGCGACGCCGCGCGAGCACGCGCAACGAGGCTCGCAGGCGAGTTTCGAGCACCCGAACGGCTATGAGGTGATGCAGGCGCTGATCGCGCGGGGCGTGATCGGCGATTACCGCGAGCCGCGCATTCTGCGCTTTGGCTTCACGCCGCTCTACACGCGCTTCGTCGATGTGTGGGACGCCGTCGATATCCTGCGCGACGTGCTCGCGACCGAAAGCTGGCGCGCGCCCGAATTCGCCGAGCGCGCATCGGTGACCTGAAAGGAGCGTCGACATGAGCAATACGCAAGGCTGCCCGTTCGGTCACGGCGCCGTGGAAACCACGCAGAACGAAGGTTGGCACGACGCCAAGCTCGATTTCGCCGATTCGATGAGCTACGGCGACTATCTCGGCCTCGATTCGATCCTGAACGCGCAGCATCCGCTCTCGCCGGATCACAACGAGATGCTGTTCATCGTGCAGCATCAGACGAGCGAGCTATGGATGAAGCTCGCGCTCTACGAATTGCGCGCGGCGCTCGCGGCCGTGCATCGCGATGAGCTGCCGCCCGCGTTCAAGATGCTCGCGCGCGTGTCGCGCATCTTCGAGCAACTTGTGCAGGCGTGGAACGTCCTCGCGACGATGACACCCTCCGAATACACCGCGATGCGCCCGTATCTCGGGCAATCATCGGGGTTTCAGTCGCATCAGTATCGGCAGATCGAGTTCATGCTCGGCAACAAGAACGAGCAGATGCTGAAGCCGCACGCGCATCGGCCGGAAATTCTCGAACAGGTGCGCGGGACGCTCGAGGCGCCCTCCTTCTACGACGAAGTGATCCGCCTGCTCGCCCGACGCGGCTTCGAGATCGATTCGAAGCGTCTCGAGCGCGATTGGACGCAGCCGACGACGCACGATCCGTCCGTCGAGGCGGCGTGGCTCGCGGTGTATCGCGATCCGTCGCATCACTGGGATCTGTACGAGATGGCGGAAGAGCTGGTCGATCTGGAAGATGCGTTCCGGCAATGGCGCTTCCGGCATGTGACGACGGTGGAGCGCATCATCGGCTTCAAGGGCGGCACAGGCGGCACCGCGGGCGCGTCGTATCTGCGCAAGATGCTCGATGTCGTGCTGTTTCCGGAGCTCTGGCACGTCCGGACGGTGCTCTGAGCCGTTACGCGAGACGCGCGGCGAGCGCCTTCAGCCTCGGGCCGATCGTCTCGCGGAAATACGCCTCGTCCATCGACGACGCCGGCCCGCTGCTCGACAGCAGGAGCCAGCGCCCGTTGCGCAGGTCGCGAAAAGGTGCGGCGATGGCGTTGACGTCGTCGTGCCACTCGCGGAACGAATAACAGCAGCCGTCGCGCGCGAAATCGTCGATCGAGCGTCGGGCGGCATTGACGATTGCCGTGTCTTCGTTTTTCGCGAGTTCGTCGAACAGCGCCTCGCGCGCCGCCGGTTCCTGGACCGCGAGATACGCGCGGCCCATCGAGCTCGTGAGCATCGAGAGGCGCGAGCCGGGCGCAAGGCCGAGCGTCAACGCCGTCTCGCTGCGAATGGTTTCCAGATAGATCATGTCCAGGCCGTCGCGGCAACCGAGCGATACCGCCGCGCCGATCTCCCGCGCAAGCGCGCGCATGTGCGGGCGGGCGAGTTCCAGCGTGTCCGCGCCCGCGAGCAGCGTGAAGCCGAGCGACAGCACGCCCGTGTCGAGCGCGTATTTGCCCGCAGGTTCGTCGAAGCGCAGATAGCCGAGCGCCGTCAGCGTGTAGGCAAGACGATTGACGGTCGCCTTCGGCAGACCGGTGCGTTCGACGAAATCGCGATTGCCGAGCAGCGTCTCCCCGGGCCGGAACGCGCGCAGCAAATCGAGCCCGCGTGCGAGCGCGACGACGAACTTGCGCTCGTCGATGTCCTCGGACGATAGATGACGCGAAGAAATCGGCGCTGAATTCCGGTTGGATTCGGCTGGCATCGGGTGATAAACTCGAAACTGGATTTGCAAAACATTGTTTCGCCTAGCGGAACTCATGTCAAGCGTCTCGCGCCAGCCGAGTGTGGAAATGTGCACGCGCTTCCGGCGCTTTTCGATGAAATCAGGAGATAGCAGATGGCCGACGCCGCCCGATTCAACTGGGAAGATCCGCTCTTGCTGGATCAGCAACTGACCGAAGACGAACGCATGGTGCGCGACGCCGCGCGCGCTTACGCACAGGACAAGCTGCAGCCGCGCGTGATGCAGGCGTTTCGCGAGGAAAAGACCGATCCGGCGATCTTCCGCGAAATGGGCGAACTGGGTCTGCTTGGGCCGACGATCCCCGAGCAATACGGCGGTCCGGGGCTCAACTACGTCTGCTACGGCCTGATCGCGCGCGAAGTCGAGCGCGTGGATTCGGGCTATCGCTCGATGATGTCGGTGCAATCGTCGCTCGTGATGGTGCCGATCAACACCTTCGGCAGCGAGGCGCAGAAGGAAAAGTATCTGCCGAAGCTCGCGCGGGGCGAGTGGATCGGCTGTTTCGGTCTCACGGAGCCGAACGCGGGCTCCGATCCGGCGAGCATGACGACGCGCGCAAAGAAGGTGCAAAACGGCTTCTCGCTCTCCGGCACGAAGATGTGGATCTCGAACTCGCCGATCGCAGATGTGTTCGTCGTCTGGGCGAAGCTGGAGGAAGACGGCCGCGACGAGATTCGCGGTTTTATCCTGGAGAAAGGCTGGAAGGGTCTGTCGGCGCCGGCGATTCACGGCAAGGTTGGCTTGCGCGCGTCGATCACCGGCGAAATCGTGATGGACGAAGTCTTCGTTCCAGAAGAGAACATGCTTCCGGACGTGCGCGGCCTCAAAGGTCCGTTCACCTGCCTGAACTCCGCGCGCTACGGCATCTCCTGGGGGGCGCTCGGCGCGGCCGAAGCATGCTGGCACACGGCGCGGCAATACACGCTGGATCGCAAGCAGTTCGGCCGCCCGCTCGCGGCCAATCAGCTGATCCAGAAGAAGCTCGCCGACATGCAGACCGAAATCACCCTCGGCCTTCAAGGCGTGCTGCGTCTTGGCCGCATGAAGGATGAAGGCACGGCGGCTGTCGAAATCACGTCGATCATGAAGCGCAATTCGTGCGGCAAGGCGCTCGATATTGCCCGGCTCGCACGCGACATGCTCGGCGGCAACGGCATCTCCGATGAATTCGGCGTCGCGCGTCACCTCGTAAATCTCGAAGTGGTGAATACCTACGAAGGCACGCACGACATTCACGCGCTGATTCTGGGCCGCGCGCAGACGGGCATCCAGGCGTTCTTCTGAAGGAGCTTAGTTCACGGTTGAGAAGGGCCGGCGCGCCGTGCGTCGGCCCTTTGTCTTTCTGCCGTTTGTAACTTTCGATAGGCGGCTGAAACTTTTACGGGTCAGATCGTATCCATCCCAATTGATGTCGATGTATTGACGAAGCACGAGCGGCTGGAACGGAACCTGCGTGAGTTTCGCCCGGAAGGCGTCACGCCTCCTCGTCAGCGGTCCCATCTTTGGTTACGATTCCGTAGCCTTACCGATTGGAGCCTTTCATGTCAGAAATCAATAAGGAGCGATTCATGTCGGATATCAAAACCGTACTCGCTGACGCCGAAGATCTCTTGAAACAAGCGGCGACCGCCACTGGTGAACGCGCTTCCGAATTGCGCGAGACAGCCCTTACGCGCCTGAAGCAAGCGAAGGAAAAAGCCGCCGACGCGCAGGTCGTCGTAATCGAGCGAGGCAAGAAAGCTGCACGCGCGACCGACGATTACGTCCACGAGCATCCGTGGGCGTCCATCGGCATTGCGGCGGGGCTCGGCATGGTGATCGGGCTTCTGATCAACCGCAAGTAGCCGCTGACTCGCCCCAATGGCCCGCGGATTGCTAGTCTGCTCTTTGTCGCGGTCCCGGCTGGACTGAACCGCGAGCGCCTTGCTCGGGCGCGCGGCTCGACACTCGCACCGGCCGGCCGCTTCACGCGCCGACCGGAACCACAAAAAAGCGGCACTAACGCGCTTCTCGCATTCAAGCCATGACGACCGAACGGCCAACGCAGCAATCGTCCCCTGGACCGCTGCGACGAATTCTGAGCTCCGCCTTCGCCATCTTCGAGACGCGTCTTGAACTCATCGGCATCGAGCTTCAGGAGGAAAAGGAGCGGCTCATCGGCGTGCTTTTCCTCGGGCTCGCCGCCATGATGCTCGCGATGATGGCGCTCATCTCGCTCACGGTGCTGATCGCCATCTTCTTTTGGGACACGTATCGGTGGCAGGCGCTCGGCGGCATCACGCTCCTGTACGCGTTGATCGCGATTGCATGCGGTCTGCGCGCGCGCAGCAGCTTGCTCGATGCCCCGAACATGTTCGACGACACGCTCGCCGAATTCCGCAAGGACCGCGACACCTTCCGCTGATCTCCGCGCCCAATCCAAGCCATGAGCCAACACGACGATACCTTCAGGTCGCCCAAACGCGACAAAGCGAAAAAACTGCGCACGCCGCACATGCGCGCGCTGCGCAAGGAACTGCTGATCGCTCGCGCGGATGTCGAGCGCATGGAGTTGCGGCAAGCAACACATGATTTGCGTTCGTCCGTCACGCATTTCAGTTTTCTGCGCTTCCTGATGCCAGGCGGCGGCGCGCCACGATGGGGCAAGCGCCGCGCGTCTGCGGGCGGTATCGGCGGGTTGCTCGGTTCGCTGCTCGGCTCGGGCAATATCGGCGTGCTGCTCAAGCAGTATCCGATCGTCGGTTCCCTTGCGTCGCTCATTCTCACCAAGCCGGTGAGAACGAAGTTGCTGCGCAGCGCCAAGCCCGTGCTCAAATGGGGCGGTCTCGCGCTCGCCGGATGGGAAGGCTGGCGCATCTATCAGCAAATGAAGACCGCCGCGCCCGAGACCTCCACCAACGCCGTCGATCCGACAGTGTTCTGATTTCCCACTTCAACCTCTCGCCGCCCAGCAGGACGCGGACTGTACCGCATCGAGCGGCGTGGTCGAGCCGGGCGGGTGATTCCAGCGCAGTCCGGTCGCGTCGATGACGAAGGCGCCGCATGCATCGTCCTGCATGGCGCCGGGCGCAACAGGCGCGGCTTCGATGGCGTAACCGCCGTTAGTCGGCGATTCCGGCAGCACGGCGACGCTGTATACCGCCGTCCCGCCCGGAGGCGCTCTGTTGAAACCTGCGCCGAGCGTGATCGCCTCACCGCTTTCCGACGTTTGCGCAAGCCGCGTCGTTTCGACGAACTGGACTGCACGCACCAACGCCGACGCCGCATCGAGTCGATGCGCCTTCACCACGTGCGTTCGATACGCCGGAATGGCGAATGTCGCGATGATCGCGGCGACGCCCAGCGCGATCATCAATTCCAGAAGGCTGAAGCCCTTCTCGCTCATGCTTCCTTTCATGACGGCTCCTCAAAACGGCCTGGCGACGACGCGCCGCCAGTGCTGCGTGCTCGCGCCCTCGGCGATATCGATACGAAGCTGAAGCCACGCCTCGGAATCGGGGCTCGCGCCGAAACCGCGCGTAGTGACGAGATACGCCCCGCTCGCCCACGATTCGATCAGACATTGCGGCGCGCGGCGCGCGTACGGCCACACCGCGAACGGCGTGATCGCGGCGGCAGTCGGTCCCTCGAACGATGTCTTCGTACGCCATCGGGACGGTTCGTCCTTGAGCGACTGGCTCGCCGATGGCAGCGCGAGGGACAGCATCCGGCTGCATCGGATCAGCGCGCTTTCCGCTGCATGGAACGCCTGCGCGCGCTCGCGCGTCGCAACGGTCGCGCGGCCCGCCACGAGCGATGTCTGCAACCATGCGCTCGCCGTCACGAGCATCATTGCCGAGAGAATCAGGACGATCGGTAACGTAGCGCCGCGTGTTCGGGAACGTCGCTTCATTGCGGGCCTCCGGATGTCATCGCCGGCGAATTGCGTATCGCGATGCGCCGCCAGAAGACCTGACGAGCGCGGCCATCGTCGGCATAAGCAGGCGAGCCGTTGCAATCGACGTAGTTCGTTCGCCGCTTCGCGTTGGAGTTGAAGCCGCGTACCAAGACGCAAATGTCGGCGCCGTAGACATCGCGCCAGCGTTCGCGCGCGATGGCCGAAGCGTCCAATGCCGATGGCGAGTCCGCCCGCCAATACACGACACGCATCCGTTCGATGCCTTCGACGATCGGCTGGGGCTGCCGGCCGCCGCACTCGCAGTAAAGCTCGGGCTCGCCGCTCGAAGTGCTGGCCTTCACGTAAAAGCGATTCGTGACGATGGCGTCGGCGATGGTCTGGCCGATGCAGTCCGTTGGCACGCCACCGCTCGACGGCCATGTGGATACGGCATCGGCGGCGTAGCGAATCTGGATGCCGTCCGAATGACTGGCCAACGACTCGCACAATGCTCCCGACTCCGCGCCGACCACGCGGCCTTGCGCGCAACCGAATATCGGTGCTTCGACAGTCGCGTCCGGGCCAGACGCGAAACCGGCCATTTGGAGCTGCTGTCCCAGCATGTCCAGCGCGGTCGGTCCGGCGCCCTGGATGCGTGCGGCGTCGGTGGCACGATCGAACGCGGCGCGCTGCCCGCGATAGAGCGACAGCGACGCGGTCACGATCAACATGCCTAGCGCGAGCGCGATCGTCATTTCGAGAAGCGTATGACCGCTCGACGGGAAGGCGCGTGAGGTCATCGCGCGAACGCCATTGCAATGCACGATGTGAACGGCTTTGCCTGCGGCTCGGGACACGGGTCGGACCGATCTTCCGCGCGCCAGCTCACCGTCGCGATGCGCACGCCGTCGGCCCGATCGGACACCGCGACATCGCCCGCGGGCAGCATCGACGACGCCCTCGCCTGCCATTGCGACACGATTGGCGCTCGGTCGGCATCGCTGCGAATGCCTTCCGCGACCGAATCGGCGATCAGCGCCGCGCGTTCCCGCAGCAACGCCGCCCGCTCACCGCGCGCGAGCGCGCTTTGCACCGCGACGAGCCCAAGCGCGCTCACCGCCGTGAGCGTCAACGCGATCATCACTTCGATCAGCGAATCGCCTCGTTGCGCGCCCTTCATGCCGACGCTCCGCAACCGCCCTGCGTGATGCGCGCCCGGCCGCCCGCCGCGAGCCGTACGCATCGACGCGACGCGGGATTCGCGGCGGCATCGGCGCCGCGCGGACCGAGTTCGAAGCTGCGAAATCCGCCGATCACTTGTCCGGAGGGCGGTGTGAAAGACAGTTCGGTCGATGTCCCGGCGATAGCGACCGACGTCATCGCGGGCTGCATGCGCAGAAGCGTCGAAACGCCGTCGCGATCGACGAACACACCCCATCCGCACGACCAGTCAGTAACGCCGGCATCGCAGCTTCGCCCCGCCGCCAGGCAATGACGCGACGGGTCGATGCGGCACAGCGTGACGCGTGCGCCGCGTTTTATGGATTCGGCACGGGCAAGCGAAATCGCGGAAAAGAGCGAGCGCGCCCGCGCATCGACCTGATCGCGCACCTGCCACGCGACGAACGACGGCGCGGCGAACGTCGCGAGGATCGCCATCACGGCGAGCACCACGCACAGTTCGACGAGCGTGAAACCTTGATTTGAAGCGCTGATCATCTGCAATCCTTAATCGATAGATTCGAGCCGAAAGACGCAATCTAGCGAGAAGGAATGCACGCCGCCATTAGTCAGTATGACTCCGCGAGGCAGGGGCTGGCCTGGCGCGCGGAATCAGACGCGGGTTAGCATCGCTGCCAG
>FCOD02000015.1 GCA_001544655.2 Caballeronia turbans
ACCTTTCCTGCCAGCGGCAAGCGGTACTTCGCGAGTTGGCCGAGTCCGATGTTCCGGTATTCGGGCCTTGGTTTTTTCAATGCTTCAGCCACGTTAGACCCCTTCCCAATCTGATTGACGATTCGCGCGTCGTCGATACACGACACGGGCGGCACTCGTCCAGCCTGATCCGCCTCGAAAGCGCCCGGCGATGTAATTGGGGAAAAGTTTTTAGCCCGCGCACTGCGCGATAGCGGTATTTTGTCGCGCGATTGATATACTGTCCAATATCTATCTCGTCTTTCTGAAATATCTTTGACAGATATCGCATGGAACTGCGCCATATCCGTTACTTTCTGGCCGTAGCCGAGGAGCGCAACGTGACGCGCGCGGCGGAACGGCTCGGCATCGGCCAGCCACCGCTCAGCCAGCAGATTCATGCGCTGGAGGACGAACTCGGCGTGCGGCTCTTCCGGCGCACCGGCCACGGCGTCGTGCTGACCGAAGCCGGCGAGGCGTTCGCCATCGATGCCAAGCGCCTGATGAACGACGCACGCCTCGCCGTCGAAAAGGCGCAGAGTGCGGGGCGCGGCGAGATCGGCCAGCTCAATATCGGGTTCACGGGGTCGGCCGCGTTCAATCCGGTCGTGTCGAAGCTGATCCGCTCTTATCGGCAGGCTTATCCGAACGTCACACTCACGCTTACGGAAGGTAATACGGCGCAACTGCTCGCTCATCTCGACGCGGGCCGTGTCGATGTCGCCTTCGTTCGTCTCGGCAGCCAGTCGCCCGCGGGCGTGCAGATCAATCACATCGCGATCGAGCCGATGAAAATCGTGCTGCCCGCCACGCATAAGCTCGCGAAGAAACGCAAGGTGCCGCTCGCGGCGCTGGCGGATGATCCCTTCGTGATGCTGCCGCGCGAGGCGAGCCCGACCTTGCACGACGTCATCATCGGCGCTTGCCGTGAAGCGGGGTTCGAGCCGGTCCCCGGGCAGCAGGCGCCGCAGCTTTCGTCAGTCGTGAATCTGGTCGCGGCCGAATTCGGTGTCTCGCTGGTGCCGGCATCCGTCTGTCAGATTCAGGTCGACGGCGTCGCCTACACCGATGCGCTCGGCAGCGCGATCACGATCCGCCTCGCACTGGCCTCGCGCATCGACGCGACAGCCGCCAAGACCGCCAACTTTCTCGACATCGCGCGGCAGGTCGTTACGTCATCGACGTGACATTGTCATCAGAACAAGCGCGCATTGCATTCGACGCATTTTCGTCCAACACTTCAGTTCGCAAGAGAAGCGTCAAGAAGGCCCAATCCTTTGACATCGAGGAGCAAGGTCATGCGCGAAGAGGTAAAGCATCCGCTGCAATGCACGCCCGCGTGCCGCCGGGGTTTCCTCAGATCAGTTGCATCCGCAACTATCGCCGGGCTTGCCGGCCCGTCGCTTCTCATGACCTCGGCTCACGCCGATGCATTGACGCACGCGCAGCGCGACAGCATGACGCCCGAGCAGATCATCGCATTGATGAAGCAAGGCAACGAGCGGTTTCGGAGAGGCGAGCGCAAGGACCGGAATTATCTGCGCGAGCAAAAGGCCAGCGCGAAAGGACAGTATCCCGCGGCCGTGCTGCTCAGTTGCATCGACTCGCGCGCGCCCGCGGAAGTCATCATGGACCTGGGCATCGGGGATATCTTCAATTGCCGCATCGCCGGCAATATCGAAAACGACGATATCCTCGGCAGCATGGAGTTCGCGTGCAAGCTGATGGGCGCGAAAGTAGTGCTCGTCATGGGGCACACGTCGTGCGGGGCGATCAAAGGCGCGATCGCCAATGCCGAGCTGGGCCATCTCACGGGTCTGCTTGCGCGCATCAAGCCCGCTGTCGATGCAACGCAGTACGACGGCGAGCGCACGGCGACCAACTACGCGTTCGTCGATAAAGTGGCGCGCAAGAATGTCGAACTGACCATTGCACAGATTCGCCGCGATAGCGCCGTGCTCAGCGAGATGGAAAGCCAGCATGGAATCAAGATTGCCGGGGCGATGTATAACTTGAGCACGGGGGCGGTGGAGTTTTTCGGCTCTTAAACTTCGACACGCTCTCGAACGCCTTCCTTTTGCTTCACGACATCGCGCCGCGCCGTCCAATACTCCGTCCGCACGCCGATATCCTCGGAAACAAACGCCCCGCCGCGCGTCGACCGATAGTTCGCAAGCGCCTTATATACGAGGCGTTGCCCGATCAGCAAAATCGGCACATTGAGCAGCACCATCACGATGTTCATCAGATCGGACAGCGCCCAGAGGTTCGGCAACTCGAGGCCGGCAAGCACTGTGAGCGCACCGAACGGCACGAACACGAGCGAGCCCACGACGCGGATACCAGTGATGAAGCCGCGACTACGCGAGATGAAGTTCGCCGATATCTCCGCGAACGAGATCATGCCGAGCAACGTCGTAAACGCGAAAAGCCCGTAACACACGCACATCACGATCTTGACGACGTGAGCGACGGAAACCGGCACGAGCGTTTCGACCGATGCGAGATAGACCGTGATCTTCGATGCCCTCACCGATTCCCACGCTTGCCCATCGACGGTGCCGGTCCAGACGTGCGCCATCACCACGATGAACCCCGTCATCGTGCAGATGACCATCGTGTCGAAGAACACGCCGAGACTCTGCACGAAGCCCTGTTCACAGGGGTGATCGTTGTCGGCGATCGCGGCGGCCATCGTGATGGTGCCCTGGCCCGCTTCGTTCGACATCAACCCGCGCTTGACGCCCTGCGCGAGCGCGGTGCCGATCGCTCCGCCGAAGAGCGCATGCGGTGCGAATGCGCCGACGAACACCTCGTGAAAGAAGTACGGAATCAGCGGCAGATTGATCAGGATGATGACGAACGACATCAGGCAGAACAGCGTCGCCTTGATCGGGACGAGGAGATCGGTATAGGCGGTCACGCGGCGAATGCCGCCCATGATGATGAACGAGCACGCAGCGATCAGCACGACCGCGATGACGTAATACACCGTCGACTGACGTGCGAGATGCGTACCGGTGACAGTATCGGCGATGGTGCCGATCGCAGTGAACACGTTGAACGTTTGCGGCGGCACGTTGAAAAGCGCATAGACGATGAATACGAGCGAAAGAAACGTGCCGACGATGCGCCTGTCGCCGAGAATGCGCCGCCCATAGAACGGCAGGCCGCCGACGAACTCATCGTGCTTCTTCTCCTTGAAAAGCTGCGCGAGCGTCGATTCCATGAATGCAGTAGCCATGCCGAAGAATGCGGCCACCCACATCCAGAACAATGCACCCGGCCCGCCGACCGAAATCGCACCCGTGATGCCGACGATATTGCCCGGCCCCGCGCGCATCGCGAGTCCGAGCATGAACGACGCAAGCGCACTGACGCCGGTCTTCGACGACTGTCTGCGCAACATGATGCGCACGATCTTGCCGACGTTCATCGTCTGGATGAAGCGCGTGCGGATCGTGAAATGGATGCCCACGCCGACGAGCAAAAGAATCGCGAACGAGAACTGCCCGAGCACGGGAATTCGCGAATATGCCTTGAAATTGGTGGGGAAATCCCACAAGAAATCCGACACGGGTGCAATGAAGGCAAACAATGCATTCACGGATTGGAAGAGACTTTCCACGCGAGGCGTTCCTTTCGTGCTTCGACCTGCTTCAAACAGGGGTTCGGAATGTTGATAAACCAGCGATGTTCGAAGCTGGCGGACGTGCCGGCGCGGGCACGCAATCTTTTGAGGCAGCGATTATACGGTTCGGGGACCCACCTTCCTCTTGATGGCCGATGGCGAAGCCGGGAAACGGATCGCGCCGATAGGACAGTTAGTTGCGACGTTGCGTCGTGCTTATCTCATTCTTCTGTTGCAGAGCGTCTCAGAGAACACGAGGACCGGACGACTGCGAAGCCCTGCTCGCCTCGCTTGTCAGCTTCGGCAAACTGACGGACCATGGCAGCAACCACCTGGCAGGTCTGCTCCATGACGACCGGCGGCGAATGGTTCGGGATGTGGCGGTCGTAGCAATGGAACGGCCGGGAGAGCGCGTTTCGACTGCTTTACATTCAATTCAACGTCACCGCAGCCGCCGCCCCCACCGGCGAGCCTTCGATCGCCACCGACCTCTGCCCGTCGGGCCCGACCGGCACATCGCCGACGAGCGTCGTGCGATACAACTGGCGATCGAAGTCGAGATCGAAGATATCCGTGGGCGCGAGATGCGCGGTCGTGCGGTTGTCCCAGAACGCGATGCTGCCCGGCTCCCACTTGAAGCGCACCGTGAATTCCGGCCGCGTCACATGCTCCCAGAGCAATTCGAGCAACACCTGGCTTTCACGCGGCGCCAGTCCCGCGATGTGCTTGAGAAAGCCCGGGCTCACATACAGCGCGCGCTCGCCGGTCTCCGGATGCACGCGCACGAGCGGATGCTCGCTCACGAGCGTGTGGTCCGTCACGGCCTTCGTGAAAGCATCGGTGCCGCTCGCGCCTTGCGGCGGCGCAAAGCGATGCACGCCGCGCAAGCCATCGACGAAAGTACGCAGCGGCGCCGAGAGCTTCTCATATGCGATCACGAGATTGGTCCATTGCGTGTCGCCGCCATAGGGCGGAATCGTCACGCCACGCAGAATCGATGCAAACGGCGGATTCACCGCGGCCGTGACATCGGTGTGCCAGCCGGTCCAAGGGCGCAAGAGCGAAGGCCCTTCGAAGCGCGTCGCCTTGCGGAACTTCGAGATCGAATAGATCTCGGGGTGTCCATCGACATGCCCGAACACCGGATGCCCTACCGTAAGCTCGCCAAACTGCGCCGAGAATGCGATGTGCTGCTCATGACTCAAGAATTGCTCGCGAAAGAAAATCACGCGCCATTTGAGCAGCGCGGCGCGGATTCCATCGACCTGTGCGGAAGACAGCGGACGCGTGAGATCGACGCCGCCGATCTCCGCGCCGATGTGCGCCGAGAGCGGACTGACGGTCAATTCTGCTTCTTTCTCGATGGCAGCGGCATTCATTTCGAATTCCTTTGTACGTGGGATTCATTGACGAGGCACTCAACTGCCTTGCGCGTTCGCATCGTCGGCGAAAAAGTAATCGCGCCACGACTTCGGCTCATGACGAATCACGCCGACCTTGTGCAGGAACGCGCCCAGTTGCAGCGTGTTTTGCGGTGTCGTGGCGAAGCTCGCTTCCTTGTCGCTCAAAATGCCTTCGACGAACGCGGGCGATAGCTTCGACCCGTCCTGACGAATGTAAATGGCCGCCGCCTGCGCCTTGTCCCTGTCGACGAGTTTCGCCGCATCGTCGAGCGCCGCGCGCACGGCCGCATACGTCTTCGGATTGTCCTTGCGCCACGCGCCGGAGGTGACGACGACACTGCCCGTAGAAGGACCGCCGAGAATGTCGGTGGAACTCGTCACCTTGTGAATCTTCGGATCTTCGAGCTCCTGATATTGATACGGCGCATTGGAGAAATGCAGATTGACGACCGAGTTGCCCGATAACATTGCGGTCGTCGCATCGGCGTGCGGCATGTTGACCTCGAAGCGATCCAGACGCGCATAGTCGGCATCGCCGAAAGCCTTGGCCGATGCCATCTGAAGAAGCCGCCCCTGCTGCGACACGGCGGCGGACACCACCGCGATGCGATCCTTCTCGCCGATATCCCGAATGCTGCGAATGCGCGGATCGTTCGTCACGAGATATACCGGCACCGCGCTTTGCGCAGCCATGGCGCGAAAGTCCTGCCGCCCGCGCGTGCGGTCCCAGATCGTCATCAAAGGCCCGATGCCGATGGTCGCAATATCCGCCGCGCCCGACAGCAACGCCTCGTTCACGGCCGCGCCGCCCGAGAGCGTGCTCCATTGCACGTCGATAGCGAGTCCCGCGCGCGCGCCTGCTTTCTCGATGAGCTTCTGATCCTTCGCTACTTTCAGCAGCAACGAGCCGATGCCATATTGATCGACGATCTTCACGTTCCCTTCGGCGTGCGCGCGATGAATCGGCAAGGCGAGCATTGCCATCGACGCGAACACGGCGAAGAGACGCTGCAATGAAAATGTCGTCATGCGGGATATCGTGGAAGAGCGGCGAGCGATCAATGTACTCGCCGCTTAATCGCACGCGAACGAAGAAATCCCGATACGGATAGCTTCGTTCGCGATAAGCGCCAGGGCGGCGCTTAACGACAATTCGATGCAGCGCGCCCTCCGGAAGGCGCGGTGCGGTGAAGCGTGCTTACCAGTGATAGTTCATGCCGGCGAACACCTGACGCCCGTAGCCGAACGCGCACCAGCTGCCGTAGTAGCACGATGCGACATATTCCTTGTTGAAGAGGTTCTGCGCGTTCACGTAAAGCTCCGCACCCTTCAACTGCGATGCGGCGCGTCCGAGGTCGTAGCGCAGCGTGGCATCGACGAGGAAGAAGCTCGACACCTTGAAGCTGTTGTCGCTGCTGTACGTCGTGCCGGTATAGCGTCCGCCCGCGCCCATCGAGAGACCGGCGAGCGGTCCGCGATTGATCGTGTAATAGCCCCACAAAGAGGCCTGATTCTGCGGAATAGCAGGAAGGAACTTCCCTTCGAGTCCGCTGTTGTCCTTCGTGTACTTCGTGTTGAGATATGTGTAGCTCGCGGTGACGTTCAATGAATCAGTGAGGCTCGCCTTCGCTTCGAGTTCGACGCCGAGCGATCTCGCCTCACCGACCGCCGACTGGAAGGCCGGGTTGTCCGCGTTGACGGTCAACAGGTTCTTGCGCGTCAGATCGAACAGCGCAGCCGAAAAGAACGCGTTATAGCCCTTCGGCTGGAACTTCACGCCGAGCTCGTATTGACGCCCGCGCTCGGGCGAAAACTGATTGCCGCTGATGTCCACGCCCGCTTGCGGCGTGAACGATTCGGTATAGCTGAAGTACGGCGCGATCCCGCTGTCGAACACGTACGTCAGACCGCCGCGGAACGTGAACGCGCGATCGAACTGATGCGACACGATGCCGTAAGTCGTGTTGTTCGAATCGCTGCTGGCCCAGTCCTCGCGTCCGCCGAGCGTGAGGATCACGTTGCCCCAGCGCGCCTGATCCTGCGCATAAACGCCATACTGCGTGCCGCTCAGCACCTGGTGATAGCGGTCAGGCGGCGTGATCGCCTGGTTGTAGTTCGGGGCGAACATGTCGAGCGTCGGTGCCGTGCCGAAGCCCGCGTCGAAGTTGCTCGCGTAGTGCTGATAGTCGAATCCGAACAGCACCGTATGATCGATCTGACCGGTCGAGAAATTGCCTTCGAGCTGATTGTCGAGCGAGACCGTATTCAGGTTGTCCTTCGAAGCCGCCGTGCCGCGATCGAGCGTGCGCAGGTCGTCTTCGAGCATGCTCGCATAGACGCTCTTGTAGTCCTGCGCGAGATGCAGCAAGCGGCCGTTCGAACGGAACGTCCACGCGTTGTTGAGCTTGCGGTCGAACCTGTAGCCGATCGCTTCTTCCACGCGATTGAAGCTCTCGAAATTGTGATCGCCGTCGTAGAAGTCGCTCGGCAGCTTGCCGTTCGGGTTGTAGAGGACCGTGCCTTGCGGCGGCACGCTGCCGTACGACGTGCTGCGCGGATCATGCTGGTACAGACCGTACAGCGTGAGCGAAGTCTTGTTGTCCGGGCGCCATGTGAACGACGGCGCAATCGCGATGCGCTTGTTGTAGGTCGACTGCACCTGCCCGTCTTCCGAGCGCGCGATGCCGGTGATGCGATACAGATAGCGGTCATCGCCCGCGATCGGGCCGGAGAAATCGAACTTGGCCTGCTTGTGCGCGTAGTTGCCGAATTCGATGCCCACTTCGTGCAGCGGCACGACCGTCGGCATCTTGCTTTCCTGATCGAGCAGGCCGCCCGCCGCCGCCTGGCCGTAGAGCACGGACACGGGACCCTTGAGCACTTCGATGCGTTCCATCATGTACGGGTCGATCTGCGGCACCGCGTACCACGCGTTATCGAGCAGCTTGAGGCCGTTCCAGTACTTGTCCGCATCGAAGCCGCGCACCTTCAGCATGTCATAGCGCGTCGCGATGCCGCCGCGCGTTTCAGGCGTTACGCCCGAGACATAGCGCACGGCCGCGTTGAGCGTCTGCGCGTTCTGCTGATCCATCTGCTCGCGCGTGACGACGGAGACGGACTGCGGCGTTTCGAGCAGAGACGGCGTGCCCTTCATCGCCGCCGACTCCTTCGCGACATAGCCTTTCGTCGGACCATACGGCTGGTCGACTGTTTGCGCGGTGACCTTTACCGCCGGCAGCGTGCTTTCTTCAGGCGCGGACGAAGCCGGCTCCGTCGACTGTGCATAGGCGAGCGGCGCCGCCGCGAACAGCAGCAGCGCCGCCACTTTCAGGGGCCGCATCGCGACCGGGCTCGTCTTACCAGATTTCATGCTCATTTTTCGTCGATACCGTTGCGTGTGTGAATGCGAATCGTTATTATTTGCGGCCGCATTGTCACCGAACGTTTTGTATTTGTAAAGAACTCATTCGAGCGTTTTTGTCGGGAGACAACGCGATCGGCGGAACGTATTCTGAAATTTTTGGGGTGCGAGTGGCTTTCAGCGCACAGCCGCTACCATGAATGCGCGGCCGTTGCCGCGATCACGCACATGCGAGGTCACGCCCATGAACCTTTCCCTCTCTTGCGCCGGCACCTACGTGCTCGGCCATTCGGATCCGGAAGTGCAGCGCCTCGAAAATCAGGCGCGTTTCGTCGCCGATCTGACTGAAGATGTCCTGCGCCGCGCGGGCCTCGCGTCCGGCATGCGCGTGCTCGACCTGGGCTGCGGCGCGGGCGATGTCTCGTTTCTGGCGGCATCGCTCGTGGGGCCGAACGGGTCGGTGCTCGGCATCGATCAGGCGCCCGGCGTGATCGGAAAAGCGCGCGAACGGGCGCGGCACGCGGACCTCGATAACGTGCGCTTCGACGTCGCGAGCGTGGCGGATTTCGATCTTGCGGAGCCCGTCGACGCCATCGTCGGCCGTCTCATCCTGCTGCATCTGCCCGATCCCGCCGCGACCTTGCGCCGCCTCGCCGAGCGTGCAGGCGCGGGCACGCTCTTCGTCTTCCACGAGATGGACATGAGCACCGCGCGCTCGATGCCCGAATCGCCGCTATGCGCGCAAGGCTTGCACTGGATCGTGGAGACGTTTCGACGGGCGGGCGTCGAGACCGACATGGGATCGAAGCTCTATTCGACGTTTCGTCGCGCCGGCCTCCCCGGGCCGCAGATGCTGCTTTCGGCGCGCGTCGAAGGCGGTCCCGACTCGTTCGCGTATGAGTATCTGGCCGAGGTTATGCGCACGCTGTTGCCGCTTGCCGAGCGCTTCGGCATTGCAAGCGCGGATGCGGTCGGTATCGACACGCTGGCCGCGCGTCTGCGCGATGAAATCGTCGCGCTCGATGGCGTCATGCAGCCGCCGGCTTTCATCGGCGCGTGGACGCGCGTGGCTTAGCCCGCGGCTTTCTTCGTCGATTTCGATTGATTGAATTCGATCGCCGCGCGCACGAGATTTTTCAACGCACGCGCGTTGATCTTGTCGCCCTCGAAGAAATCGATCGCACGCCGCGCATTGCCTTCGAGACCCGCGTTGAAGAGCTTGTCGGGATCGGGAAGGCTCGCGCCGTTGGCGAACGTGAGCTTCACTTTGCCTTTATGTGCGTTAGCCACCGCGATCATGCCGTCGCGATACCACACCGGGCTGCCCATGTACTTCCACTCCTCGACGATCCCGCCATCCACCGCGAGAATGATCTTGCGCACATTGGCGAATGTCTCGCCGCGCCAGTCGGTGATGCCGGCAATCAGCGCGTCGATTCGTTCCGATGGATTCATGCGTGTCTCCGTGATTCTGCGTTCAAGTTATGGTTCTATCTCGGCGCCGATCATTCCAAGGTAGCGCCGTCAGCGTATGAGGCCCGGACTGCCGATCGTAATCTGCAACCGTTGAGCCTGATCGAGATGAAAGATGAACGACGGACGCGAGCGGATCAGGAGCGTGCGCACCTCCGCGCTGCGCGCCATGCGGATATAGCCATCTACGGTATTGACGAGCTTTTGCAGAAACGCCACTTCGCGATCGAGATACGCTTCATCGAAATCGTAAGTGCTCGTCTGGTCGAGATCCGCGATGTCGTCGATGCTTTGCTTCGTCAAAGCGTCGCTCGTCGCGCTGCGTTGCGGCTGCGTGCCGTATCGTTGCATCAGCGTGGCGATCTCCTGATTGACCTGCGCATGCTCGGACACGATCCGCTTCGCGAAGACCTGCAGGCTATTGGAACGCGTCCTGCGCAAGGCCAGACTGGCCGCAGCGATCTCCGCCTGATTCGCGACGAAAATGACGCCGAGCATTTGCTCATCGGAAAGCGGCTGCTCCTGCGCTTTTACGCAGACGGTCCACGTCAGCAGCAGCATCAACAGCGCCGCGATGCGTTTGCCGTTCATCGGAGCCTCCGGGTTATATCGACACCGATGACTCTACCTTGAAAAGCGCGCGTGTCCGTCCGTCGCTTGAAAGCCTTGCCGCAGCGCGAGACGGCATGAGCCTGCTTCACACCGTCAGCGTATTGCGGCCCGCGAGTTTCGCACGATACAGCGCGACGTCCGCGCGTTGCAGCGCTTCCTGAAAGCCCGCATCGTTCGCACCGATCTGCGATACGCCGATGCTCGTCGTCCATTCCGGCATGCCTTCGGTGTATTTGCGACACGCAGCGTGGATCTGGTTCGCGCAGGCCTGCGCACCCGATGCGCGCGATGCCGGCACGATCGCGACGAACTCGTCGCCGCCGAGCCGCCCGAACTCGCCGCCCAGCGACGCGACTTCCGCGCCCGCCAGCCGTGCCAGTTCGATCAGCACGTTGTCGCCCGCAAGGTGACCATGCCGGTCGTTGATCTGCTTGAAATGATCGAGGTCGATGGCGAGCACCGTCGCACCGGGCGCGGCAAGGCGCTTCGCGTGGGCATCGAATCCGGCGCGGTTCCAGACGCCCGTCAGCGGATCGCGCAACGCGGCGTCGCGCAGGCGTTGCTGCGCGCGTTCGGCGGGAATCGCCAGCAGGCCGAGATTGAGCACGCCGAGGAGCAACTGGTCCGAGAGCATCGGAATCAGCGCGAGGTAATTGATGCCCGGTCCCGACCACGCATAAGCGGCGAGCGTCACTGCATAACCTGGCAGGTAGCCAAGCATCGCGAGACCGGCAATGCGGCGCGCGCGGCTCTCCTCGCGCCGCCCGCTCGACCAGAGGATGAGGCCGGTAGTCGCCGCCGAAATCGCGACGCTGATCGTGTCGGCCGCATGCGTCAGCATCGACGCTGCCGGACCATGACCGCCGATCCATCCCGGCAGGACATGCGCCGCGAAGCAGCCGAGGATCGGTGCGAGCATCCACGCGCGAAACGGCGGCTTGCCGTCGAAAGCGCGCAAGCCTGAAATGATCAGCATGTTGGTCGCCGCGAGTGCGCCCAGCAGCAGGCCGATCACAGCCGCATTGCCGCGGGCGGGCTCGAAACCGGTCAGCACGGCCGCGTAGAGGAACGAGCTCGCCGACCAGTGCACGAACTGCGGTTCGACTTTGCGGCCGAAGCGCACCAGCGCGAAGACAAGTCCGAACGCCGTGCTCGCAAGCACGCTGCAAAGGCGCAGTGTTTCTGTATCAGGTGTGTGGAACATGGAATAGCCCGCCACGTGCGATTGGCCGGGACATCGGGCGTCATGGACGGCAGACCGCGCATCGCGACAAAACGGCCGAATCATAGCTTTCGCCTTCGACCGCTGCGAACACGGCACTGTCGAATCAACGGCACGCGCTCAGCAAACTTTAGTGCCGCGCGGCGCTTGCGGCATAAGCCTTGCTCGCCGGATAACGTTTCCGCATCGCCATCACAGCAAGGAGACGCACATATGAAACTGTATTACGCACCCGGCGCATGTAGTCTCGCCGATCACATTGCGATGCATGAAGCAGGCCTGAATTTCGACCGCGTGAAGGTCGACCTCAAGGCGAAGGTCACCGAGGACGGCACGCCGTTCGCCGAAATCAATCCGAAGGGTTACGTGCCCGTTGTCGAGTTCGACGACGGCAAGCGACTCACCGAGAACGTCGCGATTCTATGGTGGATCGCGCAGGAAGCCCCATCGCTCGCGCCTTCCGGCGACGACGGCGCACTGCGCCTCGTGGAAACGCTCGCGTTCATTTCGACGGAGATCCACAAGCAATTCGCCCGCGTGTTCCGGCCGTCGTCCGATGCGGAAGCCACTGCCGCACGCGAGAAAATCGCGCAACGCTTCGCCCTCGTCGCGAAGACGATGCGTGGCGAGTATCTCTTCGGCGACAAGGTGAGCGTCGCAGATGCCTATCTT
Organism: Caballeronia turbans; assembly: GCA_001544655.2. Lineage (GTDB taxonomy): Bacteria > Pseudomonadota > Gammaproteobacteria > Burkholderiales > Burkholderiaceae > Caballeronia > Caballeronia turbans. The sequence continues at coordinate 12,393 of FCOD02000015.1, forward strand.
TTCACGATGCTTACGTGGGCGCAGAAGATGAGCGTGGAACTGCCTCCCGAACTCCAGGCGTTCTACAAGCGCATGCGCGAGCGCCCGGCCGTGAAGCTCGCGTTCGAGCACGAAGGGCTCGAATGATCTATCGCGCATGATGCATTGCGAAAACGCGCGCGTCATGCGGGCGGGTCCGGCCTTTGCTAAACGAAGTGAGGGCGCGCATCGCGCGCCATCTCAATCTCGGAGGCCATCATGGAGCCAGGCAAGCCTGTGCCGCACGCCACCGCCGACGACATGGACGAACCCGTAGGCCGCGACGATTCGCCGCCGACGTCCTCGCAAGATACGAAGCAGCGTCAACTCGACGAACGCGAAAAGCGCACGCATGAAGCATCGGAAAACGAGTTGCCGTCGACGCAGGAGAAGAACCCGGTCCCGCCCGACTCCCACAAGCCGTGATTCCATGGCAAGCCGTCGTAATGGCAGCGCTGATGGGCGTGATCGTCTGCTACACGCACTATGAGATTCCAAGCTTCACACGCGCTCAGGCGAAGCGCCGTACGGCGCATCTCGTGCTGATCGTGGTGTCGCTTGCGTTTGGCGCGATGGGTGCTTACACGCTTGAGTTGCCGATGCCGTCATGGCTCGTGTTCGCGCTCGGCTTCGGCACGGTGCACGTGCCCGCGGCCGCGATCCTCGCACTCAAGCGTGCGCGCGGCGCGGGGATGTCCTGAACGCCGGTTACTCAACGAGAGGTCACATCATGTCTACCGAGACTTACGTTCGCAACGGGCATCGCGTCGAGATCACCATCGACCACGATCCGACTGGGCAGTTCACCTGGTCCTATACCATCGATGCAGACGGCTACACGGAAATGCGCGATCGTCCGCTGGAGAGTCCCGATGCGGCGATGGAAGCGGCCAAAAATCACGCAAATGCGAAGGCCGACATGCTGCCGGCCGGCGACGACGCGCAATGACGCTCATGCAATGACGCTCATGCGTCACAGTACGACCTGAACGCCGCTTTCGACGACATTCTCACTTCGAGGTCCATAGTATTGCGCGCTGGCATCCGTGGAGCCGGCGGCAATCGGCATTCCGCTCAAGAGATTCGAAGGCTATCGCGCGCTTCCTTTCAATAACATTCGCGATCCGATTTACAGTCGCGCGTAATTGACGGTAAGCGTTGCTTACACATGCTCACGTCATTTTTCCACTTCGTTGCGTACAGTCCGGGCATCGAGAAACGTCCCTTCGCAACCTTCAAGAGGAAAAACATGAAGAAGAATCGAATCGTCGCCGCGCTGCTTTGCGCGACCATCGGACTGACGACGGGTGCGGTATTCGCGCAGCCCGCGCCGGGCGGCCCGGACGGCCTTCACGAAATGAATCGCGGTCCCGTTGGCCCGGGCGCGCCCGGCCACGGCCCCGACATGAACGGCCGCAATGGATACGAGCACGACGCCCCGCGTGCGCCCGAGCATGCGAACAACGAGCCGCGCCATTCGGAGTGGCGCAAGGGCGAGCGCCTCTCGTCGGATTACCGCAATCACCAGTATGTCGTAGACGACTGGCACGGCCACGGCCTGCGCCAGCCTCCGCGCGGCTATCAATGGGTCGGCGTCGGTGCGGATTATTTGCTGGTCGCGGTTGCGTCGGGCGTCATCGCGCAGATCGTGATGTCGCAATAAGCTGCGCGCTCAAACCCTCGTTTTCCGAGGCATGAAACGCAAATTGCCCGCCTGTTCAGGCGGGCAATTTGCGTTCAACGACATGCAATCGAAGCGCACGTCCAAGGACTGCGTCACGGTTGAGAATCCGGCAATCAAGCCTTGCCGCGAATAGTATCAGTCGCGTCGCGCTGCTCATTCGGCCTCTCCGGCCTGTCCGGCGCCGTGACCGCCTGATCGAAAATGAAGCCCATCGCGATATGCTCGGTGTTCGAGGAGCCGCATGCGGGGCACCTGTCGTCTTCGAGAGCATCGTCGGAGTAAATGAGCTTGTTGCATGCCACACAGCGGATCAGCATCTTTACTCCCGAGTCGAGTGAAAGGTATCTCATTTATATGCCAAAACATGCGCACCGCCAATTGCTCTTTACACGTACCTGCCGAGCGTCGTATCCACTACATTCATCGATGCCGTAGCAAGCGTCGAGCCTACACCTGACCAATTGCGCGGCATGCGCCTTGCGCGCAACCGCACGCGTATGACGCCGCATTGCGTGGCAAGTGACGCAAACGCGTTCACTCCTTTCGATTCTGCTAATCGGAGACGTTCATCATGTCTACGACCGTGGGCGATTTCCTGGTCGACCGCCTGCATGCCTGGGGCGTGCGCCGCATTTACGGCTATCCCGGCGACGGCATCAATGGTGTATTCGGCGCACTCAATCGCGCGAACGGCAAAATCGAGTTCATTCAGGCACGGCACGAAGAAATGGCGGCCTTCATGGCCTGCGCGCACGCAAAGTTCACCGGCGAGTTAGGCGTGTGTATCGCGACATCCGGGCCGGGCGCATCGCATCTCGTCACGGGTCTCTACGATGCGCGCCTCGACCACATGCCAGTCCTCGCGATCGCGGGCCAGCAAGCGCGCGCGGCGCTGGGCGGCCACTATCAGCAGGAAGTCGATCTCTCCGCCCTGTTCAAGGACGTGGCAGGCGCCTTCGTGCAGCAGGCGAGCGTGCCGTCGCAGATTCGCCACCTCGTCGATCGCGCGGTGCGTATCGCGATATCGGAGCGCAAGGTGACGGCGCTCATTTTGCCCAACGATTTGCAGGACCTCGAATACGAGTCGCCGGGCCGCAAGCACGGCACGCTGCATTCGGGCGTCGGCTATAGCGCGCCGAAGGTCGTGCCTTACAGCGACGATCTGCAACGCGCCGCCGACGTTCTCAACGCGGGCAAGAAGGTCGCGATTCTGGTCGGCGCGGGCGCATTGCAGGCGACCGACGAAGTCATCGCCATCGCGGAGAAGCTCGGCGCGGGCGTCGCCAAGGCGTTGCTCGGCAAAGCCGCATTGCCCGACGATCTGCCCTTCGTCACGGGCTCGATTGGCCTGCTCGGCACCGAGCCGAGCTACAAGATGATGACCGGATGCGACACGCTGCTCATGATCGGCTCGGGCTTTCCCTACGCCGAATTCCTGCCAAAGGAAGGCGCCGCGCGCGGCGTGCAGATCGACATCAAGGCGGACATGCTTTCCATCCGCTATCCGATGGAAGTGAATCTCGTTGGCGACAGCGCCGAGACCTTGCGCGCGCTCTTGCCCTTGCTGCAAGAAAAAACGGACCTCGCCTGGCGCAAGGATATCGAAGGCTGGATTAAAGACTGGTGGAAAACGCTCGAGAAACGCGCCATAGCACCCGCGAAAGGCGGCGTGAATCCCCAGCGCACCGTATGGGAGTTGTCGCCGCGCGTGCCTGCGAACGCGATCGTCACGAGCGATTCGGGCTCGGTCGCGAACTGGTATGCGCGCGATCTGAAGGTGAAGCGCGGCATGATGTGCTCGCTTTCGGGCGGCCTTGCTTCGATGGGCGCAGCCGTGCCCTACGCGATCGCAGCGAAGTTTGCATATCCCGAGCGGCCCGTAATTGCACTAGTGGGCGATGGCGCGATGCAGATGAGCAACATGGCCGAACTCATTACGGTCGCGAAATACTGGAAGCAGTGGGCGAACCCGCGCTGGATCTGCATGGTCCTCAATAACGAGGACCTGAATCAGGTGACGTGGGAGCAGCGCGTGATGGAAGGCGATCCGAAGTTCGAGGCGTCGCAGAGCATTCCGTCGGTGCCTTATCACAAGTTCGCGGAAATGATCGGCCTGAAGGGCTTTTATGTCGACGATGCCGAGCGCATGGCCGCCGTATGGGACGAAGCGCTGGCAGCGGATCGTCCTGTCGTGATCGAGGTCAAGGCCGATCCGAACGTGCCGCCGTTGCCGCCGCATATCACGTTGCAGCAGGCGAAGGCTTTCGCGACCACGCTCATGAAGGGCGATCCGAGCCAGAGTCACGTGATCGTCGATACGGCGAAGCAGGTGCTCGGCGCGGTTCTGCCGGGTCACAAGGACAAGTAACACGCAAACGGCATGGCCCGCAGCGATGCGGCTGCGGGCCTCTCCTATCTTATCGACGAATAGCGTTATCGCGGATTCGTCGCGATGAAGTTTTTCACTGCCGCATAAGTGGGTTTTTTCGTCACGCCGTCGTTCAGCATGATGCCGTACGGTCCTTGTCCTGTAGGCGGATCGTCGTAAAGTTCATAAACCTGAAGCGACTGAATGTTGTATTGCGGCGCAATGGCGAGCAGCGCGCCCATCATGCTGTTCGCCATGAATGTCCCCGCCTGATCGGGCGTGCCGGGGAAGTCGGGCCGCATGCCCACTTCATTGATCCAGATCGGCTTGCCGAACGATTGCAGCGTCCCGATCACGTTGTAGCACAGCGTTCCGCACGCGTGGGTTATATCGCCCTGCTCCGAATACCAGTGCCACGCGGTGATGTCCCACGTGACGACCGGATGCCCGCTCGTGCCATCTGGCTGCGTGCCGTTCGCGAGCATCACGTCCAGGCCCGGATGCATCCACGTATTGCCCCCGATGATGATCTTGCCAACAGGATCGACCGACTTGATGCCCGCGATCAAGCCGCGTATGACACCGCGCGCGATCTGAAAGCAGTCGTTCTTGTAGTCGGTGCTCGTGGCGCCGTCGACCCAGCCGACGAGACACGTCGGCGCGAGTTCGTTGGTGACTTCGTAATAGGCGTAGTGCTGCACATTGACGATCTGCTGAGCGAGCGTGTAGCTCGCCTGATAAGCCGCATTCTCGTCGGGAAAATTGAGCTGCTGCAAGATCACCGGATAAACCGTCACGCCGGACTTCGCCATCATCTGGGCGATGCTCGAAAGTTTTTGCGCGCCTTCCACATTGGACACGTCGTTGCGATACAACGTGACATTGAGATCCTTGAGTTGCGCGAGCTGCTGCTCGGGCGTGGACTTCGTGTACGGACCGGCTAAATTGACATGACCGTTCATGCCATAAAACACTCTGCCCGAAGGCGCGATTGCAGGCAGCGCGGTGCTGCTTGCGCCGCTCTCCGAGGCAGTCGAAGGACTCGATGCGCCTGAAACGCCCGCCTGCGATCCGCCCGCCGTGGCCGCGCTGCCGCCGCTATCGCCGCCGCCGCCCCCGCATGCCGCCAGCGTGAAGACGACTGCGAAACTCAGCAACATTGAAAGTCGTCCTGGAGAAGCGGATCGGTGCGATCTGAAGATGCGCGCAATGGAGAGCGTGGAAAAGTTTCCTGTCATGGCAGCCTCGGAATTTTGGAAAAGATATCGAGCGCCCGGTTCATTGCCGGCTCTGAAACACCCACGTCGCGCGCATCGCGAACAGGTGCAAGCCGCGTTCGAATAATCACGAACGCGGCTTCGCTTCGATACAAGAGATAAGGGAGCACCCCGTTGGCCGATGCGCAAACAACGCGATGGCCCGGCATGGCGCTCACCGGATGCCACAAGAGATCCTCGCGCTGCTTGAACGTGAGCGCGAAGGATGATCGGAGTTTCGTCGACGACGTGAGCATGCAATCGGCATGCATGTCACGAACACGCTAGCACATCGTATCGACAGGGCCGGCATATTCAAGCGCCGTTCCGTCTTCCCCTATTCGACTGATGAAAATGGAAAGGCTCGAAGTAAGGCGATCGTTAGGCTCGCGGATTGCTTGAGCCGCGTGACATGGCGCATAAGACGCGCCGCATTTGATCGAGTTCAGTCCAATCCTTCCCGGAGATGCATGCGCTTTCGATTTCGGCACCTTCTGGATGAAGGGCCAGCACATGGCGAAGGGTCAGGCGAACGTGGAGGCCTACAACCGCAAACTGCGCGACCTGATCGCCGCCGGCAAGGCGAAACCTTCGCAGATCATCTCGCACGAACTGTCGCTTGCGCAGGCGCCCGAAGGCTACAAGAACTTCGACGAACGCAAGGAAGGCTGGACCAAGGTCGCCCTCAAGGCCGCGGCCTAACAAGGAGAACACCATGACCGATACTGCTCAACCCGACTATCCCCGCGCGCCGATGCCGTCGCAGCAACAGGACAGGCGTCCCGGCCTCACCGCGCCGATGAACCCGCAGCCCGATCACGGCGAATCGACATATAAGGGCAGCGGCAAGCTCAAGGACAAGATCGCGCTCATTACAGGCGCGGACAGCGGCATCGGCCGCGCGGTCGCGATCGCCTATGCGCGCGAAGGCGCGGATGTCGCCATCGCCTATCTCGACGAGCATGACGACGCAAAGGAAACCGCGCGCTGGGTCGAGCAGGCGGGACGGCGCGCGCTACTGCTGCCCGGCGACATCACCGACCGCGCGCATTGCAGGCAGATCGTCGAGAATACCGCGCAGACGTTCGGGCGCATCGACGTGCTCGTGAACAACGCCGCCTATCAGGCGACTTACGACAAGCTCGAGGACATCAGCGACGACGAATGGGACAAGACCTATTCGACCAACATCGGCGCGATGTTCCGCATCACGAAGGCGGCGCTCGCGCACATGAAGCCCGGCAGCGCGATCATCAATACGACTTCCGTCAATGCCGACGCGCCGAATCCCGGCCTGATCGCGTATGCAAGCACCAAGGGCGCGATTCAGAACTTCACGGGCGGGCTCGCGCAGCTTCTGGCGGAGCGCGGCATACGCGCGAACTGCGTCGCGCCGGGGCCGATCTGGACGCCGCTCATTCCATCGACGATGCCGCCGTCGAGCGTCGAGAACTTCGGGAACCAGACGCCGATGAAGCGCCCCGGCCAGCCTGCGGAACTCGCCGCCGCCTATGTGATGCTCGCATCGGACGAGGCGAGCTATACGTCGGGCGCGACCATCGCCGTGACAGGTGGCAAGCCGATTATCTAATTGGCGGATGTTCAGGCGGCCGCCGACGCTTGAAACAGGCGTCGGTCGATGTCGTCCTTTCCGGCATTCAGCGCGTACGCGCGAGCGTCGTCGGCAGAAGCAAAATGTCCGAGCACGCCGCTCGCACGCTGAATGCCGTCGCCATCGCAGACGATCGTCATCGCCGCGTAGAGACCACCGTCGAACGCGGCCATCGGCGTAATGACGAAGCCGCGATAGGTGACCGTAGGTTGAAGCATGGCACCCTCTCTCTCATCTGATAGCTTTCTTCGCCCTTTTCGGCAGCATTCGCTGCCGCAGGGCTGCATGTCAGATTTTCCATTCGCGCAATGAGCCGACGATTGGGGAAAACCAGAAAAAAGGAGGGCGTGCCGTTTTTGAAAACGAATACATGAGGTCGGAAGACATTGCGCCAGGGTTGCGGCCTATTGCCCGAGCTTGCGCCCGCTCACGACTCTACGCTGAGTTCCCGTGCGTCGCGCCGATGAACCGCTCACCGCCGCGCTTCCGTCGCCATCCGCACCGCGAGACCGGCGAGCACCGTGCCCATCAGCCAGCGCTGAATCAGAAGCCATGCGGGCCTGCGCGCCAGAAAGACCGCGATCGATCCGGCGGTCATCGCGACGATCGAATTCACCGTGATGCTCAGCATGATCTGCACGACGCCGAGCGCGAGCGACTGGCCGAGCACGCCGCCGTGCGCGGGGTCGATGAACTGCGGCAGCAGCGACAGATAAAGCACGGCGATCTTCGGATTCAGCAGGTTCGTGACGAAGCCCATCGTGAAGAGCTTGCGCGGGCTATCGACAGGCAAATCGCGCACCTGAAACGGCGAGCGCCCGCCCGGCTTGACCGCTTGCCACGCGAGATACAGCAGATAGAGCGCGCCGCCGAAGCGCAGCGCGTCATAGGCGAACGGGATCGCGATCAGAAGTGCGGTGATGCCGAACGCCGCGCACAGCATGTAGAACACGAAACCGAGCGCCACGCCGCCGAGCGAGATCAGCCCCGCCGTGCGACCCTGGCAGATCGAGCGGGAGATCAGATAGACCATGTTCGGCCCTGGCGTGAGCGCCATCCCGAGCGCGACGAGAGCGAATGCGAGCAGTTGCGGCGTGTGAGGCATCGGACGGCTCCGGCTGAAGAGATCGATGCATCTTCTCGTGCGATACGCCGGGTCGCCAGATACAAATTTCAAGGCGCCCGTCGATACACTTGAGCGAAGCCGAAATACATCTGCAAGGCACCGTCCTGCATGAACCTCAACGCGTCACGATCTGCCTCAACGCATGCCGCCGCTCGCGATAAGGCTTTCGCCGGTCATCCAGCGCGCATCGTCGGATGCGAGGAATACCGCGATCGATGCGATGTCGTCCGGCTGGCCGAGGCGTCCGAGCGGCGTTTGCGCGAGCGCTGCCGCATCCAAATCGGAGCCGATGATGCCCGCGCTATGCGTGCCTTCGGTCACCACGACGCCCGGATTGATCGAGTTCACACGGATCTTTCTCGCGCCGAGTTCGCGCGCGAGGACGCCGGTGATCGCATCGACGGCGCCTTTCGTGCCGCTGTACACCGCGCTCGTCGGCGGCGTGATGCGGGTCACGACCGAACTGACGTTGATGATGCTCGAGCCTTCGCCGAGATGCTTCGCTGCGGCCTGGGTCGTCAGAAGCGTGCCGAGAACGTTGATATTGAACTGCTTATGGAAGTGCTCTTCGGTGATCTCTTCGAGCGCTGCGAACTCGTAGACGCCCGAGTTGTTCACGAGGATATCGAGGCGTCCATAGGTTTCGATCGCTGCATTCACGATGCCCTGCGCATCGGCCGCCTTCGACACATCGCCGCCGACGGCGATCGCCTTTCCGTTCGATGCAGTAATGTCCGCGACGACCGCATCCGCGCCCGCCTTGCTGCTCGCATAGTTGACGACGACCGATGCGCCTTCCGCCGCGAGCGCCTTTGCAATCGCCGCACCGATACCTTTGGACGCGCCCGTGACGACCGCCACCTTGCCTGCGAGTTTGCTCATGATCGAATTCCTTGAAAAGATTATTTAATGCCCGGAGTGGCTGGTTGTGCCGGTGGCAAAACCGCCGTGACAGCTCTCAATGTAGACATCTCTTCGAACACGATAAAGCAGCGTAGAGTGAAAAGACTTGCGGGCTCATGCGAATAATCGAACATGGGCGCGTCATAGTCATGAACACGTCACGACACGACACGCATTTCGCCGGCCATATTCCCGAGCTTTACGATCGCTATCTCGTGCCGATGCTCTTTGCGCCCTGCGCAGGCGATATCGCGCGCCGCGCCGCGGCGCTCGAACCATCGCGCGTACTGGAAACGGCCGCAGGCACCGGCGCGGTCACGCGCGCGCTGGCGCACGCGCTGCCCGCGCATGTCGATATCGTCGCGACCGATCTGAATCAGGCAATGCTCGATCGCGCCGCGATGACGCATATCGGCAGAACGGTGACGTGGCAGCAGGCCAATGCGTTGCAATTGCCTTTCGACGATGCGAGCTTCGATATCGTCGTCTGCCAGTTCGGCGCAATGTTCTTTCCCGACAAGACGGCCGCGTTCGCGCAGGCACATCGTGTGCTGCGGCCCGGCGGCGCACTTCTCTTCAACGTGTGGGACCGCATCGAAGAGAACGAGTTTGCCGACACGATTACCGCCGCGCTAGGCCGCCTCTTTCCCGCCGATCCGCCGCTTTTCATGAAGCGCACGCCACACGGCTATTTCGATCGGGACGCGATTTCGCACGACCTCGCAGCCGCGGGGTTCGATGCGAAGCCGCGCTTCGATACGATCACGCAACGCAGCCGCGCATCATCGGCGGACGTGGTCGCCATCGCTTATTGCCAGGGCACGCCCTTGCGCAACGAGATCGAAGCGCGCACCGGCGCGAGTCTGGAAGAGGCGACATCGGCATGTGCCGAAGCCATCGCGGCGCGCTTCGGATCGGGTCCCGTCGCTGGAAAGATTCAGGCGCATGTGATCGTCGTGCAGCGCTAAGGCGTGACGCCGCGGCCCAGCACGCGATCGAGCCATGCGATCAGCGCATCCGGTGCGCATCGCGCGCTTCGAAAGCCGATATGCCCATCCGGCCTCACGGCCCACACCATGCCGTGCTTCGCACCGAATGCATCGGCGAACTCGCCTGCGTTATCGCTCAGCGTTCGATAGTCTTCCCGCGCAGGCTCGAACGACGCCGCGTTCGCCACCTTCGGCGACACGATCGACACCGCGCTCGCCGCCGGGCCGAGCGCTGCGCGCCACGCATCGACGGCCGCATCGAACGCGGCGATGCGGGCTGCATCGGCATCGTCGTCCAAATAGCCGATGAGCGTGTGACGTCCGCGCCCGAGATGATCGTGCAAGCGCTGCGCATGTCCGATGAACGCCTCCACGAGACCGCCGGCCTGCGGCGCGCGATCGCCGGGCGCGGGCAATGCCGCGTCCATGTCGGGACATTCATCCATGACGATCGGACTGCTGCCGCGATAACCCACGAGCAGTTGCGTCTCGCGCATCGCGGGCTTGATTTCGCCGTGCGCGAGGACCGTGTTCAACGCGCGGCTCGTCGATTCGACGACATCGAGCCCCGACCGGCCGCCGCTCCGCTTCGTAGCTGTCGAGCAGCGCTTCATGCGCGACGCCGCGCGCCGCCAGCGTGAGCTTCCATGCGAGATTGTGCGCGTCCTGCAAGCCGGTGTTCATGCCCTGCCCGCCGACGGGCGGATGGATATGCGCGGCATCGCCGGCAAGAAACACCCGCCCGCGCGCATAGTGCTGCGCGATCCGATGACTCACGCGATACACCGACGACCAGCGCATCGACGAAAGCCGCGTGCCCTTCGGCAGGATCGGCAGCATGATGCGTTCGATCTCGTTGAAATCGGGCGTGGAATTCAGGCCGTGCCGGGCGGCATCGTCGGGGAGCAGAACCATCGAGAGGCGATAGCGGCGCGCGGAGCCGCGCACCGGCAGCGCGGCGAGCGTGGTCGCCGCCGCGCCGCCCTCGCCCGACACGTTGAAGCGGTACATGCGGCCGCGCGGCAAATCCCAGTCGACATCGACATCGGCGAGCATGAAGGTCTGCGGATACTGATCGCCTTCATAGGCGACGTTCAACTGCCGGCGCACCGTGCTGCGCGCGCCGTCGCAACCGACGAGCCAGCGGCATCGAACGGTACGGCTCTCGCCGCATGCGTCCTGTATGCGCGCGTCGATCACGTCGCCGGATTCGGTGAAATCGACGAGCGTCGCGCCGTATTCGACGTGCCCGCCATTGCGCGCAAGCGCCGCTTCCAGAATGCGCTCGGTCTCGAACTGTGCGAGCGACAGCGCGCCATACGGCAGTCCGGCGCGCAGCACCTCCGCGCTGAACGCGAGCGCGCCGTCCTGAAACGTATCAGCACCCGTGATCCACACACCCGCATCGATCGCGTCGCGCGCGATACCCAGATCCTCGAAAATCTCCAGCGTGCGCGCCGTCACGCCGAGCGCCTTGACGAAGAAGACGCGCTCGTCATGCGCGTCGGTCACACGCGCCTTCACGCCATCGCGGCGCAGTTCGGCGGCGAGCATCAAGCCGACGGGGCCCGCGCCGGCAATCAGCACATCGGTCTTATCGAACATGGTGCGATTTCTCCTGAGGAAACCGGCGAATGCCAATGCGCGCAACGTATCTTTTGTCGGCTGTCGTCAGGGAGAATAACCGTTAAGCGCTTGGCTGTGGCACGCGCGTCAGCCGCCAAGCGGCCCCAGGCGCAGGCCGATCGCGCAGCCCGCCGCGATGACGGCGAGCACCGTCGCCGCGATCGTCACGTAGACATAGTTTCGTTGCCGCGCGAACACGGCGAGCATCACGACGACGCGCAGCACCGGCAGCAGAATGAACAGCGCGACGCCCGCCGTCAGCGCCTTGGTGCCGATGACCAATCCCGCGCCGGTCAAGACGCACGCGGCCCATGTGCCGCACTGAAAAAAGCGCGCGAGCACCCGATCCATCGAAGCGGGCGTGAAGTCTTTCATCGACCCGCACGCTCCAGAAGATCGATGCCGAATCCTTGCAGGAACATCTGGCACGCGACGAGCAGCAGCATCGACAGAAACAGCAGACGCAGGCGTTCGCTGCGGACTTTCATCAGCACGCGCGCGCCCGCGATTGCACCGACCACCGAGCCGAGCGCAACCGGCCCCGCGATGGCGCTCACGATCTCGCCGCGCAGAAAATAGGCGCTGGCGCTCGCGGCTGCGGTCACACCGATCATGAAGTTCGACGTCGCGGTCGATACCTTGATCGGCAGGCGCAATGCGTTGTCCATCGCCGGAATCTTGAGGATGCCGCTGCCGATGCCGAGCAGCGCGGAAACGACGCCGGCCGCGTACATCAGCGTGAGGCCGGCGGGCACGCGCCGCACTTCATAAGCGACATCCCGACGCAGCGTGCCGTCCGGATAGCTCGAGTGAAGATCGAGCGCGGCGGCGAGTCCTCGCGATGGAATCGGCCTCGACATGTCGGCGTGCTCTTCGCGGCGACTGAACATCTGCCACGCCGATACGACCAGCACGCCCGCGAAAAGAAAGTTCAGCGCGGCCACAGGGACGATGCCCGCGAGCAGCACGCCCGTCAGCGCGCCGAGCGTCGTGCCGGTTTCGAGCACGAGGGCGAGCCGCACGTTGGTCAGGCCGGCGCGCAGGAAGGCCGCAGCGCCGCCGCACGAACATGCGATCACGGACACGATGCTCGTGCCGATGGCCGCATGCATGTCGATATGAAAGAACATCGTGAGGATGGGCACGATGAACAGCCCGCTCGCCATGCCAAGCATGCCGCCCGCCGCGCTCGCACCCATGCCCGCGCAGAAGAGCCAGAGGGTTGCTTCGAAGCTCATCGAATCGGCCTCGGTGAAGTATCGCACGTCATCAATATAACATGTCATAACAAGTAGAGAAAGCAGCGGACGGATGAAGGCCGATCGTCTCGCGCTATGATTCGCCCATCGCACGACAAAAACGACAGCCGAACATGGCCCGACGAAGCAAACAGGAAGACATCCAGGCGGAGACCCCTGATACCACGGAAGATGACACGTCGCCCGGCGGCGGCTCCAGCTATCTCGTGCCGGGCCTCGAACGCGGCTTGCGGATCCTTGCCGAGTTCTCCGCGCGTGAGCCGGTGCTGGGAGCGCCCGAGTTGTCGCGACGCATAGGCATTCCGCGCACGACCACGTTCCGTTTGCTGCAAACGCTCGAAGCGCTCGGCTTTCTCGAACGAGTGAACGGCGACCGCAACTTCCGGCTGGGCGTCGCCGTGCTGCGGCTTGGTTTCGAATACGTGAACTCGCTCGAACTGACCGATCTGGGCACGCCGATTCTGGAGCGTTTGCGCGATGCCACCGGTCTATCGACGCATCTCCTGATCCGCGATCAGCGCGATGTCGTGTTCGTCGCGAAAGCGCAAAGTCATGAGCCGCTGTTCAGCTCGGTGAAGGTGCATGTCGGCACGCGGCTGCCCGCTCATGCGACCGTGCATGGACATGTGCTGATGGGCGATCTTTCGCTCGCCGCCCTAAAGGCGCTCTATCCCGAAGCGCAACTGGAAAAGTACACGGAGCGCACGCCCGCGACCGTCGACGAACTTTTCGAACGCGTGCAGGAGTGCGCGGCGCTCGGCTATGGATTGAGCGAGGCATCGTTCGAGCGCGGGATATCGGTCGTCACCGCACCCGTGCGCGATCATTCCGGCGCGATCGTCGCGGCCGTGACCGCGACCGTGCCGCGCTCGGACATCGGTGCGGAGGATGAGAAGTCGCGACTCGTCGAAATGATCTGCGCTGCTGCGATGGAGCTTTCCACGCGGCTCAACTATCGACCGGCGCCGGATGATCCCACCGCTGCGCTTGCTTGAATTTGGCTTTTTCTTGCCGGATCCCGGTTTCTTTTCGGTTTATTAGCGATTAGCGCCGCCCTCCCCAGGGCAACGCTGATTCCACGAAAAAAGTGCTGTCAGAACGAGTGATGAATACCCGCTAGCACGATGACCTGATTCGCCGTGCTCGACACGCCCGCCGTGAAGAACGCGGCCTTCGCACCGCCGGTCGCGTGCTCGTACAGCGCGTTCACATAGAGTTGCGTCGATTTCGACAACATGTAGATATCGCCGATTTCAAACTGCGTCCAGCGGCCACCCGCGAAGGTCGTCGTGGCCGCGCCGCCGGCAATCCAGTTCCACGCGACCGGCTTGAAAGTCAGCCCCGCATCGTATGACTGGAACGTGTCCGACTGACCGTTCGATTGCAACTTCACGCGCGTATAAAGACCGTGCACCACGAACTTGCCGATCTCATACGACGCGCCCGCGCCCATCACTTCCTGCTTGTCCGCCATGTATGTCGCGGCGGGCTGGCCCTGGAAAGTCGTAAGACCGGTCGTCGCGATTGCCGGCGTGCGATTGTGCTCGTTCGAATACGTGGCCGCCGCCTTGAACGGACCGTTCGCATACGTGATGCCGAAGCCGTAGTTGCGGCCCGTCGAGAAGTTCGTCGTGTTGCCGAGGCCCATCATTGCGCCGGCGGAAAAGCCGTAGAAATTCGCCGAGCGGAATTTCACCGAGTTGTCGTAGGGCACGACGCCGGTGTCCGCGAGCTGGTCGATGTTGCCCGGATGGAACGCATACCAGCTCGCCGCGAGATACGCGGTGGAGAGCGGCCCGAGCATGTCGAAGCTGAACGGCGTCTGATGACCGAGCGTCAGCGTGCCGACGTTCTCCTGATCCAGCCCGAGATACGCCTGACGATTCCATAGCGTGCCGGCCTTCGCGAAATTGCCGCTGTTGGTATAGAAGCCGTTCTCCAGCTGCGCCACCGTCTTCAGGCCACCACCCAGATCTTCGACGATACGAAAGCCCCAGCGGTCTGGCTGCATGTTGCCCTGCTCCTCCATCCATTTCGGATGGCCGCCGACATTGTTGATATATGCGATGCCGGCATCGAGGCTGCCGTAAAGCGTGACCGTGCTCTGCGCGGCCGCCCCGGTCGCAACCCCGGCTCCGATGAGCCCCGCTGCAATGATGTGCTTCACCCTTCGCTCTCCTAACCGTGTGGTTCAAGGGCGGGCTGTGCCCGCTGTCCCGTTGCGGCTTGTCGCCGTTACTGCGCTTTATCCCGGTTCCCGATGGCCCTGCTTCGCACCGTCCGGGAGGCGTCTTGTTGATCGCCCGTTATGTTCCATATATGGATCAACGTACTGCCTATGGAAAGTATAGTGAGGTTTGCAGCGCCAAAACAATAAATTTTCAGACGACCTCGGGTAGACCCTTAAGGCACGTCGGATGCGTCTCGTTCGTAGCAAAAAGAGCTTACGAATCAATGTCGAACGGACGTTTATACGTCAGATCAGACGTGAGACGAACGCCTGAACGACCAGCAATCTAGTGTTTTCACCTAGATATCCACTTTTTTATTTTCCCGGGCTCAGACCACTCCTATAATGCCCATACACGAACTGCTGTTCCTTTAGTGGAACACAGACGAACCAGAGGAAGGGTGAAAGATGTCTGAACAATGGCGCTGCGCCGGGCATGCCGGCGATCTGTCGGAAGACGCACCGATCGAATTCAAGCTCGACGACGGCGCGGAGATCGGTATCTACAAAGTGGGCGACGAGCTGTATGCGCTCGAGAACGTCTGCCCGCACGCATACGCGCTGCTGACGCAGGGTTTCGTCGATGGCGACACCGTCGAATGTCCGCTGCACGAAGCGGTGTTTCACATCCCCACGGGCAAATGCCTGAAAGAGCCCGGCGGCCGCGACCTGAAGACGTATTCGGTGCGCCTCGCCGGCGAGGAAATCCAGATCAAGGTGGCGTGACATGGAAAAAGTCGTGAACTTCAACCCGCATCTCAAGCCGTGGCTCGCGCCGCAGCCGAACAACGTCGCCGGCAAGGGCGTGATCGAGAAGCCGGGTCAGACCGAGAACTTCATCTGGCAAACGCGCAAGGCCGAGCCGACGCAATACGAAAACGACTTCGGCGACGCGCTCGAACGCGTCTTCGAAGCGGGCGCGCTGGAACTGGAGCAAGTGGTCGCGGGCTTGAACAAGGACGGCTTTCGCACGCCGGAAGGCACGACGTGGACCGCCGAGCGCCTCGCCACCGAGCTGCGCACGCTCGCCGATTAAAGAAGGAGCATTCCCATGACGTCCTCTCAGCAGACAACCGTCGCCGTCGATCCCGTTCAGGCTTATCTCGATCGCGGCTTGCGCAATTACTGGTATCCCGTCGCGCCTGGCTGGCAAGTGGCGAACGCGCCCATCGGCCTGACGCGCCTCGGCGATCAGATCGTCCTCTGGCGCGACAACGAAGGCAAAGTGCACGCGCTCGAAGACCGCTGCCCGCATCGCGGCGCGCGCCTGTCGCTCGGCTGGAATCTCGGCGGCAGCGTCGCGTGCTGGTATCACGGCATCGAAGTCGATGGCAGCGGCACCGTGCAGAAAGTGCCCGCCGTGTCGGCATGCCCGCTCGAAGGCCAGAAGTGCGTGAAGTCGTATCCGGTCGAAGAACGCGCGGGCGCGATCTTCCTCTGGTTCGGCGACGACGCCAACAAGGAACCCGCGCCGCTCGTGCTTCCCGAAGAACTCGTCGGCGATGAATACGCGAGCTTCCTTTGCATGTCCCACTGGAAGTGCAATTACCAGTACGCGATCGACAACGTGATGGACCCGATGCACGGCGCTTATCTGCACGCGACATCGCACTCGATGGCCGAAGGCGACAAGCAGGCCGACATGCGCGTGCGCAAGACCGAAACCGGCCTCATGTTCGAGAAGGTGAATCAGCGCGACGTGAACTTCGACTGGGTCGAACTGGGCGAAACCGGCTGCCTGTGGATGCGCCTCGCGATTCCGTACAAGAAGAAGTTCGGTCCGGGCGGCAACTTCGGGATCATCGGCTTCGCCACGCCCGTCGATGAAGACAACTGCCAGGTCTATTTCTGGCGCACGCGCAAGGTCTCGGGATGGCAACGCGATGCGTGGCGTTTCCTGTATCGCAATCGTCTCGAAGGCCTGCACTGGGCCGTGCTGGAACAAGACCGCTACGTGCTCGAAAGCCTCGCGCCGAACGCGCGCGATCACGAGTTCCTCTATCAGCACGATGTCGGCATGACGCGTGTGCGCCGCATGCTGAAGCAACGTGCGCAGCAGCATCTCGCCGCCCTCGACGCGCTTGCGAAGAACACGGAGCACGTTCATGCGTGATGCGCTCGACGGCCGCCGCGTGCTGGTCACAGGCGGCGCTCGCGGACTCGGCGCGGCGTTCGTCCGGGCGCTCGTTGAGCGCGGCGCGCACGTCGCATTCGGGGATGTGCTGCATGCGGAAGGCGAGGCGCTCGCGCGTGAACTGCCCGAAGCGCACTTCTTCCCGCTCGATCTGAATGAGCCGCAGAGCATCTCCGCATTCGTCGATGCAAGCGTGAAAGCGCTGGGCGGCCTCGACGGCCTCATCAACAACGCCGCGATCACGAATTCGGGCGGCAAGTCCGCCGATGAACTCACGCCGCAAACGTGGGACGCCGTGATGAACGTCAACGTGCGCGGGTCGTGGCTCATGAGCGTCGCGTGCCTGCCGCATCTGAAGGCATCGGGGCGCGGCGCGATCGTGAACATCGCATCGGATACGGCGTTGTGGGGCGCGCCGAAGCTGCTCGCCTACGTCGCGAGCAAGGGCGCCGTGATCGCGATGACGCGTTCGCTCGCCCGCGAGTTCGGCACGAGCAACGTGACCGTCAACGCGATCGCGCCCGGCCTCACCGAAGTGGAAGCCACCGCCTACGTGCCCGCCGAGCGCCACGAGTACTACCTCAAAGGCCGCGCACTGACGCGCGCGCAAACGTCCGACGACGTGAACGGCCCCGTGCTGTTCCTGCTCTCGGATGCGGCGCGCTTCGTGACGGGCCAGTTGCTGCCGGTCAACGGCGGCTTCGTGATGAATTGATTCGCTCTATACAGAACCTGGAGAAAGCAATGGCAGATGCCGACATCGAACGTAAATCGTGGGATCAGCCCGCCGACGCGAGCTTCGAGCAATGGATGAACTCGCGCGTCGCGCGGCTCGAGACGCGCCGCTACGACTGGGACGCGCTCAAGTTCCAGGCCGATTACGACCCGAAGTATCGCCGCGCGCAGATGCGCTATGTGGGCACGGGCGGCACGGGCGTCGCGAAGGACATGAACACCGTCCCCGCAGGCAGCTTCACGTTTTCGACGATGGTCATTCCCGCCGGCAACATCGGGCCGAGCCATATTCATATCGACGTCGAAGAGATTTTCTTCGTGCTGCGCGGAAAGATGAAGGTGATCTGCGAGAAGGACGGACAGACGTGGGAAGCCGTGCTCGGCGAGCGCGATCTCATCTCCGTGCCGCCTGGCGTGTATCGCACGGAAATCAACATCGGCGACGAAGACGCGCTGATGTGCGTGATGCTCGGCGCGTCGAAGCCCATCACGCCGACGTATCCGCCCGATTCGCCCTTGGCCAAGCTGAAGCGCTGAGACTGCGATGAACATCGAGACGCTCGCGCGCTTTCCGGACATGCACATCGATACCGCTCAGGGCATCACGGGTTATCGCGAGGCAGGTGCGTCGCATCTGCGCACCCTGCCCGTCGTGCTGCTGCACGGGATCGGCTCCGGTGCGGCGTCGTGGGTTCGGCAACTCGACGCGCTCGGCGCGACGCGTCGCGTGCTCGCGTGGGATGCGCCGGGTTATGGCGTGTCCACTCGCGTCGCGAATGAATCGCCGGTTGCGGCCGATTATGCGCACGCGTTGTCCGCGTGGCTCGATGCGCTCGGCGTGAATCGCTGCGTGCTCGTCGGCCATTCGCTCGGCGCGATCATCGCGGGTTCGTTCGCTGCACATGCGCCGGAGCGTGTGGCGGGCTTGCTGCTGATTTCGCCCGCTGCAGGTTACGGCGCGGCCTCGAAGCAAGTGCGTGAATCGAAGCGCGATGCACGATTGAAGATGCTCGACGAACTCGGCGCGCAAGGACTCGCACGCGAGCGCAGCGCGAACATGGTTTCGCAATATGCCGATGACACCGCGCGCGAATGGGTCCGCTGGAACATGGCGCGCATCGTCCCCGAAGGCTACGCGCAAGCGACGCATCTGCTCGCGAACGCGGACCTCGCAGCGGATATCGCGCGCTTTCATGGACGCATCGCGGTGGCGGTGGGCGCGGACGACGCGATCACGCCGCCCGCTGCGTGCGCGCCGATCGCGCAGGCCGCGCACGTCGGCCTGCAGGTCATTCCGCGTGCCGGCCACGCGGGTTATGTCGAATCTCCCGCCGTCCATACCGCGCTGATCGACTCGTTTTGCCAGGGCATCGAATGTCACATGAAAGACGGAGTACCGCAATGACATCCATTGCCACGGAAGAAGCCGATAAAGGCGAACCGACTTACATCGTGCCGGGGCTCGAACGCGGACTGAAGATCCTCACCGAGTTCTCGCCGCGCGAGCCCGTGCTCGGCGCGCCGGAACTGTCGCGGCGCCTCGGCATTCCGCGCACGACGGTGTTCCGGCTGCTTCAGACGCTCGAATCGCTCGGCTTTCTGGAGCGCGCGGACAAGGACCGCAACTACCGCCTGGG
This sequence comes from Caballeronia turbans, assembly GCA_001544655.2. Classification (GTDB taxonomy): domain Bacteria; phylum Pseudomonadota; class Gammaproteobacteria; order Burkholderiales; family Burkholderiaceae; genus Caballeronia; species Caballeronia turbans. The sequence goes on from FCOD02000015.1 coordinate 31,970, forward strand.
CGTGGCCGTATTGCGCCTCGGCTTCGAATACCTGAGCTCGCTCGAACTGACCGATCTCGGCCTGCCGATCATCGAGGCGCTGCGCGATGCGACCGGTCTCACGAGTCACATCCTGATTCGCGATGGCCGCGATGTCGTCTTCGTCGCCAAGGCGCAGAGTCACGCGCCGATCTTCAGTTCGGTGAAGGTGAACGTCGGCACGCGCCTGCCGGCGCATGCGACGACGCACGGTCACGTTCTGATGGGCGATCTGTCGCTCGATGAATTGCGCGCGCTGTATCCCGAACAGCATCTCGAGCGCTTCACGAAGTCGACGCCCGAAACCGTGGAAGAACTGTTCGAGCGCGTGAAGGAAGACGCCGAACGCGGCTACGCGACGAGCCAATCGTCGTTCGAGCGCGGCATTTCGGTCGTCACCGCGCCGGTTCGCAACGACACGGGACGCATCGTCGCCGTCATCACGACGACGATCCCGCGTCCGGAAATCGATGCCGCATTGCTCGAAAGCGGCCTCATCGACAAGGTACGCGAGGCCGCCGATGCGCTCTCGCTGCGTCTCAACTATCGCCCGGCCGCGCGCGCAAGTGCATCGAGCCGATACATGAAGTCTCTGGGGTTGCAATGATTCAGATCGATCTTTCAGGGCAGGTCGCCGTTGTCACCGGCGGTTCGTCGGGCATCGGCTTCGCGACGGCGCGCCTGTTTTTGCAGGCGGGCGCATCGGTCGCCATTTGCGGACGCGACGCCGAACGCCTCGAAGCCGCGCAAGCCGCGCTCGCGACAGAATTCCCGCAAGCGCAATTGCTCGCTGCACGTTGCAATGTGCTCGATGAGAACCACGTGAACGCCTTCGCCTCACGCATCGAGGCGCGTTTCGGCCGCGTCGACATGCTCGTGAACAACGCGGGACAAGGCCGCGTGTCCACCTTCGCCGATACGGCCGACGACGCCTGGCGCGACGAACTGGAGCTGAAGTACTTCAGCATCATCCGCCCGACGCGCGCCTTTCTGCCGATGCTCGAAGACGCGCCCGCGCCCGCGATCGTCTGCGTGAATTCGCTGCTCGCGTTGCAGCCGGAACCGCACATGGTCGCGACCTCGTCGGCGCGCGCAGGCGTGCTGAGCCTCGTGAAATCGCTCGCGACGGAACTCGCGCCGCAACGCATCCGCGTGAATTCGATTCTGATCGGCATCGTCGAATCGGGGCAGTGGAAGCGGCGTTACCAGGATTATCTCCAGCAAGCACAAGACCCGCGCCAGAGCTGGCAGGAATGGACCGGCGAGCTCGCGCGCAAGAAAAACATTCCGCTCGGCCGCTTCGGCCTGCCCGAAGAAGCGGCTCAGGCGCTCTTCTATCTCGCAACAACGCTGTCGTCCTACACGACCGGCAGCCATATCGATGTTTCCGGAGGCTTTGCTCGTCATGTCTGAAAAAACCACGGTCGGCGAACTGATCGCCGCGTTTCTCGAACAATGCGGCGTGCGCACGGCGTTCGGCGTGATCTCGATTCACAACATGCCGATTCTCGATGCGATCGGCCGCCGCGGCAATATCCGCTATGTGGGCGCACGCGGCGAAGCGGGCGCGTTGAACATGGCCGACGGCCTCGCGCGTGTCTCGGGCGAACTGGGCGTCGCATTCACGTCGACGGGCACCGCCGCCGGCAACGCGGCCGGCGCAATGGTCGAAGCCCTGACCGCGGGCACGGCGCTGCTGCACATCACGGGGCAGATCGAAACCGAATATCTCGATCGGGATCTCGCGTATATCCACGAAGCGCCCGATCAACTGACGATGCTGCAATCCATCTCGAAGGCCGCGTTCCGCGTGCGCACGGTCGAAACCGCACTGCCGACGATCCGCGAAGCCGTGCGCGTCGCGCTGACTGCGCCGGCCGGTCCGGTGAGCGTCGAGATTCCGATCGACATCCAGGCCGCCGCAATCGAATGGCCCGCCGATCTGGCCGCGCCGCACGTCGGCACGCTCACGCACGACAGCCTGCGCGTGAAGCAGCTCGCCGATGCGTTGACGAACGCCAGGCGCCCGCTGCTGTGGCTCGGCGGCGGCACGCGTCATGCGCGCAGCGCGGTCGAGCGGCTGGTCAAGCTCGGCTTCGGCGTGGTGACGAGCGTGCAGGGGCGCGGCGTGCTGCCCGAAGATCATCCGGCGACGCTCGGCGCGTTCAACGTGCATCCGTCGGTCGAAGCGTTCTACAAGACGTGCGATGCGCTCGTCGTCGTCGGCTCCCGTCTGCGGGGCAACGAAACGCTGAAGTACAAGCTCGCGCTGCCGCAACCGCTCTATCGCATCGACGCCGATGCGCTCGCCGACAGCCGCGGCTATCGCAACGAACTGTTCGTGCATGGCGATGCATCGCGCGTGCTGGACGAACTCGCGACGCTGCTCGAAGGCCGCATCCGTGTCGATCCGGCGTTCGCGGGCGATCTCGCCGCCGCGCGCGAAACGGCGGTCGCGGAAGTATCGAAGGGGCTGGGACCGTACAAGCGCCTCGTCGATTCCCTGCAACGCGCGGTCGGCCGCGATTACAACTGGGTGCGCGACGTCACGATCTCGAACAGCACGTGGGGCAATCGCCTGCTCAAGATCTTCAATCCGCGCGCGGGCGTGCATGCGCTCGGCGGCGGCATCGGCCAGGGCATGCAGATGGCGATCGGCGCGGCGCTTTCGGGCGCGGCGAAAAAGACCGTCGCGCTCGTCGGCGATGGCGGACTCATGGTCAATGTCGGCGAACTCGCCACGGCCGTGCAGGAAAAAGCCAACGTGATGATCGTGCTGATGAACGATCAATGCTATGGCGTCATCCGCAACATTCAGGACGCGCAGTACGGCGGACGCCGCATGTTCGTCGATCTGCATCAGCCGGATTTCGCGCAGTTCTGCGCGAGCCTCGGACTCACGCATCGCCGCATCACGTCGCTCAATCAGGCCGATGACATCGTGCGCGAAGGGCTCGCCATCGACGGTCCGGTGCTCATCGAAGTGGACATGCTGTCGGTCGGCTCGTTCGCGACCGCGTTCGCCGGCCCGCCGGTGAAGAGGGAAGAACCGAAGGAGCCGGAATATGCGTGATCCACGTCACGCGCCGCATGCGCTCGATATCGCGATGATCGGCTTCGGCGCGATCGGCTCGGCGGTGTTTCAGGCGCTCGAAAACGATCCGCTCGTGCGCATCTCGCATGTGATCGTGCCGCAGCGCGATCGCGCGCACGTGCGCTCGGTGCTCGGCGACCGGGTCGATGTCGTCTCGCACGTCGAGTCGCTCGCGAGCCATCCCGAGTTCGCGCTCGAATGCGCGGGACACGCGGCGCTCGTCGATCACGTCGTGCCGCTTTTGAAGTCGGGCACGGATTGCGCGGTCGCGTCGATCGGCGCGCTGTCCGAAGCCGGCCTGCTCGATGCGCTCTCCCGCGCCGCCGATGAAGGCGCGGCCACGATCACGCTGTTGTCGGGCGCGATCGGCGGCGTCGATGCGCTCGCCGCGGCGAAGGAAGGCGGCCTCGACGACGTGCAGTACACCGGCCGCAAACCGCCGCTCGGCTGGCTCGGCACGCCCGCCGAAAGCGTGTGCGATCTGAAGTCGCTGACCGCGGAACAGGTCATTTTCGAAGGGACCGCGCGCGACGCCGCACGGCTCTATCCGAAGAATGCGAACGTCGCGGCGACCATCGCGCTAGCCGGCCTCGGCCTCGACGGCACGCGCGTGAGACTGATCGCCGATCCGGCTGTCGAGCGCAACGTGCATCGCATCGTCGCGCGCGGCGCGTTCGGCGAGATGTCGCTCGAAATGTGCGGCAAGCCGCTGCCGTCGAATCCCAAGACATCCGCGCTCACCGCGTTCAGCGCGATCCGTGCGTTGCGCAATCGCGCCGCGCGCTGCGTCATCTGAAGGAGTTTTGAACGATGAATCATCCCGACACTTCGCTCGTGAGCTCCGGCGATATCTTTCTCGGCGGCGAATGGCGCAAAGGACGCGGCAATCCGTACGCGAGCATCTATCCCGCCGATCAGACCGTCAACACGGAAATCAGCACGGCGAATGCCGACGATGCGCGCGAAGCCGTCGAGATCGCGGATCGCGCCTGGAGGAAGGCGGACTGGGCCGGCCTGAAGCCGCATCAGCGGGCGGCCGTTCTGCATCGCATCGCCGGCCTGATCGAAGCGCGTCACGAAGCGCTCGCGCACTTGCAGCGGCGCGACAACGGCAAGCCGGTCAGCGAAACGCGCGCCCTCGTCACGAGCGCGGCGAACACGTTCCGCTACTTCGCGTCGTGCCTCGAAACGCTCGAAGAAGAACTCACGCCCTCGCGCGGCGACTATCTGACGATGAGCGTGCACGAGCCGCTCGGCGTCGTCGCGGCGATCACGCCGTGGAATTCGCCGATCGCTTCCGACGCGCAGAAGCTCGCGCCCGCGCTCGCCGCCGGCAACGCCGTCGTGCTGAAGCCCGCCGAAGTGACGCCGCTCGCGTCGCTGGCGCTTGCGCGCATCTGCGAGGAAGCGGGGGTGCCCAAGGGCGTCGTCAGTGTGTTGCCGGGCAAGGGCTCCGTGATCGGCGATGCACTCGTGCGCCATCCGCTCGTGAAGAACGTCGCGTTCACGGGCGGCACGGAAGTCGGTCGCGGCATCGCGCGGCTCGCCGCGGAAAAGCTGATGCCCGTATCGCTCGAACTCGGCGGCAAGTCGCCGACCATCGTCTGCGCCGATGCCGATCTCGATCACGCGGTCAATGGCGTGCTGTACGGCATCTTCAGTTCGTCGGGTGAATCGTGCATCGCGGGTTCGCGGCTTTTCGTCGAACGCAAGGTGTATGGCGAATTCATGGCGCGGCTCGTCGATGGCGCGCGCAAGCTGCGCGTCGGCGACCCGGCGCGCGAGAACACGCAGATGGGCCCGCTCATCACGGGGCAGCATCGCGACAGCATCGAGCGCTTCGTCGCGCTCGGTCTCGAAGAAGGCGGCACGCTCCTGTGCGGCGGCGAACGCCCGACGGGCGATGGCCGCGAAAAAGGCTTCTTCTACCTGCCGACGATCATCGAAGGTCTCACGAACGACGCGCGCATGTGTCAGGAGGAGATCTTCGGACCAGTGCTCGCCGCCCTGCCCTTCGACGACGAAGCCGCGCTTCTCGAACAGGCGAACGACAGCGTGTTCGGCCTCGCGGCAGGCATCTGGACGCGCGACTACAAGCGTGCATGGAACATGGCGCGTGCATTGAACGCCGGCACGGTCTGGATCAACACCTACAAGCAGTTTTCCATTTCGACGCCCTTCGGCGGCTGGAAAGACAGCGGCATGGGACGCGAGAAAGGCCGCCTGGGCCTGCGCGAATACATGCAGCAGAAGAGTCTCTACTGGGGCTTGAACGACGCCCCGCTGCCGTGGGCGAACTGAAGGAGTTGCCATGACGATTCTTGGCATTGAACGCATCACTTACGGCGTGACGGACCTCGACACCTGCCGGCGCTTCTTCGCCGACTGGGGCCTGAAGGAAGTCGCGCATGATGAAACCCGCGCGCGTTTCGAAACCCTGAACGGCTGCGAAGTGCTGCTCGCCTTTGCCGATGACCCCGCGCTTGCGCCCGCCTTCGAAGCGGGTCCGACGCTGCGCGAAGTCACGTGGGCCGTCGCGACGCGCGAAGAACTCGACGCACTGCGCCAACGCTTCGCGGGCCAGCCCGGCCACTTCGAAGCGGATGACGCAATTGGCTGCATCGACCCGAACGGCATGGCGATACGCGTCGAAGTCACGAAGAAACGCGACATCGACGTGAAGGGCTCGCCCTCGAACGTGTGGGGACAAACCTTGCGCGTCGATACGCCGAGTCCTGTCTACGAGCGCGCGGAGCCGGTGGAAGTGGGGCATGTCGTGTTCTTCACGAACTGCGTCGCGGAGCAGGAGAAGTTCTATCACGAACTGCTCGGCTTCGAGACCTCGGATCGTTATCCGGGCCGCGGCGCGTTCATGCGCTGCGCGCCGCACGGCGGTCATCACGATCTGTTTCTTCTGCAATTGCCCGATGGCAAGCGCGGCCTGAATCACGTCGCGTTCACCGTGCGCGATATCCACGAGGTCTTCGGCGGCGGCCTGCACATCAGCCGCTGCGGCTGGACGACGCAGCTCGGGCCGGGACGTCATCCGGTTTCGTCGGCGTATTTCTGGTACTTCAAGAATCCGGCGGGCGGTCTCATCGAGTATTACGCCGATGAAGACGTACTCACGCCCGAATGGCAACCGCGCGATTTCGAGCCTGGCCCGACCGTGTTCGCGGAGTGGGCCGTCGATGGCGGTCTCGACGGCAACACGCGCCGCCAGAAAGACGCGAAGGCGCCGGAAGGCAAGTTCATGACGGAGCGCAAAAATGGCTGATCTCCAAACGGTCGTGGTGATCGGCGGCGGCCAGGCGGCGGGATGGATTGTGAAGACGCTGCGCAAGGAAGGCTTCGATGGCCGCCTCGTGATGGTCGCCGACGAGATTCATCTTCCCTATGAGCGGCCGCCGCTGTCGAAGGCCGTGCTCGCAGGCGATGCCGATATCGACACCGTGCGGCTCGTCGATCACGACGCGTTCGCCGCACTGAACGTCGAAGCGTGGCAGCCGGAATGCGCGGAATCGATCGATCGCGACGCGCGCATCGTGCGCACCGCGAGCGGACGCGAAGTGCACTACGACCGCCTCGTCATCGCGACCGGCGGGGCGGCGCGGCGGCTGCCGGCCTCGCTCGTGCAGACCTCGCATCTCGCCTATCTGCGCACGCTCGACGATGCAATGCTCATCGGCAAGCGCCTGCGCGAAAGCCATAGCAAGCGCTTGCTCGTGATCGGCGGCGGATGGATCGGCCTGGAAGTCGCGGCGACTGCGAAGAAGCTCGGCGTCGATGTCACGGTCGTCGAAGGCGCGCCGCGTCTGTGCGGACGTTCCGTGCCTGAAAGCGTGTCTGATTTCCTGTTGAAGCTGCATCGCGATAACGGCGTCGATGTGCGGCTGAATGCATCGCTCGTGTCGCTCGACGACTATGGCGACGGCGTGCGCGCGCAACTCGCCGACGGCACGACCGTAGAGGCCGATTTCGCGGTCGCGGGCATCGGACTGACGCCGCATACGGGAATCGCGGAGCGCGCGGGCATCGACGTGAACGACGGCATCGTCGTCGATGAATTCGGTGCGACGAACGATGCGCACGTGTTCGCGTGCGGCGATGTCGCCAATCATCCGAACGCGTGGCTCAAGCGCCGCGTGCGCCTCGAATCATGGGCGAACGCGCAGAACCAGGCAATCGCGACGGCGCGCGCGGTGCTCGGCGTGCGCACGCCGTATGCCGAGATTCCGTGGTTCTGGTCGGATCAGTACGACGTGAACCTGCAGATTCTCGGCGACGTTCCGCCGGGCGCCGTGCCCATCGTGCGCGGCGATCTGGACGCGCGTCGCGCATCGCTGTTCTTCTTGGATGGCGATGCATTGCGCGGCGTGATCGCGATCAACGCGACGCGCGATCTGAAGGTCGCGAAGAAATGGATGAGCCAGGGGCGCGCGGTCGATATCGCGGCGCTCGCGGACACGGCGAAGGCACTCGCATAACACACGGACGGGAGCAGGCATGAGGAGCATGGGCAATACGGCGGTTCAACACGGCGGCACCGCCACGACAGTCGCCGACGCGGCCACTGCCGCTCACGCGGTCACGAAGGGATCGATCATCGCGCGCATCGAGCGGCTGCCCGCCAACGCGATGCAGGTGCGCGCACGTATTCTGATCGGCGCGGCAACTTTCTTCGATGGCTTCGATGTCATCGTCATCGCGGCGACGCTGCCGCTGCTCATCCAGAAGTGGGGGCTGACGCCGGGGCAGGTCGGCTTTCTGATCGCGTCGGGATCGATCGGGCAACTGATCGGCGCGTTCCTCTTCCCGTCGCTCGCGGAACGTTATGGACGCGTGCGTTCCATCGCGTGGAGCTCGGGCATCATCGGCCTGACGAGCATCGCGTGCGGCTTCGCGCCTTCGTTCGCGGTATTCGTCGCGTTACGGATCGTGCAGGGACTCGGGCTTGGCGGCGAATTGCCCGTCGCGGCGACTTACATCAACGAGATCACGCGTGCCCATGGGCGCGGCCGTTTCGTGCTGCTCTACGAGATCGTGTTCCCGATCGGCCTGCTCGCATCGAACGCGCTCGGCGCATGGGTCGTGCCGCGCTTCGGCTGGGAAGCGATGTACTTCATCGGAGGCGGGCCGCTCGTGCTCTTCTTCCTGCTGCGCGCGCTGGTGCCGGAATCGCCGCGCTGGCTCGGCGAACGCGGCCGCATGAGCGAAGCCGGCGACGCGCTCTGCGCATTCGAAGCCACCGTGAAGCAGCCGCTGCCGCCGCTCGGCAATCTCGCCGATTTCGAAGCGATGGCGAACCGTCATCCGAAGCGCCGCCGCCTGGATCTGATCGGACCGGCGTATCTCAAGCGCACGATCGCGGTCGCGCTCTTGTGGATGACGTGCGGCGTGCTCCAGTACGGCCTCTCGACGTGGCTGCCGACGATCTACAAGACCGTCTATCACGCGCCGTTGCAACTCGCGCTGAATCTGGCGGTGGCGGCTTCCGTGCTCGGCGTGATCGGCTCGCTGACGTGCGCGCTGATCGTAGACAAGGTCGGGCGCAAGCCGGTCATCAACTGGTCATTCGTGTTGTGCGCGGTGTCGCTCGTGTTCGCGGGCGTGTTCGTCACGCAGTCGGTGTATGTGGTCGCAACCTTCTGCGCCCTCGCGCTCGGCTTCATGGCATGCGGCTTCATCACCGCTTATGTGTATACGCCCGAGCTTTATCCGACGAGCATCCGCGCGTTCGGATGCGGCCTCGGCGGTGCATGGCTCAAGATCGCGGCGATCTTCGCGCCGGCGCTCGTCGGCAAGACGCTGATGGGCGGGAACATGAATGTCGCGTTCTATGCGCTCGCTGTCGTGCCGCTCGTCGCGGCGGTCGCGGTGCATTACATGGGCATCGAAACGAAGGGCAAGGTGCTGGAGCAGCTTGAAGTGTGATGCTTTGCTGTTCAGGGCCGGCGCTTTGTATCGCCGGTCCTGAACTCCTGGCGCTACTGGAATTTGACGGGGACGGGCCGCGTCAGCAGATCGACATAGAACTTGAAGAATCGATCGTTGTCGTAGCGCGTCACGTAGGTGATCTTCTGCGGCGACGCACCGGCCTGCGGCGCGTCCGGATACACCTTCACATGTCCCTGATCCTCGCCGGGCGTCGTGTCGATGTCGAGATACGCGCTCTGCGTCTGCGTCGCGTAAGTCGGATCGAGGAAATAACCGATCGTCAGCGTGTCGTAGATATCGGTGTTCGTCGAGAATGCGCCCGCGTTCGCGATCGCGTAGACCTTCGTCACCGCTGTCTGTCCCGTCGGCGGATTGACGATCTGGTTGTAGACCGATTCGGTGAGCGGCACGGTGTTGGTCACGTCGAGAGGAATCACTCTCTGCGGGATCGTCGTCTGCAAAAGCGTTCGTACCGCGACGGGATCGAACCACCAGTTCAGTTCGCCCACCGCGTTCGCGTTGCCCGGCACGTTCATCGCGCCGCCCATGTAGACGATTCCCTTGATGAGCGGAACGATCTCCGGTGCTTTGCGCACGGCGGTCGCGAGATTGGTCGGCGGCCCGACTTCGATGATCGTCACCTGGTTCGGATAGCGCTTGACCGTATCGACGATGAAGTCGGCGGCGCTCTGGCTTTGCAGCTTGGCCGATGTTGCGAAGCCGTCCGGCGGCGCGGTCAGTTGCGACTGGCTGGTCGGCTCGGGACGCATCCATGCGCCGAAGTAGCCGTTCGGATTCGCGGCCTGCTGCGCGCGAATGCTCGCGACATCGTATTGCAGCGGATAATTCGCGCCGGCATAGACGCCGACCTTGTCCTGCACGCCCATGCGCTCGACCGCCTTCAGTGCGTCGGCTTCTTCCTGCAGCAGCCAGTCGTTGCCGGTCACGACGCACAGGCCGAGCAGATTGACCTTGCCCTCGCCCATCAGTTGCGTCGACATGGCGAAGAGCTGGCCGTCGTCGCCCATCGTATTGAAGTCCGAATCGATGATGATCTTCGGCGCGCTGGAAAAGGCGGGTTGATTGTCGTCGTCGGAGCCGCCGCAACTGGCGAGCATGGAGGTGATGACAACAGGAAAGATCAGGAATGCCGCGCTGCAACGTCGCATGATGTCGTCTCCCGAATCGAATTGTGTAGTCGGTGCGCCGTTGCATGGCGCAAGTCATTCTACGATCGATCGGAAGCGCGCGTCGGACGGCCCTGAAACGACGACGCCGGGACGGCCCGTGAGCCGTCCCGGCGTTTCACACGATGCGCTATCGCGAGAATCAGCTCTTCGCCTTGGGCATCTGCGAAACCAGCGACAAGCCGATGTCCATGCCTTCCACCTGGAAGTGCGGCACGATGAAGAGCTTGATGCGGAAGAAGCCGGGGTTGTCCTCGATGTCCTCGACCATCACCTTCGCCTCACGCAGCGGATGCGACGCCTGCAACTCGTCGCCCGGATCCTTCATCTCGGTGACGAGGCTCTTGATCCAGTTGTTCAGTTCGAGTTCGAGCAGACGCCGGTCCTTCGTCGTACCGATGTTCTCGCGCTGAATCAGCTTCAGATAATGCGCGATGCGCGAGAGCAGGAAAATGTACGGCAGGCGCGCATTGATCCGGCTGTTCGCGGTCGCTTCCTTGGTCTCATACAGCGCGGGCTTTTGCGTCGAGTTGGCCGAGAAGAAGCACGCGAAATCGTGGTTCTTGTAGAACGAGAGCGGAATGAAGCCGAGATTCGCAAATTCGAATTCACGCGTTTCGGGAATCAGCACTTCGGTCGGGATCTTCGGCTGCACGCCGGTGCCGAGATCGTACAGGTGCACCGGCAGATCCTCGACCTTGCCGCCTGCCTGCGGACCGCGAATCTGCACGCACCAGCCGTTGTTCACGAAGCTGCGCGTCATGTTCGCCGCGAACGCGAAAGACGCGTTCACCCACAGATAACGATCGTGGTCCGGACCCTTCACCTGCTCTTCGTAGTTGAAGGCGCGCACAGGCGTGGTGTCCTTGCCGTACGGCAGGCGGCCGAGCACGCGCGGCATCACGAGGCCGACGTAGCGTGCGTCGTCCGTGTCGCGGAAGCTCTTCCACTTGATGTACTCGGCACGGTCGAAGTAGTTGCCGATGTCCTGAATCGCCGCGACTTCTTCCATCGATTTCTTGCCGAAGAAGGCCGCACCCACCGCACCGATGAACGGCATGTGCGCCGCCGCCGCCACCTTCGAGATATTGCGCAGCAAGGCCACGTCCTGCGGCGAGTTGGCGAATTCGAAGTCGCTGACGAGCGCGCTGATCGGCTGGCCGCCCGGCGTATCGTATTCCTCGATGTAGGTCAGGCGATACAGGCCGCTCTGAATCAGTTCCGGCGCGTCGTCGAAGTCGCGGATCAGCGCGTCCTTCGACACGTCCAGCACTTCGATGCGCGCGTTCTTGCGGAAATCCGTGCGCGAGACGAGCATCTTCAGGCCACGCCAGCGGCCTTCCAGCGCCTGAAACTCAGGGTTGTGCATCACCGAATCGAGCTGTTTGCTGATCTGGCGGTCCAACTGCCCGATGAAGAAATCGAGCAGCGACTTGTCGAGACGGTCCACGGGCTTGCTCGTCTGCGCGACGAGGTCGAGGAACGCGCCCATGCCGCGCGCGAGGCGCTCGTCGGCCGACGCTTCGGAAAGCATGTCGTTGTCGCGAAATGCCTCGAGCGGACGCGCCTGTTGCACCGGGCTCAGGTTGATCTTGTTGCACAGCGATGCATAGACGCTGTCGCCATACGACTCTTGCGGAGCGTCGAGCACGACGGATTCGCCTGCGGCGCTTGCGCGGACTTCTTTCTTACTCATCGATTGTCCTGTCTGGGAAGCTTGTCGGTTGAAGGCTGAAGGAGCTCAGGCGTGGCCTTCGGGCTGCGTCGCCGCCGTCGCGATCTGCGAGAGCTCGCCGCGCAGCTTGTCGGAGAGTTCCTTGTTCTTCAGGATCTTTTCGAACTCGCGACGGAACGTACCGTTGTCCAGCAAATTCGACTTCAGATCGCGCAGCAGATTACGCACGGCGAGCAGCGCCTGCAGTTCCGGGATCTGCCGGGCCACCTGCTCCGGCTCGAAGTCCTTCATCGAGCGGAAGGAGAGGTTCACCGGCATGTCGGAGCCGTCGTTCGCGAGCGTGTTTTCGGTGGCGAATTTCAGGTCCGGCGCGTAGTCCGCCAGAACCGCGTCGAAGTTGTTCTTGTCGATATTGACCTTCTTGCGCTCGGAAAGCGGCGCCTGCTCGCGTCCCGCGCTGAAGTCGCCCGCGACGAGCAGCTTGAGCGGCAATTCGACCTTTTTTTGAGCGCCGCCGGTATGCAGATCCAGCGTGATCGAAACACGGCTCTTGGGAATCTCCCTCTGAAAGCTATCCATCAATAATCCTTATCAAATAGATGACATGCATCTCAATATAGAGAAAGCGGGACCGCAGTTTTTGGGGCTGCCCGACCGAGCGAAGCAAACCCAGTCTACGAATTTGACTGTTCGAACGTCATTAGGGTCCTATTAGAACAGGTTTCACATCATTAAAAAAGTATCGTCATCTTGACTGTATGTTCTGCAAAGCAGATGCGCAGAACCCGCTCATGACGTTGATCGAGAAAGGATTTCCAGGCGCTTCTTCTGGCGCTCCCTCGAATTCGCAAGTCGCGGCGTACCTCCGGTGCCGACACTAATTGACATTTCACACTCGACCGCAACCCATCTTGAAAATAAGCCGTATGCAGGATGACAGGTGGCAAGTTGTTGTTATCAAGCGATTTCATATTCCCTGATCGGCAATCAAGGTTTTTTAACGAGTAGGTATACGAATTAAATGGTGGAATATAGAATCCCCTCCCCGATATAGACGAATAGCCTCACCCAAATACACATATGCGGATCGATAAACCGCTCTGGCACGAAGGCCTGATTCTCACGCAGCAGCATTTTCAGCAGCAGGAGCGGTGGACGGAATTCGCCTTGCGCCAGTTCACGACGGCCGCGCTCGCGCAACCTTGGGGAACGCTCGACGTCGAGGTAGACGAAGACGCACTCGCCGCCGGCCGCTTCAAGCTGTCGCGGCTCAGGCTGCGTTTTCCCGACGGCACGCCCATCGACACGTCGCTCGCGCAGGCGCTGCCGCCCGCGCGCGATCTCACGCAAGGCGTGAGCGCCGAACGGCAAAGTGTGACCGTGCTGGCCGCGCTCGCTTTGCCCGACGCCAATGGCAATAACTGCCGCATGGACGAAACGGCGCTCACGCGGCCGCGCCGCGCCTATCGCGAATTCGTCAAGGTGGTCGACCTGAACGGCACGGACGAAACCGAGATCGCCGCGGAGCGGCACGCCGTGCGCCTGCTTCTCGACTTCGAGCCACATGCCGATGACACCGTTTGCGCCATCGCGCGCCTGACGCGTTCGACGAGCGGACAGTTCCAGCTCGACCGGCGCTACGTGCCCCCTTGCCTGTCGTTGAGCGCGCATACGCTGCATGTCGAGCGCATCGGCCGGATAGCCGACATCCTGCTGGCGAAGAGCCTTGCGCTCGGCGCACGACGCAGCGAACGCATCGAACAGGTCGCCGAATACGGCGTGGCCGACGTGCAACTGTTCTGGCTCCTGCACTGCATTCATGCGGCGTGGCCGAAGCTGCGGTTCCTCGCGTCGAATCCGAACCTGCCGCCCGAGCGGCTGTATTCGGTTCTGGCCGAGCTCGCCAGCGCGTTGATGACGTTCTCCACGAGCGCACAGCTCACGGATATCCCCGCCTACGATCACGTGCGCGCGGACGAAGTGTTCGCGGAGCTCGAATCGATGATCCGCAATCTGCTGGACGCGATCATTCCGTCGCGCGTCGTGCCGATCGATCTCGCGCACGACAACGCGACGACGTGGAGCGGCAAGATTCTCGACACGCGCATCGCCGACGGCGCCGCCGACTGGTATCTGTCGGTCAACTCGACGCTGCCCGCCTTCGAACTCATCGAGCGAATCCCGCGCCTGTGCAAGATCGGCGCGCCCGACGAGGTCGATCACATCGTCAATTCCGCGCTCGCGGGCATCCCGCTGAAGGCCGTTCAGCGCGTGCCGGCGGCGATTCCCGTGCGGCTCGACAACCAGTACTTCGCGCTCGATGCCGCGAGTCCGGCGCACGCGCGCATGCTGGCCGCGCGCGCATGTCAGGTTTATCTGCCGACCTCGGTGCCGGACGTCTCGCTCGAACTCTACGCGGTGCTGCGCTCATGAACATGCTGTCCACATCTCCCGCTCATCCCGGCCTCGTCGAACCGGCGCCGGGTATCGCACCGGCCCATGTGAGCGGCATGCGCGATCTGCTCCGCGACACGGCGCTCTTCGTCGCGAATCTGTCCACCGGCGGCAGGGCGGGGGATTTCACTGCGTTGCGCGCGCGTTGCGCGTCGATGGTTGCGGAACTGAGCGCTGCGCTCGAACGCCGCGGTTATCCGGAAGACGTGTGCGACGATGCCGTGAAGGCGCAATGCGCGCTGCTCGACGAAACCGCTCTGCTGCACCTCTCCGACCACGACAAGCCGCTATGGTCCGCACAGCCTTTGCAGGTCGAGAAATTCAAGCAGCACGATGGCGGCGAGCGCGTGTTCGAGCGGCTCGAGTTCCGCATGCGCGAGCGTGCGCCCGAGGTCGATCTGCTCGAATCCTATGCAGCCATTCTCGGCCTGGGATTTCTCGGCCGATACGCGGTTCACGGTGAAAACGAGCGGCAGGCGCTCATCGCCGAGCTGAATACGCTGATCGGGCGCCTTCGCCCCGAAGGCGAGCGCTCGCTCGTCATCGATCAGCTGGGCCGGCGCTTCGGCGACTGGTTGCGGCGCGTCTCGCCGTGGGCTATCGCCGGACTCGGCTGCGCCGTCGCGCTCGTGACGTGGACGATCTGGCACATCGCGCTCGATGTGCAACTCGCCGCGTTGATTCCCCACGCCGTCAAGCCGTGAGCAACATGCCAAGGTTGGGTTATCCGGCGCGCACGATCGTCGTGCTCGCAGCGCTTCTCGCGCTCGCCGTGCTTTGGTTCGTGCAGCCGTTCGGCAAGGAATGGAACTGGCCTTGCGCGGCCGGCATCGTGATCGCCGCGGCCGCCTTCATCGCCTGGCGCACGCGGCAACTCGCACGTGCGCGCAAGCGAAGCGCGCCTATCCTGCGCGCGCTGGGCGCCGCGACCGTCGACATTCCGTTGAATCTGCGTGCCCGCATGCCGCTCGTGCTCGTCACGGGCGATGCGCTCGCCCCGCTTTTCGATCACGGTGCGCGTGAGCCGCGCCTGGTGTACATCGGCGATGGCGCGATCTGGCTGCGCGTGGATCGTCCGCAGGATCTTCCCGAGGTCGCGCTCGCGATGCGGCAATGGCGCGACGGCCATCCGCCCGACGGCGTCGTGCTGAGCATCGCGCCGTCGCTCCACGCCGACGCGGACGCGCTCTCACAACGCCTGCGCGTGGCGCGTCAGGCGCTCGCCGATGCCTCGCGCATCGTCAGCACGCGCCTGCCGGGTTACATCGCCGTCTATCAGCGCCTGACGAACCTGTCGCCACGCGATGCGAACCTCACGCGCCAATGGCACAGCGCGTCGGCCGGCGCGCCGATCATCGACGCGGGGCGCTTCGAAGCCGTCATCCGGAATGCGGAAAGCGAGGCCTCGCGCCACGCCGGAGATCGCTACACGGCCGTCCATGCCGCCGCGCTGGCGTCGATCGTCGGCTGGACGCAGCGTGTGGTCTTCGGCACGCTCACCGATCCGCGTCAGCCGGCCGCGCCCTGGGCGCTTCACGGCGCGGGCTGGATCGATTGCGGACCCGCGAGCGATGCGTCCAGGCCGTGGGAGCAAGACGTTCAATTGCAGACGCGCATTGCGCCCGCGAACCTCGATGCAACGCCCGCGCCGTGGCCGCTGCCGCAATCGCTGCTCGAAGCGATGCCGCGCCGCGCCGCCATGTCGCCGCGCGTCGCCGCCTTCGCGCACGCGATCGGCATCGCCGCGCTCGCCGCCAGCGCCGCGTTTCTCGGCGCGGGTCGCCACAACACGGAATTGCTCGATCGCGTCCATGCGGACCTGGATCGCTACGCGTCCATCACGCCGGATCGCGACGCCGCCCGGCGCGATGCGCTGCGCTCGCTCGCCGCCGATCGCGACGAACTGGATCGCAACGCCCGCACCGGTGAGCCGCTCAACTTATCGTTCGGCCTGTATCACGGCGCGCAACTGCTGCCGGCCTTGAATGCGGCAATCGCAAGCTATCAGCCGCCGCCTCCGCCGCCCGCCGTGGTGACGCTCGACAGCATGTCGCTCTTCGA
Organism: Caballeronia turbans; assembly: GCA_001544655.2. Lineage (GTDB taxonomy): Bacteria > Pseudomonadota > Gammaproteobacteria > Burkholderiales > Burkholderiaceae > Caballeronia > Caballeronia turbans. The sequence goes on from FCOD02000015.1 coordinate 48,396, forward strand.
CAGCGGCAAGGCGCAGTTGAAGCCCGGCTCGACGCGTGCGCTCGTCGCGGCCCTCGAAATGATCAAGGCTCATCCCGGCAAGCGGATACTCGTCGCGGGGCACACTGACAACGCGGGCGATGCCGCCAGCAATCTGAGACTATCGAACGCGCGCGCGGCGGCATTGCGCGACTGGCTGATCGACGCCTCGGGCATTCCGGCGACGCAGTTCGCGGTGCAGGGCTACGGCGACACGCGCCCGATCGTCGCCAATGACACGCCCGAAGGCCGCGCAAAGAATCGCCGCGTCGAGATCACGCTGGTGCCGGACGAAGCCAATACCGCGAAGTAACATCGCGAATCGAATCCCCGGGGTTCTCTCTCCGGGATCTTGTCGCTCAGGATTCTTCCTGGGCATCGCTTGGCAGTACCAAAGAGGAGTAGTAAATGGCAATTCCCGCATACATGTGGCTCAAGGATGACGGCGGCGCCGACATCAAGGGTTCCGTCACCGTGCAAAGCCGCGAAGGCAGCGTCGAGATCGTCGCGTTCGACCACGGCGTGCACATCCCGACCGATGGCAACACGGGCAAGCTGACCAAGGAAACCGACGCATCGACGCCGTACCTGTACAAGGCGGTGACGAGCGGCCAGACGCTGAAGTCCGTCGAAATCAAGTGGTACAAGATCGACGACGCGGGCAAGGAGAAGGAATACTTCAACACCAAGCTCGACAACGTCAAGGTCGTCGCCGTGCGTCCGAAGATGCTCGACATCAAGAATCCGGATTACGAGAAGCACAACCATCTGGAAGAAGTCGAACTGCGCTACGAACAGATCACCTGGTCGTACAAGGACGGCAACATCATCCACAAGGACACGTGGAACGAGCGCGCGTAAGCGCCTCATGACGACGTGAGTCGTCCAAGCCAGCCCGCCTCGCGGGCTGGCTTTTTCTTCTGCAAATTCGACAGCCCCGCACGCCCTCTTTCATTCCCTCGTCACCGGACTTCATATGACAATGCGCGACTCCACTCATCTGCTTCGCCGGCTCAATCCGCACTGCGCCCGCACGCTCGAAGCGGCCGCGAGCCTGTGCCAGACGCGCCTTTCCGATGAAATCACCGTCGAGCATTGGCTCTTGAAGCTGATCGAAGCGGACGAAGGGGATATTCCGGCGATCCTGCGTCACTATGAAATCGACGTGGATGCGATCTGGAACGCGCTGCTCGCCGCGATCGATCGTCTGCCGCGCAATCTGCGCGGCATGCCGTCGCTGTCCATCCAGCTCGCGAGCGTGCTGCAGGATGCGTGGAATCTCGCCTCGCGTGAGGATATGGAAGGCACGATCCGCTCGGCGCATCTGCTGCGCGCGATCATCGCCGCGCCGCACGTGATGCGCACGCAAGACGCATGGCCGCTTTTCTCGCTGTCCGGCGCGCAGATCGAACGTCTTGTGCCGCGGCTCGCGCGCGCGTCGTGCGAGAACGCGCCCGCGCAGGAAGACGATGAAGCCGATGAAGCAAGCACGCCGGCATCCGATACGAAAGCGGCCGCTCAACCCACGCCACGCTCGACCGAAGGCGAAGCACTCGAACGCTTCGCCATCGATCTGACCGAGAAAGCGCGTCGCGGCGAAATCGATCCCGTGTTCGGCCGCGATCGCGAAATCCAGCAGATGATCGACGTGCTCGTGCGCCGCCGCAAGAACAACCCGATCCTCGTCGGTGAGCCGGGCGTCGGCAAGACGGCGCTCGTCGAAGGGCTCGCGCTGCGCATCGCGCAAGGCAGCGTGCCGTCGCTGTTGCGAGAGGTGCGCATCCTCACGCTCGATCTTGGTCTCCTGCAAGCCGGCGCGGGCGTAAAGGGCGAGTTCGAGCAGCGCCTGAAAAACGTGATCGACGAAGTAAAGGCTTCGGCGACACCGATCGTGCTCTTCATCGACGAAGCGCACACGCTGATCGGCGCGGGCAATTCGGCCGGCGGTTCCGATGCGGCTAATCTCTTGAAGCCGGCGCTTGCGCGCGGCGAACTGCGCACGATCGCCGCGACGACGTGGACGGAATACAAGGAATACTTCGAGCGCGATGCGGCGCTGGAGCGACGCTTCCAGATGGTGAAGGTCGAGGAGCCGGACGACGATGCCGCCTGCCTGATGCTGCGCGGCCTCGCGACCCGATACGCGAAGCATCACAACGTGCATATCCGCGACGAAGCGCTCGTCGCGGCGGTCAGGCTCTCGCGCCGTTACATCCCCGCGCGCCAGTTGCCGGACAAGGCCGTCGATCTGATCGACACGGCCGCCGCGCGCGTGCGCATGGGTCTCGATACGCCGCCCGCCGAATTGCAGCGCGCCCGCGCGGCCGTGGCGGCGCTTGCGCTCGAACGCGCGACCATCGACGCGGACGAGCGCGCGGGCATCGACGATACGGCCACGCGTCGCGACGCGCTCGAAGCCGCGATCGCACAGGCCAACGAGGATCTCGCGGAGATCGAGGCGCGCTATGAGCGTGAGCTGTCGCTGGTTCGCGCGCTCCTGGAACAACGCGGCGACGGTGCGACAAAGCCCGACGCCCACGCCTTTGCCGCCGCCAAGAGCGCGCTCGCCGAAGCACAGGGCAAGACGCCGCTGATCTTCGCCGATGTCGATGCGCAAGCCATCGCGCGCGTGGTCGCCGAATGGACCGGTGTGCCGGTCGGCAATCTCGTTGAAGACGAACTGCTGAACTTGCTCACGCTCGAGGACCAGTTGCAAAAGCGCGTGGTCGCGCAAGACGACGCGCTCGGCATGCTTGCGCAAAGCCTGCGCACCGCGAAGGCGGGACTCAAGAGCGAGCATGCGCCGCTCGGCGTGTTCCTGCTGACAGGAACATCGGGCGTTGGCAAGACCGAGACGGCACTCGCGCTCGCCGATGTGCTCTTCGGCGGCCAGGCCGCGCTCACGACGATCAACATGTCGGAGTATCAGGAAGCGCACACGGTATCGCAGTTGAAGGGCTCGCCGCCGGGTTACGTCGGCTACGGGCGCGGCGGCGTTCTCACCGAAGCCGTGCGCCAGCGCCCTTATAGCGTCGTGCTGCTCGATGAAGTCGAGAAAGCGCATCGCGATGTGCTCGACATGTTCTATCAGGTCTTCGACCGCGGCTCGATGCGCGATGGCGAAGGCCGCGAGATCGACTTCCGCAACTGCGTGATCCTGATGACGTCGAACCTCGGCAGCGAACAGATTCACGACGCGACGACCGATACGCCCGACATCGCGCATGCCGCGCTGCTCGACGCCATTCATGATCCGCTCGTGAAGCACTTTCAGCCTGCGCTGCTCGCGCGCTTCCAGACGCTCGTCTACCGGCCGCTCGACGTGAGCGCGCTCGGCCGCATCGTGCGGCTGAAGATCGCGAAGATCGCGGCTCGCCTGAAGCGTCAGCATGACGTGACGCTCGTGTGCGACGAGACGCTGATCGCATCGCTCGCCGAGATGTGCCTGTCGCGCGATTCGGGTGCCCGCAATATCGACGCGTTCCTCGATCAGCGCATCCTGCCAACGGTCTCGCGCGAATTGCTCACACGCATGGCGAGCGCCGCCGCGCCTGCCGAGATCCGTCTCGCGCAATCCGAGCAAGGCAATCTGACGATCGAGTTCATCGATCGCGGCGAGTCGGTGCAAGCAGCCGTCTGAAGCGAGCGACAATGCCAGCCGGTCCATCCCTCTATGAAATGCTGCTCGGTCAGATCGACGGCGAGCCGCTCAGCGACTTCGACGACCGCACGCTCGAAGTCCTGAGCGTGCAGCAGAACGTGCGGCGCATCCTGAACACGCGGGCCGGGGCGCTCAAGCATCTGCCCGACTACGGGCTGCCCGATCTGACCAACATCTACAAGGCGCTGCCCGCGTCGTCGCAGGCGCTCAAGGAGCAGATGGAAGCGACGCTCGTGAAGTACGAGCCGCGCATCCGGGCGATCGACGTGGAGATGGTCGACACGCCCGAGCCGGGCTTGCAGGTGAGCTTCGAGATGACCTGTCACCTGAAGCGCACGGGTCTCGTGCGCTTCGGGACGTACTTCGTTCCGCCAGGCGTGTTCAGGCTGGAGCGGCGCGTGCGCGAGGGGAAGATCTGAGCGCGCCTCTTGCGTGTTCAATCGCAGGAGTCCCGCCGGCGACCGATCAACTCACGCAGATCATCCCCGATCCGCGTGATGACCGGCGCCCACTCATGCAAGCGCGCCTGCCGATACAAGCGCATGTCCGGATACCACGCCGTTTGTTCGCCTTGCCGCCCCCAGCGCCATTCCGGCGCGGCAGGAAGTATCGCCCAGGCGCGCTTGCCGAGGGCGCCTGCCAGATGCAATGGCGACGAGTCCACGGAAATCACGAGATCGAGATGATCGACGAGGCCGGCCGTGTCGGCGAAGTCGTCCCATTGGGATGACAGATCGTGCGCGCGGATGCCGGATTGTCTCGCCAGATGCGCGTTCGCCTGATTCTTCTGCAGGATGAACCACTCGACGCCTTCGATTGAGGACAGCGGCCCGAGCGCGCGCGCCGGCACGAAGCGGTCGATGCCGCTGAAGTTATGCGGCCCGCTGAACCAGCACAGTCCCACCTTCAGCTTGTGCTCGTAGGGCTGCATGTACGCATCCCAGCGCGAGCGCGCCTCGGGCCGCGTGCGGATGTATCCGTGCCCGGCGCCGCACATGCCCGCCCTGCCCAGGTAAGCGGGCAACAGATAGTCGAACACCCAGTAATCGACATGAGCCAGTTCGTCCGTTCGCCAGCCGGACGCGACGCTTTGCGCGCCGTCGAGATCCCGAAACAGCCGATGCAATTCGGGCCGACACACGAAATGCACCGACGCGCCCGCATCCGCAAGTTGCCTGGCGTAGCGCGCCAGCATCAGATTGTCGCCTATGCCCGCATGGTACGCGACGAGGATACGCTTACCTTGCAGCGGCTCGCCGCGCCATTTTTTCGCGAGATGCGGCGCGATGTCCGGATAGTGCGCCAGCACATGCTCATCGCTCGCGAGTCCTTCGAGCACGCGCCAGCCTTCCTGCTCGCGTCCGAGCAAAATGAGCGTATCGCCTAAAGCGCCGATGGCCTCCACTCTGGACGGCTCGCTCTCCACGACACGTCTGAACGCATCGAGCGCCTCATCGAAACGGCACTGCATGTAGAGCGCCTTGCCGAGCATCATCCGGATGTCGGCATCGCCGGGTGCGGCTGCGAGCATCGAGCTGGCCTGTTCGATGACCCCGCCGTGATCCGAGAGAAACCGACCGCGAAGACGCAGCGCGCTCTTGCCGTCGGCCCTGATGAGCGCCTGCTTCGCATGAAAGCGCATCAACTCCGGTTGACTCGCGAACAGATAGATCTGGGCAAGCGCCGCGTGCGCATCATGATTGTCCGGGTCGATGAAAAGTGCTTCGGCCAGGCACTCGATCGCGCTGTCGCGATCCGAACAGTTGTTCAGATAGACGATCCCGCGCTGCACGCGAATGAGCGCGTTGTCCGGGTTCCGTGCAATCCATTGCGCGCAGACATCGAGCGCGAGCGACGGCTCACCCATCCCGGCCAGATCATTCGTCGATGCAATGGCGTAATGCACTTCGTGCGGTTCGAGCTCGATCGTCTCGCGCCACAGGGCGAGCGCCCGATCACGGTCGCCGCGCTGCGCCGCCGCCTGGGCAGCGGCGGCAAGCGACACCGCCCGCTCCCTGATGTCATGCTCCGTACTCATCTTCTCGTCGCCAGTCAAAGGACGATGGAGCGTAACAGAGGGACCTTGCCGAATCGACACAATTCGTCGGGCGATCACCCGGCGCGCGCGCTACTCATGCCACTGTCCGGCCCCGCCCGCGAACGCGGGCACGCCCATATCGCCACGATTCTGCGCCTCGCGCGCTTCATCGGCTTCGACCGTCTTGCTCGTATCGATGAAGAGCGCGGCGAACGCCCCAACCGCAAGCAATGCCGCCGAGATCGTGAACGGCACGTTGTAGCTGCCCGTCTCCTGGATCAGGTAGCCGAACACCACCGGCGACGCCATGCCGGCGAGACCGAAGCCCGTGTTCATCATGCCGCCCGCCGTGCCCGCATATTTGCCCGCGATATCGAGCGGCAGGGTCCACAGCACGGGATTCGTGATCTCGAGGAAGAAGAACGATCCGGTCAGGAACCATACCGCCGCGATGGGACTCGGCGCATTGACCATCGGTATGAGGAACGCGAGCGAGCCGCCCATGCCGACGACCAGAATGCTGCAACGCGCGAGCCGCAGCCGCCCCGTCATCTTGTAGATGCGGTCCGATATCACGCCGCCGAGCGTATCGCCGATCACGCCCGCGAGCAGCGGCAGCGCGGTGAAGAGGGCGAGATGCTTCAGATCGAAGCCGCGCGATTCCTTCAGGTACGAAGGCAGCCACGTCAGATACACCCACAGCAGCCAGCCGTAGCAGAAGTCGACGAACGTCACGAGCCACATGCGATGAATCAGCTTGCGCCACGGCGTCGGGTTCTTTCTCGCACGCGCGCATTCGCCCGCGCGATAGCCGATTTCAGCGGTCTCCTCGGGCGTTACGCGGCGGTTCTCATCGGGTGAATTGGTGAAGACGAAGAGATACAGCGCCGTCCATGCGAGGCTCGCGATACCGAGCAGAATGAACGCCTCGCGCCAGCCGCTCGTCGCGACCACCGCGAGCACGAGCGGCGGCGTCACCGCGCCGCCCAGCCGCGCGAAGCTATGCGTGATGCCTTGCGCGAAGCCGCGCTCGTGCACCGGCATCCAGAACGTGAAGGCGCGCGTCGCGGTCGGGAACGCGCCGCCCTCGCCGATGCCGAGCGCGAGACGCAACAGCACCAGCATGCCGATGCTGCCCGCGAAGCCCGTCGCGAGCGTCGCCGCGCCCCAGATGAGCGAGAGCACGGTGAGCACGAGCTTCGGCCCGAAACGATCGGCGAGCCATCCGCCGATGATCTGCATCACCGCGTACGGATAAGCAAACGCGGAGAACACGAGGCCGAGCTGCACGGACGTCAGACCCATCTCCTGCCGGATCAACGGTCCCGCCACGGCGATGTTCACCCGGTCGATGTACGAAATGAAGTACATCAGGCACATGACGCCGAGAATGATATGGCGCGTCTTCACGCGCTGACGATGCTTGTTCACAGTGTCTCCTTCAGTCCATCTGATGTGGAATGTCGTGTGAGTGAATCCGCTTCTGCCTATCCCGCGGGCTGCGGATCCTGAACGAGCTTCAGGCGTTGCACCTTGCCTGACGGGCCGCGCGGCAATGCATCGGTGAAGCGGAATTCACGCGGCGTTTTATAGCGGCCGAGCTCGCGCAGGCAGTGCGCGCGCAGTTCCGCCACGTCGAGCGACGTGGCGCCGCCGCTCGGCACGATGTACGCGACGATGTCCTGCCCATACGCCGCATCGGGCACTCCGACCGCGGCCGCCTCGAGCACGCCCGGATGACGCAGGAGCGCTTCGTCTATCTCGCGCGGCGCGATATTCTCGCCGCCCTTGATGATGAGTTCCTTCGCGCGCCCGTTGATGTAGAAGAAGCCCGCTTCGTCGCGATAGCCGAGGTCGCCGGTGCGCAGCCACCCGTCTGCGGTGAACGCATTGCGTGTCTCTTCTGGGCGCTTGTAGTAGCCGCTCATCAGCTGCTCGCCGCGCAGCACGAGTTCGCCGGTTTCATGCGGCAGGCATTCACGGCCGTCGGTATCGACGATCTTCGCTTCGCCGCCCGATGGCAAACCGATGCTGCCGAGTCTTCGCATCGTTGGGTCATACGGGTTGCTGAACACCGGCGCGGCGGTCTCCGTCATCCCCATCGTTTCGATGACACCGATGCCGAAGCGCGCCTCGAATGCGCGATGATGATCGGCCGGCAGCGCCGCCGATGCGCTGCGGCAGAACTTCAGCGCCGACAGATCGCAGTCATGCTCGCCCTCGGCATTCAACAGATAGGCGACGATGGTCGGCACCACATTGATCCACGTGCAGCCGGAATGCGAAGCCTCGCGCCAGAACGTGCGCGCGGAAAAGCGCGGCGTCATCACCGCCGAGCCGCCGTGCCAGAGCGGTGTCAGCAGCGCGACCACGAGACCGTTGATGTGATAGAGCGGCAGCGACACGAGCACGCGATCGTCGTCGCAGAGGTGATGCTCCGCGCTGATATGGCGCATGTTCGCAAGCAGGCTGCGATGACTCAGCAGCACGCCCTTGGGCGCGCCCGTCGTGCCCGACGTGTACATGAGCAGCGCGGTATCGCCGGAATTCATGGCGCCCGCGTCGCTCGCGACGATCCGCGTGCCGGGCGTTTCATCGCGCACGAGCGGCGTCGCGCGCGATGAAAGCGCCGGGATATCCGGCATTGCGCCCGACGCCGGCGTGGTGCGCACCACCGCGATCTCGCGATCCATGCCTTCGCGCCGCAACGCATCGATCGCTTCGACGATCGTGTCGTGCGTATAGTCCGCGACGAAGATCATGCGCGTATCCGAATGCTCGACGATATAGCTCAACTGCGAAGGCTGGCACAGCAGGTTCAACGGATTGGCGACGAGACCGCTGTACATCGTCGCGAGCAGCAGGCGCGCGGTCTGGATGCCGTTGCCCATGAATACCGACACCACGTCGCCCCGTTGCAGGCCGGCCGCCTTGAAGCGTGCTTCGAGCGCGATGCAATCGTCGCGCAATGCGCCGAACGTCAGCACGTCGTCGCGAGCGGTGGAGAGCAGAAACGGCTTGTCGGGTGCGCTTTGCGCGCGCGCGTCGATCAACGCACGCAACGTCGATGCATCGCGCGGCAACCGGGCAGGCGCAACGATTCGATCCGGCACGGCGCTCATCGCCCGACCCTCCGGAAGTAGTCGCCGAGAAGCGCGTCGACTTCGGGCACGCGTTCCGCTATCGGGTACGCGACGCGCGTGACGTTCAGGTACTGCCGATAGCCGAGATTCGACGAGAAATTGTTTCCGCCCCATGTGCCGCAGCCCATCGAGAGCGAGAACGGCAGGCCGTTGTCGAAGTTGCCGCCGGTCGCGAGGCAATGCGCCTGATCGACGATCACGCGCGCCACCGGCAAATGCATGCCGAGCGTAACGGCGAGCGCGTCGTCCGCGCCATGCACGCCGACCGAATGGCCCGCGCCCATGTAGCCGTAGATGCCGCGCACGATATCGATGGCCGCGCCGATGTCGCGCGCGCGATAGACCGCGAGCACGGGCGAGAGCTTTTCGCCGGAGAACGGATGCTGAGAACCGTAGCCGGTCTCTTCGACCATCAGGAACTTCGGCGCGCGCGCGGCGATATCGTCGAGGCCCGCTTCGCGCGCGATCACCGTCGCCGAGCGTGCGGTGCAGCGCGCGGAGAGCTTGCCGTCGTGCCACATTGCCGCCTGCAATTGCGCCTTCTGCGCTGCGTCGAGCAGTACGCCGCCTTGCTTCGTCAACCCATCGAGCATGCACGCGTAAATGGCGTCTTCGATCACGACGCTGTTCTCCGACGAACAACTCGTCGCGTTGTCGAACGTCTTGGAGACGGCGATCTTGCGCGCCGCGTCATCGGGATTCGCGTTCGCCGTGACGATCGATGCAACGTTGCCGGCGCCTACGCCGAATGCCGGCGTCCCGCTCGTATAGGCCATGCGCACGTTGGCCTGCGAGCCGGTCGCGACGACGAGATCGGCGAGCCGCATCAACGCAGCGGTCGCCGCCTTGCCGATCGGATGCGGCAACATCTGCACGAGATCGGGATCGAGACCGGCCTTCGCGAACTCGGCGTGAATGAAGCCGATGAGCAACGCGCACGACGAATAGCCCTTCGGCGAAGGCGCGACGATGACCGCGTTGCCGCACTTGAGCGCGTTGATGATCTTGTTCGCGGGCGTCGCGGCCGGATTCGTCGATGGCGTGATCGCCGCGACCACGCCCACCGCACGCGCAATCTCGACGATGCCGCGTTCCTCGTCGCGCGCAACGACGCCTGTCGTCGCGACGCCGTGAAGATCGCGCAGCAGCCCGAGCGTCTTGCGATGGTTCTTGCGGAACTTGTCGTCGGCGTTGCCGAGGCCCGTGTCGCGTACGGCCAGTTCCGCCAGCAGCCGGTTGCGCTGCGGCTCCATGATCGCCCACGCGGCAGCCGCGGCGGCGATGTCGAGGGTCTCCTGTCCCGCTTGCTCGAAGCGCTGTTGCGCGGCGCGCGCTCGCGTCACGAGCGCAGCGACCTCGCGTTCCACATCGGGTTCCTGTGTGTTCGGCGCGTTCTCGCCGGGACGCGCGAGCGTCGCGCCGCTTGCCATGTGATTCATGCGATAAACCTCGGCTGTTGGAAGATTGGCGATGCTTCCCAATCTAGTCAGCCGTGTTCATCGCGCGGTCCCGTTTTCTGGACTAACGCATGCAGCGATATCGCGAGCATCGGAAATTCAGCTTTTCGGGACTTTCACGAGTCCCGAAAACCGGTGTTTTCGACGCACAATAAAAGGAAAACGCAAACCAGTAAGACGGAGACAAGGCAACGTGACGTCGAACCAATCGAATGCCGCCGCTGTGCGCGCGTTCCGCGTGCTCGAAACGCTCGCCGAAGCGAATCGCCCGCTTTCGATGACCGAGCTCGTCGATGCATTGGGCCTGCCCAAGCAGACCGTGCATCGCATTCTCGTGCAGCTGATGGACGCATGGCTCGTGACACGCGGCGCGAGCGACAAGCTCTACGAATGCTCGGCGCGCGTGCGCACGCTCGCCATCAACGTGTTGATGCACGCGGGCCCCGCAGCGGCGCGTCATGCGCTGCTTGAACAGCTCGTCGCGCGCGTCGGTGAGACCTGCAATCTGACGATGCTCGCGGGTAACGACGTCGTCTATGTCGATCGCGTGGAAACAGGCTGGCCGTTGCGCATGCATTTGCAGCCGGGCTCGCATGTGCCGCTGCATTGCTCGGCAAGCGGCAAGCTGCTGCTGAGTTTCCTGCCGAAGGAGCGGCGCGAGCGCATGATCGAGCGCCTGCCGCTACGCTCGTATTCGGAGCGCACGATCACCGATCGCGACGCGCTGCGCCGCGAACTCGCGTTGACGCGCCGCCGCATGCTCGCCATCAATAACCAGGAGCATTTGCAGGGCCTCGTTGCGATTGCGGTGCCGGTAATGCTCGATCGCAATCGCGCGTGCGCGGCGATCGCCATTCAGGCGCCGGTCGGACGCGTCGCGCTCGATCAACTGCTCGCGTTCGAACCCGATCTGCGTCGCACCGCCGAAGAAACCGCCAGGACGTTCAGAGAGTAAATCAGCCGGTTTGCAATGCAGCAAACCGGCGCTCATCTCAGTGCTTATCGTTCGACCGTTTGCAGATGCCGGGTCGAATGCGCGTCGTCTTCGATCTCGGCTTCCTTGCGGCCGCGCTTGAACACGACATACGCGACGATCAGAATGCCGAGGCTCGCGACGCCCAGCCACAGCGGCTTGCGCTGGTCGGGAATGAAAGCCATCGCGACGAGGATCGCGGTCATCCCGAAGATCGCGAGCCATGTGAGATAGGGAAATCCCCACATGCGCACGCGCAGGTCGTTCGCTTCGAAGCTCGTCATGCGGGCGCGCAGACGCAATTGCGAGAACGCGATCAGCAGGTACACGAAGATCGCCACCGTGCCGTACGAATTGACGAGAAACGCGAACACCGTATCCGGCGAGACATACGACATCACCACGGACACGTAACCGAACACCGTGCCGAGCAGAATGGCCCGCACCGGCACACCGCGCTTGTTGACCTTCGCGAGGCCGAGCGGGGCATCGCCGTGACGCGTCAACGCGAACAGCATGCGCGATGCAGCGTAGAGACCCGAATTGAGCGCGGACAACACGGCGGTGAGCACGATCGCGTTCATCACGTTGGCTGCGGCGGGCATGCCCATCACTTCGAGCGCGCTCACGTAAGGCGTTGCCATCTGATGCGAATTCCAGGGCACCAGCGCGACGACGAGCGCCACCGATCCGACGTAGAACACGAGCACGCGCGTGATGACCGAGTTGGTCGCCTTCGCGACGGCCTTCGCGGGCTCCTTCGCTTCAGCCGCTGCAATCGTGACGATCTCGGCGCCGAAGTAGAAGCCTGTCGCCGCGACCGCGCCCGTCATCACCGGCCCGATGCCCTTGGGCATGAATCCGCCGTGGCCGAGAAAGGTCGTGGCGACATCGGTCGTGTGCATCGACGCCGGCCAGAAACCGCATACGTAGAGGCCGCCGAGGAACAGGAACACGATGATCGCGCCGACCTTGATCGACGAGAACCAGAACTCGAACTCGCCATAGCTGCCGACTGAAATGAGGTTGGTCAGCGTGAGCACGACGAGCAGCACGAGACTGATGATCCATGCAGGCACGTCGGGTACCCAGAACTGCACCAGCTTCGCGCCCGCGACCGCTTCCAGCGCGATCACGATGACCCAGAAGTACCAGTACATCCAGCCCGTCAGGAAGCCGGCGAGCCGGCCGGGCCCGCGCTGCGTCTTGAAGGCGAGGCGCGCATATTCATAGAACGAGCCGACAGCGGGCATCGCGCAGGCCATTTCGCCCAGCATGCGCATGACGAGGACCACGAGGCCGCCTGTGATGAGAAACGAGAGAATCGCGGCGGGCCCGGCCTGCTGAATCACCACACCGCTGCCGACGAAAAGTCCGGCGCCTATGACGCCGCCCAGCGCGATCATCGTCATGTGGCGCTGTTTGAGGCCACACTTGAGATCGCCTTGCTCCGTGTTCGCTTGCATGTCGTCTCCTGCTTTGCTTGTGTCGATTCGAGGCTCGCTCGCCGGTTCGTTGCCGGCGAGTCGAGTCATTTCACTGGATCGTCTCTACATCGCTTCAAAGCGCCGGTCGGTCCTTGCGATACGCGTTCTTCACGGCGATCTTGCCGTCGCTGAACGTGAAGACGTCCACCATGCGGGCCTCGATACGCGAGCCGTCCGCTTTCGTGCCGCGAAACGTCGATTCCGATACGCCGCGCTCGCCGCTCACGAAATGCTCGCCCTCTTTCCACGATGCATCGGGGAAGGTTTCCCACGCAAGCGCGAAGCCCTTGCGGACCTCGTCGCGGCCCTTGAACGTGCGGCCCAGCGCATCGGGTCCGGCCACGCCGTGAAAGACGCATTCTTCGGCCATGCAGTTCATCAATGCATCGAGGTCGTGGCGATTCCACGCATCGTTGAAAGTTTCCAGCAGCCGGACATAATCCTGATTCGTTTGAGTGCTCATGTGTCGATGTTTTCAGTGCGTTGCGAAAGAGTCAGCAAGGTTCAGCGCTTCTCGTCCTGCGCCAGATACTTGTGATAGAGGAACCGTTGGCCGACGCGGCGGAAGGGCGCGAAGCCTTTCCATCGCACCATGCCCATCACGTTCGGATATTCGAGCGCGGAGTCGTAGATCGGCAGATCGTCGCGGCTGCGTTGCCACTTGCCCGCGACGCGCTCGGCCATGCGCCGCCCCGCGTGCGCGGAAAACGACACGCCGTTGCCGCCGTATCCGACCGCGTAGAAGACGCTTTCATGCGGATCGGGCTGCGCGACGCGCGGCATCATGTCGTGACTCACATCGACCCAGCCCCACCACGAATAGTCGATGCGAATGCCCTTCAGCGATGGGAACTTGCGATGCAAGCCTTCGATGAGCACATCCATGTGCCGCGGGTTCGCCGCATCCGCGCCCGTGATCGCGCTGCGGCTGCCGATCTGCACGCGATTGTCCGGCAGCAGCCGATAGTAAAAGCGCAGCGTGCGCGTATCGGTGATGACCTGATGCGTGCGGAAGTTGGTCGATTCGAGTTCTTCCTGCGTGAGCGGCCGCGTGACGAGCGAGTTCGAGAGAATCGGCATGATCTTCGCGGACAGCGCGCGATGCATGTCGTTGCGCGTATAGCCGCCGGTCGCAAAGGCAACCGCCTTCGCGCGAATCACGCCGCGCGGCGTGCGCACGTGATGCACGCCGCGAACCGTCTCGACGCCGAGCACGGGCGTGCTCGTATGCACCTTCACGCCGAGCGAGCGCGCCATGCGCATATAACCGAATGCGAGCTTGAGCGGATGCACGCCGATGCCATCGGGTTCGAGCAGCGCGCCGCAGTTTTCGCGATCGTCGACATACGATTGCGCGACTTCCTTCGCGCTCAGCATGCGCGCGTCGTAGCCGAAGACATCGCGCATCACCTTGCATTCGTTCGCGAGAAAGTCCATCTTGCGCGCCCGATGGGCGATGTACAGATGCCCGCCCGGCTGCGGATCGCATGCGAATTCGCCGATCAGTGTCTTGAAGGTGTCGAAGCCTTCGCGGATTTCCGCGTCGAGCCTGAGCGCCGTCTGCTTGCCCCATCGCTCGATCCATTGAGAGCGATAGAGACGGCCGCTCGCGTTCTGCCCTTGCCCGCCGTTGCGGCTCGTGCAGCCCCACGCGGTGCGGTTCGCATCGACGACGGTCGCGCGGATGCCGTGCTCCCGCGCGAGAAAGAGCGCAGTCGAGAGGCCTGTGAATCCCGCGCCGACGATCAGCACATCGACGTCGGCGTCGCCGGACAAAGGTCCGTCGTCATCGGGCGGCTCGCCGGCGGTCGCGACCCAGTAGGTCGGCGCATAGTCCATCGCCTGACGGCCGATGGGCGAGACGAGCGGGTCGTAAAGCGGATCGTATGGGGCGCACGCACCACGAAGGGCCGGCGCAACGTAATCGAGAGTAGCCACCGATAACTCCTTGGAAAGTACCCTCATACTGCACCTAACTTCGCGCACCGTTTAGAGCCACGCCGGAATCATCGTTAGTGCCAGGCCGCTCTTCATGGGAGGCGCCACGGCGCGCCGCTGGCCCTGGCGATGAGCCCTTTCTGGCACTACGGCCGACCCTTTTGTCGGGTCATACGGGGCCGAAATCCTCTTTTGCTCGCGCAATGCCGCATGCGCGTCGTTCAGCGACCGGCTCTTGCGCGCCAAAGGTTTCGTGCGGCTTGTCGATGGCACCTGTGCGCAGATTCATGTCGTCGCCAAGCGCTGGCATGTCACGCGATGCCGGCACGTCGAAGCGTCGCGAATCGTTTTTATCGGCCTCTTCGAATCAGACGACACAGACCGCGCGCTAAGTGCTGTGTCTGCGCCGCGCGCCGAGCCATGCAGCGAGCTTCGCGAATAAGGTCATATCCGGCGCGCTGGACAGATCCACCGCAAAGTGATGCCGGTAATACGGACTCAGATCGAGCCCCACGCCGAGCCCGAGCACCTCGACCATGCGCGCCGCCTCGTGCTTCGCGACGACTTCGCGCAAATGCTGATCGAGATAGTTCGGATCGTTGGCCTGTGCGGTTGCGCTGTCCATCGGGCTGCCATCGGAGATCACGACGACGATGCGCCGCGCTTGCGCACGCGCAGCGAGTCGCGAACACGCCCAGTCCACCGCTTCGCCATCGACGCCTTCGCGAAACAGATCGGCCTTGAACAGCGCCGCAATGTCGCCGCGCGCTGCACGCCAGCTCGCATCGCCTTCCTTGAAGATCATGTTGCACGCTTCATTGAGCCGGCCCGGATACTTCGGCCGGCCCTTCGCGAGCCAGTCGAGCTTCGCGCGGCCGCCGTTCCATGCGCCGGTCGTGAAGCCGAGCACTTCGGTCGCGACGCCCGCCATGCCGAGTGCGCGCACGAGCACATCGATCATCACCGCGACAGGCTCGATGCTCGCCTTCATCGAACCCGAGCAATCGATGAGAAAACTCACCGCGCAATCCGCATGCGGACGTTCCCGCTCGCGCCTGAAGACGCGTCGCTCATCCGGCGACGCCACCACTTGCGCGAGGCGACGTCCGTCGATGCGCCCTTCTTCCTCGCCGAACGACCAGCCGTCGCGATGCGGCACGGTAATGGCCGCTTGCAGCATGCGCGCGAGACGCGGCACGTTGATATGCCGCGCCGCGATCAGATCGTCGAGACGCTCGCGATATTCACGCAACAGCGCGGGGCGTATCAGCGCAGCCGGGCGAATCGTCTTGTCGTGGCGCGTGGTGAACACGCGATAGTTCTCACCCGACGCCTCACGCGCGGTGCTCTCGCCGCTCGCGGCGAGCGCGAGCCGTTCGACGTTGCCTTCTTCATCGTCGATATCGAACCACGCGCCGAGCATCGTGCGCGCGGCCTCTTCCTTCTCGTCATCGGATGAAGCGTTATTTTCGACGAACGCGTGCCGCACGTCGCGCACCATTTCGCCGATCTTTAGCGCGACGTCGAGCGCATGAACCGCATACGCACGTTGATCCGCGCAATGCCGCCGCATGCCCGCAAGCGCATGCCCGAGCGATGGCGCGAGCGCCGCGCGCGTGGCCTCGATGAGTCCTTCGGTCGCTTCGAGCACGGCGCGCCCGGACAGGCGCGATTCGGCCATTTGAGCGACGGTGTACATCAAGAGGCCGATATCGCTGTCGAGCACGCCCGCCTCGTAGCACGCGAGCGACCACGCGTCGAAACGATGCCGCACGTTGCGCCTCACGCCTTCCATGCCGACAGGCACGCGCGTTTCACAACGCAACTGCTCCAGCATGTCGAACACCATGCGCTCGACGGGTTCATCGGGCGTCATGTGCCGATGCAGCGCGGCGTCCGAATATGCGATGCGCAACGCGGACGCGTCGGCGGCGCCGCGTGTCGAATCGACGTCTTCTTCGTCCCTGCGCTCGCCGCGCAAATGCGGCGCATAGAAGGGCACCGGCCGCAAGTGGCGATACAGCCTGCCGCCGCGATAGTGCAACGCTTCATCGCCCGTCAAGGCCCGCACGGTCGCCGCGCATAACGCATCGCGTCGCGCGAGTTCACGCGGCCCGTTCACGTTGCCGACTCGTCGTGCCACTGAGATGGCGTGTCCAGTTCCTCGCCGAACGCGCGCTGAAAATATTCCGCAACGATCGGCCGTTCCGCTTCGTCGCATTTGTTCAGGAAAGTGAGACGCAGCGCGAGCTTCGCGTCGTGGAAAACTTCGCAGTTTTCGGCCCAGTTGATGACGGTACGCGGCGACATCAGCGTCGACAGATCGCCCGCAGCGAAGCCGCGCCGCGTGAGCCCGGCCATGCTCACCATCGAATCGACGAGCGCCCGGCCCGCGTCGTCATCGAGACGCGGCACGCGCGCGAGCACGATGCGCGCCTCTTCTTCACGCGACAGATAGTTCAGGGTCGCGACCACGTTCCAGCGGTCGATCTGCGCATGATTCAGCATTTGCGTGCCGTGATACATGCCGTTCAGATTGCCGAGGCCGATCGTATTCGTCGTCGCGAACAGGCGAAAGAAACGATGCGGCTGAATCACCCGGTTCTGGTCGAGCAGCGTGAAGCTGCCGTCGCGCTCCAGAATGCGCTGGATCACGAACATCACATCGGGGCGGCCGGCGTCGTATTCGTCGAACACGAGCGCGACCGGCCGTTGCAGCGCCCATGGCACGATACCTTCCTGAAACTCGGTGACCTGCACATCGTCCCGTACGACGATTGCGTCCTTTCCGACGAGATCCAGCCGGCTCACGTGGCCATCCAGATTCACGCGCATGCACGGCCAGTTAAGCCGCGCCGCCACCTGCTCGATATGAGTCGATTTTCCGGTGCCGTGCAAACCCTGCACCATCACGCGGCGGTTACATGCGAAGCCCGCGAGAATGGCCAGCGTGACCTCGGGATTGAAGCGATACGCCTCGTCGATTTCCGGAACATGCGGGTCGCGCGTGCTGAACGCCGGCACGTGCAGGTCCGTATCGATGCCGAAAAGCGTGCGCACGGACACGCTCCGGTCCGGCTCGTCCAACCATGTGTCGCGCATCATGAGGCTTCGTCTCCCGTGGCAGAGGCTCCAGCATAGCAACTATGTTTTTCCGGAACAATTCATTTCGTTTATTTTTATCCAAACGGCCAGAGCGGCGTGGATCCGCACCTCATTTAAAATAATGTCGAACGAATTCACTGGAAATCATGCCGATGGACAAGCCCGATACACCCACGCTGCGAGCCTTCGCGTTGCTGGAATACCTGGTGCAGGCAGGCAGCCCGGTGTCGCTGACGGACATGGCCGACGACATGGGCATGCCGAAGCCCTCGCTGCACCGCATGCTCGCGTCGCTCGAAGCGGGCGGACTGGTGATCCGCGAACCCGGCGACAAGAACGCGTATGTCGTCGGCCCGCGCCTCGCGCAACTGGGCCTCAATGTGATGACGCACGCGGGCGCGCGGCGGTTACGGCACGCGATCCTCACGCGGCTCGTATCCGATCTCGGCGAAACGTGCAATCTCACGATGCTGCATGAAAACGAGGTCTTGTATCTCGACCGCGTGGAAGCGCCGTGGCCGCTGCGGCTCGATCTGAAGCCCGGTTCGCACGTGCCCGTCTGGTGCAGCGCGAGCGGCAAGTTGCTGCTCGCGTTGCAGCCGCGCGAGGAACGCAATGCGCTCGTGCGCGCGATGAAACTCGAGCGCTACACCGCTAACACCATCACCGACACGGAAATGCTCGAAGCGGAACTCGACCGCATCGCGAAGAAGGGAATTGCGATCGACAACGAGGAGTTCGTTCAGGGCATCGTGTGCGCGGCGGCGCCGATCGCCGATGCCAACGGCTCATGCATCGCGGCGATCGCCGTTCACGCGCCGGTATCGCGCACGCCGCTCTCGCGCGCGCTGGAAATGGTCCCGCGCCTCAAGGAAGCCGCAGCGGAGCTAGGCAAGACGTTTTGAGGCGCATTCGCGAACAATAAAAACGCAACCGCCCATTCCGAAAATTGTGGCGCATCCGGGGAAAGGGCGCGTAAAGTAGCCGTAATTCGAAACCAAACGTTCCGTTTCCGGCTCATGCGCGACGTCACACATCTCGATCCCGCCGGGCATGCCGGCGATGAAGCGCGGACGCTCCGTCCGCTCGCGGTACTCGAACAACTGGCCGCGGCCGGCCATGCCTACACGCTGTCGCAACTCGCGGCGCGCGTGCGCATTCCCAAAGCAACACTGCTGCGGCTGATCGACTCGCTCGAGGCGCAAGGCTATGTGACGCACATGCCCGATTCGCGCGGCACCGACCGCGGGATCGCACTCGGACCGCGCGCCGCCCAGCTCGCACTGGCCACGCTTGCCAATAACTCGTTCACGCGCGGCTGCCGCTCGATCCTGCGCGCGCTCGTCGACGTCATCGGCGAAAGCTGCAATCTCACTGCGCTCGATGGCGATACGGTCCTTTATATAGAACGCGTCGAGACGGCCGAGCCGCTGCGCCTTCATATGCAGGCCGGCATGCGAGTGCCGCTGCATTGCACCGCAAGCGGCAAGTTGTTCCTTTCGCAGATGCCGCTCGCCGAGCGTCGTCAAATCCTCGGCCGGCTCACGCTCACGAAGAGGACGCATCGCACGCTCACCGATCGCACCTTGCTCGAAACAGAACTCGACCGGCTCGCCGCGCGTGGCATCGGCATCGATAACGAGGAGTTCGTGCTGGGGATGGTCGCCGTCGCGGTTCCCATCACCGAAACCGCGACCGGGCGGGTGCTGGCGTGTCTCGCCGCGCATGCACCGACCGCCCGCGCCAATCTCAACGACTTGCTCCAGGCGGTGCCGCAATTGCGCGAAACCGCCGTGAAGCTCGCCACGCTCATGGATGCCTCCGATGGCCTGTCGCTCATGGCGCGCCATCATCCAGTGGCGCGCTAATTCCCTCTTCCCGCCGAGACGCCCGTCACGCGAGCCCCGGCGGCGGTCGCACCGTCAGCCCACTCTAAAATTCCGAATTTTTTAGAGACAAAACATTCCATTTATTTGAGAAAAGGATTGACGGCGAAATCAGCCCGTCCTACGATGTCTCCAAGATACATATTCCGGAACAATACGTTCCGTTTATCTCAACGGAGACACTCATGAGCGAGCACGACCAAGCCCGTCCTTCCCAGACCACTCTCGCCGCCAGCGCGGCGCCCACCGGTCCGCAGGCGATGACCCCATCCGAAGCCTTCGTCGAGACGCTCGCCGCCAATGGCGTGACCGAGATGTTCGGCATCATGGGTTCGGCCTTCATGGACGCGATGGACATTTTTGCGCCCGCCGGCATCCGCCTGATTCCGGTCGTGCATGAACAAGGTGCGGGCCACATGGCGGACGGCTATTCGCGCGTGTCGGGCCGTCACGGTGTCGTGATCGGCCAGAACGGCCCGGGCATCAGCAATTGCGTGACGGCGATCGCGGCGGCGTACTGGGCCCACAGCCCGGTCGTGATCGTCACGCCGGAAGCGGGCACGATGGGCATCGGCCTCGGCGGTTTCCAGGAGGCAAAGCAGTTGCCGATGTTCCAGGAATTCACGAAATACCAGGGCCACGTCACCCACCCGGCGCGCATGGCCGAATTCACCGCGCGCTGCTTCGACCGCGCGATGTCGGAAATGGGCCCGACGCAACTCAACATTCCGCGCGACTACTTCTACGGCCAGGTCAAGGTCGAGATCCCGAAGCCTCAGCGTCTCGATCGCGGCCCCGGCGGCGACCAGAGCCTGAATGAAGCCGCCGATCTGCTCGCCGAAGCGAAATTCCCCGTGATCATCTCGGGCGGCGGCGTGGTCATGTCCGATGCCATCGAGGAATGCAAGGCGCTCGCCGAGCGTCTCGGCGCGCCTGTGGTCAACAGCTATCTGCATAACGACTCGTTTCCGGCGAATCATCCGCTGTGGTGCGGCCCGCTCGGTTATCAGGGCTCGAAGGCCGCGATGAAGCTCCTGAGCCAGGCCGACGTCGTGATCGCGCTCGGCTCGCGTCTCGGGCCTTTCGGCACGCTGCCGCAGCACGGCCTCGACTACTGGCCGAAGGACGCGAAGGTCATCCAGATCGACGCCGACCACAAGATGCTCGGCCTCGTGAAGAAGATTTCCGTCGGCATTTGCGGCGATGCGAAGGCGACGGCCATCGCGCTCACGCAACGTCTCGCGGATCGCAAGCTCGACTGCGACGCCACCAAGGACGCCCGCGCGAAGACCATCGCTTCCGAAAAGGCCGCATGGGAAAAAGAACTCGACGAATGGACGCACGAGCGCGATCCGTACAGCCTCGACATGATCGAGGAGCAGAAGAACGAGAAGCCGTTCAGCGGCGGCCAGTATCTGCATCCGCGGCAGGTGTTGCGCGAACTCGAGAAGGCGATGCCCGAAGACGTGATGGTGTCCACCGACATCGGCAACATCAACTCGGTCGCCAACAGCTATCTGCGCTTCAACAAGCCGCGCAGCTTCTTTGCGGCGATGAGCTGGGGCAATTGCGGCTATGCGTTCCCGACGATCATCGGCGCGAAGGTCGCGGCGCCGCATCGTCCGGCCGTCTCGTATGCGGGCGATGGCGCCTGGGGCATGAGCCTGATGGAAACCATGACCTGCGTGCGGCACAACATTCCCGTGACGGCGGTCGTGTTCCATAACCGTCAGTGGGGCGCCGAGAAGAAGAATCAGGTGGACTTCTACAATCGCCGCTTCGTTGCGGGCGAGCTCGACAACCAGAGCTTCGCCGAGATCGCGAAGGCGATGGGCGCGCAAGGCATCGTCGTCGACAAGCTGGAGGACGTCGGCCCGGCGCTGAAGAAGGCCATCGATCTGCAGATGAATCACGGCAAGACGACGATCATCGAGATCATGTGCACGCGTGAACTCGGCGATCCGTTCCGCCGCGACGCGCTCTCGAAGCCGGTGCGTATGCTCGACAAATACAAGGACTACGTCTGAGTCCAGCGCCGCGCCGCTCCGCGCCCGGAGCGGCGTCTTCCAACCCATGACAGTGAGCCCGCCATGAAAGCCATGCATCGCATCATCGATCAGGCTCGCGACCTGCCGATGCGCATCGTCCTCTCCGAAGCCGAAGACACGCGCGTGCTTCAGGCGGCGCAACGCGCGCACAAGGAAGGCATTGCGCGCATCGCGCTCGTGGGCGCGCGAGCGCGTGCGTATCAGGTCGCGGACAGCGCGGGGATCGATCTCGAAGGCATCGACGTGATCGATCCGTCTCACTCATCACATACCGAACGCTTTGCGGAAGAGCTTTTCGCGCTGCGCGAGAAAAAAGGCATGACGCCCGATCAGGCGCGCGACGCCGTGCTCGATCCGCTGTGCTTCGCGAACCTGATGGTGCGAACGGGCGAGGCGGACGGATCAGTCGCCGGCGCGGTCAACACGACCGCGGATGTCGTGCGCAACGCAATACAGATCATCGGCGTGCGACCGTCGTTCAAGCTTGTTTCAAGTTTCTTTCTCATGATGCTGTGCGAGCCTTTTCATACGATGAAAGGCGGCCTCATCTTTTCGGATTGCGCGCTCGTCGTCGAGCCCGATGCGGAGCAACTCGCCGAAATCGCAATGGCCGCCGCCGACAGCGCGCGCAGCCTGCTCATGGAAGATGCGCGCGTCGCGATGCTGTCCTTCTCGACGAGCGGCAGCGCGCACCATGCAGCCGTCGATAAAGTGATCGATGCGACGCGGCGTGTAAAAGAAGCCCGCCCCGGCCTCGCCATCGACGGCGACGTGCAGCTCGATGCCGCGATCGTTGCGGAGATCGCAATGCGCAAGGTGCATCACTCACAGATCGAGGGGCACGCCAATACGCTGATCTTCCCGAGTCTTGAAGCGGGCAACATCGGCTACAAGCTCGCGGAGCGCATCGGCGGCGCCAAGGCTATCGGGCCGCTGCTGCAAGGGCTCGCAAAGCCGGCCAACGATCTGTCGCGCGGCTGCAGCACCGACGATATCTATCACGTGATCGCCGTGACCTGCGTGCAGGCGCAGGCAGCGCGGCATCAGACGACGTGAGTGCGCAACATGGATACGCGAGCCGATACCGATGCGTTCATTCAGCCCGAATCGACGGACAGCGCGCCGCCCGACGACCACGCGCGCTCCGAGACGCCTACGCTGCGCGCCTTCAGCGTGCTCGAGCATCTCGTCGCGGCGAAGGGCGCGTGCTCGCTCTCGGAACTCGCGAACATCATCGGGCAGCCGAAGGCCTCGCTGCATCGCATGTTGCAGTCGCTCGAAGCGGGCGGCTTCGTCGCGCGTGAGCCGGGCCAGAAGAATGGGTATGTAATCGGCCCGCGCCTCGAACGGCTCGGCGTCGACGTGATGATGCACAGTGGCGCAAGGCGTCAGCGCCACGCGATTCTGGAGCGTCTCGTCGCCGATCTCGGCGAGACCTGCAACCTGAGCACGCTGCACGACACGCAGGTCCTCTATCTCGACCGCTGCGAATCGCCGTGGGCGCTGCGGCTCGAACTCAAGCCCGGATCGCACGTGCCGGCGCATTGCAGCGCGAGCGGCAAGCTGCTGCTGTCGACGATGCCGCGCGCCGAACGCGCCGCCCTCATCCGCGCGATGCGGCTCGAACGCTTCACGCCCAATACGCTCGACGATCCGAACCTGCTCGAAGCGGAACTGGATCGCATCGCGCACAAGGGCATAGCGGTCGACAACGAGGAGTTCGTGCTCGGGATCGCGTGTGTCGCGGTGCCGGTATTCGATTCGCGCGGCAAATGCATCGCGGCCATCGCCGTGCATGGGCCGGTGTCGCGCATGGCGTTGTCGCGCGCGCTGACCTTCGTGCCGCGTTTGCAGGAAGCCGCCGCCGAACTCACGGCGACCTTCTGACGCGTCGCAACATGGATCATTCGGATGACGAAATAATCTTAGGGACAACCCGAATCCCGCCTTGTTTCTGAATCGGATTTCGTATTTTCCGTTTCACTTTCGCGAGCTTCCGCGCTTTTCTCTTGGCTTCCTTGCCCGCTTCTTCCACATTGAACGAAACGCAAACGAAACGATTCGTTCCAAAAGAAGACTTCAGGAGACAGGTGTCATGCAGCAGGAAGTCGATTACGTCATCGTCGGTGCGGGTTCAGCGGGATGCGTGCTGGCCAACCGTCTGAGCGCCGATCCGTCCAACGTCGTGCTGCTGCTCGAAGCGGGCGGCCCCGACACGAGCCCGTGGATTCATATCCCCGTCGGCTACTTCAAGACGATGCACGATCCAGAGCTCGACTGGTGCTATCGCACGGAAGCGGACGATGCCGTCGCCGGACGCAGCATCGACTGGCCGCGCGGCAAGGTCCTCGGCGGCTGCAGCTCGCTCAACGGGCTGCTTTATGTGCGCGGGCAGCGCGAAGACTACGACCGCTGGGCCGAACTGGGCAACACGGGATGGAGCTTCAGGGACGTGCTGCCCTACTTCAGGAAGTCGGAAGATCAGGAGCATGGCGCGAGCGAGTATCACGGCGCAGGCGGTCCGTTGAAGGTATCGGACCTGCGTTTGCGCCGCCCGATTGCGGATCACTTCATCGCGGCGGCACAGGAGATCGGCATCCCGTTCAACGCGGACTACAACGGCGCGACACAGGAAGGCGTCGGCTATTTTCAGCAGACGGCCTATAAGGGTCTTCGCTGGAGCACGGCGAAAGGCTTTCTCAAGCCGGTGCGCGATCGCCGCAATCTCATCGTGCAGACGCATGCGCAGACCCGCAAGGTGCTGTTCAACGGCAAGGAAGCGACGGGCATCGAGTACATGCATGAAGGCGTCATGAAGACGGTTCGTGCGCGCGTCGAAGTGATTCTCGCGGCCGGTGCGATCGGCTCGCCGCAGATCCTGCAGAACTCGGGTGTCGGTCCCGTGAGCGTGCTCGACAATGCGGGCGTGCAGGTGAGGCACGCGTTGCCCGGCGTCGGCCGGAATCTGCAGGATCATTTGCAGGTGCGTCTCGTGTTCAAGACGCGTGAGCGCACGCTCAACGACGAGGTCAACAATCCGCTGAAAAAGGCGCTCATCGGCCTGCAATACGCGCTATCGCGCACCGGGCCGCTCACGCTTGCGGCGAGCCAGGTCGCTATCTTCACGCGCTCCTCGCCTGAGCTCGCGCGTCCCGACATCCAGTTTCACATGCAACCGCTTTCCGCCGACAAGCCCGGTCAGGGCGCGCATCCGTTCTCGGCGTTCACGTCGTCGGTGTGTCAGTTGCGGCCGTACAGCCGCGGCAGTGTCGAAATCCGCTCGAACGATCCGCTGCGCTACCCGGCGATTCACGCCAACTATCTCTCCGACGAACGCGATCATCCCGTCGTGATCGGCGGTATCAAGGTGGCGCGCCGCATCGCCGCCGCGCCGTCGCTCGCAAAGCATATCGTGTCGGAGTTCATTCCCGGTCCGCAGTATCGGTCCGATGCCGAACTGCTCGAAGTCGCGCGCAAGTTCAGTCAGTCGATCTATCACCCGGCAGGCACTTGCAAGATGGGCAGCGACGCGCTCGCGGTCGTCGACGAACGCCTCAAGCTGCGCGGCATCGGACGCCTGCGCGTGGTCGATGCGTCGATCATGCCGGAACTCGTATCGGGCAACACGAACGCGCCCGTCATCATGATCGCGGAGAAAGCCGCCGACATGATTCTCGAGGACCGGCGCTATCAACAGGTCACGCACGTGGAAGACGCACCTGAAGTCGTTGTGAAGAAGCCCACGGCCCACGCAGGCCAGAGAGACTGAGCACAAGTCTCGCACACACATCACGGAGACAACCATGAACGCAACGCCCCGAACCGATGGCAAGCAGATGCGCAAAGTCGTCGTCGCCAGTCTGATTGGCGCGACGATCGAGTGGTACGACTTTTTTCTATACGGCGTGGTCGCCGGCATCGTCTTCAACAAGCTGTATTTCCCGAGCGGCGACCCGCTCATCTCGACGATGCTCGCCTACGGCACCTTCGCCGTCGGCTTTCTGAGCCGGCCATTGGGCGGCGTGATCTTCGGCCATTTCGGCGATCGCGTCGGCAGAAAGAGCAT
This sequence comes from Caballeronia turbans, assembly GCA_001544655.2. GTDB lineage: Bacteria > Pseudomonadota > Gammaproteobacteria > Burkholderiales > Burkholderiaceae > Caballeronia > Caballeronia turbans. The sequence goes on from FCOD02000015.1 coordinate 74,216, forward strand.
GCTCGTGATGACCCTGACGATCATGGGCGTCGCGACAGTGTTGATCGGCATGGTGCCGACGTATGCGCAGATCGGCATCTGGGCGCCCTCGCTGTTGCTGCTGCTGCGCGTGCTGCAAGGCATCGGTCTGGGCGGCGAATGGGGCGGCGCAGTGCTGATGGCGTTCGAATACGCGCCCGCGAACAAGCGCGGCTTTTACGCGAGCATTCCGCAGATCGGTCTTGCGCTCGGACTGTGTCTTTCGTCGGGTGTCGTCGCGGGCCTCTCGCTCACGCTGACCGATGCGCAGTTCCTCGCTTGGGGCTGGCGCGTGGCGTTCTTCCTGTCGTTCGCGCTCGTGCTCATCGGCATGTACATCCGCCTTAACGTGATGGAAACGCCGGAATTCGCACGCATCCAGAAGACGGGCAGCGAAGCGCGCATGCCGATCGTCGACGTGATCTTGAAGTATCCCGGCAACACGATCGCCGGCATGGGCGCGCGCTTCATCGACGGCGTGTTCTTCAACGTGTTCGGCGTGTTCTCGATTTCATATCTCACGGGGACGCTGCATCTGCAACGCACCGATGCGCTGCTCGGCGTGATGGTCGCCGCGTTCGTGATGATCTTCACGATTCCGTTCTTCGGGCGGCTGTCGGATCGCATCGGACGCGCGCGCATCTACTTCTGGGGATCGCTCGCGACGGGACTGTCCGCGTTCTTCGGCTTCTGGCTGATGAAGAACAGCGGCGGCAATACGATGCTCGCGTGGCTCGCTGTCGTGATTCCGCTGGGCGTGGTGTATGCGTCTATTTATGGCCCGGAAGCCGCGCTCTTTTCCGAGCTCTTCGATGCGAAGGTGCGCTATTCGGGCATATCGTTCGTGTATCAGTTCTCGGGCATCTTCGCGAGCGGCATCAGCCCGATCGTCGCGACATGGCTCTTGCAGCGCAACGGCGGCGATCCCTGGATGATCGCGGGATATTGCCTCGCCGCGGGGGTCATCAGCGCGCTGTCGGCGGCGTGGGTCGGGCGGCGGCAGCGGCGGCAGACGGCGTTTTCCATGGGTTGATCGTCGTCGCGTGGACATCGACAGCCGCTGTGCCGAAGGTCGGCGCGGCGGCTTTTTGTTGCACTGGCACGCGGTGCAAGGCGCACGTAATATCTATCAATCACCCGAACATTTCGCAGGAGACATGCATGCCGACCCGCCCAACCGCCACGCTCTGGGCGCAGCTCTTCCAGCGCTCGCGGGTCTCGGGGATGAGCTTGCAGAACCAGATCCGCCAGATGATCGTCAACGCGATCCTGAGCGGTCATATCGCGCCCGATTCCGCCTTGCCTTCGAGCCGCGAGCTCGCCGATCAGCTCAACGTATCGCGCAATACTGTGGTGCTCGCATATCAGCAACTGGTCGAAGAAGGCTATCTCGTGTCGCGCGAACGCAGCGGCCATTTCGTGAATCCCGCAACAGAGGAACTGCAACGCGGCTTCACCGCGACGGGCGTCGCCGACACGACGAGCATCGAGACGCAGCAAGGTCATCCCGACTGGAGCGCGCGCATCAGACATGCGCCTTCGCATCAGCGCAATATCGTCAAGCCGTCGAACTGGCAGAGTTACGAATATCCCTTCATTTACGGGCAATTCGATACCGAGCTGTTCCCGACGAGCGACTGGCGCGAGAGCTGCATGCACGGACTTTCGGTGATGGAAATCCGCAACTGGGCGCCCGATCTGATCGAACGCGACGACGAGACGCTCGTCGAACAGATACGAACGCGCGTGCTGCCGCGTCGCGGTGTGTTCGCGATGCCCGACGAGATCGTCGTCACGAACGGCTGCCAGCAGGCGCTCTATCTGATGGGCGATCTCCTGTGCGGCACGCAGGTGAAGGTCGGCATGGAGAACCCCGGCTATCCCGATGCGCGCAATATCTTTCAGCATCACAACGCAGAGATCGTTCCGCTAGAGGTCGATGAAAGCGGCGCGGTCATCGACGATGAAAGCGTGATCGCCCAATGCGATTACGTGTACGTCACGCCGAGTCATCAATGCCCGACGACCGTGACGATGCCGATCGAGCGGCGGCGCAGATTGCTCGATCTGTCGGTGAAGCATGACTTCATCGTCATCGAGGACGACTACGAGAGCGAGAACACGTTTTCCGGCACGCCCCATCCGGCGTTGAAGAGCCTCGATACGGCGGAGCGTGTCGTGTATATCGGCTCGCTTTCGAAGACGCTCGCGCCGGGCTTGCGGCTCGGGTATATCGTCGCGCCGCGCACATTGATACGCGAATTGCGCGCGCTGCGTCGATTGATGATCCGGCATCCGGCCGCGTACATTCAGCGCGCCTTTGCGACCTTTCTCGCACTCGGTCATCACGACACGCTCTTGCGCAAGCTCGGGCGCGTCTACAAGGAGCGCGCCGAAGTGCTGATGGACGCGCTCGCCACGCATCTGCCGGAGTTGCGTGCGTCGAAGGTGACGGGCGGCGCATCGTGCTGGGTCGAAGGTCCGCCGTGGCTCGACGCGACACGCCTCGCAAGAGATGCGCAAGCGCTCGGCGTGCTGATCGAACCGGGCAGCGTGTTCTTCGCCGATCCCGCCGATGGTCAGCGATGCTTCCGCATGGGCTTTTCAGCGATCCGCGCCGAGCTGATCGAACCGGGTGTGCGCGTGCTGGCTCAGGTCGTGCAGCAGCGGCGTCCTTGAGCGTGCACGCCTATTTCCACGGCGCCATTGCATGGAACACGCCGTCGCGCCGCACGAGCGCATGAAACAGCGCAGCCGCGAGATGCACGACGATCAACGCGAAGAAACACAACGCGAGAAAGCGATGCGCGTTCCAGAGCAGCGTATGCAACGAATTGCTATGAGGCAGGAGCGACGGTAAGTGAAGGCCGCCTATCACGACGGGATAATCCGCCGCGGACAGCATCCCATAGCCGAGCAGCGGCAACGCGATCATCAACGCATAGAACGCATAGTGCGATAGATGCGCTGCGAGCTTCATCGGCTCGGGCATGTTCGCGGGCAGCGGCGGCGCACCGCGCGCGAGCCTTACCGCGAGACGAATCAACGCGAGCACGAGAATCGCGATGCCGAGCGGCTTGTGGATGGACACGAGCGTCAGATAGTCCGGCCTCACCGTCGACACCATGCCGACGCCGATGAACAGCATCGCGAGAATGCATATCGCCATGATCCAGTGCAGGGCGCGTTGCAGCGGCGAGAACCGCTCGTTGATCGCGTTCATGGCTTGGCTCCTTGCGCGGGCGTGTGCGGGTAGTACTTGTCCTCGGCGGTGCGTCGATTGAACGAGACGGAGTAGGCGGCCGACCGCGCGGCGGGGAATGGATCGTCGGACACGCGCATGCCGGATGGCAGCACGGTCGGGTCGAAGTTGAGATCGCGGCACGGACCGTCGGGCTCGGGTTCGATCGCCTTGACGACGAGCGTGCCCACTTCCACCGTGTGCCGGTCTTCCGGCCAGGCCTTGCTCGGGTCGGCGGTCGGATCGCCGGGATTCGCGACGGTGACGACCATCGCCCAGCGTTGCGGTGCGCTCTGCACGCGCTGCTTGATTTCGGCATCGAGGAAATTCGCGCCCTTCTGCTTCAGCTCGTCCGGCGTGAGGTTCTCGGGCTTCGCCGCGGGAATGAAGGACCAGCGCACCGCCTGATTCTGCCCGTCCGCGTTCGTGAAGATGAAGCTGTTCAGGCTGTTGTAGCGCTCGTCCGCATACGAGGCCGTCCACGGCGCGCTGCCCGCCCATGCGCCGAACGCGCCGATTTCCGGATGCGCGGCGGCGAACTTCTGCATCGACTCGGGATCGTTCTTGTTCGCGAGCGCGCGTTGCAGGTCGTAGAAGGCCTGCGGGGTCGCGACGGGGAAGATCGGGGCATCGATCATCGCGGAGCGCCACTCGCTTGCATCGGGCATCACGATGCGCAGGCTCAGGCCGCGCACGCGGGCCATCGCGTCGGATGCCTGCGGGTCTGGCGTCGCGAGATTGAACCGGCCCGTGACGGGATACGTGCCCGGCATGAACATTTTGGCTTTGGAGAGCGCGGCGCCCGAACCGTTGGATTCGAAGTCACCGGTGAAGCAGATCCCCTTCGCATGATTGCGCCGGAACCCGGGCACCGCGCCGCCAGGCGGCGCCAGGCTGCCGACGATCTTCGCCGGCGTGAGGCGATGCGGCGTGAGCCAACCGCCCGTGTAGGCGAAGGCCGCGACCAGCACGACGGCGATGGCCGCGATGAGCAGCAGCGCGGGAAGGGGCGAACGCGGGGCAGCGGGTCTATCAGTCATCGTAGTCTCTCGATCAACGATTCTGTTGCACGGTAATCTAGCAGCGTGAGGGGAATCGTGCCAGCAACGCGCAAAAATCGCAGATACCCCGTTTATCCGACGTTGTTCGCATGACGCAGAACATCTACCGCGATGCCGAGTTCTTCTCGGGCTACGGGCGCTCGAATCGTTCAAATCATGGGCTCGATACGGGATGCGGATACGGCTGGCTCTGCCGATGGGCCGGCGACCGCGGCGCATGTGTCGGGTGAGGACGGGTCGGAGAAGATGCTTGGGCTCAGGCGTCGAATGCGCACTGGCGGCATGCGCAATGCCCACGCGCCGCGAAAGCGCGTCTACGCAAGCGACTGCATGAGGAAGCGGGGCAAGCGCATTGAAAATGCGATGATGCGGCACACACTACGGCCGATAAAGAACGCTCTCGCAGAGAATCCGCAAGCAACCCTGCGTCGCGCCGCCATCGAACATTGCGCCGAGACTACCCGGCCTTGAGAACCCGCAACGCGACCGCCCCCGCCGCCTCGCTTTCCGCATTCTGTTTCGCCTCGCGCATCGACAGATAGCGCAGACAACACACGCGCAGGAACGACGCGAAGTTGGTCGGTACCTCGCCGCGCAACGCGATCAGTTCGTCGTAGAGTTTGACGGCGAACTGGCTCGTCGTCAGATTCTCGCGCCCGGCGATTTCCTGCAGCACGTCCCAGAAGAGATTTTCGAGCCGGACCGTGGTGATCACGCCATGAATGCGCAGCGAACGCGTGCGCGATTCATAGAGGATCGGATCGGCGTTGATGTACACCCCACACATGACGAAAGCCTCCGTAAAACAGGCCGCCGCGCTCGCGCACGACGGCCAACTGAAAAAGCTACTCCGCTACGTGTCGAGCGGCAATCGCGTCAAACCCTGCGCTGCTTCATCTGCCCGGCGATGTAATCCGCCTGGCGAATCGCCAGCGTGACGATCGTGAGCGTCGGGTTTTCCGCCGCGCCCGTCGTGAACTGGCTGCCATCGGAGATGAACAGGTTCGCCACTTCGTGCGTCTGGCCGTGCGGATTGCAGACACCGTCGTCGGCTTTCGCGCTCATGCGCGCGGTGCCGAGATTGTGCGTCGACGGATACGGCGGCACGAGATACGTCGCCTTCGCGCCCGCCGCTTCGTACACCGCGCTGCCCTGCTTGTACGCGTGCTCGCGCATCGCTTCGTCGTTCGGATGATCGTCGAAGTGGACGTTCGGCACCGGCAGACCGTACTGATCCTTCACGTCGCTGTTGAGCGTGATGCGGTTCGATTCGCGCGGCATGTCCTCGCCGACGATCCACATGCCCGCCGTGTACTGGTACTGGTCCAGCGCCGCCGTGAAGTTCGGGCCCCACGCGCCCGGATCGAGAAACGCCGCGTAGAACGGCAGCCCGAGCGAAACCGTCTCCATGTGATAGCCGCCCGCGAAGCCGCGCTTCGGATCGAACACCGCTTCGTCCTCGATGATCCCCGCCATCGTCGTGCCCTTGTACATCTCGACCTTGTCCTCGAACACGCCGTAGACCGAGCCGGTGGTGTGCCGCATGTAGTTGCGGCCCACCTGCCCGGAGCCGTTCGCGAGGCCATCGGGGAATTTGCTCGACTGCGAATTGAGCAGCAGGCGCGGCGTCTCGATCGCATTGCCCGCCACCGCGACGACGCGCGCCCGCTGCCGCTGCAGCTTGCCGTTCGCATCGTAGTAGACGACGCCCGTCACCTTGCCGCGCGCATCGTGCTCGATCTTCACGACGTGCGCCTGCGTGCGCAACTCCATGTGACCCGTGGCCTGAGCGCGCGGCAGTTCGGTATAGAGCGTCGACCACTTCGCGCCCATGCGGCAGCCCTGAAAGCAGAAGCCGCGCTGGAAACAATGCGTGCGATTGTCGCGCACCGTGCTGTTGATCGCCATATGGCCGGTGTTGCACTCCTTGTAGCCGACCTTCGTCGCACCCGCCGACATCACCTTGAAGTTGTTGTTTCCCGGCAGACCCGGCAGGCCGTTCGTGCGTGTCACGCCCATTTTCTTTTCGGCGCGGTCGTAGTAAGGGTCGAGCTCCTCACGCGTGATCGGCCAGTCGAGCAGCGTGGCGCCCTGCACGTCGCCGTAAGTGGTCTTGGCCTTGAATTCATGCGGCTGGATACGCAGACTCGCGCCCGCCCAGTGCGTGGTCGTGCCGCCGACCGTCTTGCAGACCCACGCCGGCAGATTCGGAAAGTCCTGCGCAAGGCGCCACGATCCGGACGTCGTGCGCATGTCGAGCCACGAGAGCATCTTGAAGGCGTCCCACTCGGACGTTGAGAAATCGCCTTGCGTATGCGACTTGCCCGCTTCGAGCACCACCACGTCGATGCCCTTCTGCGCGAGTTCGTTGGCGAGCGTGCCGCCGCCCGCACCCGATCCGATGACGACGACCACATTGCCGTCGCTGTGCTTGAACTGCACCTTGTTACCCTGATCCATGTCGGTCTCCGCTCGTTGCTTGATGGGCGCGCTCTTCAACTGTCCGTCGGGATGGGCCCGCTCGCGCCGGCAGGTGGATCGGGCAGCCACGACAGGCTGTTGAAGCCCTGATGCAGATAGCCGTCATCGCCTTTCGACGCGCCGTAGCCGAAGTGCTCGTACGCCATCGGATTGCTGTACAGGGAAACCACGGCGGTGCTGCGCACCGTGTTGAAGAACGGCGTGCCCGCGAGCGCGGCGACGTCCTGCGCCTTGTCGTTCGCGCCGCGCTTCGTCCAGTCGGAGCGGGCTTTCGCATCCAGTTGAGCGACGCCGTCGGCGAGTTGTTGACGCACTGCGGGATCGGCTTTCGCCTTGGCATCGAGATCCTTGACGACGAGCGCATAGACGGCGTCATCGAGCGTTGCGTGCGGATAGATCTGCCGCGTCACCTGCAAGAGCACCTCGCCTTGATGCGTGTCGAGCCCCTGCATTTCGAGCGCCCAGACGCGGCTCGGCGCAAGACTCGCGAAAATCGACGTCGCGGCGATCGTGCCGACCAGCACGCCGGTGCCGCGCAGGAATTCGCGCCGTGTCAGCGCGATCGTCGGGGGGGCGGCGGCGATTCCATCATGTTCGTGATGATGTCCACCGTCGTGCGCGCGCCGCTGCGCGACGATCGGGATGATCGTGTCTCGCATGTCTCTCTCCTTGTGGGGTGCTGCAACAACTTATGTATGTGCTCCCGCGGTGCCGCCGTGACTACTCGTAATGTCCGTGACGTTCGAGCACTTCGATCTTGTAGCCGTCCGGATCCTGAATGAAGAAATAACGCGCGATCAGCGAGCCGTCGTCGTTCCTGAACTCGCGCACGTCGTTGGGCGCGAGGCCCAGGGCGATGAGACGCTCGCGCTCGGCCTTCACGTCCGGCACGCTCACCGCGACATGGCCGTAGCCGTCGCCATGCGTATAAGGCTCGGCGCGCCCCTTGTTCCAGGTGAGTTCGAGTTCGGCGTGCGTTTCATCGTTGCGCAGATAGGCGAGCGTGAAGTCCGGAAAATCCAGCCGATGCGCGACGTCGAGATTGAAAGCCTTCTGATAGAAATCGAGCGAGCGTTCCAGATCCCGCACGCGAATCATCGTGTGAATGAGTTTCGACATGGGCGCCTCCTCCTTGTGAGACAAGTTTAGGAAGCGGCGCGCGCAGAGGGTAATGGCGGGTTAAATCGGGCATTAGGCGTTTCCCCGAGGCGGACGGGCGCGCCTCGTTCAGGAAACGAGCCGCTACGACAGCATCCAGGTTCGCGCGAAGGCGTCGAAACGCGTGACCTCTTCGGATCGCCACTGCGCGCTTCGCCCAAGCTCTTCCGCGATGATGCGGGCGACGTCCGGCGCGGCGTCGCGGGCAGCGGCGGCATCGAGAAACAGCGCGCGATTGCGGCGCGCCAGCACATCCTCGACACATCGGGCGAGTTCCGCCCGAACCGCGAAACGCGTCTGCGCCTCGGTCAGCCCGCTCGCCTTCACCAGCACGTTCTGCGCGCCGGGCAGACGGTCGATCACGGCGGCATCGGAGCCGTACTGGCCGCGCTGCTCCGCTGTCGCGCCATGCAGCGGCAGCGACGCCGTCCGGCAGGGCGCAGCCGGCAACAGGCCCTTCGCGGCCGCGAGATCGATGACCTGCTGCGCCATCAGCCGATACGTCGTCCACTTGCCGCCCGTCACGGTGATCATGCCCGTCGCGTTCATCTCGATCGTATGTTCGCGCGAGAGCGCCGCCGTCGACGCCTGGGCGCCGGCCTTCACGAGCGGACGAAGCCCCGCCCAGACGCTTAGAACGTCGTCGCGCGTGGGCTTGACGGACAGGTAATCCGACGCCGTCGCGAGAATGAAGTCGATGTCCTCGTCGCTTGCGCGGGGGTCGAGCGGCAAGTCCTGACGCGGCGTATCGGTCGTGCCGACGATCGTGTGGCCGTGCCACGGCACCAGAAAAAGCACGCGGCCGTCTTTCGTCTTCGGCACGAGGATCGCGTCGTTGCTGTGCAGGAAGCGGCCCGGCAACGTCAGATGAACGCCCTGGCTCGGCGCCACGATCGGGCGCGCGCCCGGTTCGGCCATCGCGCGGATCGAATCGACCCAGACGCCCGTCGCGTTGACGAGGCAGCGCGCGCCGACGGTGAGGCTATCTCCCGTTTCGACGTCCGTCACCGATAGCCGATGATGCCCCGCCGCGCGATCGAAGCCGACGCCGCGCACGGCGGCATTGTTCAGCGCGAGCCCGCCGAGATCGAACAGCGTGCGCATCAGCGCGATGGCGAGCCGCGCGTCGTCGAACTGGCCGTCATGGTATAGCGTGCCGCCGCGCAGCGCGTGACCGTCGAGGCTGTCGGCGAGCATCGGCGATCTCGCGCGCGTTTGCGCGAGGCTGAGGCTGCGGCTCGCGCCGAGGTTGGACGCGCCCGCGAGCCAGTCGTACATTTTCAGTCCCGCGCCGTAGATCAGCTTGTCTCCGAAGCGATACGCCGGAACGACGAAGCCGAGGGCATGCACGAGATGCGGCGCGTTGCGCGCGAGCAGGCCGCGCTCGCGCAACGCCTCGCGAACGAGCGGAATGTTGCCTTGCGCGAGATAACGCACGCCGCCGTGAACGAGCTTCGTGGCCTTGCTCGACGTGCCTTTGGCAAAATCGCGCGCTTCGAGCAGCAAGGTCCGATAACCGCGCGACGCCGCGTCGACGGCCGTGCCGAGGCCGCTCGCGCCGCCGCCGATCACGACGACATCGAAGAGCGGTGTGTTGTCCAGTTCGCGCAAGAGGGATGCGCGGTCGGAAGGCGTGGTGATTGTCACTTGTCGTTGTGTTTGCAAACCTGGAGGTTCGTCGAATCGCGATTGACCATGTGATGACCGTTCCCTGTTCCCTTCGGAAACGCCGCACAATCGCCCGCGCGCTGCAAGGTCGATCCTGGGCATGGCAAATCTATGTATTGGCGATCAGCAGTTCTTCGGCATTGTTCGGCGGACGCAGGCCATCGGTCCGGTTCGAGAAGTATCGCCGGGTCAGATCCGCGGCGGATACGTGCCGCGCGTCCCTGAAGCCCGCATCGCGCGCCATCGCATGAATGTCCGCCGGCATGAAGAAGCTGATGAACGGCGTGCCGCTCGCACGCGCGCCCTTCTCAGCCATTTCCAGGCCCGGACGCACGTCGGGGTCCGCGAGTTCGAGCGGCAGCAGGAAGGTCATCGCGAAGGTCGAGCCCGATGCAAAGCCCGCGACTTCGCGCAATGTGGCCGCGTTCGCTTCCTTCGTGAGATACATGCTGACGCCCGTCGACACGACGATAGCGGGCCTGCTTTGGTCGAAACCATTCTTCACGAGCTTCTCGCGCCACGATTCTCCCTCTTCGAAATCCACCGGCACGAAATGCAGCCGCTCGGACACGCCATAACCGAGTTCGATCAGACGCCGGCGCTTCCACGCCTGCGGCCCCGGCGGATCGACTTCGAAAATGTGCAGCCGCGCCGCGATCTCCGGCCTGCGCTGCGCGAAGCTGTCGAGACCCGCACCGAGGATGACATACTGCGTCACGCCGCGATCGACCTCTTGCACGACGAGATCTTCGATGAAGCGCGCACGCGCAACGATCGACGCACGGAAAGGCCGCGTGAACTGCGGGTTCATGTCGCCGCGTTCGCGCCAGTTCGCAGCGGGCGCGAGCAATGCAAGGCCGATCTTGTCTTCCAGCACATGCGGCGGAGCATCGGCTTCGGCGTGCAACGCGCGCCACATCGCGACGCGTGCGGCGGTGCTGTCGGGCGCCGCGTTGGTGTTGTCGTTCATGCTTCAGCGTTCGATGAAGATGGAAGCAGAGAATGTCTCACACTTCGCCGCCGTCGTCTCCACACTACAATCGGTACTTCCGCTGCACACGAGAAACGAGCACAAGGACGTGAACATGGCGCAAGCGCCGCGCATCGACCGCAACGAAGACAGCCGCACGCAAACCGAGCGCCGCTGGCTCACGATCGGCGGACCCATTCTCTTTCTGCTGCTCTGGTCCGCCGGATTTCCGATCGCGAAGACCGGCCTGCACTATGCGTCGCCGCTGACGTTTTTATCGATACGCTTTGCGTTGAGCGTCGGCGTGCTGCTCGCCGTGTGCGCGGTGCGGCGTCCGCAATGGCCGCGCAATGCCCGCGCGTGGCTGCATCTCGGCGTCGTCGGCTTTCTCGTGCAGGTCATGTACTTCGGGCTCAGTTATCTGTCGATGACGGCGGGCATCGCGACCTCGGTGCTCGCGTTGATCGTGTCCTTGCAGCCGATTCTCGTCGGCGTGCTCGCGCCGAAGTTCGTCGGCGAGCGGATCGGCGTTCGGCGCTGGATCGGCTTGCTGCTCGGGCTCGCGGGCGCGGCGGGCGTGATCGCCGCGCGCGGGCCGCTGCATGCCGGTTCGCTCGGACCGGTGCTGCTCGCGATCGGCGCGCTCATCGGCATCACGGGCGCGATGCTCTACGAGAAGCGGCTCGGCACGGCGCAGGATCCGATCACGTCGAACCTCATTCAATACAGCGTCGGCTTCGTCTTTTGCGCGCCGATGGCGCTCGCCTTCGAGCACACGCAAGTGCAATGGACACCCACGTTAATCGCCACGCTCGCCTATCTCGTGATCGGCAATTCGCTGATCGCGATCACGCTGCTGCTCGCGATGACACGCGCGGGCAAGGTCTCGCAAGTCGCGTCGCTGTTCTTCTTCATTCCGCCCGCGGCCGCGGTGCTGTCCTACTTCTTCCTCGGCGAAGTGTTGCCGGCGGCCGCATGGTGGGCGATGGGCGTCGCGGTGCTCGGCGTTGCGATCGCAACGTGGAGCCCGCGCAGGTGACGCCTTCAGTGCGAATGCTTCGGCACCTCCGCGCCGCGGCAGCCGACGAGGAAATCGAAGTCGCAACCTTCATCGGCTTGCAGCACATGCTCCACATATAGCTTGCGATAGCCCGTGCGATCCTCGGGAATCTCGCTCTTCGCCGCTTGCCATGCTTCGAGGCGCGAGCGGATTTCGTCGTCGTCGATATCGATGCGCAGTACGCCCTTCTCGCAATCGAGCTCGATCCAGTCGCCGTCGCGCACGATCGCAAGCGGCCCGCCCGCGCGCGCCTCGGGCGCGACGTGGAGCACCACCGTGCCGTACGCCGTGCCGCTCATGCGCGCATCCGATACGCGCACCATGTCCGTCACGCCTTGCGCGAGCAGCTTCGGCGGCAAGCCCATGTTGCCGACCTCGGCCATGCCCGGATAGCCCTTCGGCCCGCAGTTCTTCATCACGAGCACGGAGTCCGCCGTGACGTCGAGATCGGGATCGGCAATGCGCTGCTTGTAGTCGTCGAAGTTCTCGAAGACGACCGCGCGGCCGCGATGCGTGAGAAGCGCGGGCGTCGCCGCCGATGGCTTCAGCACCGCGCCGTTCGGCGCGAGATTGCCGCGCAGTATGCACAATCCGCCATCGGCGACGAGCGGCTTCGCAATCGGACGGATCACTTCGTCGTTATAGATCGGCGCTTCTTGCACGTTCTCCCACAGCGTGTGGCCGTTGGCCGTGAGCGCATCCGGATGCGGGATCAGGTTCGCTTCGCCGAGACGCCTCAACACCGCGGGCAAACCGCCCGCATAGTAAAACTCTTCCATCAGGAAGCGCCCCGAGGGCTGCAAGTCGACGAGCGTCGGCGTGCCGCGTCCGATGCGGGTCCAGTCGTCGAGTTCGAGCTTCACGCCGATGCGTCCCGCGATCGCCTTCAGATGGATCGCCGCATTGGTCGAGCCGCCGATCGCCGCGTTCGCGCGGATCGCATTCTCGAACGCCTCGCGCGTGAGCAGCTTCGAGAGGCGCAAGTCTTCCAGCGCCATCTCGACAATACGCATGCCCGACAGATGCGCGAGCACATAGCGCCGCGAATCGACGGCCGGAATCGCCGCATTGTGCGGCAGCGTGACGCCGAGCGCTTCGGCCATGCAGGCCATCGTCGATGCGGTGCCCATCGTGTTGCAGGTGCCCGTCGAGCGCGACATGCCCGCTTCCGCCGACATGAACTCGTGTATCGAGATCTTTCCCGCCTTCACCTGCTCGCTCAGTTGCCAGACGACGGTTCCCGAGCCGATGTCGCGGCCGTGGTGCTTGCCGTTCAACATCGGGCCGCCGGAGACGACGATCGCGGGCACGTCGCAGCTCGCCGCGCCCATCAGCAGGGCGGGCGTCGTCTTGTCGCAACCGACGAGCAGCACGACCGCATCGACGGGATTGCCGCGTATGGCTTCCTCGACGTCCATGCTCGCGAGATTGCGCGTGAACATCGCGGTGGGCCGCAGGTTCGATTCGCCGTTCGAGAACACCGGAAACTCAACGGGAAATCCTCCCGCTTCATACACCCCGCGTTTCACGTGTTCGGCGAGCTTGCGAAAGTGCGAATTGCACGGCGTTAGTTCGGACCACGTATTACATATGCCGATGATCGGCTTGCCCGCGAACTCGTGATCCGGAATGCCCTGGTTTTTCATCCAGCTCCGGTACATGAAACCGTTCTTGTCGGCGGTGCCGAACCATGCGGCCGAACGGAGCTTGGTTTTTGGGGGGGCGCTCATGGTTTTGCTCACTCTGCGAGAAAGTCCTATAAATAGCATGACTATATGCAGGACACGCACCGGGAAAACGCTAATCGAAACGTCAAAACACTCTGCATATAGTTTGTCTATTGAAGTCGGCGCGCGGGCTTCGCAGATCCCAATTACTAGTTCAAACACGCCGCGCTTTCGAATCGCCCTCTCGCACACTGCTCGCATCGTCATCCGCAACGCTGCCGTCTTTCATTGATGAAAGCGGCGTGCGGACGGCATGCCGTGAAACCCAGTATCTGAACGTGATCGACGATGAGTCGACCCATCGACCAACGAAGAAGAGACCGGAGGAAAACATGGCGCAAGATCGGGATGACGACGCAAAAGACAGCCGCCTCATCAGTGCGGGCAGGCGCGGCATCATGCAGGGCGCGGGACTCGGCGCGGCGCTGTCGCTCCTGGGCGGCGTGACCGGCGGCGGCGGGCTGATCTCGACCGCGCAGGCGGCCGAAGCGGCGTTCCCGCAGCACAAGAAATGGAAGATCGTGTTCGTCAATCACGTGACGACGAATCCCTTCTTCGTGCCCACGCAGTACGGCATTCAGGATGCGTGCGCCATGTTCGGCATGGACTATCAGTGGACCGGCTCGGCCACGTCCGATGCGGGCGAAATGGTGCGCGCGGTGAACTCCGCGATCGCCGCGAAAGCCGATGCGATCGCCGTGCCTATCGTCGATCCGAACGCATTCGACAAGCCCATCCAGGCCGCGCTCGATGCGGGCATTCCCGTGTTCGCTTACAACGCCGACGCGCCGCGCGGCAAGACCAATCCGCGGCTCGCGTATATCGGCCAGGATCTGTATCTGTCGGGCTATCAGATGGGCGAGCGCATCGCGAGCCTGATCGACAGCGGCCTGGTCGCGCTCTTCATTGCGACGCCGGGACAGTTGAACATCCAGCCTCGTCTCGACGGCGCAAGCGATGCGATCAAGAAGTCCGGCAAGAAGATCGACATTCAGACCGTCGCGACTGGAGCAACCGTCAACGAAGAACTTTCGAAGATCAAGTCGTTCTATCTCGGCCACCAGGATTTGAAAGGCATGTTCGCCGTCGATGCAGGCAGCACGCAAGGCGTCGCGCAGGTGATGAAGGAGTCGAATCTGCCGTCGAAGGGCGTGCACGGCGGCGGCTTCGATCTGCTGCCGCAGACCATTCAGCTCATTCACGAAGGCTTCCTCGATTTCACCATCGACCAGCAGCCTTACGTGCAGGGCTTCTACACGGTGATGGAAGCGTTCGTGTTCCTCGCATCGGGCGGGCTCGTCGGGCCGGCGAACATCAACACGGGTCTCAAGTTCGTGACGAAGGATACGGTCGAGCCTTATCTCAACACCTCGACGCGTTACGAAGGCAAGACCACCAAGCCGCAAATCGTGCCCATGAAAGGCGCGATCAAGTCCTGATGAACACGGTCAACGAACCTCGTAAAGCAACCACGCCCGCGCAGACCGGCAGTCCGCGCGGCGCGTGGGCGTCTCATTGGGCGCCCGAATTGCGCATCCTGTTGGTCGCCTTGCTGCTCGCGGCGTATTTCCAGTTCGTCAATCACGACTTCCTGCTGAGCAACGCGAGCCTCGTCAATCTTTCGCAGTACGTTGCGCCGGTCGCGATCATCGCGTTCGGCGAAATCATGCTGATGATCGGCGGCGACATCGACTTGTCAGCGGGCATGGTGTTCGCGTTCGCGCCGTTCATGATGGTGTTCGCCAACGATGCGGGCGCGCCGATGTGGCTCGCGGTCATTGCCGGGCTTATCGCGGCGGCGATCATCGGCTTTATCAACGGCGCGGTGACGGTCTATCTACGCCTGCCTTCCTTCGTGACGACGCTCGGCACGCTCTTTCTCATCAACGGCATCACGCTGACCGTGTCGCGCGGCACGCCCGCCGCGACGCCCGGCTCGCCCGAGTTCGCCGCCGTGATGGGCGCGTGGGGCTACAGCGAGATCATCTGGACCGTGGCGATCGCGTTCGTCATGCATGTGCTGTTGCGGCATACGCGCTGGGGTCTGCACACGCAGGCGGCGGGTGCGAACGCGCTCGGCGCGAGCGAGGCGGGCATCCGCGTGAACCGGCTGCGGCTCGGCAATTTCGTGATCGCCGCAGTGCTCGCGGGCTTCACGGGCATCCTCGAGAGCTTCCGCATCACGTCGATCGATCCGCAAGCGGGCGGCAACCAGATCATGTTCCTCGCGGTCGCCGCCGCCGTGATCGGCGGCACGCCGTTGACGGGCGGCTCGGGCACGATCGTAGGCGGCCTGCTCGGCGCGGCGGTGCTCGGCATTCTGAGCGACGGCTTCACGCTCATCGGCATCAACGCGTTCACGTTCAACATCATTCTCGGGGCCGCGATTCTCGCCGCGATGATCTTCAACATCCACGTCGGGCGCATCCGCCGCAGGGGAGCACGGTGATGGCAGAACCGCTAACGGCTCCCGCCGCATCCGCCGATCTCGCGCTGCGTGGCGACAACCTAGTCAAGCGCTTCGGGGCGGTCACCGCGCTCGACGGCGTCTCGCTCACGCTCGGCCAAGGCGAAATTCTCGGCATTCTCGGCGACAACGGCGCGGGCAAGTCCACGCTCGTCAAGATTCTCACGGGCTTTCATCAGCAGACGAGCGGCACGTTGCATGTGCACGGCGAAGAGACGCTGCTCAAGTCCGTCGATCATGCGCGCGCGCTCGGCATCGAATGCGTGTATCAGGATCTCGCGCTTGCGAATTCGCTGTCGATCTACCACAACATGTTCCTCAATCGGGAGATCGTGCGGCGCGGGCCCGCCCGCCTGTTGCGTCTCGTCGATCACAAGCAGATGCGCGAGCGTGCGGCGCAGTGTCTCGAGGATATCGGCGTGCATGTGCCTTCCGTCGATCTGCCCGTCGAGCGGCTGTCGGGCGGTCAGCGTCAGGCCATCGCCGTTGCGCGGGCGGTGCATTCGAACGCGAGAATCCTGCTCCTCGACGAACCCCTCGCGGCGATGGGCGCGCGCGAGGCCGCGCTTATCATCGATCTCGTGATGCGCCTGAAGGAGAAAGGCGGGCTCTCGATCATCATGATCATGCACAACTATGCGCAGACGCTCGACATCGCGGATCGCATCATGTTGATGCAGCGCGGACGCGTGACCTATGAGCAGCGCAGCGCGAATACGTCGGTCGCGGAGCTGATGGATATCGTGAGGCGGGAATATCGGGCGATGCGCGCGACGACTGCAACCTAGAGGGCGCGCACGCCGCATCATGGATTACCGCAACCCGAAGCAACGCAAGAGCATGCACGGGCGCATCGTGCAGGAGCTCGGTATGCAGATCGTGAGCGGCCGCATCAGGCCCGGCGAGCGTCTGCCGGCCGAGCCCACGCTGTGCGAGAACTACGGCGTGAGCCGCCCGGTGCTGCGCGAGGCGACGCGCGTGCTCGTTGCGAAGGGGCTCGTCGTGTCGAAGCCGCGCGTGGGCAGCGTCGTGCGCGCGCGCGACGAGTGGCACATGCTCGACCCCGATGTGCTCGTGTGGACCATCAGTCATCTTCCCGAAGGCGAGTTCTTCCGCTCGCTGATGACGGTGCGCCAGATCATCGAACCCGCCGCCGCCGCGCTCGCGGCCATCTCCGCCACCGATGAGGACATCGCGCGCATCGCCGCCGCGTATGAGCGCATGGAAGGCGCGCAAAGCGCCGCCGACCTGCTCGATCCGGATCTGGCGTTTCATCACGCGATCATGACGGCGACGCATAACGACATGCTCGCGTATATCGGCAACATGCTGTCGCTCGCGCTCAGCGAATCGATCAAGCTGACGAGCCGTCATCCGAACACGCATGCGCTGTCGCTGCCGCGGCACAAGGCGATCTTCACCGCGATCGCGAACCGCGATGCGCTCGCTGCACGTCAGGCGAGCGTCGTGCAGCTCGACAATGCGCGCGCCGACGCCACCTCGATTCTGGGCGGCGCTGCGCTCGAACCGGATCGGCCGCTGTCGGGGTAACAATTCCCGATCTTGCGCGGTCGTAACGTTTGCTCGACGCGAAAAATGTTCAAGTACCGTCCATCCCCGCCGTAAACCCTATTGAGACCGGCATCGACGCGGTCTCCTCTTCGCCCCCTGCCTCCGGCAGCGCCCATCTCCGGGCGGTTCATCGGGGCCAATAGACGAGCATTCCACCATCCTTGCGCGCGACGCGGGATGAAGGTCCGTCACCGGTCCGTCCGCGTTCGTCCGGACGACTCGCGGAACGTGCGCCTACTTCGTGGACATGGATATTGACCATTTAGTAGTGCGTATCGACATGACGATTTCAATTCAATCCAATATTCCGGCTTTCCGTTTCATTCGATGCAAAGCCGTTGCGCTCGCCGCCGCGGCAAGCGTGCTGCTTGCCGCATGCGGCGGCGGCGGCGGTGGCGGCGGCGACACCGCTGCGTCCTCGAACGCCTCGCGTAGTGGCGGCGCGTCATCCGTGTCGGTTCCGGCGACGGATATTCCGGCCTCGGACACGGGGACATCGAAGATCACGACAAGTCCTTCTTCAGCGAGCAGCGCCGTGGGTGCGCCCGCGACGAATCCCGCCGTCGCCGAAAACACGGTGCCGGCGAGCGGCGCGTCGTCGCCCGTCGTCAGCGCGCCCGATCCGGCCTCGGGCGCCGGCAACGCGACGACGCCGCCGCCTTTGTCCGCGCGGCCCTTCTACGGCGTGAACGGCCACAACAACGAGGGCGGCGCCTACGATCTCTCCAGCCCCGCGCTGCAGCTTTCGCAATTGCAGGATCTCGGCGCGAAGCTGTATCGCAACGAGGTGTATAGCCAGGGCACCGCGAACAAGCTC
Source organism: Caballeronia turbans (assembly GCA_001544655.2). Lineage (GTDB taxonomy): Bacteria > Pseudomonadota > Gammaproteobacteria > Burkholderiales > Burkholderiaceae > Caballeronia > Caballeronia turbans. The sequence goes on from FCOD02000015.1 coordinate 92,456, forward strand.
GCGGGCATCGCCCAATTGATGGCGGCCGGCGGCGTCACCGTGTATCCGGTGATGCTCATGGGCATCGATACGTTCAATAGCGAAACCGAAGGCTACAACGCGGGCTTCGCGCTCGGTCAGCAAACGGCGACCTCGCGCCGTTACCCGTACTACGAGGTCACGAACGAGATGGAAGCCGAGATTCTCGTCGGCAATGTCGATGGCGTTTATCCGCAGCAATTCGATCTCGTGAAGTTCAGAATCCTGCGTGGCGTGATCCGCGGCATGATCGCGGGCATCAAGTCGGTGGATACGTCGGGCAAGATCATCATGGGCGGCGGCACCTGGCTGCACTACGGCTTCCAGCAGATGCTCGCGGCCGGCATGGAGCCGGACGGCAGCGTCGGGCATCCGGTCGTCGACTGGGACATCACCGCGTGGCACTGGTACTCCGAACAGGGCGATATCACCAACGCGTGCGGCGGCACCGGCTGTCATAACGTGCTCGCCGCGCTCAACGCGCTCGGCAAGCCGATCTGGATCAACGAGTTCGGCGTGCGCCCGAACTACGGCACCGATCAGCAGATCGCGGCGTATCTCGTCGGCAATCGCATGATGGCGCAGTTCGTCGCGCTCGCATCGACGTACGATATCGAATCGATCCAGAGCTACGAGCTCTACGACGATCCAGTGGGCGGAGAAGGTGCATTCGGTTTGCTGAAGAACGACGGCGTGACGCAAAAGCCCGCCTACGCCGCATACAAGAGCTTCGTCGCGACGAATCCTATGTGATGTCCGCGCCTTCGATCATCACCCGGCCATTTTCGATGCGGATCGGAATCCGCCTGAGGCTCGCGCCGAGGCACGGCCCATCGACGCACATGCCGTCCTCGAAGCGAAACATCGCGCTGTGATGGGCGCACATCAGCAGTCCGCCTTCGTAAGTCCAGAACGCATCCGGCTCGTAGTTGAGCGGTATAGAGAAATGCGGGCAGACGTTGCGATACGCCCACGCTTCGCCGCCGCGGCGCAGCACGAGAATCGAAGGCGCGGCTTCGAGGCCGCCGCCATCGGGCACGTCGTGGAGCGCGCAGATGCCGTTCGATGTGGAATGGCTCACGCGCGCTCCCGCGGGATCAGCACGAAATCGCGCGCCGCGTCGTAGCCGCCGTCCTTGCTCACATACTCGATGACGAGCGAAGGCTTCACGCCGAACACCGCATCGGAGTTCACGTAAGGATCATCGGACGAATATAGTGCGGTCGTCAGGGGCTCGTAGCCGGGCGCGTCGATGCGAAAGTGGATATGCGCGGGACGCATCGGATGACGGCCCGTCGCGAGCAGCATCTGGCCGACCGGGCCATCGGTGGGAATCGGATAGCTCGTCGGCTTGATCGAATGAAATGCGTATGCGCCGTCCGCATCCGTGCGAAAACGCCCGCGCAGGTTGCCTTCGGGCTGATCCGGATCCTGTCCTTCATACATGCCGTTCGGCGCGGTTTGCCAGACTTCGATCAGCGCATCGGCGACGGGCTTTCCGCTCACAACGCTCACCACGCCGTGAAAGTACACCGGCTCGCCATCGCTTTGCGCGATGTTCGCGCCGAGGGCCGCCTCCTTCACGCCGTCGCGATAGAACGGGCCGAGCAGACTGCTTTCGGTCGCGCCGTCATCATGATGCTGGTTGATGTCGTCGAGCACGATAGAAAGCCCCAGCGTGTCCGACAGCAGAATGAACTCCTGCCGGATGCCGTCGCACTTCTTGCCCGTGGCCGTGAGGAACTCGATGCCGCGGCGCCATTCGTCGTGCGTGAGGTTCACGTCGCGCGCGAACGCGTGCAGATGGCGCACGAGCGCCGTGACGATTTCCTTCGTGCGGGCATCGGCGCAATGGCCGAAGGCTTCGGTGACGTTTTGCGTGAGTGACTCGTTCATGGTCGTCGTCCTTCGTACGCCGCTTCCAGCAACGCACGCAGCGGCGCGCGTTCGACCGGCCGCGGGTTCCAGTACGGGCTCTTCAATGCGACATCGACCGCGATATCGATATCGCTTTCCTTCATGCCGATGTCCTTCAGCGCCGTCGGCGCGCCATTCGCACGCGCAAGCTCGAATGCGCCCCTTGCGGCATCGTCCGTGCCGAGCGCGCGCGCGATGCGCTTCATCGCGTCGGGCGCGGCATCGCGGTTATAGGCGAGCGCATGCGGCAATACGATGGTATGCGTCTGCGCGTGCGGCAGATCGAATGTGCCGCCGAGCGTATGGCATAGCTTGTGATGCAGCGACATGCCGACGCTTCCCAGCACCGTGCCGCACAGCCACGCACCATAGAGGCAATCGCCGCGCGCATCGAGATCGTCCGGTTTCGCGACGACCTTGCCGATGCCCTGTGCGAGCGCGCGGATGCCTTCTTCCGCCATCAGGCTCACGACGGGATTCGCGTCCTGCGCGTACAGCCCTTCGGCCGCGTGCGCGATGGCGTTGATGCCGCTCGTCACCGAAAGCGACGCGGGCAGCGACACGGTGAGTTGCGGATCGTAGATCACGGTCTTCGGCAGCACGCGCATGTCGCGGCCGGTCTTCTTGAGGCCCGCTTCCGTGAGCCCGTAGATGGGCGTCATCTCGGAGCCCGCGTACGTGGTCGGCACGGCGAGTATCGGCAGCGACGATGTCAGCGCGATCGCCTTGCCGAGGCCCGTCGTCGAGCCGCCGCCGATGGCGATCGCGCAATCCGCGCCGATGCGCTGTGCATACTCGCGCGCCTCGCGCGCCGTTTCGACGGGCACATGCATCACCGCTTTCGCGAACACGCCGGCCGCGCGAGGCCCGATGCGTTCGGCGAGCGCTTCGGCCTGGTCGCGCTGCGGCGGTGTCGCGAGAATGAGCGCGCGCTGCGCACCCAGCAGCTCGATCTCGCGTTCGATATGCTCGATGCTCCCCGCGCCGAACACCACGCGCGACGGCATGCCCTGATAAATGAACGATTGCATGATTCCCTATGCGCTCAGCGCGGATAGTAAGGCGGAATATTGGCGTCGACATTCACCCACACCGACTTCGCCTGAGTATATTCGCGCATCACTTCGAAGCCCATCTCGCGGCCATAACCGCTTGCGCCTACGCCGCCGAAGGGCGATCCGGGACTCACGCGTTTGTAGCAGTTGATCCACACCATGCCGCTCTTCAATTGGCGCGCGAAGAGATGCGCGCGTTGCAGCTCGCGCGTCCAGAGGCCCGCGCCGAGGCCGTATTCGGTGCCGTTCGCGATTGCGAGCGCTTCTTCATCGCTCTTGAACGTGCTCACGGCGACGAACGGGCCGAAAACTTCTTCCTGCGCGACGCGATCGGTCGGCTTCGCCTCCACGATGGTCGGCTCGACATAGCAGCCGTTCGCGAGCGCCGCGGCCTCCGGCGCCTTGCCGCCCGCGAGCACGCGCCCGCCCTGCTCGCGCGCGACATCGACATACGACAGCACGCGGTCGCGATGCATCTGCGATGTGAGCGGCCCCATTTCCGTCGACGGATCCAGCGGATCGCCGATGCGGATCGAGCGCGCCAGCGACGTGAAGCGCTCCAGCAAGTCATCGGCGATCGACTCGTGCACGATCAATCGCGACGCCGCGATGCACGCCTGTCCCTGGTTATGGAAGATGCCGAACGCGGAGCCTTGCACGACGGCATCGATATTCGCGTCGCCGAACACGACGTTCGCGCCCTTGCCGCCCAGTTCCAGTTGCACTTTCTTCAGATTGCCGCTCGATGCCTGCACGATCTTGCGGCCCACCGCCGTCGATCCGGTGAACGCGACCTTGCCGATCTCCTGATGCTCGGCGATATATTGCCCCGCGACGTGCCCGAGCCCCGGCAGCACGTTGACGACGCCCGCCGGAAAACCGACTTCGGCCATCAACTCGGCGATGGCGAGACTCGATAACGGCGTCAGTTCGGCCGGCTTCATCACGACGCAATTGCCCGCCGCGAGCGCCGGCGCCATCTTCCAGCTCGTGAACATCAGCGGAAAATTCCACGGCACCACCTGCCCGACGATGCCGACCGGCTCGCGCGTCAGATAGTTGAGAAAGCCCGCTTCGACCGGAATCACCGAGCCTTCGAACTTGTCCGCCATGCCGCCGAAGTAGCGGAACGTCGCGGCCGTGCGCGGCACGTCGAGGTTTCGCGTGTCGCGGATCGGGTGGCCCGTGTCCATCGACTCGAGACGCGCGAGTGCATCGGCGTTGGCTTCAATGGCATCGGCGAGTTTCAGGAGCAGGCGCCCGCGATCGGCAGCCGCCATGCTGCTCCACGTCGGGAACGCTTTTTTCGCGGCTTGCACCGCGCGATCGACGTCCTCGCGGCCTGCCATGGAGACTTGCGCGATCTCGCTGTTGTCGTGCGGATTCAGGGTCGCGAGCGTTTCGCCGGAAAGGGCGGGCACGAAGCGGCCATCGATGAAGAGTTGCGTTTGCATGTCTTGCTCGTGTCGAAGATTGAGGGCGAAGCCTTCCCCGCGACGCCCGATGAAGGCGTCGTCGTGTCGAAGAGAAGCGAAGAAGCCGGGAAGCGTTTAGAGCGCGACCGGATACGGCGGCAGTTCGCCGCTTTCGTAGCGCCTGGGCAGATCGGGCGTCGCGTTCTCCCAGACGAGCAGCATCGAGCGCTTCTGCGAGTAGCCCTTGTGGCGGATGTCGGCGGGCATCGCGGCGATATCGCCGGCGTTCATCGTGATGCGCGCGCGCGGCTCGCCGGTGTCCTTGTCGGCCACGTCCCAGATGATCTGATCCGACAGTTGCAGGAACCATTCGACGCGGTCGTTGCCGTGAAAAACCGGCAGCACGAACTCCTCGGTCGTCGGGCAAAAGAGGCTTTGCTTGCACACGGACGTGACCGACGGATTCCATGTCACGTCCGAACGCGACAGATACTTGAACAGGCTGAACGCGTGCAACTGCCCTTCGAATCCGGGCTCGGCGTGAATCTCCGGCTCGTCCTGCGAGACATCCGCGAACTGGCGATTCACCGGGAAGTCGTCGCGCAGCGGTGAGTCGCCTTCGAGACCGGGCATGCGCTTGGTCGCAATGCGCGTGCGGTCGATCGCCGCGATGTTGTCGCCGTGCTTGGCGCCGAACGCGGAGCCGGTTTCCTCGGGTGCCGCGAACGGATCGAAGCCTTCGTTGACCCAGTCCTTCAGGATCGCCTTGAAGGTCGCCATGATGATCGGCGTTTCGAACTGCTGCGTGTAATCGACGCCCGCCTCGCGGAAGCTCGCGTTATACGCGCCGGCATACATGTCGACCTTGCCGTAGTGATTGCGCGTGCCGAGCACTTCGTCGAAATTGACCCAGCCGTAGAAGAAGCCCCATGCGACGTCGCGCATCATCGCGCGCAGGAAGTCGTCGGCGTGCATCTGATGCGAGCGCGTCTGTCCTTGCGCCGGCCATTTCACGGTGACGAAGTACGCGTCGCGGCTGAATTCGAAATCGCCCAGCTTGAACGTGCGGTAGCCGGTGTTCGCATCGGGGTCGGTCGCGACTACGCTCTGAAGGAATGCTGCGTGATCCATGATGGTGTGCTCCGAATGTTTGAAAGTGGTTGGCGTATGCGTGTTCACTGAATGCAGATGTCGGCCCACTTCTCGACCGAAGCCGAACCGAGGATCGTCTGCACGAGCAGCACGCCGGTCTTTCGCGCTTCGAAGCGATACGCCACGCCAGCGGGCAGGAGCGCCTGATGACCGCGACGCAGACGCACGAAACCCATCTTCTGGCCCGAAGGCTCGCCTTCGAGCTTCACCGTGCCTTCGACGTTTTCGGCGACCAGTGCGCCATCGGAAGGCTTGATGAAGTGCACGTCGATTTCGCCATCGAGCGCGACCGCGAATTCATCGTGCGATGCGCAGAACCACGGCGACACGCCTTGTGCGCGCAACGTTTCGATCACGTACTTCAGGTTCTTGCCGACGACCACTTTTTCGTAAGGCGCGGCGTGGCTCGCGACTTCGAACACATTGGACATCGCGTAATGCGAGGCCTTGCCCTTGATGACTTCGATGTTGCCCTTGCGATAGTTATCGAGGCTGCCGAGTTGGGTCTGTTGCATGTCTGTCTCCTTGTCTGCGGTCACGTTCGCGGTGTCGCGCTGGAATCAAGATTAGGGCTGCGAGCGGCGAGAGGCAATGAATCGAGGTTCGCGTTTGCCGAACGATGCGTGCTCGATCGCGGCCCTAGGGAAAGTACTTACTGCTGCGCTTGCCTGTCCGCGAGCCACGGATAACGCAGCGTGTCCGCGCCTTCGTAGTCGGGATCGAGATAGATGAAGCAGCGCTGGATCTTGAAGTCGCGGATCTCGAATACGTCCGTCCAGCGGCCCGCATGCGTGACGCCCGCGCGCCAGTCGACGCCGCCTTTCGTGGTGCCGTAGCTCGTGCCTTCGACGACCACCGTGTCGCCCTGCTGAATCACATTCAGATACGCGAGGTCATGCTTGAACTTCGCGACGATGGAACCGAGATCCGCGAAGAGTCGTTCGAAGGCCGCGCGTCCCGTCGCGATGCCCCACTTCGGGAAATAGACTTCGGCGTTATCGTCGAACAAATCGAAAAACGGTGCGCCGCGATCGAGCCTGCGCAGATATTCGAGCGCGATGGTCTTGCGCTGTTCGTCGGTCATGGTGATGGGGTTCATAGTCTCGTCTCCTGTTGTCCAGTTCAATGCAGCGTGCGCAGATAAGCGATGATCTTCTGGCGTCGCGCTTCATCGCCTTCGAAATAGGTCATCGCGTTGCCGGGTGCGACGGATTGCGTATCGGTGAGCCACGCGTCGAGCAGTTGCTCGTCCCAGACCTTGCCCGCCGCGGCCGCCTTCATGCCCGCCGAATACTTGAAGCTCGGGTCGGACGCCATCGGCTTGCCGGCGATGCCGAAGAGATTCGGCCCTTGCCCGTTCGGCTCGCCCTTGCCGAAGGTGTGGCACACGGCGCAGTTGTTCGTCGTGAGCTTTTTGCCGACCGCAACGGGATCTTGTTGCGCGCGCACGGTGGTGCTGACGAGCGCGAGCATCGTCAATAGATAAGCGATCCGAATCATGATTGAGCTCCGTTGGCGGACTGCGCCGCACGATAAGCAAACGCGATGATTGGCCCGAGCGTGCCGCCGCCCGCCCAGTAAGCGCGCGCGGACGCCGACGCGACGCAATTGCCGACGCCGTAAAGACCCTTGATCGGTTCGCCGCGCGTATCGAGCACCTGTCCGTGCGAATTGGTTTTCGGGCCGCCCTTGGTGTCGAGATTCCCCGCGACGATGAGCGCCGCGTAGTACGGTCCCTTTGCGCTCAGCGGATACATCGTCTCGTTCTTCTGATCCGCTTTCTTCGATACCGGCCCGTTGAACAGCTTCTCGACGATGCGCTCGCCGCGATGGAAATCCTGATCCACGCCCGTCTTCGCGAAGCCGTTGAAGCGTTTGATTGTCGCCTCGACATTGCGCACGAAGTCGTCGGAAAGATCGGCGCTGCCGAGCGCGCTTTTGTGCTTCGCCATGCGTTCGCGAATCGCGGCTGCCAGTTCCGTGAGCGTATTGCCGCGCAGTACGTGACGGTCGTTCGATCCCTTCGGCACGATGAGACTGCCGTAGTCATCGCTCGCGCAATGGTCCTGCGCCTGCTGGTCCCAGATGGAAACAAGCGTGAGATTCGGATACTCGCCCTTCGCGCCGTCCCATTCGGAGAAGGTCGCGCAGACTTCGTTGTACGCGAGCTTCTCGTTGACGACGCGCTTGCCGTACTTGTTCACGTAGAGCATCGAATCGCCGGTCGGCGTGAAGATGCCGGACAGCGAGCCGTCTTTTGCGACGGCCTTGTCGAGCGAGATCGGCGCCATCCACGAGTAGTTCATGTTGCGCAACTGCACGTCGAGCGCGCTCGAAATGCGCACGAAATCGCCTTCATTGGTGGGCGCGGCGCAACCGCCATACACCGCGCCATGCAGGAAGTTCTTGCGCAGTTCGGGATCGTGCGTGAAGCCGCCCGTTGCGAAGATGACCGCCTTTTTCGCGCGCACGCGAAAGAGCGTGCCCTCTTCCGTCAGCGATTCGACGCCCATCACCGCGCCCGATTCATCGACGAGCACCTTCTGCACGCGATAACCCGTCCTGATGTCGATGCCGTCGCGCCGTGCCGCGGCGCTCATCGTGCGGATCGCGACGCGTCCGCCATCGGACATGCTCGGCAGTCCGTCCTTCGGAAACAGCACGCGGCCGCGCGGCGCCTTGTCTTCCGGCAGCTCGGCCCAGTAATCCGGCACCGCCGCTTCATGTCGATACGGCAGCGCGCCCTTGCTCGCAAGCAGTTCCGCCGCGGGCGACGCGCTGTCGTAGATCGCCTCGCACATCTCGTACTCCCAGTCCGAGAGGCCGAGCTTCGGCAACGACGGATCGTATTGCTCGGGCCGCGACAGACGCGCGACATAGCGCATGTAATCGGGCTTCGGATCGGCGATCCCCGCGCGGCGCATCGGCTCGTTGTTCGGCACCCAGTACCAGAACGCGGCTTTCGCGGCCGTGCCGCCGACGCTGCCGGCCTTCTCCAGAATCACGACGCGGTTGCCGAGCCAGCGCGAGAACAGCGCGCACGGCAGGCCGCCGCCTCCGCCGCCGCACACGACGACGTCGTACTCCGCATCGAATTTGATGTCGCTCGCGGCACGCGCGGTGAGCGACACCGCGCCGAATGCGGCCGCCGCGGTGCCGGCGCCCGCAGCCTTGATGAAATTGCGCCTCGACGCGGCGGGAAGCTTGTTGGTCTCACTCATGTTCGTCTCCATCGTTGGAATGTGCTCACCAGTAGTGCCACGCCTGCACGAGTATTCCGTTGGTGAGCGTGGTGTTGCGCCCCGAAACCGAGTGCTGGTACTGGATGGAAAGCTGGTCGTACATCTTCTGGTGCAGAAACGGCAGGCTGTTCGGCTTGAACTGGAACAGCACGCCGAGCCCCACGGTCGTTTCGCGGCTCGCGCTGTTCGCAAGCGGCATCGACGCGGTCTGGTTGAACGTTCCGCCGCTCGTCTGGTAATCGAGACCGACGAAGGGAATCGCGAAGGGGTTGTCGGGCGGCGAGATGCTGTAGCCGACGCGCAGGTTCAGGTGAAACGTGTTGCCCGGGCTCAGGTCGTCGTGACCGGAGCGCAGCGTGCGTCCGCGCAGAATGCCGCCGAGCAGCAGATCGACGTTCACATGCCCGTACCAGTCGTCGTAGAAGACGGATGGCCAGAACGACCACGTGTTCGTCGATACATCGTTCTGGCCGATCGGCACCTGTACGTAGGCCTGGAAACCGAGCGTCGTCGCGGGCGCGGGGTTGTACCAGACGAGCCCGCCGACGAGCGGATCGCCGATACCGCTCGCGGAAAACTGTGAGCCCTGCGTGCGAATCTCGGGCAGCGTGATGCTCGCGTTGAAGCCGACATGCGGCAGCGACGGCACTTTCCAGTAGTGGATGAACGTCGAGAGCCCGACGAACGTGTTCGTGCCCGGACCCGCGACCTGATTGCCGTGCGAATCGAAGGCGCGGTTGTCGTGATTCCATTCGAGGTTCTGGCCGAAGGAATCGTATGTGCCTTCGAAGTCGCTGCTGAACTGCCAGGTCTGCGGGCGGTCCGTCGCGAAGGGAATGCCCGACGCGTGCGCCGTCATCGAACAAAGCGCGCCAAGCAGGGCGAGCGCGCATGTTCCCCGCCTTCGAATCGTCTGTCGTGTGTGCCGCGTTTGCATCGTCGTCTCCGTCGTTCGTGTCGTATGGGCGAACGTTACGAAGACGCGGCGCGCGGGTCTTTCAGGTTTTGCGAGTTTCAGATTCCGGGCGGCTCGCGGACGGATCCGGGTATACACCGGGACGCAAAGCGCGCACGCGGCGTTCGCGAATGGCGACCCATCGCGCGTGCAAGGGCTTCCCGCGCGCATCTATACTCGCGTGAACAGCGGCGTCCGATGGTCCAGTGGCAAGCCGCGCAAAGACATGGAGACACGATCATGAGCGCCACCGCCGCGCCCGCCCGCATCGACCGCTTCAGCGCGGTCACGGGCGTCCCGGGACTCGAATACTGCATTGCCGGACCGCGTCCTTATTCGCTTGAGCTGAACAATTCGTCGGACATGATCTGCCTGTTGCTCGGCACGATCGTCTCCGACACGCGCTACGACGACGGCCCGGCCGCGCCCTTCACGTTTCGCGCTGAAACGGCCGCTTATCATCCGCGCGGCGGCAGCATGTGCATCGACGCGCACGACGTGCGTCATGGCTTCATCGCGTTTCGTTATTCGGAAGCGTTCGTGAATCGCATCGCGGACAGAAGCACCGAGCGGCTGCGTCGCGCGGGCAGCCGCAGCAATCTCGGCGCCGATTCCATCCGGCATCTCGTGCGTTATGCGCGTCAGAAAGCGCCGAGGGAGTCGGGCAAGGTCGATCCGTGGGAGCTGCAATGCGTCGCGACGCTCGCGTGGATCGAAACGACGCGGCATCTCGAACGCGCCGCGCGCGAGCGCAAGTCCGCGCTGACGGACGCGGGATTCGCCACCCTCGAAGCGTTCGTCGCGGACAACATCGACCAGAGCCTCTCCTGCGCCGATATCGCCGCCGAACTCGATCTGCCCGTGCGCGCCGTCTTCGATGGCGTGAAGGCGCGCACCGGTTATTCGCTCTATCGCTACGTGCTGGAAAAGCGCATCGGCGTTGCGGCGCACATGCTGCGTTCGGGCGATGCGCCGCTCGTCGATGTCGCCGCCGCGTGCGGATTCTCGTCGCAGCAACACATGACGGCGCTCTTCTCCGAGCGGCTCGGCACGACGCCGCTGCGTTACCGCAACGGCGCAGCCTAGCGGACGGAAACAGGAGGAAGCATGGACCTCTTCATGTCGATGGAGGCCTTCGTCCGCGCAGCGGAAGCGCAGAGCTTCGCGAGCGCGGCGCGTCAGCTCGGCGTGGCGAAATCGGTCGTCACGTCACGCGTGAAGCAGCTCGAAGAGCATTTCGGCGTCGCGCTGTTTCATCGCTCGACGCGTGCGGTGCGTTTGTCGGAAGTCGGCGAAACGTACTATCGCGATTGCCTGTTGCTCGTCTCCAAGGTGCGCGAATTGTCGGGGCGCGCGAGCGCGGAAACGCAGTCGTTGTCGGGCACGCTCAATGTTCACGTGCTGCCGGGCTTCGCGCTCGGGCATTTCTCGCAGGCGCTGATCGCGTTTCGCGAGGCGCATCCGCGCATCGAGTTCGTCGTGACGGTGAACGATCGCGTAATCGATCCCGTCCAGGAAGGCTTCGATCTCGCGTTGCAGATCTATCCGCCCGCGTCGAATCTGCTCGTCGAACGCAAGCTCTTTCCGGTGCGCGGCGTCTTGTGCGCGACGCCCGCCTATCTCAAGGAGGAGCCCGTCATCGAGACGCCGCTGGATTTGCTGCGCCACGATTTCGCGCGTTACGCGCACTATCCGTGGGGCGACAACTGGCCGCTCATGAAGGGCAACGAGTGTTATGAAATCGCGCTCAACGCCGTGTTGAAGACCAACAGCGTGCATCTGCTGCTCGAGTTCGCGCGCGCCGGCGCGGGTGTCGTCTATCTGCCGACGATGGTCGCCGCGAGCGATCTGCTCGAACGCCGGCTCGTGCGCGTGCTGCCCGACTACGCGGCGCCGCCGCTGTGGCTCTCCGCGGTGTATCCGACCTCGCATCGCTCGACGACGAAGGTGAAAGCGTTCGTCGATTTCCTGCGCGAACGCTATCTGAGCGAGCCGCAATGGGACAAAGCGCTCGGCATTTCGCCGCCCGACGACGAAGAGCGCGACGTCGACGAAGAACTCGGCGACGTATGACACGCGCTAGAGAACATAGAGCCACGCGAGCAACGTGCCGATCGAGAATAGCGTGGTCATCGAGATGACCGCGCCGACCACGCTTTTCTCCACGTCGTACTCCGACGCGAGCACGTAAGCGCTTTTCGCGGTCGGCACGGCGGCGCAGACGACCGCGGCGATGGTCGCGGTGCGATCGAGTCCTGCCGCGATGCAAAGCGCGTACACGACGAGCGGCACGATGACGAGCTTGAGCGCCGTCAGCAGCGCGTAGAGATTCACGCGGCCGCGCAACTCGTTCAAGGTCAGATCGAGACCGATTGCGAAAAGCGCGCACGGCGTCAGCGCTTCGCCGAGTATCGTGAGGAACGACACGGCGGGCGCGGGCAGCGTCAATCCGCCGATCGACCACAGCAGCGCGCAGATCGTTGCGAGAATCACGGGATTGGTCGCGATCTGGCGCGCGAGCGCCGTCACATTGATCTTGCGCGACGCGTCCAGCCGGCCGATCTCGACCAGTACGACGAGCACGGGAAACATGATCGCGCCGACGAAGACGGTCGCGACCGCCGCCGCGAGCACGCCGGGCTTGCCGTACAGCGTCTTCAGGATCGGCAGCGCGACGAAGCCGGTATTGGTCATCGACACCGCGGCGGCGAGCATCGCGCTCGCGGCAAGGCTGGCACCGCGCGCGATTCGCGCGACGAGCAGCACGGCCGCGAAGCAGATCATCGAGCCGCCGCCGAACGCGGCGAGAAAGCGCCATTCGAGCAGCGAATGAAGCGGCTCATCGGCGATGGTGACGAATACGAGCGCGGGCATCGCGACGTAGTAGGCAAAGCGCATCAGCGACGGCGCGAGCGTATGCGGCATGTAGCCCGAGACGCGCGCCACCCATCCCGTCAGGATGACGGCGAAGATCGGAAGAATCATGCCGGCGAGATGCATGGCGGGCTCCGATGTGGATGAAGCGCCCGGGCGCGACCGCCCGTTTCTGAATGGGCATCATTATCGGAGAAAAGCAGCGCGCGACGTGCGAATCTGCGCAGTCGCGCGACGGCGGGGTTCAGCGCTCGAGATGTGGCCTCGTTGTCGTCTGCAATGCGAAGCGTCCCGAGCGCGCCAAACAATTGCTTTCATTCGCGCCCCGGCATCGCGCCGGCGGCGAGGCTGCCGTCGGCGCGTGCGGCGAAGTAGCGCTGGATCGCGTCGATATGATTCTCGATCAGCGGATTGCCGCGGTAAGCGGGCATGCCCATCTGCGGATTGCCGTCGAGAATCGCGGCGATGAAGCGCTCGCGGCTCTGCGTGCGCGCAAAGCCGACGATCGACGGCGCGGCGAGTCCCTCATGGTCCTTGCCATGACAACGCGCGCAGTCGGCGACACGCACCGCGCGCCATGCATCGACGAGCGCGGCGTCGGCTGCGCCGGGCGTCTGCGTTTGCGCACGCGCGAATAGCGACACGCCGGCCATGCACGCGAAAACGCACGAAAGCGATCGTCGCGTCATGTGGGCCGTCCGCGCCCCGCTCACTGCTTGCGATCGGACAGCCGGCCGACGTACTTCCATCCCTGGTCGCGCGTCCATACGTAGGTGAAGCCCGTCGGGCCGTCGATGAAGACGGTCATCGGCCGCTCGCTATCGGACGCTTCCTTTTGCGGTTCCGCCGACGCGGGCGTGATGCGCGCTTCCATCGGCTTGAGACCGGCGTCGCGATCGTCGAGGCGCCAGCCGTCTGTATCGGCATAGGTCAGGCGCGATGTTCCGCCCGACGGGGTTTGAACCGTGAGCGTGAGCGGACCGCCGTCGACGGCGATGGGGCGTGCGTCGGCATCGTTCGTTCCGTTCGCGGCGAGGCTCACGTCGCATGCCGCGCCGAACGCCGCTGCGATGATCGTGAGGAACATTGCGTACTTCGTCAGATGGGATCTCATTTCGGTAGCTCCTTGCTGGCCGCGTGACGGCGGCTGTGTGGATGTGCTCATACATCAGAGAACGAACGAGGCCTCGATGAATGTGAAGCCGGGAGATCCGCGAGCGATGGCGATAGGGTTTTCGCTACTGAATCAGGAGCGTCGCGCATGCCGGGCGTTGTGTGGCGAACCCACGTGCGGCCGATGAGAGGCCGTCTTGTGATGGGCTCTACTATCGACCGAACGATCGTCGGGAAAAACCACGCATCCGGAGGGACGTCACCCCGCCATCGGGGGACTGCGCATTGGAAGGTGATCGGCGGGAGGAAGGAATGGGATCGAAGGCGTCCCCGCCGCCTTCGTTACGTCACTGCCGGCACTTTGCTTTTATTGACCATCATAGATATTGCAGCTTAGTCCCGGCGTGCAGAGCTGACTGGTGCTGACCGGCCACGCGTCGCGCGATGCGCTGCCGGACTTGTGCATCGCCGTCGCCCCGCCATAGCTGGAATCGTTCGTTGCCGTGCTGCTGTCTTGCGCACTTTGCTGCGCGGCACTGCCTTGTGCCGGCGACATCTGCATGTCTTGCGCCTGCGCGAAAGGGCTCATCGCGAAGACGCTAGCGGCCGTTGCTGCCAATAGAAAAGTTGCTCTCATCGCCACCACCTCTTGGATCAGGGAATTCATTGAGGACTGCAAGCTTGCGACGAGCTTGCGGGCACGCATGCGGGGACCGGGTTGCGGGCGCGGGGCGGTGCGCCTTCCAGGCTTCTGATCGAACGCGAGGATTTAGGGGCCTGTAGGCACCGAAAGCGCGTAGCTTGTAGCACGCACTCCTACGTTATACCGTGGATCGAAAAAGTAAATTCCGATCGGCGCTCTCCTTTGCACGCGCGCGTCACGCAGGTTTTGCGAACGCGCTTGCTTAAGCGGGCTGCGATATCGCGCGATGTCCGGAACGCGAAGCGGCCGGCCGGTTTTGATATATTGGCTTTCCCGCCCGGGAGTTTCTGGCAATGCGTGTCGGCCGACCTGTCAAACCTCTGCCTCATCCGAACTGCGACTACTGCAACGCGCCCGCGACCCTGACACGCGCGGGCGACGAAGCCTATCCTTATCGCGACGACCACGGCCCGCTCTGGATGTGCGCCGATTGTCAGGCGTGGATCGGCATCTTTCCGCGCAGCACGCGCAACGTCCCGCTCGGCCGTCTCGCCGATGCGCGATTGCGCGATCTGAAAGTGAAGCTGCATGCGGCGCTCGAGCCGCTCGTCCAGGCCAAGGTCCGGCGCGACGGCTGCAATGTTTTCGAGGCGCGGTCCAAGGGAATGAAGTGGCTCGCGCAGACGATCGGCGTCGAGCCGGACAAGTGCAGCATCCACACGCTCGACGCCGACGAGTGCGAGCGCGCGATCGCGGTTGTCGAACATTTCGAACAGGAACGCGGTCAGCACCCTTCAGATTCGGCGAGCGATGAACGTTAACCTGAGAAGGTCAACCACCGATCCTCGCATGTCACGCACTCTACCTTTCCAGCGCTCGCCTCAGGCGACGCGCGCACGGCTCAGCAAGGCACAGCTGCTTCCCATCCCGCGCGCGGTGGCCGACGAGCTCGCGCTCGCGGCGCATATGTCGCTGACGGCTTTGCGCTCGGGCTCGCCGGATATCGCGCCCGCGCAGCACATCACCGAGGCGATGTATCTCGCGAAATTCCTCGCGGAAGCCGGCCACGGCGACTTCGCTCACGACGAACTGCTTCGCGCGGATCAGGCGATGGCCGCCGTGTTCGACGCCGGCCGCACCTCCGGCTCGTGGACGCTCGCGGCAGAAGACTTCGACCGGCTCGCCGCAATCGTGTCGCTTTACGATCATCAGTTGCGGCGGGCGTCCCTGGGGGCGCTTTCGGTCGCGAGCGAGCGGCTCGAACGGTTCAAGGCGGGCGAGCCTTATCAGCCGCTGCACGCGCGGAAGTGCGCAGATCGATTTTTCCTCGATGAACTTTAGGTCGGGATGCCGCGCATCCTGATCAAAGACGCGCCATGTGCCATCTTGATCCTCGCGATAGAACGCAGCGTGCATGCTGTGATGGAGTGGCTTCGTTTGGCGTCGTTGGTGTCGGCGCGATTTGGTTCATGTTCCATTGACGAGGAAGGCGGGCACTCCGTCAGTTAGTTGCGCAGGTGACCACATTCACCTCGCCGGCGCGCGCGCAGTTTTACTCTAAGGGTGACTACGCAACCTGTATCAATCGATACACTTGACCAATTGGATCGCTTCGGGGTGAGGCCGTCGCAATGGACGCGATTGAAAATGGACCCAAGTGCGATAAAACGGCCGCGTTTCGTGAAACAAATTCAGGTTATCTCGATAAGCTATTGAAATTTATATATTTTTTTGGGGCGAAGTTGGATTACCGTTGTTTCACGGGCATAGGAAAGGCTTCACTCACGGCGAAGACCAATACCCTCCGCTGCTCGATCACTCCGCTCCGGAATGGCGGAGATACTGCCGGACGGGTTGACGCCTTCAGCGGCCTATCACGACCTGCACGTAACCGATGAAGTATCGTTCGATTCGCGATGATGTTTATGGCGATGATCGCAAAAATCAACAACGCGGCACGTGGCCGCAAAGTGCGCTCGATTCGTCTCATTTTCGCAGGACGTCTCTAACTGAAAGCGCCGACTCCCCGGCGCCGTTATTCAACGCGTTCTTCGAAGGGCGAAGTGGTGCCCTGCAAGATGCCGTCTCTTGCCGAGCATCGCCCGAGCAATGGCGTCAAATAGCTGCGCCCGATAACGGTTCTTATGATCGGCACTCGCGCACAGTTTGCCGTGTGGCCCGGACTGTCGAGTGCAGTCATTTGGCCGGGTGCGTTCAGAGTACAAGGCTTTGGTCTCGCCGCCCGCCGGCCTGAGTACAACATGGCGTGCGGACTAAAGCGTTAGCTTCCATAGCGATGGATCGAGTGTCCGAATTCGGACACTAGGCGTGTCAGACGCTCGCATCTAGGCTCGATTTCACCGCGCGGTTACGATGCTAGCCCCAAAAATCCTCGAGAGGACACCTGGCTCACGCTTCATCTTGGCTGGAGGCATTCAGATCAACTGTCTACGAAACCGCTGGGGTAGCCCAGGTCTTGGCCCCGGCTCGAATTAGGCGTGCGCAAATGCTAGCGTTCAAAAAATCAAACGCTGGCTGATTCTCGGGTAGTTGTTCGAGGATTTCCTACCCAGTTGATCCAAGGTTCCTCCTTGGGGCGCTATGCTGCAGGGACCGAAAAGTGTCCGAATTCGGACAGTCGGTGCGTACCGTGACGAATCGAGCGACAGAGGTTGATGATCCGTTTGCCTCCGCCCTAAGTGTCCGAATTCGGACACTCCTTCAACGCCCGGCGTATTTTTCGATTGCGCTCGATCGCGGACCATAAAAAAAGCCCGCCGAAGCGGGCTGTCCATTGGCTCACTCAGAGCGTATCGAGAACATCTTCCCAATATGATCTCTAAGCTGGTTTTCCTGCTCCTCCGTCATGACACCCGCTTTGAACTTGAACGTGAGCCCTTTCACGTCTTTCGTGATGCTCCCAGCCTGAACCTTCCCCGCGAATATCTTGAGAATGCTTCGACCGCCGGCATCCGTGGCTGACTCTCCCCGACTCGCCTGCGCGCTCAAACTCGCCGCTACCTTAGTCTGCACCAGATCACCGGAAAGAACCTGTGGCCACAATTCCTGAAGCGCCCTCAATCCTTGCTCGCCAGTCTTCTTCAGCGCGTTGACGATATCTTGCGCTGCCGAGGCCCCCAGAACAGAAGGATTCAAATCCAAATCGCGCTTCACGAAGTCCGGCAGCGAATCGTAGGCGAGAAATCGGTAGAGATCGCTCCGCGTAATCCCCATCGCTTCCGAAAGCCGCGTCCGATTAGGAAACTCCGACTCTGCCCGGCGAATCGCAATCGCAATCTCGTAGTCAGAGAGATCATCGCGCGTGACGTTCTCCATGAGCGCCAACGCAGCCATATCTTGGTCCGTGCACTCGATCACCACCGCACGAACCGACGTCTTGTTAATCAGTTTGTGCGCGCGCCAGCGTCGCTCGCCCGCGACGAGCTGAAACGCCTCGCCGACGCGCCGGACGGTAACTGCTTGCAGCAATCCGACTTCTCCGATCGAGCGGGCCAACTCAGCGAGTTTGGCCTCGCTGAACTGACGACGCGGTTGCCACGGGTTGGGCACAATGGCGTCAACGGGAATCTCCGTCTCGACGCCCCGCGCCTCGAGTTCCTGAATCCGAAGTTGCGCCGCGGCCAACGCGCTCGTGATGCCCGGCATCGTTTGCGGACCGCGGTTCGACTTATCCTTTTTGGTCTCACTCTTGAAATCCGCCGGCTTTGGCAAGTTGGCCGTCTTGGCCATGAGTTGTTCTCGGATGTTATTACTCATGCCGGCTCCTTCCACGATTTGACGAACATATCATCCAGCCATTTGGCATATTGCATCATGGGTTGCCGCACCCGTTGAAGCGACTTCGCCGTGGAATGCGTACTGACGACGTCAAGAGCGGTCGAGAAAGAAAGCGCGCCACCGCTCATTACAGAACTAGCCGGAATCTCAAACGGATCGAGCCAGCGACCATACGCGCTTTGCGCCCATTGACGTACAACCGGCGCAGACGAGGTCTTGCCGTAATCCACCTTCGACAACAGGATGGAAATGAAGTCGTAGACTTTGTCTTCCTCATACGGAAGGAAATCCTCGGCAACATCGGAGAATAGCCGCCAGAACGCGAGTGAACTAATGAAGTCGAGATTCTCCGGAATCATCGGCATGACGAGCGCGTCCGCTGCGAGCAGCGCATTAAGATTCATATACGACAGCGACGGCGATGTGTCGATCAAAATGTAGTCGTACTGCGATCGCAGCGGCTCGAGTCCCTCGCGCAGCACTGCCCAGAATCGGTAACCCTGAATCGTCTTTTGACGAGCGGGGAGCAGGAACTCTGCTCCATATAAGAAGGTATGTCCGGGGATAATGTCGAGGCCATCCCAATACGTCGACTGGACGCTTGCTCCGAGACCTCCTTCCACGTTCTGATCATAGATATAGGGCAGCACCGTGTCGTCGCCGGATATTTCTTTCTCGGCATAAAGACCACACAACTCCGAAGCCGAAGCCTGCGGATCGAGGTCGATGAGCAACACCTTGCGGCCCAGAAGCGTCAACGCTTGTGCCAGGCAAACAGTCGTCGTGGTCTTCGCCGAACCGCCCTTCAATTGAGCGGTCGTCAACACTTTGCCCCTGAAGGCACTGTCGCCGTCGCCAAGGCGAGTCTGATAGATATCGGATGCCATCTTCACCCAGACCCGTACCTCGGGCAGAGTAAACGTTCGACTGCGGCCGCTGCCGTTCAGCGTTCCCGGTGGCAACCCTCCTTCTCCCTTCGTCACCAGATACTGGATCTGCTGGCGGGTCAGATTGCACATCTCGGCCAGTTCGCTGATCGTATAAAAAGGCGCGAGCTTGCGAGGGCGCGGAGCGAGGATCTGCTCCCGGAGGTTGTCCGAAAAGGGTTCAAGGTTATCGGCGAACTCCGCCACTTCGCGAAGGGTGACCTTGCGGTCTTCCATAGGTAGGGTGCCTACGTTTGCCATTCTGCGCTTTCTCCATGTATTGACGTCGAAGCGCAGAATACACGAATACGCGTAAACAAGGTTGTATTGCGTCGAGAAATGACGCTTCGGCTACATCGAGACCGACATCCGATTGATTTTTCGGGTCTTTTTATGCCCAAGCGGATATCAACCGACTATCTTTCACGACCATAACGGCTCCGACGCGCTTCCGCCACCCGAATCCTCTCTCGCCGACAGCACAAAAAGCACCCCGGGGGGCGGTTTTTGGTCAACGATCCGTTTCTCTATTTACGCTGCATTTTCAATGACTTAGCAATTCGAATGCAAAATCCGTCCGTAAACTTCCACCGAGTCCGTTTTGTTTTTTTGTAAACCTAGACCCACCCACCAACAAACAAAGACCCTCATTTTGCTTAAAAATCAACGACCGTCCCTGTGGATAGGGACGCTTTTTGTGAAGCACGGGACGGTTTTTGTGCTGGATGCTCCGCAAATTGGGCTCATGGGAGCGGAAATTGTGTCGACCGGGGCGGAAATTGTGATCGAGTCCAGCGATCGGGGCGGTTTTTGTGCGGCTAGGCTCGTGAATCGCGCGGGGTGGTTTTTGTGTTGACACCCCTTGCTCGCCTGATAGAGTGCCGGGGATCGAAGCCGAATCGGAAGCATGGAAAACCAAGACCTCACTGTCACGCCGAAGCAGTTGGCACTGGACATCTACGAAGACATGTCCGCGCAAGGCTCGGCGATCTGCGAATCGACACGGGACATTGGTTTCCTGCGCAACAACATCTTCACGCGGGTCGGCGGCTTGGGCATTGCCGCGCGGCGCGTGCTCGATGCGGCGTACTTCATCGTCGCGACCAAAGCACCTGAAGAGCTCATCGACGACAAGGTGTACACGTTCACGGCCGACATCAACTACTTCAAATGGTTGATGCGGTATGACAGCCGCAACCACAGCCATCTGATCGCCCAGATGCGATCTGCGGCGCGGGCTCGTGTCGAAATCATGACGGCCCCGTCGATCGAAGAACTGACCGAAAAGGACTCGTGGGGCACCATCAGTCTGCTGGGTGATTGCTACATCGAGCGCAACGTCGTTTGCATCCTGCTTGCGGGACGCGTCATCAAGTATCTGATCAGTCCGTACAAGGCGCACTGGCTGAGCCTGCGGGCATCGACGGCGTTTTCGCTTTCGCTCGCCCGGGCAATCTACGACCGCCTCATCCCATGCGAAGGCCACGGCGTGACCGAGTGGTTCGCATTCGAAGACGTGCTGGAGTGGCCGGGAAAGGTCGGCGAGTCGCGCAAGGAAGTGAAAGAGTTCAAGAAGCGCTTCCTCGAGCCCGCGATCGACCAGCTCAACGATGTCTCGGATTTCGATGTCAGCTGGGAGCCCAATGCCGAACGCGTTACCGCGGACAAGCTGAAAATCCGGTTTCGCTTCACGAAGAAGCAGGGCGCGGATGCCGCCCGCGCCGGCATTCAGGATTCGATGTATCTCCTGTTGCACAACGAGTTCGCCTTCGATACGCCCGACTTCGAGCGCCTCGCCAAGCGCCGCGACGTCTGGACCGACGAGCGGCTCGAGCAGGCCATCGAATACACGCGTTTCAAGCTCAACGAGGGCAAGGTGACGGTCAGTCCCCGCGGCTATCTGTTCAAGGCGCTGGAGGGAAACTACCGGATCGGCGATGCGGATCGAAAGATGGCGTCGATCAAGGCGAAGCAACTCGAGGACGACAAGAAAGACCGCCGTTCGCGCGATACGGTGAAGGCGCACCTCGAAGCCAGCATCCAGGTCCAGAACGACACGGCGAAGGCCAAGATGAGCGAAGAGATCCGGGCCGGCCGCGAGTATTTCGAATCGGTCGACGCTCCGTCGCGCAAGGAGCTTTGCCATTCGTTCGTAAGCCAGTTGATTCCGCAGCGGCTCATCGAGAAACAGGGTCTTTCACGCGAAAGCGTCAGCGCCGACAACATTCTCACCGTCAATCGCGTGGTCGCCGATGCGTTCTGTGCGCATGTCTACGCGAAGCTGAAGAAGGCGCGCGCGGGCAGCCGGATCTGATTCGTACGAGGCGCTGCGAGATGATCCGCAATTCGTAGTATCCAACTACCCCGTCATCCAGGCCGCTTCAGCGGTTTCTGACAACCCGCGAGCACCGCGCCCGCCGCCAGCACGAGCGCGGAATAAACGAGGCCGCGCGTCAGCCCCGCGCTATCCGACACCCGCCCGATCACCACCGGCCCGACGATCTGCCCCAGCGCGAACACGATCGTGAATGCGTTGATGCCGGTCGGCCACTGATTCGCGGGCAGATTGTGCCGCACGAATGCCGTCGTCGACGCCACCGCCGACAGGAACGTCGCACCGAACAGCGTGCCCGAAATGAATGCCGCCAACGGATGCACGAGCATCGCGGGGATGAGCGTCGCCGCGGCGAGCAGCCCGTTGAGGATCGCCAGCGCCTGGCCGCCGCGCATGCGATCGAGTAGCCCGGACCACATCCGCGCCGATACCACCGTCGCTACACCCAGAAGGATATAGAAGCCGCTCACCACAGCCGCGCTCATGCCCGCGTTGCGAAGCAGGGCGACGATGAACGTCATGTAGCCGATATAGCCGATGCCGAAGCAGCCATATCCGGCGAGCGCGAGCGCGAAACGCCGCCGTTGCACAGGTGCGCCGGACACGGCATCCGTGCCGTGGCGCGCCGACGAAAGCGGATGCGCGGATTCGATCCGCCGCGCGGCCCAGACCGCGACGCCGGAAAAAGCGGCGCAGGCGGCGGCGAGCGCGAACCACGCGAAGCGCCAGCCGTGCGCAACGGGCAAGACCGCGACCGGAACGAGCAGCGACGAAATCACGATTCCCCAGCCCGTGCCGCCGTAGTAGAGGCCGATCACGAGCCCCGCATCGCGCGGAGACATCGATGCGAGCCGGGCGGCCAGCACACCGCCGCTCACGAAGATGAGCGCGCTGCCGATGCCTGTCGCGACGCGCAGCACGAGCAGGGCGTCGGTAGCGGTCGTTGCGCCGCTCGCCGCCATCAGCAAAGCGGTGAGCGCGCAACCAGCGATGAACAGCGTGCGTGACGCGACGCGCATCGACAATCGGGAGAACGCGAGCGCGCCGAGCAGATAGCCGAACGCGTTCGCCGTATTCATCGCGCCGGCCTGGGCGAAGTTCCACGCGAGGTCGAGCCGCATCGGCGGCAGAAGGAGCGCGTATGAAAAGCGCGCGAGCCCGAGCGCGATGGCGCTCCCGAGCGACAACGCCACCGCGAGCAAGAGCGCGTGTCTGCGATCGGCCTCGTAGACGATCGCGCGGGAAGGGGCTGGGCTGTTCTCGCGAAGGTCTGCGCTCGCATCGTCACGCTGTCTCACGCTCTTGTCGTCCTATGGATGGCGATTCGTCTTGTCATGTCGTCGGTCTGCCGGCCTATGGTATCGCGGACCGGTCACATTGCTTACACACGTCATGGCTAAGCTTCGCTGCGCTGTATGGATCTGCGCGACCCTGCCGGAGAACCCGATGTCGATCGTCTCGTGCCGCTACGTGAGCGTGGCCTGTTTCGCCGTATGCGTCAGCGCAATCGTTTGCGGATGCAGCAAGCCGGACGCGGATTCGCCGTCACCGGTCGCCGTCATGCGCAGCGAGCCGTCCGAAACAGCCGCCACGAGCGAGCTTCAGGACTGGGCGAAGCAGGCGACAGGAGGCGCATCCGCTCAAGCCGCGCGACCCGCCATGGCACGGGCCGCATCGGAGCCGCTCGCAACACCGGTGATGCACACAGTGGACTAACCTTTCCTATTCACTTCCCCCGCGAAACGAATGAAAAACAAGAACCGTCGTGACTTTCTGCGCGCGGCCGTCGAGGCCGCAGGCGCGACCGCCGCACTCAACGTGATGCCGCTCGGCATTCGCCAGGCGCTCGCGATTCCCGCGAACAACCGTCATGGATCGATCGAGGACATCGAGCATATCGTCGTGCTCATGCAGGAAAACCGGTCGTTCGATCATTACTTCGGCACCTTGCGCGGCGTGCGCGGTTTCGGTGACAAGAGCGCGGTGACGCTGCCGAATGGCAAGCCCGTTTTCAACCAGCCGATCGCGGCCGGCGCGGGCGAAGTGCTGCCGTTTCATCCCGGCGCGTCGAACCTCGGCCTGCAGTTCCTGCAGGATTTGCCGCACGACTGGGTGAGCGGGCAGGGCGCATTCCACGGCGGTCTGTACGATCAGTGGGTGCCGTTCAAGGGCACGACGACGATGGCGTACCTGCAACGCGACGACATCCCGTTCCACTATCAGCTCGCCGACGCCTTCACGATCTGCGACGCCTATCACTGCTCGACGAACACATCGACCGATCCGAACCGCTACTACATGTGGACGGGCTACCTGGGCAACGACGGCGCGGGCGGCGGTCCGGTCGTCGACAACGCGGAAGCCGGCTACGGCTGGTCCACGTTCCCCGAAGTGCTCGAACGCGCGGGCATCTCCTGGAAGATCTATCAGGACATCGGCGCCGGGCTCGACGCGAAAAACGCGTGGGGCTGGACTGACGACGCGTACATCGGCAACTACGGCGACAACTCGCTGCTCTACTTCACGCAATATCAGAACGCGCAGCCGGGCAGTCCGCTGTACGAAAAGGCGCGTCGCGGCACGAACGCGGCCGCCGGCGACGACTACTTCGCGATTCTGAAGCGCGATGTGCAAGCCGGCACGCTGCCGCAGGTCTCGTGGATCGTCGCCCCGGAAGCGTTCTCCGAGCATCCGAACTGGCCCGCGAACTATGGCGCCTGGTACGTCGATCAGGTCTTGCAGGTGCTCACGTCGAATCCGGATGTGTGGAGCAAGACGGCGCTTCTCATCAACTACGACGAAAACGACGGTTTCTTCGACCATCTCGTTCCGCCTTTCCCGCCGACTTCGAGCGCAAACGGACTTTCGACCGTCGATACGGGCGGCGAGATCTTTCCGGGCACCGCGAAATATGCGAGCGGCCCGTATGGACTCGGCGCGCGCGTGCCGATGCTCGTCGTGTCGCCGTGGTCGAAAGGCGGCTGGGTGTGCTCCGAAACCTTCGACCACACGTCGGTGATCCGCTTCATCCAGAAGCGCTTCGGCCGCGCGCACGGCCTGGCCGAACCGAACATCTCGCCGTGGCGCCGCGCGATTTGCGGCGATCTCACATCCGCGTTCGACTTCCGCAATCCGAACACCGCGACGCCCACGCTGCCCGCCACGAGCGGCTACGTTCCGCCCGACAAGCTGCGGCATCCAGACTACGTGCCTGTTCCGCCCGTCGCGCAGGCGATCCCGAAGCAGGAGCCGGGCGTTCGCGCCGCGCGCGCGTTGCCTTACGAACTGTTCGTGCGAACGCGCGCGGATGCGTCGAAGGACACCGTCTCGTTCGATTTCGTCAACACGGGCAGCGCGGGCGCGGTATTTCTGCTCTATCGCAACGCGAGCGCGGACGCGCCGCGCACCTACACGGTCGAAGCGCGCAAGCGTCTCGCGGACCGCGTCGCGGCGAATCCGGACGGCAGCTTCGATTTCGTCGTGCACGGCCCGAACGGCTTTCTCCGGCGGATCGCCGGCAAGGCGGGCGCGCAGTCGCACGGCTGGTGGTCGCGCGAGCAGGCCGCGCCCGATGTCGCGGAAGGTTACGACGTCGCCAACGGCAATCTGCAATTGCGGCTCGCGAATCGCGGAACGGCCGCGTGCACCTTCAGCGTGACCAATGCGTACGATCCCTCGAAGACGATCACGCGACGCGTGCGGGGCGGCGACACCGAGCAGGTCTACCTCGATTTGCGCGAAGCGCACGGCTGGTACGACGTCGAAGTCAAGGTCGACACCGATCGCGCATTCTTGCGCCGCCTCGCCGGTCACGTCGAGACCGGCCGCGACAGCATGAGCGATCCCGCGCTCGGGGAATGATCTCGATCGCAAGAATGACTTCCTTATCGCAGTAGGCAACGCCGACCAGCGAACTCTCATGCCCAACCCCGCGCATGCGGGACTTTTTTCCGATCGCGGCTCGTCGTGCAGCGCACATACGTGGGACATCACGCATTGCGAAGCGCGACGAACCCTGTGAAGATCGAGCGTGCACGCCAGTTCACGCTTGAGCTCGACGCGACGGTGAAATCAAAATGGCACGCCGCGCGTCGTATCGCACCATCGAATCCAACAACGAATTGGGGTGCAACACGGAGAGACGGGGATGAGAGAACGAGCAACAGTGCTGCTGGTTCGTCACCAGTCAGTACTGCTGGTCCGGGAACGCGGCGGACCGTGGTTGCTGCCGGGCGGCGCGGTGGCATTCGACGAACTGACGATTATTGCGGCGATCCGAGCGCTGCACGAAGACACCGGGGTGCAGGCGAGCGCCGCCGCTTTTCTGTTTCAGCAGGCATCGGCGCATCATCTGCATCATGTCTTTCGCATCGCGATACCGGACGACGTCCATCTGCGGCCGAAAGCCGGAGCCAGATTCCATGAGCTATTTTGGGTGGAGGCGCATCAGCTCGCGCATGTCAGCGCGACTCCGGGCACCCGGGCGATCCTGACGCGCGCAATGGGCGGCGGCCGTGAGTCCACGCGGCACGCGTGGAGCAACGGTGGGGTGGAGCAGGAGGCCGCGGCCGGTTTTGGGAGGCGCGGCCGCTAAGTCGCTTCGGCTTGTTTCCAGCTAACTGTATTTCTTGTCTGCGCAAACCACGCAGGCGCGTACTTCGCTGCGAAATGAATACTTTTTCGGCGACGTTGGGCCTATGCTACCGTTTGAACGGTTGCGGGCGCTCGAGCGAAGGTCGAGCGCCCGCACCTGCCATTGAGCAACGGAAGCATTCGCCCCTGATTGGCGGAGGAAACCATGAAGCTCGTCAGCATGTTTGCCGGAACCGTCGGATTCGTGGCCGTCGTCGGCCTTTCCTTATTGGCCGTTGCGGACATTCTCTTGACGCCATCCGACAAACCCGCAGAGAAAGAACGGCTCGCGTAACACGGCGCTTTCTTTCAGACCGCCGAATGACCGTTTAATTGTCGGTCAAATCGATGAGCCGGCTGTCCATGAAACGTCGAATTTCAGTTGAAGGCATTCGAATGCGAAATGCTGTCTTTCTATAACCAGACGACAGTGATAATGAGCGATGCATCATAATTCCATTATCGCGGACGCCCTTTGCTCCGGCGGCGCGACGATGCCAGGCCCGGCGGGGCAAGGGCCAAGTGCCGCCGGGCGCGGCGCGCGTCGACGGTCGATCGAACAGACCTGCTTTCACCCCTTTGTTCAGGGATTTGCGCGCGTCGGATGCATCCGAAAATCATGCCTACAGTTCGCATGCCGGAAATCGGCGAATTTGAGATGTGATATAATTGTCGATAAATCAAAGTTCATTCGGTCAAAACTTTCAGTCACGGGTTTTATCAAATGCTTGATTCAACGCGTATGAGCGCGGAGGAAGCATGTCAGTAGTCGGTGTCATAGGCGCAATTGTTTTTTTCGCAATAATCGGTCTTGCATTGCTGGCCGTGATCGAAATTATCTTTTCGCCTTTTGCCAAACATAAGGCAAATGAAACGAGCAAGCACGGCCACAAGCGGCCGACCTGGTATCGCAGGCGCGAAGTCGCCGTGCGCCGCGACGAGCCCTGATCGACGCCAAATTTTCCTGATCCGCCAACAGCTTAGCGTACCCTCCCGAGCCGGCTGACACAGCCGCCACCAGCCTGCCGATCATGAAGCAGTGCCATATTTTCGGCACATCCGTTCAAATCCCTCGCATTAATTAGCTCTCGCAACTGTGCGATAACGCACCGCACGCGCTTTCCCCAGACTCTAGTCTTTCTTCGCCGGCACACGCATGAAATGGACTGTTCATCATTTCAAAAGCGCCGGACCACAACACATATAAAGACAGTTAAGCGTTTAGCTAAAGACCTGCATCGGGTCGACTGGCGAATGGCTGCTGTCTGAGGGAAAAGAAATGGCGCAACCCGCATATCCTTCCGTGCTTGAATGGTGGACGCGCGTCGAAAAGCGGCTCTATGGTGACTCGGACGAGACTCCGCAGAGCCGCTCTCTTGTCCGTGCACCGATCATGGTCTTGTACGACGGCTGTGAGAACATCGAAGCGCTGTGGAAAGCGCTGCTCCAATGCCGAACGCCGCATATCCAGGTTGTTTGGAAGTCGCCCGAGTCGGACGAAATGCGTCTGCTGGCGGAGTCGTATGTCGCGATACCGGAGAAGCTCTTCTTCCTGAAGTCGCTTCAGACGAGCCTGCGGCGTGTCGCCGTTCTCGTCGGGCGGGCGCAGAAGCGTCTGGAGTCCGCTTCGTCGCCGCGTGACTTTCCGCTCGTCAAGGCGAAGGCGCAGCCGGCGCGACTTTCGGCTCTCACGTCGGCGTGCTTCGCGTTGCGGCATCTCGGCCGCAAGGTGCTGAATCAGCCGCTCAAGCTGCTGGTGCAGCGCGGACACTGGGTGCTGGCGTACCGTCGCACCGACACGCCCTCCGAGTTGCGCGCGGGGAGCAGTGTCGACGGTGACGAAAGCCGCAACTGGGTCACGCTTCCCGGCATGACGTCGCAATTTCACGCCGACCCGTTCCTCTGGCGCGGCAAGAACGGCGACTACCATCTGTTCTTCGAGAGCCTTCCCTACGACACGAACCGCGGGACGATCAGCCATATTGCGTTCGATCCGGTCAAGCAGACATGGCAGGAGACGCCGCGCGTCGTGCTCGACAAGAGCTATCACCTGTCGTACCCGTTTCTCTTCGAGCACGAAGGCGAGGTCTTCATGATTCCGGAGACCTGCGGCAATCGCACGATCGAGATGTATCGGGCCGCTTCATTCCCGACCGACTGGGCGCTGCACAAGGTGATCATGCGCGATGTCGTCGCCGCCGATACGACGCTCCATCACGACGGCAAGACCTGGTGGATGTTCACGAGCATCACCGAAGAGGGCGGATCGAACTGGGACGAACTGTCGATCTTCTATTCGGATAGCCCGTTCGGCGAATGGACCGCGCATCCGATGAACCCGGTCGTCTCCGACTGCCGTCTCGCCCGCATGGCCGGCAACCTGTTCAAGGACGCGCAGAACCGCCTGATTCGTCCCGCGCAGAATTGCGAGCGCGAATATGGCGCCGCGCTGACGTTCCGCGAGATCACCGAACTCACGACCACGACGTATGCCGAGCGGACCGTGTCGATTCGCACGCCGCCGCGCGGCCACCAGGGACTTCACACGTGGAATGCAGTCGGCGGGATCACCGTCATCGATCTGAAGACGCAGCTTCGCAAGTGGAATCCCTGGCGCGGGCCGATGAGGCGCGCATGACGCGACAGGCGCCCGTCGGCGGCTGCGCACGGGCAAGAGAACCGGCGTGTGGCACGTCGCACAGTGCGTGCCACGGCGCCGGCTTACATTGGTG
Organism: Caballeronia turbans; assembly: GCA_001544655.2. Taxonomy (GTDB): domain Bacteria; phylum Pseudomonadota; class Gammaproteobacteria; order Burkholderiales; family Burkholderiaceae; genus Caballeronia; species Caballeronia turbans. The sequence goes on from FCOD02000015.1 coordinate 121,263, forward strand.
ATTCATCGGAGACTGGAAGCCGCATCGCGCGTTTGTCTTTAGCGCGCGTCACGCAGGTCCTCCGGCGAGGCAGCCCATCGCCATAAAACACCCGTCACAGCACCAGCATCTCCGCCAGCGGCGCGCGCGTCGGTTGCCTGGGGACGGGCCCATCGTAGAAAAACGGCAGCCGGGACCATGAAGCTTCTCCATGTCATCGTTGCGCTCAATGCGGACGGCGCTGAACGCATGCTCCAGCGACTCATCGAGTCGCACATCGAAGATCCGCGGTTTCGTCACGTCGTCTGCTCGCTCACGACGACCGGCAAGGTCGGTGAGGAACTTGCCGCTCGCGGCATCGACGTGCATAGCCTCGGCATGCGTTCGCCGCTCGGCTTTCCGCGCGCGCTGTGGCAACTCGTGAAACTGATTCGCGCAGTACGCCCCGACATCATTCAGACGTGGATGTATCACGCCGACTTTCTCGGCGGACTCGCGGGACGGCTCGCGGCGCACAAGCGCATCGTCTGGGGCGTGCGCACCACCGACGTCAGATCGGGCGGCTCGCGCGTGACCGTGCTGCTGCGCAAGGTCTGCGCGTGGCTGTCGTACTCCGTGCCGCAGGCGATCGTGTGCGCGGCCGAGGCATCGCGCCGGGCGCACGTATTGGTCGGCTATGACGCGAGCCGCATGATGGTCGTGCCGAACGGATTCGATGTCGCACGCCTTGCCGCGACGCCCGAGCAACGCGCCGCGATCCGCCAGCAATGCGGATTCGGCGATGGCACGGTCGTCGTCGGCATCCTGGGGCGTTTCCATCCGGTGAAGGATCATCAGAATTTCGTGCGCGCGGCAGGCATCCTGGCCGCGCGCCATCCCGACGTGCGTTTCATGATGGTCGGGCGCGATCTCGACGCGAACAATCGCGAGCTCGCCGACTGGATCGCGCAGACGGGATTCGCGTCGCGCTTCGTGCTGCTCGGCGAGCGGCGCGACGTGCCCGCGTGCCTGTCGGCGATGGACGTGTTCTGCCTTTCGTCGCGCACGGAGGGCTTTCCGAACGTGGTCGGCGAGGCAATGGCGATGGCGCTGCCATGCGTCGTCACCGATGTCGGCGATGCGGCCATGCTCGTCGCCAATACGGGCGTGGTTGTCGCGAAGGAAAACACCGACGCGCTCGCGGCCGGACTGTCCCGCGTCGTCGACATGACACCCGACGAGCGCATCCGTCTCGGCCAGATGGCGAAAGCGCGCATCCATGCCGAATTCACGATGATGCGCGCGCGCGAGCGTTTCGAAGATATCTACCTGCGGCTCGTCGAAGAAAAGTGAGCATCGCATAAGCGTGGCCTCTGGCCGCAACTGAAGGAGAACGAACATGTGCGGTATCGTCGGCTTTCTGGGTGGTCGCGGCATCGGCCCGGGCGACTCGAAGACAACGGTCAGGAAGATGGCGCTCGCCATCGCCTATCGCGGACCCGACGACGCGGGCGAGTGGACCGATGATCTGCGCGGCATCGCGCTCGGCCATCGCCGGCTGGCGATTCAGGATCTCTCGTCGGCGGGGCATCAGCCGATGTCATCGGGCAGCGGCCGTTATGTCATCGTCTTCAATGGCGAGATCTATAACCATCTCGATCTGCGCGATGAGCTCGAGGACACGCAGCGCGCGCCTGTCTGGCGCGGAAGTTCGGATACCGAAACATTGATGGCCGGCTTCGATGCGTGGGGCATTCAGGCGACCATCGAACGCGCGGTCGGCATGTTCGCGTTCGCCGTGTGGGACCGGCAGGAATGCCAGCTCACGCTCGCGCGCGACCGGATCGGCGAAAAACCCCTTTACTACGGCTGGCAGGGACAGGGCGAAGAAGCCGCGTTCGTGTTCGGCTCCGAGCTCAAGGGGCTGCGCGAGCATCCCGCGTTCGAGAACAACGTCGATCGCGGCGCGCTGACGCTGCAGATCCGTCACGGTTGCGTGCCGGCGCCGTATTCCATCTTCGAAGGCATCTACAAGCTTGAACCGGGCAAGATGCTCACCGTGTCGCTCGAACGGCGTGAGCCGCGCATCTGGCCGTACTGGTCCGGCGTCGAGGCGGCCGTCAACGGTGCGGCACGCGGCTTCGCGGGCAGCCCGGAGGACGCCGTCGACGAACTCGAGCACCTGCTGAGCGATGCGATCCGCCAGCAGATGCTCTCCGACGTGCCGCTCGGCGCGTTCCTCTCGGGCGGCGTGGACTCGTCGACCATCGTCGCGCTGATGCAGAAGCAATCGTCGCGTCCGGTGAAGACGTTCACGATCGGCTTCAACGAAAGCGACTTCGACGAAGCGAAGCTCGCGAAGGCCGTCTCGGCGCATCTCGGCACCGACCATACGGAGTTGTACGTGACGGCGCGTGAGGCGCTCGACGTCATTCCGCGTCTGCCCGAACTCTACGACGAACCGTTCGCCGATTCGTCGCAGATACCGACGTTCCTCGTGTCGCAGCTCGCCAGGCAACACGTGACGGTCTCGCTGTCCGGCGACGCCGGCGACGAGCTCTTCTGCGGCTATCAGCGCTACCGGACCGCACCCGACATGTGGGACAAGATGACGGTGCTGCCAGCGGCGCTGCGCAAGCTGGCGGCATCGGGCATCGTCGGGATATCGCCGAAGCGCTGGAACAGCATGGCGGGGCTGATGGAACCGATTCTGCCGTCGTCGCTACGCGGCGTGAAAGTCGGCGACAAGCTGCACAAGGGCGCGCAACTGCTGTCGTGCCAGTCGCGCGACGAGGTTTATCTGCACCTGATGTCGCAATGGAACGACCCGGCCGCGCTCGTGATCGGCGGTCACCAGCCGCCGACGCTGATGACCGGCAACGCGCCGGCCTTCACCGGCCTCGACGACGTGCAGCGCATGATGGCGCTCGACATGATCACCTATCTGCCCGACGACATTCTCACGAAGGTCGATCGCGCCGCGATGGGCGTCTCGCTCGAAACGCGCGTGCCGTTCCTCGATCATCGTGTCGTGGAGTTCGCGTGGCGCCTGCCGCAGTCGTTGAAGGTGCGCGACGGACAAACCAAATGGGCGCTGCGCCAGGTGCTTTATCGTCATGTGCCGCGCGCGATGATCGAGCGGCCCAAGCAGGGCTTCGGCGTGCCGATCACGCACTGGCTGCGCGGCGAGCTGCGCGACTGGGCCGAAGCGCTGCTCGACGCATCGCGGCTGCGTCGCGAGGGCTTCTTCGATCCGACGATCGTGCGGGCGAAATGGCAGCAGCATCTGTCGGGCGAGCAGAACTGGCACCGGCAGTTGTGGAACGTGCTGATGTTCCAGCAGTGGCTCGAGCATCAGCATGCTTCGTCGATCCCGCTGTTCACGTCGCCTGCGGCCGATCTCGCTGGCATGGAGAGCTGATATCGTTGCGCGGCGCATGCGCGCCGCGCGTGACGACATCCATGACGAAAGGCCCTGGTCTACCGGACCAGGGCCTTTTGCCTGGGCGCACACGCCTGCGATCTTCTCCCGGTTTCATGATGGGCAAATATGGGCAGGCGTAGCCGATGCGCTGCCGATTACGGCATCGGCACGGGCGTCTCCTTGCGCGCACACGCCCGCGATCGACGCGCCTGATTCTCCCCGTTTCATCAAGGGCGAACATGGGCAGGGCGTGGTTACGCCATCGCCGAATCTGTCAGGCCCCGGCCGGATGACGAACGGCCTTTTGTTCGTGCGCGAACGCCTGCGATCGACGCGCCCGATTCCCCCGTTTCCCGTTGAGAGAATCCACGAAGAGCGTGGTCGACGCTCGGCTCACGAGGGCACCGCCAAAGCAAAAGGCCCCGGTCTGATCGACCAGGGCCTTTCGTCTTTCTGCCATTCTCCGGCGCGCCTCGCGCCCGGAATTGCACGCCTACTTGTGATGCTGCTCGGGAACGGCGCGGGGAACGACGGGCTGTCTGCTGCCCACCAGCCAGCGCGGCGTCTTGAACCGGACGATCGCGGTGTACAGCCAGACATACGCGACGGCGAACACGACCGCGGTCACCGCGAGCACCACCGGGTTGTGCCAGAAGAGCGAGGCCGGCACGATGCCGATCATGCTCAGCACCCACAGATACGGCGACGTCCGCGCGTTTCTGCGCTGACGCTGACGCGGGTCGGAGCCTTTGCGCACGATACGCTTGAAAATCAGCGTATGCAGGTGGATGCCATCGGGCGCGCCGACCGGCCGGCCGCGCACGATCCTGCGGCGGTAGATCGAGAACAGCGTTTCGAAGAGCGGATAGATCGCCACGACCATGGCATACCACGCGCAGACGCTCGGGTGGCGGGCGACCAGCAGCACGAGCAGCTCCGCGATCGTGAAGCCGATGAAGTACGCACCGCCGTCACCGAGAAAAATCGACGCCGCGGGATAGTTCCAGATCGCAAAGCCGCCGATCGCACCGATCATCGTGAGCGCGGTGCTCATCACGAGCAGGTCGCCGACTTCATGCGCGACATAGCCGATCGAACCGAAGATCAGAATCGCCACGACTGCGGCGAGCCCGTTGAAACCGTCGATGATGTTGACCGCATTGGTGAGGCCCGCGACCGCGAGCACCGTCAGGCCGATCGCGATGGGCGCGACGGAGAGAATCGGATCGACGAGCGGAAGGTCCACGCGGCTGACCACGCCGTTGAGCAGGAACGCGCCCAGGAGCGCCGCGAGCATCGCACTGAGAAGGCGTGCACGAACACTCACGCGCTTGGTCAGATCCTCGATCACGCCACTCGCAAATGCCGGCGCCGCACAGAGCAGCAGCAGCAGGGACTCCTCACGCGGATTACCCCCGAAAATCGCGGCGATGGGAAAGGTCACGCAGGCCGCAACCATCAGCGCGATGCCGCCGATTCTCGGCACCGGATGAGAATGATTCTTTTGAACCCCGTTCAAATCGTGATCCAGGGAAAGCGCCCCGTAGCGTCCCGCGAATCGAACTATAAGTAGCGTCATGCAGAAAGAACTGATGAAGCCAAGCGCAAGGTTTAACATTTTTTTCACTCACGAAGAGGGCGCATCTCTTTTCGAATATCAAAACCCGAAAACGTATGGTAGGTACAACCCCCGCCATTGTCCACGCATTTATGGCGCTTTAATGTGTGAAACCGAGCCTATCGGGATTATATCGGGACTTCCCCCGATTATTCATACAAACCGGCTTTTAAAATCCCGTTAAAACACGATTTTCATATAACGGACTTAAAAAATCGCTTTAGAGAAATCGTGCGTCGTCGGTGCGCAAGCCCACTTTCGGGCGCATTTTCTTCGTGGGGCCGGTACGTTTTGCCGCGGCAAAAGGCCGTCAGGTCGTCTCTACGCCTAGCATAGGCTAAAAGAACCACGGCGGCAGGCGAAAAAATGTCCGCAAATCGAACCCCGGCTAAACCGGCTTTCTTCATAAAATTAGCAGTTCGATTAAAAGCGATTATATGTGCGGTGGCGCGCATACAGCAATACGCGTTGTGATAGCTTCCGATTTGCTCAAATGGCCCGCATACTCAATAAATTCTTAAAAGTGGGTTATAGAACACTCGATCGCGTTGAAAGGTTCGTTAAACAACAAAAATCGTCTGTTGGAATTTCTCTTTTTTTGAGTCGTGTGTTTCAATACGACTGCAATGCCGGGGCGGGATTTTAACGGCTCCGAATGTCGACCTGAATTCAAGAATAAGGAAATAGTGTTTGCGCCCCTTTGGGCGCGCTGCAAGTGTTTCGATCCGCATCCGGTGCGCATGTCGCGCCGGTCCCATAAGAGCCTGTAACGAGACGTTCCATGAAAGTTAAAAATCAGGCGTCAGCCGTAACGGCCGAGACCGACAAAGAGATCGAGCTCACGTCGATTCTCGAAACGCTGGGCCGTCACTGGAAGATGATCGCGACGACCGTGGCGGTCGTCTTCAGCATCGGGGTGGTGTACGCGTATTTCTCCGCGCCGATTTACCAGGCCGGCATGCTGGTCCGCGTCGACGACTCGACCGCCGCGCCGCCGACCGATTCACGCGACATGGTAAGAACCGCTGCCGCGATGTTCGACCAGCGGGCGACGGCCGAAGGCGAGATCCAGGTCATCGGCTCCAAGTTCGTGCTCGGACCCGTCGTCGATGCCCTCAAGCTGTATATCCAGGCCGCGCCGCATCGCTTCCCGCTGATCGGCGGGATGGTCGCGCGCATGAACGACGAAACGTCGACGCCGGGTCTCTTCGGCCGTGGCGGCTACGCCTGGGGCGCCGAATCGATCGACGTGTCCGCGTTCGACGTGCCGAAGAAGTTCGAAGGCAAGGAATACACGCTGCGCTATCTCGGCAACGGCCAGTATCAGGTTCGCGGTCCGGGCGTCGAAACGGGCGTCGGCGGCCAGGTCGGCACCGTGCAGCGCTTCGACACGGAAGCGGGCCCGATCTCGCTGCTCGTCGGCTTCATTCACGGCGAGAAGGGCGTCGAATTCGATCTCACGCGTAATTCGCGCACGTCCGCCATCGACCGGCTGCAGAACTCGCTGACGATCGCCGAGCAGGGCAACAAGTCGGGCGTGATCAGCACGTCGCTGGAAGGCAAGGATCCGGTGCTCGTGGCGGCGATCATCAACGAACTCTCGCAGATGTACGTCCGGCAAAACGCCGATCGCCGCGGGATCAACGCCGCGAAGTCGCTCGAGTATCTCGAGCAGCAGTTGCCCGACGCGAAACGTCAGATGGAAACGGCCGAGGACAACTACAACGCCTATCGCAACAGCCGCACGCTGTTCAATCCGGACGAAGAAGGCCGCATCGTCATGCAGCAGGCTTCGCAGGCGGACGCCCAGTTGCTCGACCTGAAGCGCCGCCGTTCGGACCTGGCAGTTCACTTCTCGCCGTCGCATCCGAGCGTGGTGGTGATCGACCAGCAGATTGCGGCGACCGAGAAGTACATCAACGACCTCGCAGCGCGCGTCAAGGCGATGCCGGCAGCCGAGCAGGGCGCGCTTCGCCTGCAACGCGACGTGCGCGTGAGCACCGATGTGTATTCGGCGTTGCGCAACAACATCGAAACGATGCGCCTGATCAGGGCCGGCCGCGTGCCGACCGTGGAACTGCTCGACCGCGCCGAAGTGCCCGAGCGTCCCGTCAAGCCGGTCAAGGCGCTGGTGCTCGTGATCGCAGCAGGCCTCGGACTCTTCATCGGCATCGTGCTCGCCTTCGCTCGCGACTTCCTGTTCAAGGGCGTGCTCGACCCGAAGGAACTGGAATCGAAGACGGGTCTTTCGGTATTCGCGACGATTCCGGACAGCGAACGCCAGAAGGAACTCGCGAAGCGCATCGCCGACAAGCGGCCCGAACAGCTCGCGCTCGCCTCGCGTTACCCGACGGACCCGGCCGTGGAAGGCCTGCGCATGATGCGCTCCTCCCTCCACTACGCGTTGATGGATGCGCCGAACAACGTCGTGATGCTGGCGGGCCCGCTGCCGGGTATCGGCAAGTCGTTCGTGTCGGCGAATCTCGCGACGCTGCTCGCGGCCGGCGGCAAGCGCGTGCTGCTCGTCGATTGCGACCTGCGCCGCGGCCACCTGAACCAGTACTTCGGCCTGCCGCGCGGCAAGGGGCTCGTCGATATCGTCAACGGCTCCAGCACGCTCGAAGAGACCGTGCATCGCTCGGTGCTGAACAACCTCGACTTCGTGCAGTGCGGCTTCTATCCGCCGGACCCGGCCGAGCTGCTCCTGTCGAACGCGTTCACGGAATCGGTGAGCCGCGCATCGGAGCAATACGACATCGTGCTGCTCGACGCGCCGGCGATCCTGGCGGTGTCCGACACGGCGATCATGGCGCCCGTCGCGGGTTCGATCTTCCTGGTCGCGCGTTATGGGGATACGCGCTCCGGGGAAATCTCGGAGTCCGTGAAGCGGCTTGAACAGTCGGGCGCAAGCGTCACCGGCGTACTGCTCAACGGCTTCAAGGTGCATTACGGCAACTACGCCCAGGCGCGTCAGTACGGCGGCTACGCCTACGCTGCCTACAAGGCCGAGAAGGCTGACTAGAGGCTGACTCATCCGGCATGCGCTCCTGCCGGACCCCGAATCAAAAAGTAGTACTAAACAAACGTCCTGAGTCGTATAACGAGGAGAAGTGAATATGTTCTCGCCGCATGAGTTGAAACTCGGCATCGTGGGCCTGGGCTATGTCGGCCTGCCGCTCGCCGTTGAATTTGGAAAGCGTCATCCCGTCGTGGGCTTCGATATCAACCGCGCGCGCATCAACGCGCTGCGCGAAGGCCGCGACGTGACGCTCGAAGTCGACGATGCCGAGCTGGCCTCCGCGACGTTCATGCAATACAGCGCCGAAGTCGAAGACTTGCGCAGCTGCACCGTCTTCATCGCCACCGTGCCGACGCCGATCGATCACTACAAGCGTCCGGACCTCTCGCCGCTGATCGGTGCATCGACGACCATCGGCAGCGTGCTGAAGAAGGGCGATGTCGTCATTTATGAATCGACGGTTTATCCCGGCGCGACCGAGGAAGAATGCGTGCCCGTGCTCGAGAAGATGTCGGGCCTGAAATTCAACGAGGACTTCTTCGTCGGCTACAGCCCGGAGCGGATCAACCCGGGCGACAAGTCGCACCGTCTGCCGGACATCAAGAAGGTCACGTCCGGCTCGACGCCCGAAGTGGCCGACTTCGTCGACGAGCTGTATCGCGGCATCATTACCGCGGGCACGCACAAGGCGAGCAGCATCCGCGTCGCCGAGGCGGCCAAGGTGATCGAGAACACGCAGCGCGACGTCAACATCGCGCTCATCAATGAACTCTCGATCATCTTCAACAAGATGAATATCGATACCGAATCCGTGCTGCTCGCGGCCGGCACGAAGTGGAACTTCATCCCGTTCCGCCCGGGCCTCGTCGGCGGCCACTGCATCGGCGTAGACCCGTACTACCTGACGCACAAGGCGCAGGCGATCGGCTACCACCCGGAGATCATTCTCGCGGGGCGGCGTCTGAACGACAGCATGGGCAATTACGTCGTCTCGCAACTCGTGAAGACGATGACCAAGCGCGATATCGCCATCTCCGGTGCGCGCGTGCTCATCATGGGCCTCACCTTCAAGGAAAACTGCCCGGACCTGCGCAATACGCGCGTGGTCGACATCATCGCCGACCTCAAGGAATACGGCGTCCAGGTCGATGTGTACGACCCGTGGGTGTCGAAGGAAGAGTCGCGGCACGAGTACGGCATCGATCCGATCGAGCAGCCGGCCAAGGGCGCGTACGACGCGATCGTGCTCGCCGTCGCGCACCAGCAGTTCGCCGAAGAAGGCGCGGAAGGCATCCACGCATACGGCAAGGCGAAGCACGTGCTGTGCGACCTCAAGTACATCCTGCCGCTCGAGTCGAGCGACATGCGTCTCTGAGGCTCGGTGGCATCGGCGTGACTGCCGATGCAGGCCGTCGCACAACATCGCCGCGGTTCGGCCCTCGACATTCGGGGGTTGCCCGCGGCGATGTCAACCGGACGTTCGGAGTTCGCAATGAAGATGCCCAAGGTAGTTCTGTACGCCAACACCGATTGGTATCTATATAACTTTCGCCTTTCGTTCGCTCGCAGACTGCGCGATGCGGGTTTCGAAGTCATTCTGTTGTCACCCGACGGCGAGTACGGCCCGAAGCTGCGCGATCTCGGTTTTCGCTGGCACGCGGTGCCGATGAACCGTCGCAGCCTGAATCCGCTTCGCGAACTGGCGCTCGTGCTGTGGCTCGCGCGCTTCTTCCAGCGCGAAAAGCCGCAGCTCGTGCACGGCTTCACGATCAAGAGCGCGGTGTACGGCTCGTTCGCGAGCAAGCTCGCCGGCGTCCCCGCGCGCGTGAACGCGGTCGCGGGCATGGGCTACGTCTTCACGAGCCGCGACCTCAAGGCGCGTATCCTGAAGCCGGTCGTGCGCCAGGTGATGCGCACGGCGCTGAACGGCCGCGACAGCATTCTCGTCCTGCAGAATCCGGACGACATCAAGCTGTTCGAGGCCGCGCGCATCGTCGAGACGCAGGGGATCCGCCTCATCAAGGGATCGGGGGTCGATCTGACGCGCTTCAAGGTGCGCGAGGAATCGGCCGAAGACGCGGGCAAGCCGCTGCGCATCCTGCTGGCGGCGCGGCTCGTGTGGGACAAGGGTATCGAGGAATACGTCGAGGCGGCGCGCATGTTGCGGCGCGAGAATCGCACCGTGCGCTTCCTTCTCGCGGGCTCGCCCGATGACGGGAATCCGGCGTCGGTGAGCACGGCGATGGTGCAGGGCTGGGTGAAGGAAGGGCTCGTCGAATGGCTCGGCCATGTGAGCGACATGCCGAAACTCTTCACCGAAGTGGATGTAATGGTGCTGCCGAGCTATCGCGAAGGCTTGCCGAAAGCGCTGATCGAAGCCGCCGGCTGCGCGCTGCCGCTCATCACGACCGATGCGCCGGGCTGCCGCGAAGTGGTCAGCGAGTCGGGTGTGGATGGCTTGCAGGTGCCGGTGCGCGACGCCCGCGCGCTCGCCGACGCGATTCGCCAGCTCGACGACGACCGCGCGCTCGCGAGAAAGCTCGGCCTCGCCGCGCGGGAAAAGGCACTGAAGAATTTCGACGAACGCATCGTCATCGAGAAGACGCTGGCCGTGTATCGCGAGCTGGTGCCCTCGATCGCGATCGAAGGCGAGCGCCGCGAACATGCCGCGCCCGTCGGTAATCTTGGAGACTTTCATGTCTGATCGTTACGAATCGATCCGCCAGCAACTGACGCGCGCTCCGCGCAAGTGGCTGATCACCGGCGTGGCCGGGTTCATCGGCTCGAACCTGCTCGAAGCGCTTCTCAAGCTCGACCAGGAAGTCGTCGGGCTCGACAACTTCGCGACGGGCCATCAGCGCAATCTGGACGAAGTGCGCTCGCTCGTGAGCCCCGCGCAATGGAACCGTTTCAGCTTCATCGAGGGCGACATCCGCAATCTCGACGATTGCCGCGCCGCGGTGAAGGGCGCCGCCCACGTGCTGCACGAAGCCGCGCTCGGCTCGGTGCCGCGTTCCGTGAACGATCCGATCACGACGCACGAAGTCAACATCAGCGGCTTTCTGAACATGCTCGTCGCCGCGCGCGACGCGAAGGTGGAGAGCTTTACCTACGCGGCGTCGAGCTCGACGTATGGCGATCATCCGGGCTTGCCCAAAGTCGAGGATCGTATCGGCCAGCCGCTGTCGCCGTACGCGGTGACGAAATACGCGAACGAGCTGTACGCATCGGTGTTTGCGCGCACGTATGGCCTGAACGCCATCGGCCTGCGTTACTTCAATGTCTTCGGCAAGCGTCAGGACCCGGACGGCGCGTATGCGGCCGTGATTCCGAAGTGGACGGCCGCGCTCATCGACGACGAGCAGGTGACCATCAACGGCGACGGCGAAACGAGCCGCGACTTCTGCTTTATCGATAACGTCGTGCAGATGAACATCCTCGCGGCGCTGTCCGACGCGGCGGCGCGCAACCAGGTCTACAACGTCGCGGTCGGCGATCGCACGACGCTCAATCAGCTGTACGACGCGCTGAAGCGCGTGCTCGCCGAGAACGGCGTGCCGAACGACGGCAGCCCGGTGTACGCGCCGTTCCGCGCCGGCGACGTGCGCCATTCGCAGGCCAACGTCGACAAGGCCGCGCAGTTGCTGGGCTACGCGAACGCCATTGCGCTTGCGGACGGGCTCGCGATCGCGATGCCGTGGTACATCCGCTTCCTTTCCGAGCGGCGGCTCGTGCCGGCGGAAGCCGACATGGCGGCGAGGCCCGCATGAAGATCGTCGTTTTCATCTACTCGATGCACGGCGGCGGCGCGGAGCGCGTCACCGCCAATCTCGCGAACGAGTGGGCGGCGCTCGGCTGGGAAGTGACCGTCGTCACGCTGACGGCCGGTGAGGGCGACGTCTATCCGTTCCATCCGCGCGTGAAGCGCATCGAGCTCGGACTCGCGGGCGGCGTCGAAGGCGGCGGCATGCTGCGAACGGTGATGGCGAACCTGAAGCGCGTCCTCGCCTTCCGCAAGGTGCTGCGTGAGACGAAGCCGACGGTTGCGCTCGGCGTCATGGCGACCGCCAACGTGCTCGCCGTTCTCGCGGGCATCGGCCTGCCCTACAAGATCATCGCGAGCGAGCACACGCATCCGCCGCGCGCACCGCTCACGCCGTTCTGGGAGCGTCTGCGGCTGCTGACGTACCGCTTCGCGGACAAGGTCGTCGCGCTCACCGACGAAACCCGCGAATGGATCGAAACGCATTGCCGTTGCACCGACGTCAAGGTGATTCCGCCGCCGTTCACGCTGCCGATCGCGCGGACGAATCCGGTCATCGAGCCGCGCAGCGTCGTCGGTGACGAGCGCCGCGTGTTGCTCGCGGTCGGACGGCTGTCGCCTGAAAAGGGCTTCGACAGTCTCATCGACGCGTTCAGGAAAATCGCCGGCGCGCTGCCGCAATGGGATCTCGTGATCGTCGGGGAAGGCCTGGCGCGCGCGAGTCTCGAGCGGCGCCTAGAGGAGGCAAGGCTGCGCGGCCGCGTGTTCCTGCCGGGCCGCGCCGGCAACGTGGCGGACTGGTACGAGCGCGCGGATCTCTACGTGCTGAGCTCGCACTTCGAAGGCTTCTCGATGACGCTCGTCGAAGCGATGGCGAGCGGCTGCGCGGCCGTCAGCTACGACTGCGATTCCGGCCCGCGCGTGATCGTCACGCACGGCACGAACGGCCTGCTCGTGAATCCGGTGGGCGATGCGGCCGCGCTCGCGAAGTCGCTCGAAACGCTGATGAGGGACGACGCCGAGCGTCATCGCATGGCGTTGTGCGCGACATCGGTCAACGAGACCTTCGCGCTGCCGAAGACCATCGCGCTGTGGCAGGAAGTGTTCGAAGAGTCCGGCGTGAAGGTTCCGCGGCGCGCGGCGGACCTGCGCGTTCCCGTTGCCGAGCGATGAGGAGCCGCCCATGAAAATCATGCTCGTCGTCAGTTCGATGGGAAGCGGCGGCGCCGAGCGCGTCGCGGCTTCGCTCGTCAATGCGTGGGCGCAACGCGGCGACACCGTGACGCTCGTCATCACGTACAGCGGCCGCGGCGCGTGCTTCTATCCGCTCGCGGAGAACGTGCGCTGCATCTTTCTCGCCGATCGCGTGAAGGCCGGCGCGCGCATGCTGCAATATCCCGCGCGGTTCCGCGCATTGCGCGCGCTCATCCGCGAGAGCGCGCCGGATGTCGTCGTGTCGTTTCTCTCGAACGTGAACATCACGACGATTCTCGCCACCCGCGGGCTCGGCGTTCCGGTGATCGCGTGCGAGCACATCGACCCTTCCGCCGATGGCCGCTCGCAGCTCATGAGCCAGATGTGCCGCTTCGTCTATCCGAGCGCGGATCTGCTCACGCTGCTCACGGACAACATGGAGGCATCGTTCAGGAAGATGGTGCCGCGCGTGAAGCGCATCGAGGTGGTGCCCAATCCGCTGCCGGACGAACTATTGCTGTTGCAGCCCGAGACCGTCGAGAAGAGTGCGCGCAAGCGGCTCGTCGCGGTGGGGCGTCTGAACACGCAGAAGCAGTTCGACTTGCTGATCGACGTGTTCGCGACGCTCGCGCCCGAGTTTCCAGACTGGGACTTGTGGATCTGGGGCGAAGGCCCGGAGCGCGCGGCGCTCGAAGCGCAGGTCGCCCGCTTGCAGATGGGCGAGCGCGTGCTGATGCCGGGCAAGACTACGAGTCCCTGGGAAGAAATGGCGCGCTCGGACGCGTTCGTGCTGTCGTCGCGCTATGAAGGCTTGCCGATGGCGATGCTCGAAGGCATGGCGCTCGGACTGGCGACCGTCGCGTTCGACTGCAAGAGCGGCCCGCGCGAACTGACGCGCGACGGTGAGGACGGCGTGCTCGTGCCGCCCGGCGACAAGTCCGCGCTCATCGATGCGCTGCGGCGCGTGATGTCGGACGACGCGCTGCGCGCCGAGCTCGGACGCAAGGCGGCGGCCTCGGTGCGGCAACGCTATTCGTCGCCGGCCATCCTGCGCCAGTGGGACGCCATCTTCGCGCAGCTCGGCGCGCGCACGCGTGGCGACGAAGGCAAGAGCACGGCGTATCCGCGCACCATCACGGGAGAAAAAGCGTAATGGTCGACAGGCGACGCGTGATCCACTCGCTGCTGATGGGCGCCGTCGCCGGTGGATCGGGTGCGCTCGGCCTCGGCGCGCGCGCGGCCGGACGGCGCGATGTCGTCACCGACAAGTCGTTCGGCGTCAAGGGCGATGGCAAGACCAATGACCGCGCCGCGCTGCAAACGGCCATCGACCGGTCCGTCGACCAGACGCTCCTGATCACGGGCAAGTGCCGCATCGACGAAAAGGGTCTCGATCTGCGCCGCGACAGTCACGTGCGATTCGCGCCGGGCGCGTCGATCAAGCTGCTGCCGCACGACACGTCGTTCTATTCGATGTTTCGCATCTGGGACGTGAACAACGTGCTCGTCGAAAACGCGGTGCTGGACGGCAGCAAGGAGTTGAACGCCGCGAAGCCCGAGCTGCGCGAAAACGGCCACGGCATGGGTTTTTCCATCGCCGGCAGCACGGAGGTCACGCTCGTCTCGCCGAAGACGGTCGGGTGCTGGGGCGACGGCATCTATATCGCCAACAGCTACAACGTGCCGTTCAAGTACAGCAGCGGCATCCGCGTGGTGAATCATCATGCGGACCGCTGCCGCCGGCAGGGCCTCTCGATCATCAGCGGGCGCAATATCGTGTTCGAGAATCCGCTGTGGGAGAACATCGGCGGCACGCAGCCGGAGGCGGGCATGGATGCGGAGCCGAACAGCAACGCGGACATTCTCGAGAACATCCGCATCGTCAATCCGACGACGCGCAAGTGCCGCTACGGGATCATCGTGTGGCTGGAAGAGATCGTGGGGCCGATGCCCAAGCATGTCGATATCGGCATCACGAATCATCGCGACGAAGGCGCGAGCGATGCGGCGTTCGCCGTGTCGTCGCTCAAGCTGAAAGGACGAAAGGTGTCCGGGCAGATCGCGAGCCACTCGCCGACGTGGGTCAGCCCGAGGCTTGCCACCGTCGAGAGCATCGATTACGACAAGGCGGGACCGAAGATCGTCGTCACCAACCTGAGGCTCGTGCCATGACAGCCGCGCCCACGGACAATAACTAAAGCGTATAAAGGCCAGAACGATGCAAGCAACGACAATGGACAACACGGCGCAGCAGCGCGCACCCGCGAAGCGGGTGCGCGGATTCGCGTACTTCTTGACGCCCTCCGGATGGGCGTTCCTGGTGCTGGCGACCGCCGCGATTTCGATCGTCGCGTTCCGCGAGCGCAGCGTCGGGCTGATCTTCGACCAGGAAGCGTACATCCAGTACTTCCGGTCGACGGACTGGCACTGGCTCGTGCAGTTCTATCAGAACCGCCAGTCGGACATGGGCTTTCTCATCAGCCTGATCACCGAGGAGCTCGGCTGGCGCTCGTGGGTCATATTGCTCAACGCGTTCGGCGTGACGCCCGAAGGCGGCATTCGCACGACGGTCGTGCTGCTCAACCTGATCGTGATGTACTCGCTGCTGCAGACGCGGCGGCCGCTCGTGGGCCTGCTTCTGTGGCTCGTCATTCCGTATGCGCTCGCGACCGTCGGCCTGTTCCAGATCCGGCAGGGCTTCGGGCTCGCAATTGCCATGCTGTTCACCTGCCGCTTCAACCGCCCCACGCTCGGCATGGGCCTCGCGAGCTTCGTGCACACGACCTTCGCGGTGCCCACTGCGCTGCTGCTCGCGGCGGGTTTCGGCGGCGAGAAAAAGCGCTCGCTCATCGTGGTCAGCGCGGTGGCGATCGTGCTGGCGTCGGCGGCGAAGTTCCTGTTCGCGAACTACGGCGGACGCCGTATCGACGAATACACCGGCTATCAGGAAAACTTCACGATCAAGCTGCTGGCGCTGCTGTTCTTCTACACGATGGCCTCCGTCATGGTGCTGTACTCGTCGTGGCGCTCGCCGGAAACAAAGCGGGAAATCGCCTACACGCGCCTGTCGATCATGCATTTCGGCCTGTTCGTGTATCTCGTCGTCGCGTTCTTCGTGTTCCCGTTCGCCAAGGGCCGCGTCTGGTATTGCGTGCCGCTGCTGCTGCCGTTCCTCGCGCCGGAAATCAAGTTCAAGAACGCGGCCGTTCTCGTCATCACCTTCGGCGTGTTCGTGGCCGTCGCCGCCGACGCAACGAAGAGTTATTTCGAAGGCGTCTATCACTACTTCCTGATGCCCTGACGACGATGTCCTACTTCCTGATTTCGCTCGATTTCGAATTGATGTGGGGCGTGCGCGACCATCGCTCGATCGCTACGTACGGAAAGAACATCCTCGGCGTGCGCGAGGCGATTCCGGCCATGCTCGCGATGTTCACGAAGTACCGCGTGAAGGCGACATGGGCGACGGTCGGCATGCTGCTCTTCGATAACAAGAAGGACCTGCTCGCGAATCTGCCCGACATCCGCCCGACCTATAACGATACGAAACTCAGTCCGTACGCGAACGGCTATATCGATTCGATCGGCACGGACGAGAAAAGCGATCCCTACCATTACGGCCTGTCGCTCGCGCGACAGATCGTCGATACCGAAGGCAGCGAGCTCGCAAGCCATACCTTCTGTCACTACTACTGCCTCGAAGCGGGACAGGACAAGGCGCAATTCGCCGCCGACATGCAAGCGTCCGTCGCGTCGATCCGGCGTCTCGCCGATCCGCCCGCGAGCATCGTGTTTCCGCGCAATCAGGTGAACAACGCGTACCTTTCGGTGTGCGCGGAAGCGGGACTGATCGCGTACCGGGGCACCGAACGCAACTGGATGTATCGCGAAACATCGCGCGCCGATGAAGCCGCGCTGCGCCGCGCCGCGCGTCTCGCCGATGCCTATGTCAATCTCTCGGGCGATCACGCCTTCGATCCGCGCCCTTCGGGTGGTGGGCTCGTCGATGTGCGCTCCAGCCGCTTCCTGCGTCCCTATGCGCGCAACAAGGCTGCGCTGGAATGGCTGCGCATCCATCGGATCAAGCAGTCGATGACTTCGGCGGCGCGCACGGGACGCTCGTTTCATTTGTGGTGGCATCCGCATAACTTCGGCGCGAATCTCGCCGAAAACCTCGCGGTGCTCGAAGCGGTGCTCAAGCATCAGGCGCATCTGAAAGACACCTACGGCATGCAGCCCGCGACCATGGCGGAAGTCGCGCGCGCGACGCAATCCGAAGAGAGCCGGCTTGCGGAGATGGAATTCGGCCTGTTCGTTTGACCAAGTTCGAAGAAGCAACAACAAGACACTAGAAAACGACCCGCACCGCGGGTGCGATGCACGGGCGATGGCCATTGCATCGCGCCGGCGCGCGCCGGGGATAAGAACAAAGGGGGAAGTGCGATGAATTTTCGTAACGACATAAACGGCTTGCGCGCGTTCGCGGTCCTCGCGGTCGTCCTGTTCCACTTCGATGTGCCCGGCTTCAAGGGCGGCTTTCTCGGCGTCGACGTGTTCTTCGTGATCTCCGGCTACCTGATGACGAGCATCATCTTCAGGCGCATCGCGAAGGGCAGGTTCTCGGTGCTCGAGTTCTATGGCGATCGGGCGCGGCGCATCGTTCCGGCGCTCGCGTTTCTCTGCTTCGCGCTTTTCGTGCTCGGCTGGCTCGTTTTCCTGCCCTCCGAATTCCGCGCGTTCGGCAAGGCGGCGGCTTCGAGCCTCGGGTTCTTCTCCAATATCGTCTACTGGCGCGAGGCGGGTTATTTCGATGTCCGCTCGCACCTGAAGTGGCTGCTGCACACGTGGTCGCTTTCCGTCGAGTGGCAGTTCTATCTTCTGTATCCGCTCGGCATCCTCCTCGTGCGCAAGCTGTTCGGGCATCGCGGGACGGTGATCGCGATGATCGGTACCGCGCTCGCGTCGCTTGCGGTGTGCGTCTATCTCTCCGATCCCACCAAATGGCCGACGGCTGCGTTCTTCCTGCTGCCGACGCGCGCATGGGAAATGCTCGCGGGCGGTCTCGTGTACCTGTTCCCGGTAACGCCGCGCAGACCCCTGCGCCGGACGCTCGAAATCGCCGGCCTGGCGATGATCGTGTACGGCACGCTCACCTTCAACGAAAACAATGCGTGGCCCGGCTATCTCGCGCTCGTGCCGGTTCTGGGCACGGCGCTCGTGATCCTCGCGGCGCGCAAGCATTCGATCTTCACGTGCAATCTGCTCGCGCAGTTCATCGGCAAGATTTCGTACTCGGTGTATCTCTGGCACTGGCCGTTCGTCGTCGCGCTCACGTACTTCGACAAAGAAGGCTCGCTGCCGTGGCGCGTGGGCGCCATCGCCGGCGGTTTCGCGATGGGGTATCTGTCGTACGCGCTCGTCGAGTCGAAGACGAGAAAGCCGTCGCATGGCGAGGCGCGCGCGTTTCCGAAGTTCATCACGCTGCGCCCGATTCTCGTGTTCACGCTGCTGCTCGCAATCGGCGGCGGCAGCATCTATGCGAACCAGGGCGTGCCGAATCGCTTCGACCGCTCCGTGTTCATCGCCGACAGCGAGACCTACGACACGAATCCGCACCGCACGAAGTGTCACATGATGATCGATCCGTGCGACGTCGCGAGCAAGCAGAAGGATAGCCGCGCGGTCGTCCTCGGCGACAGCCACGCGGAGGCGATCGCCGAAGCAGTCGTCGATGCCGTGCCGAACGGCAAGCCGGACGATGTGCTGCTCATCACGATCGAAGGCTGTCCGACGATCTACGGCATCCGTCGCGGCGACGGCGACTGCTTCGAGCAGGACCGCAAGTACATCGATATCCTGAGCCGCGATCAGACCGCGAAGACGCCCGTCATCATCGCCAATCACTGGTCGCAGTACTGGTCGGGACCGTCCCCGGATGATTATTCGTTCGTCGATCCGGAGCGGCCTGCGCAGACGCCCACGCCGTTTTCGACCGAGTCGTATCGCGAGCATTTGCTGTCGACGGTCTGCCGCATTTCGAAGATCCGGCCCGTCTATCTGGTCGAGCCGATTCCGGAGTTCGACTTCAACGTGCCGCTGGTGCTCGCGCGCGAGAAGATGAAAGACCCGCACGCGCCCGATCTGTCGATCACGCTCTCGGATTACGTCCAGCGCAACGGCGGTTTGCTGCAGGCGATGCGCCAGGCCCACGACGAGTGCGGCATCCATCTGCTCGACCCGCGCCCGTATCTGTGCCCGGACGGCAAATGCATGGGCTCGCACGACGGCCGGCCGCTCTATTCCGACTTCCACCACATGAGCGAATACGGCAACCGCTTCCTCGTGCCGATGTTCCGGCATGTGTTCGAACAGACGTGAGCGCGCGCGAAATCGACGACAGAACGGCCTCCTTCGGGAGGCCGTATTTCATTCGGACGTGCCGGCTTCGGTTTGCGGACCATTACCGGTGAAGGGCGGCGCGAAGCGCGTCCAGAAGATGTAGCTCGCAAGCACCGCCATCGCGCCGATGCCGGTTGCGAGCAGCACGCCCTGAGCGCCATAGAGACGCACGAGAATGACGTTGCCGATGATCTTGGTCCCGAAGCCGATCAGCGAAATGACGGAGATCGCCCGATAACGCGTTTCACTCGCGAACAACTGCACGAGCACGCACATGCCGAAGTAGAACGGCACTTGCAGCAGCCCGTAGCGAAAGAGCGTGGTCACTGCGATCGTGTCCTCGGCCGTGAAGGCGCCTTTCTGGAACAGCAGCTTGACCACGTACGGTGCGAGCGCATACGCGAAGAGTCCGCCGACGAGACCGAGCATCGTCATGATGCCCGACCACTTCAGCGCGGTGCTGCGCGCGCGCGCATGATCGCCGCGATGAAGAATCTCCGCGAGAATCGGCAAGGTTGCGCGGGTGATGGCGAGCGCGCCCATGCTGAGCACGAGCGAGAGCAGGCGGTTCGCGTAGCCGAGCGTCGCGATGGCGCCGTCGCCTTGCTGCGCCATGAAATACTGGTCGATGGGAAGCCAGAGGCTCGCGACGACCGAACCGATCATGAGCATGCCCATCGAGCGGATCGTCGACGGCCACTGTGTCGCGCGCGCCGAGACGCGCGGCAGTACGGCCATCGAATCGGCGCGTCTGGCCAGCACCCGCAGCCACGCAGCCTGAACCACGAAGCCGAGCGACGTGCCGAGAACGAGCGGCATGATCGACGTGTTGTTGCGCGCGGCAAGCACGAAGACGAGCAGGCCGATGGCCGGCACGCATTCCAGCAACGTATTGATGTGCTTGCCCGAAGCCTGCAGGCGCGACGACGAGATGCAGATCGTGAAGGTCAGCACGCCGACCGGCGTCATGCTGATGATCATGTCGCGGCACATGTCGCGCGTGGATTCCGCGAGACTGCCCGCGATCACATCCGCGAGATAAGGCCAGAAGAGCCAGAGCAGGAGCGAGGACGCGAGGCCGAGGACGAGCCCGATGCCTTCCAGCTCGCCGAGAAAGCCGTCGCGCTGGGACTTGTCTTCCTTGAGCGACACGAGCGCGGGAACGAGCAGCACCGCCAGCACGTTCGTGAGCATCGAGGGCAGCCAGGTGACGAGCGTGAGCGCGAACTGATACGCGTCGACGGTTCCGCTGATCCCGTAGCGATACGCGATCGCCATTTCCTTCGACGCGCCGATACATTTCCCGGCGATCACGAATATCAGCAGAACGACCGCGCTTCTCGCGATCCGCTTGTGATCCTGATGCACGCCGCCGAGACGTCGTCTTACCGATTGCACAGCTGTGCTCAGCACGTGTACTCCTCCTGCGTTGGAGCCTTTCGTCGCGTGGCTCGACGTCAGGTTGAAATCGCCATGCGATGAGATACGCGAAAGCCGCCGGCTTTCGCGTGAGAGTGACGAGCATGCACGAAAACGGGCGCCGCGACTGTTCGCCAAGGCACCCGGCAACGCCGATGACGGCGCGCTTGCCGTCCGGAAGACGCGAAGCGCGTCTTTTCTTACGACGATTGCACGCTCCAGGGACGCACGATGTAGCGCGCCGCGCGATCGGGCGATGCATCGTTCGTCAGGATTCGCGCCGGGCAGCCGGCCACGGTCACGTTCGATGGAATGTCTTTCGTCACGACGCTGCCCGCGCCGATCGTCACGTTGTCGCCGATGGTCACGTCTTCGACGATGCAGACGTTCGGCCCGATATACACGTTATTGCCGATCGTCGCCGCCTTGCCGTGGTTCGATCCGATCGTCACGCCTTGGGAAATATTGCAGTTGGCGCCGATGACCGCGGTCGGATTCACCACGAGCGAACCGACGTGACTGATATAGAAGCCCGGCCCGATCTTCGTGCGGGGGCTGATCACGAATCCGAACCTGCGCTGCTTCAGGCGGACGATGTGGTTGAGCACGAGCCGCACCGGCCGCGACGACGCCGCGCTCGCGAGGCGCAGCCAGAACATGTAGTTGAACCCTTCGTTCAACACCAGTTGCTCGAGGAGGAGCATGAGGCTGTACTCGCCGCTGTAGCGATAGAGGTCGCTCTTGATCAGATCGAAGGTTTTCATTGCAGCGTGTCTTTTTCGTTGGCATGGACGCTTTCAGGACTTCCCCCGCCGCTTCGGAGAGAAGCACGGCGAGCGGCGCCAACGTTGAGACTAGTGATTAGTGCTGGTGCATTCGGTGCGAAATGGAACACATGGACGGTTCGTGCGGCAAGGTCTGCCGATTTCGATTAATTTGTCTGCTGAATACCTGATTTGTTTAATCAGATTATTAGATATTCAGCCGCCGACCAGTGGCGGCGGTCGATCTGGCCGTTTAGACCGTCGTGCGTATTAACCCGATAAGGGTATTCACGGTAGGGTCTTTTAGTTTCGTATTTAAAAAAATTTCCGGCGTCGCATTTACAAAATCGTATTGATCAGTTGAAAACAGCAAGAAGCCACCTTTCATGTTGTAATTTTTGCATGTAATCCGATAGAAAGCGGTCATTCTGGCGTGTGGAATTACAATTATCGGCCGAATAATCGGTCATTAACGGTGATTAATCTGGCGAATCGATGTCGTTTCGGCATACGAAAGGCGCTTCGCCAAGCCTTGCGGGGCTTTCCGCGAGCGCGTTTTACCGACCCGGCGAGTGAAGGTTCACGTTCTAAGTCGCAAATGTTCATATGAATGTCAATCATCTTATATAAGGTGGTTTGAAGTGGTGTCATTCATCTACGGTATTAACAATCAAAACGACCTGGATTAATTCACTCATCGGTGAATGAAAGAGAAAATGCGTAACGATAAAGCGCTCAAAAAAGAAAATAAAAAGTTACAAGCGTACATTCTGTAACAAGTCGCGGGTAGAAACGCCTCGTAACAATCGGTAGTATTAATAAAAGACGGTAATTACTTCCGTCAGACTTCAGTGCTCCGGCGGTCCGTTCACGGACGATCGGGCATGGGGTGAATAGGTCTTCCGGCATATCTGGTTCCTTATCCCGAAGTCGCCCTGTTTTTCGCCGAGATGCCTTTCGGAGTCGCCGTGTGCGGCTGTCGAGCGCTGAGCGGCGCAATCGTTTGCGCTTGCTTTTTTGCGTTGGTCATCTCATTGCCCATTAAGAAACGTTGCGTGCGGCCGATGTCGCAGGAACGGGATCGTCCGTCGATAACGCACGACCAATTGGAAAGACTAATGCTTCCTAACAACACTCAGGCAGACACCCAAGCAGACAACACCGTCGTCGGCGCCCGTATTGCAACCCGTCGCAAGCTGCTGACCTCGCTCATCGCGGGCAGCGGTGCGTTCGTGCTCGCCGCATGCGGCGGCGGCGGCGATGGCGCGACGCCTGATTCCGTCGCGGATCGCTGGAGAAGGAGAAACAACGGTGGCGCCTCCACGGCGACGCCCGCGAGCTCGGCTTCGTCCACGACGACTGCCAGCGCGGCGGCCCCCGCCAGCGCGGCAACGCCTGCCAGCTCGACGTCCGCCGCAGCCGATAACACCGCCGGCACCATCAACGCGTCGTCGTTCGGCGTGAAGGCCGATGGCTCGACCAACGACCGCGCCGCGCTCCAGGCTGCCATCGACGGCTCCGTCGGCCAGATCCTGCTGATCTCCGGCCAGGTCCGCATCGACACGACCGGCCTCAAGCTGCGCACGAACAGCCACATCCGCTTTGCGTCGGGCGCTTCGATCAAGCTGCTGCCGCACAACGCCGACATTTACCAGATGATGCTCATCGAAGACGTGAGCAACGTCATCGTCGAAAACGCGTATCTCGACGGCAGCAAAGAGCTGAACTCGGCTTCGGGCGGCGAGCACGGCATGGGCTTCTCGATCATCGGCGGCCAGAACGTGCATCTCATCTCGCCGACGACGATCAACACGTGGGGCGACGGCATCTACATCAACGATAGCCAGACCAAGAAGAACACGCCGACGTACAACCTGACCGTCGACAACCACAAGGCGGACGGCTGCCGTCGTCAGGGCGTGTCGATCATCTCGGGCGACACGATCACGTTCAACAGCCCGGTGTGGCAGAACATCACCGGCACGGCGCCGGCGTGCGGTCTCGATTTCGAACCGAACGACAACTCGGCCGTGTTCAAGAGCATCACGATCAACAGCCCGACGACGGCGAACTGCAAGGGCGGCGGCATCAACGTGTGGTTCGGCTCGCTGCCGGGTCCGATCAGCAAGACGGTCACCATCGCGATCAACAACCACGTCGACACGACGAGCCCGGGCGGTTCGTTCGCGGTTCAGGGTCTGTCGCTCGACGGCTACATCGTGAACGGCCAGATCAGCAGCTCGAATCCGAAGTGGAAGTACCCGCTGATCGTCGAGCAGTGGGACAACTCGGGTCCGCGCATCAACGTCACGAACCCGACGATCGTCAAGTCGTAATCGGCGACGAAGGAAAAACGCCATGCGGAAAAGCTCATCTCCGCATGGCGTTTTTTGCGTTTTTGCGGCGTGACATGACGCCGCTACTTGAACCAGCCGAGATTCACCGAATTGGAAATCGCCTGCAGTCCCGCCTGATTCGGATGCAGATGATCGCCGCTGTCGTATGCGTGGAGCATGACGGGAGGATTCGAAGGATCGCCGAGCGCGGCCGCCTGATCGAGCACGGCGTCGCATCCGCTGTCGGCGGTGGCGACGAACGCGTTCACCGCTGCGCGCGTCGCCTCGATGTCCGGCGTCCACGACGAAACACCCTCGAACGGCGTGAGCGTCGAGCAGATCACGCGGACGCCCGCTGCGTGCGCGCTTTGCGTCAGCTGGCTGAACGCGCCGGTCAGACTGGCGGCTGTCGGCGGCGCGCCACCGATCAGGTTGTTGACCGCGTCGTCGGAAATGATGACCCACTTCACGTTGTATTGGTTCAGCACGTCGCGCTGGAAGCGTGAAAGACCCGCCTCGCCGGAATCGTTCGTGAAGAAGTCGTTGCCGGAGATGCCCTGGTTCAGCACGCCGACCGTCATGCCGGCTTGCTGCAGACGCGCGGCCAGCAAGTTCGGCCAGCGTCCGTTGGTGTTCGGCTGCGACGCGATGCCGTCGGTGATCGACGCGCCGAAGGCAACCACGGCGCCCGTCGCACTGGCGTTCTGCACGACGACGTCGGTGAGGAAGTAATAGGACTGCGCGCCGAGTGCGTTGAGCACGCCGCCCGTGAAGTCCGGGTCGGCGCTGACGTCGCCGGGTGCGATGTACACGTCCTGCAGGCCCTCGGCGTGCCCGGTCGTTTCGCTCGGCGTCCGCTGCGGCAGATAGGCGCTGACGACGATATCCGTAAGCGCCGGCACCTGAAACGCGATCGGATCGCTCATGACGGCGCCGCCCGGCGGGATCGTGACGAACGGCTGCCCTTCGAAGGTGACGGCCTTGTCGGTGCCGGGCACGGTGCGCTGGCCGCTCGCGCGTAGCGCGACGTGCACGTCGCCGATCACGAGCGGATCGCTGCCGTAAAGATTCGAAAATTGCACGCCGGCGGCCGTCCCGCCGATGCTCGTGCGCACGATCTGCCGGATCGTCTGATTATTGAAGCCGCCGTCTCCGGTGACCATCGGCGCGGCGCTCCATGTGCCGGTCCACGGCAAGGTGGCGCTGATGCTCTGGGCGAAACAGGACGACGAAAGCGGCAGGGCGAGCGCGGTGGCCACGAGGGCTCGCCTGTTGCGACTGAATTGCTTGATCAACTTGTTCTCCGAAACCAGCCAGACATGAAGTGGACGTTTCGCGCGACACGGCGACGTCCTTGGAGTGGGGAGTTCGGAACGTCAGGTTCGCGTTCCTGTTGGCTGGCGCGTGTGGCCACAGCGCGCCGTTTCGCGCGGCGAAATCTTCAGCTGATTGCTTCGCCTTGACGCATCGAGCATCGGAGCATCATTCGCGCCCGTGCGCTGTGCGCGGGCGCGCATATCGTCACAAAAGGCCGTAATGCGCTATTGCTGCGCGCCGGAGGCGGCTTCGGGCGATGACGCCGCCGCCGCATCGCTCGTGCTTTCGCCCGGCGACGGCAGAATCGGCGGCATGGTCGTGAACACCGGCGCTTGCGGCGGCTCTTCCGTCACTTCGGCCACCGGCTCCGAAGCCGCGCGCTTCGTGCGCACCGGAGGCTGGGCCGCCGTCTGCGCGGTTTTCGGCTTGCCCGGCTTCGGCGCTTTCGAGAACGTCTCGTCGAACCAGGTCCTCACGCGCGTGGACACCGTCTGCCACATGCCCGGCGTTTCCTGCGTGTCGAAGCGCGCGCGTGCGTCGATCAGATGCGAACGCAGCGAGCGCTGCACGAAGTCGCCGACGATCGGCAGCGCGCTGTGCGCGCCCTGTCCCCAGTAATCGCTGCGCAGCGTGACGCGGCTGTCGTTGAAGCCGACCCACGCACCCGCCACGAGTTGCGGATGCATGAGGATGAACCAGCCGTCCGCGTTGTCCTGCGTGGTACCGGTCTTGCCCGCGACGTCCGCGCGGATGCCGAAGCGCGTGCGGATCGCCGTGCCCGTGCCGCGGTTGATCACGTCGCGCATCACGTCGACGAGCTTGCGGGTCGCATCGACGGACAGCGCGCGCTCGGGCGCGCTTTCGAACTGCGCGAGGACGTCGCCGTCCTTGTTCTCGATGCGCGTAACGAGCAGCGGCTCTATATAACTACCGTCATTGGCGATGGTGCCGTACGCCGACACCATTTCCTTGAGTGTGACCGGGCTCGTGCCCAGTGCGAGCGACGGCACCACGTCGAGATGACTGTCGCGCACGCCCATGTCCCGTGCGAGCCGTGCGACGCGTCCGGGCCCGACCTGTTCCATCAGTTGCGCGGTGATGCGGTTCTTCGAATAGGCGATCCCGTCGCGCAGGCTCACGGGGCGGCCCGAGGGCGGCGAGTCGTCGGTCGGACGCCAGGTTTCGGCGCCGCGCACCGGAATTTCGACGGCCTGATCGATGAACGTGTCCGCCGGTTTCGCGCCCCGCTCGAAGGCCGCGCCGTAGACGAAGGGCTTGAACGTCGAGCCGGGCTGGCGGCGCGCCTGCGCGACGTGGTCGAACGGATCCTGCGTGAAATCGCGGCTGCCGACCCACGCCTTGATCTGGCCGTTGCGCGGATCGAGCGCCAGAAACGCGGCCTGCACGCGCGTCTTGTTCTCGCACAACGCCTGCATGAATGCGCGGTCGGCGCCGAGCTTTTTGATGGCATCGGCGTCGTTCGCGCCGCTCGTGCGCAGCGCGCGATACTGATCCGTCTCGCGGATGAACGCGTGCCCGAGATCCGCGTTCGTGTTCGCGCAGCCGCCTTGTCCTCGCCCGGCGCCCCACGCCGCATTCGCGATCGACTGCAACTGATTGCCCTGTAGCGCGAGCGCGTTCGTCGCCATTGCCTGCAGACGCGAGTCGATGGTCGTGCGCACGACGAGACCATCGGAGTAGATGTTGTAGTCGTTGTCGTCGGCCCAGCCGATCAGCCACTTGCGCAACTGCTGCGCGAAGTGCGGCGCGCGGCCCGGCTCTTCCGTCTGCCGCTCGAAGTCGATGCGCAACGGGCGCTTCCTGAGCGCATCGAGCTTCGCGGCTTGCAGGTGGCCGAACTTGACCATCTGCCCGAGCACGATGTTGCGCCGGTCGAGCGCGCGCTCGGGATTGATCACCGGGTTGTAATAACTGTTGCCCTTCAACATGCCGATGAGCGTCGCGCTCTCGAGCACGTCGAGCTGGCCCGCGGATTTATCGAAATAGGTGCGCGCGGCCATTTCGATACCGTAGGCGTTGTAGAGGAACGGCACCGTGTTCAGATAGGTTTCGAGGATCTCGTCCTTCGAATAGAGCGCTTCGATCTTGAACGCGGTGATCGCTTCCTTCAGCTTGCGCGTGAGCGTCTGCGAGCGGCCGATTTCCTCGGGATACAGATTGCGCGCGAGTTGCTGGGTGAGTGTCGAGCCGCCCTGACGGTCGCCCGAGAACGTATGCAGCGCCGCGCCGGCGGTGCGCCTGAAATCGATCCCGTGATGCTGATAGAAACGCCGGTCTTCCGTCGATATGAGCGCGTCGATCACTTGCGGCGAGATTTGCTTGAGGCTCACCCATTCGCGATGCGTCGGCTTGAACTCGGCGAGCAGCTTGCCATCGGCGGAATAGATCTGCGCGGGCTGGTCCACCTTTGCACGGCGGATATCTCGGATGCCGGGTGTGAACGGAATCAGCACCAGCACGTAGAGCAGGAAGAGCGCGGGCAGCAGGAGCAGCGTGCGGGGCCGCAGATGCGGACGCAGCCGCGACGCGAGGCGAGCCAGAGTCGCCTTGGCCAAGGCTTTGAAATCAGACGCGGTCACAACGAAACGGGATGCCCGGACATGGAAAACCCTGAATCGTAGCGTAATTTTTCAGCAGGTCTTTCGCAAATTTGTCATCGAGGTGGCGGCGTGCGCGCGCCGGCCGACTCGCCGATCGGAAACGCCGTCGTCGAGAGGATCTCGCGCAGCACGACGAACGTGCGGATCTGGCGCACGCCGGGAAGATAAAGCAGCTTCTCCGCGTGGAGCCGGTTGAAGCTCTCGCTGTCGCGCGTGCGGATCAGCATGAAGAAATCGAACTCGCCCGTCACGACATGGCACTCCATGCAGCCGGGCACTTTCTGCGCGGCCTTTTCGAAATCGGCGAAGGAATCCGGCGTCGAGCGGTCGAGGATCACGCCGATCAGCACGAGCATGCCGGCGTCGAGCGCTTTCGGATCGAGCAGCGCGACGGTCGCGCGGATCAGTCCCGCTTCGCGCAGGCGCTCGACTCGCCGCAGGCACGCGGGCGGGCTGAGATTGACCTTCTCCGCGAGCGCGACGTTCGAGATCGACGCATCGCGCTGCAACTGACGCAGAATCGCGCGATCGACGCGATCGGTCTGGACGCCCGCCGGAAGCGGGTTCGAAGCGGTCGTGGTTTTTTTCATTGCTCTATGTCTGAGTCAGGCGAAATAAAAGTTTGCATAGGCATCAAGTCCTTCGAGAACGTTAGGTCGAAAGCATTTTTTTCGCAACCCGACCCATTCCGACAATCTCTACGATGGTGTTCCACCCCCACGAGGATGCCGATCATGAACCTGCAACGTTTTCCCCGTTATCCGCTGACTTTCGGACCGACGCCGATCCAGCCGCTCAAGCGCCTCTCCGCGCATCTCGGAGGCAAGGTCGAGTTGTATGCCAAGCGCGAGGACTGCAACAGCGGCCTCGCGTTCGGCGGCAACAAGACGCGCAAGCTCGAATATCTGATTCCTGAGGCGCTCGCCGAAGGCTGCGACACGCTCGTGTCCATCGGCGGCGTGCAGTCGAACCAGACGCGCCAGGTCGCGGCGGTCGCGGCGCACCTCGGCATGAAATGCGTGCTCGTGCAGGAGAACTGGGTCAATTACTCCGATGCCGTCTATGACCGCGTCGGCAATATCCAGATGTCGCGGATGATGGGCGCGGACGTGCGGCTCGTCGCCGATGGCTTCGATATCGGCATCCGCAAAAGCTGGCAGGACGCGATGGACAGCGTGCGCGCGGCGGGCGGCAAGCCGTTTCCGGTCCCGGCGGGTTGCTCGGAGCATCCGCTGGGCGGGCTCGGCTTCGTCGGTTTCGCGGAAGAAGTGCGCGCGCAGGAAGCGGAACTCGGCTTCAGTTTCGATTACATCGTCGTGTGCTCGGTGACGGGCAGCACGCAGGCCGGCATGGTCGTCGGCTTCGCGGCGGACGGCCGGGCGCGGCGCGTGATCGGCATCGATGCATCGGCGAAACCGCAGCAGACGCACGACCAGATCCTGCGCATCGCGAAGCACACGGCGGAACTCGTCGGGCTCGGCCAGGACATCACGCGCGAGGATGTGATCCTCGACACGCGCTTCGGCGGCCCCGAATACGGCTTGCCGAACGAAGGCACGCTGGAGGCGATCCGTCTGTGCGCGCGGCTCGAAGGCGTGCTGACCGATCCCGTCTACGAAGGCAAGTCGATGGACGGCATGATCCAGATGGTGCGCAACGGCGAATTCCCCGAAGGCTCGAAGGTGCTGTACGCGCATCTCGGCGGCGTGCCCGCGCTCAACGCGTACAGTTATCTGTTCCGCAACGGCTAGCTCTAGAACGCGTCGCGGAACGCGTAGAACAGCGCGGCGGTCCGTTCCGACGTATCGGCTTCGAAGACCGGCATGCGTGAGCCGAGCATGTGCGTGAGGATCGGCGGCGCGGGATCGTCGGCGTGCAGGATCGCGCGAATCTGCGCGCGCAGCTCGCCGTCGTTTGCGATGGCCGCCGTGTCGCGCCCGAGCAGCGCCGCGCCCGCGATATCCGGATCGTGGCCGTGGCGCTCGACGAGATCGAAGGCATCGGAATAGAGCCGGTCGAGGTTGCCGGCTTGCGCGTAGCGCGCCATCAGAAAGAGCAGGTCGATCGCGTCCTTGCGATCCGCCGCGTGCCGGTCCTGCCATGCGACGATCTTCAGCATCGCCTGCGCGGGCAGCGATGCAACCGGCACGACGAGATCACGGTCGATGCGCACGGCAATCGCCGCATCGAGCGCCTGCCTGAAACCGGCGACGTTCATCCGCACCGACCCGTCCGGCGGCCACGCGATTTCGCCGTGCTCGTCCTGCACGCCGCCGAACGGCACGATGTCGAGCCACGTGCGCTCGCTGGTCTGCGGCGCGCGGTAGTTCAGCCGATGCGCCGAACCCTTCGGCGCCGTGAAATTGCCCGCGGCGAGCAGCGCTTGCCGCAACGTGTCGTGGCCGGTCCAGCTTCGAATCGAAATGCCGATGTCGATGTCGGCGGTCGCGCGTGTCGCCTCCATGTCGTGGACGTGCGTGAGCAGGATGTCGCGCGCGCTTGCGCCGCCGACGAACCAAGCGATGCGGGTCGCGACCGATGCGGCGACGACCTCACGCAGCATCGCCGACATGACGCCGGTGAGCGGGCGATGCGGCAGCAGTTCAAGCGGCGAGGTAGCGTTCACGCAGCATCCTGGCGGTTTCGAGATTGCGCGGGTCGCCGCTCGCGACGAGATCGGCGTAGACGATCAGCGGCGCGACGACGTTCGCCGGCAATCCGTCGATGGGCGCGAGCGCGATGGGCGCGCGCAGGAACTCGACATTTCCGGCGGGATCGGGCCGCAATCGCGCCTGCATGATCCACTCGCGCGGCACGGTTTCGGCGCAATAGGCGGTGACCGTCGCCGGCTTCAGGTATTCCGTGAGTATGGCCGCTGCGGGCTCGCCGCCGAATTGGCATCGACCCGGCAGATCGGGCGCGTCGCGCCACCAGTCGTTCGACTCCGCGCGATAACGGCCGATGACGAGCGATTCACGCAATTGCCGCGGATAGAGCGTGACCCATTCATCGATGAGCCGTTGCTTGTCGGCGAATTGCAGGCCGCGGCCATCGGGCCGTTCGAACACGTCGCGATGATCGATGAGCGCGCGCACGGCGTTCTGCACCGTGCCGTGACTGACGCCCGCGTTTTGCGCGATGTCGCGATAACCGCGCTCCAGCAGCGAAGGCGTGGTGAGCAGCGCCAGCGTGACGCGCAGTGTCGATTTGGTCCAGGTTCTGGAACGATGCGCCTTGCCTCGCGCCGTGCGCGGACGGCCCGAAACGATCACGACGCTATTGCCTTCAATGAGGGTCGCGTTGCCAGCGAGATCGAGTGCATCGACGCCGGTTTCGCGGCACGCACGGATCATGTCCGGCGAGAGATACAGGGTGACGAGCGTGGGATTCGCGCCGCTGTCGCGCATGACCGATGCGCTGAACGCGGACAGCGCGCTGAACCGGTCGATGTTTTCCCGCACGATGACGGGACGCCTGACACGCGCGCCGCCGATGCGGAATTCGATGGCGGCGTCGTATTCGCCGCGCGCGGGCGGCTTGACGCGGCGCGCGGCGAGGCCGGTGGCGTCGCTGAAGGCGGCTGCGGCGGCTTCGACGAGTTGCTCGGCGTGGCTGTCGGCGGGCGGCGGCATGATGCGGCTCGTTGTCCAATTATTCGAAGTGTACACGAAACGTGGACACCGCTGAAAATTGGACAACCGATTCGCTTAGAGGTAGCTGCAAACGTAGTCGAGCGTTTCGATCACGTCGATATGGAAGCGGCTCTTGCCCGGCACCGGGAACGAATCGCCTGCGCCGTACGTTTTCCACTCGTCGCTGCCATCCAGGCGGATGCGGCATTGGCCGGCTTGCACTTCCATGAGCTCGGGCGCGTCGGTGCCGAAGTTGAGCGTGCCGGGCAGGATCACGCCGAGCGTCTTTTTCGTGCCGTCGGCGAAGAGAACGGTATGCGACACGCACTTGCCGTCGAAGTAGACGTTGGCGCGCTTGATGACGGAAACCTGATCGAATTGCGTTGCGGCGGTCATGGCGATGGTCCCTGGACTGTCGGAAATGGATGGCCTGCAATCATACAAAAAAGGGCGACGCGGTTTCCACCGCGCGACGCAGATCAAGTCTGCGAAAGATCGTCGCTATTGCGCTGTTGCGGCGGCATTGAATTCAGACTGCTCCCATATTACGAGACGTCAGGTACGAGAAGAATTCGGGGCCTTTTGCGGGGCCGCTGTCGGCATCCTGCACCCAGAAAAGAAGAAAAAAATCCAAGTAATGAATAACAGGTTTTATAAGCTGGTCTTTAGCCGCGTGCGGCAGATGATGGTGGCGGTCGCGGATTTCGCCACGGGGCAAGGCGCAAGGGGCAGCAGCGGGACGCAAGGTGCGTCGGTCGCTCCGCTTCGAAATATCGGTTTGGTCGTTTCCATGCGCGCCGTGGCGTTTGCCGCGATGCTGATGCTGGGCACCGCCGCGTCCGTGTCGTATGCGCAGATCGTCGCGGCGCCCGGGTCCGGTGCGCAGGTGATTCAAACGCAAAACGGCCTCCAGCAAGTCAACATCGCCAAACCGTCCGGTGCCGGCGTATCGCTAAATAATTACTCGCAATTCGACGTGCCGGGCAAGGGCGCGGTCTTGAACAATTCGCCGACCATCGTTCAGACGCAGCAGGCGGGTTACATCAACGGCAATCCGAATCTCGCGCCGGGGCAGTCGGCGGGCATCATCGTCAATCAGGTGTTGAGCAATTCGCCTTCGCAATTGCGAGGCTATCTCGAAGTCGCCGGGCAGAAGGCCGAAGTGGTGATCGCGAATCCGAACGGCATCGTGGTCGATGGCGGCGGCTTCATCAACACCTCTCGCGCGATTCTCACGACGGGCACGCCGAACATCGGGGCGAATGGCAGTCTGACGGGCTTTAACGTCAATGGCGGCAATATCACCGTGCAGGGCGCGGGGCTGAACGCCACGAACGTCGATCAGGTCGATTTGCTCGCGCGTGCGATACAGGTGAACGCGGCGATCTATGCCAATAATCTGAATGCGATCGCCGGTTCGAATCAGATCGATCACAACACGCTTGCTGCGACGCCTATTGCGGGCAACGGTCCTGCGCCGTCCATCGCGATCGATGTGAGCGCATTGGGCGGAATGTATGCCAACCGGATCTATCTGGTCTCGAATGAGTTTGGTGTCGGTGTAAGCAATCGCGGTGTCGTGGCGGCGCAGGCTGGCGACTTGACGCTTCAATCCAACGGGCAGCTCGTGCTTGCCGGTGCGACGAACGCGAGCGGTTCGATCAGTGCGAGCGCCACGCAGGGCATCGACAACAGCGGCACGACTTACGCGCAGCAGAATGTCGTCGCATCGACTTCGGGCGCGCTGACCAACAGCGGCGTGCTGGCTGCGCAGAACAACACGACGATCAATGCGGGCAGCGTCGCTTCGACCGGCACGCTCGGCGCTGGCGTCAATAGCGACGGGACGATCGCCAATTCAGGCGACTTGAACGTGGCATCGAGCGGCGCGGTTTCGGCGACCGGGCGCAACGAGGGCGGCGGCAACACGACGATTCAGGGCGCATCGCTCAATCTCGCGGGCAGCAACACGTCAGCCAATGGCACGCTCGCGCTGGCCGCGACGAACGGCGACATGAACCTGGCGGGCGCGAGTTCGACCGCGGGCGGCGCACTCGTCGCCAACGCCGCGGGCACGCTCACCAACGACGGCGGCAAGCTGTCGAGCGGCGCGGCGATGCAAGTCACGGCTGGCAATCTCTCCAACGCGAATGGTCAGCTCGTGTCGCAATCGACGCTCGATGCAAGCGCGAGCGGCGCGCTGAACAATCGCGGCGGCACGATGCAGGCCGCCGGCCGCGAGACGGTTCATGCGAGTTCGCTCGACAACACGGCAGGCAACGTGCTGTCGCTCAATGGCGACGGCTTGCAGGTCACGACCACGGGCGCGCTCGTGAACGGCGCGGGCGGCACGATCGGTGCGAACGGCGCGCTTGAGGCGTCGGCGGGAACGCTGACGAATCAGGGCAAGCTCACGGCCTCGGGCGATGCGACCGTGAACGCGCGAAGCATCGATAACCACGCGGGCAGCATGACGGCCGGTGGCGCGCTCAAGGCGACGACACCCGGCGCGCTGAACAACGCGGGCGGCACGCTGTCGGGCGGCACGGCGACGGTTTCCGGCGCGTCGATCGACAACACGAACGGCACGATCGACGGCGACACGCTCGCCGTTTCGACGCCGGGCGCGCTGATCAATCGTGGCGGCAAGATCAAGCAGTACGGCGCGAGCGATCAAAGCATCACGGCAGGTGGCGCGCTCGACAACACGGGCGGCACGATTGCATCGAATGCGAACAACCTGAGCGTCGGCGCGCAAAGCATCGCGAACGATGGCGGCGCGCTGCTGCACTCGGGCGCGGGCGCGCTCGCCGTGAATTCGAAAGGCGCGCTCTCGAACGCGAACGGGCAAATCGTCACCAATGGCGCGCTGGCGCTTCAGGCCGAGCTCGCGCTGAACAACCGACAGGGCACGATTCAGGCGGCACGGCGCGCCGATATCGGCAGTGCATCGCTCGACAATACCGCGGGACGCATCGTTTCGTTGAACGCCGACGGCACGAACGTGACGACGACCGGCGCGCTTGTGAACGGCGCGGGCGGCATGATCGGCGCGAATGGCGCGCTCGATCTGAGCGCCGCGTCGTTGTCGAATCAAGGGCAACTGAACGCGGCCACCGATGCGACGCTCAACGCGCAGAGCATCGACAACCATGCGGGCAGCGTGGTCGCGGGCGGTGCGTTGAACGTGACGACGAGCGGCACGCTCAACAACGCGGGCGGTACGCTTTCGGGAGCGGCGACGACCGTCTCGGCTACGGCAATCGATAACACCAACGGCGACATCGAAGGTGATTCGTTATCCGTGTCGAGCGCGGGCGATCTGATCAATCGAAGCGGCAAGCTCACGCAATACGGTACGTCCGATCAGTCGATTCACGCAGGCGGCACGCTGGACAACGGCGGCGGAACGATTGCGAGCAACGCGACGAACCTGAACGTCGATGCGCAAGGCATCGTCAACGACGGCGGCAACATTCAGCACGCGGGCAGCGGCACGCTCGCCCTGAACGCGAACGGTGCGCTCTCGAACGTTCACGGCAGTGCGCAGACCAACGGCGCGCTCACCGCGACCAGCGCGAGCCTCGACAACACGAACGGCACGTTACTGGCGATGCAGTCCGCGCAAGTCAATGCGGCGTCGGGAATCGCGAATCGCGGCGGCTCGATCTATGGCGGCAACGCGTTGAGCGTCGGCACGCAAGGCGACATCGACAACACGGGCGGTTCCGTGCAGACGGCGGGCGATCTGTCCGTCGATGCAGGCGGCGCACTCGTCAACGCGCAAGGCACGATCAGCGCCAACGGCGCGCACGGCACGGCGAGCGTGAACGCCGCCAACGTCGATAACACCGGCGGCAAGCTGACCAATGCGGGCGACGGCGCGATGACGGTCAACGCGTCGGACGTGAAGAACACTGGCGGCACGCTCGGCGGTAACGGCGACGTGACGGTCAACGCGCAGACGCTGGAAAACGAAGCGGGCGCGAACCTCGTCGCGGGCGGTGTAGCGAATCTCAATATCGCGCAACGCATCGACAACACCGGCGGCACACTCTTCGGCGGCACGGCGTTGAACGTCGGACAAGCGACGACGACGGTCATCAACGACGGCGGCTCGATCCTCGGCGGGCGCGACGTGTCGGCGAACGTCGCTTCGCTTTCGAACGCGAACGGCTCGATCCGCGCGAATCGCGATGTGAGCGTGAGCGGCATCGTATCGGGCGATGGCGCGATGATCGCAGGCCGCAATCTCGGGCTCGCTGTCGCCGGCGACTACACCAACGACGCCGCGAACAACCTGCACGCCGATGGCGACATGACGCTGAGCGCCACGGGCACGCTCACCAACACAGGCACGCTCGAAGCAGCGGGCGCGCTCACCGCAAGTGCTCAGGCCGTGGTGAATGCGGCGGGCGCGGACATCAACTCGTCCAATACCACCGTCAACGCGGCGGGAACGATCACGAACGCCGGGCGCATCGAAGGCGATACGGTCACGACCCACAGCGCGACGCTCGACAACACGGCGACCGTCATCGGTAACGACGTCACGGTCAACGCCACCGACGTGAAGAATAGCGGCGCGGCGGCGGCCATCGCGGGCGGGAACAGCGTTCATATCTACGCGGCGAACTCCGTCACGAATGAAGACGGCGCGCTGATCTACAGCGCCGGCAATCTGGAAATCGGCAAGGACGGCGCGCGCGATGCGTCCGGCATGCTGGCGAATCAGACCGGCGCGCTCATCAACAGCGCAGCAAACATCGAAGCGGACGGCGATGTAGACATCGCGGCGCGCACAGTGCAGAACATTCGCACGGGCGTGCAGACGGAGGCAGGCACGCCGCAGGACGCGGGCTCGACGACGCTCACGCTGTGGACGGCGGGTCTGGGCGGCTCCGATCTGAGCCTTTACTACAGCCAAGATCACCGCGAGTGGAGATGGGGCGCCGGCGCAATTGGGACTGAGACGATCGGCAAACTGGCTCAGCCCATCACGGTGACCGTGCCTAAGGATCAGGTGACCAATCTTGACACGACGGCGCAGACGTTCTCGCTCGCGCAGCCACTCACGGATACATACCGCGACACATTCGAGATCCCGCTTCAACCGGTCGACCCGAACGATCCCCAGCCGCAGCCATCGCCGTACAAGACGCGCACGATCACCAACAACGCGACGCAGTACTACAACTCACTGACCGATAACGGCGACGGTACGGTCTCGATCACCTTCTGGCCGGACTTCGATCCGAAGACGAACATTCGTCCCGATCAAGTGACGTTGCGTTACGACCTCGGACCAGACAATCACGACTATGTCGAACTGAACCGCACCGTACAAACCACGACGACGACGGACCAACTGCTCAACGCGGGCAACGCCGCGACGATTCAGGCGCAAGGCGCGATCCGCATCAACGCGGACGGTGGCAGCATCACCAACGCATCGTCGACGATGGCAGCGGGCGGCGATCTGGTGCGCCGCGCGGACGGCGGCTCGGTGACCGACACGGGCATCGTGCTGCAACAGACCATCACCGACGAATCGAAGTCGACGTTCTACTGGCATCAGAAGACGGGCGGCAGCAACGATACGCAAGTGGTCGACACCGGCATCGCGCAGACCACGACAACGGTCGATGCGCTGCCCGCGATCGCGTCGTCGAATCAGAACGTGCAGACGAACGCGGCGACCATCAGCATCAACTCGGTGGACCGTCAGGGACAGACGGTGATCGGGTCGGGCGTGACGGGCGGCAGCGCGGACGGCACGCAAACCGGCATGATCACGGGGCAAGGCGGCAGCGCGGAAAACATCAGCGGCAGTAAGGCGCAAGCCGTGAGCGGCCAGTCGAGCGCGCCGCAGACGGTCGGTGGCGCGACGGGCGGCATTCCGAACCTGAAACTGCCGGTCAATGGCCTCTACACGTACAACACCGCGCCGGGCGCGAGCTATCTGATCGCGACCGATCCGCGCCTGACGAGCTACACGAAGTTCATCAGCAGCGACTACATGTTGAGCGCGCTGGACCTCGATCCGGCGAAAACCATCAAGCGTCTGGGCGATGGCGTTTACGAACAGACGCTGATTCGCAACCAGATCACGCAGTTGACGGGCCACACGTTCCTCTCGGGCTTTAACGATGCGATGGACGAGTACACCGCGCTGATGAACAACGGCGTGGCGTATGCGAAGCAGTTCGATCTCGCCATCGGCATCGCGCTGACGCCGGCGCAAATGGCGCAACTCACGACCGACATGGTGTGGCTCGTCGAGCAAGACGTAACTTTGCCCGACGGCTCGCATCAGAAGGTGCTCGTGCCTACGGTGTATCTGGCGCAGGCAAACGCGGTCGATCTGACGCATAGCGGTGCGCTCGTCACGGGCAACACCGTGAACCTGAACGCCAGCGGCGACGTGACCAACAGCGGCCACGTGACGAGCAATCTGGCGACGACGATCATCGGCAACAACATCGTCAACGGTGGCGTGATCGGCAGCGGCGGTACGACGGCGGTGGTCGCGGTGCAGGACGTGCGTAACACGAGCGGGCGCATCGGCGGCGGCGATGTGCTCGTGCAGGCCGGGCGCGATGTCATCAACGAGACGCGCACGTATGGCGTATCGAGCGATTTCGTATCGAACGGCGTGGCTGGACGCGTGACCGGAACCGGCGTGGATGCACTCGGCACGATTTCGGCGACGAACACTGCGACGGTCATCGCGGGGCGTGACGTGAACCTGAATGCCGCGGTGATACAGGCGGGCGGCAACGCGGGCATCGCGGCGGGACGCGATCTGAACGTCGGCACGACGGAACTCACGAGCACGCGCGAAGTGCATTCCTTCGACGGCCAGAACGGCAGTCACGATGAAGTCAGTCAGCAACTCGGCAGCGCGATCGTTGCGGGCGGCAATGTCACGACCCTTTCCGGGCACGACACGACGTTCACGGGCGCGGCCGTCAAGGCGGGCGGCGACGCGACGATGATCGCGGGCGGCGATCTGACGGTGACGGCATCGAAGGACACGGCCACGCATCACGAACAATCGATGGGCGGCAAGAACGCTCAGCACATCAGTTCGAGTTATGACGAATCGGTCAATGGATCGAACGTGAGCGCGGGCAACGGCGTAACGCTGGCGGCCGGTCAGAACGGCGGCGGCAATCTGTCCGTGCTCGGCTCGAACGTGACGGCGGACAAGGGCGGCATCGCGCTTGTTTCGACGGGCGACATCAACATCGGCAGCGTGAGCGAAACGCATGATTCGCAGAGCTGGTCGGGCCATGCGCCGGTGAAGCTCACGAACGTGGCTGACGGTACGGAGAATCCGGATGCGGTGAACTTCGGTCAGTTGAGCTCGCTGTCGAGCTCGGCTTCGACCGGCCTCGACTCGCTGTCTACGGGCATCAGCTCGCTGTCGACCTCGACCTCCACGGCGGTGAGTTCGCTGTCCACGGGCGTGAGTTCGCTGTCGAGCTCGACCTCGACGGCAATTAGCTCGCTGTCCACGGGTGTCAGTTCGCTGTCCACGTCGACCTCGACGGCAGTGAGCTCGCTGTCCACGGGCGTGAGCTCGCTGTCCACGGGTATCAGTTCGCTGTCCACGGGCATGAGTTCGCTGTCGACTTCGACATCGACCGCGATCAGCTCGTTGTCCACGGGTAACCGCGCGTTCCATCCGAACTAATCCAACCAGTCCCATCAGTGGTCATTTTCGCACCATCTCCAACCCAGGCTTTCCCAAGTTGATCAGCCTCTGCCGCCGTACCAGTCTACGTGCAAGTGTCGAAGCGCTTCGGCGCGATCGGCATTCGCGGCGGCATCCCAGCGAAATACGCGGGTTTCAGCTACGACCTGTTCGCTGGCACGCCCATCTACAAGCCGTCGGCATTTCCGAGTTCGCGTGTGACGGCCGGGTTTCAGGTGACGGCGCAGCTCTAACTCACGATGGGCGGCAAGAACGCTCAGCACATCGGTTCGAGTTATGACGAATCGGTCAATGGATCGACCGTGAGCGCGGGCAACGGCGTAACGCTGGCGGCCGGTCAGAACGGCGGCGGCAATCTGTCCGTGCTCGGCTCGAACGTGACGGCGGACAAGGGCGGCATCGCGCTTGTTTCGACGGGCGACATCAACATCGGCAGCGTGAGCGAAACGCATGATTCGCAGAGCTGGTCGCATCAGAACAGTTCGGGCTTCCTTGCGAACACTGAAACGACCGACACGGCGAACGCGCACGCGGTGTATGCGAACGGCTCGACGATCTCGGGCGATACGGTCATGGGCGTGGCCGGTCGTGACATGACCATCAGCGGTTCGACGGTCGCGGCGACGAACGATGTGGCGCTGAGCGCCGGCCATGATCTGACGATCGACACGACGCAGGATAAGAGCCAGTCGTCATCGTTCCATCAGGAAACGAAGACCGGCATGGGCGCATCGGGTACGGCCATTTCGTACGGCACGCACGACCAGAAGGACACGAGCAACGACGCGTCGGTGAGGAACAACGCGAGCCTGATCGGTAGCACGGATGGCAGTGTGCATCTGTCGGCCGGCAATGACCTGCACGTCACGGGAAGCGATCTGATCGCGGCGAAGGACATGATCGGTACGGGCGCGAACGTGACGATCGATGCGGCGACCGACACGTCGCATCACGACGAGACGCATGAGACGAAGCAAAGCGGTGTCTCGCTCGGCGTCAAGGGCGGTCTGGTCGACATGATCCAGTCGGCGGCGGATCAGGCGGACGCGTCGGGCAAGAGCGAGGATTCCCGCGCCTCGACGCTTCATTCGATTGCGGCGGCGGGGAGCCTCGCGGCGGCCGGTGAATCGATGGCAAGCGGCAAGCCGGACGTCAAGGTCGAACTGAGCTTTGGCAGCAGCCACAGCAAGGACACGTTCACCGAAGACACGACGACGCAGCGCGGCTCGAACGTGCAGGCAGGCGGTACGGCAATGTTCGCGGCGACGGGCAGCGACACGCCTGGCAGCGGCAACGTGACGATCGCGGGCTCGAATGTCAACGCAACCGATGTGGTGCTCGCGGCGAAGAATCAGGTCAACCTGGTCAACACGACGGACACGGATTCGACGCGCAGCACGAACGAGTCGAGCAGTTCGAGCGTGGGCGTGTCGTACGGGACGCAGGGTTGGGGCGTCAGAACAACAAACCCTGCTTCGAGCTGGGTTTGTTGTTTGTGGGAGTGGTTCAAGCGGGCGTGATGACGAGTCTTCCGTGTTCGACTTGCACTCTCACGCTTACCGGCCGCGCAAGACTCCTGCGCCCCTTTATCCGTGGATCCAACAGGCCGAGCGCGAACGGCCGTTTCTCTTGATGTGTCGCTCGGCAAGAGCGGTTGATGCTTTAAGATTGGCGTCAGCCATAGTCAACTCCTCAGATGAGTTGGTTGTGGTCAGCGGGTCGTATGGGTTGCCGCCCATGCGGCCCGCGCTTCTTCAAACGTGTTTCTTCCCTACTTCTGCCCGCCGATATGTGCCCTGGAGCGACGCGCCGCGTTCAAGGCGGCCATCGCGGCTCGCTCCGAACTTGCAGCCGAGCGATTGCCTTAACGAATGCCGTTGATCGAATATCTGCAGGCCGAGTGAGTTAGCGGACGAAAAGGAAAAACTATTTCGATCGATCGCGAAGATCGATTCTTTGCGCCATGCCTGTTTCAACGGCGTGCCCGACAGGCTCGTTCTGCAATTGGCTGTCGCGCTGTGAGCCGACACATCATCATGAGCGGCTATGCGGCGAACGCCGGTGCCTTCGTCGAGACCCACATCCTCGACAATCTTTGGTCGCGCGTGCGGTGCCGCAGCGCGAGAAGGAATACGAACCCGCCTTGGTCAGGCGATTGTCGAACGAGATACGCTGACCCGGCGCGGAACCCGCTTTGATATTTTTAAGCCTCTGTGGAGTCGGCATTCCCCTTAGGTATAAGCAATGCAACGTTTTTCGCGCCGACGCTAAACCGCCCTCCATAACGCGAGCCTCGGCTCGACGACGCGCACGTAGCGCGCGGAGCCCCGTGCAATAAGGCCTGACGCCAGCGCAACGCCTGATCTTCAAAAGGCGCATCCGAAGCCGTTAACCACGTTTGCAACATTTTGCGAGCGCGCACCATTTCCGCTGTGACAAGGCTTCGGGGCCCGCAATCAGCAACGTTTTGATGACGGACCCCTCGCCCGGCGCCCCACCCGACAAGGCATTCGCCAGACGAAAACGTTTGGCGTGGGCGCGATGTCGCGTTCGATCCGTATGAAGGTCGCCTTTCATGTTTGAATCAATTTTGTTCGTAGTCGAGCACGCGCCGCCGCGCGCTGCGTGCGGACTCGCGCAAACCCCAACTGGTATAAGGATTGGCGTGCGCTGGCACACCTCTCGCTAATGTATGACCACGCACGAAGGTCACCGCGATCCTTCAACAACAGATAAGAGCGGTGAATTCGTGCTACGGGGCTGGTCGCAACAGGGTTCGATGTACGCCGACAGATGCATACGCGAATCCTGTTGCGAGCCAGAAGAAATCAAAAGCGCCAGGCGCACACGCACGAGACTAAAAAAAATGTTGACTCTCCAATCCGATCTGCACGGCAATCATCTGTTGGGCGCGCTTCCGGCACAGGAATGGCAAGCCATTGCGCCGCATCTCGAACTTGTCCAGTTGCGCACCGAGCAGTTGCTGTGCGATTCCGGTCAGCGCATTCACCACGTCTATTTCCCGACCACGGCGATTATTTCGCTGCTGCATACGATGGAAGACGGCGGCTCCGTCGAAGTCGCGGCGGTCGGTCGTGAAGGGATGTCCGGCGTTCCGGTGCTCACGGGCGGCGACACCATGCCCACGCGCGTCCAGGTGCAATGCGCGGGATTCGCGTATCGCATGAGTGCGGGCGCGCTGCGCGAGCACTTCGGTCGCTCGGACTTTCTGCGCCGCGTGATGTTGCTGTACATGCAAGCTCTTCTCACGCAAGTCGCGCAGACGGCCGCATGCAACCGCCATCACTCGCTGTCGAAGCAACTGTGCCGCTGGCTGCTGATCCAGACGGATCGCACGCCGTCGGATCAACTGCGTGTCACCCAGCAGATGATCGCGGACATGCTCGGCGTGCGCCGTGAAGGCGTGACCGAAGCCGCAGGCAAGCTGCATGACGCGGGCGTGATTCATCATAGCCGCGGCTGCATCAAGATCCTGGATCGCGCAGAGCTGGAAGAGCGCGCGTGTGAATGCTACGGCATCGTTAAGCGCGAGTTCGATCGGATGCTGCCGCGTCGGCAGGTGGAAGCGACGGTTTGAGCGATTTTCGCCGGATTCCGTATTGATGTTGGTTTATCAGCGTTGCGCCGCACAGGGGCAGTGCCAATAGACCAACAAGAACCGGGATCCGGCGAAAAAAGAAAGCATTCAAACGAGGGCACGGCTGGCCGCAGCCGCCCGCCCCCGCAACCAGTTGATGCTCGCAAAAAGCAGCACAGCAAACACAATCAGCATCGTCGCAACCGCGAGAATCGAAGGATCGATCGAATCGCGGATACCGCTCCACATCTGACGCGGCACGGTGCGCTGATCCGGCCCGCCGATGAACAGGATCACGATCACTTCATCGAATGAGGTCGCGAAAGCGAACACGCTGCCCGTGGCGACCGCAGGCGTGATGAGTGGCAAGGTCACCCGCCGGAACGCCGTCCAGGGCGTCGCGCCGAGGCCGGATGCCGCGCGCAGCAGACTCTGATCGAACGACAACAACGAAGCCGTCACCGTGATCACGACGAACGGCGTGCCGAGCGCCGCGTGCGCGAGAATCACGCCGGGATACGAGTTCACGAGCCCGAGCGGCGCGAAGATCAGATAGAAACCCGCCGCGACGACGACGATCGGCACGATCATCGGCGAGATGATGATCGGCATGATCACCGAGCGCAGCGGAAACTGCGAACGCGAGAGACCGAGCGCCGCGAGCGTGCCGAGACACGTGGCGATCAACGTCGATGCCGCGCCGATGCCGATGCTGTTCAATAACGAGCGCTGCCAGTCGGGGCTCGTCAGCGCCTGTT
This sequence comes from Caballeronia turbans, assembly GCA_001544655.2. GTDB lineage: Bacteria > Pseudomonadota > Gammaproteobacteria > Burkholderiales > Burkholderiaceae > Caballeronia > Caballeronia turbans. Next base: position 164,803 of record FCOD02000015.1, read on the forward strand.
CGTACCAGCGCAGCGAAAAACCCTGCAACGGATACGAGAAATACGATCCTGAATTGAACGAGAGCGGAATGATCGCGAGAATCGGCGCGACGAGAAAGAACAGCACGATTGCGGTATGCACGCGCACCCAGCGCGATGCGATGCGTTCGGTCAATACCTTGTTGCGTTGCTCTTTCATGGAAGGAGGACTCCTCAACCGAATCGCAACCGGTCGATGCCGACGATGCGGTTGAACAGGAAATAGAAGATCGCCGTGAAGATCACGAGATACGCCGATAGCGCGCCCGCAAGCCCCCAGTTGAGCTGCGTGTTCGTTTGCAGCGCGATGAGCTGACTGATCATTTCATCGCCTGCGCCGCCGAGCAGCGCGGGCGTGATGTAGTAACCGAGCGCAAGCACGAAGACGAGAAAGCAGCCCGCGCCGACGCCCGGCAGCGTCTGCGGAATATAGACGCGCACGAAGGCGGTGAACGGATGCGCGCCGAGCGATTGCGCCGCGCGCACGTATACGGGCGATACGCCTTTCATCACCGAATAGATCGCGAGAATCATGTATGGCAAAAGGACGTGCGTCATGCCGATCAACACACCCGTGCGATTGAAGATGAGCGGCACCGGATGCGTCGCAAGGCCGAGCCCCATCAACAGACCGTTGATGACGCCGCCCGGTTGCAGCAGCACATACCACGCCGTCGTGCGCACGAGCAGCGACGTCCAGAACGGCACGATCACGAAAAGCATCAGCCGATTGCTGCTCTGCGCGGGCAGATTGGCGAGCAGCCATGCGACGGGATAACCGAGCACGAGGCACAACAGCGTGACGGACGCGCTGATCGATATCGTGCGAAGGAACGCCTGTCGATACACCGACGAGTTATCCGGCACGAATGCGACGTTGCCTTGCGGCGTCACTTGCGCATCGACGGCGGCGAGCAGATAGTCCGGCGTCGGCGAGGTCGCTGCGCGCTTCAAAAGACGCCAGATTTCAGGCGAATTCCAGCGTTCGTCCATCTCGATCAGCGCCGGCTTCCATGCAGGCGGTGTCTCGTCGCGGACGCTGCGCGCGGTGCGCATCAACAGGCTGCGAAATTCGGGCTGCGCGAAATTCAGCCTGCGGGCGACGGTGCCGAGCTGCCCGCTCTGCTGCGCATCCCTGAGCCCGGCGGCGAGCAGCGCGAATGTATGTTCATCGGGCACGCCGCGTCCGTCCCACGCATTGAGCGCGCGCGTGAGCGTGGGCATGCTGCCCGGCACTTCCTTGTTCTCGACACTGCGCGCAAGCAGCAGCGCGATCGGTGCGATGAACGTCGACAGCAGAAACACGATCAACGGCAATGCAAGCATCAACGCCTGCACCGATGCGCGGCGGCGCGCTCTTTGATACGAAGCACGGCCATCGGCTCTCGTCGGAGAACCGGTGGCGGGCGCGTGAATCGATGCAGGCATGAGGTCCTCGAGTCGTCGAACGCGTTACTGCGTCAGCCACACCTGAAAGCGCTTGTTGATCTGGTCCGCGTTATCTGCCCAGAAATTCGCGTTGATCTGCACGGCGCGCTTGAAGTTGTCCGGCGCGGTCGGCATGTCGGCAAGACGCTGTTTATCGACGAGCGCAACCGCATCCTTGCGCGGCGGCGCATACGCGATGTACTTCGACAGATCCGCGGATGCCTTCGGCTGCGCTTGCGACACGATGAACTTGGCGGCCGTGTCGGCGTGTTTCGCGCCAGTCGGAATGGCCCACCATTCGAAGTCGTAGACCTGCGCATCCCAGACCGCCTTGAACGGCTTGTTGTCCTTCTTCGCGGCATCGTCGATGCGGCCGTTATAGGCCTGCACCATCACGACCGCGCCATCGGCGAGCAGCTGCGGCGCCTGCGCGCCCGACTCCCACCACACGATATTCTTCTTGATCGTGTCGAGCTTCTTGAAGGCGCGATCGACGCCGGCGGGCGTGCCGAGCACCTTGTACACGTCCTTCGGCTCGACGCCGTCCGCGATCAACGCCCACTCCATCGACACCTTCGGCGACTTGCGCAAGCCGCGCTTGCCGGGAAATTTCTGCAAGTCGAAGAAATCGTTGACAGTGGTCGGCGCGGTCTTCAGCTTGCTCGTGTCGTAGGCATAGACGGTGGACCAGACCATGCTCGCGACCGCGCAATCACTAATCGAGCCGGGGATGAAATCGCTCGTCTTGCCGAGTGACTTCTTGTCGAACTTCTGCAGCAGGCCTTCATCGCAAGCGGTGATCGCGTCGTTGGTTTCAAGATCGATCAAATCCCATGTCGTGTTCTTCGCCTGCTCCATCGCGGAGAGCTTGGCTAAGCCGCCGTCGTACGATTCGGTCGAGAAGTTCACGCCCGTTGCCTGTGTGAACGGTTCGAACCAGGCCTTCTTTGCCGCGGCTTCGAATGCGCCGCCGAAAGTCACGACAGAGAGCGTCTCCGCTGCGTGTGTCGGGATAGTTGCAAACGCAAATACTGCGAGTGCGGCGCATTGTGCTTTGATGTGAGTGCGCATGTCAGTTGGCTCCTGCGGGTGCGGTCGAGATGAGGGAAGGTGAGGGCGGTGTGGTCGGGGCTATCGCGGGTGCGCTCTTTTGCGCCATCATCGCGAGAATCTTGCAGTCGTCGTGACGCCATGCAATGTCGATCGTGCTGCCGGCGGATGGCAACGCATGGCGCTGCGTGTTGGGTACTTTGACGACGATGGAATCGCGCGAGCCGAGCTTCAGATGCACGCGATGATGATCGCCGCAATACACGAGTTCCTCGACGCAGGCGCGCACCACGTTGCTGTGCTCGTCGGGCTGCGCGCCTTCCGTCCCCGGAATATGCGCGCGTTCGGGACGCAGCGCGAGCATCGCTTCGTCGCCGGCGCGCAGGCCGTGTTCGCAGCGTCCGCGAATGACGCTGCCATCCGACAGCGTAAGCGTCGCCCATTCGTCGTTCACACCGGTCACGCGCCCCGTGAGCCCGTTGTTCTCGCCGACGAAGTTTGCGACGAACGCGTTCTGCGCGTTCTCGTAGAGTTCGCTCGGCGTGGCGGCCTGCTGAATGCGGCCATCGGAGAAGACGGCGACACGGTCGGACATCGTCAGCGCTTCGGCCTGATCGTGCGTCACGTAGACGATCGTCAGCGAAAGCTCGCGATGCAGGCGCATGATTTCGTATTGCATCGTTTCGCGCAGGCGCTTGTCGAGTGCGCCGAGCGGCTCGTCCATCAGCACGACGCTCGGCTCGAACACGAGTGCGCGTGCAAGCGCGACGCGCTGCTGCTGCCCGCCGGAAAGCTGGGAGGGACGCCGGTTCGCGAGATGCGGCAGCTCGATCATCTCCAGCGCGCGCCGGACGCGCGTCTTCTGCTCGGCGCGGCTCACGCGACGCACGGAAAGCGGAAACGCGACGTTCTCCGCAATCGTCAGATGCGGAAAGAGCGCGTAGTTCTGAAACACCATGCCGATGTCGCGCTGATGCGGCGGCTTGTCGTCCAGACGCCTGCCATCGAGGCGGATCTCGCCTTGCGTCGGCGTCTCGAAGCCGGCGAGCATCATGAGCGTGGTCGTCTTGCCCGAGCCGGACGGACCGAGCAGCGAAAGAAACTCTCCCTTGCGCACGTCGAGGTTCAGGTCCTCCACGACGTAGTTCGCGCCGTCGTACGATTTGCTCACGCCCGAGAAGGAAATGAAGGAAGGGTCTGACATCGTGATCGCGTCCTGTCTTTCAGTGCTGTGCGAGCTTCGCCGCGATGTAGCGTGCGAAGTCGTAGTTGGGCCGTTCGAGATGGCTCAGGTTGCCGGGCTTCGCGAGCGGCGCATGCACGCCGCGAAACACGGCTTCCACGCCGCGCCTGTCTTCCGCGTTCACCTCATCGAGCAGCTTCTTCAACGTCGTCATATGCGCATTCGCTTCCGGATCGGCAATGAACTCGGGCGCGAGCCCGCCGCCGAAGCGGATATGCACTTGCCCGACGCCGCGCGGCTGCAGCACGAGATACCAGAAGTAGCCGGGCGTGAGCGTAACGAGATGCGCCGGGTAGATCGCGAGCAGCGCGGTCGTCTTGCGCCAGTGACCGGATAACCGCGTGTTGTCAGGATGCGCATTGCCGATCGGCAAGCTCGCTTCCTTCGTGATCCAGTGATAGTTGAACGCGGGATAGCCGGGCGGGCACTCCATCTCTTCGAGCCTCGAATGCGGCCCCACGGTTGCGCGATGCAGCATCGGCAGGTGATAGCTTTCCATGAAATTCTCCGCGAGGATCTTCCAGTTGGTATCCCACACGTGCTCTTCATAGAAAGTTTCGATGTAGTCCGTCATCCCGTACGCGCCGATGAGTTCGCTCAATTCGGCCAGTTGCTGCTGAACGGGCGGCGCACTTTCATTGAGCGTCACATAGATCCAGCCCTGCCATTGTTCGCAGCGCACAGCGGGTAATTTATAGCTTTCCTTGCAGAAGCCTTCTTGCCGGTCCATGAGCGGCGCGCCTTTCAATTCGCCGTCGAGCCCATAGCTCCATGCGTGATACGGACACACGATACGGCGCTTGTTGCCGCGCCCTTCCAGCAGCACCGACATGCGATGCAGACACACATTCGACATCGCCTTGAGCTGCATCTGCTCGTCGCGCAACACGACGATCGGTTGTGCGCCGAGTTGCGCCGTCAGATAGTCGCCAGGCTCTTTCAGCGCGCTTGCACGGCCGACACACTGCCATTCGCGCGCAAAGATGTCGTGCTCTTCGAGGGACAGAAACTCGGGCGATGTATAGACGCCGGGCGGCATGGCGCGCGCATCGCTGAATGATCGTGCGCAATTCGACCGCAATTCGTCGATGACCGTTTGCACCGCGATGGTCCTTGTCATGAGGCTCTCCATGTTCCTCCCCGTGGAAGCGCGTCAACGCGAGGTTTCAAGGCGTTGCGCCCGGCATGGACATCAATCTATCAAGCCAAATTGCCAGCCAAAATATTGTTTTCGGATACAAAGCAAAGCTTTTACCTATGCAGCGCGGATAACTTCTCTATCCGATAGCGCGCATCATGTATCGATATGCAGCCGCCGTATATAAGTCTCGCAGAAGGACGAAAAGCGATGCACGACCTGGCGCGGGCGCATCGTGCGCGATTGCGCGATGCCGAGCGTCGTCGCGTTGACGTTGTCCTTGAAGCGTTTAATCACGAAGTCTTCGCCGTCCACCGTGCGATTCGACTTGAGCGGGAAATTGAGGATGCTATAGCCGAGGCCGTTCGCCACCATGCCGCGCACGACTTCCGGCTGCGATGAACGAAACGCGGGCACGGGGCGGCTGCCGACCGCATCGAAGAGCGCCGCGAAATACTCGCGGCTGTGCGGCAGATCGAGCATCACGTAAGGCTCCGGCAGCAAGTCGGCGAGCGATACCTTGCGTGCGCGCGCAAGTCGATGCGTCTTAGGGAGGATCACATACGGCGGCAAGGAAATCAGCGGCGTGAAGGCGATGTCTTCGGTGAGGTCCAGGCTATAGGTCAGCGCAATATCGAGCGAGCCGTCGTGCAGGCCGCGCAACAAGCCGTCCTGATGGGCTTCTACCGTGCGAAACGAAATGCCCGTGTGCCCGGCCGTGAAGCGGCTGATGAGACCCGGCATGAGCGGCGGCGCGAGCGACACGAGGCAACCGAGCGCGATTGAGCCTGTCATGCCGCCATCCATTTCCTTCGCGGCCATTTGCAGTTCTTCCGCGATCTTCAGCAAATTGCGCGCTTGCCCGAGCAAATCGCGGCCTGCTTGCGTGAGCGACAGGCCGCTCGCGTGACGGCGGATGAATAGTTGCACGCCGAACGACTCTTCGAGATCGGCGAGCGCGGTCGAAATCGACGGCTGCGAGATATGCAGTCTTTTCGCGGCGGCGGTGAAGGACAACGCTTCCGCCGTGACGACGAAATAACGTAGCTGCCGCAGCGAGTAGCGCAAGGGATGGATGTCCATCGACGATGCTCCAGAGATCATGCTTCGATGGGCGGCATTGTGAAACGCTCAAAAATCATTGCATAGCCAAATCCGATGCTAGGCATTTTTTAAATATATTTTTCAGATTCTGGCGGGGCGCGTAGATTTTCACGAGACATCACGGATACAACGGCCTTTCAGAAGGACATAGCCATGACAGTGGAAATGAAGTCAATCGACACGCTGGTGGTCGGCGCGGGACAAGCTGGTGTCGCGATGAGCGAACATCTGAGCAAGCTCGGCGTGCCGCATCTCGTGCTGGAACGCGACCGTATCGCCGAGCGCTGGCGCACGGGCCGGTGGGATTCCCTCGTCGCCAATGGCCCTGCATGGCACGATCGTTTCCCTAATATGGAGTTCGCCGATTTCGACCCCGACGGCTTTGCATCGAAGGAACAGGTCGCGGACTACTTCGTCCAGTACGCGAAAAAATTCGATGCGCCTATTCGTACCGGCGTCGAAGTGAAGAAGGTCGTGCGCAATGCGGGGCGGCCCGGCTTTACCGTCGATACATCTGAAGGAATCATCGAGGCGAATCGCGTCGTCGTTGCAACGGGCCCGTTCCAGCGTCCCGTGATACCGCCCATCGCGCCGAAGAGCGCCGCGCTCATGCAGATTCATTCCGCCGACTATCGCAATCCGCAGCAATTGCCGGAAGGCGGCGTGCTGGTCGTGGGCGCGGGATCGTCGGGCGTGCAGATTGCCGATGAACTTCAGCGCGCGGGCCGCCGCGTGTATCTGTCGGTCGGCGCGCACGACCGCCCGCCGCGCGGATATCGCGGACGCGACTTCTGCTGGTGGCTCGGCGTGCTCGGCGAATGGGACGCGGAAGTGATGAAGCCCGGCCGCGAGCACGTGACGATCGCGGTGAGCGGCGCGCGCGGCGGACATACGGTGGATTTCAGGCGTCTCGCGCATCAGGGCATCACGCTCGTCGGCCTGACGAAATCGTTCGACGATACCCGCGTCACGTTCGAAGCCGATCTCGCGGACAACATCCGTCGTGGCGACGAAAACTATCTGTCGCTGCTCGACGCCGCCGATGCCTATGCACGGCGCAACGGCCTCGATCTTCCCGAAGAGCCGGAAGCCCGAATCATTCCCGCCGATCCGGAATGCATGACGCATCCGCTTCTCGAACTCGATCTGGCGAAGGAAGGTGTGAACTCCATCATCTGGGCGACGGGCTATGCCGTCGATTTCACCTGGCTGCAAGTCGATGCCTTCGACGACAAGGGCAAGCCGAAACATCAGCGCGGTGTCGCCAAGGAACCGGGCATCTATTTTCTCGGCTTGCCGTGGCTGTCGCGCCGCGGCTCGGCGTTCATCTGGGGCGTGTGGCACGACGCGAAACATATCGCCGATCACATCGTCACGCAGCGCAAATACCTCGCGTATTACGACGCGCCGCAACATCACGCAGACGAGCAGCGCGTCGAAAGCGTGGAGGGCGCACCCGATGCGTCGCGCGTCCACAAGGTCAGCGAGATGGGCGTCAACTGATTTCAAACAATCCCGTATCAAGGTGCATTCGATGAGCCAACCTACGCATACCCGTATCCGCATGTTCAACACGAAGGATACGTACCCGAATCAGTCGCTCGACAACGATCTTTGCCAGGCCGTGCGCGCGGGCAATACCGTCTATGTGCGCGGTCAGATCGGCACGGACTTCGACGGCAATCTCATCGGTCTCGGCGACCCGCGCGCGCAGGCCGAGCAGGCGATGAAAAACGTGAAGCAGTTGCTCGAAGAGGCGGGCAGCGATCTCTCGCACATCGTCAAGACGACGACCTATCTCACGGATGTGCGCTATCGCGAGCCGGTGTATCGCGAAGTCGGCAAGTGGCTGAAAGGCGTGTTTCCCATCTCGACGGGCCTCACCGTCGTGGCGCTCGGTCAGCCCGAATGGTTGATGGAGATCGACGTGATCGCCGTCATTCCCGATGGCTGGACGCCGCCTCAGGCCTGAACGACGTAAAGGAGGGCACATGACTTTTTCTATCGTCGGACGATGTGAAAAGACGGGGCAGCTCGGCATCGCGATCAGTTCATCGAGCATCGCGGTGGGCGCGCGTTGTCCCTGGGTGCGTGCGGGCGTCGGTGCTGTCGCGACGCAGAACGTCACGCTGCCCGCGCTCGGCTCGCAGATTCTCGATCACATGGAAAGCGCGAAGCTCGATCCCGCCGCGGCGCTGGACCGCGCGCTGGCTGCGAATGAATGGAGCGAGTATCGGCAGGTGACGGTGGTCGATGCGCAAGGCCGCACCGCGTTCTTCAGCGGCAAGCAGGCGCTCGGCACGTATCACGCGGTCGCGGGCAGGCAATGCGTCGCGGCAGGCAACATGCTCGCGGGCATTCATGTGATCGAAGCGCTGATTCCCTCATTCGAGAACGCATCCGGCCATCTCGCGGATCGCCTTCTCGCGGCGATGCAGGCCGCGATTGCAGCGGGCGGCGAAGCGGGACCCGTGCATTCGGCGGCGCTGAAGATTGCGGGCAAGCAGAGCTGGCCGCTCGTCGATCTGCGTGTCGACTGGGCGGATGACGATCCCATCGGCAAGCTCGATGGTCTCTGGCAGGCGTACAGGCCGCAGATGCAGGACTACGTGACCCGCGCATTGAATCCGACCGCCGCGCCGAGCTACGGAGTGCCGGGCGATGAGTGAAGCGACGAGCCGCGATCTGCTCGAACGGCTAATCGGCTTCGCGACGGTGAGCCGCGATTCGAATCTCGAGTTGATCGAATTCATTCGTGATTACCTCGCGGCGCATGACGTCGAAAGCGAGTTGTTCTACAACGCAAAGCGCACGAAGGCCAATCTGTTTGCGACGATCGGACCGCGCGATCGCGGCGGCATCGTGCTGTCCGGTCATACCGACGTCGTCCCGGTCGATGGCCAGCCGTGGACCGTCGATGCATTCCGCCTCACGGAAAAAGATGGACGGCTGTATGGCCGCGGCGCAGCGGATATGAAGGGCTTTCTCGCGTCGGTGCTGGCCGCGGTGCCGGTGTTCACGAAGCGCGATCTCAGCTTGCCCGTGCATCTCGCCTTCTCCTACGACGAGGAAGTCGGATGCCTCGGCGTGCGGCCGATGCTGGCGCAACTGGAGCAACGCGCGCACAAGCCCGTGCTGTGTCTGATCGGTGAGCCGACGTCGCTCAAGCCTGTGCTCGGACACAAGGGCAAGCTCGCGATGCGCTGTCAGGTGAAGGGAGCGCCGTGTCATTCCGCGTATGCACCGTATGGCGTCAACGCGATTCAGTATGCGGCGCGCCTGATCAATCGTCTGGAAGAGATCGGCGAGAAGCTGGCGCAGCCCGAACGTCACGACGCGCGTTTCGATCCTCCGTATTCCACCGTGCAGACGGGCACGATCAAGGGCGGCCGCGCGCTCAACATCGTGCCGGCGGAATGCGAGTTCGACTTCGAAGTGCGCGCGCTGCCGGGCTTCGACGCGAATACGGTCGCCGACGACTTGCAAGCCTACGCGCAAGCCGAACTGCTGCCGAAGATGCGCGCCGTGAAGTCCGACACCGACATCCGCCTCGAACCGCTTTCCGCCTATCCCGGACTGGCGACGCCTCCCGATAGCGAAGCGGCGCGTCTGCTCGCGCTGCTCAGCGGGTCGTCGGCATTCGGCACGGTGGCTTTCGGCACGGAAGGCGGGCTCTTCGATCACGCCGGCATTCCGACGGTCGTATGCGGTCCCGGAAGCATGGATCAGGGACACAAGCCCGATGAGTTCGTGACGGTCGAACAACTCCGCGGTTGCGACGCGATGCTGATACGGCTCGCGGACCATCTCGCGACCACAGCCTGATTACTCACCACGCGCTTGAAGCGATCCCGACGCCCTGAGCGTCAGGGCATCGCTTTGCCGCGCGCATCTCCGGCCCGTGTACATCGGCGTATTCATGAACGGCATTGTGCCGAAATATCTCGATGGCGCGGATCTGTCGTGGGTCGCCGGGTTGCTCCTGACGTCGCCGGTTTATTACTGGCTCGCGTCGCGGGATACGGTTTAACGGCGCAGGCAAAAACGATGCGCAGATGACCTCCAGTGCGGCGCGGTAACGAACGGTTGCCGTTCGGGCGGGACTTTTTCCTGCCCGACAAAAGTGTTGTACGTCCGCCTGCGTTTACGCCTCATGTGCATATGCACATAATCGCGTCACCTGCTGCGAAAACCCTTCGCGGCGCATCGAGGCGGTGACGATCGGAAGCTCGCGCAAGGCTTCAGTGACAGAGATTCGTTGCGGCACGCATCGCTCCTCCTCGCTCAAGTATCCAGGAGGTTTGTATGTCGAACGATATCTCTCTCGAAACGCCGTCGCGCCGTCACTTCATCGGCATGGCGGCGGCAACGCTCGCCGCGGGCGCATTGAGCCGCCTCGCATTCGCCGAGCCGGCCACGGGCAGTGCTGAAATCGTGCAAGTGCAGGGCAGCGACAAGACCGCGATTCGCCCGCTGCGCGCGCATGTGCCGGACGCGCAGCTCGCCGACCTGAAGCGGCGCGTCAAGTCCACGCGATGGCCGGAACGCGAAACCGTCACCGATGCATCGCAAGGCGTGCAACTCGCGACGATGCAAAAGCTGGCGCGCCACTGGGCGACGGATTACGACTGGCGCAAGGTCGAAGCGCGGCTGAACGCGCTGCCGAATTTCGTCACCGAGATCGACGGTCTCGATATTCACTTCATCCACGTTCGCTCGAAGCATGCGAATGCGTTGCCGGTCATCGTCACGCACGGCTGGCCCGGATCGGTCATCGAGCAACTGAAGATCGTCGATCCGCTGACCAATCCGACGGCGCACGGCGGCAGCGCATCCGACGCATTCGACGTGGTGATTCCGTCGCTGCCCGGCTACGGTTTCTCCGGCAAGCCGGCGACGACCGGCTGGGACCCGCAACGCATCGCACGCGCGTGGATCGCGTTGATGAAGCGTCTCGGCTACACCCGCTATGTCGCGCAAGGTGGCGATTGGGGCAACGCGGTGACCGAACAGATGGCGCTCACCGCGCCGCCGGAACTCGTCGGCATTCACACCAACATGCCGGCCACGGTGCCCGACGATATCGCGCATGCGCTGAAGTTCGGGGATCCCGCGCCCGCGGGCCTCTCAGTGGACGAAGCCCACGCGTTCGATCAACTCGATTTCTTCTACAAGCACGGCCTCGGCTACGCGCAGGAAATGGCGAATCGTCCGCAGACGCTGTATGGCATCGAAGATTCGCCGATCGGCCTCGCCGCGTGGATGATCGATCACGATGCGGCGAGCCAGGCGCTGATCGCGCGCGTGTTCGACGGTCAAGCCGAAGGACTTTCGCGCGACGACATCCTCGATAACATCTCGCTCTATTGGTTCACGAATACGGGCGTTTCATCGGCGCGGCTGTATTGGGAGAACAAGCTCAACTTCTTCGCGCCGAAGCACGTGGCGATTCCTGTAGCGGTGAGCGTGTTTCCGGACGAAATCTATGCCGCGCCGAAAAGCTGGACGGAGAAGGCGTATCCGAAGCTGATTCACTACAACCGTCTTCCGAAGGGCGGGCATTTCGCGGCCTGGGAACAGCCGCAGGCGTTTTCGGGCGAGCTTCGCGCGAGCTTCCGTTCGCTGCGTTCGGCGTAAGCGATGCACACGGCGCCTTCACGGCGTCGTGCACCTCACGCCTGCGCTTGCGCCGATCGCAGATGAATACCGAGCGCACGCCGTGCGCTCAACGCGAGCAGCGCACACGACAACGCGTTGAAGAGAAACAGCCCGCTCGGCCCGACGATCGTCATCAACGCCGACGCCAGCGCCGGGCCCGTCATTCCCCCGAACGAGAACAGCACGAGCAACAGCGCCGAAATCGCGACGCGATGATGCGCCTCCGTGCGATCCTGCACGTGCGACACGATCAGCCCGTACTGCGTGAACGTGACGGCGACGTAGACGAGCGTCGCGACCCAGGTGATGACGCGCACATCGAAGCAGAAGAGCACGAGGCTCAAGGCAGCGGATATCGACGCCGTGAAATAGACGAGACGGCGGCGATCGACCTTGTCGGAGAGGCGGCCCATCGGCCATTGCGGCACGAGTGCGCCGATCAGCGCGACGCCCATGAAGGTCGCGAGTTCGCTCGTCGAGAAGCCCGCGCGTTCGAGATAGACGGGCATCATCGCGTAGAAGCTGCTGTAGATGAAGCCCGCGAGGATGCAGCCCGGCACCGCGAGCGGCGCCGCAGCCATCATCTCGCGCACGCTTTCGCGCCAGGTGCGCGCGGGCACGCGATGCAGTCGCTCGTCCGCGACTTTCACGGGCCAGCCTTCCAGCAAGGTCACGGGCATCACGGCGGCGGCGAAGAGCGCGGCGGCAATCGAGAACTGCTGGCCGCCCGAACCCGCGCCCACGTTCAACAGGAACTGCCCCGTGCCGACCGCGAGGTAGTTGATCGCCGCGTACGAGCCGAACACCTGGCCGCGCTTTTCGTTTTCGACCGTGCCGTTGAGCCAGCTTTCGATCGACGTATAGAGGCCCATGAAGGCGAAGCCGGTCAGGAGACGCACTGCGCCGAGCGTCCACGGCGACTGCGCGGCCCCGAACGCGAGCGCGAGAATGGAAGCCGCCGCCGAGAACGCGACGAACGTCCGATGCTGCCCGATGCGGTCGATGAGCCTGCGATTGAACACCGCCCCGAGGATGAATCCCGCGTAGTAGCACGACTGGATCAGGCCGATCACGATGGTCGGATAGCCCGATTGCAGAATGCGCAGCGGGATCAGCGTCTGAAAGAGGCCGTTGCCGACGATGAGCAGCGCGTAACCGCACAGCAGCCCGGCCAGTGCCCGGTAGCTGCTGCCGGCGGCGCCGTGAACGGGCGGCGGCGCGTCCGGCGGCGCGGCGGCTGCGGGCGGCGTCTGCCGGCCGAAGAGCTTGGCTTCGGACAGCGGCCCGGTGCGCACGGCGCCGGGCGCTTCGTGCTCCGCGCCGGTCGCGTCCTGAGTGTCGTAGGAATCGCCGGCGGCCTGGTTCGTGGGATCGATTGCCTGATCGTTCGCAACTGCGTCTTCGCTCTTTGACATGACACCCTTGAAGGTCATTCTCGTGATTCCGGTTTCGCGATGGGACGCCTGAATGCGGCGTCACCGCGGCCGGTCCACTTCCGCTTCGAATGGCGGGCCTGAATGACGATGGTAACCGGCGCCGACGATGTCCGATGTTCGATTTTGTTTCCGAGTGCTTCCGGTCGGCTGACCGGGCGGCCGATGCGTCGGCGCGAGACCTGTCACAATCGCAATCTCCGACGTTCCTCGACGATGCGGTCGGGATTGCGTTTTTGCCGGGCCGTGTCATCCGACTGCGGCGCGCCAGCCGCGCCGCGCGTGTTTCTCCCATGACAAGGAGCAAGCGATGCCAACGATGCAGGCAGTGCAGGTAGCGAAAGCGAACGGTCCGCTGGAAGTCGTCGAGCGCGACGTGCCGGAGCCGCCTGAAGGACACGTATTGATCAAGGTGCAGGCCTGCGGGATCTGCCACAGCGATTCGCTCACCGTGGAAGGCCTGTGGCCCGGCCTTCAGTTTCCGCGCGTGCCGGGCCATGAGATCGCTGGCGTGATCGAGAAGGTCGGTGCCGGCGTGGAAGGATGGGAGAACGGGCAGCGTGTCGGCGTGGGTTGGCACGGCGGGCATTGCGGACATTGCGAGCACTGCCGTCACGGCGACTTCGTGCTCTGCCAGCGCGCGCTGGTGCCGGGCATCAGCTACGACGGCGGCTATGCGGACTACATGGTCGCGCCGCAGGAAGCGCTCGCGCGCATGCCCGACGATCTCTCCGATGTCGATGCCGCGCCGCTCCTTTGCGCGGGCATCACCACTTTCAATGCGCTGCGCAACAGCGGCGCGCGTGCGGGCGACGTGGTCGCGATTCTCGGTATCGGCGGGCTCGGCCATCTGGGCGTGCAGTTCGCGCGCAAGATGGGCTTCGTCACGGCCGCCATCGCGCGAGGCCAGGACAAGGCGCCGCTCGCAAAGCAGCTCGGCGCACATCATTACATCGACAGCGAATCGCAGAACGTGGCCGATGCGCTCAAGGCGCTCGGCGGCGCACGCGTGATTCTCGCGACGGCCACGAGCGGCAAGGCGATGAGCGCGGCCATCGGCGGTCTGGGGCTGAACGGCAAGCTGATCATGGTCGGGATATCGGAGGAGCCGGTCGAGGTGCCGATCACGCAGTTCATCATGGGCCGCAACTCGGTGCAGGGCTGGCCGTCCGGCACGGCGGCCGATTCGCAGGAAACGCTCGCGTTCAGCGCGTTGTCGGGCGTGAAGCCGATGATCGAGGAATTTCCGTTGTCGCGTGCGGCGGAAGCGTATGCAAGGATGATGAGCGGGAAGGCGCGGTTCAGGGTGGTGTTGACGCCTGGGAGGTGAGGGCGCGAAGGCCGTTCGGCGCGTGCGGCCGGACGGCTGAATAATTAGCGGAATCGTAATAAATGCTCGCACACTAGCGCCAAGGGGCCGTTCTTTCGAACATCGCGTGGATAATCCGGAACCTTGCAAGTTCCCTTACGCTTCGCACGTTCGATACGACTCTTTGGGCAACATGAAGAATTCAATAAGCAGGATGTGGCTCACCTGCCTGTTCGCTGTAATAAACGCTGTCGTATTTGTTTCGCTATGGGCGCGCGCGGGTTTCACGGCGCCTTCATCGGCTCTCTTGCTGGATTGGGGCGGAAACCTAGCTCCGTTCACATTGACTGGAGAATCGTGGCGTCTGTTGACGAGCGCGTTTCTGCATGTCGGCTGGATGCATCTGCTCCTCAATCTCTACATGCTGATCGTGCTCGGAACCTTAATCGAGCGCGCGATCGGATCATTGCGCTACGGGGTCGTATATCTTCTGTCCGCGCTGGGAGGAAGTCTCGCGAGCAGCTCGTGGTACGGCTTTCATGAAACCCAGACCATGCAGTTCGCGATGGGCATGTTCATTCCGACGACCGCGATTCATCCTGTCGTGAGCGTAGGGGCGTCGGGCGCACTGATGGGACTCGCCGGCGCGGCGGCCGCCTTGCATTTCCACGCATCACTGCGTAACGAGGGCACGGCTCCCGTTCAAATCAAGCCGGTTGCGATTCTTCAGGTGATCGTTCTGAATCTGCTCTCCGGATTTCAAATCTCCGGAATCGATCAGGCAGCGCACATCGGCGGTTTGTGCACGGGCTTTCTGATTGGACTCATGCTGCAATGGCTCGCTTGCGGCCCGAAGTTGGTGCGGCTCGGTGCACCGCCTGTCATCGGCGTAGTGTTTGCCGCATTGATTTTCTATTTCGCACAACACGCGGGAACGCAAGACTTGTTCGAGTGGAAAAGGGCGATGATGGAGCAGAACGCAACGCAAACGGAATAGCGCAATCCGAGCAGTTCCGATCTCTTCGACGAGTTAAAAATTCGGAATGCAGATGAAGTCAGAGCAAGCCGGATAAGAAATCGAGCTACCAAAATAAACAAGCGAGAACGATGAAACCTTTATTCGCCGACAGTCAGGAAGCACGGCCGACCCTCTCTGCCGACGGCGGCCGCGACCTTCGAAGGACTTCACCGTCCGAAGCGAAATTGCTGACTCAGGATGAGATCGACGATCTCGGCGTCAAGGCCGGAGAGCGCGTGGCAGGGCTTTCCCAGCGCATCTTGTCGGAGGTGCGCGCATCCGATATCGACCAGTTTGGCGAAAGGCTCAACGAGCTGATCGTGACGGCAAAGGACCTCGATCCCGCCGCCCTCCAGAAGCGCGGCATTCTGAGTCGAGTCACGTCGATGTTCAAGGCATCCAAGGAACGGCTGCTGGCGCAATTCGATTCGGTGGAAAAGCGCATCGGCACGCTGATCATCGAGTTGGAGAGCAATGCGAATCGGCAGAAGCGCGACATCGCCGAACTCGAACAAATGTATGCGGATAACTATGAAACGTTTCGGCAGTTCGAGCACGCTAAGAAGCTCGGTGAAGAATCGCTCGAAGCTTATCGCGCGGCGCTTGCGCTACCGCAATCCAGCGACGATGCATTCGGCGCGCAACACACGATGGATCTGCGTCGCTGCGCCAGCGCGCTCGAACAGAAAATCGACGATCTGTCTCGCGCCATGCTGATGTCCGAGCAACTCGCACCACAGATTCGCCTTGAGCAAGATCACAAGCGCACGCTCATTTCGAAGTTCGGCACGGCCAAGACCGTCCTGATTCCCGCGTGGACCAACGCGTTTTCTCTTTACATCAAGCAACTAAGCACGAAGAAAGCAGCCGATCTCGCCAATGCGACCTTCGATGCCGCTGACGCCGCGCTGCGCGCACAAGCCGATCAGTTGCACGCCAATGCAGGCGCGGTGGCGGCGCTCGGACAGCGGCCCGTCATTGCAACGGACACGTTCGCCTACACGCAGCAAAAGCTCTTCGATGCATTGGACGAAATCGCGAAGATCGTCGAAGACGGACAGCGCCAGCGCAAGGCGGACGAGCCGCGACTCAGACAACTCGAACGCGATCTCGTCGCCAAATTCAGCGATCACCGGCATTTGAAATAAATAACATCGGTAACCACGCAATGAGCACCATCAACCTTCATAAACCCGCTCTCGCGAGCCGGGCCGATAACGTTTCTATCGTGCTGAGCAAGCGCCGGCTGCCGCGTCCGCCTGTCGTGCGCGTCGCCGCCGCCCTCGACATTTCAGGCTCGGCCGAACAGCTATACAAATCCGGCGTCATCCAGGAGACTCACGATCGCATGCTCGGCATTGCGATGAAATTCGATGACAACGGGGAAATCGATACCTGGACTTTTACCGAAGGCTTCGATCGGCTTCCGACTGCCACACCTGAAAACTACGGCAGCTACATCACGGAATACGTGATGCGCAATGACGGTATTCGCAAATGGGGCGCCACGCAGTACGCACCGGTCATGGCGGATATCGTCAACTTCTTCTTCGCGCCCGAAGAACAGCGCGCAGCGCCGAAGGAGAAGCGCGGCTTCCTCAGCCGGCTGTTCGGCACGCCTGCCCCGGACCCCGCGCCGTTACCCGCGGAGCCGGCGAACAACATGCCCGCGTGGGTGCTTTTCGTGACCGACGGACAGAATCCCGAGCAGGATCGCGGACATGCGGAGAAGCTCCTGCGCGATTCGCAGAAGTTCCCGATTTACTGGTCTCTCATCGGCGTCGGCGATCCGCGTGAATTCGGTTTTCTTCGCCATGTCGCGAAGGATTTGCCCAACGTAGGGTTTTTGCATCTCGAATCGCTCGATATCTCCGATCAGGAGATTTACGAGCAACTGATTACAGAAGAATTTTGCGATTGGGTTCGCGGCAAGCAGGTCGAGAAAACATAAGCGGGCGCTCGTCACCGAGCGCTCTGAATCGAAATTCGGTCATATCAAACAATAAAACCTTTTAAACTTCCGCTCGCGTTGACTTTCATCGCGATGGCGGCGGCATTCGCGCTGGGCGGCGTGAAGGATGTCGTCCTCGTCGCGGTACTCTGTATTTTGGAAATATCGCTGTCGCTGGATAATGCCGTGGCCAACGCGGCCGTCTTGCGCCACTGGTCCGAGAAATGGCGCGACCGCTTCATGACATGGGGCCTTCCCGTCGCGATCTTCGGAATGCGCCTCGTCTTTCCGCTGCTGATCGTTGCTATCGCAGGGCACATCGGGTTCTTCGAAGCTGGAAAGATGGCGCTCGAAGCACCTCGGCAGTATGCGCAAATCCTGACTTCCGCACATCACGAAGTGTCGGCGTTCGGCGGCGCGTTCCTGTTGATGGTTTTCTTCAAGTTCATGCTCGATCGCGACAAGGATGAGCACTGGATCAGCATCGTCGAGCGTCCGCTTGCGCGGGCGGATTCAACCGGTCGATGCAATAGCTTGATGGAATCGTTCAGCTGGTGTCTCGTAATCTAGCGTCTTTCTTGG
>FCOD02000042.1 GCA_001544655.2 Caballeronia turbans
GGCGTTGACGATCGCCCCGTGGTTCACTCAGATCAAGGCTGGCACTACCAGATGGACGCTTATCAGGCGTTGGTCTCGCAACGAGCCCTGACGCAAAGCATGTCACGCAAGGGCAACTGCCACGACAACGCCACCATGGAAAGCTTCTTCGGTACCTTGAAGTCGGAGTTCTTCTACCCGAATCGCTTCGAGAGCATCGAAGCCCTTCAGGCCGGCATCAGACACTACATTCACTACTACAATCATCACCGCATCAAGCTGAAGCTAAAAGGGCTGAGTCCTGTAATGTACAGAACTCAGCCCTCACGGCCTTAGCCCAAACCTGTCCAACTTTGCGGGGTCAGTTCACGATGCGGGCTTTTTTTCGTCCGCCGGGTGCAAAATGGCGCGAATGCCGTTACGATCCCGCTCCGCCACCGTCACTCCGGATCGCATCATGCTCCATCTGTCCCAACTCGATCTCGCCACCGACCCCGCCGCGCGCCGCGTCGTGAAAGACGAAGCCGTCGCCGTCGAATTCGCGGCTGCAGCGGGCGAACTCATGAGCCTCGAAGGCCCGAACCGCTATGCGAAGGACGATGCGATCGTCACCGGCAGCAGCGGCGAGCGCTGGGTCGTGTCGCGCGAGCGCTTCGATGCCAAGTACGTGCCCGAAGGCGGCATCGCGCACGGCGAGGCGGGCACGTATCGCAACCGTCCGGGCGTCGTGCTCGCGAAAGAGATGCAGGAGGCCTTCTCGATCGCGCGATCCGCGGCCGGCGACATCCTCACCGGCGACGCCGGCGACTGGGTCATGCAGTACGCGCCGGGCGACTATGGCGTCGTAAAAGCGGCGCGCTTCGCCAAGGTCTATCGCGACGCTTAAGCGAAGTCTTCGCCCATCTCGATGTCCACTTCACGCGGCACGGTCTGGCCGTCCGCGTACATCTCTTCGAGCGATCCGAGCGTCGCTTCCACGTAGGCGCGCAGCACCGCGTAGCTGCGCGCGTGCATGCGCGGCGGCAGCGCGCGATAACGCGCGAGCGCGGCCGGATCGAAGCGAACGTCGATCGTGATGCGCCGCGCGCTCGACCCAAAGCGCATCGCCACGTAGTGAATCAGGAGCGAGGTGCGCCCCGCGTCGTCCTTGCGTTCGGCGAATTGCGTCTGCTCGGGAAAGAGATCGCAGATCACGTGCGCGAGCATGTCGATGTCCGCGCTCGGACAGTCGTATTGATAGTCGTCCATTCGATATCGAAATCCGGTTGAAGCGCCGGCTCAGGCGCGCTCAGGCGACCCGAGCGGCGACGCGCCGATAGTAGCGCACGAGCGCCACCGCGACGATCACGCCGAGCACGAGATACACGGCGTCTGCGGCGATGAGCGGCACGAGGCGCGCCTGAAAAAGCGCGGCAGGCAAGCCGACGGGCGCGTGCGCAGCCACGAGAAACACGAGTGCGTGACGCGAGCGCTCGCGCAGCATCTGCCACATCAGCGCGGAAAAGCCGAGTTGCAATACGAAGGCGCTCGCGCGTTCGACGACGAAGATGCCCGCCGACACCGGCGACAAGCTCATCAACACCAGATGAATGCGTGCGAGCGCGTCGAGCGGCGCGCCCGCGAAGTGCGAGTCGAGCGTGCCCTGATTCGCGAGCATCGCATAGACGATCCATTGGACCTGCACGAGCACGCCGACGATCCACGCTTCCGCCCCGCCGTGCCCGATGCCGTAGCCGAGCGCGGGCCCGTGCCGGTCGAGCGCGCCCGGCTCGCGTGAAATGAGCCATTTCATCGCGAGAAAGCGTCCGACTTCCTCGCATAAGCCCGCGGCGATCGCGCCGTAGATGACGAATATCGCGGGATTCGCGAGCCAGGCCGACGTCACCGGATTGCTTAACATGAAGCCGTGCAGCGCGCGTTCGATCACCATCGCGAAGAGCGCGAAGACCGCGATGCCGAGAATCGCCTCGCGCGGCAAAATACCGAAACGCGGCCGCACTTTCATGTACAGCACGATGGGCATCGCCGCGATGATGAGCGTCGCGAGCGCGAGGCTCAGCAACGTCGAAACACTGACCATTCAGATTCCTTGTGATGCCTGTTGCGTTTCGCGTGTCGTGGATGCGCGCACGACGAGTTCGCCCGGCAGCAGGCATTCGCGCGCGGGCATCGTGGCGCCGCCGAGCCGTTCGTGGAGAAACTCGACCGCACGCCGGCCGATATCGTACGTCGGCTGGCGCACGGTCGTCATGCCGGCGAGTTGCGCCCATTCGGAGTCGTCGATCGACATCAGCGCGACGCGTGCCTGCCAGTCGGCGCCATGACGCTCCTTCAGATGCACCGCGACGCGCAGCGCAACCGGCCCGTTCGCTGCAAAAAGCGCGACGCGCCTGCCCGCCGCTTTCGCCGCCGCGACGCGCGAATCGAGTTCCGCAAGCGCGGGCGATGCATCGGCGAGATCGATCACGAGCGTCGAGCCGCTTGCATCGAGCGCGGCGACGGTTTCGCGAAACGCGGCTTCGCGCAGGCGCCGCGAACTCACGTGAGTGACGGGCTGCACGATGAACAGCAGCTCGTCGAAACCTTCATCGACGAGATGACGCGTGGCGAGCTGCACGGCGGCGGGATTGTCGAGCCCGACCATGTCGGTGATGAAGCCGTCCACGAAACGATCGACGAGCACGACCGGAATGCCGCCTTGCGCGAAGCCCTGCAGCAGTTCTTCCTTCACGCCGAGCGCATTGACGATCACGCCTTCCACGCGATACGTCGTCAGCAGTTGCAGATAGCGCCGCTCCATGTCGATCTCGTTGGCCGCGTGACAGATGAGCGGCATGTAGCCGAGCGCGTGGCACGCGGCCTCGACGCCCTGAAGCACTTCGACGGAATATGGATTGGTGAGATCGGCGAGCAGCATGCCGATCAGGCGATTGCGGCCGCGCTTCAGGCCGCGCGCCATCTGGTTCGGCCGATAGTCGAGCTTCGCGATGGCCGCCTCGATGCGCTCGCGCAAGTCGGGCGACAGCACCCCCATCTCGCCGTTCAGATAGCGCGAAATGCTGGTCTTGCCCGTGCCGGCTTCGCGGGCGACATCGGTGATCGTCGCGCGGCGCGCGCCGAACGCGGCCGGGCGGTTTGTCAATGTGGGGTCGTCGGACATAGTGGTCGTGGGCGCGCGCATCGCCGTGAAGCGGGACGCGACGCCGTATTATCGTTCTCCTCGCATCGCGCATGTTAGCGCATGCCCGCGCGACCCCACGCTTTCAGCGCGCAAGCGCGTCGCGATTGACGATGTTCCGGGTGAGCGTGCCGTCCAGTGCGCCGATGAGGTTCTCGGCGGCGTTGCGCGCCATCGCGTGACGCGTTTCGTGCGTGGCCGAGCCGATGTGCGGCAGCGCGACGACGTTCTTCATCGCGAGCAGCGGCGAATCGACGGGCAGCGGCTCCTGTTCGAACACGTCGAGGCCCGCGCCCCGAATCGTGCCGTTCTTCAGCGCTTCGATGAGCGCGGTTTCGTCGACGGTCGGCCCGCGCGATGCGTTGATCAGAATCGCGCTGCGCTTCATCTTCTTCAGCTCGTTCGCGCCGATGAGACCGCGCGTCTCGGGCGTGAGCGGCACTTGCAGGCAGACGAAGTCGGATTGCGCGAGGAGTTCGTCGAGCCCGACGCGCTTCGCGCCGAATTCCCTTTCCGCCTGCTCGTTCGCGCTGCGGTTCGTGTAGAGGACGTTCATGCGAAAGCCGAGCGCCGCGCGCCGCGCGACTGCTCCGCCGATGCGTCCGAGACCCACGATGCCCAGTGTCTTGCCCTGGACGTCCACGCCGAAGCACGCCTCGCCGATGCTCGAGGTCCAGTGGCCTTCCTTCACCCATTCAGCGAGTTCCACAACGCGGCGCGCGCTTGCGAGGATCAGTGCGAAGACGGTGTCGGCGGTGGATTCGGTGAGCACGTCGGGCGTGTGCGTGAGCACGATGCCGCGACGCGTGAGGTCATCGACGTCGAATTGATCGAAGCCTACGGAGATGGTCGAAAACGCTTTCAGGTGTTTGGCGCCTTCGATCATGTCGGAGGAGATTTTCACGCTCGCGCCGATGGCGCCGTCGGCATTCTGCAGTGCAGCGACAAAGGCCGCGTGGTCTTTTGGATCGACGTGTGCCACGTCGGCGTGCTCGCGGAGGTAGGCTTCGACGTCGCTCGGCAAGGGTTTGTAGGCTACGATTTTTTTCGTCATGGTGGGGTAAGGGTTGGGTCGGTTTGGGCTTTTGTGGAAACCTGATTTCTTGTCGGTCTATTAGCGCTGCCCCTGTGCGGGGCGGCAGTCACTTTCTTTGCTGCTGCAAAGAAAGTGACCAAAGAAAGCAGCTCCACACGCCCGCGGTCACACGCAGTTTGGCCACGCTTGCCAGCCCATCGTGGGCTGCCTAAGTGTCGCCCTCAAAGGTTTAACCGGGCTTGGATCGCGCACGGTCCGCCACCTCACGCCACACAACAAGCTGGTTCAGCACCAAATGGCTCCAGCCCGCTTCGCGGCCGACCGGTCAATCGGGTCTGCCCGAACTTTCTTTACTAACGCCTCGATCTCACTGCAAGTGCAGACCGATGTTGTCCCTTGCAGACCCAGCGGCAGCGCGTAGCGCTGTGCGAAGCTATTTCGTGCTGAACCGGCACGCTCAAACGACTAGCTTGTCAGACCGTGCGCGATCCACGCCCGGTTGGACCTTTGAGGGCGACACTTAGGCAGCCCACGATCGGCTGGCAAGCATGGCCAAACTGCGTGTGACCGCGGGCCTAACAAGCTGCTTTCTTTGGTTACTTTCTTTGCAGCAGCAAAGAAAGTGACTGCCGCCCCGCATAGGGGCAACGCTAATAAACCACAAACAAAACGGGATCCGGCGAAAAAAAAACATCAACATCAAGACCGCACAACAACACCAGCCCTAACCGCAGCCTGCGGCTTAACAGCCAAAGTAAGCCACACAGAAAGCAACAACGCCACGCTCATGAACACATAAGAGGCCGCCGGCGACCCCGTCGCACCATTCAGATAGCCAACGAAATACGACCCAACGAACGACCCCAACGCCCCCATGCTATTGATGAGCGCCATCGCCCCGCCGGCGACATTCTTCGGCAGCAACTCCGGCACGATCGCAAAGAACGGCCCATAAGGCGCATACATCGCAGCCCCCGCGATCACGAGCAGCGCATACGAAGCCCAGAAATTCGTCGAACCGAGCAAGTACGATCCCGCGAACGCCACCGCGCCGATCAAAAGGAACGGCCATACAAACGCCTTGCGCGCCTGTAGCTTGTCGGAAGCCCAGGAAGCCAGCAGCATCGCGATGGTCGCGGCAAGA
Source organism: Caballeronia turbans (assembly GCA_001544655.2). GTDB lineage: Bacteria > Pseudomonadota > Gammaproteobacteria > Burkholderiales > Burkholderiaceae > Caballeronia > Caballeronia turbans. Next base: position 5,338 of record FCOD02000042.1, read on the forward strand.
TACGGCACGGCGGAGAGCCAGCCCGTCTCGACCATGCCAAGCGTCGAACCGTTCTTCAGAATCGAGGGCAGCCACAGCACGAAACCATACACGCCGATGCTCCAGCAAAAATACTGCGCGCACAGCTTGATCACCGCCGGCGACTTGAACGCCTCGCGATAGTTCTTCACGGGCTTGATCGCGGCCTGTTCGGCGCGCAGCGTCGCATCGAGATCGTTCTTTTCCTGGTCCGTGAGCCAGTTCACCTGCGCCGGCTTGTCCTTCACGATGAACCACCAGATCACCGCCCACAGGATGGCAGGCGCGCCTTCGGCAATGAACATGTGCCGCCAGCCGAACGAATTCACGAGGTAGCCCGATACCACCGACATCCACAACACCGTCACCGGATTGCCGAGGATGAGAAACGTGTTCGCGCGCGAGCGCTCCGACTTCGTGAACCAGTTCGCGATGAAGACGAGCATCGCCGGCATCACCGCGGCCTCGACGACGCCGAGCGCGAAGCGGATCGCCATCAGCGACGGAATGTTGCTCACCATGCCCGTGAGCGTCGCGCACCCGCCCCACAGAACGAGGCTCCAGAACACGAGCTTCTTCACGCTGCGACGCTCGGCATAGATCGCGCCCGGAATCTGGAAGAAGAAGTAGCCGAGGAAGAACAACGCGCCGATCAGCGACGACAATCCCTTGCTGATGCCGAGGTCCTGATTGATGCCCGCAGCCGCGGCGAAGCCGTAGTTGGCGCGGTCGAGATACGCGAGGCTGTACGTGATGAAGACAATCGGCATGATCGCCCACCAGCGGCGCACAGCGAGTTTGGGAGTCGAGGATTGCATGGTTGTCTCCGAGCGCAATTCGTTGGGTTTGCCGGCGGATGGCCTGGTCAGTCGTCAGGCCAGATCGAACGCGGCTTTAGCCGTCTTGTCGTTGGAATCCTGTGCTTCGAGCAGATCGAGCGCGGCGCGCGTCGGCAGTCCTTCGCTGTCGCCGATCACCTGAATCGCCAGTGCGCCGATGCGGTTGCCGCGCGCGATCGCGTGGCGCACGTCGCGGCCTTCGAGCAGTGCGCTCACGACGCCGACCGCGAAGCCATCGCCCGCGCCGACCGTATCGACGACCTTGTCGACCGGCAGGCCCGGCACGATGCCCTCTTCGCCCTCCGCCGTGCGGAAGTACGCACCGTGCGCGCCCAGCTTGACGACGACACCCTTCGCGCCCCGGTCGAGATAGAACGCTGCGATGTCTTCGGGCTTCGCATGGCCCGTCAGCGTCAAGCCTTCGGACACGCCGGGCAGCACCCAGTCGGCCAGCGCGGCGAGCGCGTTGAGCGACTCGGCCATCGCCTCGCGCGAGGGCCAGAGCGTCGGGCGCAGGTTCGGATCGAACGAAATCGTCTTGGCTGCCGCACGCATTTCCCGGGCCATATGGAACGCGAGTTCACGCGAGCTCGCCGATATCGCGGGCGCGACGCCCGTCAGATGCAGATGACGCGCACCGAGCACGTAGTCGGCGGCGTAATCGTCGAGCGACAGGTGGCTCGCGGCCGACCCCTTGCGAAAGTACTCGACAGCCGGATCGCTGCCGTCGTCGCACTTGCCCTTGAGCTGGAAGCCGGTCGGATAGCGCTCGTCGATCGTCACGCGGCTTGCGTCGATGCCTTCGGACGCGAGCACGTCGAGCACGTAGCGCCCGAATGAATCGTTGCCGACGCGGCTCATCCAGCCCACCTTGAACCCGAGCCGCGACAGGCCGATCGCGACGTTCAGGTCCGCGCCCGCGACGCGCTTCGTGAATTGACCGGCCTTCGCGAGATCGCCGGTGACGGCCGCGACGAACATCGTCATCGCTTCGCCGTACGTGACGACGTCGAGAGCCTCAGGCTTGGCTTGCATGTCGAGTCCTTTACAGATGAATGCTGAATGCAAAATGCGTAATTCAGAATGCCGCGATTCGCGCGACCTGGCGCGCGGCTTCGGCGTCGAGCGAGACGTCCGCGCCGGCAATGAACGGATATTCGATGCCGCGCGGCACATCGCCCGGCAAGCGCGCGAGCAGCGTCGCGAAGCGCGCGTCGCCGTCCGCGGGCGCGGCCGCGAAACGGCGGGCGCCCTCGCCCATGACTGCTTTGCAGTGCACGTAGGCGACATACGGTGCGAGCCGCGTGGCGGCGTCGAGAGGATCCTGTTCGGCCCAGTGCCAATTGCCGGTGTCGAAGGTCATTGAAAGGCCGCTTTGTCGCGGCAGCGCGACGAAGAGCGCGTCGAACGCGCCGATCGTCCCGCCCGCCTTCAGTTGTCCGTTCTCGACGACGACGCGCGCTTTCGACGCGGCGATGTCGGTCATGAGGCGGTCGAGCGTCGCCGGATCGGTCGCGACGCCGCGCTCCGTGCCGCCCAGTTGCAGCTTGACGATGCGCGCGTTCAGCGCCGACGCTTCGTCGATGGCGAGGCGGAGTGCTTCGCGGTCGAGCGAGCCGTCGTCATGGAAAAGCGTTGCGGGCGTCGAATAGACGATCCACAAACCCAACCCGCGAATACGTTCGCCCAGTTGCGCGAGCGCTTCCGGCTGCACATCCGCGTCGCTCGCGAACAATTCTCGGCGCACTTCGAAGCCGTTCGCGCCCGCTCGCGCCGCGGCGCAAGCCCAGACGGCGTGACCGTCGCGCCGGATCGCATCGGCGCCGAACGCGCTCGCGACGATCACAACGTCAGTACTCGCCTCAACCTTCGGGGAATTCTCGTTCACGTGCTTCTCGGTATCGTTTCGGCGCCAAAATTAGCTTGGAACCGGTTCCATGATCGATTTTCAAAAAAGACGCCGTGGCGCCCTGTTGAGAACGAATGGTGCGTCAGACCGCCATCGAGGCGCCATAGTGGAAATCCCTAGCCGAGCAGACCCGGCTCGTCGCACAACTCCAGAAAACGCGCCGCGACGCGCGACGGCGTCGCCGCATGAGGCAGCAGAATGGAAAAGCGGCGCGTGAGCGGCTTCAGTGCGATGCGCACGCGCCGCAGCGCACTGTCTTCGTGACGGATCGACATCGCCGACACAAAACCGATGCCCATGCCCGCGCGCACCGCCTCTTTCACGCCCTCGACGCCGGCGATTTCCAGCGCGACGCGCATCGGCGCATCGCAGTCCGCGAACGCGCGCTCGATAACCTGCCTCACGCCCGAGCCTGGCTCGCGCAGCACGAGCGGGTGCTCGCCGAGTTCATCGAGCGTGACGGACTCGCGCCCGTCGGCAAGCGAATGGCCGTTGGGCAGAATCGCGACGATCTCGTCCTCGCGCCACGACGTGACCGTCGTGCCGAGCGGCAGATCGCTTCCGGGCGAGCCTTCGACCAGCGCGATATCGAGCGAACCGAGGGCTGCGACGATATCCGCCGTATTGCCGTCGATGGTCGTCACGACGACGTCCGGATAGCGCTTGTGAAACGCCGCGATCAGGTACGGCAGCAAATAGCTCGCGGGCGTCGTGCTCGCGCCGATGCGCAGCGTGCCGCGCTCCAGCCCGCGCAACGCGTCCCGCAGCGCGTGCGCCGCCCGGAACGTCTCGCGCAGGCGCTCCGCGTGGCCGAGCAACTGTTCACCGGCGGCGGTCAGGCGCACACCGCGACCGTCGCGCTGATACAGCGGCTCGCCGAACTCCTCCTGCAGAAGCCGCAGTTGGCCGGACACGGCCGGCTGCGACAGATGCAGCGCCACCGCCGCACGGCTGATATTGCCGTGCTCCGCGACCGTCGCGAAGGTTATCAGTTGTTCCGGGGTCATTTCTCATAAATATCAGTTTGTCCGATACTTCACATTCTAAATCACGATTTTTCATATTGATATATCGGGAATAGGATTAGCCCATCGATTCCACCAATCTCAAATGGGTTCATCCATGTACACGGTTCAGTCCGCACACCATCTTGCGCCGGCCGCCTCCTCCACGCGCGGGCAACTCAACGGCATCCTGTTCGTCGCGTTGTTCGCCGCAGCCGTCACGCGTCTCGCCAGCATCCCCGCCATCGCCGGGCTCGGGATCAGTCCGTTGATCGTCGGCATCGTTGCGGGCGCGGTCTACGGCAACGCATTGCGCCACGGCATGCCCGATAGCTGGGCGGCGGGCGTCAACTTCTCCGCGCGCAAGCTGCTGCGGATCGCGGTCGCGTTTTTCGGGCTGCGCGTGAGTCTCCAGGAGATCGCGCAAGTCGGCGTGTCGGGCTTCACGGTGTCGGTGCTGGTCGTCGTGAGCACGCTCGTGATCGGGACGTGGGCCGGCATGAAGCTGATGAAGCTCGACCGCGACACGGCGCTCCTCACGGCAGCCGGCAGCGCGATTTGCGGCGCAGCGGCTGTGCTCGCGTTCGAATCGACCTTGCAATCGAAGCCGCACAAGAGCGCAATGGCCGTCGGCAGTGTCGTGCTGTTCGGCACGCTCTCGATGTTTCTCTATCCGCTCGCGCTCAACGCCGGCTGGCTGCATCTCGACACGCTCGGCGCGGGCCTCTTCTTCGGCGGCACGATCCACGAAGTGGCGCAGGTCGTCGGCGCGGCGAGCAACGTGAGCCCGGAAGCGACGCACATCGCGACCATCGTGAAGATGACGCGCGTGATGCTGCTGGTTCCCGTGCTGCTCGTGATCGGCTTCTGGATCAGCCGCTCGCGTGCCGCATCGGCGGATGGTTCGGCGCAGGGCAAAGGCAAGATTGCGGTGCCCTGGTTCGCGCTCGGCTTTCTCGTGCTCGTCGTCGTGAATTCGCTGCACGTACTGCCCGATGCCGCGACGAGCACGATCAACACGCTCGACACCTTCGCCCTCACGATGGCCATGACCGCGCTCGGCATGGAGACGCGCATCGCGCAGATCCGCGAGGCGGGCCCGCGCGCCCTCGCCACCGGCGCGATCCTGTACGCGTGGCTCGTCGGCGGTGGCCTTGCGATCACGCTCGGGGTCGAACGTCTGTTCGGCTGAGGGATGCACGGAAGTACCCATCGCGCGAGTGTCGGCTCGCGCGATAACGCTTTGACGGAGCACTCATGGAACACGGCGCTCGCACCCAGAACGAGAAGCTCGATGTCAAGACCACGACGTGCTACATGTGCGCATGCCGCTGCGGCATCCGCGTGCATCTGCGCGACGGCGAAGTCCGGTACATCGACGGCAATCCGAACCATCCGCTCAATCAAGGCGTGATCTGCGCCAAGGGCGCGTCGGGCATCATGAAGCAGTACTCGCCCGCGCGTCTCACGCAGCCGCTGATGCGAAAACCGGACGCCCTGCGGGGCGAAGCGCAGTTCGAGCCGGTTTCATGGGAAGTCGCGCTCGACACGCTCGAAACGCGTCTCGCGCATCTGCGCGCCACCGATCCGAAGAAGTTCGCGCTCTTCACGGGCCGCGACCAGATGCAGGCCCTGACCGGCCTCTTCGCCAAGAACTTCGGCACGCCCAACTACGCGGCGCACGGCGGCTTCTGCTCGGCCAACATGGCGGCCGGCATGATCTACACGATCGGCGGCTCGTTCTGGGAATTCGGCGGCCCCGACCTCGATCGCGCGAAGCTCTTCTTCATGATCGGCACCGCGGAAGATCATCATTCGAATCCGCTCAAGATCGCCATTTCGAAGTTCAAGCGCGCGGGCGGGCGCTTCATCGCGATCAATCCGGTTCGCACGGGCTATGCCGCCATCGCCGACGAATGGGTGCCGATCCGCCCCGGCACCGACGGCGCGCTCTTCATGGCGCTGATCCACGAACTGATCGCCGCCGACGCCTGGGATCACGAGTTCGTCACGCGCTACACGAACGCGGCGGAACTGCTCGACATGAACGAAGCGAGCGATACCTTCGGGCTTTTCGTGAAAGACGGCGAGACGCCCGAGCGCAACGCGCTCTTTCCGCAAAATCATCTGTGGTGGGACAAGAAGACGAATCGCGCGGTCGCGCATCATGCCGATGACGCCGAACCCGCGCTCGAGGGCCGCTACACGCTCGACGACGGCACGCCCGTCACGCCCTCCTTCGCGCTGCTGCGCGAGCAGGTGGCGTCGTGCACGCCCGAGTGGGCCGCCGCCATCACCGGCATTCCCGCCGCAACCATCAAACGTCTCGCCGCCGAAATGATCCAGACGGGCCGCGACCACAAGGTCACGCTGCCGATCGAATGGACCGACTGCTGGGGGAAAAAACACGACACCGTGACGGGCAATCCCGTCGCCTTTCACGCGATGCGCGGGCTCGCCGCCCATTCGAACGGCTTCCAGTCGATCCGTGCGCTCGCGGTGCTGATGTCGCTGCTCGGCACGATCGACCGTCCGGGCGGCTTCCGTCACAAGTCGCCTTTTCCGCGCGCGGTGCCGCCGTCCGCGAAACCGCCGAATCATCCCGATCAGGTCAAGCCGAACACGCCGCTTGCGAGCGGCCCGCTCGGATGGCCCGCCGCGCCCGAGGACCTCTTCATTCACGACGACGGCACGCCCGTGCGCATCGACCGTGCGTTCTCCTGGGAGTATCCGCTCGCGGTGCACGGCGTGATGCACAGCGTCATCACGAACGCGTGGCGCGGCGATCCCTACCCCATCGACACGTTGATGATATTCATGGCCAACATGGCGTGGAACTCGTCGATGAACACGATGGAAGTGCGCAAGATGCTCGCCGACAAGAACGACGACGGCGAATACAGGATTCCGTTCATCGTCGTGTGCGATGCGTTCCAGTCGGAGATGACCGCGTTCGCCGATCTCATCCTGCCCGACACGACCTACCTCGAACGCCACGACGCGATGTCGATGCTCGATCGCCCGATCTCCGAGTTCGACGGTCCCGTCGATTCGGTGCGCGTGCCGGTCGTGCCGCGCACGGGCGAATGCCGGCCGTTTCAGGAAGTGCTGGTCGAGCTCGGCGGCCGCCTCGGGCTGCCCGCGTTCACTACGCCGGAGGGCAAGCGCAAGTATCGCGACTATCCGGACTTCATTGTCAATCATCAGACGTCGCCGGGATCGGGCGTCGGCTTTCTGATGGGCTGGCGTGGCAAGGACGGCCGCGATGCGCTCGTCGGCGAACCGAATCCGAACCAGTGGGAAGAGTACGCGAGGCACGATTGCGTCTATCACTACACCTTGCCCGAGTCGCTGCAGTACATGCGCAATTGCAACGGGCCTTATCTGCAATTCGCCGTCGACAAGGGCTTTCGCAAATTCGGCGAGCCGATCCTGATCCAGCTCTACTCCGACGTGATGCAGAAGTTCCGCCTCGCCGCGCGAGGACGCACGAAAGGCAGGCAGCCGCCCGAGCATCTGCGCGCGCGCATCGAGCAGTATTTCGATCCGCTGCCGTTCTGGTACGCGCCGCTCGAACTCGACACGACCAATCTCGACCGATATCCGCTCGCGGCCGTCACGCAGCGCCCGATGGCGATGTATCACTCGTGGGATTCGCAAAACGCGTGGCTGCGGCAGATTCACGGCGAGAACCTGCTGTACATGAATCCGCGCATGGCGAAGGCGAACGGCATCGAGGACGGCGGCTGGATCTATGTCGAATCGCAATGGGGCAAGGTGCGCTGCATGGCGCGCTATAGCGAGGCGGTCGAACCGGGCACGGTGTGGACATGGAACGCGATCGGCAAGGCGTCGGGCGCGTGGAGCCTCGGCCCAGATGCCAACGAATCGCAGCGCGGCTTCCTGCTCAATCACCTCATCACCGACGAGCTTCCGGCGTCCGGGACCGAAGGCATGCGCTTCTCCAACTCGGACCCGATCACGGGACAGGCGGCATGGTACGACGTGCGCGTGCGCGTCTATCCCGCCGAAGCGGATGCCAGCCACACGCTGCCGCAATTCGCGCCGATGCGCCCCTCGCCCGGCATGCCGGGTCCGATCCAGCGCGTCGTGCAGACCTACTTCGCCGGGCGCGGCGAGTTCGCGGCGCGTTTGCGCAATGTCATCAAGCGAAACCCGGGTAACTGAAGGAGACCATCATGACCCAAATGGCCCTCGTGATCGACCTGAACGTGTGCGTCGGATGTCACGCGTGCGTGACGAGCTGCAAGGAGTGGAACACGTCCGGCGAAGCGGGCAGTCTCGCGGATCAGCGCCCCTATGACGCCGATCCGTCCGGCACTTTCTTCAACCGCGTGCAGACCTATGAAGCCGGTGAGTTTCCGCTCGCCGACACCATCCACTTTCCAAAGTCCTGCCTGCACTGCGAGGACCCGCCGTGCGTGCCTGTCTGTCCGACCGGCGCGAGCTACAAGCGCAAGGGAGACGGGCTCGTGCTCGTGGACTTCGACAAGTGCATCGGCTGCAAGTACTGCGCGTGGGCGTGTCCGTACGGCGCGCGCGAGCTCGACGAAGAGCGCAAGGAAATGACGAAGTGCACGCTGTGCGCCGATCGCATCTACAACGAGGCGCTGCCCGAGCGCGATCGCAAACCCGCATGCGTGCTCGCCTGTCCGACGTCGGCGCGGCTCTTCGGCGATATCCACGATCCGGAGTCGGTGGTCTCGAAGGCGATCGAGGAACGCGGCGGCTATCAGTTGATGCCGGAATGGGAGACCAAGCCCGCGAATCATTATTTGCCGCGGCGCCCGGTGAATGCGTGCGGCAGCGGCGGCTCGTGCGGTTGTCATTCCGGCGACGACGCCTCGCTCGAAGCGCACGGCGACCTGAATCTCGCGGCGATGGCCGCGCGCGTCTGACTTCATCGGAGCTCGAACATGAAACCCGCGTTTTCCGTCGTGTTTCTCACGACATTGAGCGGCGCCGCGCAAGGCTTGCTGATCGCGCTCGTCGGCGTCGAAATTTTCGCGAAGCTCGGTCTGACCGGGTTGCCTGCGCAGACGTTCTTCGTCATCGGCGCGGCGTTGTCGGTCGTGCTCGGCGGGCTCGGGCTGATCGCTTCGTTCTTTCATCTCGGGCATCCGGAGCGCGCCTGGCGTGCGATCGCGATGTGGCGCACGTCATGGCTCTCGCGCGAATGCCTCTGCCTGCCCGCGTTTCTCGCGTGCGACGCGTTGTACGGCATCGCGCATTGGCTGGGCACGCCGGGCGCGCTCGTCATCGGCGTGATCGGCGTGATTGCGTCGGCGGCGCTCTTCGTCTGCACCGCGATGATCTACGCGTGCCTGCGCTTCCTGCAGGAATGGGCTACGCCGCTCACGATGGTCAACTTCGTGCTGCTCGGCTGCGCGTCCGGCTTCACGCTTGCGACGGCCTGCGCCGCGTGGCTCGCGCCGTCGCTCGCGGCGGGGCTTGCGGCTTGCGCCTGCACCCTGACGCTCGCAGGCTGCGCGACGCGCGTCGCCGCGTTGAAGCGCAATGCCCGCTTGCGGCCGAAGTCGACCGTGCAAAGCGCGACGGGCATCAAAGGACCGAACGTCGTGCAGAAATCACGCGGCTTCACGGCGGGCGCGTTCAATCTGCGCGAGTTCTTTCATGGACGATCGGCGCAAGCGATCGCGCGCATCAAGTGGACGTTTCTCGTCGGCGCGTTCGGCGTGCCGTTCGTGCTGATGCTGCTCGGGATCAGCGCGCAGTCCGTGGCGCTGTTCTGCCTCGCGTCGGTCACGCAGTATCTGGGACTCGTCGCCGAGCGATGGTTCTTCTTTGCCGAAGCGCGGCATCCGCAGAACATCTACTACGCGCGCGCTTCGTGATTGGCGGGAAGACGCGTGCCGTACGGCACGCGTTCCTTGCTACACCGCGAGCTTGAGCGCCTGATCGAAATCGGCGATGAGATCGTCGGTATCTTCGATACCTGCGGACAAACGCAGCATGCCGTCCGAAATGCCCATCGACTTGCGCACTTCCGGGCCGGCTTCGAAGAAGATCGTCGGCGCGACCGGAATGATCAGCGTGCGCGTGTCGCCGAGGCCCGTCGCCTTGACCGGCAATTGCAGCGCGTTGACGACTTCGATCATGCGATCCGCGTGGCGCAATTCGAACGACAGCAGCCACGACGCGCCCTTGAACAGCGACTGCGCGATCTCGTATTGCGGATGACTCTTCAGCCCCGGATAGAACACCCGCCCGATAGCCTCGTGCTGCTCGAGAAATTGCGCGAGCGCGAGCGCGTTCTCGCTGCACTTCGCGACGCGCAGCGCGAGCGTTTCCGCGCCCATTGCGATCGAATGCGCCTGCTCCGACGACAGCGACCCGCCCATGTCGCGCAGCCCCTTTTTGCGAATCTGCAGGAGCCCTTGCTCCTTCGGCGGCGAGCGGCGGTAGTCATCGGCGATGTTCGGGTACGCGCTCCAGTCGAAGAGGCCCGTGTCCGTCACTGCGCCCCCGAGCGCCGCGCCATGTCCGGCAATGGTCTTCGTCAACGAATTGACGACGAGGCTCGCGCCGACCGCCTTCGGCCGGAACAGCGCGGGCGATGTGATCGTATTGTCGACGACATACGCGAGACCGCGATCGCGGCACAACGCGCCGATGCCGGCGAGGTCGGGAATCTGCGTGCCCGGATTCGCGATGGTCTCGACGAACACCATGCGCGTGTTCGGCCGGATCGCGTCCGCGACGTTCGCGGCCGATGCCGAATCGACCATCGTCACGTCGATACCGAGCGTTCTCAAAGTGCCGAAAAGGCTGTTGGTGTTGCCGAACACGTAGCGGCTCGACACGACATGATCGCCCGCGCGCAGCAAGGTGAGGAACACCGCCGTCAGCGCCGCCATGCCGGTGCTGAAGCAGATCGACCCGACGCCTTCTTCGAGGCTCGTGATCTTGCGCTCGAGCGCCGCGGTCGTCGGCGTGCCCTGACGCGCGTAATTGAAGCCGCCTTTTTTCGTGCCCTGAAAGACGCCGATCAGATCCTCCACGCGCTCGAATCCGTACTGGACCGATGTGTGGATCGGCTGCCGCACGCCGCCATGCTCGACGCCCACGCTTCTGTCGCCGTGAACGATGCCAGTGGTAAAGCCTTGCTTGTCCATCCCTTCTCCGCTGCGTCGAAAACACAAAACATCAATTTTGCACGATCTGGGCGGATTCATGGCGTCGCCGTCAAACAGGAACGCGTGTTGCTCGCCCGATTCTCCGTACGCGCGCTTCGTCGCACGTTGAAAACGCGCACACTCCACTGTCGCCGCAAACGCGGCACACCTTCCCGAGGAGCCTTTTCACATGGCTTACGAACTCCATTACTGGAACGGATTGCAGGGCCGCGGCGAGTTCGTCCGGCTCGCGCTGGAAGATGCCGGCGCGCCATACATCGACGTCGCGCGTGAATCGGGTAAGCGCGGCTACGGCATGGACGCGATGATGAAAGTCCTGAACAGCAAGACAGAGCCGCACATCCCCTTCGCCCCGCCGTTCCTGAAAGACGGCGAGCTGATCGTGCCGCACGTCGCGAACATTCTGCTCTATCTCGGACCGAAGCTCGGACTCGCGCCGAAGGACGAAGGCCTGCGCTACGTCGCGCATGGCCTGCAACTGACGATCGCCGATTTCGTCACCGAAGTGCACGACACGCATCATCCGCTCGCGACCGATCTCTACTACGAGGATCAGATGGACGCGGCAAAGATCCGCACGCAGAATTTTCTCGACAAGCGCGTGCCGAAGTTCATGAAGTACTTCGAGCGCGTGCTGAAGCAGAACCCGCACGGCGACACGCAGATGATCGGCGATGCGGCGACTTACGTGGATCTGTCGGTCTTCCAGATCGTCGACGGCCTGCACTACGCTTTCCCGCGCGCAATGAAGAAGTTCGGCGCACAGTATCCGCGCGTCGCGGCGATTCACGACGCGGTCCTGCAAAGGCCGAACATCGCGGCTTACGTCGATTCCGAACGGCGTATCCCGTTCAACGAGTCGGGCATTTTCCGGCACTATCCCGAACTCGATCAGGACGCTTGAACCCCAACGCAACCCAGGAGCCAGCATGGTAGAAACGATTCCTTCCTTCGGTCTCGGCACGTTCCGCGTCGATGCCGCGAAAACCACGAACGCGGTCAAGAGCGCGCTCTCGATCGGTTACCGTCATATCGATACGGCGCAGTTCTACAACAACGAGGCTGCCGTCGGTCAGGGCGTGCGCGAATCGGGCGTGCCGCGCGACGACATCTGGGTCACGACGAAAGTCTGGTGGGAGCGGCTCTCGCGCGATGCGCTCATCGCGAGCCTGAAGGACAGTCACGCGAAGCTCGATATCGGCACGATCGATCTCGCGCTCGTGCACTGGCCGTCGCCCGACGGCGCGGTGCCGATCGCCGAAACGCTCGCCGCGATGCAGGAAGCACAGAAGCTCGGTCTGATCCGTCATTACGGCGTGTCGAATTTCACCGCGCCGCTGCTCGAAGAGGCGCTGCAGGCGCCGGGCGGCAAGGAGATCGTCACGAACCAGTTCGAGGTGAGCCCGTTTCTCGCGAACCGCAAGCTCGTCGACGCGACGCAGCAGCTCGGCGTCAAGGTGACCGCGTACATGCCGCTCGGCGAAGGCCGCGCGCATACGGACGCGACGCTCAAGGCGATCGCGCAAAAGCACAACGCGACGCCCGCGCAGGTGACCTTCGCGTGGCTCCTGTCGCGCGATATCGTGGTGCTGTCGGCATCGACGAATCGAGAGCATCAGCAGGCGAACTGGGACGCGCAGAAGCTGAAGCTCGACGCCGACGACATCGCAAGGATCGACGCGCTCGACGAAGGCAAGCGTCACGCGAATCCGCCGTTCGCGCCGAAGTGGTGACACGCACGCGTCCAACGCAGCCCGGCCGTGAACGCCGGGCTTTTTTGCGTCCGTCGCGGGCGTTTTCGAGCGCGTTCCGGCACGGCGCAATGCTATCCTTGCGAGTCGCTTATTCCGTTTGCTTCTAAGCTTTCCACGATTCAGCAAAAGTGCTCTCATTCCTGCTCAAGCTGCGGACTCGCGCGCAACGTCTCTTCCGTCTGTCGGACTCGCATACGATGCTCGTCTGGGCGGTCGTCGTCGGCGTGGCGGGCGCCTTCGCGACTTCCGTCTTTCGCGAAGGCATTCAGATCCTGCAACGTCTGCTGGGCAATCCTTCGGAAGGCCTCGTCGCGCTCGCGCATACCTTGCCCTGGCCCGTGCGGATCCTGCTGCCGGCCGTGGGCGGCCTCATCGCGGGTGCGTGTCTGCTGATCGCGCGCAAGCACGCGAGCAAGAACGCGAGCACGGACTACATGGAAGCCGTCACCATCGGCGATGGCGTCGTGCCCGTGTGGCAGAGTCTCTGGCGCAGCCTGTCCTCGCTCATCACGATTTCGAGCGGCGGTTCCATCGGCCGCGAAGGCTCGATGGTGCAGCTCGCCGCGCTCGCGTCGTCGCTCATCGGGCGCTGGGTCCACTTCGATCCGCCGCGCCTGCGCCTGCTCGTCGCCTGCGGCGCGGCCGCCGGTATCACGTCGGCGTATAACGCGCCCATCGCCGGCGCGTTCTTCGTCACGGAGCTCGTGCTCGGCTCAATGGCGATGGAGAGCTTCGGACCGATCGTCGTCTCGTCGGTCGTCGCCAATATCACGATGCGCGAGTTCGCCGGTTATCGCCCGCCATACGAGATGCCGGTGTTTCCGACCGTGACGGGTGTCGAAGTGCTGCTCTTCGTCGTGCTCGGGTTGTTGTCGGGCGTGCTCGCGCCACATTTTCTGCGCTTGCTCGCAGCATCGAGAAAGCGCTTTTCGACGCTGCCCTTGCCATTGCCGCTGCGCCTCGCGCTCGGCGGGCTGATCGTCGGCGTGATTTCGATCTGGTGGCCCGAGGTCTGGGGCAACGGTTATGAAGTCGTGAACTCGCTGCTGCACGAGCCGTGGACGTGGACCGCGCTGCTCACCGTGCTCGTCTTCAAGCTTATCGCGACGGCGGCCACCGCCGGCTCGGGCGCGGTCGGCGGCATCTTCACGCCGACGCTTTTCGTCGGCGCGGTGCTCGGCTGCCTGTACGGCATCGGCGTGCACACGATCTGGCCGGACTCGACGTCCGCGCCCTTCGCCTACGCGATGGTCGGCATGGGCGCGTTTCTCGCCGCCGCCACGCACGCGCCTCTCATGGCGATCCTGATGATCTTCGAGATGACGCTCTCGTATCAGGTCATGCTGCCGCTGATGGTCTCGTGCGTGATCGCCTACTTCATCGCGCGCACGTCCGAGCAGACGTCGATGTATGAAGTCACGCTGCGCCGCAATCGTGAAGAAAAAGAGCGCCTGCGCCTCGCCGCGACGCAGATGCGCGAGCTCGTCAAGCCTGCGGATACCGTCGTGCCGCTCACCGCGAACATCAAGGACATGACGCGCGTCTTCCTCGAATATCCGGTGAAGTATCTCTACGTGGTCGACGAAGCCGAGCGCTTTCGCGGCGTGGTCGCCCTGAAGGACATCACCTCCGATCTGCTCGACGAGCACGACACCAAAACCAAGACCGCCGCGGACTATCTCCAGCCGCAATTCGACGTCCTCACGCCCGACATGTCGCTCGGCGAGGCGCTCCAGCACTTCCTCGCATTCCAGGGCGAGCGGCTTCCGGTGATCGAGAAAAAGACGCAGCCGCTCCTGCTCGGCGTCGTGTACAAAACATCTCTTCTGGACGCATACTTCCGTTTGAACCCGACGTCGCGCTGAAACTGCGCAGCCATGCAATTTCGCGGCGCGCAATGACGCGTGCGCGCGTCTTTCGCGCGAGTCGGACCGACTTCAGAATTCACTCGAAATACGTCCGCGCGACGCCCACTCGTCGCGCCCGTGCGCGCATCGTCCGAACGGACCGCGCGCACGGCGGGCAGCGCATAGGCGCACCGGCATAGGCTTTGCTTGGTGCCTTACGCTGCTTACGTGAGGAGGGGTTGCCCTATGAAGACCTCAACGTTGTTGTCGATGGCCCTGGTTTCGGTCTCGTGCTATGCCGCGCCGCTGCACACGGGTTCGACGGACGAATCCACCGCCACCATTGCCGCGACGCGCGCCGCGCTGCGTGTGAACGCCGCGCCCGTTGCGCCGCCCGCGCCCGACGTCTCGGCGCAGGACCTCGATCACGCGCGCTGGCGTCACGTGCCGCTGCCCAAGTCCCGAGCGCCGAACCACGGCATGGCGAGCCAGCCCATTCAGGTGCAGACCTGACGCACCCTTCTCTCCACTGACTCGACTCTGGACCTCGGAATGACCGACACGCACGCAAACCACGCCTTGAACGACGAACCGATCGACGATGAAATCGCCCAGGTCCTGCGCCTCGTGAAGTATCCCGCCAACAAGGACGCGATCGTCGATGCAGCACGCGAAGCGGGCGTCTCCAATGACGTCATCACCGTGTTCGACGGGCTGCCCGAACAGGATTACCCGGACGCGAACGCCGTCGAGCAACTGCTCGGCAGCAACGGCGGACCGGGCATTTCCGTCTGATCGTCCCCGTTGCGAACGAAATGGGCGCCGTTGCTCGCACGGTTCCGGTCAGGTCATACAAAACGTTATTCATCAAAGACTTAACGACGATACGCGAGCCTTTTCAACACTGCTATCCACAGAAATTGTGGATAAGTCGGGCGTCGGATCGGCGAAGCTCGGGATGGCAAAAACGTGGCGCGATCCGCGTCGCGCCGGGATTACGCCGCGAAATCAAGAAACTAGACGAGTCGCCAAGCGGTTTTCCACAGCCCTTTCCCCTTGCGCTGGGGATAAGTTATGCAGAGGCCGGCACGTGTTGACGCGTCGTGAAGCGCACCTGACTTTTCCTTGGGCGCCAGTCATTTAGCAGACTTTTGGGCGCCTTTTCAACAGAGTGCTCCCCAGTTCGTGTGGACAACCCGCGACGTCATGCCCGCCGTCTGATCCCGGAATTTATGCGCTTTGGCTTTCTAATACGAAGTAACCGGGTGGCATAATCCCGCACTCCGGATTTGAACACGCCTTCCTCCATGCGCAGTCGCTTCCATCAACGAACGGGTTCAGTGCTGGCATTGCTCGCAATGCTGCTGATCACGTTCGCGCCGATGGTCTCGCAGCTGCTCGCGGCCGATGCGCGCGCCGGTGACCTGAGCGCCGAACTCTGCTCGGTGCATGGGTCGAAGGTCGAGCCAGCCGGCCATCACGCACCGGACACGCTCGCTCATCTCGACGATCAGGCCTGCGGCTACTGCCATTTCTTCGCGCATGCGCCCGCGATTTCGAGCGCACGCGCCTCGGCGACGCTCGATGTCCCGGCGCGCCGCACCGTCGTCGTCGCGCTCGTTAGCGTCGAGCGCCCCGCTCCTGCGTTCACCACAGCGCAATCACGCGCTCCACCGGTTCTCATCTGACTTCGTCCAAACGGATCGATGCCATCGCGGCGTCGAATGGCGTCGCGCGCCGGTAGCGTCGCGCCACGCGTTTTCATCACGAATTCGAAGAAGAACCATGCTCACTCTTTCAGCGAGCGGCGGCTTCGTGCCGTCCGTACATCTGCACACGCACACGCGCGGCGATTGCGCGTCCCGATCAATCGACATCGGGAGGACGCAACCATGAAGCGAGTCGTCCGGCAAAACGCCCTCGTCACGGGCATCAGCATCACCGCGCTGTTCGCCACGCGCGCCTTCGCTCAAGCCGCACAAACCACGGAAACCGGCGAGCCCGCGGCGCTCCCCGCCGTGATCGTAAAGGGACAGGCGCAACATTCGCTGACATCGCACAACGTCGCCGAGGAGAAGCGCGCGCTCGATCAGACGGTCGGCTCCGTCGGCTTCGTGGACAGCGCGGACTACCAGAACACCTACGCCTTCACGCTGCGCGACGTCCTCAAGAACGTGCCCGGCGTCTTCGTGCAGAACCGCTACGGACAGGAGCTGCGCGTGTCCATTCGCGGTTCGGGGCTTGCGCGCGGCTACCATACGCGCGGCCTCGAGATCCTGCAGGACGGCATTCCGACCAATCTCGCCGATGGCAGCGGCGACTATTACCAGATCGATCCGCTCGCGCTGCAGTCCGCCGATGTCTATAAAGGCGGCAACGGCCTGGCGTATGGATCGTCGATGATGGGCGGCGCGATCGATTTCGTGACCCCCAGCGCCTACACCGCCGATGCGCCCAACATCCTGCGGCTCGAAGGCGGCAGCTTCGGCACGGTGCGGGGCAGCGCGCAGTTTTCGCGCGTGATGGGGCCGCTGGATTTCATCGGCACGTTCTCCGTGAATCATGCAGACGGCTATCGCGATCACGAGCGCGGCCAGTACGAACAGTTCAACGCGAATATCGGCTATCGCTTCTCGCCGGATGTCGAGACGCGCTTCTATCTCGGCGCGTATGTCGTGGACCAGCAGCTTCCCGGCACGCTGTCGCTGAGCGACGCGCTGAACAACCCGACCAAGGCATCGCCGAGCGCACTTTCCGGCGATCAGGCGCGAGATACGCGCACCGAGCGCATCGCCAACAAGACGACGGTCAAGCTCGATGCCGGCCAGCTCGACTTCGTCACCTGGGCCATCCACAAGAGTCTGTATCACCCGATCTTCCAGGTCATCGATCAGGACGGCTGGACCTACGGCTTCGCGCCGCGCTATACCGCGACATTCAACGCCGGCGGGATGCGCAACGACGTCATCGCCGGCGCGCGCTTCTTCGGCGGCACTACGCAGGCGCGGCAGTACGTCAACGTGTCGGGCAACGAAGGCGCACAGACACTCGACTCGACGCAAAGCGCCTACAACTACGAGGCGTATGTCGAGGACCGCCTGTTCCTCCTGCCGACGGTCGCCCTGATGGCCGGTTTCAAGGCTTTGCGCGACGTGCGCAAGTACGTCGATCACGGCGGCCTCGCGGCCGACCCGAACTACAAGTCGGCGAGCGAGACGTTCAGCGGCGTGAATCCCAAGCTCGGCGTGATGTGGCAGCCGAATCGCGAGATCCAGGCGTATGTGGACATCACCCGCAGCCAGGACGTGCCCGATTTCACCGATCTCACGCAGACCTTCGCGAACACCACGCGCTTCACGCCGCTCACGTCGCAACACGCGTGGACGCTCGAACTCGGCACGCGCGGCACACGCGATCGCGTGAGCTGGGACCTCACCGCGTATCGCTCGCTCGTGCGCGACCAGTTGCTTCAATACACGACCAATCCCGACATACCTGCATCGACCTTCAATGCGAACAAGACGGTGCTGCAGGGCATCGAGGCGGGGGTATCGGTGGATGTGTGGCGTGACGTTACGCACCCGGGCGCCGGCGACAAGATCACGCTATCCGGCTTGTGGAATCTCAGCGACTTCCGCTTCAAGGACGATCCGCAGTACGGCAACAACCGCATCGCGGGCGTGCCGGTCAATGTGATTCGCGCGGTGCTCGGCTACTCGCGGCCCAACGGATTTCACGTGTCCGCATCGGTCGACTGGGTGCCGGCGGGCGCCTGGGCCGACGACGCCAACACGCTTCGCGTGCCGGGCTATACGCTCCTCGGCGTGCAGGCGGGAATGGATTTCCGCAACGGCCTGTCGGTCTTTCTCGATGCGCGCAATCTGACCAACAAGCGCTATGTGAGCGACATCAGCACTATCGCGAATGCGCAAACGGCGGCGTCGACGGCGATCTTTTATCCGGGCGAAGGCCGCACTGTGTTCGCGGGCGTGCGGTACGCGTTCTAACCGCGCGGCAATCGACCGGCACGTGCGTCACCCGGTCAACTTCCCCGATACTGCGCCGCACTCGCCGGCGCAGGCGCGGCGGGCTTCTTCGCGCCCTTGTCCTTCGCCGCGCCGCTCGCCGCCGCATCCGAGGACATATAGGCCGGCGCCGCCTTCGCCTGCTGCTTCTGGCCGGCCGGCGGCGCGCTCGGCGGTCGTCCGATATCGGCGAGCATCTGCTGGCAAGGCAGCGGCTTGTTGTTGCTCGGCGCGATGAGCGGAATCAGGGCCGCGAACGGATTGATGAGGCCCAAGCCCACCGCGGCAGCACCGCGCAACGCCAGAACCGGACTCACGCCGACATGCGGATCCTTGAACGTGCCCTTCACGTAGAGGGGCGATCGCAACGAGAAAACGCGCAGGCCCTTCGTGTGCGGATGGACGCCGAGATCCATGTCCTCCGTCTTGAGATTGATGGTGCCGTCGACGTTGATGACCGCGTCGTCGGTATCGAGTGCGAAGACGCGCGAATCGAGCACGCCGTCGGTCACGACGAAATCCGCCGCCGCGCAGTTGATGTTCACATCGCGCTTGCCGAAGAGCTTTTCATACACGACGTTCGCCACGTTCAGCCCCGCCGCCTCCATGTACAGACGGCTGACGGTGCCCTGCGTGATAAGCGCCTTCACCTCGCCGTTCGATGTCGCCGCGAGCGCCGCGGGCGAATTGCCGGTGGCGGAGAGCGCTGCATCGCCGTTGATCTCCCCGAGCGCGGATTGCATCGTCTTCACCGTCGGGAAAAGCTGCTTGAGCTTAAGATGCCGTGCCTGCGCCGACACGCGGCCCTTGAGCGGCGCGGCGCTGCCGTCGAGATGAATGTTCGATGCGAGCGAGCCGCCCGCCACGCCGAACCTGAGCGGCTCGAACGAGAGCACGCCGTTCGTCATCAGAACGTGCGTGTACAGGTTGGTGATCGGCAGATCCGGATTTTTGATGATGCGCTCGCCGGTGAACTTCACGTCGGCGTCGATGGCCTTCCAGCGATCGGTCTTGAACTCTTCGGTCGGCAGGGCCTTCGACGTCGGCTGCTTTTCCGTATCGCCGCGCTTGGCTTTGCTCGCGTTGGAATCGGCGCCGATGATCGGCGCGAGATCCTTGAACTGCAACAGATGCGACACGAGCTCGCCCTGCAAGAGCGGCCGCGGCTTCTTCCCGGCATAGACGAGCGATCCGTTGATGTCGCTGCCGCCCACGCGCCCGGTGAAGTTCTCGTAATGAAACACGTTGCCGTCTTCACGGAACTGGCCGGTGAGCCGCCCTTCGGTGGCGAACGGCGGCGTCTCGGGCAGCGTCACGCCGGTGAACGGATAGAGATGCGCCATGCTCACGGCCTGTATCCACAGCCGCAGATCGAGCGCGGCGAGATGCGCGGGATCGGTCACGGTGCCGACAAAGGCAATATGCGTATCGCCCAGGCGCACGTCGGCCTGCACCGGGAACGGACGCGTCGCGTCCTGCACGGCGAGCACGCCGCCCAGCTTGCCGTCCCCGGACACCTTGCCGCCGTTGTACGTGCCCTTCACGTTCCAGCCGAACGCGTACGGCGGAACCGGCGGCTTCGGCCCTTCCTTGGTCGTGATGCTGGTATTCGCCGACGTGCTCGCCGGGTTCGGCGCGGACGCGTTCGCGACGGCAGCAGCCGATGCCGCCGACGCCGCCGACGCTTCGGACGCCGCCGCCGCATCGGCCTGCTTGTTGAGCTTCGTCGCGCCGCTCTTGCCGACCATTTCCGCCGACGACTTCGCGGACGCCGATTCCTGCTGCTTCATCGCCTCGCCGATCGGCACGGGCTGCCCGAGCGTATCGACGACGACCTGCATCTCGGCCTTGGTGACTTCATCGTGCACGTCGACGGTGCCCTTCGCGAGCGAGATATCGCCGAGCTTCAGCTTCCAGGTGGACGGCTCGGTCGACTGCTTGAACTTGAAAGTCCAGTTGTTGCGATTGTCCTTGAGCCGCTCGATATCGATCGACGGATTCACGAGATTGATCGTCGGCACCACGATGTCGTGTGCGAGCAGCGGCAGCACGGCCACCTGAAAGTCGATCTCGTCGAGCGTTGCGAAGAATTTCTGGCGCGTCCAGTCGGGATTGGCGATGGTGATTTTTTCAGCGGAGAACCGCGGCCACGGCACCCAGCGTTTCCAGCCCGTTTCGTTGGGCGGACGGCGCCAGCCCACTTTCAGATCGCCCGTGATTTCGAAGCGCCGGCCGATCGCCTCGGACACTTTGTCATCCACCCAAGGCCGCAGACGGTTCCAGTCGAACGTCAGGAAGATGACTACCAGTATCGCGATCAGAACCGCCAGAACGGCAAAAAACCATGCGACGATCCTTCCGATTTTTCCGGTCGTTCTGGCCTGCGGCATGACGGCTCCATCCGTTTTTTCTCATCATGAGTGCGGCAGCACATAGTGTGCCCGTGCGGGCGTAGCGGTTATGTAGTCGTTGATCAGTCGTTGATCAGCCGTTGAACGCCGAATGTCCGTAAGATGTCGGCTCCGAAGAACGAGACCCCCACATCAATCGATGCCCGACGCGACATCGCCGCTTTTTGCGCCTTCGCCTCCCGTGGAACTCGTCGCCGCGCACGGCGTCGTGCGTCGCGACGCCCTGCGCGGCGCGGTGCTGCTGCATCCCACGGACTTCGCGCTTTATTCGGGCCAGCGCGCGGCGATCACCGGGCCGTCGGGCTCCGGCAAGAGCGTCTTCCTGCGCACGCTCGCGCTGCTCGATGCGTGCGACGCCGGCCATGTCACATGGCTCGGCGAGCGCATCGCGCGCTCGCGCATTCCGGCTTATCGGCGGCGCGTCGCCTATATCGCGCAGCGTCCCGCGATGCTCGATGGCACCGTCGAGGACAATCTGCGCTATCCGTTTACGCTGAAAACCTATCGGGACGCGCATTTCGATCCCGACGCGGCGATGCGGCTGGCGCAGGCGGCCGGGCGCGGCGCAGACTTCCTCGACAAGCTCGCGGGCGATCTGTCGGGCGGCGAAGCGCAGATTGCGGCGCTCGTGCGCGTGCTGCAACTCGCGCCGGATGTGCTGCTCCTCGACGAGCCGACCGCATCGCTCGATCCGGCATCGGCGCGCTCGATCGAAGCGCTCGTCGGTGCCTGGTCCGACGCCGGCCCGCAGCGCGCGTGCATCTGGGTGTCGCACGACCCGGAACAGGCGCGGCGCGTCGCGACGCGTCATTTGACGATGAACGCGGGCGTGCTCGGAGGCGAGACGCGATGAGCGGCTACCAGAACCTCAGTCTTTTCGATATCGGCCTCGCGGCGGCGTTGATTGTCGTCAATGGCGCGCTGTCGGTCGCGCTCGATCTCGGGCTCGAGCGCAAGCTGCTCGTCGCGGCGGTCCGGACCGTCGTCCAGCTGCTGCTGATCGGATATGTGCTTGGCTGGGTGTTTGCGTTCGATCGCTGGTATGTGGTGCTGCCGCTGATGGCGTTGATGACGATCATCGCCGGCTTTGCCGCATCCGGCCGCGGGCGGCGGACATACGCGGGCCAGCGCGCGGACAGCATCGTGTCCATCTGGAGCAGTTCGTGGCTGATCGGCGCGTTCGGGCTCTTCATCGTGATTCGGATTCATCCGTGGTACGAGCCGCAATACGCCATCCCGATTCTCGGCATGATTCTCGGCAACACGCTGACAGGCGTGTCGCTCGGCATCGAGCGCATGACGGAGGAACTGACCGCCGGACGCGCGGCGGTCGAGATGTCGCTTGCGCTCGGCGCCTCGCGCTGGGAAGCGGCGCAGGGGCCCGCGCGCCAGGCCGTGCGCGCGGGCATGATTCCGACCCTGAACCAGATGGCCGTGGTCGGTCTCGTCAGCCTGCCGGGCATGATGACGGGCCAGGTGCTGGCCGGGCAGTCGCCGTTGCAGGCGGTGCGCTATCAGATCGTCATCATGTTTCTGATTGCGGCGGCGTCGGGGCTCGGCGTGGTCGGGGCCGTCGTGCTGACGTATCGGCGGCTCTTTTCGGCCGATCACCGGTTCATGGCGTCGAAGCTGGTGGAACGAAAACCCCGCAAGCGCCCCGCGTAGCTCACTCGCCGTTGTAAGCGCGCTCGAGCGCCGCGATATCGAGCTTGATCATCTCGCGCATCGCTTTCATGGTGCGATCGGCTTTCACCGGGTCCGGGTCCTGCAGCATCTTGAGCAGGCGCCTCGGCGCGACCTGCCACGTCACGCCGAAGCGATCCGTGAGCCAGCCGCAGGCCATCGACTGGCCGCCGTCCAACAGCTTGTCCCAGTAGTGGTCGATCTCTTCCTGCGTGTCGCATTTGATGAACATCGAGATGGCTGGCGTGAACTTGAATTCCGAGCCGCCGTTCAGCGCCAGGAACGCCTCGCCTTCCAGTTCGAACAGGACGGCGAGCACACTGCCCGCCGGTCCTGGACTCGACTCCGTATGACGCATGATCTCCGTGATGCGCGCATTCCTGAAGGTATCGACATAAAAGTTCACGGCCTCTTCGGCGTTGGCGCGTTCGAACCATAGACAGGGCGAAATCTTGTGCATGTGCGGATCTCCATTCGTGGAATCGTGCGTCACGCGCACGGTTGCTGTCCCATCGCCTGCTTCATTTCCTCCGGCGTGACGTCGCGCGTGTGCGTCGCGACCGACCATTGATGGCCGAACGGGTCTTCCACGCGCCCATAGCGATCGCCCCAGAACATGTCGGCGACGGGCATCGTCACTTTCGCGCCCGCGCTTTCGGCCTGCTTCACGGTGGCGTCGACGTCTTCGACATACAGGTGGATCGTGACCGGCGATCCCTTCAGCGCCTTCGGACCGACCGAGCCGTATTGCGGAAATTCATCGACTAGCATCAGCGTCGAATCGCCGATTCTGACCATCGCGTGCATGAGCTTGCCGTCCGGCGCGGGAATGCGGCCGAGCTCGACGGCGTCGAACGCGCGCTTGTAGAACTCGATCGCTTCGGCGGCGCCCGCGCAGACGAGGTGCGGGGTCAGCGAATGCATGCCTTCGGGGATGGGCTTGACAGCGGAAGTGGACATATCGGCTCCGTGTTGTGGATGAAGCGCGCCGGGTTTGGCGCGGCCCTCATACGCTACAACGAACGGACAGCCGGTCAATCGACACGACTACGCACGCCACCGTCAAATTTTGTTTGCAGCCGCGGATTCGCCTTGGGGGATAGCTTATTTCGAAGGCCGGTCAGCGAGCGATTGAATGAGCGCCTCGAGTCGCGAGAAATTGACGGGCTTGGTCAGATGGTCGCGAAAACCCGCTTCGCGGCAACGTCGAATGTCTTCGTCCATGCCGTAACCCGTGATCGCCACCGAAGGCTTGTCGGGCTGAACGGTCTGCCAGGCGCGCGCGATGTCGAGCCCGCTGCCGTCCGGAAGGCCGATATCGCTGACGAGCAGATCGAATGGCCCGCTCTGCGCGCGCTCGAGCGCCTGGGCGACGGTCACGGCGACTGTCACTTCGTGGCCGAGCATTTCCAGCACCTCGGCCATCGCCGATGACGTCTGCTCGTTGTCCTCCACAAGCAGCACCTTGAGCGCGCGCCCCTGCTCCCGACTCGCGGCCTCGACGAGCGGCGCGTCCTCGTGCGCGGGCTGGACCCTCGCGAGCGGCAGCGTGAGCGTGAAGCGCGCACCGGTGTCGCGCCCCTCGCTATAGGCGGAGAGCGTGCCGCCGTGCTTCTGTGCCAGCGTGCTCGCGATCGCGAGGCCGAGCCCCAGGCCGCCGAACGAGCGCGTGATCGAATCGTCCGCCTGCTCGAACGCGGAGAAGATGCGCGGCAGCGCCTCCGCGCTGATGCCGATGCCGCTGTCCGTCACCGAAACCGCGATCGTCGACGGGTCGGGGTTCCAGGTACGCACGTCGATGCGCCCGCCCGCCGGCGTGAACTTCACCGCGTTCTTCATCAGGTTCCAGACGATCTGCTGCAGGCGCGCGGCATCGCCGAGCACGACGAACCGGTCCGCGTCGAAACGCGTTTCGAGCGTGAGGCCCTTCGCGCGCAGATCGGCCTCGGACATGTCGAGCGCGCTCGTCAGCAAGGTATCGAGCGCGACGCTCGCGAAATTGAGCGACAGCTTGCCGCGCGCGATGCTCGTGAGATCGAGCAGATCGTCGATCAGACGCGCTTCGAGCTCGACATTGCGACGGATGAGATCGAGTGTCGGATGCGCCTCGCGCGGCAGCGAATGCTTCATCTCGAGCAGGCGCACGGCCGCGAGAATCGGCGTGAGCGGCGTGCGCAGCTCATGCGACAACACCGCCAGAAAATGGTCCTTCGCGCGATTCGCGGATTCCGCCTGATCTTTCGCGAGGCGCAGCGCGTCGGCGGCCATGTGGGCGTCGGTCGCATCGCGCACGATCTTCGAGAAGCCGATCAGCTCGTCATGCTCGCTGCGGATCGCCGTCGTCACGCCCGAGGCAAAGAACGAATGGCCGTCCTTGCGCCAGAGCCAGCGGTCGTCGCTCGCGCTGCCTTCGCGCCGCGCCGTCTCCAGCTCGGCATCGAATACGCCGGCTTCGCGGTCTTCCTGCGCATAGAAGATGCTCGCGGACTGGCCGAGCACGTCCTGCGCCGGAAAGCCCAGAATGCGCTCGGACGCCGCGTTCCACGTGCGGATGCGCCCTTCGGGATCGAGCGTGATGACGGCGTAATCCTTCAGCGCGTCGATGAGCAGGCGGAAGTGCGTCTCCGTCTCGCGCAACGCACGCTCGACCGCGATGCGTTGCGCGCGCTCGGCGCTCTCGCGCATCGCGCGGCGCACGACCGCGGGCAGGCGTTGCAGTCGCTGCTTCAGCACGTAGTCGGTCGCGCCGCGCTTGAGCATGTCGACGGCATGCTCCTCGCCGAGCAAGCCCGACACGAAGATGAACGGCGTGTCCGGCGAGCGCTCGCTCGCAATCGTGAGGGCCTCGATGCCGGAAAACGTGGGCATCACGAAATCGGCGAGGATGACGTCGAAGCGCTTTTTCCCGAGCTCGGCGATGAACGCCGCGGAGTCGTACACGATCGACGCATCGACCGCGTAATCCGCGCGCTCCAGCTGGGCGATCGTCAGCTCCGCATCCAGTGCGTTGTCTTCGACGAGAAGCAGATGCAGGGGCTGCATGATCTAGACGTCCTCTTCAAAGGACGCCTGCTGGCGCATCGGACCGGGCGAGTTCGCGAACATGGGCGCTGCAATCATTGCGCGGCCGGCGGCCGCCGGAAGCGTGTCGAGCCCGGCGGCGGTTCGTTGAGGACCGCCCAGAATACGCCGAGGTCGCTGATCGCCTCGACGAACTCGGCGAATTCCACGGGCTTGACGACGTAGGCGTTCACGCCGAGCTCGTAGCTGCGCACGAGATCCTGTTCCTCGCGCGAGGACGTCAGCATGACCACCGGAACGCTCTTCAGCGACGCATTCGAGCGGATCATGTCGAGCACTTCGAGACCATCGATTTTCGGCAGCTTCAGGTCAAGCAGGATCACCGCCGGATTGCCGGGCGCGCGCTCCTTCCACTCGCCTTCGCAGGTGAGATAGTCGATGGCTTCCTGGCCGTCGCGCGCGACGATCACTTCGTTCGCGAGCTGGCTCTTGTCGAGCGCAACGAGTGTGAGCTCGAGGTCGTTTGGATTGTCTTCGACGAGCAAAATCGGTTTAAGCATGGTCTTTTCTTGACTTTGTACCTGGCCCGCCCTGCGTTCCATTCGCATGGCGGAATACGACCGGCAAGGAGAAATAGAATACCGCGCCCTCTCCCGGCCGCCCTTCGGCCCATGTGCGCCCTTCGTGGCGCTCGACGATGCGCCGCACGTTGGCAAGCCCAATGCCCGTGCCCTCGAACTCTTCCGCGCGATGCAGCCGCTGAAACACGCCGAACAGCTTCGCGCCGTACTTCATGTCGAAGCCGACGCCGTTGTCGCGCACGCCGATCACGTATTCATCGCCGTTTCGGGTCGCGAATATCTCGATTTTCGCCGATTCCCGCGTCCGCGTATATTTCACCGCGTTCGAAATGAGGTTGCGCACGGCGAGCTGCAGGAAAGCGGCGTCGCCGGTGACGCGCGGCAGCTCGCCGATGACCCATTCGATGCGCCGTCCCGCGCCTTCCGCCTCGAACTCGTGGACGACGCCGCGCACGAGCTGCCCGAGATCGACCGGGGCCGGCCTGAGCGCCGCGCGGCCCATCTGCGAGAACGTCAATAGATCGTCGACGAGCGTGCCCGCAAAACGCGCCGACTCCAGCATGTTGTTCATGAAGCGCCGGCCCTTGTCCGACATGCGCTCGCCTTCCTGCTCGCGCAGCAGATCGCCGTAACCCGCGATATGGCGCAGCGGCGCGCGCAGGTCGTGCGACACGGAATAGGAGAACGCTTCCAGCTCCTTGTTCGCGCGTGCAAGTTCGGTCGCGAGTTCGGCGCGCTCTTCCGCGCGGCGCAGCACGATGTTCAGCAGCGCGCCGCGCAATTCGCCGGCGAGTTCGAGTTCGCCCTGACGCCACATTGCGGAATGTCCGCGCACCGTCTCGAGCCACGGCGAAAAGCTCGTGCGCGGCGTGCTCGCGCCATCGGCGCCTGCTATTTTGACCGGCTCGCCCGCCCACTTGATCGTCTGCATCATTTCGGGCCTGAACCATAGCAGATAGTTGCGAAAGATCTGCGAGACCGGCACCGCGAGCACGCCGCACGCGTTGTCCTCGTGCGCCTTGGCGGGCGCCCATTCGCGCGCGAGCGAATCCGTCGCCCACACGCCGGTCGTGTTCTCGGCGAGCCAGTTCGTGAGCGCGCGCACAGTGTCCTCGTCGGGGGTCGAGCCGAGCAGCGTGATCTGATCGTCGAAGACGATCGCCGCGCCCGCCGAGCGCGCGAAGCTCAATACGTCGTTCGGCACCGCCTGCAAACCCGCGACGAAGTTCTCGTGCTCGCCCATCGCGGAAATCAGACGGCCCATCGTGCGGCGCAGCGCGGCCAGATACTCGCCTTCGGCGCGCTCCTCCTTCGCTTCGATCTGCAACGACAGCATGTGCCCGAGATGCTCGACCGCGACGCGCGTGTTGAACGGCACGATGCGCGCGTCGTGATCGTGACACGAGATGAGTCCCCACAACTGCCCGCGCACGACGATCGACACGGACATCGAAGCGTGCGTCCCCATGTTGCGCATGTATTCCAGATGCACCGGCGAGAAGCTGCGCAGCGTCGCGTACGTGAGATCGGTGGGACGGCCAGTGGCCGGGTTCACACTTGGCACGAGCCGCGCGGGCGTGTAGTTCACGTCGACGACGAGGCGGATGCGGTTCTTCAGATACAACGCGCGCGCCTGGCGCGGAATATCCGACGCGGGGAAAAACTGATGCAGGAACGACGGATAAGCCTCGTCGCGGTCTTCGGCGAGCACGTGGCTGCGGCCTTCCTCGTCGAAGCTGTAGAGCATCACGCGGCCAAAACGCGTGATCCCCCGCACTTCGCGCACCGCGAGCTCGGCGAGCGCCTGCACGGTCGCCGCCTCCTGGAGTCCGCGCGCGAACGTGCGCACGAGCGGATACATGGATGCGAACGCGTCGCCGGTGGCGGCGGCGGTTTCCATTTCGACGATGAGCGTGCCCTCGTGACGATGCATCGTGACATCGAAACGCAGCGAGCGTTCGGAGGACGAAGGCGTCACGTCGATCGGGCCGATATATAGCGGCGCGTCCTCGAGCACAGAGGTGGCCGCCGCCTGCGCGATACGTTGCGCACCCGCCGCGCCGATCACGGCATCGAGCGGCTCGCCGAGCAATGCGTCGACGTGCGCGCCTGTCAGCGATGCAAGGTTTTCGCTTACCTGCACGATGCGCAGGTCGTCGCCGAGCACGAGCAGAAAGCCGTGCGGCTGGATGCCGCCGGGAATGTGGATCGGCTCGGCATCGCAGTCCTTGCTCGCGACGCCCGAACTGAGCGTGCGCCGGCGTGCTTCGGCATCGGGCGGTCCCTTCGATGCGTCGTGCAAAGCCCCTGCGCCGATGGGCGGCTCGCTTGCGGCGCTCATCAGACAGCTCCGGGCGCTGGCTGCAAACGCCCGACATCGGCCGTTTCGGGGCACAGCCACGCGTGCAGGCTGTCGAAGGTGGCGATGGCGGCTTTCACCGCATCGTCGTAATGGCGTTCGGGCACGCTTGCCGCGGCGGTCTCGCGAAACGCCTTCCACATGCTGCCCGTGCGCGGGCCATAGCCGTCGAAATAGGCATTGCCACGTCCCGGCGCGAGATCGAGACGCTCGGCGACATGAGGCGCGATGAAACGCCCGCCGAGCGTGCTGCCTTCCATCACGTACATCGAGCCGAACGCATCGCCGATGTTGCGCATGCGCGGCAGATCATCGTGTGCATCGGCCTGCTGCACGCAAGCGACGTACTGTGTCTCGCCTGTCAGCGCGGCGAGGTCGGCGGCAAGTAGCGCCGCCTTGCGGCGCGCATTGAAAAAGTCGGAGAGCGATGCCGGCATGCACGCGGCTACCGCATCTTCCCAAGGCGTGACGTAGCCATAGAATCGTTCGAGCAGCGCAATGTACTCGTCGCGACGCAGGTCGTCCCGCATGAGGTCGAGTGCATTCTCGAGCCGCGCATGGCACGCGGCGGTTTCGTTCTTCAGACGGGACAGAAGTTCGAGGGGCATGTTCCGTTATGTTGGCTTCGGTCCGTAAAGCGGGCAAAGGAGTGCAGACATCGGAAGGGCTTACCGGTTTTGCGCGGACCTGGATCGGGCGCATCGGTAGAAAAAACGCCGCAAACGTTGCCTTCCAAACCTGTTCATGTTCAACGGTTCATTCTACGCAAGCGGCTTGCGCGGTGCCATTCGCCAAGGCTTTCACCGTTCGGTTCATGGCTCGCGCGAGCGCCTTTCGTCGGTGTTGACGTTCGCAAGATCGTCGCGCTGCGTGTCTCGCTGATAGTCGCCGCCGCCTCGTCGATCCGTATCGACGAGGCCGCGTTCGATGTCTTCGTGGGCCTGCGTGCCGACGTCGCGCGCTTGATCCTCATGCTGCGATTCGACGTTCTGATCCGTCTCGTGAGGCAGCGGCGCCTTCGACGCATCGTCATGCGCCTGTGTCTCGCGGTCCTTGCTCGCCATCTCGCGTCCGCGTTCGGGCGCGCTCGCCGGCGTGATGTTCGTCTGCTTCATCATCGTCTCCCTGTGTGGACGCTCACTTGCGCGAGCCGTCCATGCCGAGCCGCTTCTTCATCTCGGCCGTAATTCTTTGACGCGCCTTGTCGTAGCCCGCCCAAGGATCGCCCTGCAACGTATCGAGCCGCTCGCGCACGTTGCCGATGCTCCATTGATCGCCGCTCTTCACGTCGTCGAGTTCATCCCACGAAAGCGGCATCGACGCGCCGAGCCCCGGCCGCGCGCGCAGCGAAAACGCCGCGACCGTGCTCGACCCGCGGTTGTTGCGCAGATAGTCGATGAAGATCTTGCCCTTGCGGTTCTGCATGCCCATCTTCGCGGAGAAGAGCTTGGGCAGCGTGCTCGCCATATGCTGCGCGACCGCCTGTGAGAACGCCTTCATCTCGTCCCAGCCCGCCTGCTTCGCGAGCGGCACGACCACATGAAAGCCCTTGCCGCCGCTCGTCTTGCAGAACGACGTGAGGCCGAGTTCGGCGAGCAGATCCTTCGTCAGCTTCGCGGCCTCGACCATGCGTTCCCACCCGACGCCTTCGCCCGGATCGAGATCGAACACCATGCGATCCGGCTTCTCGATGTTCGATGCCACCGCGTTCCATGTATGCAGCTCGATCGTGCCCATCTGCGCGGTGCCGACGAGCGCCTGCGACGATTCGATCGTCAGCAGCGGCGGATGCCCCGGATCGATATCGGGATGCTGGGTGATATGCGGAATCGCGAGCTTCGCGCTGTGCTTCTGAAAGAACAGCTCGCCGCCGATATCCTCCGGCGCCCGCACGAGGGACACCGGCCGGTCCTTCAGATGCGGCAGCATCCAGTCGGCGACCGACGCGTAGTACTCGACGACATCGATCTTGCGCAAGCCGGTCGATTTGTCGATTACGCGATCCGGATGGCTGATCTTCACGCCTTCGATTTCGGCCGAACTCGTCCTGGCCTTCGTCACGGTCTTCTCTGCAGGCGTCTTCTTTACAGGTGTCTTCTTAGCGGCCGTCTTCGATGCCACCTTCTTCGCCGATGCCGGCTCTTCCTTCACGATCTGACGCGCGGGCTTATCGTCCCGCAGGCTGACGAACGAGGCTTGTCGCACGATACGCTCCTTGGTCCATTCCGCGAAATTGCATTCGGCTACGAGCTCGGGCTTCACCCAATGCACAGGCGTGCGGCTGCGTTCCTGCGGCTCGCTCGCGAACGGCATGCGCTTCACTTCGCGCTTGTCGAGTTCCTTCTTCACTGCGACGAGCGTCGCGTGATCGAAGCCGCTTCCCACGCGCCCCGCGTATTGCAGCTTGCCGTGCGTGTCGTAGACGCCGAGCAGGAGCGCGCCGAACTGCCCGCGGCTGCCCGAGGGTTCCGAGTAGCCGCCGATGACGAACTCCTGCCGGCGACGGCACTTGAGCTTGATCCACGACGCGCTTCGCCCCGAGACATACGTGCTGTCGATACGCTTGCCGATGATCCCTTCGAGCGCCATGTCGCATGCGCTCTTGAGGAGATCGTCGGCGTGAAAGGCGAAGTCCCGCGAATAGCGCAAAACAGGATCGTCGACAGGCTCGATGAGCGCCTTCAAAATCGCGCGGCGCTGCACGATCGGCACGTTGCGCAGGTCGTAGCCGTTCAGATATGGCACGTCGAAGAAATACACGACGATGTCCTGCGGGCGCCCCACGTCGAACGCGTTTTGCAGCGCCTGAAAATCGGGCAGGCCGCGATCGTCGAGCACCACGGCTTCACCGTCGAGCCAGCCGCTTTCGATATCGAGCCTGTCGAGCGCCTTCACCTGCTTCGAAAACTTCGCGGTCCAGTCGTTGCCGTTGCGCGTGAAGATCTGGATCTCGCGCTTGCCCTTGATCGTTTCAACGCGCGCGAGTATGCGATAGCCGTCGAACTTTATTTCGTATGCCCAATCATCGCCGGGAGGCGCGGCATCGACGAGCGTCGCGAGCTGCGGCTTGAAAGTCGCGGGCAGCTTCGCCTTGACTGCGCCTTCGATCGCGGGTTCGTGCGACAACGTGCGCAACGACTCGTCGCTGCGATTCGCGACGATATCCGGATGCGCGTGTCCGTTCGCTTCCTTGCTGATCGTTTTTCGTGCCGGCGCTTTCTTCGCGGCGGCCTTGCGTTCGGTGCGCTCGCGAATGGCACCGCTCTTGTCGCGCGCGCCGAGCGATGCCGACATCACACTGCCTGGCTTCTTCAGCAGGATGTCGTATTCGGCTTCGGGACGCGCTTCGTCGTCCCGTTCCTTGATGAGCAGCCACTGCTCCTTGTCGCCGCTGCCGCGCATGTGACTCTTCACGAGCGTCCAGCCGCCGTGCAGCTTCTCGCCGTCGAGGATGAACTTGAGCTTGCCTTTCTCGTACTCGCGCGCGGCTTCCTCGATGCTGCCCGACTGCGGCGCCCACGTGCCGCGATCCCATACGATGACGCTGCCTGCGCCGTAGTTGCCCTCGGGAATGTCGCCTTCGAAGGAGCCGTAGTCGAGCGGATGATCTTCGACATGCACCGCGAGCCGCTTGACCGATGGATCGAGGCTCGGCCCTTTGGGCACCGCCCACGATTTGAGCGTGCCGTCGAGCTCGAGACGGAAGTCGTAATGAAGACGGCGGGCGTCGTGTTCCTGAATCACGAACGACAGCGCCTGATCCGCGGATTGCTTCGCGCGCGCACTGCGTTTCGCGGCGCCGGACGGCTCAGGCGTCTTGTCGAAGCTGCGCTTGCGCTGATAGGTATCGAGTTTGTCAGCCATCGTCGTCTATGCGTGACCTATGCGTGACTCCGGCGCTCACGCGCGCTTGCGACGCGTCGTCTTGCGTGCCGGGCGCGCCTTTTCTTCACTGGATTCGTCGCCGGCGTCGTCACCGGTTTCGTCATCGGATTGCGCGGCCTTGGCGCCGCGTTTGGGCGCGCCGCCTTTCTTCAGACTGCGCTTGAGCAACTCCGACAGATCCAGAATCTCGGCGGACGCTTTTTCTTCGCCGCCCTCTTCGATCTTCATCACTTCGGCGATCTTGCCTTCCTTCACCTTCTTGTCGACGAGCGCCATGATGTCGTCCTTGAAGGTGTCGTGATATTTCGCTGGATCCCATGAGTCGCTCATGTCGTCGATGAGGCGTTTTGCCATCTCCAGTTCCTTCGGCGTGACGCCGGCCTTCTTCGTGTCTTCGTCGGGGAACTTGAACTGGCTGAAGTCGCGCACTTCGTCGCCCCAGCGCAGCGTATTGAGCGCGAGCGCGGGACCGACGGGGATCAACGCCGCGAGATGCTGCTTGTTATGCAGCACGACGCTCGCGATGCCGACCTTGCCGGTGTCCTTCAGTGCGTCGCGCAAGAGCGCGTAGACCTTTTCGCCCTTGCGATCGGGCGCGAGATAGTAAGGCGTATCGAGCGACAGAAAGGAGATTTCGGGCGCATCGACGAAGGCGAGGATGTCGACCGTCTGCGTCGATTCGGGATTGGCCGCGCGGATTTCGGCGTCGGTCATCACGACATACTTTCCCTTCTCGTACTCGAAGCCGCGCACGATGTCATCGCGCGTGACTTCCTTGCCCGTGTTCTTGTTGATCTGCTTGTAGCCGATCGGATCCATCGAGCGCTTGTCGAGGAGGTTGAAGCCGACCTTCTCCGACTGCGTCGCCGGATAGAGTTGTACGGGGACGTGGACCAGCCCGAAGCTGATCGCGCCTTTCCAGATCATGTGCGGCATCACGGCACCTTCGCTGTCGGATCGAGTCGATGGGTTCGCCCGGGCGCTCGCGCCGAGGCGTTTTCGCACCGCCATTCGCGCGGTATCGACGAGAATCGCACGAAGCGTGCCAGAAGGCGCGCAAGCCCGGACGTGCGCAGCGCATGGACAATCAGGTTTACCGCGAAACGATTCGGCTCACCGATCTGTAGGCTTTACTGAGGGTGACCGAACGCGGGGAATTCGGAGGTTGAGGAGATAAAGACCGTTAGTTGCAAGCTAGCTACTAAATAGGCCGATCGAAATCGGCACGTCATGACGATGACGGTTATTTACGGCTCGCGGTGACGGTCAACTGCGTGCCGTCGTCGAGCGTGACGGTTTTCTTCGAGCCCGTGGACGTCGGCATCGAGAAACGCACGATCTGGCTGAAACGATTGTCGACCGGACATTGCAGAGTTTTACCGCCCACGGTCACCTTGCTCGTGCCCTTCGGCGCGTAGGCGCGAAAGCTGATCTGCACATTCGCGGAACCGTTGTCGGCGACGACCGGCGCGAAGCGGATCTGCACCTGCCGCACCGCCTGGCCGTTTGCGCTCTTTGGCACCGACGCCGCCTGCGGGCAGTCATCCGGCACGGCCTGCGCCCCGCCCGGTGCTGTGCCCTGCCAGGTGAAGTCGTCGGTCTGGCCGGAGCGGATGGTACGCGTTTCCTGCTCGTTGCCGAAACTCTTCGACGCCATCTTCACCGTGTACCTGATGGGGCCGTCATTGGGCGCTTCGGAGAGAACCTTGATGCCTGGCGTCGCGTGGGCTGTCGCTGCGAACATTGCGAGCGCAGCGACGGAAACGATGCGACGAACGATCAAACGACGACTCATGTCGCCACCTCCGTAACGAGCGCTAAGGAAGGCCGGCGCCACGCGGCGCCGGCGTACTGCGGGCGGTTTCAGTCTAGCGCCCTGCATCCCGGCTCATCCTAGTGGAAAACCCGCGTGCGCAGAGAGGTCGATGACGTTCGTCAATGCGCGCTCAGAAGCCGGTCAGCACGAGCTTGCCGACCGTGCGCCCTTCTTCGAGCAGCCGATGCGCCTCGCGTAAATTCGCCGCATTGATCTTGCCGAGATCGCGGCCGACGGTCGTGCGGATCGTGCCTGCGTCGATCAGCCGCGCCACTTCGGAAAGCAGTTTGTGCTGCTCGATCATGTCGGGCGTCTTGAACATCGCGCGCGTAAACATGAACTCCCAATGAAACGCCGCGCTCTTCGATTTCAGCAATTCGACCGGCACCGGCTTCGCGTTCTCGACGATGGTCGCGATGCCGCCCTGCGGCTTGATGACTTCGGCGGCCGCGGGGAAATGCTTGTCGGTGTCGTTGAAGATCAGCACGTAATCCACTTGCGGGAAGCCGATGTCCTTCATTTGCTTCGGAATGTCCCCGAAGTGATTGACGATGTAATCCGCGCCGAGATCCTCCGCCCATTTCGCCGATTCGGGCCGCGAGGCCGTGGCGATCACCTGAAGCTTCGCGACGCGCTTGGCGAGCTGGATGCCGATTGAGCCAACGCCGCCCGCCCCGCCGATGATCAGCACCGACTTGCCCGCATCCTTGCCTTCCGCCGACACGCGCAGCCGCTCGAAGAGCGCTTCCCACGCGGTGATGGTCGTGAGCGGCAGCGCGGCGGCGCAGGTGAAATCGAGCGACTTCGGCTTCGCGCCGACGATACGCTCGTCGATCAGATGGAACTCGCTGTTCGCGCCCTGCCGCGTGATGTCCCCCGCGTAGTAGACCGGGTCACCGGCTTTGAACAGCGTGACCTCGGGCCCGACCGCCTCCACGACGCCCGCCGCGTCCCAGCCGAGCACGCGCGGCGCTGCTTCGACCTTGTCCTTCGGCGCGCGCACTTTCGTGTCGACGGGATTGACGGCGATCGCCTCGATTTTCACGAGCAGGTCGCGGCCCGTCGGCGCGGGCTTGTCGAGCTCGATGTCGACGAGCGATTCGGGATCGGAAATCGGAAGGTACCGCGTGAGGCCGATGGCTTTCATGTTCGTGCTCCGTGAAGTGGATGTTGAATTGATCATACTGCCCGATCGCTCTCTGGAAAACGGTCATAATCCATGAAACATTTTTCGGGAAATCCATCGAATGGCGAGCGATCCTTTGACGGACGGCACACACCGCGAACGGCTCGATCTGCTCGATGTCGGCCTGTTCATGCGTGCGGCGGCGCTCGCGAATCTGTCGTCGGCGGCGCGTGAATTCGGCTTATCGCCCGCGGTGGCGAGCGCGCGCATCGCGGGGCTGGAGCGCATGCTCGGCACGCGGCTTTTGCATCGCACGACGCGGCGCGTTTCCGTCACGCAGGAAGGCGAAATCTTCGCGGCGCACGCGCGCGAGCTGCTCGACGCCGCCGAGGCCGCGCGCGCGTCGGTCGGGCGCGCACGGGCGCATCCGCACGGCCGCCTGCGCGTGACGATGCCCTCGTCGCTCGGTCGCCAGCACATCTCGCCGCTCATTCCCGCGTTTCTGCGCGCGTATCCCGGCGTGACGGTCGAGTTGCGCATGACCGACCAGATCGTCGATCTCGTCGATGAAGGCATCGACCTCGCGATCCGCATCGGTGCGCTGAAGGATTCGACGCTCGTCGCCCGGAAGCTCGCGAGCAACCGGCGCGTGCTGTGCGCGTCGCCCGCGTATCTCGCCGCGCACGGCACGCCGCGTCATCCGGCCGATCTCGCCGGGCACGAATGCGTGATACTCGCCGATCAGCGCGACTGGAGTTTCGTGACGCCGACCGGCGTGATCGACGTGCGCGTGTCGGGGCGGCTCGTGACGGATAACGGCGAAGTGATCCGCGATGCGCTCGCGGCGGGTATCGGCATCGGGCTCAAATCGACGTGGAGCGTCGCGCCCCTGCTCGCGAGCGGCGAACTCGTCACCGTGCTCGATGACTATCCGCTCGCGCAGACCGTCGCTATCTGGGCCGTGTATCCGAGCCGCGCGTTCGTGCCGCCGAAGACGCTCGCGTTCATCGACTTCCTGGCGGCGCAGTTCGGCGAGCCGCCTTACTGGGACGTCGATCCGGCGCGCGTGCAGCGCTGAAGGTTCTTTACAATGGCGGTTTCTTGCCTTCGTTCGCTTGCATCCCGATGAATCTCGTCATTCAAAGCCCCGCCCCGATCTCCGATTCACATTTGCGGCCGCTCGCTGCGCTCGCGGGCTCGCAAGAGACTCGACGCGTGGACGACGCGCTGCTGCGCCTGATCGACGCCGATCCGCTTCAGCGCCCCGATATCGACGCCTACTGCGGCGCGCATGGACTGGACTACGCTTACGTCGAACCGAACGCGAAACTCGCGGATTTCGGCCTCGTCGCGATGGACATGGACTCGACGCTCATCACGATCGAATGCATCGACGAGATCGCCGATTTCTGCGGGCTGAAGGCCGAGGTCGCGGCGATCACGGAAGCGTCGATGCGCGGCGAGATCAAGGATTTCAACGAAAGCCTCACGCGGCGTGTCGCGCTGCTGAAGGGCCTCGACGCGAGCGCGCTGGAACGTGTCTACGAAGAACGCCTCGCGCTTTCGCCGGGCGCGGAACGGATGCTCGAAGGCGCGCGGGCCGCCGGCTTGAAGACGCTGCTCGTGTCGGGCGGGTTCACGTTCTTCACCGAGCGGCTGAAGGCGCGCCTCGGGCTCGATTACACGCGAGCGAACACGCTCGAGATCGTCGATGGCAAGCTGACCGGCAAGGTCGCCGGCGACATCGTGAATGCGGAGGTGAAGGCGCGCACGCTGATCGAGACTTGCGCGAAGATCGGCATCGATCCGAAGCGCGCCATTGCGATGGGCGACGGCTCGAACGATCTGAAGATGATGGCCGAAGCCGGCTTGTCGGTGGCGTTCCGTGCGAAGCCGGTCGTGCGGCAGTCGGCGAGCGTCGCGTTTAACTTTGTCGGGCTCGACGGATTGTTGCGGCTGTTCTGAACGGTTTGGAAACGGCGCGTGGGGGGTATTGCCGTTCACTCAGGCATTCGCCGGATCCCGTTTTGTTTGTGGTTTATTAGCGTTGCCCCTGTGCGGGGCCGCAGTCACTTTCTTTGCTGCTGCAAAGAAAGTAACCAAAGAAAGCAGCTCG
Source organism: Caballeronia turbans (assembly GCA_001544655.2). GTDB lineage: Bacteria > Pseudomonadota > Gammaproteobacteria > Burkholderiales > Burkholderiaceae > Caballeronia > Caballeronia turbans. The sequence continues at coordinate 42,910 of FCOD02000042.1, forward strand.
TTAAGCCCGCGGTCACACGCAGTTTGACCATGCTTGCCAGGTGACCGTGGGCTGCCTAAGTGTCGCCCTCATAGACCCAATCGGGCTTGGCTCGCGCACGGTCTGTCTCATCGCACCACTCCACTTGCTGGTTCAGCACCAAATAGCTTCGGCACAGCGCTACGCGCTGCCGCCGGGTCTGCAAGGGACAACATCGGTCTGCACTTGCAGTGAGATGGAGGCGTTAGTAACGAAAGTTCGGGCAGACCCAATTGACCGGTCGGCCGCGAAGCGGGCCGGAGCCTTTTGGTGCTGAACCAGTTTGTTGTGTGGCGCGCGGCGACAGACCGTGCGCGAGCCAAGCCCGGTTAGTCTTGTGAGGGCGACACTTAGGCAGCCCACGACCGGCTGGCAAGCATGGCCAAACTGCGTGTGACCGCGGGCGTATCGAGCTGCTTTCTTTGGTTACTTGTATATTGACTCCA
>FCOD02000049.1 GCA_001544655.2 Caballeronia turbans
CGCACCAGCGTCTTGCGATAGGCCTCGGGCATCCAGTCCTGCGGCTCGATCTTGCCGTCGGCTTGCATCACCGCGTCAAAGCGGGCCTGTTCGGGTGCGGCGGCGCCAGGGGCCGCTTCGCTTGTGTGCGTGGGACTCGGGAGGTCGAGGGATTGGGTGTACATGCGGAGTTCCACCGTCTTTTCTAAGATACGATGGAGCCGAGTATAACTATTAACCGACCGTCCGGTTGATTAATTTTGCTTGCGGCTATTTCGACTTAAATAGCATCGCGTTAACCCGATGCGATCACACGTCTGAGCGCCCAGCGTCGGCGCGCAAAAAAGCCCAGCCGTACAGACGGACTGGGCAAAACCACCGGTTATCCGGCAGCGGAGGTCGCTTCACGCCTTGCGTAAGTCACGCCGAGAAGCGCATTTCGAGTTTTGGATGCAATCGACCAGCACGCGGCACATTACGAGCACGGATCGGCGGGCATCTTGAACTGGTTCACTGCCCGAAGAAGACACCCTGCGGATCGACCCGCTTGCTGCCACGGCCCGATTGCGACGCCGCACCCGTCGATGACCCATATCCTTCAGCCTGCACTTGGGCGAGGCGCACATCGGCGACGCGCGTTTCGGCTGCCTGCAATTTCGCCGGGTAAGACGCGTCTTCCGCGATGGGCGAATAACCGGCCTTCTCCAGTTGGACGAGTTCCCCGCGGACTTCGGCGCGACTCACGGGTGCGCTCGATTGCGCGAACGACGCAAGCGGTGTGGACAAGATGGCGGCTGCGATAACTGCATTGACCCACGATTTCATTTGACTCTCCCTGATATTCCGATGAAGCCCGGCGCGCTTCGAATTCATGACATGCCGAGCGAACGACCGAAGTGTAGGGGCATAGCCGCGGATGATCATTCACAGCGTCAAGGAAGCATCTTTGCAAAATCAGTAAAGAAAGGGTCTCACGGGGGAGATCCATAATGCAGCGTAACGTCGGCAGAACGGCAGCGAGGCTCTATCGGAGCGGAATCGAAAACGATTTCGACGCCACGCAAAACGCGTCCGTCCGATTATTCCTATATCGACAAAGATCATTCAACGGAAACGAGAATGATCTTCGGAACGCGCGTCTTTACACTCCGTTCACAAGCTGCTTAAGACCAAACCGGCAGCATGATCAGATATCCGAATCGGAGGTAGTCAACATGAAGACGTTCATTTCCACCGTCGCAGTCGCCGCAGCGCTCGCCATTCCCGCCCTTTCCTTTGCGCAGCAGTCGGATGCGCCCGTCACCCGCGCTCAGGTGCGTGCCGAGCTCGTCCAACTCGAAAAAGCCGGCTACAACCCGAACATCAGCGACCCGTCGTATCCGTCGAACATCCAGGCAGCGCAAGCTCGCGTGAGCGCAACGCAACTCGCGCAAGCACCGACGCAATCGAGCGACTACGGCTCGGTCGCTAACGGCGCGTCGCAGTCGGGTCGCACGACCGGCGCCCAATCGCGTGCACTCGGCGCCTACTTCGGCCAGTAAGCGCGCAGCTTCGACAGCCAATTCGCATCGGCTTTGGCGCAACGGGGCGACATCCGCGAGATGTCGCCCCGTTGCGTTTTGCATGCGAAATGCTTTATCCATGATGGCATGTTGCATTCGACACATTCGATACGAGCGGCGTTAGCAGGCCATCCCCCGCCAGGCTCAGTTCGCCGGAATCGTAACGACCGGCGACTTCGCCGTGTCCGTGACCTCCGCGAGCGCCATCAGGTTCTGCACGACCGTGAACGCGTATTTCGAATCGAAGTCGCCGCGATCGATCCAGTAGTGGGACTTGTCATAGAGCGCGCTCACATATGCGTCCCGCGGCACCTTCTCGCCCACCTTCACGATGATGGTCGGCCGCGTCTCCCCGCCGATCAGCCCGATGCCCGGCTTGGTCGCGCCGCTGCCGACCTGCTCGTCGGGCACTGCGATCTGCGCGCCCAGATCGGTGAGGATGCCGAGCACCGAGCGCGTGACCATCGGAACGCGGTTCCGATCCGACGACTGTCCATAGACGATTTCGTAAGTCTTCATCTTCGGCGAAAGGTGCAGGAGCCTTCTCACGAGCGTGAGATCCTCGACGACTTCCTTGTTCGACCCGCTGCGCGTCGCGCCTAGCGTGATGAAGACGCCGCCCTTGTCGGGGCTGTTGCCCTTCGCGCTCTTGTCGCTCTTGCCGTTCTTGTCATCCGTGTTACGCGTTTCGATGTTGAGTTCGCCCGCCAGCTGTAGCCTGCGCAACGCCTGCAGGAGCAGGAAGAACTCGGGCGAGCCCGATGCGTTCGGCCCGCCCAGTGCGTTGCCATTCTGCAAGCCGCTGATCGACTGCGCGGTGATGCGCAACAGCAGATCGATCGGAATGCCGCTTTCGGCGAGCGGCAATACGAGCGTAGGGGAAAGCGGACGAATATAGGCGCTTGCATAGGCATCGCCGGTCGTCGGTGTGAACGTGAACGTCGGATGATTCGAGTAGGAGACGCTGCCTGTCGCCTGCGCGTAGTTCGGCTGCGCGCCCGAGCCGGCATTGAGCACGACGCCGCCCGTGGTATCGAACGTATACGCGGCGATGATGCTGCTCACGGTGAGAAACGACGGCGCGTCCGCGAAGCGCAATCCGACAATCGCGGCAAGTATTTCACGCTTTTTCGCATCGCCGAGCGCGCGGGCGTAATCGACCTGATCGGCCTTGAGGCGGCCCGGGCCGATGCCCGCGCAGCCTGCTGCGAGAAAGGAGACGGAGAGAATGGCAACCGATAAGGCTTTCCTTGTCATGGCTCTATATGAAGGAGATAAGGAGGATCGACGGCCCACGGCCGCGGAACACCCGGGCCGAAGCCGCAAAATTCATACCGTTGGGAGCCTGGCGCGCACGATCGCTTCCGGCGCGTTGCACGCCGGTTCATCGAAGGCTTTTGCGACCCGAGGTGCCTTGTCAGGCCGCAAGCGAAGTCGTCTTACGAAGCGCCGTGCCGCTGCGCTTTCGACTGAGCCTGCTTGTCCTGCGATGTCTCTTGAGCGATGTGACGGCTCGCTTCCCTGTGCTGCGCGACGAGCGCATCGAGCCGGTCCTGCGCGAAGCGCGGCCCGTCGTCGCGTGCGAAAGCGGGTGCGGCGAGCGTCGCTGCCGCAAGGACGATGACCGTGGCGAAAGGCGTTCTTTTCATGATTCACCCCGCGATTGAACGCGGCAGGCCCCGAGTGCCGCCGCGAGACTAGGATCGCACATCGGCCGCAACGCGGCGCGGCGCGTGCGTGCTTCATTGCTCCTGGCATCCCTCGTCTTTCCGCCAAAATCCAGCATGCCTTCGCATGAGCGCCGTTTGCACCGTTCGCGTGCTTGCGCACCGCGCGCGAATTACCTATTCCTTACTTGACGGCGTCTTTTGTCATACCGGCGCCGCGACGAACGGCACACACGGAGACCCGCGCGCTCATGAATCTCGCCATCTTCTTCGACGGCACGTGGAACGAGCCCAACGACCGCACCAATGCGTATCTGCTCTATAAGCTCGCGCCCGAGACCGACCAGCAGGAAACCTTCTATGTCCCCGGTGTCGGCACGCAAGGCAACGGGCTTTTCTCGCTCGCGAACAAGTTTCTCGGCGGCGCGTTCGGCGACGGTCTGAGCGACAACATCAAAAGCGGCTACGCGTGGCTATGTCAGCGCTACAAGTCCGATGCGAAGATCTACATCTTCGGCTTCAGCCGTGGCGCCTATTCCGCGCGCAGCCTCGCCGGGCTGATCCGCAAATGCGGACTCGCGAACGACTGGAGCCCGCAGTCGATCGATCAGGCGTATGGCGTTTATCGCGACAAGGACGTCGGGCCTGCCGATCAATCGGTGGTCGAGTTCCGCAAGCAGTTCACGCGGGAAGTCGATGTCGAATTCATCGGCGTATGGGATACCGTCGGTGAACTCGGCATTCCGCTCGACGGCGTGCCGGTGCCGGGCTTTTCGAGCTACTACAAGTTCCACGACACGACGCTCTCGAACAGAACCAGGGCGGCTTATCACGCGATCGCCGCGAACGAGTTTCGCTCGCTCTACAAGCCGACCTTGTGGACGCCCGGCGCCGACACGCGCGGCAGCAATCTGCCCCTCGAGCAACGCTGGTTCGCGGGCGCGCATGCGAACGTGGGCGGCGGCTACGTCACGCCGCCGCGCACGCCCGAGGATCTGCTGCCGCTCATTCCCGCCGAGTGGCTTCGCAGAAAGGCAGCGGACCACGGCCTTTCGATCGGCGGTCCGATCGCGATACCGCCGCAGGCGTTCCAGTCGCAGCCGATCGATTCGTACACCGAGTTCACCGCGCATCACCCGTTTTTGCAGGCCGTGTGCAAAAAGGAGCCACGCGTAGCGGGAACGGCGTTGAATGAAACAATCGACCCGAGCCTGCTTCAACGCTTGAGCGCGCCCGGTTTTCTCGACATGTATCCGGCGCTCGTCGCGCAGCTGAAAACGCTGCCCGTCGGAGATTAATTCAGGAATCCGCATCGCCTGACGACTTGTGTGCGCATGCCCGCACACGTCGTTAAAAAACGATGCCTAGAATTCGTCTATCAAACGTTTGCGATGCGAACGAATCGCAGATTTCGACGCAGTGCTTTCGACGGCCGCGCGTAAGTAGTTGCATGTGAAACCATCTGCCCGAGGCGCGTGGCTCGGGCCGACGTCCGCCCGCAGCCTATGCTCCGCCCGGACACGAGGAGACCGGCATGAGCACGACTACGACGACGGACTTCACCGGGCATGGCGCGCCGGCCGACATCGACGCCCAGACGAACGACGACGACTTCAGCGACGGCGAGCCCGGCCCGCGCGCGGCGGCGGACATCGCCAAGTGCGAGGCGCTGATCTCGCATGCGGCCGAAACCGGGACCATCCTCGAGAAGACCGACGTCGATGCGGTGCGCGGCGCCCGGGCCGCCTTCGATCAAGGCATCTGGAGCCGTGCGATCGGCAGCGCGTTCTACGGCGCGATGAGCCGCATCGCGGCATCGGTGCAGTATCCGGGGCGACGCATCGTCGTCGATCTCGATCACTGCCGCGACCTCGTTTCGTATGGCGCGAAGAATGGCAAACCGCTCGACGAGCACGATATCGAAGCGATGTCGAAGGCGCGCACCGCGCAGCAGGACCACACGTGGAATCCCGAAATCGAGAGCGCGTTCTACGCCGCGATGAGCCGCATCGCGCACGCGGTGACGCCCGTCGTCGCCGAAACGGCGGGCGACGAAGCGCGGCGAGGCGCACGCCGTGCGATCCGCATCTACACGCATTCGGCGATCGCGCTGACGCTGCTCGTCGTGTCGCTGTCGTGTCTGCTCTTCGTGGCAAATCAGGTGTCGACGGATATCGCGACCGTCGTCAAGGCGAACGATGCAGCCGCGCTGACGCTGCATAACCAGTTGCAGGCGCACGCGGTCGCCATTGCCGATGCCGACAAGAAAGACTCGGCCGCCGTGGTAGCGCTGCAGAACTCGCAGCCCGCCTTGCAGATCAAGGAGGAACTGCAGCGCTTCGCGACCAACAATCGCCAGCTCTTCGCGGACGTGTCACGCATCAGCGCGTTCACGACGAGTCTCGGGCTCGGCGCGATACGCAGTCCCTATAAAGCGCCCTGCGACGCCGAGGAAAACGTGCTCAATTTCCAGGGCGCGTATCGCACGTCGCATTCGCCGAAGTATTACGGCGGCAAGGCCACGAGCGGCGACTGGCAATGCAATCCCGACGTCGCGCGCAAAGTGCTGGAAATCACACTGCCGCTGCTGGCGAAGCCTAGCGCCGAGCCCGGCGACACTCACCTGCCGACCGATGTCGAAGCCGTCGCGCAAGGCTTTCAGAAAATCGCGGTGTATCAGGACATTCGCGCGATGGCGCTGTATGCGAACGACATCATTCTGTCGATCGTCGGCGCGGTGACGGGCTTCCTGTTGCCGGTGCTCTACGCGTGGCTCGGCGCGTGCGCCGCGATCCTGCGGCAGCTCTCCGCCGATTCGGCGGCCAACACGTTCCACCCGGAACATTCGAAGGTCGCCAACCGCGCACACGTGACGAGTGCGATCATCGTCGGCATCTCGATCGGGCTTTTCAGCAAACTGCTGGAAGGCGGCAAGGAAGTGTCGCCGCTCGCGATCGCGTTCGTCGCGGGCTACGCGTCGGACAAATTCTTCTTTTTCGTCGATCGGCTCGTCGCCGCGATGTTTCCGCCGCGCGGCGATCCGCCCGCGAGAACCCCGCGACCCGACGGCGGTGCGCTGCGCGCCACGGGTCTCGCGAAGAACACCGCAAGGACGGCGATGCCGGGAGGCACCCCTGTCGGGCCGCCGCCCGGCGTGTGAGCTTCAGGTCTCGTCGAGCTCGAACTCGACGCTCGGATAATCCTGCAGACGGCCCATCACCTCGGCCTCGCGCTCGCTCGTGAAAAGGCCGTCGAGATAATCGAATGACAGCTTGCCGGCGAGCGCCTTCAACGCAAGCTCGGCGCTGCGCTTCGGCTCCGTGACGAGATCGCCCGAATCCATGCAGGCGCAGAACTGTCCGTTCTTCGAATCCATCGCGCCGATGTCGATGACCTTGCCGTCGACGTTCTGCGCGAGCACGCGCTGCTCCACCGCGAAGAGCCTGAACGGGCGTTCGAGACTTGCGCGCCGCTCTGCTTTGCCTTCCTTGCTTTCATGATCGACCATGGTGCGATTCTCCGGTCCGGGCATCGATCGAAACAATGCAGCAAAGGCCGCGCCCGCGGCCTGTGCGTTGCAGCATCGACGCGCCTTTCCTGCACGCGCCGCGCCGTCCTACATTGAACCATCGGGCACGCAAACAGAGGAGCAGTCACCGTGAATGCAACCATGAGCGGCAAGATCGCGGTCATCACTGGCGCGAGCCGCGGACTCGGACGCAGCGCCGCACTCAAGCTCGCGCAGCAGGGCTGCGGCGTGATCGGCACCTACAACCGCAATGCGCAAGCCGCGCAATCGCTCGTCGATGAAATCGCGAAAGGCGGCGGCAAGGCAGCCGTGCTGGCGCTCGACGTCGCCCGGTGCGAGACCTTCGAGGCCTTCGGGGACGCGCTCTGCAAGACGCTCGAAGACACCTTCGAGCGCGAGAACTTCGATTTTCTCGTGAACAACGCGGGCATCGGCGTTCATGCGCTCTTCGCGCAAACCACGCCCGCGCAGTTCGACGAGCTCGTCAACATCCAGTTGAAGGGACCGTTCTTTCTGACGCAGACTCTCCTGCCTTATCTCCACGAGGAAGGCGCGATCCTGAACGTGTCGAGCGGGCTCACGCGTTTCGCGTTGCCGGGATTTGCGGCGTATGCCGCGATGAAAGGCGGAATCGAGGTGCTCACGCGCTATCTCGCGAAAGAGCTCGGGCCGCACGGCATTACGGTGAACACCATCGCGCCGGGGGCGATCGAAACGGACTTCGGCGGCGGCGTCGTGCGTGACGATCACGACACCAATCGGTTCATCGCGGATAACACGGCGCTCGGGCGCGCCGGTTTGCCGGACGATATCGGCGGTGCGATCGTGGCGATGCTCTCGGACGGCAATCGGTGGATGACAGCGCAGCGCGTGGAGGTGTCGGGGGGAATGTTCATCTGAGGCAACGATTGCACTGCGCGCAAAAAAAACCCGGACGCACGAGGCGTCCGGGTTTTGCATACAACATGCGTAATGCCTAATGCATCACGCCGCGAAGCGTCGCTTAGAAGCGGTGGATGATACCCACGCCTGCCGCGAACATGCTGCGCGATGCCGACGGTGCGCTCTGGAAGCCATCGCCGATCGTCGCGTTCGCTGCCGTCTGACGGTTCGCCGTCGTGCCCGAAGGCACTGCCAGCGTGTTGCCGTTCGCGCGCTGGAATGCTTCCAGTGCGTACAGGCCCGTGCGCTTGGACAGCGAGTAGTACTGGGACAGGTTGAACTGGTGGTACGACGCTGCGTCGTTGATGCCGTTCGCCTTGCTCGCCCACGTATAGCTGTAGCCCGCCGCGAAGTCCCATGCCGACGTCGCCTTCCAGTGCAGCACCGTGCCGGCCGTGTTGAACACGGCTTCGTCCGTGAACAGCGAGTTCACGCCCGGAATGTACTGAACGTTCGTGTACGTGACCGAGATGTCCCACGCGCTGTTGAACTGATAGCCGCCCGCAACCGCGAAGCGCTGCTGAGCTTGCGCGCGCTGGTAGCCCGCCGTCACCGCCGACACGCCCGGCTGGCCCGAGCCATCGGTCGCCGCGGTGCTGTTGATCGTCGTCGAGCTGCTGTTGTAGATGCCGCCGCCGTTGGCCGCGTTGTTGATGCGCGAGAACGCCACCGCACCACCGATCGGGCCTTGCTGGTACTGGATCGCCGCCGACCAGGTCGAGCCTTGGTACACGCTGTCGGGCACGCCCGCGAAGGAGTACGAGCCGCTCACCGTCACGCCGTAGAACTTCGGCGACGTGTAGACCACCGAGTTGTTCGCACGGTAGATCGTGTCCAGACCGTCCAGATCGCCCGGGTGCGCGCCGAAGTAGCCGGTCAGCCAGTTGGTCGGGCTATACGGCGAGAGCAGCGTGTAGTACGAGGTGTACTGGCGGCCCAGAGTAACGGTACCGTAGCCCGGGTTCGTCAGACCGACCCATGCCTGGCGGCCGAACATCGCGTTGGTGAACTGCTGTTGCCCGCTGTTGATGTCGAAGCCGGATTCCAACTGGAAGATGGCCTTGTTGCCGCCGCCCAGATCTTCCGCGCCCTTCAGGCCGAAGCGGCTGCCGGCCCAAATGCCCGACGCCATCTTGACGTTCGAGCGGCCCGGGTTCGTCTTGGCCAGGTTCGTCTGGCTGCTCTGGTAGACGATCGAATCGTCGACGATACCGTACAGCGTGACGCTGCTTTGCGCGAACGCCGGTGCCGCGGCGGCGAACGCCGTGGCTGCGACGACTGCGGCCTTGGTCAGTGTGAAACCCTTCATTTTCTCTCCTCAAGCGGTGGGCAATTACTTGCGTGCGAGTCGTGGAACCGGTGCCCCCGAATGGTGGCTTCGTTATGTTTCAACTCGTAACTTTTATCGTGGGCAAGTGTATGGCTTACAGACCGAATGGGAAAGAAAGACGCTCGTGGGTGTCGTTTTTTTTCACTGTCTGGTTAACCAGTATTTTCTGACGCGCAGATATTGGGCAACCGGGCATGAAACTGACGCTGAGCTGACGACACCGTGGCGAACTGAGGATGCAAACGAGGCTGATTGATGGCGCGCCGGACTGCTTTAATGCGATCGTTCGTTCCATCGGCAGACGCGGCCTTTTGGCGCGAGAGTGGCGCGATTGCTGCGCTGCAAGGATCAGCGGTGCAAGTCGAAGAATGAAAGGTCAGATGCCCGAGTGCAGCCTAAATGGCGCGCACGCGTTTTTCAGGCGGCGGGACGCGCCAGCGCATCGCAAATGTTGAAAGCTACCCGACGATGCGCAAACGCGAAGCTGAATATCGGGCGAACGCGCTGCAAGCTTGCGCCGCCCGATCGAACGGCTAATGCTCGATCTTCGAGCGCAGTTCGCGCGCCGTCTCGAGCAAACCTTCATAGCCCGAACGCGCGTGCGAAGGCAGGTCCGGATCGCCGACGAGCGTGCCGAGCGTCTCGATGATGCTGTACAGAATGCCCTTCGCCGCGCCGGCCGCCATCTTGCCCGCGGCATAGGATTCGTCGACGTGTGAAATGGCCGCATCGAAATGCTCGACCTCGGGATGCGCCTCTCCGATACCCGATGCGTCGTCGTCGCGCGGCCTGTTCGGGTCGCTGTTCATGATGATGTTCCTCCGTGTGTGGTCTCTGCTTTCTGTATAGCGCCACCGCGCGAAGCGTGCAATCGGCGCATCGCCGCACTTCTCACGACGCGGGCTGCTCGTGGATCGGCTGAATGAAGTGCACGCGGCGCGTGTCGCCCGTGCTTCTGCCCGCGCCGTGCGGCACGCCGCGCTCCGTCAGCAACGCGCGCAGTTCGATGATGACCGGAAATACCTCGTGATTGTGGTCCGCGCCCTGCCGGTCATGCGCCTCCTGCTCGCGCTCGACGATCCACCGATCCTCCTTGAAGATGCGCTCGGTAAACCAGACGAGCAGCGGCCACGCGGCATCGAGCAGGAGCGGAATCTTCGGGCGGCGGATCGACAAGAGACCGAATGTGCGGTTCGTGCGCTGCTCCGCATCGAGCGGCACGTAGGCGATCCACAGATCCATCACCATCGTGTCGTCCTTGGTGCGGATCTTGAGCGTCTGGTACGGGTATTCGGTGCGGATCGTCATTACGTCCTTTTCGCCGTCGTCGGGCTTCGTGCCGCGCTTCTGCCCGAAAACGAGCGCCTCGCCGATCGGCTGCTTGCCCGCCTCGCGCGCGAAGATGTAGTCGACTTCGATCCAGTCCTCGCCGCGCCGTCTGCCGAGCGAACGCGCGCGCATGCTGCCCATCTGCCGCCGATGCAGGAACTGATGGTTCATGTCCATCAGGTTTTCGTGCATGAAGGAATAGTGGCACTTCACCTCGCGGCCGAAGCGGCGCGTCTTGTAGGCGCGATCCGTGGCGGAGCTCAGGTCGGGAAACTTGGCGGCGTCGGCGCGCGCCGGATCGCCGGTGAACACGAAGACGAGCCCGCCCGCCTCCCGGCACGGATACGCGCGCACGCCGTTGGGCAGGCGCTCGCGTCCGAGATAGGGAATATCGGTACAGCGGCCGGTGCAGTCGTAGGTCCAGCCGTGATAGCAGCAGCGGATCGATTCGCCATCGACGACACCCGCCGACAACGGCACCTGACGATGCGCGCAGCGGTCCTCGAGCGCGAACACCTTGCCCGACGCGGTGCGCACGAGCACGATCGGATCGCCGGCGAAGCGTACGCCGTGCGCATGGCCGGTCTTCACCTCGCTCGACCACGCGAGCGGATACCAGTGATCGGGATGAATGTCGACCCGGCGCAGATCGCGCGGCGGCTTCGTCGGTGTATCGATGGAACCGGCTTCCTGCTCGCCCTGCGGCAACGCTGCGTGCATGTACGACGCCTCCGATGAAAGGAGATCGGATTGAGCGCCGCATCCACACGCGGCGCATTGAACGACCATTCGCAGTCTACACGGCGACGGTCATTTCGGCGCGTGCCGAATGGCCGGGACGGTGCCGCACTTCACGTTCGCTCAGCGAGTTGCGCCTGCAGATAATCGATGAGCGCGCGCACCTTCGGCGGCAGAAAGCGGTTGGGCGGATAAAGCAGCCACACCGGACCCTGATAGGCGCGCGCCTGCATCTCCCAATCCGCGAGCACGGCCTGCACCGCGCCCGACGCGAGCGCATCGCGGGCGGCGAATTCCGGCAGCGCCGCAATGCCGAGGCCGCCTTCGGCCGCTTCGAGCCGCGCGCCCGCGTGATTGGCGATATAGCGCCCGCGCACCGCGACCGTCACCGTTTCGCCGCTTCGTGTGAAGCGCCAGCGGTTGTCGTCGGCGGTTTCGCCCAGATGGATACAGTCGTGATGCGCAAGCTCGCGCGGCTGGCACGGCACGCCGCGCTCACGCAAATACGCCGCCGATGCGCACAGCAGCCAGCGCACCCGCCCGAGCGGCCGCGCGGCGAGCCCTTGCGGCGGCTGACTCGTCGCGCGGATGACGAGATCGACATCGCTGTCGAGCGGATCGATGTCGTGATCGGCGAAGACGAGTTGCAGATCGACGTCCGGATACGCCGCGAGAAACGCCGGCACGAGCGGATGAATTACGGATTTTGCATACGCCGTGGGCGCGGACAGCGCGACGCGCCCCTGCGGCTTGCCCGACGACTGTCCCGCCGCGTCGACCGCGCCCGATGCGGCCGCTGCCATGTCGCGGCAATGGCGATACACCTGATATCCGGACTCGGTCACGCGAATCTTGCGGGTCGAACGCTCCAGGAGGCGCGTGGCGAGCGCCTCTTCGAGCCGCTTGATCTGGCGGCTCACCGTCGATGGCGTGCTGCCCAGTTGCCGTGCGGCGACCGAGAAGTTGCCCGCATCGACGACGCGCGCGAATACGGCCATATCGGGCATCAGGTCGAAAAGATCGGCGGGGCTCATTTGTGCAGTTGCGACAAGAAAGCTGTGCGTCCGAACCGGATTATCGCTTCGACTGCATCATTCGACAATGACGGCTCCCCTCCTGGAGCCGCCATATGTCCATCGAATCGCCCGCCCGACGCCTGCTTCCGCTCTCCGATCTGCTGCTCTTCGTCGTCGCGATGGTGTGGGGCAGCAGTTACGGCATCGTCAAAACCGCGCTCGCGTTCTCTCCGGTGCTCGCGCTGCTTGCGTTGCGCTTCGGCATCACGTTCTGCCTGCTCGCCGTGAGTCTGCGTCATCTAAGGCATGCGAGCGCGGCGACGCTGCACGGCGTGCTCGTCCTCGGCCTGCTGCTGCTCTCGATTTTTTTGGCCGAAACATTCGGTGTCTTGCATACGCGCGCCGCGAACGCCGCGTTTCTCATCGGCTTGTGCGTCGTCTTGACGCCGCTCGTCGAATGGGCGCTGCTAAGACGCCGTCCCGGCGCGGCGGAGTGGCTCGCGGTCGGCGTGTCGTTCGCAGGCGCGTGGCTGCTCGCGGGCGACGGCGCGCTGTCCTTCGATTTCAATATCGGCGATGGGCTCATTCTCGCCGCCGCCGCGTTGCGTGCGCTGTCGGTCTGCGTGACCAAGCGCGTCATGCGCGCGGCGCCGCTGCCCGCGCTCACCGTGACGGCGGTGCAGGCGGGCGTCGTCGCAGCGGGCAGCGCGATGATCGCCCTGATGTTCGCGCCGTCGCAATGGCAGCCCTTGCCCGCGCTTACCGGTCACGGCATGTTCTGGGGCTCGGTGCTGTATCTCGTGTTCGCGTGCACGCTCTTCGCGTTCTTCGCGCAGAACTACGCGATCGGCCGCAGCAGCCCGACGCGCGTTTCCCTGTTGATGGGCAGCGAGCCCGCGTTCGGCGCGATTTTCGCGAGCGCATGGCTCGGCGAGCATGTGTCGATGGCGGGCTGGATCGGCGGCGGGATGATTGTCGCGGCGTCCCTGCTGGCGACCGTGCCGTGGCGCGGCGTGTTCGTGGCGCGAGCGGGCGAAGCGTGAGCGCGGTCCGCTCTAAGCCCGCTTCTCGAACACGACACTGAAGTTATTGGCCGGCATCGCGACGGTCTCCACGAGCGTCAAGCCGGCCTCTTCTCCGAGTGCTGCGACCGCTTCCAGGTCGCGCACGCCCCAACGCGGGTCTCGCGCGCGCAGTTGCTGATCGAACGCTTCATTGCTCGGCGCGGTATGCGCACCGTTACGCCGATACGGCCCGTACAGGTACAGGACGCCCCCCGCCGACAGTCTCGCGCCGGCGCAGCGAAAGAGCGACTCGGCGGCCTCCCACGGCGCAATGTGGATCATGTTGATGCATACGATCGCCGCCACGTGCCCGATGCCCCAATCGTCATTCAGCACGTCGAGCGCAAGCGGCGCGTTCAGGTTCGCGAGCCCTGCGTGGGCACGCCAGGCGGCGATGGAATCGCGCGCTTCCGCATCGGGATCGCTCGGCTGCCAGACAATGCCCGGCAGCGCCGCCGCGCAATGCGCGGCGTGCTGCCCGGTGCCGCTCGCGATCTCCAGCACGACGCCGCTTCGCGGCAGCACGCGCTCGAGCACCGATAGAATCGCATCGCGATTGCGTTCGGCAGCGGGCGCGCGGCGACGCACGGCGGTGTCGGAATGTGCAGTGTCGCCCGGGCCGGATGATGCCTGATTCATATGCGATGGCACTTCGCGTGCGTAGAGTGAAAGTCATATCGAGCCTAACGGGACGCGCGAATAAGCGTCAAGCAGCGCGCTCCCGAGGCACAAAGGCGCACCGACATGGCGCGATTCGTGCTGCCGCTTCGGGCCACGCGCCCGCGCGGAAAGCGCGGCCTGCAAGCAAACCTGTGTATGCTCCCGGTTGATCCCGCGTCCGCATTCGCATTTTGCATGCATGTGTGTTGCATTCCTAATGCCAGATTGAATGCATTCGACGTGCATTCGAAATGCAGACGCGATGCGACACGCGCCGAACGCATCCCGACGAACTCAGTCCCGCGCAGCGACGCGATCGAAATGGAGTGATCCATGCAGCACGACCAGAACCGGAACCCGACGCAGCAATCGAACGACGGCCCCGACGACGACATGATCGCGTTCGCGAGCGAAGTGTTCGATGTCGCCCGCCGTGGCGATGCGCTTATGCTCGACGCGCTGCTGAACAAGGGCTTGCCGCCCAATCTGCGCAACGACAAGGGCGACAGCCTCGTGATGCTAGCGAGCTACCACGGCCATGCGAACGCGGTGCGCGTGCTGCTCGAGCACCATGCCGACGCGAACCTGCGCAACGATAACGGCCAGACGCCGATCGCGGGCGCCGCGTTCAAGGGCTTCAGGGAGGTGATCGAAACGCTGCTCGAATACGGCGCGGATGTCGAGGGCGCATCGCCCGACGGACGCACGGCGCTGATGATCGCGGCGATGTTCAACCGCGTGGAGATCGTCGAACTGCTGATTGCGCGCGGCGCTGACCCGGATGCGCGTGATGCGGGTGGTTTCTCGGCCCGGGACGCCGCCGAAAAGATGGGCGCGCCCGACACTGCGGCACGACTTGCAAGGGCAGCGGATGAGCGCAGTCGAGCGCCCGACGCATGAAGACATTCGACCGGCATGATGTTCATTGCATGCATTATTCAGTCCGCTGAACGAGCGACGCCTCGCGCACGTCGAATCGATCTGACCACCACCGATCCAACAACGAACCAGACAAGCAGGTGACCCGGAACCATGGAGCTTTTGCGATGACAGGCGGTATCTCGCATCGGGGTGATGCGTCGCCGATCAGCTACCACGCGCCCGCGCGAGCGTGTCGGGCAGACAGCGCCTTCGGTGCCGCCGCGCGGCTGATATCCGGCGTGGCTGCGCTCATCGTCGCCATTGCGCGCATGTTGCGCGCGCTGCGTCTCACTGCAAGCCTTCCGGTCGCCGCCGCGCTCGCGCTCTCCGCATGCGGGCTGATGCCCAAGCAAGTGCCCGCGCCGATCGTCGAGCATTCGTATATTCCGGCGCCCGAGGAAGCCGGCTCCGGCGAGCCCGAAGAGCCCTTGCCCGCCGTGCAGGCGCCGGAGCCGGCGTCCACGGTGAAGCCAGCGCCGGCCCCGAAGCCGAAGCGCCGCGTCGTCAAGCCGAAGCCACCCGAGCCGGCCGTTGCGCCGCCGCCGGAACCGCCTGAGCCGCCGCCTCCGCCGCAGATCATTTCGACGCGCATCATGCAGCACGATCAGCTGCACGGCCTGCTCGATGCCGAGGTGCAGCGCCCCGAAGGCAAGGTCGTCGGCCGCGCGGTGGACATGTATATCGACGGATCCGCGAAGCCGAAGCTCCTGATGGTGAATCTGGCAGGCTTCCTCGGTGTCGGCGACCGCAAGGTGAATTTTCCGTGGACGGCATTTCGCTTCACGCCGAACTCGAAGACCGCGCCGATCACCCTCGTGCCGCCCCCGCCGCCGGCGAAGGGCAAACCGGCCGATCCGGTGCCGAAGCCGCAGCCCATCGCGGAGGCGCCGGCGAATTTCACGCAGCTCGTCGATTCGACGGTGTCGCAGAAAAATGGCGCGCGCATCGGGCGTGTGGTGGACGTGCTCGTCGATGCTCAGGCGCAGCCCCAGGCACTCGTGCTCGATCTGTCCAGCTCGCTCGCGGGCGACAAGCGGCATGTCGCGGCCAACTGGGGCGACCTGCATGTGCTCTCGCGCAACAAGCAATGGCAACTGCAGATGGATTTCAACGACGCGCAACTGAAGGCCGCGCCGACCTACGCGCCCGAGCAGCCGATCAAGATCGTGTCGCCCGTCGTGCCCGCGCCTGCGCCTGCGCCGGCAACGGCTGCGAGCGCGGCGCCGGCGCCGGCTTCGTCGGGCACGGCCGGCGCGTCCGGCGCGGCGCCGGCGCAGGCTTCGGGCGCGCGCCCGGCCAGATAACGGATAACGACATCGAGAACCGATTCACAACATGGTAATTGCACGCAGTCTGCGCGCGCTCGACTGGCTGAACTTCTTCGTCGCCAACGTGCAGACCGGCTTCGGCCCTTTCATTGCTTCGTACCTCGCGGCCAACAAATGGACGCAGGGCGAGATCGGCCTGATGCTCTCCGTCGGCACGATCAGCGCGATGGCGAGCCAGTTGCCGGCAGGCGCGCTCGTCGATGCGATGCGCAACAAGAAATTCGCCGCGCTCTCCGCGATCATCGCGATCATCGTGAGCGCGCTTTTGCTCGCTGCGAGCCCGACCTTCGTCCCCGTGTTCGCCGCCGAAGTGCTGCACGGCTTCGCGAGCTGCATGCTCGTTCCGGCGATGGCGGCGATCTCGCTCGCCCTCGTCTCGCGGGCCGATCTCGGCGACCGGCTTGGCCGCAATGCGCGCTGGGCGTCGATCGGCAGCGCGCTCACCGCCGCGTTGATGGGCGCGTTCGGCGAGTATCTGTCGCTGCGCTCGGTGTTCTTCCTCACCGCCGCGCTCGCCTTTCCGGCGATCATCGCGCTGCGCATGATTCATTACGATGCGCCGCCTGACGTGCCGCGCGCACCGGCCGGCAAACCCAGGCTCACGCCCGAGGGTGAAGAGCGCGAATCCTTGCGCGAGTTGCTGAAGGACAAGCGCCTGTTGATTTTTGCGGCGTGCGTGGTGCTTTTTCATCTGTCGAACGCGGCGATGCTGAATCTCGCCGCCGGCGAAGTGACCGCGCACATGGGCGACAACGTTCAACTCGTGATCGCGGCGTGCATCATCGTGCCGCAGTTCATCGTTGCGGCGTTATCGCCCTGGGTCGGACGACAGGCGCAGATATGGGGCCGCCGGCCGGTGCTGATTCTCGGGTTCTGCGCATTGCCGGTACGGGCGATTCTGTTCGCGGGCGTGAGCAGCCCGTATCTGCTCGTGCCGGTGCAGATGCTCGACGGCATCAGCGCGGCTGTGTTCGGCGTGATGCTGCCGCTCATTGCGGCGGATGTCGCGGGCGGGCGCGGGCACTACAACTTGACGATCGGCTTCTTCGGCCTTGCGGCGGGCGTCGGGGCAACGCTTTCGACGGCTGCGGCGGGGTTTGCTGCCGATCGCTTCGGTACTGCGATGAGCTTCTTCGGACTCGCCGGGGCGGGCGCGCTTGCGGTGTTGATGGTCTGGCTTGCGATGCCGGAGACGCGGACTGCGCAGGTGGTGGCGAAGGATGAGGCGAAACCCTCGGTGGGGGTTTAGGGCCTCGGCGTCGGCGTCGGCCTCGGCGTCTGCCTCGGCCTGGGTTGCCGGATCCCGTTTTCTTTTTGGTTTATTAGCGTTGCCCCTATGCGGGGCGGCAGTCACTTTCTTTGCTGCTGCAAAGAAAGTAACCAAAGAAAGCAGCTCCACACGCCCGCGGTCACACGCAGTTTGGCCACGCGTGCCAGGTGACCGTGGGCTGCCTAAGTGTCGCCCTCAAAGATTTAACCGGGCTTGGATCGCGCACGGTCCGCCACCTCACGCCACACAACAAACTGGTTCAGCACCAAATGGCTCCAGCCCGCTTCGCGGCCGTTGGGTCAATCGGGTCTGCCCGTACTCTTTTTGCTAACGGCTCTATCTCGCTGCATTGGTAATTCGTTGGTTTCCGTTGCAAACCCTGCGGCAGCGCGTAGCGCTGTGCCGGCGCTGTTTCGTGCTGAACCAGCGCGTTTGAACAACTAGCTTGTCAGACCGTGTGCGATCCAAGCGCGGTTGGACCTATGAGGGCGACACTTAGGCAGCCCACGATCGGCTGACAAGCATGGCCAAACTGCGTGTGACCGCGGGCCTAACGAGCTGCTTTCTTTGGTTACTTTCTTTGCAGCAGCAAAGAAAGTAACTGCCGCCCCGCACAGGGGCAGTGCTAATAAACCAATAACAAAACGGGATCCGGCGAAAAAAAAATCACCTCAACACCCCCAGCCCTTCGAGCAGAGTGGGAATCAACTCACTCACCGTAGGATGGATATGCATAGCCCGCTGCAACGTAGTAAAAGGCGCATCCGCATTCATGATATCGATGAACGTATGAATAACCTCATCCCCTTCGATCCCGTAAATCGCCGCACCTAGAAACCGCTGCGTGCGCGCATCGACGAGTGCTTTCATGAAGCCATCGGTTTCACCGCGCTCGCGTGCGCGCCCCACGCGTGACATCGGCATGGTCGCGATGAGCGCCTCGCGGCCGTCCTTGCGCACTTCTTCCTCGCTCATCCCCACCCGCGCGAACGGCGGATCGACGAACACCGCATAAGCCATGATGCGCGTGTCGACACTTCGCGACTCCCCATCGAGCAAATTCGAAGCGATGATCTCGTAGTCGTTCCAGGACGTATGCGTGAACGCGCCGCGCCCGTTTACATCGCCGAGCGCGTACACGCCTTCCACTTTGGTGCGCAACTGCCCGTCCACGTCGATCATGCCGTGCCTGTTTACCGCGATGCCCGCCTGCGTCAGGCCGAGATCGTCGGTGTTCGGCGTGCGTCCGGTCGCGAAAAGCAGATGCGAGGCGTCGATGGTTTCATCGCCGCACACGATGCGCACGCCACCCGCCGACGGCTCCACGCGCCCGATCTGCGCGCCGAACCGAAACGCGACGCCTTCGCGCGCGAGCACGCCCTGCATCGCGCGCGCTACGTCCTCATCCTCGCGCGTCAGAATGCGCTCGCCGCGCACGAGCAAGGTCACGCGGCTGCCGAAGCGCCGGAACATCTGCCCGAACTCGAGCGCGATATAGCTCGCCCCGACGATGACGAGATGCTCGGGCACTTCCGTCAGCTCGAGAATCGTGGAATTGGTCAGATACGGCACGCGTTCGAGCCCGTCGATCTCCGGCACGGCCGCGCGCGTGCCCGTGTTGATGAAGACGAGATCGGCGCCGATGTCCTGCGTCGAGCCGTCGGCCGCTTCGATGGACAGTGCGTGCGGCCCCGTGAAGCGTGCATGTCCCTTGAACACCGTGACATTCTCCGTCCCGCGCAGCCACGCTTCGATGCCCGTGCGCGAGCCGCCGATCACCTCGTCCTTTCGCGCCTTCACGCGCGCCATGTCGATGGTGATATCGCCGCCGATCATCACGCCATACTGCGCCGCCGTGCGCGCGACATGCGCCGCCCGCGCGCTCGCGACATAAGTCTTGGTCGGCGTGCAGCCGACATTTACGCAAGTCCCGCCGAACAGATGCCGCTCGATCACCGCGGTGCGCTTGCCGCTTTGCGCGAGCCGCACGGCAAGCGGGGAGCCGCCCTGCCCCGTGCCGATGACGACCGCATCGAAGTGCTGTGCCATGCTGGATTCTCCGTGCGAATGAAGCAGATGACGAATCGCGATGCCGGAATCGAAATGCATCTTACGCGCAAGTCGTCGGGCAGGCAGCGACCCTGCCCGAAGCGTCTTTCCGGCCACGGGCATGGCGCGTGCTGCCCTCGAAGCGACCGACGCGCGTCACGGCGCGCGTTTCGCTCAACCCTCAGCACCCAAAGCCCAAAGGCATTCATGATCGAGACGATCTGGTTTCTGGTCGTCGGTGGCGTGCTCATTTTCATGGGCCTCGCCAGTTCGACGTTCAAGCGCCTGCCGATCAGCACCGCGATGTTCTATCTCGCGATCGGCTTCGCAATCGGGCCCGGCGCGGCCAATCTGCTGACGCTCGACCTTGCGAACGATGCAACCGTTCTGAGGCGCATCACCGAAGTCGCGATGCTCGTTTCGCTTTTTGCGATCGGCCTGCGGCTGCGCCTGCCGCCCACCGACCGCATCTGGATTCTGCCGATCCGGCTCGGCTTCGTCGCGATGGTGCTCACGGTCGCGATCCTCACGCTCTTCGCCGCCTATGCGCTCGGGCTCAACTGGGGACCGGCGCTGCTGCTCGCCGCGATGCTCGCCCCGACCGACCCCGTGCTCGCTCACGACGTACAGGTGGAAGCGCCCGGCGACATCGATCTGCTGCGCTTCTCGCTGACGGGCGAAGGCGGCCTCAACGACGGCATCGCGCTGCCCTTCGCCCTGCTCGGCATCGCGGTGTGCAATTTCGGGGCGACTTCCAACGAGGCGTCGATCTGGAGCTTCGCGTTGCAGGCGATGTGGGGCATTACAGGCGCGCTCGTGATCGGATGGCTGCTCGGTGCCTTGTCCGTGCGCGGCGTCGCCTATCTGCGCACGCGCCACGGCGAGGCGCTCGGGCCGGAGGGTTTCTATGCGCTCGGGTTGATCGCGTTGTCGTACGGCGTCGCCGAGTTGCTGCATACCTACGCGTTTCTGGCGGTCTTTGCCGCCGGTCTCTCGATGCGCCGTGTCGAACAGAAAGAAAGCGGCGGCAAGTCCGCGCGCCAGGCGGTCGGCAACATCGACGCGGAGGACGTCGGCGCCGCGGCCTCCGATCCGGAGCGCGCGCACGCGTTCATGGCCGAGCGCGTGCACGGTTTCACGATCGAACTGGAACGCATCGCCGAAGTGGCCGTCATGCTGATGGTCGGCGCCGTGCTAGCGACGATGTGGCGCGACCTGTTCACGTGGAAGGCGGCTGCACTCATCGTCGCGCTCTTCTTCGTGTTGCGGCCTGCCGCGGTCGAGGCATCGCTCATCGGCTCACATGCGACGGGCGTGCAAAGGCGGCTCATGAGCTGGTTCGGCATACGCGGGGTCGGCTCGTTTTATTATTTGCTCTATGCGCTCGAACATGCGCCGCGCGACGTGGCCGCGCCGCTCGTGCCGTACGTCATCGCGACGATCGCTGCGTCGGTGATCGTGCATGGCATCACCGCTACCCCGCTCATGAACCGTTATCAGCGCGCGCGCTCGGCTGAATGAGCGTGGCAACTCATCCCTCGAGGACCGATCAGGCGTGAAGCATCTGATTTTTTTCTGCGGCCATGCCGGCACGGGCAAGACGACGCTCGCCAGGCAGCTTTTTGCGCCGCTCATGCAGGCGACCGGCGAACCCTTCTGCCTGCTCGACAAGGACACGCTCTACGGCCCCTACAGCGCAGCGGCGATCGGCGCCCTGACCGGCGACCCGCACGATCGGGACAGTCCGCTTTTCATCGAGCATTTTCGCGATCCGGAGTATCGCTGTCTCATCAACACCGCCGCTGAAAATCTCGCGCTCGGCGTGAGTGTGGCGATCGTCGCGCCGCTAACGCGCGAGGTGCGCAGCAAACGTCTCTTCGATCGGGCATGGCTCGGCATCGGTGAGGACGTAACCATTCGCGTCGTCTGGGTGCATGTCGATGAAAACGTGGCGCACCAGCGCATCGTCGCGCGTGGCGATCCGAACGATGCATACAAGCTCGCGCATTGGGAAGAGTATCGTCAGCGGCTTTTCGTGCCGGACGCGGCGCTCGCGCAGACGCTCGTCATGTTCGACAACACCGCGCCGTCCGATCAGGCGCGCGACGCATTGCTCGCACGCCTGGTCGCCGCGTCATGAAGTTCAGGCAGCCGCCAGTTGCCGCGTCGTCGCCACCGCGTTTGCGCCTTCGTACAGCTTGCCGAAGCGGTTGTTCAGAAACGCGTCGAGCGGCACCTGCTCCTGACGCAGGAAGCCGCTTTGCGGCAGCACGCCTTCACGGAAGAGATCGAGTTCGGCGCAGATCGCGCCAGCGGTCGTGATCTGAATCGCGCTCATCGGCGAGCCGCATACGTCCTTCGCGAAAATCTTGCGCGTGAAGACGTCCTGCACGAGTTGCCCGCGGCGCATGCCCGTCACCGTGACGAAGATCAATACGACATCCTGCGTCGTCGCAGGCACCGCGCGCTTGAGCATCGTCTTGAGACCGTCGCGGTCGGTCGACATGCGCAGATCGTCGAGCAGGAATTTCATCAGGTCGCGATGCCCCGGATAGCGCACCGACTTATAGTCGAGCGTCTCGACCTTCCCCGCGAGCGTCTCACACAGCGTGCCGAGTCCGCCTGACGTATTGAACGCTTCGTACTCGATGCCGTCGAGCGAGAAATGTTCGACACCTTCGAGCGGCTGCACCCATTGCGTGCGTCCTTCGCGGATCGCCTCGCATGGCTGGCAATACTCGTTGATGAGACCGTCGATGCTCCAGGTCAGGTTGTACTTCAGCGCGTTGGTGGGAAACTCCGGCAACGCGCCGACGCGCATCTTCACTTCGCGCACGTCGTCGAGACGCTTCGCCAGATCATGCGCGACGATGCCGATAAAACCCGGCGCGAGACCGCATTGCGGCATGAACGCGAGTTCCGAATCGTCGGCGATCGCTCGGATCGCATGGGTCGCGCGCACATCCTCGGTCAGATCGAAATAATGCACGCCCGCCGCTTTCGCCGCCGACGCGACGTTGATCGCAAGGTAATACGGCAGCGCGTTGACGAGCGCATCGAAGCCGATCAATGCCTGGCGCAGCGCGGGCGTATCGGCGGAATCGACGCGGCGCGTCGGGATGCCTTGCGCATCGAGCAGCGCGAGTGCATGGTCGTCACGATCGAATGCGACGACGTCGAAGTCCCCCGTTTCACGCAGCAAATGGGCAATGCTTTGACCGATCAATCCGGCGCCGACGAGGGCCACTTTCATTTTCATCTCCTTTATCTGTGCGGATGGCGGGCGATCCGATGCCCTTCTTCACACAGTTTAGGAGCGCGCGAATACTGATCCTAGACGCAAAATGATGCGCATCGACGATGCTTTTCGTCGTTTCGACGATCGAACGCTGCGATATGCAGCGCCTGCGCTCAACCGGCGCGATCGATCTTCCGCGCGAGGATGATCGAGGTCGTGGTCCGCTCGACGCCTTCCAGCGCACCGATTTCGTCGAGCAGGTCGTTCAGCCGGTCGGGCGAATCGGCGCGCAGCCACGCGACGTAATCGAACTCGCCGCTCACCGCGCAAAGCAACTGAATCTCAGGCATGCGTGCAAAGCGCTTCTGCAGATCGCGCCCGTACTTCGGCATGAGCTTGATGCCGACATACGCCTGAATGCTCGCATCGAGCACGTCCTGCCCGAGCCGGACGCCGTAGCCCGCGATCACGTTGTTCTTCTCGAGCCGCGCAATGCGCGCGATCACCGTCGTGCGCGCGACGCCCAGTTGCCGCGCCAGATTCGCGACGCTCTCGCGCGCGTTCATCTGCAAGAGCGCGACGAGATTGCGGTCGATGTCGTCGAGCTGATCGAGGCGCGGCGGTCTCATGGGGGCGTCTCCGTAGGCATTCTGCGTTTTGAGTTATGTGTCTTGAATGCGATATGGCATTCGGCGTTTTGTGTTCTGCATTATCGCCGAGACGTCGTGGAAGGCACGCCGTTCAGACGCCGAGCTTCGTCACCATGAATTCCACGAAGCTCGCGAGCTTGGGCGTCGCGCGCGTGTCGCGCGGATAGACGAGATGCACGGGCGACGGCCTCGGCAGGCAATCCTGCAGGACGGCTACGAGCGCGCCGCTTTTCAACTCGTCTTCGACGAGCGCATGGGGCTGAAGCACGAGACCGAACCCCGCGAGCGCCGCCTTTTTGAGCGCTTGCCCATTGTTCGCGCGAAAGCGTGCCGACTGCGTGCGATGCGCGTGCATGGCCTCGTTCTCGCCTTCGAGCCGCCAGCCCGCCTCGCGGCCCAGATGCACGAAACCGAGGCACTCGTGACTCGCGAGATCGGCCGGCGACGCGGGTGTGCCCGCGCGTGCGAGATAGGCGGGCGATGCGCACACCGTCATCGCATACGGCTTGAGCGGACGCGCGACGAAGCTGGAATCGGCGAGCGTGCCGATGCGCACGGCCGCATCGAAGCCCTCCTCGACGATATCGACCATGCGGTTGGTCAGGTCGAGCTCGACGCTGATCTGCGTGAATGCCGCGAGAAACTCGGTGACGGCGGGCGTGACGAACTGCACGCCGTACGTGAGCGGCACGGTCACGCGCAGTACGCCGCGCGGCGTCGCGCTCATCGATTCGGCGAGCGCATCGGCCGCATCCACTTCCGTCAGAATGCGGCGGCAGCGTTCGTAGTATTCCCGGCCGATCTCCGTGAGGCTTTGACGCCGCGTCGTGCGCACGAGAAGCCGCGCATCGAGCCGCGCTTCCAGCGCCTGCAGATGTTTGCCGGCCATCGGCGCGGAGATCGAAAAGCGCTCGGCCGCGGCGCTCAGGCTTCCTGCCTCGACGATGGCGACGAAGACCCGCATGCTCAACAAGGTATCCACTGCGTATATTTCCAGAGACGTATCGAATGTAAGCAGTTGTGGCAATGCGGGCGAAGCCGCATGCAATCGTGATACTAATATCCGCCGATGGCGTGCTCATCGCGTTGCCTTTCAACGCAGCTTACGAAGCACGCCGCTTCCCATATCGATCGAAGGTAACCCGAATGAAAAGAACACTTGTTGCATTGGCCGCTTTCTGCGCATTGAGCCCGGTATTCGCGCAGTCGTCGGCGCCCGCCGCGGCATCGGCACCGGCCGTGCAGACCGCGGCATCCGCTCCGGCCGCCAGC
Source organism: Caballeronia turbans (assembly GCA_001544655.2). Lineage (GTDB taxonomy): Bacteria > Pseudomonadota > Gammaproteobacteria > Burkholderiales > Burkholderiaceae > Caballeronia > Caballeronia turbans. The sequence goes on from FCOD02000049.1 coordinate 24,545, forward strand.
AAGCGCGAGGCGCGCGTCGAAGAGCGTATCGCGGATCTGCATTCGAGCCTCAAGATCACGCCGCAGCAGGAAGGACAATGGTCGAAATTCGCCGACGTGATGCGCGACAACGGCCGCACGATGGCGGATCTGTATCGCCAGCGCATCGCGCAGCGCGACACCATGTCCGCGCTCGACGACATGAAGCAATACGAGCAGATCACGCAAGCGAACGCGGACGGCACGAAGCGCCTCGTCGAGGCTTTCGAGCCGCTTTACGCGAGCCTTTCGCCCGAGCAGAAGAAACTCGCCGATGCGAGCTTCCGCGACGAGCACGGCAAGTCGAAGCACAGCCGCGGGCATCATCGCCCGCATGCGGCGGGTGCGGACGCAGCATCGACGACCAAGCCCTGAACGCTCGGCGCACCGGAAAGCCCGCATCGCGCGATGAACTGCACCCCAAAAGTTGGACAACCGTCCAACGACTTGGGGTGTTTTTTATGAGCAAGCACAGCGCGCAATTTA